>JAEWZN010000001.1 GCA_023395255.1 Deferribacteres bacterium
GGTCTTCTGTGGTTTTTACATCGCTTTCAGCAAGCAGCTCTTTCAGTTTGTCCTTGTCGAATTTCATCATAAACCTCGCATGTTAGTTTAACACATACGACGTTTACACACTTCTATTTACAGGCTCCTTTTTAGGATTATTTCAAGCACTCATCACAACATTCATGTTATGCGTTTAGTTATATTGTCAGATGCATTGATTTTGTTAAGTAACAATCAAAGTATAACTACTATTATACAAATAATATTTCATCAATCGCATAAAAGCGTTCTGCATTTGTTGCGCCAAAAACCTGAGATCACCGCAACAGCCACTTCCAGAGCGGCAGAATATGTATAGTCCGGTCATCTTGCTGAAATGTTTCCTCTTCATCAGTAGTGATAAGATAAGCCTCGCTCATTTTAAAATATTCCATTGCTTCAAGAAGCCCGTTTAGCTCACGTTCTCTTGTTTTGGGGCTGTCAATTTTATAGCTGACATTTACCAGAGTCTTTTTACCTTCTGCAACGCAGTAGAAATCTACTTCCTGTTTTCCGCTGTAGTAGTAGATCTCAGCCGTCTGTCTGCGAAGATGCAGAAACACGGCATTTTCGTATAGTTTACTGAAATCGTCCGTAACAAAAGCATCGTAAACTCCCTTAAAACCGTTATCCACTGAATATATTTTTCTGGGGTTGCGGTTTTCTTCCTTTATACTGTTTCTAAAAACAGGAATGCTGAAAACAGCATAAGCGTCTTCCAGATATGAATAATAATCAAAAACTGTATCCTTGCTGAGTTTATACCCTTGTGATTTCAGATCATTGTAAAGCTTGTTCAGGCTCACAAGTGTGCCTATATTGCAAAAGCTGTATTTTATTATATGCTTGAGCAGGCTATTATTTTTTATACTGTATCTCTCCACTATATCCTTATAAACTATCAGATCCAGATAATCTCTGAGAATACGTCTTTTTATATCGGCAGACTGCAATACTGTTTCAGGAAATCCGCCGTCTGTGAGATACTCACTAAGAGCGTTTTTTATATAGCTTACGGAATCTGAACTGTTGAAATTGACCTTTATACCTTTTGCTTTTAAAAAATCTGCAAAAGAGTAAGGGAAAATTTCATAAGTGAGGGTTCTGCCCCTGAGCGATGTGGCTATCTCCTTACTGAGAAGCTTTGAGGAAGAACCTGTGACAAAAACCCGTATGTTCAGGGTATCGTATATTCTCCGCACGTATCTTTCCCATCCGGCAATGTTCTGCACCTCATCAAGGAAGACATATACTGTTTCATGCCTTTTTTCAGGATGCATCTCATAATAACCCTCCATGATATGATTCAGATCGCCCAATTCTGTGGGAAACAGGCGGTCGTCTTCAAAGTTTACATAGATTATATTTTCGGAAGGAATCTTTTTCCTGAGGGAGTTTATAATATCAAAAAGAATACTTGTCTTTCCGCAGCGCCGCACACCTACTAAAGAGACTATCTTTCCGCTGTCCACTGGAATATTATATTCTCTGGATATGATATTATCCGGTTTGCGTTCCTGAAAGTCAGTGATAAGGGTTTTAAAGGTTTCTCTCATGTTTATCCTCCCATACAAGGATAAATATAAGTATCTTTATCCTTCTTGACAAGGACAAATAAACCGATTTTTATCCTTCCTCACAAGGATAAAACCTCAATACCCCAGACAACCTCTGCATCCGTTGTACTGGCTGTCGGGGAGAACTTCTATTTTTCTTCCCGCCATTTCGCTGAGAAAGTGTATAAGCCCACTGTTTGCCGCCACGCCGCCAGCGGCGAAGATTTTCTCAGCTCTGAATTTTTTCATAAGCGGGTACAGCCTGCGGGCTATGGATTCGTTAACGCCCGCCCCGATCTCCTCCGTTGTGTAGCCTTCGGCTATTTTGCCGATTATTTCGCTTTCGGAAAATATGGCGCAGGTGGAGCTGAGCTTCACGGGGTTTTCGGTCATTTCCGCAAGCTCATCCAGAGTTATCCGCAGTATGCCGCAGGCGTTCTCCAGAAAGCGCCCTGTGCTTGCGGCGCATTTATCGTTCATCACGAAGTCTTCAATATATCCGTTCTGCACGCAGATAACCTTGCTGTCCTGCCCGCCGACATCCACCAGAACGAAGTCCTTCTCTTTTGTGGCTTCAAGAGCGCCTTTGAAGTGTGCTTTTATCTCGGAGATTACGTTAGCGTTTGCAAAATTAAGCAGGTTGCGGCCGTAACCCGTTGCTGTTATTGAATCCGCATGTTCAAGTCCGGCGGCATCCAGATCTATGACGAGCCCCTCAGCCCCTCTTCTCACGAATGAGCGGTAAAACTCCGCCGTGTCCCACCTGCGGTAGGTGATTTCGCTGTCTTTCAGAAAGGCGAGCTTAACGTATCTGCTGCCGAGGTCTATTCCCGCTTTAACGGTCATTTTTCCGTGCCTCCAGCATCTCTATGAATGATTCTATGCGTATTTTCGTCCGTGCGTCTATGCCGGAGGGGGAATCTCCCTCTATGGTGAGCACGGGCACGTCCATATGCTTTCTAATGGTAATGTCCTGCATCTGGCGGTAGCAGAACGACTGCACGTAGTGTATCAGTCCGTCTATTCGGCGCTCCGCCGTCTGCTGCCTGATGTCTGCAATGCGTCCGAAAACATCATACGGATAAGTGTATTCGGCGTATCTTGATATATAATCCGGATTTGTACTGGGGATGGCGAACTGCCTCTGAATCTCGTTGAAAACAACGGATCCCCCCTTCTCCTCTATGAAGCCATACATATCGTCAAAAATGGTGGGAACACCCAGAACGCCAAGGCGTATCTTCCGTCCTGCACTGCCTCGCGCCTCTATCTCCGCCAGCTTCGCATCAAGCTCCGCCTCGTATGAAACAGGCTCCGTATTAAAATCGGTGGAGGTCACAAGCCAGAGGTGGTTCTCAAACCCTGATGCCTTTTCCTGTGCAGTAAGAGCATCCAGTCTGCGGAGCTTCGCGCGGATGGGGTCTGTGCGCTTTGTGTATTCCTCTGCGGCTTCGTATGTTGTGCCGAGGGATTTTGCCAGCGAGCGGAACTCACGCTCAAGAAAGCTGCGCCTGTCCTCCTTGCCGAAGGGGTAGGCGAAGCTGTGAACGGGTATTCCGTGCTCCATGAAAAGCTCCGCCAGTGCGTGGGAGTTGCTGCAGTCCCCCTCGGTCACGGTGATAACCTCGTCAATACTACCCCGAATCACAGCGGTATATATCCCCTTGATCCAAGCGCAGATGTTGCGGGGAAGGCCTTCCGTCTCCGCGTAGTCGATAAAGGCGGTCGGGTCTTTGTCGGTTATGAATATATTGTTGAGATCCACCGGAACATGCCCGGCGGCGAGGATTATTTCAACGGGTATTGTGGTGGTGAAGCCTATGCGTTTTTTCATGTAAGGCTGAAGTCAATATACCTGCGGACTTCTTTATGAAGCCCTCTGCGGTTGCGGAAGATGATTTTGTTTTCCTCAAACATTCTGTCCATCTCGGCGAAGTCCACCAAATCGTAAATTTCGTCAGTTATCATATCTTTAAGTCTGTAAACCTTTGTGGTTTCGTTTTTTGCCGCAAGGGAGCATTCCAGATCCTTTTTCTTTTTATAAATATGGACATGAAACACGCCACCCTTTTCCTCAGGGCGCACTTCGTCCCATGTCATGTCCTCGCGGACAAGCATCCACCTTTCCTGATACATAAATCACCTGTTAAAAAAGTAAGAACGGGGATAAATATACGCACATATGCTCTGAAAAACAAGCCCCAGCGGAGGGTTACTTTTTTATCTTTTTATTCTCGCGGTAGATTGCGGCGTATTTCTCAATATCCTTAAGCAGACGCACATTGTACTGTCCTTCGAACTGCTCCGAGGTTTTCTGCCCCATGACTATATCAAAAAGATCGTTATCGAAAATTTTGAGAAGCAGCTCACAGAGCTCCTCCATGTCTTGCTCGGTGTAGTGCGCAGGAAGATTGTGCTCCACAAACTCGCGAACAATCATTTCGTTCTCAAGCATGGCGCGCCTTGCAGCGAGAAAGAGAGCTTTTTTAAAAAGAGGAGTGTCTTTCATCCGTTATTACCGCCCTTCAAATGTTTTTGTAATGTTTCCCTCATAATATCAATACCCACAGGCTTTGCAAGATAATCATCCATTCCGGCCTCCATAAAACGCTCCCTGTCCCCTTTTATGGCGTATGCGGTGAGGGCTATAACGGGCACATGCTTAAGATAATTTATTTTTTCATATTCGTTTATCAGCTTTGCCGCCTCGATTCCGCCGAGTTCCGGCATGTTTATATCCATTATCACAATATCAAACCCGCCTTGCCTGAATGCCTCAACAGCCTTGCGCCCGTTGTCCACACAGACGCTCTCAAGCCCAAGCTCCTTGAGGATCAGCCTGACCATTTTCTGGTTCACGGGGTTATCCTCCGCAACCAGAGCCGTGCCGTGAAATACGGCGGTTCTGCCTGTCTGCTTTTCATCTCCGGCGGGTTCGTCATTCATGTAGCTTACTGCGATATAAACGGACTCATAAATATCTGAAATCCCTATAGGCTTCAGCAGAACCGAGGATGCACGTTTTCTCAGCCCCTCTTCTTCGAAGCGTTTATGCATATCCATCACAAGGACAATGGGTACACCCTCGTGTGTGCGGATGCTTTCGAGAAATTTTTCCTTTGTGTTTTCAGAATAGACATAGAACACCACATCCAGAAACGGAAGTTTCTCAATATCTTCAAGGGATGAAAAATATGCTGCCTCATTGCCGAAGGCCTCAAGATAACGCATTATCTGGTTTTCGGTCACGCCCGGTTCACCCATTTCATCACTGACGAAAACAGCGGAATAGCAGTCGCGCACCCGTTCCGCATCCACAGCAGGTTTGGGGCTGATCACTCTGAAATCAAGCTCAAACCAGAAAACTGAACCCTGCTTCTCAGGTCTTGAAAAACCTATTTCACCGTGCATGAGCTTAACTATGTCAGATGAGACACTGAGCCCTATGCCGCCCAAGCCTTCAAATCTTTCGGCAATTTCGGTATCATACTCGGAGAAAAGTTTTCTCAGTTCAGCCTCTTTCTCCTCGCTGACCCCTGTGCCGCTGTCCTCCACGCTGAAACGGAGGCGGACGGAACCGTCACTCTTTTTAACAGCGGTGATGTCTAGCTTTGCGTAACCGCCCGGAGAATTGAATTTGACAGCGTTCTCCACAAGGTTTGAGAGAACCTGACTGATTCGCACCACATCCCCGGAAAGCTCCGCCGGAATATCATGGTCAATATAGAATGCGAACTCAACACCGCTTTCCGAAGCCATGAAGCCGAAAAGCTCGCTCATGGATTCGAATGTGCTGAGCGGGCTGAACCTGTCGTAGTTAAGGTCAAGGCTTCCGGTCTCAAGCTTGGAGAAATCAAGTATATCGTTCACAACGCCCACAAGGTTGCTTGAGCTGTGTTTTATGATGCGCAGGAATCTTTTCTGAATTTTATCAAGCTCTGTTCCGTCCAGAAGCTCAATAAAGCCCAGAACACCTGCCAGCGGGGTACGCAGCTCGTGGCTGATATGTGAAATAAGCTCGGATTTGGTGCTGCTCGCCTTCCGTGCTGCGTCCATTGCCTTTTCAAGCTCCACTGTGTTGAGCCTGTTTTCCTCATTCATCCGGTTAGCGTAAACGGCAAGCTGCCTGAACTCCTCATACTTCATACTCTCTGCATCTATAATAGCGCCGTTTTCCGCCGCACCGGAGAAAAAGTCCAGAAACTTGCGGAACTCGCCCTCAAGCATGCCGGAAAAGCGCTTGGCGATGAAATACGCTGTCGCGAAAACAATTATAAATGAAAGCCCGACTATGGACATTGACCTGAGCAGACCCATCTGAAGCTCGTGTTTGTCCTGATCTATTATTCTGCGGACATCATCAACATATATCGCAGAGCCTATTACCCAGTTCCATTCAGGATATTTAAGGTTGTAGGATGCCATGGAGGAAGGGGAACCCGCCCCGTCACGCACCCAGTCAAAACCGTAATAGCCTTCGGAGTCAGTTTCTGCAAATGCCAGAATGCTTTTAAGCGCCATCTGCTTCACAGGATTATCTGCTTCATCTGCGTTTTTGCCTATGAGCCCCGCATCGGAATGGCTAAGTACGCGGCCGGAATTATCCAGAATGTAGAAGAATGCTTTATCATTGCTGACGAGATGACCTATCCTTTGTAAAGCCTCCCTCTTGACATCCTCCGCAACATCCTGAACATAGCCGCCTGTACCGATGATCAGTCCGTAGGGTTCAAAATACCGTACATAGGAGATTTTTCCGTAGGAGAAGTCGCTCACGCCGGGCTTTTTCCACTGGTAGGTGACAAAACCGCCGCCCTTCATGGCAGTTTCCTTTATTTCGCGGATTACGTACCTGCCCCTATAGTCCGTCATTTCAAAAAGATTTATACCATGCGGCAGACCGAAGTCGCCCTGTATCTGCCTGTAGTCCTTATCGAATATAAAGAAATAGCTGTCCGCACCGAATGTGAAATCAGAGAAAACTTCGGTTATCCTCCGGATGACTTTTTCCCTAGGTTCTGTTTTCCCGTATTTGAGATAGATATTTTCCACAAAACCGTAACCGTAGTTCAGCCTGTTTCTCACCTGCGCTTTCAGTTTTTCCTCTGCGAGGCTTTTTTCATTTTCAATGAATGTGGCAACCCGGTATGTCATTGTCTGGAGGTTTTCCTTCCCTTCCCTCAGCAGCCGTTCATCAACTTCGGCGCTTTTGACGGCAAAGTCCTTATACTCGTGATAGGCAAGAAACGAGGAAAAAAGAATAACGAACAGAAAAACAGCGGCAAGACTTGTCAGAAAATAGGTTCTGCCAAGAGAGTTGGAATTTGACACCTTTCACCCTGAATAAATATTTATATAATTCTAACACCGAAATAGCTATTTTCCAATAAAAGCAGAAAGTTAATCCGTTTTCAGCCTGTCAAGCTCCTCTTCCTGCGCGGGCTGAACGGTTACCGAACCGAATTTATGATAAATAACAAAGCCCAGCGGTGTGCCCTTGGGCTTTTTAACGTGCTTTTTCCTTGTGTAGTCGACAGTTACCTTAGCTTCGCCCTTATGCTTGCTGAAAGCGGCGGTTATGGCGGCGGCCTGCAGTATGTCATCCTCATCCGGCTGGGTTTCGCAGCGGAGTATGAGATGGGCGGAGGGTATTTTCTGCGCGTGGAACCAGTAATCATCAGGCTTGGCGAACTGAAAAACCAGACGGTGGTTGGTGACCGAGTTTCGCCCGGCGTACGCCTTGCCGCAGGGAAGCTGAAAGCACATAAACTGCTTCTGCTTTATCTCCTGCTTGGTTTTTGTTCTGTCACCGCGGCGCATTTCATCCTCAAGGGCTAAAAGCTCCTCCTCTCCGGCGGAGCTTTCTATGAAGTAGATCTGCTCCTCTATACCTTCCAGAAACTGCTCTATCTCTTTGATTCTCTCCTCTATCCTGAAAACGGAGCGCTCCATCTTAGCCGCTTTTCTGAACAGCTTTCCCGTGAGGGCGGAAGGGTTTTCGCCTTCGGGTATCACAAATATGCGCTTTTCCACCCCTGTTTCGGTGTAGAAACTGAGTTCCATCTCCCCTGTGCGTCCGTCTATCTCGGCAAGGTTGTCACGCAGCAGTATGCCTTTCTCATAAGTGTCCCTCCAGAGCGAGGCTTCCTTAAGCTCCTTTTCAAGCTCAGCCATGAGAGAAGTATATTTTTTGCGCTGCTTCTCATAAAATTTCAGCAGACGCTTCTTCGCTGCGCCGCTCTTTTTTATCTCCGCATCCCCGCTGAGAATACGGGCATACTGAGCAAGATCTATACTCTCCTCCGCCTCCGGAGACTTAAAAGGGATCACTTTTCCGTTCTCCGTTATGTAAAACCTGTCATCATCAAGGATGCAGCTGTTTATGTACATGCAGGTTTCTGCAAACGAAAAGCCCGATGCCCTCAGCTTTTCCGCATGCTTAACCGTGAGCGGGTAAAAACCCGCAAGCTCGGCAAAGTTTCCGCAGTTTTCATGATTTTCCAGACTGAGACGTTTGTTTGCCTTCGGCGCGGAGTATTTTTCACCTATGCCGAACGCCCTGTCAGCATCGGCGTTGCTTCTGTTCAGCAGAAAAAGCACAGTCCCTTCACCGTCAATCACGGCTGCGTTGGACATTCTGCCGATGAGCTCAGCCATAAGCCTGTACTGGATGATTTTTCCGCTGGGGCGGCGCTTAAGGAAAGTGAACCGCACAAGACGGTCGTACCTGCGGCAGTCAATGGATTTAAGCGTGGCCCCGCTCAGAGCGTCCAATCTGTCGGACTGTGAGCCGTCGCACTTGTCCGCAGGAAAAAGCGCCGGTGCATCGCCGCAGCGGATACGGATATATTTTGCTCCCTCAGAGTAAAGGGACAGATAAAGCGAATCATCCGTAACGCCGATACGGTTCAGCTTGCTCCCGGCAAACTCGGCATTGAGCAGGCGGACGGCTTTAGTAAGTGTGAGTCCGTCCATTAACCCTCGGCTTCCGCAGGGGGAGTATCCAGATATTTAGCAAACGCCTTTTTGTCAAAACATTTGGCGTATGCCTCCTCCGGTGAGATCTTGCCCGCAGTAAGCAGGTCTTTGATTGCCCCGTCCATAAGCTGCATCCCTTCGGCTTTTCCGGTCTGGATGCTGGATGGAATCTGGAAGGTTTTGCCTTCCCTGATAAGGTTGGCTATGGCGCTGTTCACGAACATTATCTCAAGTGCCGCCACACGGCCGGGTTTGTCCGTCCTTTTGAAAAGCTGCTGGCAGACAACGCCTTTCAGGGATTCGCTGAGCATGGCGCGGATCTGCGCCTGTCTGCCTTCGGGGAAAACATCTATTATCCTGTCCACCGTTTTTGCGGCGGAGTTGGTATGCAGAGTGCCGAAGACAAGGTGTCCCGTCTCGGCGGCTGTTATGGCAAGCTCAATGGTTTCAAGGTCGCGCATCTCACCCACCAGAATAACGTCAGGGTCTTCACGGAGAGCGGCCTTAAGGGCAGCGGCGAAACTCTGTGTATGTGCGCCGACTTCGCGGTGGTTGATCAGGCATCTGGCGGGTTTATGTACAAACTCCACCGGATCCTCAACAGTGAGGATGTGATCCGGCCTGTTTTTGTTGATGTAGTCTATTATTCCGGCAAGGGTGGTTGATTTGCCGCTTCCAGTCGCTCCGGTGACAAGGATAAGTCCCCTGCTGTAATCTGCAAACCTCAGCACCTGCTGCGGCAGACCAAGCTGCTCCACAGTGAGGACAGTATCGGGAATTATCCTGAAAACAGCGCCCATGCCCCTTTTCTGGTAATAGTAATTGGCACGGAAACGCGCCTTGCCGGGAATCTCGTAAGCGAAATCCAAATCTTTTTTATCCAGAAACTTCTTCCACTGTTCCTCACTGCATATTTCAGCAAGAAGCTCCGTCAACATTTCATTGGTGAGTTTATCATACTTAAAGGGGATTTCCGTAAGCTCGCCGTGCCTTCTCATCTGCGGTTTCACACCTGCGGAAAGGTGCAGGTCACTGCCGCCCTCGTTCATCAAATGGTTGAAAAATGCGTCTATCTTAGGCATGTTCCCCTCCGGAGGAGTAATAACTTAGTCAGTTTACACCACATTTTTCGTGATTTAAAGAGCTTATGAGGAACAGGAAAAGTTAGTGTGCAAATTTTTTCGCTTAATTCGGACTTTTTTTGTTGACAAATAAAAGACAGAAACCAATCTTATAAACAAGGAAATTTTCCCTCCCCTCCTTAACACACATGCTTGGCCGGTCGCGCCCCCAATGCGACCGGCATTTTTTATGCATTCACCGTAAAAAAAACATGTCACTTTCCTGACAATTATATGAAATATGGTATCATCTCTTTAGTCGGAGGTGTGCAGTGCGCAGAAAGTTTCTCAATATCTTTATTATTACTCTAATTTGCCTGCCAATATTCACAATAGGGTGCGGTTCAGGCTCAGGATCTTCAAAAGGCGAAAAGTCGGTATATTCCATGCTTCCAGAACCGGAAACGGGACATACCGCAACATTCAGTTCATCAGGTCTTTTCAACCTCACACAGACCAGCCTTCTCAGCGGACAGATAGGCGATTCGCCCTTATCTGATTACGCCTCATACGCAGCCAGAGACAATATGGCAGGCTGGGCGTTCGGGCTGGACAGGGAAGCCCTGAAAGAAACTCTGGGCGAAAGTGCCGCAGCAAGATACGAGAACGAAATCACGGAATTTATTGACGAAATATTCACTCACCCTTCGGTGACCGCCAAGCTCCATCAGGCTGTCGGAAACTTCCCTCTTTTCAGCGGTGTGAATGACATAGCATCCCTGAATAACCTTCAGTCGGTTGAGTTTAAATCCATCTCCGTGGCAGACGGGGTTTACACCGAAACCGGAGTTCAGAAATCGGTGATTACCCTTAATGTCGTACTGCCTTTTGAGCTTACATCGCAGAATCCCGATTTATCAGTCTGTTCTGATGTTGTATCTGAGATAGAGGCTGATGACAGCTTCAACGAGTTTATAAACCCTGCCGCAGCGGAATGGGATTATGCAATAAGCGCCAGCCTTGTTTTCTTTGTGGATGACTTAAGCAACAGCCACGCAGGAGCACTCCTGAGCAAAAACAGCGATTCAGTCAGCGAGGAGGAGGAAAAAGCAGTCGCGCGTAACTTCGGGCTGATTATATGGTTTCTGGAAAATCTGAACAGCCATCAGATCCCCTCATATGATGCAAAATTTGTGTTCGGCGCTTCCGGAAATCTGGTTTCTTCAACCCTTGGAAGGATACACGGAACAGCTAAAATGAATGAAGACGTTGACTGCCTTATGGCTGTTGACGCGCTCATGCCGGAGGCAGCGCTCATAATACCCAATATTACAGGCGGCGGGTATCTTGATACGGATTACGAATACTACACTCATACATATAACGATGACCTTGACGGCGCAAACGAAGGGGACGAGCACGGAGCAGCATGTCTTCATGATAAAGACGGGAAAATTGTGCTGGTGGACGGGGAATCATCCTGCGCCACCGCCACAGGAACCTACGATTTATCGGACAATCTCTCCGCAGCGGGAAGCTCATCTCTCTCCGGAGCCACTGCGGCAAGGACAGTGCGGACACCTTATCAGAAAATCACAATGGAGGATCTCCACTCTCATGATGATGCATCGGTGAGAGCTACATCAGGGATATGCAACAAGAGCCCGTGGAGCAGCCTCAGAACCCCCAAATTCGGCAGAGGGATAAGACTTGCTGTAAGCGAATGGGCAATACACGGACAGGTGGCGGATCACTGGAATATCCACTGGTATCAAAGACCCGGAAGCGCCCTTGCTCAGTCTGCCATAAGCGATGCGGCTTATCTGATCAAGCTCATCGCTCAGGAAACACTTGTGGGCGGTTCATGGTGGGGATTTGCCTTTGCCACTGCCGGACAGGCTTATAAATACGCTTCGAAGTTTAATATCTCCATTGCGGGTCATAAAATGGGCGGTGATACCAACAGCCGCATAGGGGATCTTATTGTTGCTGTAATCCGTTACGGAACAACGGCTACAAGCGTGAAGCAGTACCTCACATCCATCGCCGTATCCGAAACTGTGGATGGTATAGCCCAGATGATTCAGACTCAGACTACCGGATGGCAGGATTACTACAGCGGCTCGCACAAGGTATGCGGCTATCAGTTTAATTAGGGCAGAAAGCAGCAGTATTTGAGAAATCCTCCGCAGACCCTCATTTGTGAGGGCTGCGGAGGTTAAATTATTTTATATATCTTTGAATAGTGCCCATCAATTCTTCGACTTGATAGTAAAATCAGTGCATCCTGCCTGATTTTACACACGCTCGCGCCTTGCAGAGCAAGGCTTCGCTGCGCACGGCGCAGTTCCATCCATGGAACTGTAGGGCTTTAATTATTTTATATATCTTTGGATAGTGCCCATCAATTCTTCGATGGCGGTGTCGGGGTGGTCTTCCTTGATGGCGGAGGAAACGCAGCTTTTCAGGTGTTTTTCCAGAACCATAAGCGTGACCTTATCCAGCCCGCCGCGCACGGCGGAGATCTGGTTCACTATGTCTATACAGTATGAACCGTCCTCCACCATGCGGATTATGCCGCCTATCTGCCCCTGAATTTTTTTAAGCCTGTCCAGAGTGTCGGCGTGTTTCAAGATTTTACCTCATAACCTTCATCAGTGATCGTTTCCTTAATCTCCTCAAGGCTCACCTTTGCTCCGTCAAACTCAACCTCAACCGACTTCGAGGCGAGATCCACCTTAACCGATGCCACACCGGCAACGCCGCCGAGGGCTTTTTCCACTGCCATTTTGCAGTGTCCGCACTTCATTCCGTCAACTTTCAGTTCCGCTTTTTCCATTAATGCACTCTCCTTAAATATTTGTCAGGGCTCCACCTCTTAAGCCGCAGCGCATTCAGCACCACAGAAACCGAGCTGAACGACATAGCCGCACCCGCAATAACCGGGCTGAGATAGCCCATTGCCGCAAGGGGGATTCCCAGTATGTTATATATCAGCGCCCAGAACAGGCTGAGCTTTATGTTAGTCATTGCGCTTCTGCTTATTTTCAGGGCGATTCCGAGTTCCTTCATTGTACCCTTAAGCAATGTTACGCCCGAAGTCTCTATGGCCACATCAGTACCCGTACCCATGGCTATCCCCACATCCGCAAGGGCGAGAGAAGGCGCATCGTTTATTCCGTCACCCACCATGGCAACGGTTCTGCCGTCTGCCTTAAGTTTTTCGATTACTTCCTTTTTGCCGTCCGGCAGAACTCCGGCTATGACATTCCTTATCCCCGCCTCACGCGCCACGGCTTCGGCTGCCTTCTCTGTATCTCCGGTGAGCATGAAGACCTCCATACCCAGTTTTCCGGCATATTCCACGAGAGCCGCCGCATCGTCTTTTATTTTATCAGAAACGGCAAGCAGCCCTGCCGCCTGTCCGTCTATTGTTACATAAACCAGAGTACGGCCGAGGGACTCAAGCTCTTCCGCCTGCTTTTCAAGAGATGAGAAGTCGGTTTCAATAAGCCTTCTGCTTCCGGCTGTCACCGTTCTGCCGTTTACATCCGCCTTTATTCCTTTACCCGCATCAGTCACGGCATTCTCCGCCGCGGGAAGTTCAAGCCCCGCTGCCGCTTCAATAACCGCCTTTGCCAGTGGGTGCTCTGAGAGCGTTTCCGCAGCAGCGGCAAATTTCAGCACCTCATCCTTTGTGAAGCCGGGCGCAGTTTCGATCTCTCTCACTGCGGGTCTGCCCTCCGTAACTGTTCCTGTTTTATCAAGGACAAGGGTGTCTGTGCGGCTGAGTTTTTCCAGATGCTCACCGCCCTTGAACAGCACCCCGAAGGAGGCCGCCCTGCCTGTTGCGGTCATTACTGATGTCGGCGTGGCAAGTCCCAGAGCGCAGGGGCAGGAGATAACTATAACGCTGGTGAATATGATAATTGCCTTGGTAAATCCAGCACCCAGTATGAAAAACCAGAAGGCAAAGGCCATAAGGGCGAAGATAATCACAAGGGGCACGAAGTATGACGAGATAACATCCGCCATGCGCTGGATCGGCGCTTTAACCGCCTGAGCCTCCTCCACCATGCGGATGATTCTGCTGAGGAGGGTATCAGCACCCACACGGGTTACTCTGACGAGGAGTGTTCCGCCGCCGTTCACGGTTCCGCCAGTAACCTCTGCTCCTGTTTCTTTCAGAACAGGCAGACTCTCACCCGTAACCATGGATTCGTCTATGTAAGAAGAACCGGAGATGATCTCCCCGTCCAGGGGAATCTTTGTTCCGGGCTTGACCACAAGGGTTTCACCGACCATCACCGATTCCACGCCCACCTCAGCCTCTTTGCCGTCATGGAGCACAACGGCGGTTTTCGCACCGAGCTCCATCAGGCTCCTGAGCGCATCCGCCGTGCGGGCTTTCGCTATCCCTTCCAGATATTTGCCGAGAAGCACAAGGGTAATCAGCATAGCTGAAGCCTCAAAGTACAGATGCCCGTCAAAAAACATGCTCACAACACTGTACAGGTACGCTGTCGTGGTTCCCATTGCCACAAGCACATCCATATTGGTTGAGCCGTGCTTAAGATTGGCGTAAGCCCCCTTATAGAACCGCCACCCGCCCGCAAACTGAACAAACGATGCCAGCACAAACTGCACCCACTTATTCATAAAAATCAGGGGAAAAACATTGAGCTCAAATACATGATCAAACATGGAGAGGCTCATGGGGAGGGTGAAAATAACGGAAAGAATGAGGATTATCTTGGTGTGCCTTTCGGCCTCTGCCGGGTTGCCCGCCTCTTTGGCGGCTCCGAAGCCTATGTCCTCAATGAGGCGGATAATGTCCTCCTCATTGAGAATTTCCCCGTCATAAACCACCCGCCCCTTCGCTGTGCTGAGGTTTACGGCCACTTCGGATATGCCTTTTTGTTTAGTGAGCTTTCTTTCTATTCGTGATGAGCATGCAGAGCATGTCATTCCGGTTATGCTGAGTTTTACGCTTTCTTCTTTCATACATATACCCCGTAAGGGTATACTACGCCTTTAAGCTGACAGATCAAGGGAAAACTTGATAAAAAAAGGATTACTGCTTCAAGCGCCTGATTTCAGCGGCTCTGCATCCGGCCTGCTTAAGCACTGTCTCAAAGTCGGATAAGGTGAAAGGTTTTTTAAGGAACCCGAAGATACCTAAGTTTTCAGCACGCTTTTCATAATCCGGCACATCATAGGCAGACATCACGACCACCACCAGTTCCGGGTTAAGCTGCTTCATTCCGGCTATCATCTCAAACCCGGTCATCTCAGGCATCCACAGATCCGTTATCACAACATCAACAGAGGATTTGCCGAAAACATCCAGCCCGTTCCTGCCGTTGTCCGCCATAATAACCTGCCCGAAAATATTGCGCAGGATGCTCTCCATGGCTCTTCTGGCGTAGCTGTCATCCTCCACAAAAAGGGCTGACAGGTTTTTCAAATCATTCAGTTCAGTCATTAAAATTCTCTCACAATAAAATAAAAACAGAAAAAACTGTTTTCAGGTTATAAGTATAGCTTTTCATCCATATCTTTCAACCTTTCACAGAGAGAATTAATAATTCTTAATGAAAGACGGTGGTTCAGGCCGATGAGCTCGCGGAACGCCTCAGGCTCTATCTTGAATATAACCGAGTCCTCCCCGGCTTTTGCGGTGGCTGTTCTTGGGGTTCCGAGCAGGTTTGCCATCTCGCCAAGTATGTTCCCCTCGCTGATTATTCCGATCGGCTTCTCCGCCCCTTCTATATACACATCCACCCTGCCCTTGTAGACGTAATAAACCTCGCGCGATGTGTCTCCCTGATTAAAAAGCAAAGCACCTTCGGGGTAAAAATCCGAGTAGCGCTTCATCATCGATGAGTTGCGCCCGAAGAAAAACCGTTCCAGAATATTGCGCTTCTCTTCGCTGTGAACGCTGAAAACCTTGTTTATCACAAGAATGTCCGTTCTGTCGCAGACGTACACGAACTCGGCGCAGATGAAAAAAACCTGACAAACGAGATATACCCAGAGAAGAAGGGCTATCAGAGCCCCGATCACCCCGTAAAGCATGTTCATTTTCGCCATGCCCGTCATTATGCTGAAAGCGAATTTCAGCACAAACAGAAGAAAAGCGAAAAGAAGCGCCCCGCTGAAAGCAGCAGATGTGGACGGACGGCGAACCGGAAGGTATCTGTAGCAGATGAATGCACCGATGAAAGCGGCAAACACAGGAAGCATAAGCCCAAGCCCGCCGAGGCTGCCTATCACCTCAGCCCCCACTCCGGACTGCATAAGCATTTCGCTTATAAAACCGAGAACAAGTCGCATTCCGGCAAAGAAAGTTACCAGCAGAAACACCGCCGGAATGATTACTATGGAAATAACCGCGGTAATTATGAAATTTCTGTTTTTAGGCGAAGGGAATATGACATCAAACGCCCTCTGCACAGAGGCCATAATCAGCCTTGATGTCCATAGCAGGTTCAGTGCGCCGAAGATCCCCACCGCTCCGGCGGCGCCGCTGCTCAGGCCGAATCTTTCCAGAAATTCTCTGTTAAGGTTAGGGCTGAAACTGCTGAGCAGACGGAAAAAGTCCTCGGAGAACGCCGCGTGGCTGTCCAGAAAGGACTCAAAAATGGTAAGTATCAGAAGTATAATGGGAATTATCGAAAGCAGGAAGTAGTAGGCAACAGCACCGGCATGGTTTGTGAGCTCGTTTTCCATATAACGGCTTACGGCTATGTAGAACTTATGGATGAAGGGGGTGCGGTTCCTCATATGCGGTGCTCCGCAGGCAGCAAAGAATCAGACAACTTTAACATGCCACGGCTCAAACCGAACGCCGTATGGGTTTTTTCTGTCATAACGGATGCGCATGTAGCCTTCTTCCAAGAGTCTTGAATATTCCCTTGTGGTGGCGAACCTGTCAGTGAAGTTGAAATGCCCCCAACCCTTTATGCCTACATCGAAATCGCCTGTGCCGTGGTATGAGTAGCCTATGGGCGCTATGGAGCGCGAAGCCATGGAAAGGTTCCCCTTGGTCTCCACAACCTTTGCAAGGAAAAGCCCCGCCTGTTTCACAATGCTCCTCACACCGGAGGTGAGGATGAGCGTTTTCATATCTGCGGTGATTTTTGCGTAGGTGGCCTCCGCCTTGCCCTTGTATATGAAGTGCCCTGTGCCGGGCATTTTAAAAACATGCCTGTCCTTTACTTCATCGTAAAGGCTGTTGAAAATCCTGTCCCCGTAGAAGCCGTAAACAGATGCGCTGCGCCGGAAAAACTCCTCCATGAAGTTTTTCTCCTGCGGGGTAAATTCGGTGAGGGCTCCCCTGAGGCTCATGGTGCTGAGAGCATCGCGGTAGGAAAGTACATTGAAATTGCCGAAGCCGACAAACTTCATAAGTTCGCGCAGCTTGCCGTTGCAGCTTTGAATGAGGGCAAACTCAGCGGGAGAGGCTATCACATCATCCTTGAAGCTGTGGTTGAACTCTTTGATTTTTTTGAAGTATTCGCTGTTGTATATCTTCTGCCCGTCTTCAATGCGGCATATATCCGCGGCCGGGTCACTTTTTCCGTCAGGGAAAGGATACACAAAGCCAAGGGCATCCTCAGCGCTCAAAAAGCATGAGGCTGCGGGGAGAGCGGCTGCAAGTTTCAGAAAAGTTCTTCTGTTCACGGCAAAGCACCATGGAAATTATTCTGCTGAGCAGTAAGCGTCAAATCCGTTACGTTCCGCATAGGCAAAAATATCAAAACCGTCCGGGGCGCATCCGCTGAAATCGCAGGCTGCGGCATAGCTTTCCCATCCGCGCCTTACTTCTGCTGCATCCTTCTCCTGAACTGCTCCGTTTTCACATATATCTGCAAAAACAAGCTCTGCCCTGCCGAAGCGTCCTTCCACAGAGGCTGTCCGCACATTTGCGGCAGCCGTCAGTCCTGTTTTCTCAGTTCCGTTATCCGAAGCGTAAAAGAATGAACCGGAAAAAAGGTCAACAGCGGAAAAGGGCTCTTTTTCACCTATGGCATAAACGTAAAGTATATGTCTGTTTTTGTCTGTTTTGTTATCAGAAACATTATCGCCTATGTCCACTCTGACGTGATCCGACCTGATGCTGAGGAAAAAATCGCACCCGAAAAGCATGAACACAAGTACAAAAATAACCGTAAACTGTTTCATAGCCTACTATACAGCATTAATAAGGAATTTGAAAGAAATTAGGGATAAAAAATATTGGAAATAAAAGCGGGAAACCCATGAAGGATTTCCCGCTGAGTATTTTAGAACTTGTAAGTGAGGTTGGCTGCAAAAATGTGCGCGTCTATGTCTTTAAACTCGCCTCTGATCCTTGTGGCATCAGCACCTTTCACGACATTGCCCGCTTCGTTGTCGAACTTTCTGTTTTCATCGTCAAGGTAGTTGTATGCTATATCAAGGTCAAAGTTTTTGCCGATATGAAAGCCTGCGCCCACAGTGTAGAGCCATCTGTCGCCGGAGGGGAGCATAGGATCTACCCACTCATCGGGGATGGGGCTGTAGTCTCTGATTATACCCGCGCGGAGGTCAACAGTTTCATTAAGCTTGTACTGACCGCCGAAACGGATTGCCCATACGTCTTTCCAGTTTTTGGGTTTGACACCTATTCCTGAAAGACCCTCAGGATTAAGCTCATCATATGAAGACCACTCTGTGTACTGACCGTCGAGTTCGAATGTCCATTTGCCGTTTGACCATGCAGCAGCAACATAAGTCACAGCGGGCAGAGTTATATCAGCTTTGAAATCGCCTGCTATTTCATACATTCCCGCAAGCAGAGAGTCGGTTTTGCTTGTTCCTTCAACCTCGTGCTTCGTTTCAGGTCTGTAGCTAACGCCGAAACGCCAGTTTTCACCGAGCTTGTAATGAGCGGCGATGTTCCAGCCCCATGCATCACTGTCTCCCTCAAGTTTGAGGGGAGCGGATGGGATACCGCCCGCAAGGGCAGCGGGCGTGGTCATAGATTCTATAGTCACGTCCATTCTCTGGTAAACGAGACCTGCTGCAAGGCTGAGGTCGTTTGTTACCTTATATGCAAGGACGGGGTTGAATGTGTATGTGGCTATTTCAGCATTCCTTCCGCCAACAAGATGTGCGCCTGCCCAGTCGTCCTTCCAGTCCATTCCGAGGCCGAAGGTTATGAAAGAGCCGAAACCGAAGGAAAGTCTGTCGTTGATTTTTGTAGTTATATAGAGGTTGGGAATTACAAATGTTTTGTCCTCCGTTTCACTTGAAACGGGGCTGCCCATATAAGTGCCTTCAAAAGAAGCAGTGGGGCGAATAAGCGAGAAACCCAGTGAAACCTGAGTGCCATCAAGCTGGGTGATACCTGCTGGGTTGTAGTAAACTGCTGTGGGGTCGTCAGCCTGAGCTGCGAATGCTCCTCCCATACCGAGAGCTTTTGCGCCCTGCTCGTTAATCGCAAAACCGCTCGCAAACGCCGCCGAAGGCAAAATAAAACACACAGCGGCAATAATTAAAATTAAACGCCTGAACATAAACAATCTCCTGACTTTTCTTATGGTTTACCTGATTGCAAATATTTGACAACTTTATTGTTATTTAACAACGGCGAAACCCGTACATAGATAAGACAAAGTTTTAGAATATGCAAGCGGAAATCTTGAGATGCACGCTAAAGGCTTCACAGACAGACTTATGACATTTTTTGTGCGGGAAAATATACTTTTTCAGCCCTGTTTCGGGACTTTTTAACAAAGATCGGTTATCATTAAATTGACGGGCAAATTTGCGGCGGTATAAAGACAATGAGATCTCGTGTGATTTTTACAAGCATACAGCAAAAAATATTTTTCTCCGCCGTCCTCCTGTTCTTCGGCATACTGACTCTGAGCAGCATTGCGCTGTATTTCATAATAAAAACCGAGCTCAGGGACAGAATATCCGAACAGATTAACATCTATGCCGACAGCCTGGCGGACATGGTGAAAATCTCTGTGGACAGCGCTTCGGAACAATACCTCAAAGGGGTTCTGCTTGAGCGTTCCTCTGTCCTTGAATCAATGCGTGTAAACGGCGCAGACCGCTCCTCAATGCTGGAAACGGCTTCCAAACCCCCTCTCAGGGATGCCTCCGTAAGCATAAGGGATAAAGACGGGCAGCTTCTGGTTTACGGTATCGCCTCCGAAAATGCCTCCTGCGGAAAAGCCTCCCTCATCACCGAACGTTTCGCAAGGGACGGCGTGCACTATATTTCAGGAACTTATACAATCCCCTCATCCGGCTGGTGCATAACCGTGGCTGTTCCCTCCGCCTCTTTCCGGGATATTCTTGAAGCTGAAGAGGTCAGGGACGCCATTCTCTCAAAAAAATTCGGCAAAAGCGGTTACGCATATGTGATAGATTCATCGGGCAATGTCCTTATCCACCCTCTTATCGAAAGCACGAACGTATATAACGAAGCGGATATGAACGGCAGGTACTTCATCCGCGAAATGATACAGAAAAAAAACGGCGACACATATTACCCATGGAAAAACCCCGGTGAAACTGCCTTCCGGGAGAAAGTAGCCAGCCACAGATATATCCCTCAGCTTGACTGGATAGTAGCCTCCTCCAGCTATCTGGATGAGATATACCTGCCGCTTTTCAGGCTCAAGGTTTATCTTACCGCTGTCTTTCTCATTTCAGTCATTACGGTTATCCCGCTTACAGTGTGGCTCAGTGCAAATATCACAGGTCCCATAAAGGAACTTACGCTGGCAATAGAAAAAGGCGGCACAAACATCCGTCTCACAAGAAAAACCGAAGATGAAACAGGCAGACTGATTGATCACTTCAACAGATATATGGAAACCATAGACGACTACAGGCTTAAGCTTGAGCAGGATCTGCAGGATAAGCTGCGCGCCGAAAACGCACTGAAAAAGAGCCTTGAGGCGGAAAAAGCGGTCAGCGACATCTCGGCAGGATTCATCAGCTTTTCATCCATGCCCACTGATGAAATATTCCGCAGTTCACTGATAAAATTCAGCATACTTATAGGTGCATCCAGAGCGGCGGTTTACAAAAGGACACCGGACCAGTGCAAAATGCTTTACAGGTACGATCCGTCCAATTCACCCCTTGGAACTGAGGAGTGTAAGGCGTTCAGCAGGTGGCTGTTTGAACGCACGGCGGAAGAGCCCGAATTCTTTGTCGGTTCAGTATGGCACAGCAATGAAAGCCAGTCCGCCATGCATTTCCTGAAAAGCAGACGCACCATATCCGCTGCTGCGTCCTCAATGAGCATTGAGCAGGAGAACGATTCTGTAATCCTTTTCGAATTTGAGGAACAGATGACTTCCGGGGAATATGAAAATATTCTGCCGACTCTAAGGCTTTTCAAAAACATTTTTGACGGAGCCATGAAACGGGTAATGTGGGAGGACTCCTTACAGAAGGCCTATGACCAGATGGAGAAGAAGGTGCAGGAACGCACTGCGGAACTCACTGATAAAACTGTGCTGCTTGAGGAGTTTTCCAAAAACCTTGAAAAAAGGGTTCAGGAGGAAACAGAAAAACACCGCACACAGGAGCAGCTTCTGGTTCAGCAGTCAAAAATGGCGGCAATGGGGGAAATGATAGGTTCCATAGCCCACCAGTGGAGGCAGCCGCTCAATGCACTTGCGCTTCTCATTCAGGACATTGAAGAGGCGCACTTCTGCGGTGAAATAAATGATAAATACATAACCTCCACTGTGGCCGATGCTATGAAGCAGATAAATCATATGTCTGTGACCATTGACGATTTCCGCAATTTTTTCCGGCCGAGCAAGCAGAAAACAAAAATCAACGTACCATCAGCCGTGCTTGAGGTCATATCCCTCATGGCATCGCAGATCTCCAACAACTCCATCAGCGTGGATTTTTCCTGCGGCGCGGAAAGAGGAAAATCAGACTGTGATATATATGTAGACGGCTATTTCAATGAATTTAAGCATGTGATCATGAATATACTGAACAACGCCAAGGATGAGATAGTCAAGGTGCAAAACAGAGAACAGAGAAGCGGGCTGATAAGTATCTCCGTAACCTCGGAAAACGGCATAGTCCGCATATCAGTGAAAGATACTGGTGAAGGCATACCCGCCGAGTTTTCAGATAGAATTTTCGAACCGTACTTCACCACCAAAAACCCTGACAAAGGGACGGGAATAGGCCTTTATATGGCTAAGGTGATAATCGAAAATAATATGGGCGGCAGGCTGTATGCGCTGAACAGGGAGGAAGGGGGAGCGGAATTCATTATAGAGCTTGAAGAAACAGAGCCGGACGACATATCTCAGGGCTGAATCAGAGCCCGCTGAATACCCGTTGACATAAATCTATAAAATCTATATTTTAAATAGCAAATACTGCCCCGCGGATCTTTTGACAATTATTTTTCAATGATCCGCTTGACAGAATCCTACCGCCCCGGTATATTTAGTCATACCTAACTTATTTAGCGATGTTTAAGGAGACGCAAAATGACAGTTTCAATAGTAGGCGGGCTGGACAGGCTTGAAAAGGACTACATAAACGCAGGCAAGGTCCTCGGCGTGAAAACCAAGGTTATTCTCAAGAAACAGACCCACATAGCGGACATTCTGGAAAACAGTGATGCCATAGTTCTTCTTACTTCTAACATAGCTCACGGAGTGGCCAGCAAAGCGAGAAACATCTCCAAACAGAAGAATGTTCCCCTTTTTCAGATTCACAACTGCAGCGTGAAAAGTGTTGAGGGAACCATCGAAAAATGTATCCGTCTGTTTGACAACGGCGAATGTCAGGGCGACTGCATAAACTGCAGCCAGTATACAAAAAATGTATAACAGCTCCCTTTTCCTCATAAGAATCTGAACGCCGCTTTTCCTCTGCCTCCTTAAGGAGGCGTTTTGATTTTTTTCCGTATTTCATAATACAGATACTCATTTATAGCTATTACCGCTTGCTTAATAAACTCTTTGAAATTAGGATATGCAGATAAGCATCGAACAGTGAGAGTTCCGCAATGCAAAGAATTCTTTTATTTTTATGTATATTCCTTTCAACATCAGCAGCTTTTGGTGCGCCCGAATATATAATGACCGTAAACTACTGTATTTACGATAATCCCCCCATGATAAAACTTACAGACGGCAATAATCCTGGCGGCATAGGGGCGGATATTATAAACTACGTGGCGGAAAAGGAAAATCTGCAAATAAACTACATAACCTCAACATGGGACGGCTGCCTTGAGATGCTTGACACCGGCGAGGCCGATCTCATTTTCCCCATTGCTTTCTCACATGAAAGGGCAGCGATTTACCATTTCAATGACGAAACAGTTCTCACCAACTGGGGACAGATCTACTCCGGAGAAAAGGAGAAAATAACCTCCATACCCGATCTTCAGGGCAAGAAAATAGCCGTTATCGAATCCGACATATACTTTAAAAGCGATCAGGGGCTCAAAAACCTTGTCAAATCCTTCAATATAGACGCAACATTCGTTTACGCCGAAAGCTACCGCGAAATAATAGAAGCGGTTGATTCCGGCAGGGCGGATGCCGGGCTTCTGAACAGGCTTTTCGGACAGCTTAATGAAAACAGCTACAACGTCAGGCGTACCCCCATTCTCATACACCCCATAGAAATCCGCTTCGGGATGCCCAAGAGCAAGCAGAAAAGTCTGGTTCTTTCGGTTATGATCGACAAACACATAGCCGCAATGAAAAACAGCAAGGACTCAGTTTACCACAAATCACTTGATAAATGGATGGGAGTAAAGGAGAAAAGCGGCTTTTCCTCCACCCTGCGGCTGATAATCATAGCCCTGAGCACCCCCCTTGTTCTCCTGTTTCTTATCAGCATGTTCCTTGAAAAGAAGGTTAAGAGAAAGACAGGCGAACTCAGCGAAATCAACAGTCTGCTTATAAAAGAAATTGAAGACAGAAAACAGGCGGAGGAAAAACTCCGCAACAGCGAGGAAAAGTACAGCAGCCTTTTCCAGACCTCGGCCGATCCTATCATCATAATGGACTCCGCAGGAGTGATTCAGGATGCCAACAACGCAGTGGAGAGGCAGATAGGCTACACCTGCGAGGAACTGAAAAACAGAAAAATAACTTACCTTTTCCCTGAGTTTGAGCTTGATGAAAATATGCCTAATCTCATCAAAGAAGGCAGACAGCATCTGGAAAAAGAGCTTTACCGCAAGAACGGTGACAAGTTTGACGCGGAAATCGCAACCAACTCATTCACCGCAGGGGAAAGGATATTCGTTCAGATAGTCATAAGGGATATTACAGTCCGCAAAAAAACCCAGCAGATACTTGCGCAGAAGAAGAAGGATCTGGAAAAACGTGTTCAGGAAGAGGTTGAGCATAACCGGATTCAGGAACAGATGCTTATGCAGCAGTCCAAGCTGGCGGCCATGGGGCAGATGATAAATGCCATCGCCCATCAGTGGAGACAGCCCCTGACCACAATCGGGCTCTATGTGCAGGATGTGGAGGACGCTTTTGAATACGGCGAGCTGAACATGGACTACATTGCCCAGTTCAGGGATCACTGCATGGAACAGATCGCCTATATGTCTAAAACCATTGATGATTTCCGCAACTTTTTCAAACCGGATAAGGAAAAGGAAATATTCGACATATGTGAGGTCATGCGTGAGGTGCTCTCGCTGATAAACCCGCAGCTTATCAACAATAATATAGAGCTTAAGATTTTCTACGGCGAACATGCGGTTGTGTTCAAACCCGGCGGCATGGAACTGCCCAGCCAGATAAAATGCGTTACCTCATACGGCTACCCTAACGAATTTAAGCAGGTTCTGCTAAACCTCATATCAAACGCCAGAGATGCCATAATAGAATCCAGAAGCGCAGGCTCCTCAGAATCAGGCCTCATAAAGCTTATAGTCGAACCCGAAGGGGATCTGGTGAAACTGACTCTTGAAGATAACGGCTGCGGCATACCGGACGAGATAAGTGACAGAATCTTCGAGCCTTACTTCTCCACCAAGGAAGAGGGGCAGGGAGTGGGCATCGGCCTCTATATGTCCAAAATAATCATAGAGAACAATATGGAAGGCCGGATATACACCAACAGGTGTGAAAAAGGAGCAAGCTTCACCATCGAATTAAAGCAGTGGAAAATAGGCAAGGTTCCTTCCCTGACCAATTAATCCCGAACCGGGGAAGCTGCTTCACTTATCTGTCTGTTTTAACCTTTGGCTATGACAAACTCCGCCTCAAGCATGTCATAGCTTATCCGGTCGGGAGTTACCTCCACATAGTCACCCACGCGGAACATATTTCTTTTCCTTTTGCCTACCAGAGCATTGCCGTCGTCACTCACGGCGTAGTAGTCCCCCTCCAGCGATGAGGTATGGACATAGCCCTGAATCATCAGCTTATCAAGGAATACGAACATTCCGTTAGCATTGACCCTGCTGATATATGCGCTGAAAGGCTCATCAAAGTGTTCGTAAAGATACTTAAGGATCTTGAATTTCTGTATGTCCCTTTCCGCCTGAGTCGAGTTCTGCTCCGAACTGCTGCACATTGCGGCAAGTGCTTCCAGCCTGCCGCTGTCTATTTCGTAAGGATCATTAAACAGAACAGAAGCCAGCAGCCTGTGCACCAGAAGGTCAGGGTAACGGCGTATGGGGCTTGTGAAATGGGTGTACGATTCGGATGCAAGGCCGAAGTGCCCTATATTTGCGGTGGAGTAAACAGCCTTTGCCATAGCCCTTACGAGAAGCCCGCCGAGGACATGGGCATACTTTGAGTCATTTACCTTTTCACATACTTCGCGCACGGCGATCGTGTCTATTGTATCACCGAAGTCAACCGGTATGCCGAAAGAGGAGCACATGTTCTCGTACTCCTCAAGCTTCTGCCTGTCCGGCTTGTCATGCACACGGTAGATGGATGTCTCTGCATGCTGCTCAAGGTATTCGGACACGGCTTCGTTGGCCTCTATCATGAAGTTTTCTATAAGCCTGTGGGCTATGTTTCTCTCAAGGGGGTGAACATCTTTCAGATCCCCGTTCTCATCAAACTCAAAAACGGGTTCAGGCAGGTCAAAATCCAGCATCCCTTCACTGCTTCTGCGTTTCATAATCTTTTCCGCAAGCTCGGCGGAGGTGGAGATGAGAAAGTTAAGATCCTTGCTTCTCGTCTTCTCCCTGCCTTCCAGAACATCAAAAACATATGTGTAGGTCAGCCTCTTATCGCTTTTTATTACGGAGCGGTAAAACTTCTGCCCTGTCCTTTTGCCGCTGCTGTCAAAATCCATGGCTGCGGTCATGGTGAGCCTCTTAGTATCGGGGCGGAGGCTGCAAAGGTCGTTTGAGAGCTTTTCAGGCAGCATGGGTATGGCAAATTCGGGAAAATATGTGCTTGTGCCCCTTTTCAGGGCTTCCTTGTCCAGATAGGTGTCAGGGCGCACAAAGTGGCTCACGTCAGCAATGTGTACGTAAAGCCTGTAGCCTTTTTCAGTCTTCTCTATGGAGATAGCGTCGTCAAAGTCCCTTGCTGTTTCGCCGTCTATGGTGACTGTGAAAAGCTCAGTAAAATCGGTGCGCTTGCCTGTATTTTTTTTCAGCTTCTCTGCGCTCTCCTCAACTTCCTGCATAACCCGTTTGGGAAATTCGCGCTCAAGGTTGTACTTGGCCAGAACAATTTCATTCTCAATGCCTTTGTCGTCTATAGTGCCGAGTTTCCTGACGACTTTCCCTTCCGGGCGGCGTTTTTTATCAGGGTAAACGGTGAGCTCAACGATGACTATGTCGCCTTCCTCTACCCCTTTGGCGTGGACTTCGGGTATAAAGATGTCGTACAGGAATTTCTTGTCCAGAGGCATGCAGTAAACGGCATAGCGGGATTTTTCTATGCGCCCCACTACCTTCTGCATGCTGCGGCTGATTATTTTCACAACCCTTGCCTCGGTTTTGCCGCGGAATTTTTCCAGACTGACGGCAACAATATCTCCGTTAAGGGCGTTCCCGGTTTTCATGGCAGGGACAAAATAATCGCTCCCGCCGCCGGAGAGAGGGGTAAGGAAGGCGTAGCCTTCGGGGTGAAAGTCTATTTTCCCGGTGATCAGGTTTATTTCCTTTGCGGGGGCATATCTGCCGGATTTCAGTTTGATCAGTTCTCCTGTACGTGTGAGTTCGTTTATGATTTTTTTCACAATTTTTTTATCGATCCCCATCTGTTTGGCTATAACGCCTGAGGGGAGCGGGCTGTCGTTTTTTTCGAATATCTTAAGAAGTTCTTTTTTAAAATCAGTCAAATCCATGTTCCTTAGCTTTTTTGCGCAATGTGTTTCTGTTTATCCCCAGCAGCTTGGCCGAAACAGACTTATTGCCGTCCGTTCTTTCCAGAACTGCGCGCATAAGGGGATATTCCACAATTTTCATGTACTCCTCAAAGGCATTGTAACTCTCTGAGAGGGTTTCCGACTCCACAATGCTGGAGGCCAGCTTGTAGAGCTCATCCGAAAGGCAGGATGCATCCTTCTCCTGCGCTGTGCTGAAAATTTTCTGAGGCAGACCCTGCCTCGTCACTTCATCGGTGTCGGTGTTCACAATGGCGTACTGGATAATGTTTTCCAGTTCCCTGATATTGCCCGGCCAGCGGTACTTGGCCATTGCGCCCAGAGCCTCGCCGCTTATTTTAAGCACCCTGTTCTTTATTGTTTTGTATTTTCTCAGGAAATGGTTGGCGAGATAGGGAATATCCTCCTTCCTCTCCCTGAGCGGCGGCAGTTCGATCGAAACAACATTCAGCCTGTAGAAAAGGTCTTCACGGAACTTACCGTTTTCAACAAGCCCTTCAAGATTTTTGTTTGAGGCGGCTATTATCCTTGTATCAAGCTTGACGGTACGGCTTGAACCCACAGGGTTTATCTCTTTTTCCTGAATTACGCGCAGCAGTTTGGACTGAAGCGAAAAATCCATCTCAGAAATTTCATCAAGGAAGATTGTTCCGCCGTTTGCTTCCTCAAACTTCCCTTTCTTGTCGGTGACAGCGCCGGTGAAGGAACCTTTGGAGTGGCCGAACAGTTCGCTCTCCATGAGGTCAGAGGGGATAGCCGCCATATTGATCGGCACAAAGGGCTTGTCGCTCCGGTTGCTCATTTCATGTATCATATGGGCGATAACTTCCTTGCCTGTGCCGGATTCGCCGCAGATAAGCACGTTTATGTTTGCGCCGGAGATTTTTCCTATGAGCTTGTAAATCTCAAGCATTTTGCGGTTTTTTGTTTCGAAATCGTAGCCTGCGCTCTCTGTCTCCTCTGTCTCGCCGTGATCACCAGCCAGATTGAGTATTTTTGCCCGCAGTTCCGCAAGGTCAAAAGGCTTGGGAAAGAAATCAGTAGCGCCTGATTTTATGCTTTCTATAACGTTGGAGCCCGTGTCCTGAGCAGTCATTATTATGAAATGCACATGGCTGTAAATCTTCGACCACTCCCTGACAAGGGCTGTGCCGTTGCTGTCGCCGAGGAAAAGATCCACAAAACAAATGCTGATTTCCCCGGAGGAAAGCATCATCTCCCCATCTCTGGGGTTGTCTGTGGTGGTTACGCTGATTTTATCGTCTTCAAGCCCTTCCTTGAAGAGCCATAAAATATTTTCTTCGTCATCGATTACCAAAACTCTGATTCTGTCCTTCATCCCTGTTTCCTGAAAAGAGGCATTGCCCTAAACTTAAACATCTGCCTAATTATTATACACCCTTTTAATCTACCCAATTAACTCCACTTGCGCCAGCATTTACTGTACAAAGCCGCTATTTATTTGCTTCCCGCAGAAAAATACATAAAACACCCCTTAAACAGAGTGAATTTTTTATGATGAGCAAAATACAGATAAATAACCATGTGAATGTCAATTATTCCTTTTATTAATAATCACATACTTTATATTGTATTCTCCTTTAAAAAACGTTATTATTCAGTAAACAACTTCCGGAAAACACACAATGAAAATTGAACGTAAGCTGCATATCTCAGAACTCAGAATAGGGATGACTGTGACCCGCACCGAGAAGGACGGGCTGCATTTCCCCTTCTTTGATAAAGAGCTTACGGACACACGCCCTATAAATGTTCTCAAAAACTCCGGTATCTCATACATTTACATCCTAGATGAAAAGGAAATGGAAGAAGACAAAGAGGGAGAACTCTCCGGCAGACTCACCGAAATGATGGGCAGCAACTTTGAAACTTCCGATTTTTTCCTCATAGATTCATCACCCGCAATAAGCGACATTATCCAGGCGCGCGCAATATTCGACAATATGCGCAATAAGACACGGGAACTTCTCGGCACTGTGAAAAGCGGCGGCAAAGTCAACTCCCGCTCAGCAGGTGAGATCACAGGCGAGCTGGTGGAAGTAAGCACATATAAGCCCGGCATATTCACAGCCATGACACATCTTAAAAATCAGGATGACTACAGCTACAGCCACTCACTCAACGTTGCGGTGATCTCACTTGCCCTCGGCAAGCGTCTGGGCAAATCAGCGGAAGAGCTTAAAACTATATGCCTCTGCGGGCTGCTCCATGACGTGGGCATGACCCGCATCAGTGACAGCATCATAAAAAAGCCCGGCAAACTCACTGATGACGAATACGCTGAGATAAAGAGACACCCGGAGTACGGCTACAAAATTATCACCTCAAGCGAAGGTCTGCCCGCTGAAACTGCCGCAGCGGCACTCCAGCACCACGAAAAATCAGACGGAAGCGGCTACCCTCTGGGGCTGCAGGAAAGGCAAATAAGCAACATCACCAAAATTATCTCCATAGCGGATGTTTATGATGCCATCACCAGTCAAAAGGCCTACAACAACGAAAGAACGCCGTCTGAGGCGCTTAAGATACTTTTCAGTTGGTCGGGCAAACATTTCAATGAGACACTGGTGAAGTTTTTCATCAATACCATAGGCATTTACCCGGTGGGAACCCTTGTTATGCTTGATTCCGGTGAGCTTGGAATAATCCTTGAGCCTAACAAGAAGGATCTGACACGCCCGAAGGTGCTTGTGGTAACTAATGAGAATAGAGAAAAACTCGATAAATCACATATATTTGACTTGGCACGTTATGATCTCAGGACAATGAAGCCCCTTAAAACCATAGTATCATCCCTGAATCCGAAGCAACATGGAATCAACAGTGAAGAGGAGCTTGACAGGTTTGCCAAACGCTTCCGCAATGCTGTCAGGGAAGCCCGGTAAACTAGCCCTCAGGCTGTTTTTTCCTCGTAGTCCTCAATATTAACACAAATGTAGCAAACCTTACCTGTATCCGGGCATTTGCCGGCCTTGTAAACTTCGCTAGCATTAAACTCGTTGTCCATTGCCTCGTCAACGGCATCTGAAACAGCCTTTACAAAGACTTCGGGAGAATCCACAAATGAAAGATCTGCAAATTTCAGTTTTTCTTCAAATTCATCCTTTCCGCAGGAACGGATAAACTCTTTTGAATAATCAAAACTGAAAACTCCCGGAGCCGTTTTTTCACCCAAAAACAGCTTGATATACATCAAGTCAACTCCGTAATAAAATTAGCGCCTGTATATAAACTGAATAAACCAGCAAAATATCAACAGTTTAATAAAGCGGCTCTCCGCTGAGTATTACTTATTATATCATAAGACAAGCGAAGGTAAAAATAAATCAGAAAAAAATACTTCTTTTCGTGTAATTACTGTACTTAAGTAATTTTACCCTGTCTGATTAGAAAGATAAATAAAATAAATTTATTTTTTGTTTTAAATCCTACAGGTTTACTTCTCCGCCTTTTCTGAAATAGTTATAAACAGCTTAAAGCCCCTATTGCCGAACTTGGCACTTTGGAGTATAAATCCGAATGGCTATAGGCGTTTTTGACTCAGGAATCGGCGGACTCACAGTTTTTAAATCAATCGCGGAGCATTTTCCCGCGCTGGACATCTATTACCTCGGCGACACAGCCAGAGTCCCCTACGGCGGCAAGTCCCGCGAAACCATCATCAGCTACAGTCTGGAATGCGCTGAATACCTCGTAACAAAATGCGGGGCCGAAGCCATAGTAATAGCCTGCAACACTGCGTCTTCCTATGCTGTTGATATAATCGCGGAAAAGTTTCATGTCCCGGTTACGGGCGTTGTTCTCCCCGGAGCCGAACAGGCGCTGCGTGTTTCAAAAAAAGGAAAAATAGGCGTGATAGGAACCAGAGCCACCATCCGCAGCGGGTCTTACCGCGCCGCGCTGGAAACCATGTCCGAAATCGAGCTTGATATATACGAAAACGCCTGCCCCCTGTTTGTGCCCATAGTGGAGGAGATGCTGACTGAAAGCCCCATGGCGGAGCTTGCTGTTAAGATGTATCTGGATGAACTCAGCAGAAAAGGGATAGATACCCTTGTCCTTGGGTGTACCCACTACCCGCTGCTGAAAAATGCAATAACGAAAATCTACCCGCAGTTTAATATTGTGGATTCATCCGAGGTAATAATAGAGCACCTGATAAGAAGCGGTCTGAACACAAAAGGCAGCGGAATAAGAAAGCTTTTCTTCACTGATGAATCCCCTGCGCTGGACACACTGAGAAACGAACTGGCATCCGGTGCACCCGCCGAGATAATCAGCCTTACCTGAGTTACTTCCCTATATACATATGCAGGTTGCCGAAGATAGCAGCACTGTATGACACCATTTTCTGCAGCATCCACGGAGCAAAAACTATTACAGCCACAACAACAGCGACAATTTTGGGAATGAAGGAAAGTGTCATCTCCTGAATCTGCGTGACTGACTGGAAAATACTCACCACCAGACCCACAGTGAGGCCGAAAATCAACATGGGCGAGGCAATAAGCAGCGCCATTTTGAGAGCATCTGAAAGAAGGGCAATAACCGTATCGGAAGTCATTTTTTCACCTGCTCAGGAGTCTAGCACTACATGAAGCTTTTCACAAGAGACGAGACTATAAGCCCCCAGCCGTCAACAAGGACAAACAGAAGTATCTTGAACGGAACAGAGATCATAACAGGGGGTAACATCATCATACCCATGGAAAGAAGTACGCTGGCCACAACAAAATCTATAATCAGAAACGGCAGAAAAAGCAGAAACCCCATCTGAAAAGCGGTTTGAAGCTCACTGACCACAAATGAGGAAAGAAGAACAAAATCCGGTATATCATCAACAGTCTTAGGCTTTTCCCCGCCCGAAATATCTATGAACATGCGCATGTCTTTCTTGCGCGTGTTCTTGATCATGAACTCGCGGAAAGGCTTCTTCACCTCGGAGAGCATCTCAGTAAACCCCATCTGTTCAGCAAAATAAGGCTGAAGACCCTTTTCATAGGCCTGATTAAACACAGGGGTCATGATGAAAAAGGTCAGGAAAAGCGCAAGCCCGACCAGAACCTGATTAGGCGGCATCTGCTGCGTGCCCATCGCTGTTCTGAGGAATGAGAAGACTATGAGTATCCTCGTAAAAGAGGTCATAAGGATCAGTATGGAGGGCGCAAGGGTAACTATGGTTATAAAAAAGATGATCTGCAGGGTAACAGCCACATCATCAGGGTTCTGCGCAGCCTCAAGCCCGAAGCGGAAGGCAGGGAAAGGCACGGGATCAGCCGCTATTGCGCCCAGCGGAACCAGAAGCATTAAAAGGGTGAAAATCAGCGTTTTTTTATTGATTTCAGTTTCTCCCTGATTATGTTCCTTGATGCATCAAGATCAGTTCTCACATCCGATCCTTTCGAGAAAAAGTTCAGGTACGAGCCGAACTCTCCTTTTCTCGCGAATCCGGATTTGATCCTGTTGACCTCCGCCTCGTCAGTTACTTTTTCAATGAGGTTTACAGACATGTCGGTAACGCCGAATATATAGACCGATTCTCCCAGTTCGTAGAAAAACAGGCTTTTGCGTATCTCCAGATCCACCTTGCCGAGAAGCCGTCCGGAGCCGGGAAGCTCGGAAAGCACCCTTCTGGAAAGCATTCTGCGTGTGAGCCAGTAAATTATAAGGATAATCACCACAACAAAGGCAAGCCCCGTAACCATGCGTACATAAGCACCTGTTCCCGTGGCTGAGGGTGCGGGCGGGGCGGGAGCAAACGAGAAAGAGACCTTAAACCCCTTTTCACCTGTTTCCAGAATAGGTTCCTCAACTGCCGCCGCGGTGAAATCAACTATAAGCTTTTTCCTGTCCCCCTCTGCGTGGATATACGCCTGAGATACGGGGGAATCCCAGAAATCCTCGGAATAAGCAGCATCCTCAGCGGTCTGGAAGCTGATTACATATGATTTATCAAGCTTTATGACATTTACGTCGGAATAGCCCTTTTGAAACTGAACACTTATTGAAAGGGAGCTGTCGGTGAGCTCCGATTTGACTTCCGCCGCAAAAGCGGAAAAAGAGCAGAAAAATATAAGTAAAGCGGCTGTCAGAAGCCGGATTTCAGCCATAGATTCCGTCTTTATACATTTCGGTGAGTTTTTCTTTATCCAGTATTTCAGTGATACGTATGGCGAATCTGTCATCCAGAACCATTACCTCACCGAGAGCCAGCGGCTTGTTGTTAACGAGAAAATCCACAGGCTCACCGGAGGTTTTGTTAAACTTAAGGATTGTTCCCTTCTCCCAGTTCAGCATCTCACGTATGGAAACTTTTTTACGCCCCAGTTCCACCCTGATGTCAAAAAGGACTTCGCCGAACTGGTTTCTCGCATGCTCTATCATTAAAACCTCTTACTGGATAACAAATTCGGTTACGTAAACGTTCGCGATCTGGCCTGCTGCCAGCAGGGAGTTGATCCTGCGCATAATCTGCTGCTTCATTATCATTTTCCCCTGCGCGGAGTTTATCTCCTCGTAGCGTTTGGAAGAAAGTATGGTAATTATGGCATCCCTTATCTGGGGAACTCGCTTGTCTATTTCTTCCTTAAGCCCTTTTACGGCAGTAAGTTCAAGCTGGAGAGTAACACGGAGATACCTGCTTCCGCCCGGATCAGCAAGATTCACCACAAACGATTCCATAGGGTAAAGCTCGCCTATCTGCGTTATTTTCTCCCCTTGCGGAGCCTCACTCTGTGCGGCAGATGCAGCAGGCTGAGCCGCTGTCTGACCCGGTTTCGGCTTGAGGAACAGGAAATAGGCCGCACCGCCTCCGCCGCCCAGCAGTACAAGCAGAAGGAGAATAATAATGATCAGTTTCAGCTTAGACTTCTTCTTCCCGCCCTGCTCGGACTGGGTGTCCTTCTCTTCTGCCGCCATTATTGTCCTCCGTTATCTTCTTCAAAAATATTTTTATTTGTTTCTGCAAATTCGGGGCTGACAAGGTTTATCTCCACCCTGCGGTTTTTCGCCCTGTTCGCCTCGGTGATATTAGGCAGCAGAGGATGAAACTCCCCGAATCCGCCTGCGGAAAGGCTCTGCGGGTTTATGCCCTCGCCAACAAGGAAACGCACCACAGAGACTGCTCTGGTTGCCGAAAGTTCCCAGTTGGAAGGAAAGCGCGCAGAACGGGAAGGTGTGTCATCCGTATGCCCTTCAACGTGTGTATAATAAGGGGAGTCCAGCAGAACTGTCCCCACTTTTCTTAAAAACGGGATCGCCTCACCCTGAACATCAGCACTTCCGGGCGCAAAAAGAAGCGAATCAAGCACCCTGATTGAGACCCCTTTCTTGGTTTCAATGACGCTGACAACTTCGGAAAGGTTAGCGGATTTTACATAGTCGCGCAGTGTTTCCGCTGTTTTCGCGTTTGAGCTTCCTGTCTGTTCAATGACATTTATACGGGTCATAATGTTCTGGGCGCTCACCTCATTCCGGCTTCCGCTCAAAAGACCGGACGAACCCTGAAAAGAGCCAAGAGACTCAAGGATTTTCTTTTTATCCAAAGTAGACATGGAAACAAGCAGAACGAAAAAGGTAAGAAGAAGCATGTTCATGTCGGTGAATGTGGTCATCCACTTTGGGGAGCCCTTTTCACAATCACAGGATTTTTTCTTCTCAGACATCAGACCGCCTTTTCATACTGCGGCAGGGGCAAACCTGCCTGAAATCAGTCAAACTGCGACTTACGCTTATTAGGTGAAAGATAGGCATTCAGCTTCTGTTCAACAATTCTGGGGTTATCCCCGGCCTGAATGGCCATAATGCCGCCGATCATTATCTGCCTCTGGAGAACCTCTTCCCCGGAGCGCACCTTAAGCTTGCCGGAAATGGGAGCGGCAAACATATTCATTATGATAGAGCCGTAGAAGGTAGTAATCAGCGCCACAGCCATCGCAGGGCCGATCGCAGAGGGGTCGCTCAAGCTCTGAAGCATCGCCACAAGGCCGATGAGCGTACCAATCATACCCATTGCAGGGGCAAAGTCAGCTATGGCGGTAAAAATAGCCGCGCCTTCTTTATGTCTTTCCTGCATGTAGTCAAGTTCGGTTTCAAGGATCGTTTTTATTACTTCCGGCTCAGTACCGTCGACCGCGAGACGTATCCCTTTTTTCAGGAACTCGTCAGAAACTTCGTCTTCTGCGGACTCAAGAGAGAGAATACCGTCTCTTCTGGCTTTAACAGCAAAGCCGACAAGCTGCTGAATGAGTTCCGCAGTATCGCCGGACTTATTGAAGAAGGCCTTCATCATAACCTTGGTGAGGCCTGTTATCCTGTCCAGCGGGTAGTTGATCATAACAACGCCGAGAGTACCGCCTATAACGATAAGCACCGAGGGGTAGTCAACATAAACACCTACTCCCGCGCCTATTACGAGCGCAGCAATAAGGAGTATATATGCCAATAGGAACCCTATAATCGTTGCTAAATCCATACGCTCCCGTCCGACTGCCTATTCAAAGAATAAACTTTGATACAAACATTTTGTACTATTCTACCCTTAAAAGATACAGGAACGCCAGCAAAAGAGTCAAGCTTATTTTAAAACAGCTTCCGCGCAGGCATTTCTTAATCTAAGGTCAATTCTCAGCTATTCTATGAGTAAATCGCATATTTTGGCATTTTAATTAACAAAAAAGGCGCCCGGAGGCGCCTTTTTTTATAACCTGTTACCGTAAAGACGGCTGTTAGCGTTTGAGAGTGAGAAGTTCCTGAAGCATTTCGTCACTGGTGGTAATAACCCTTGAGTTAGCCTGGAACCCTCTCTGAGTGGTGATCATACTGACAAACTCATTGGAGAGGTCAACGTTGGAGTTTTCAAGCGCTCCGGACATTATCTCGCCCCTTGCGCCTGTCTGCGGTTTGCCTATCGCTGCTGTGCCTGAGTTGCCGGTTTCGGCAAACAGTGTGTCACCTACTTTCAGAAGACCCTGATTGTTGGTGAATGTTGCCAGAGCAACCTGAGCTATCGTCATGACTTCGCCGTTGGTGTAGTAGCCGACAATTTCCCCTGCGGGGTTGAACATTACCTGTTCAAGGGAACCAACTGCGTAGCCGTCCTGCTCGGCGCTGTTTTTGGAGGATTCCTTAGCAGAAATGTACACTCCGTCATAGCTTGCAGGAGTTCCCAGAAACATGGAGACATTGCTGATAACACCTGCGCCGTTAGCCGGGTCAAAGTTGAAGCTGAGATCTGTAACCCTTGTACCGGCGGGGGATGAAAGATAGTTGAATGAACCGTCATTATTGAAGTTCAGGAGTATCTCATTACCGCCTGTCTGGTTAAAGGAGACGCTTGTCGCCGGATCGGTTGTGGAAAGAGTCAGCTTCCAGACATTACCTGTGGAGTTAACCATGTTGTAAGTATATTTCAGCGTGTGAGCATTACCCTGAGCATCATAGATGGTCTGAGTTGTTGCCATCTGTCCGCCGCTTGCTGTCTGCGTGGTCTGGTACTCAAAATAGTCATAGAAGTTCTGATAGCTTGAAGCGCCAATAACCTCAAACTTAAGGAAGTCAACAGCATTTGACAGACCTTTCTCGCCTGTGACTTTGATCTTGCCGCTGTTCTCCTCTATGTCACTGATATGCTGCTTAACCTGGTTTTCCGTGGAGTTTTCGAAACCGAGGTAGCCCGCCATCATAGCTCTTAAGTCATCAACTGTGGAACCCAGAGCGGGTATCGTTCCCGTTCCCTGAAGATCGGTTCCGCCGACAGCGCCTTTAAATTGGAGTATGGCTGTGTCATCAAGCCCCAGAGAGTCGCCTGAGCTTGTATAAAGCTGAGTAAGCAGGTCATCCCCTTTTGCGTATCTGAGGAACTGTTCGGAATAACCATAACTTATAGACTCAACAAAGGCGGGATCATCATCCGGGTCAACAGGCTGGAGGTTAAGTGACCCTGCAGGGGTGATATTGCTTTCGAAAACTGAGCCGCTGTATGCCTTATCCACCATGAAGTTTGAAAGGGTGAGACCTGTTGTGGCTCCCGTGAGGGTGTCATACTCCCCAAGGTTTCTGAACTCGAACCTGCCCGTGGTTTCATCAAAACTTACGCTGAATTTATCGGCCTGAATAACGTTTCCGTCTATCGCCTGCTCAATTATTGCGGCTAGTTCCGCGAGAGTATCGAAATCTCTTCCGGCATATTTGGTCTGCTCAAAAAGGATTTCGTCACTGCTTCTGGAAGTGGAAGCTTCGTTGTAAGTTCCTGCCAGAGACTGCATTATAACCGCAAGATACGGAGTTCCGCTGAAAGAGTTCACCTGAATGTCTATGCCGTTGTCCGTGTCCCTTGTTATCTTAATTTTACCATTCACAACATCAACGCTGAAATCTGATGCAGGTGCGGCGGTGGTATCGAATGTTATGGTTTCACCCGCTGCCCATGAACCGCTCCACGCTGTGGAGGGAATAGTGAACAGAGGCTCCCCTGTCACCGGATCTGCCGCTGTGTATGTCTGTCCCACAACGCCGCTGTTGATTGCTCCGGAAACAGAACCGACCACATTAAATCTTGCCGGGTTAGTGGGATCTATGGTGACTGTCCAGCTTTCTGTTGTGGCATAGGATGCATTGGGAGTGACAACTGCCTCATTGAAGATACCGTTAACGGAGGTCTCAACAAAGTTGTTCGCCACTGCCCCGTTGCCGACTGCAGCTTCAAGTTTGTTCTCAATGGCAGTAGCAAGCTCGCCCATTGTTCTGAAATCCACACCGTATCTGAATGTATAGGGTGTGCTGTTTATGTAAACAAGCAGGTTGGATTCGGAAGCGAGATTGAGGTTCACATCAGAATCACTGTATGCGTACATCATATCCGTTATTTCTGTTGCATGAGCTTTGATTACGATAGGCTCATTCTCAGCCAGATCCATCTTAACGCCGTTTGTGGAGAAAACGGAAAAAATATCATTTGAGCTGTTTGCTGTGTGCAGAAGCGCTGGATATTCCAGCACAGAAGCCTTGGCAACTGTGTTGAGAACAGCGTTCATGGACACTTCCGTGGTGGCTTTCGCCTGAATTGTCTGGAAAGCGGAACCAACAACTATGTCGCCCACTTCCCCGTTATCTATCAGCTCGCCGGTGAGAGGATCCGCCATCCACCCCTGAACAGGGTAGCCGGCAGCGTTAACAAAGGTTCCGTAACGGTCAAAGTTAAAGTCCCCTGCCCTTGTGTAGTAATACTCATTGAGCCCTTCGCCCCTCACGACGAAAAATCCTTCGCCCTGTATGGCAAGGTCTGTTGTCTTGCTTGTTGTTGTCGGCGTACCGGCTTCAAAAATGTTGTCAACGGCAGCCAGGTATCCGCCCAGACCCACCTGACGGGGGTTTACTCCGCCTCTTGCATCTGTGGGGGTTTTACCGCCCACAAGGGTCTGGCTGAAGAGATCCTGAAAAACAGCACGGCCGGATTTGAAGCCCGTGGTGTTAACGTTTGCTATATTATTACCTATAACGTCCATAGCTTTCTGATTGGTGTTCAGACCGCTGATGGCCGAGTACAGTGAACGCATCATAAGCGCACTCCTTAATCCGCTGATTGAAAAGGGGAGAACACGGCCTCCCCTGCCAGCCTTAGTAACTTCTTACTGCAATAACTTTATCAGCGTCGAGTTCCTGTCCGAAAAGATCGAAAACGATTTTGCCGTCCTTATTGGAAACACCGGACACATAACCGTTTCCGTAGGTTGTGGCACTGATCTCATTGCCTGAGGAATCATATGCCTTAACAACAAATTTGTACTGACCTGCACTCACTGTCTCGCCTTCGGAGTCAAGACCGTTCCAGGCTATACTGTTGCTGCCGGAATCCAACTGACCCGCATCAACACTGTTTATAAGATTCCCTGAGGTATCATAAACATAGATCTCCGTCTTATAGCTGGGTGTAGCAAGGTCGAAAGTGAGAACCGCTCCTTCTCCGTCAAAAACAACTGAGTTGCCTTCGTACTCCACCATCTTACCGATGAAGCTGGAGGCACTGAACAGCGAATTAATATCGTTTGATGCTGAACCGCCGTCCACAAGCTTATTCACCGCAGTATTGATATTCACAAGCTGCTCAACCATTGAAAACTGGCTGGTCTGGCTGGTAAGCTGGTTGTTATCCATCGGTTCAAGGGGGTCCTGATTCTTAAGCTGGCTTATGAAAAGATTCAGGAAATCCATCATGTCCATTTCGGTGGTTCCGGTAGTTTTCTTAGTTGAAGAACTACTGGTGCTTCCGCCGTTAAGAATATTCTGTACCGAATCAGATATTGTGGTCATAGTAACCTCCGCGATTTACGCGTAGAGACCTCTTGAGGGGTCAGCCTCTTCTTCTGTGATGTCTCCCACCGCAAATTCACCTTTACTGCCGCCAGAGTTTTTCTTCCTGAAAAACTGCTGGTCGGTTCCGTCCTTGGAGTCCTTTTCGGCAAAGAAAAATTCCATTTTTTCAAGCACTATCCCTTTTGCTTCCAGCTGCTGTCTTACGCTTTCTGCGTTATTGACAAGCAGGTTTCTCGCCTGGTCACTCTCCATAGTGATCCGGGCGCTTATCTTGCCGGCGTTGTCCACCAGCTCGATATGCAGCTTACCCAATTCTTTCGGCATAAGCTGTATGGTAAGCTTTTTCTGATCGCCCGCCTTGGTGTACTGTACAAAGTCGGCAATCTTATTAATATCCCTAGGAGTAACTATCTTAATCTCAGGCTGGTCCTGTTCGGTTAAGATATTCTGCCCCGGTTTAATTACGGTTTCCCCCACATCCATGTCGGGTATATCCGCTGTTGAAGTCTTGGCAATCTGTTCCTCTGAGGGAACATCCTCTGCGGTCAGCGGTTTTACAATTTCAGCTATTTTGACTTCCTCTTTGCTTATCTTTGCCTCTTTAGGCATAGAAAGCTTTTCAAAAGCCTCTTTAGCCGCCTGCTGCTCGCTGTCTGTAAGGTTCTGTTCCGCCTGCGTGTAACCCTTTGCTTTAAGAGCTTTCAGCATAGCAGAATCAAGAGCCGTACTGCCCGCTGCGTTCTGTGCATCTTCCGCAACGAATGCTTCTGAGAACTTTGCTACGGTTTCCTCCACGCCGATTCCGTTCAGCATGAGTATTTCCTCAAGATTTTCGAGGAATGCCACCGCATCCTCCTCGGTTTCCAGAGAGTCAAGTTCCTTCTTTAACTTCTCCTTCTGTTCCGCGGGGATAGAAAGTCCGTCAATTACTTTTCCGGCCTCAGCCTTAGGGTCTCTTTTAACAGGCCTTTCAGTCTGAGCCTTTTCAGAAGCGGCTTTTACATCGGTTCCGGTCAGCCTGCTTTTGAGAAAATCATCAAAAGAGCTTTTCGAAGCCTGTGAACCGTTCTGTGCGGAGATGGCGTTGCCGAATGAAGGGACTTTCCCCGTGCCCGGCGTGATGAATGACATCAAATCCATTGACACACCTCCGAGGTGTATATAGAAAAGTCCGTGCCAAACTGCTTCCGTTCAGGGTTTTGGATGAAAAGATCCGTTAGAATCAAGGGTTTGATTATGATCAGGCTAAAGTTTTTTATAAATCGGACGATATACGATCAGGAACTTTCTTCCTGATCAGACAGTACAAATTTGCCATCCATGGCAATTTTTACTTCTGCGAAGTGCCCTGTTCCCTGCTTTTCAGGAAATCCGCAATAACTTCTGCGCCCTTCCGGGAAGGGTTCAGGCCGCGGAAAAGCCTTCCGACATTCTCCACATCCTCTTTTACGGAACCGTATGACTTGAAAATTTTCTCTGTGAAATCAAGAATTTTGGATGCGTTTGCGTCATCCTGCACTGCTTCGGGTACTATGGCTTTCCCCGCCACAAGGTTGGGCAGACCGATAAACTTCACTTTCACCAGGAGTCTGCCTATAAAGGCTGTCAGCCTGCCGACCTTATATAAAATAACCATAGGCGTACCGCTCACCGCAGTTTCGAGGCTTGCAGTGCCGGAGCACACCCACACCAGATCGGTATGCTTCATTATATCCGCAGTCAGAGTGGCAACCTTGTAGTTCCTGCTTTTCAGCACTCCCGCCAGAAGCTCCTCACTGATTGACTCAGCCTTGGAAACAATAAACTGATACTCGCCCCTGAGGGCATCGGCAGCACTAAGCATGACAGGCAGAATAGTTTCCACCTCCCTCTGTCTGCTGCCGGGGAGTATGCCTATAGTCTTTTTATCAGGATCAAGCCCCGCCGCCCTGAAAAAAGATTCCCTGTCAGCATATTTATATTCAAGGTGATCCACAACGGGATTACCTATGAAGTACGCGTTTATCCCCTCTTTACGGAAGATATTCTCCTCAAACGGCAGAATGCACAGAAGGAGATCCACACATCTTCTTATTGTTTTGACACGTTTGTAGTTCCATGCCCAGACCTGCGGGGCTATGAAATAGATAACCGGAATGCCGGAAGCCTCAAGCTTTTTTGCGAACCGCAGGTTAAACCCCGGATAATCCACAAGAATAACCGCATCGGGCTTTATTTCGTCTATTTTTTCAAGGAGAACATCGCGCACTTTGAAAAAGAAGGGGAGTTTTTTTATAATGCCGTCTAGGCCGATTACGCTCAGGTCATTTATATCGTAATACTGTTCCTGACCGAGAGCGCCAAGGCGCGCTCCGCCGGTTCCGAACGCTTTTATATCATAATACGCGGAAAGTTCCCTGAGGAGATTGGCTGCATGAGTATCGCCGGACTGCTCCCCGGCGATGATAAAGAGTTTTTTACTTTTCAACATAGGGTGTCAGAAATACCAGAAGCTCTTTTCTTGTGCTTCTTTTCTGAGTCCCTTTGAACAGATGACCGAGTATCGGGAGCTTGCTGAGACCGGGCACTCCCTGAACATAATTGATTTCCTCATCCTCGTAAAGACCGCCTATGACAGTTGTTTCCCCGTTGGCGAGAAGAACCTTGGTCTCCGCTTTTTTCTCATCAGCGGTCGCCGTTGTGGAGGTTATTTCGCCGAGTGTACTTTTTTCCACAAGAATATCAAGGAAAACCATGTCATTTGACGTTATGTGCGGCTTAACAGTAAGTATAATACCTGTGTCAATCTCCTCTGTTTTGGTGTCATCACCTGAGGGGACTATCAGTGCCTTGCTGCCGCTTTTTATGGTGGCCTCCATATTGTCCAGAGTGGTCACTCTGGGGCTGGAGATTGTTTTCGCCTTATTCTGGCTCTCAAGTGCGCTCAATGCAAGGTCAAGCCCGAAAGTGCCTGTTCTGTTCATGATTCCAAGAGCAAATGTTCCCACGGATTCCGCAGCGGGGATGTTCACCATATATCCGCTGGAATCGCCGCCCACATTAACGGTGTTGGGGAAGTGAACCTTTGTTGTGTCCTGCACTTTGGCGCCCCACTGAACACCGAAGTTGAGGCTGTTGATGTCGGAGACTTCCACAATCCTCGCCTCGATGGTAACCTGCGGGGTACGTTTATCCACAGTTTTCATAAGGCGTTTGACCTCGGTTATAACCTCCGGCGTATCGCGCACAACGAAGCTGTTGGTTCTGGCTTCCACCTCAACGCTGCCTCTCTTGGAAAGCACCGATTTAACGATGCCCGCCAGAGAAGATGCATCAGAAAAGTTAACAGGCACTATCTCCGTTCTCAGCGGTGCAAGCTCTTTTGCCTGTTCCGCCGCGCGGAGCTTGGCTGCTTCTGCATTCTGCCTTTCCTCATACTTCTGGCTTGAGGTTATCCAGACTATGCCGTTCTCCTCTATCTTAGTGAGGTTTCTGTCACGGAGTATCAGTCTGAGGGCGGTTTGGTAGTCAACTTCCTTAAGGTAAAGCGTAACCTTGCCCGTGACCTCCTCACCGAAGATCACGTTCTTTGCTCTGCCGAAATATATAAGGCGTATAGCCTCCCTGAGATCCATGTCTTTCATATTGAGAGTGACCAGATCCTGAGGCTTAGGCGCTTTTGCAGCCTCAGCACCTGCGGAGGAGGGCTCAGAGAGAGACATGTCAGCCCTTGCGAACTCCTCAAAACTCGCACTGACCAGAATGCCGTCCTGAGTTTCGTCCACTCTGGCGTATATATCCTTTTCCGGTGTGAAAACTATAACCGGTTTGCCGTCAATCCTGAGAATATCTATATTCCTGAACGGAAGCCCTGCAAAGCTGAACCTGTTCTGCACAGTGCCGAGCATTTTCACATCCTGATCAAACTCAAGGTGCAGGGCGTTGTTCACCACTTTTTTGGTATAGCTTACCCGGCCTATGAACCTGATGATCACGCTCTGCACGTTTTTATACTGGAGCGCGTCAACCGAGGCTATGTATCTGCTGTCTGCGGGAACTGCGCCCATCTCGCTGGAAACTGTGAGCTTGTCCCCGTCCTGCCCTGCAAACAGAGGCATGCGGGAGGAAACCTTCAAGAGGAACCGCACCTTTTTGGGCGGGTAGTATTTGCCCACCTTCACATCGGAAACAATGCCCTGAGCGGAATATCTCTTTTTATTAAGTGAGCTTGTGACATCAAACAGGTCAACATACATAGTGCTGTCATCAAGGTAGCCGTAGTCATATCTTGCTATGCCGTCCAGACCGAACTCAAGCCTGAGCATTGAGCTGTCTGAAAGGTTTCTGAAACTGCGGACTGCCGAAGCGAGCCCCGCTTTTTCCGGTGCAACTGCGCCCACATCCATTCCGTATTTTTCCAGTGCAGCCGCACTGCTTTTATACACACGGAAGGTGAGGCTAAGCATGCTTTTATCCTGCGAATAATCGTAATCCACATTTTCAGTAAGGAGAATCTCTATCTGGCTTGCGTCCTTTCCGGGCACAAATGCGAGCCCTTCAACCACCTCATCAGAGAAGTTGTATTTGAGAACCTCTTCATTCATCACAGTACCGGGGGCAAAAACCACCAGCCTGTATGGGCTTTTGGAGTACAGAACCTTAAACTGCGTCTCCTCAGCGGAGCGCAGGGTCATGGCATATTCCCCGTCGCCGAGGTCGACTATCCTGATTCCGGAAAGCAGGTTGCCCTTAACGGAAGCTTCCTCCACAGGCTGTTTCCCCGCGCAGGACAGCACGGCAAAAAGCGTCAGTATCAATACTAATATTCTGTATCTGCTCATGAGGTCTTCTCCTTTGAGGAATCGTCTTTAAGATAGTCGAGCTTTATGTCCTTAATCTCTGTTTTGGTGTTGCCGAAAATATCCTTACTGTTGTCGCGTATTTTGATAAAATCCTGACCTATGAAAATGATTGTGCTGCGGCTGGCGCTGAAAACATCGCCCGTTTTGAGGTAAAAGCTGTCATCCCCCACGGCGAGAACGGCTATATTGCCTATATCCCCGGTGAGTATGCCCACGAGCTTGAACTCGTCAAGCTTGTGAACCAGCATGGGGTTGAGGGTGGCTTCCTCTTCCGCCTGAGTCTGTCTGTATATATCCACCACGCTGGTGAAAGGGTCTTTGGCAAAGGTATAGTCCGGTGCTACATAGACAGTGCTGAAAAGCTCTATCAGTTCGCTTTTCTGTTTCTCAAGCCGCTCAAAGTTAACCTCTATGGGTTTTACGGGCTTGACCTCTGCCCTGTTTTTCATAAGCTCATCGCGGTCAACTTCCGTGCAGCCGAAGAGGAGAAATGCCGGGAGAAGGAGAATAAGTTTTTTCATTTCAGATCCTCCTCTTTCTTGGATGCTCTGGCCGCCTTGGTATTCTTGGCATTGCCTTTTGCCGCGGGCTGCGCCGCTGAGCCGGAGTTGAACTTATATGAATTGAGGCTCGCGCTTACATCCAGAAACCTTTCGCCGGTTTTGGATTTAAGCACGTTTATTTGCATATTCTGGAGATTTATTATTTTGTTAAGGTAGTTTATATCGTACAGATACCTCACAAGGTTCTGGTACTGGGTCTCCATCTTCATGTTAAAGTTTACGCTGGAGTGGAAGTTGTCTATCTTCTTCTCGCCGCCGGGCTGGAAGAGAGTGACCTTCACTCCGTCCTTCTCGGCAAGCCCCACCGCCTCGTCATAAAGCAGGTAGTAGCCCTTTTCGTCAGGCAGAACCTTGAGAACTATCTGGAACTGCTCCTCCATCATCTCAAGCTGTTTCTTGAAATCATCATGCGCCAGAGCATAGGGCTTGATGTCGTTTATTTTAAACACGAGGTCGTCATATTCCTTTTCGAGTCCTGCCATCTTCTCCTGAAGAGGCATGAGGAACAGATAGTAATATCCGCCTATGATGACTGCTATGACAGCTATCTCAATCAGCAGCCGGAAGCGGAACGGAATGGAGGCAAATTTTTTCAGCATCAGTCCAACCTCACGCCGGCGGTAATTACAAAGTTGTTTATCTCCACAGCGTCCTCATCCTTCTTGTCCGCCTTTCCGAGGTCAATTGTGGAAAACATTTTTGTTTCATACAGGTTCATCACGAATCTGTTTACAGAAGAAACCCTGAGAGAGGAGCATCCGAGGGTGATTTTGTTCCCCTCAAAGTTAAGGCTGCTCACCCAGACATCGTCCGGCATGGATTTCTCTATATTGGTCAGAACCTTGTAATAGCCTTTCTGCCCTTCTTTAAGCTTGCGGACTATCTCTATTTTTTTCTGTATTTCATCCATCTGGGTGCGGAATCTTTCCACTTCCTGCTTCACTCTCTGAAGTTTGCGGAGCTCCGTCTGCTTTTGGTTAACCTGATCCTCAAGATACGCTATTTTCGCATTCATGGTCATGTTGAACAGCATGATTCCGGCAAAAACGGCAGCAACCGCCAGAACAAAAGCGCTCAGCTCAATCTGTATCGGTTTGACCTTCTTTTTACGCTTCCTGCCCAGCAGGTTAACCCTTATCATTTTTCCCCCGCGCTCCGGAGAGCAAGTCCCGCCGCCACTGCGAAGGAGTGAAGCTTCTCTTCTATCAAACCTTTGTCCGCCGAACCGGCTATCTCCATTCTGGCAAAGGGGTCAAAGAGGGAGACATCCGCCTCCACAGCCTTCTCTATCCTTTCGCGCAGACCAGGCAGAACAGCCGCCCCGCCGCAGATGAAGCATCTGGCAGGTTTTGACTGGCTCGCAGTGTCAAACATTTCTATGGAGTTTTTGATTTCCATTGCAATCTGGGAGTTAAAGGAGCTTACGGTGTCTTTCAGGTTTTCATCGGATTCTATGGCGGCGGTGTCTTTCATCATCCTTTCCGCCTCGCCGTAAGGTATGGAGAGGGACTGACTTATCATCTCACAGAGGTTTTTGCCCCCTTTGAGCACCTCTCTGGAAAATTCATAGCTTCCGTTTCTGATGATGGTGATGAGCGTTGTGGAGTGGCCTATATTTACCAGAACAGCGGCCTCATCGTCCGTTTCGTAGTTTGCCACAAAGGCGTTCATCATGGCGAACACCTCAAGGTCTATCACCAGAGGCTTAAGCTTGGCCGCCTCCAGAACGGACTTGAAGTCAACAATAAGGTCTTTTCTGGCAACAGCAAGAACAAGGTCGGTCTCACCTTTGGCTTCGTCCACCTCAACTGTTTCGTAATCTATGCTGACATCCTCAATATCCATCTGGATATACTGCTCCGCCTCCCACATGAAGGTTTCGCGCAGTTCATCCTGATCGGTTATGGGAACAGAAAGTCTTTTGGCTATCACCGCGCTCCCTTTGAGGCCTGCGGCGACATTTTTTGAAGAGAATTTACCTGCTTTGAAGGCCTGCGCAACGGTTCCGGCGACTTCGCCGTAATCCATAATAGCGCCTTCCACTATAACATCGGGGGTAAGAGCAACCTCTACGGCGCTTTTAACCACGTAACCTTTCTTTTTCGGTTTCAGTTCGACAATTTTTACCGAACTGCTGCCTATATCCACGCCGATAAGCTGCTGTTTTCCGCCCAACATCTATACTCCCCGGTAAAGCTCAGTAAAAAAACAGGTTCTTTCTCCGGTATGGCAGGCAGCGCCGGTCTGATTTACGATGTAAAGCAGTGTGTCTCCGTCGCAGTCAAGCTTCACCGAAACAACCTTCTGGAGGTTACCCGAAGTTCCGCCCTTTTTCCAGAGCTCGTTTCTGCTTCTGGAAAAGTAGTGTGCGTATCCTGTTTCTTTTGTAAGCTCAAGCGCTTCTTTATTAGCATAAGCAAGCATAAGCACGTCTTTGGTTTCCTCATCCTGCACAACAACAGGGAGAAGACCCGCCTGCTTTCCCCAATCTATTTCAATCATATCACTATCCTGAGTCAAATTTCGGCAGATTATTTTAATTCTTTAACAGAAAGTTCTCGGTCAGAACCTTCATAACGTCCTTTTCTTCCTGCTCGGTTATAACAAGACCGCGCATCTTCATGCCGTGGAGAACCCTTTTCCAGTCCTCCTCCGTGCGGTCTTTCTGATAAACAACAGAAGCTTTGTGGCATTTGCCGCATTTCTGTTCGATTATGGGAAAAGTTTTTTCGCCCTGCGAACAGGCGAAGATCAGGCTAGCAAATACGGGGAAGAAGCTCACCCGCAGGCATATCCACCACACGTTTGCCGCCGACAGCCGTTTCAAGTATAACACGCCCTTCTCCATTTACAGAACCGATAACGCACGCGTTCCTGCCTTCCTTGAAACTTTTCAGCCTTTCAATGACATGGGAAGCGTCCGAAGCTGATACAAGTATAACAGCTAATCCCTCATTCGCAACAGACAGAGGGTCAAAACCGAGTATTTCACACAAATTTCCCACATCCTGCCTCAGCGGGAGATCGTTTTCACGAATGAGAAACCCTTTTTTCGCGCCTTCGGCTATCTCGTTCAGAACAGCCGCCACTCCGCCCCTTGTGGCATCACGGCAGAAGTGAACATCATATTCATGAAGAGCTTCCAGCATTTTGTTCAGCGGAGCGCAGTCTGACTCGATATTCCCCTCAAACCCAAGCTCGCCTCTGGCGAGGAGAACACTCATCCCATGGCGCGCCATGTCCGAGGTCAGGATAACCGCATCGCCGTCCTTTATATTTTCAAATGCTGTCCAATCCTTTACCACCCTGCCTATGCCTGCGGTATTTATGAAAAGACCGTCCGCAGCGCCTTTTTCCACAACTTTCGTATCTCCGCAGACAACTTTGACCCCTGCTTTTTTCGCAGTTTCAGCTATAGCATCCACTATTTTCTCAAGCTTTTTTGCCTCATACCCTTCCGGAATAATCACACCCAGAGACAGGTATTCCGCCTCAGCGCCGCTCACAGCAAGATCGTTCACTGTTCCGCAGACTGCCAGCTTGCCTATATTCCCGCCGGGAAAAAACTCAGGGCGCACCACAAAGCTGTCCGTGGTGAATGCTGTTTTGCCGCCTGTTGCAACATGGGCCGCATCGGGCATTTTTTCCGAAGCATCATTGCCCAGACGCGAGATAAAAAGCTCTTTTATAAATTTATTGGTGGCGCTTCCGCCGCCCCCCTCTGCCAGACCTATCTTTTTCATTGTATATTTCCTGTCGTTTTATTTATGTTCAGAAGATTATTAGTTTTTGCTCAGTTTTGCAACTTTCTTGATACAAAAAGCCGATTCATGTGGTAGGCTTCATGTAAATGAAACCGATAACCGATACTTACCCTGAAAATTATAAGACAGATGCAGCGGACCTGTCCGGCTGCGGGCATGCGGTTGAATTTATTGCAGATGCCGTGCCGGAGCCTGTGATTATTCTCAATCATGAAAGAAGGCTGGTCACGCTGAACTCCGCGGCTGCCTCTGTTCTCGGACAGGCGGAAGAGCTTCTCGGAAGGCTTCCCGGCGAAATCCTCGGCTGCTCCCACGCAATAACCTCCCACGACCAGTGCGGAACAATGGAATTCTGCAAGCACTGCGGCGGAAACAGAGCGATTGAGGAAAGCCTCAGAGAGATTAAATCCGCCAGAGAATGCAGCATATTAAAAAACAACGGCGACGTTATGGAGCTCAGGGTCACATCCTCCCCCATAAAGATGGACGGTCTGCTTTATCTCTTCGTTTATATAAAAGATCTCAGTGATTCAAAGAAAAAGGCCGTGCTGGAGAGGCTGTTTTTCCATGATATAATGAATATGCTTTCCGGAATCAGCACAGCTTCGGATATTCTGGAATCTGCCGAATCCTTTGAGGAGATAAAAGAACTTGCCGCCATAATGCGCATGACCTCAGTGAGCCTCACAGATGAGATACGCTCCCACAAGCTGATATTCGAGGCGGAAAACGGCGGGCTGAATATAAGGCCTGAAACTGTTTCCGCAACTGAAATACTCGGCGAACTTCAAACCCTCTATTCCGCGGGAACAGCCTGCATTGACAAAAGTATAATCATCGACCCCGCAGGTTCCGAGATCCGGTTTATCACTGATAAAACCATACTTAAAAGGGTGCTGGGCAACCTGCTGAAAAATGCACTTGAGGCTGTCGGGGCGGGCGGAACAGTAAAAATAGGTTCATATCCCGCTGATGACGGAGTTGAGTTCAGGGTATACAACAAAGGGTTCATACCCAGAGAAATTCAGGCACGGCTGTTCCACAGGAACGTCAGCACAAAAGGCGCGGGCAGAGGGCTGGGAACCCACAGTGTTAAGCTTCTGACCGAAAAATACCTGAAAGGCCGGGTGGGGTTTTCTTCATCCGAAACACTCGGAACTGTATTCCGTGTTGTTTATCCGAATGAGATCAAATAAAATATATAAGCGGCTGTTTAGCGGGCATTTCATGTTTATATTTCATCCCCGCCGCCGATACTGATATAGAATGAAACTCCCTGCGAGGTTGTATTTATGCGTCATTTTAAGTTTTTACTGCTTATTCTTTCACTTCTGATAACTGTTTCCTGCGGCTCCGGCGGAAGCGGGGACACGGCGGAGTTCCGCAAAGGGGATGTGAGCGTTGTTCAGCGTTTCGTTGAAGACGGCATTTCCCACACCCTCGGCACATTTGAGGAGGACGGCGACGGAATAGCAGTTACAAATGCACAGTTTAACCAGAACGCGCCGGAGACCGTCTATATCAACGGTCATAACCTCTGGTTCACCGTGTGGGAGGATGAAAGAAACTCTAATACAGCAGGAATGGGAACAGATATATATGCACGCTTCATACGCCCTGACGGAACACTCTGCGGTTCAGAATTTATTGTTACTTCAGTTAACGGAATGCAGGTCGCACCTAAAGTCGCTTTTAATGATGTCGGCAATGTTGCGGTTATTGCATGGCAGGACTCAAGAGGCTCAAGCACTGACGGGTATGTATACTTCAGGACGCTGACACTTAATGATGCCTCAACCTGCTCGTACACTTTAGGAACCGAGAAAACTTTCAGTTACCAGAAAGTTCAGAACGAACTGGGTGTTGATCTCGCCTCTGACTATCTCAGAGCAAGAGAGAAACCCGCCGTTGCCTACAACGCTCAGAAAGATGAATTTATATTCGCTTGGGTGGAAAGAAGAAACACAAACCATTATGCCAAACACGACTGCTTTGGTCTTATCACCGCTCCGACATACTACGCTTTTACAGGCAATATAGATTATGTTGGCTTTGCCACGATAGGCACAGGAAACCTGACAAACCCCTCTCCTTTTTCCGCGGATTATCTGAGAACAGCTGACGCAACAGGAACGAATCAGCTTCATAACGGCTACACAACTATGCGAATCACAGGTTCCATCCTCAACGGGAACCCTGAAATAATAGGTTTTGAAAGCTTAAAGAACATTCAGAACCCTAAAATAGCATGCAGCAGCATAACAGGTGAGTGTGTAATAGCTTTTGAAGCGATAAAAAGCAGTCTTAACCTCGAATGCAATGAAAACAACAGCGTGATCGAAGCTACATGGACAGTAACGGCAGGAACCTTAAAAAACATCTATGCAGTAAGGAGTCCCAACCTTACTTCGACATCTGACACCGAAGAAGTTAATGATACATCAGTAGCCACAATTGAATCATCATATCCGGCTGTTGGTTTTGACAGCGTTACCCAGAGATTTCTTGTTGTATGGGAAAAGCATTTAACATCAGTTGAACCCAAGATTTGGGGACAGCTTCTCCATACCGGAAGCGGCAAATATTCCGGCAATTTCCAGATAGGTGAAGATTCTGATAGAGGGCAAACGCTCCCACATATCTCTTACGATACAACCAACCAGAGATTCCTTGTAACATGGGAAGATTCTGCATCCGGTGCTGTTTCGCTGGAAAATGTTGACGTATTCGGACAGTTCCTTAACGGAGCAGGGACAACAAGCGGAAACAACTTTCATATAACAACAAACCAATACAACCAGTTAAGCCCTTCCACAGCATACAACTCTGAAAGCCAGATGTTTCTGAGCGTATGGAAAGATGCCAGAAATCTGGGAACAAGCACATGCGGCTCAGGCACTCAGCCCTGCGGCTCGGATATATATGCGATACGCTATGCGCTCGGTATGCCTCAGATCACACTTCTTGACAGTACAGGGGTGGCTCTTACTCCTGCCCAGATAGACTTCGGAACCATAAACACGGGCACAACCCTCACGAAAAGCTTCAAAATTGAAAACTCAGGTGATGATGTTCTGCATGTAAGATGCTTCAGTTCGCTCTCCACACCCTTTGCATATGTCAACCTGCCTTCCCAGCTTTCGGCTTGCGACAGCAACTACCAGAATATTAACCCCAGAACTTCACAAACATATAATGTGAGGTTCTCTCCCACTGCTCACAATACTTACACATCGACAATGACAATTCAGTCCGATGCGGGCAACAGAACAATCTACCTGACAGCCTCCGCACAGCATGCGGCAATGGAAATGCCTGATTTCGTAAACACTAACAATACATTGAGATTTGACAACGTCACCGTAAACGGAAGCTCACAGAAATCATTCAGAATCACGAATGACGGACAGGTAAATTATACTATTGAGTCAATAAGCTTCGCCTCTCCGTTTACCCTTAATACTACTCTGCCTGTAATAATGGAAGCAGGAAGCACAAAAACATTTTATGTTACATTCGCACCGACTTCCGCAACAAGCTACAATAATACGGTTACAGTAACCACAGATACTACTCTCACAGGAAACTTCACTGTTACCGGACGGGGCGTAGCCACATCTGACAACGGCACAGGCGGAGGCGGCAACAACGGCGGAGGCTCAGGCGATGATGACGGCGAACCAAAAGGCGGATGCTCCGCTGGCGGAAGCGCCAACCTGCCAATAGCTCTTTTTGCTCTTGCCGGAATGGCCAAAGTAATAATGAGAAGAAGAAAAGAACAGGAATAACAGCAGGGCGGGGCAAAAACCCCGCCTTTATTTTATCTCTCGTATTTATAATACGCCGAACATGAGCCCTCGGAAGAGACCATGCAGGGGCCGTAAGGGTTCTGAGGTGTGCAGCCGTTGTCAAACATCGGGCATGCGGAGGGTTTCATCTTCCCTTTGAGCACATCCCCGCATTTGCAGCCTTTCAGATCGGTAACTCCGGTTTCCTGTATGCCGAATTTTGCCAGCGCATCCACAGACTTATACTCATCCCTGAAACGCAGCCCGCTTTTCGGAATCCGCCCCAGGCCGCGCCAGTCGGTATCTGCCTGATAAAAAACCTCTTTCAGAAGAGCCTGCGCCTTTGTGTTCCCCTCATTCTTAACCGCTCTGGTATAGAAGTTTTTCACCTCATACTCGCCCCTGTTGTGCTGACGCACCATTTCAAGGACGGATGAGAGTATATCAAGGGGCTCAAACCCCGTTACGACCGCACTTCTTTTCTGTGCCGTAACTGCGTTGTATATATCAAGCCCTGTAACCACTGAGACATGGCCGGGACAGAGGAAGCCGTCAATCTCCAGCGTTTCGTCCGCAAGGAGAACATCCATAACCTCAGGCACTGTCTTACAGAACGGCGCAACAAAGACATTCGTTCTGCCCAGTTCCTTCACTGTCTTCGCCAGAGCCGCGGCTGTGGGGGCTGTGGTTTCAAAACCGATGCCGATGAAGACTGTGTTTTTGCCCGTTTCCTCTGCTATTTTGAGCGTGTCCAGCGGAGAAAAAACTATGCGTATATCAGCACCGTCCGCCCTGAGCTTCTGGAGGCTCTCCCCCCTGCTTCCGGGAACACGTATCATATCCCCGAAGGTGACAATGGTCGTGTCATCCCTTGAGGCTATCTCAAATATCGCGTCTATCTCCCACTGAGGTGTTACGCACACCGGACAGCCGGGGCCAGAGACAAGCTCTATATTTTTCGGAAGAAGACTGCGCAGACCAAAGCGGGAAACCGCCATGGTGTGGCTGCCGCATACTTCCATAAACCTGTACACGCGGGACGAATCCGCCTCGCGGTTTATGGCTGTGAGCAGTTTTTCCGCAAGCTCCCTGTCGCGGAAGTCTTTTACGAATTTCACAGCTGGCCTTCCTCATCAAGCATATCAGCAAACTCTCTCAGTGCTTCAAGCGTCTTCAAAGCTTCTTCCGGATCCATTTTTGCAATTGCAAACCCTGCGTGAACCATAACATAATCCCCCAGCACCACCTCATCGGGCAGCATCATAAGGGAAACCTCTCTTCTTGTGCCGTCAATATCCACAACGGCTTTGAAATCATCCATTTCAATAAGTTTTCCGGGAAAACCCAAACACATATATATTACTCCTGTTTATATATAAACTTCTTTCTCTCTGTTCCTGAAACGCACAGCGTACAGCAGTCCGAAAATGAATCCGCCCACATGCGCCCACCATGCAACCCCGCCGCCGTCATAACCGACAGAGACTGTTCCGTTTATAAACTGGATCAGAAACCAGAACAGCAGGTAGAAAACCGCGGGAATATCCACAAATGTTATAAAAATTATTATTATCAGAAGCGACTTAACCTTTGCCTTCGGATAAAATACCATGTAAGCGCCCATAACCCCGGCCACAGCGCCGCTTGCGCCGACCATAGGTATAAGCGAATCGTATGAAAGAAGAAACTGGCTTACTCCGGCAAACAGACCGAAAAGCACATACATAAGCAAATATCTGGCATGCCCCAGCCTGTCCTCAACATTATCACCGAAGATGAAGAGGATGTACATGTTACTGAAAATATGAAAGAACCCGCCATGCATAAACATATGGGTAAAGAAAGGGAGAACGCTGTCATTCAGCAGCGATTCATAATGAGTAACCCTTTTCGGAACCAGACCGTATTCATAAATGAACCAGTTAAGCTCATACCCCAGACCCAACTGATAAACAAATACGGCTATATTTGCTATAATTATCATCCAGTTAACAAATGGAAAGGTTCTTGACGGCACATTGTCCTTAATAGGGAAAAACAACTTACGTACTCCTCAGCAAAATAGTTCTGAGTTTCTAAGGTATAAAAAAGACAAACTTTTTTAAAGTAAATTCTTATTTTTTACTTTCCTTTTACACAGAGAATACTATCATATGTGCATAATCTTTCTTTTAACTATTTGGAGGTAAAGAACATGAAAATTTGTTTCCCCATCTCACATGACAACGGGCTGGAAAGCAGGGTCTACGGTCATTTCGGCTCAGCACCGGCTTTCATAGTTGCAGACAGTGAGACAAACACGGTAAGCATGGTCAACAACGCAGACCTTGAACATGTGCACGGCGCATGCAACCCTGCGCTGGCTCTCGCAGGAAAAAGCATTGACGCTGTGGTTGTAGGCGGCATAGGCGCAGGAGCAGTAGCAAAGCTTAACAGCCTCCGCACTAAGGTTTATCAGGCAAAGGGCATTACTGTGCAGGAAAACCTTGATGCATTCAGGAAAGGACAGCTGACAGAACTCGGCTCCGCCTCCTGCTCAGGGCATGAAGGCGGCCACTCCTGCGGTCACAGCCACTAAAAATTTAAGCGCATCCCCCTGCCTGCCAAAGGTAATGACGACAGGGGGCTGTTATGAGCCCTTCACAAAATATATCATTGCGGCAGATGCCGTTTCCTATTATCATAGCCCTTTTACGAGGCGTTATGGGTATAATCAAAAAAATCTGGGCATATTTCAAAAAGCATTTAATCCTGCTTTTTCTCGCTGTTGTTTCCTCACTCTTTGTGGCAGGAACAGACGGCGCTTCCGCATACATTCTCAAGCACGTTCTGGACGACATATTCATCAAGCAGAATAAGGAAATGCTGGTTGCAATACCTGTTATCGTCTCCTGCATATTCCTGCTCAGGGGCGTTTTCCGCTTTTTGCAGCTGTATCTGCTGAGGAAAATAGGCCTTAAAGTTGTGCAGGAGATGCGTTATGACCTCTATGCAAAAATGATCCGCCTGCCCATGAGCTATTACGACAACAACAGCACAGGGGATATGATGTCCAGAATAGTCAACGACATCAACCAGGTAAAATCCGCCATCCCCTCGCTGATCAATGTTATGAAGGACAGCTTCACTGTTATATTCCTTATCGGCGTTGTTTTTTATCAGGATTTTGAGCTCGGCATGTACGGCCTCGCAGCTATCCCGTTCATGATGATACTGATCAGAAAAACCAGCAAAAAAACTAAGAAGTACAGCTCCAAAGGGCACGAAAAGATGGGAACTCTCGCAGGTGTGCTGCAGGAATCATTCTCCGGGATAAAGGTTGTTAAGGCCTTTGTCATGGAGAAGTTTGAGTCCGGCAAATTCGCCCGTGAAAACGATCAGGAAACGCTCTATCAGATAAAGCGCGCAAAAGTCGCGGCTATCGGCTCCCCGCTCATGGACATAATCTCCGGTCTGGCTCTGGCGGTAATAATTTACTACGGCGGATCAAAGGTAATCAGCGGGGAATCCACCCCCGGTACTTTCTTCTCATTCATTGCCGCATTTGCCATGATGTTTGAGCCCTTTAAGAAGATCAATCAGGAAAACTACACCATACAAAACTCGATCACTGCGGCGGAAAGATTCTTCCATATCATGGATATTGACAATGAAATCCTTGATAACAACGGAACTCAGGAATGCAGCGCGCACGGGAAAGACATAGAATTCAGGAATGTCGTTTTCAGCTACAGAGGACATTCTGAAAAGGTAATAAACGATTTCAGCCTGAAGGTTACACCCGGACAGACCGTGGCTCTTGTCGGCTCCAGCGGTGCGGGAAAAACCACAATAGCCAGCCTTTTGCCCAGATTCTACGATGTGACGGGCGGCAGCCTCACCATAGGCGGAACAGACGTGCGGGAGTTTGATGTATACTCACTCAGACGCAACATAGGCATAGTCTCTCAGGAACCATACCTTTTTAATGACACCATAAAGAACAACATAGCCTACGGCGCGTCAGACATCACTGATGAAGCAATAAAAGCCGCGGCTGATTCGGCATACGCCACCGATTTCATCATGAAGCTTCCCGAAGGGTTTGAAACAATGATCGGCGAGCGGGGCGACAGGCTCTCCGGCGGTCAGAGGCAGCGCCTCACCATTGCCCGCGCTCTGCTTATAAATCCGCCGATCCTTATTCTGGACGAAGCAACAAGCTCTCTGGACACTGAGTCCGAACGCATAGTCCAGCAGGCGCTTACGAACCTTATGAAGGGACGCACAAGTTTTGTTATAGCGCACAGGCTCTCCACCATACTAAGCGCAGATATGATTGTGGTTATGGATAAAGGCAGGATAGAGTCCATAGGAAGACATGATGACCTCATAGGCAGGTCGGAGATATACACAAGGCTTTACAACATGCAGTTCAGTGAGAGCTGATGACCTCTTCCAGAAGTTCAATAAGTCTGTATGTATTCTTTTTGAGGTCATAGACCTCTTCGGCTCTTTTTCTGGCGGCCTCGCCCCTTTCTCTGCGGAGTGCGGCATCACGGGCAATGAGAATCATCTTTTCCGCCAAAGCTTCAACATCACCAGCAGGGGTGAGTATTCCCGTTCCGCCGAGAACCTCCGGCACACCGCCGGTATCGAATGAAACTACAGGCAGCGCAGCGAACATAGCCTCCAGCACTGTATTGCCGAAGCTCTCCTCAAGGCTGGTGAGAACGTAGACATCAAGCCCGGAGAGAAAAGCGGGTATATCCTTAATGAACCCGTGCAGCGTAACACTGTCCTCAAGCCCCAGTTCCTTAATCTGCTCCCTTATACGCCCTTCCCTCTTGCCTGTTCCGGCTATGTTAAGCGTTGCATCGGGAATCTCCTTCAGCACCATGCTGAAAGCCTCCAGAAGCAGGTCATGCCCCTTTGAGGCATCAAGCCTGCTTGTTATGCCGAAAACCTTTCCTTCACCCTTTCTTTCGGGAACAGGATAATTCTCAGCCATCTTACTGTTGGGGATAACATTGATTTTGGCAGTGTTGAACCATTTAATCCCGCTGAGTTCATCCTTAAGGAAATGGCTGGGAACAACAACAGCATCAACGATTGTTTTGTGCAGCGCCCTGTCCTCAAACCTGTTGCGGATGTCATTTATCAGACCTATCCGGTGAACAACGGGAATTCCCGAAAGCTTTGAGGCCGTTGCGCCTATGTTGAGATCCTTGGATATATTCACTACAGAAACATCTATGTCGTTTTTTATGAGTATTTTAGAGAGCTTATATATAGTGGAGGGGTTGTATTTCATTCCTGCGCGGATTTCATAAACGGTAAAGCCTGCGGATTCGTATATATCTTTATGCCCGGTTCCTTTGCGGATAATCATAACCACACGGTGCCCCAGTTTGACAAGCTCCCGTCCGTAATCCACAGTCCAGGTTTTCACCCCTGCCCATCTCTTGTTGAAGTTAATAAAAGCTACATTCATGGCATATCTTATCATAATATAACTTTTAAGAAACAGATAAATTGTACGGGGACGGCAGAGCAAACTTGCGGGCATATTCTCTTGTACGTTTGGCTTATTTCTATTATGATTCAGCCAGAGAATTCATTTTTTCGGAGGATGCCATGAATTATTTTCAGGAATCGTGCAAATACATGCCCGGCGGTGTCAACAGCCCCGTGAGAGCCTTCGGCTCAGTAGGCGGAGAGCCCGTTTTTGTGGACAGGGCAAAGGGCTCCAAAATATATGACGTTAACGGAAAGGAATACATAGATTACGTATGCTCATGGGGTCCCATGATCCTCGGCCACACCGATGAGGACGTGCTCAAAGCCATCAAGGAAGCAGCAGAAAAGGGCGCAAGCTTCGGTGCGCCCACGGTGAACGAACTGAACATGACCAAACTCATCACTGAGATGGTTCCCTCCGTTGAGATGGTGCGCCTTGTGAGCTCCGGAACAGAAGCCCTGATGAGTGCCATCCGCCTTGCCAGAGCATACACCAAGAGAGACTCCATTGTTAAGTTCGAAGGCTGCTACCACGGACACTCCGACAGCCTTCTGGTTAAAGCGGGAAGCGGGCTTCTCACCTTCAACCAGCCCTCAAGCCCCGGTGTTCCTGAGGATTTCGCCAAGCACACCCTCATAGCGCAGTATAACGACATTGACAGCGTGAGAGCGCTTTTCAAAGAGAATAAAGACAAAATTGCCTGCGTTCTCGTCGAACCCGCAGCAGGAAACATGGGGCTTGTCCTCCCTGAAAAAGGGTTCCTTGAAAGCCTCAAAAACCTCTGCGCAGAGGAAGGCGCCCTGCTTCTTTTTGACGAGGTTATCACAGGCTTCCGCATGAGTGCAGGCGGCGCACAGAAATACTACAACATCATGCCGGATCTTACCACTATGGGTAAAATAATAGGCGGCGGTCTCCCTGTGGGCGCATACGGCGCAAGAAAAGAGATTATGGAGCAGATTTCCCCCGTGGGCGCTGTTTATCAGGCGGGAACCTTATCAGGAAACCCCCTTGCCACAGCAGCAGGGCTTGCTACGCTGAAAAAGCTCAACCAGCCCGGTTTTTATGAGGCACTGAAAGTAAAATCAGACATACTCTGGAACGGTTTCAGGGAAAACTGCGAAAAGCTCGGCCTCAAATACGCTTTTAACAGTGTTGAATCACTCGGCTGCATGTTCTTTACGGACGGCGAGGTTAAATCATTTGCTCAGGCAGTTAAGTCAGATACAAAGAAATATGCCGCCTTCTTCCACGCAATGCTGAAAAGAGGCGTGAACCTTGCACCTGCGCAGTTTGAGTGCATGTTTGTATCCGCCGCGCATACGGACGAGGATCTGGCAAAAACAATCGCCGCCCATTACGACAGCCTGAAAGAGATCGGATAAAAAAAGAGGAGCCTTCGGGTCTAGCCGTTTAAAAGATTTGTTGAGAACATAATGTAAAAATAGTAGAATCTCCAGTAACAATAGGGTTGCTGGAGGTTCTACTTATGAAGAAAAAAATTTTCTCAAGAAAACTTAAAACCCCGCCAGCCTATAATGGGGCTACAGGTCAATTTCTGCAAGAACCCTATCTGTCCTAATTACGGCGAAATCGACAGTATTTCTCAAACTCCGATGAGTTCATATAAGCGTTCTGGAGCAGGCGTAAAATTTCCAACCCTATATTGCAAATCATGTGGTGCATATTTCCCGATGAAAAATAATTACGGTATCTCTGAGGAAATAGCAAGAATAAGTCGCTACTTGAATGCTGGAACGCCGGAACCATCATGCCCAGATCCCGCATGTCCCGTAAGCGTAAGCATCCCCACTAAGTAGACATACCAAAGCAGTAGTTTTTCTGGCAAACTATAGAAGCTGGGAGGCTCATTTTGAAGAAATCAAGATTCACAGAGACACAGATAATTTCAATTTTGAAAGAAGCAGACGCCGGAATGCTTGTTAAAGACATTTGCCGTAAGCATGGCATTTCTGACGCCACTTATTACACTTGGAAATCTAAATACGGCGGCATGAGCGCTTCTGAACTGAAACGGATGAAGGAGATGGAGCAGGAACTGTCCCAGCTTAAAAGGATGTATGCAGATCTGGCTTTAGAAAACAAAGCCATGAAAGATTTGATAGAAAAAAAGCTCTAAGGCCATCGGAAAAGCGTGATGCTGTGAAATATTTAGTTACGGAGCATCATCTTTCAGTCAAGCAAAGCTGCCATTGTGCAGGTCTTTCGCGGTCGGCCTATTATAAGCCTGTATCAATAAATACAGACGGTATACTTGTAATCAATGTGTTGAATGAACTCTTACAGAAGTATCCTCGCTGGGGATTCTGGAAGCTCTTTAAGGTGCTTCGCAGGAAATATCCGTGGAATCATAAGCGTGTTCACAGAATCTACTGTCAGATGAAACTGAATCAGAAACGAAGAGCAAAGAAAAGGCTGCCAAATAGGATAAAGAATCCATTATTTGCTCCGGAGTTTCCGAATCAGATATGGTCGGTAGACTTTGTGAGCGATAGCCTTTATTGCGGTAAAAGATTTAGAACTTTCAATATTATAGACGATTCCAACAGAGAGGTTATACACATTGAGATTGATACTTCTCTTACAAGCTGGAGGCTAATAAAAGTATTTGAGAAGCTTTGGGTTGAGAGAGGATTACCTAAGGTGCTCCGGTGTGACAATGGTTCTGAGTTTCTGGGGGCAGAGTTTGTCTCATGGGCTGAGAATATGGGAATGTTCATAATGTACATCCAGCCAGGCAAACCGAATCAAAATGCCTATATAAAGCGTTTTAACAGAACATACCGTACTGAGGTTCTTAACCTGTATTTGTTCAATAACCTAGAGGAAGTCAGAGAAGTTACGTACTGGTGGATGAACGAATATAATGAAAAGCGTCCGCATGATGCTCTTGACGATATGACACCTGTGGAATATACCATGAAAAATCAGAAAACTCTGGTTTAGAAATGTCAACCAAACTGGGAAGCTTACGCCACAAGTTGCACAATTAATAATTTCAGTATATAATATGAAAAATTATATACTGGATAAGCCCATGTCAACAATTGATCTCATTTCTCAAGGAGTAAGTGACTCCACATATCTTGAGAACCTTAAAGATCTCTTTAATGAAGATTTTGACAATTATTATATTTTTGTAGCATATTTAAGATCTTCTGGTGTTCAACTGATGTCAGATAGTCTTTCTAAAAATGCTGAGAAAGTAACCTGTTATATAGGCATTCGCAATGGCAATACTTCTTTCCAGGGGCTGCTTGAACTATTAAAGTTAAAAACGAAGGTATATGTAATCGATATCCCTGATAAATCCTCAATTTATCATTCGAAAATCTATCATGGACATTCTGAGAATACTTTCCACTACATTATTGGTAGTGCTAACTTAACATCTGGCGGGCTTTTTTCCAATATAGAAACTGGGGTCAGTCTAAAACTTGACAAGAGAGATGCCAGCGACATCAAGTTTATTGAACAATTTCAGAGTTCCTATTTTAAATTTGAAGATAACTATCCAGATAATGTGAAATTAATTGAGAATGAAAGCGATATCCGAATGCTCTTAGATGAAGGACTTATTGTAGACGAGGCCGATACATTTATTAAGGTGGCTGGAAAAACTACCGTTAAATCGTCAAATACAACCCCTAATTTTTTTAAGAACAGGGTATTGCCTACCAAACAATCGTCCATATCACCAAGTACAACAATGAAAGGTCGAATTGTCGGCACATCAGGCTTAGGCATTTTTGTATGGAAATGTACAAACCTGTCAGCTAGAGATCTTAATATCCCTCCCAAGGAATCACCTGCAAATGTAACTGGCTCTATTGGCCTCAAAAAAGGCGTAATGCCATACACTTTTGATCATAGAGTAGAATTTAGACATAACATTTTTTCTGGGTTAACTTGGGTGCAAGATCCTAAGAAAGCACACATTGAGCGAGCACAAGCAAATTTTGAGATTATTATCAAAAACATAAGCTATGGGACATATAATCTGATAATTACGCATAATAATGATGTAAATTCTAAGACTTATGCACAATCAAATTTTGTCACACATCTAAGATGGGGAAAAGTGGTTAAACAGTTAATTAGAAACCATACTTTACTTGGGCTTGATCTCGAAATGTATAAAGTGAATAATAAAACATTTCAACTCTTAATAATTTAAGATAAGAGCCTGTCATATTAACTGTGTAAAGTCGTAATTCTGTCTTCATAGTTGATATACAGCTGTGAGTATATTACACCCCAATCCCTGATTGGCATAGTCCATTTCTTTTCGATACCTAAAATAGCTAA
>JAEWZN010000007.1 GCA_023395255.1 Deferribacteres bacterium
GTCAGCGTAAGGTATATCTTGGTATCATCTGTGATGCCTATACCCTCATGGCTCTCCTTAAACTGTCCGGGAGAGACCTGCTGCGTCCAGCTGTCCGGCGTGTTCGAAGCGCCGTTCTCAAATGCTTCCGCTTTCATTGCCGTAATTGACAATAAAAAACAAAAGAAAATGCACATAATCGACAGATAGCGCATACTTCCTCCAGAAATTTGAATAAATTTAACACCCTTAAACGATGTTTTAATTAGAATAAACATTTTGGACGATGCAGTAATAGTGAATAACCAGTAAAAAAATAGGTAGCAACCGGGTAAATTACTGCTGAATAATTACCATGTTAACAATAATTTATATCAAGGCACAATGAATCGCTGATAATAAATGTCAAATATTACTAAACTTAATGTTAAATATGAACTACATAGCAAATTATAATTTTATGAACGGAATATATTTACATAAACAAGCATTCGGGTTATCATTTCCGGCTTAAAAACTATACCGGGGAACATTTGCCGTGAGTACAAACATGAAGAACGAAATATCAAAAAGACGGACATTCGCCATAATATCCCACCCTGATGCGGGTAAAACCACTCTCACTGAAAAGCTTTTGCTTTACGGCGGTGCATTGGATCTCGCCGGGTCTGTTACAGCGAAGAAAAAGCAGCGTGAAACATCGTCCGACTGGATGGAGCTTGAGAAAAAGCGCGGAATATCCATTTCATCCACCGTTCTTCAGTTTGAGTATAACGGCTACCAGTTCAACCTTCTGGACACTCCCGGTCACAAAGACTTCTCGGAAGACACATACCGCGTTCTGCTGGCGGTTGATGCCGCCATAATGGTGATAGACGCAGGAAAGGGGATCGAAAATCAGACCCTCAAGCTTTTTGAAGTATGCAGAAAACGAGGCGTGCCTATTTTCACCTTCATGAACAAGCTGGACAGACCGGCGAAATCCCCCCTTGAGCTTATTGATCAGGTCGAAAAGGAGCTGAATATACAGACCTTCCCCGTCAACTGGCCTCTGGAGAGCGGCCCCTTCTTCAAAGGGGTTTATGACCGTGTAAAAAAACAGGTTCACCTTTTTGAAAAGGTTCCCGGAGGCGCGTATAAGGCTCCGGTATCCGTGCACGACTTTTCGGATGACAGCGTGAAGGAGAAACTCAGCGAAAAAGCATATGATGAGATAGCCGAAGAGCTTGATATGCTTGAGTTTGCGCACAACGGGCTTGATATGGATGAGGTACTCTCCGGTAAAACCACACCCGTTTTCTTCGGAAGTGCAGCCAACAACTTCGGTGTGGAGCTTCTCCTGAAAGGCTTCCTCGAATACTCCGGCGAACCTGTACCCAGAAATGCTAATGGCGCTCCGGTTCCACTGGACAAGCCGGGCTTTACAGGCTTTGTCTTTAAGATTCAGACCAATATGAACCCCAAGCACCGTGACAGGATAGTGTTCATACGCGCCTGCTCCGGTAAATTTACGAGAGACATGACCGCCTACAACACCCGCACGGGGCGTGAGGTGCGCCTCTCCAACTCGCAGAGCGTTTTCGGGCAGGAGAGGGAGATTAAGGAAGAGGCTTATGCGGGGGACATCATAGGCTTTATCACGAATGCCGATCTGAGAATCGGCGATACCCTCACCACAGACCCGAAGATTGTCTACAACGAGATACCCCGTTTCGCCCCCGAAGTATTCGCTTACATGGAGAGCAACACCGTATCAAACTACAAGGCTTTCAGAAAAGGCATAGACCACCTTCTGGCGGAAGACCTTGTTCAGTCCTTTGAGCTTGCGGGCTCCACAAGCGCCACACCGCTTCTGGGAGCTGTGGGGCCTCTTCAGTTTGAGGTTCTCCAGTACAGAATGAAGGATGAATACGGAGTGGACGCGGTTCTGGTTTCAAAACCGTGGACGGTTCTGCGCTGGGTTGACCCTTCCGTTTCCGTTGATGAGCTTAAGAAGGCTGTTCCGTACGACTGCGCATACGGCAAGGACGATAAGGGCAGGCTTGTCATTCTCTTCCCCAACGGGTGGACAATGCGCTACTTTATTGAAAAGAACAAAGAAATTATACTGCACGAATCACCCGCCGCCGGGGATTAGCCATTTACTGAAGAGGCATTGCCGGAGAATGAGACTGCTTCACTTCGTTCGCAATGACAAAAATCCTCAAAAAGGAAGCGAAGAACGGAAGATATACAACTCCATGGAGGGAGTTGCGCTGTGCGAAGCGAAGGACGGTACCCGTCCGCGAGCGTGTGAAGAAACGGACAGAATGTACCGTTTCTGAACTATCAGAAGGCACATGGATTTGCCCGCGGAGCGCGTACCGCAGCAGAAGCGAGGAACGCAAACGAAGCCAGAGCAGCAAGCGGTTTTACCGCGCAGGCTGCGAGTGAAGAAAAACTGCATGGGCGCAGGTTTTTCTGAACTAGCTGCTAATCCGGGCTTTCAAACATATTTATCGGGTGGTTCGGTGCGTGGCTGCCGTGGATTATAATATCCGTCATATAATCAAGATTAACGCTCATACCTGAGAATACTGCCGCCGCTTTTTCATCCTGCCTTTTTCCGAAGAGTTCACCCGAAAGCCTGACAAGCTCCTCCCTATTGTTTGCCCAAACCATTAGCCCCTGATCTATCTGGTATTTATCATAGTGGCTGATGAAGCTTCTGGTGGATATTGCAGGTGTGCCGAAGTAGCATGCCTCTGTGTTCAGTGTGCCGCCGCCCCCTATGAAAAGCCCTGCGAAAGCAAGAAGGTGCTGGATAATAATCTTCTCCTCTATCACGTAGGCATCAGGAAATTCCTTTTTCAGGTGGTCGCTCTCATATCTGGGGATAAAGATCACATTTGCGCCCGTGATCCTTTTAACTTCCATAATACCTTCATAAAGAAAGGGATATTTCCTGCTGACATAGCTTGATTTATACTCTTCCTCACGCACCACTATATAGGGCTTCTCAGGGTCTATGCCGTACTTGGAGAAGATTGCCCTGACGTACTCAAAATCCGCCCTGAAATCCTTAAGCCAGATAAGCGGGTCTATGAAGTTGTATTCGTATATCTGCTCCGGTTCCAGAGAGAAGCGCACGAAAATATCATCCGGCACGACAAACGGTTTAAACACCTTCTCTGACAGCGGAAGGGTGAGCCTTGCCTGCGGAAGAGCCTTCTTGAAGTTTGCCGAGTGATCTGAAAGGGGAATATCATAAAAATTTATAATAGGTATGCCCAGCCCGAAAGCCACCCTGTTGGCATCCACACTGCAAAGGCAGATCAGCTTGCTGGCCCTGTAGATGGACACGTACTCCATGAGTGCCTTCTGGCGTTCGATAGAGGCAGAAAGCTTGTCCGCCAGCCTTTCCCCGCCGAAAACGCCTCTGTCCACATACTCCATTTTATAAAGCTTGAGAAGCTCCACAATCTCGGAATATCCCTCTCCCTGACGGGTGGTAATGAGAACATCTCTCCCCTTGGCTTTTATGCCGTCTATAATCGGCTTGAAAAAGAGGACGCTTTTCGGGGTTATGAGGTCAAACCAGATCATATTATCCCCTTTTGGACATATTCGTCATACCACCACGGGCGAAGAGGGATTACATCCTTCTCGCTGAAAATGTAGCCGAATTTGCCGGAATATTTAATCATGCCCACTGCGGGGATGTGCGGCTTGATAACCTCCATCTTGTTGGCACAGGTGTACAGACAGTCTGAATGGCAGGCCTTGTTCCTGATAAGATGCAGAACTTCCACAGCTTTTTCAGATTCAAGGAGAGCATCCAGCGAACCCGCCTCCCGAAGATTGCCCATGTGGAGCTTTTTCATCCAGAGCAGGCAGGGATAAATGTTTCCGTAGGGGTCTATATCTATATTTCTGGAGCCCATATAGCAGTTGAAGTCAACCCTTCTGCCCTCAAAAAAGGCTTTCTGAAGGAAATACTTGCTGGCGTAGCGCCCCTTGTCGTAGCCTATAGCCACAAGCTGGCGGTCGATTTCGGCCAGTTCCTCATCAGTCCAGATGAAGCTTTCACGGTTCAGCTCCTTCTTAGTGAGGTTGTCCGTGCAGTTTCTGTATCTCTCCGGGTTAAAGCGACCGTAGCCTATGTAAAGCCCGACACCGAGCTTTTTCGCGAAGTTGTGCACCCACTCTATGAGATGATAGTTCTCTTTATAGATCGTAAACTGAATCCTGAGAGCAACGCCTTTTATCCTGCTGAGGCGTTCCAGAGTCTCAACAGATTTGGCAAAGCCGTCCTTATGGAGGCGTATGCGTGCATTTGTCTCCTCATCGCCGTCCATGGAAATATCAAGCCGGTAGATGGGAACATAGCGGAGAACATATTCTGCTATCTCCTCATGGCGGTCGGGGAACCAGCCTGTGACCGGAGAATCGATCACCACATCCTTATGGTGGGCATAAAGGGAGTCAACCGCACGGAAATAAGTATCCGTAAGGTGCGGCTCACCGCCTGTTATGTGCACTTTTTTGAGATCCATGTACTTTGATGAAAAAACCGAATCAAGCTCACTGCGGGTGAGTTCCCTGTCCCTTTTGTCCTCAAGCCGCCATATGGAGCAGTAGCGGCAGGGGCCGGGGCAGTATTCCGTCAGAGTGTATGAAATGTCTTCTATTCTGTAATTCATTTATATCCCAAGGCGCTTTTTCAGTCCGTTCTTTATTTTTTCTGCGGACAGGGCGTTCATCTCTTCCTCAAGCATTTCACGTGCCGCTTTCTTAAGGCGTATCTGTTCGTCCCTTATCCTTATGACTGCGGGTTCAGCGGCTTTCAGAAGATTGAAAAGCTCCGGCGGGCACGGCAAAAACTTCTCTATAAGTTCAATAGGGGCGGCAAAAAGAACCGCCTCGGCGTATGCGCTTTCGGAAACGTAATAGGGCTCAAACTCCGCCCGCTTTTCTATCATCATAGTCACTATTTCTTTCTGCAAAATCTCATGCGGCATATGCCCGTGGTAATTGAGGCTGCCGGTCGGCCGGTCTCCGCCTATTACAAAATTCTTGGAAAACAGGTTTTTGCCGTGGCGTCTGTAGTTTACCTTTGCCCTGTCAAAGAGGATGCTTCCGCCTAAAAGGTTTGCGAAATGGGCGATATAATAATCAGCACAGACACGGAAAGCGTCCGTATTCTCCGTTTTTATCAGGCGGAGCAGATCCGTCCTGAACATCATGGCGCTGGTGGTGCTCCAGCTCCATGTGGGTGTATGGATAACTCTGGGCGAAAGACAGGTTATCTCCTCCGGAGCTATGAAATCCGAGTGGAAATCGCTGATAACCGCTGAGCTTTCCGAAACCTGCCTGTTACGCAGACAGGTAAAGCCCGCCGACGGTCTGCGGAACAGATGAAGGTATATATGAGCGGAAACCGCGTCACTGTCCAGAAAATCATCCGCATCCACAAATACGGTAAACTCTCCCTTTGCTCTCTCAAGCCCGGAGAAAAAGGCGGCGAGCTGCCCTTTGTTCTCATGGTGCTGAACTATATCCGCTCTGTCAGAATATTCCTCTATTATCCGCCTGCTGCCGTCTGTCGAGCAGTCGTCAGTTATGATAAGCTGAATATGCGGATAGTCCTGATTAAGGCATGAATCCACACATTCCCGCAGGTATTTTTCATAGTTAAAGCTGGTGATGATAACTGAGACCAGCGGCATTTTTGCGCTGCCGATGGAAAGCTTTTCATCCGTATGCGCCTGAACTGCGGCTAACGTTTTCTCAACCAATTATTTTCTCCTGCTCTTTTATAAAATGTCCGGGATCGTCTATGTCTTCACCAAGCTTCCACGCCTTCGCCTCCGAAACGCCGTATATGGATGCGTAGTCACAGTGGAAGCCGTCGCATATTCTTCGGAGCGAGCATCCGGCGCATTCTTCGGGAAAAACGTATTCCTTGTGCTTCTCTCCTCTCAGTCTGGCATTCTGCCTGTAAAGAACATCTCTCGGAATATCAGCGCTGAAAAGCTTCAGCAGGTGGGTGTAGAGGTCAATATCCTTAAGATAATGCTCCCTTGTACCGTGCACGGAGGTTTTACCGAAGGAAATACCGTTGTATTCATCTATGCCGTACAGCAGTATGGGGATAGGCGTATCAAGCTCAGGGCTGTCCGACTTCTGGTTTATCCTTGTTGTCCATGTCCATGAGTTGAAGTCCCATTCATGATGATCATAGCTTAACTGCTGGAAGTTGTAAAAGTTTTTAAGATGTCTCCGCTCCGCCGTACACATAGGTAGGTAGCGCACATTAACCTCAATTCCTCCGGTTTCAAGGCGGTCAGCAGCTTCAGCCAGAATCGGCTTAAGCATACTGTAAGAGGGGACATTTTCGCTGCTTCTCCTTCCCTCCTCCATCTGATCCGAAAACGGGTTAAAGGCTATAAAGTTCACTACCGATGCTCCGGATGAAAGAGCCAGCTCTGTTATGCCTTTCAAATCCGCCACAGCGGTTTTTGTAAGGGTACAGTTAAAACGGAAGGGTATGCCTGCCTCATTGAGGTTTTCAATAGCTATAAGCTGCTTTTTGCTGCTCCCTTTCACGCCTACAGCCTCGTCATAGGCATTCCCTAATCCGTGGACGCTGATCAGAAAATCATTTATGCCGGCTTCCCTGTATCTCCCGCACTCGGCTTTTGACGCAAGCCTGATTCCGTTTGTGATAAGGGACGGAGCAAGCCCCATGGAAGAGCATTCTTTAACAAGATCAAATATTTCAGGGTAGATTGTCGGCTCACCGCCTTGAATGTCCACAGCAGTGTTGCCGTAAACCTCTCTCAGAGTGCGGCATATACGCAGAGCCTTGTCGTAGCTCATAAATCTGTTTTCAGGATGAGTTTTATCACTGATTTTATTTATAAAATAGCAGAAATGGCATTTGAGATTGCATGTCTGCCCCAGCCAGACCACACCCCGCTTTGTGAGAGTCCGTTCTCTTGTAACAGAATATCTCCTCACCTCACATGGCTCCTGAATATGTGCTTAAGCTCTTTGTCGGTCTTTATTTTACCGAGAAGAGGCATATCCATGCAGTACCAGAGTATGTGGCGGTAGAGCTCCAGAAGTCCCTTATCCATGTGCTCATGGGTGCGGAATTCGGACAGAAGGTTCCAGCCGTTGTTAAGAAAAGTCCCGCTTATTCCCGCCTTTTTCAGCGCCTCATCCTTGAGAGTGTTCCGCTTGCGCAGAAGCGTATACTTGAAGTCCTCGGAATGTTTTTTACCGTAGTAGCCGTTGCCGCCATGCAGACGGTACAGCGTAAGTTTTTTATTAATATACAACGACTTGGCGAGAAAAGCCGCCTGAAAAACTATGGTGTCGTCCGCCTGAATGCGCCAGTCAGCCTCATTCACCGGGAAGATTTTCTCCGCCAGTTTCCTCGACACAGAAAGGGTGGAGGTGACATTTCCCGGATATTTTGACAGATAAAAGACCGGGAATATGTTCCAGCCGCAGTAGGGATACCGCTTGAGGCTGTCCTCCACAGGTCTGCCCTGCGCATCCGCCGCCTGATGGTCAGTGTATATATATTCCGCGCCTTCTCTGTGAGCCTTTGCAGTTTCCTCAAGCTTATCGGGCGTGTACATGTCATCACTGTCCAGAAAGCACAGCACCTCGCCGCATGAGGCATTCACACCTGTGTTAAATGCGGATGCCTGACCGCCGTTTTCCTTGAACACCAGCGATATGCGGGAATCCTCCGCCGCAAGTCTTTCCGCTGCCGCGCGGGAATCATCCTCCGAACCGTCATCGACAATGATAAGCTCAAAGTCCCGGAATGTCTGTCCCAGAACGGAGCGCACAGCATCCTCAATATATCTGCCGTAGTTGTAGTTATTCAGAATAACGGAAATAAACGGTCTGCCGCTCATTATATATCCTTAAGCAGTTCATTCAGGGAAATTTTCGGGAACGAATCCAGCATAGTCCTTGCTGATGCGTTGAAAACCCTGAAATCATCGTCTGTTATATTCTCTCTCACATAATCGAAAAATGCCTTCTGCTTTTCGAGATCGGGATAAGTCCACTTCTCCCCTTTTTTCCGGTAGGCAGGATGAAAATGGTTGCACTCACCCGCGCTTTCTATGACACCGCCTTTGCATCCGGCGGAAACACTGAAACTGAAATCCATCCCGATAAAATAAACTTCCTTAAATCCCATATACTTTGCAAACTGCAACTGGGAAGCGGTAACACTGCTCCCGCCAGCCACTCCGTGAATTATGTCATGGGAAAACGGCAGGTCGGTATATCCGTAAAAGCACGTACTGCCGTCAGCTTCAAGCTTATCCGCAACGCCATATTCAAAAAACTTACTGCATTTTAATGAGTTTATCACATCACGGCAGTTCTCCGCCACGAGATAATCCTCAACAAAGTAGTAATCAGGTCTCCATTCGGTTTGATCATAAATGAGATATATTTTATTGGAGGCGAAGCATATTTCACTTCGGAGCATATCAAGGGCTCCGGCAGTCAGGCCGGGTCCGTTGCCCACTATGAAGCATCTCTCCCCTTTGTGGGCGTTTCTGAACGAGAGAAGCCGCTCTGTGTTTGCGGCGGGGTCAAAACCTGCGGGCTCTGTCATAGGCGCTGTTATCACAGGGATGAAAACCCCTGTGCGGCTGTGGATATTCCCTTTCTGCCCTCGTCCGGTGATCAGTGCGGAAAAGCGGTTCTGGGTTTTCAGGAACTCAGCCCAGCCTGCTGTCTTTATCCCTCTGAACTCACCTTCGGCGAAATCATCAACAATGCAGGTAACCTTATACCCGGCTCCCTTCGCCCATTTTAGAGCGTTTTCAGCGGCTCTGCCTGTTCCGAAAACGGCGTACTCAGCCATTTATCCCTTCCGTGATGGAGTACAGGGTTTCGGCTATTCTCAGATCTTCCTCGGTTTTTATAACGTGTGCGGAGTATTTCTTCAGCGGAAAGCTTTTCACAGCGCCGGAATAGGTTCCGCAGCCTCCGCTTTCGTATGCTTTCATATATGTTTCCCGTTTCCAGCCTGTTATGCTCCACGCTATTTTCTCCACGGGTTTAAGATCCTGCGAGTTTTCCTTCCTGTCAAATGTAAAATTAACCGGACTGCCGTCAAACAGGCACTCCAGAATGATCTCCTCCACACTCAGCAGAGTATCGCATCCGCTTTCAGTGAGAAGCTCCGTGAATCCTTTTATCTCCTCAACGGAGAGAAGAGGGGCTATGGAATGAAGCTGAACAACGTAATCACACTCGTGGCGGGAGAAAAATTCATAAACAAAGTCCTCGCTGGTGGCTGTATTGTCCGCCAGTTTCTCAGGCCTTTTGTGAAACTGCGCCCCCTCACTCAGGGCAAGTCTGCCGAGTTCATCACTCTCCGTGTTTGCCCACACCTCATCAAATACCCCTGCGGAAAGAGCCTTGCGCACAGCAAGAGCAAACAGCGGCACACCGTTTAAGGTGCGCAGATTTTTCTGTTTCAGTCTCTGGCTGCCGAGCCTTGCGGGTATCATACAGATTACTTTCATAAATCAAGCCTTCCGTTGTGAGCAAAAACCGTAACTCTGTTCGGGGCGCTCCCTTTCTCAATCCTGTAGGTTCCGCCTGCGGCCTTAACCAGACCGAGCCCAGCCGCCACATCCCATATGCCTATATCTGTCTCAAAATAAGCGTCCAGCCTGCCTTCCGCCACGTAAGCGAGGGAAAGCGCCGCACTGCCTATGAATCTTACCTTTTTAAACCGCCTTAAGAACACTATGTCTTTCAGCATTTCTTCATCTGAATAATCTCTGTACACAGAGAATCCGGAAGCAACAGCGGCCTTTTCCGCAGAATCAGCGTCACTGCACTGTATCTTCCCGCCGTCCGCGAAGCATCCGCCGCCTGTTCCGGCATAATACAGCGTATCCCTGAAAATGTCATACACATACGACACCTGCGGCACACAGTTTTTCCACAGTGAAACCGACACAGCCGCATGGGGCAGCCCTCTGTGAAAATTATATGATCCGTCCAGCGGATCGAGTATCCAGAATGAACCCTGCACCGATGTATAATCCGGCTGTTCCCCCTCTTCGGAGAGAATAGGCAGCCCTGAGAAATCCGTGAGGAACATGCTTAGTCTGTCATGGAGCTCTGCATCGGTATTAAGCTTTATATCCCTTCCGGAATCGGACAGGCATTCGCTGCCCGCCGTCAGGACCTCTCTGCCTGCGCTGCGTATGAAGCTTCCGGCACGCCTTTCGTCAAACACCTCTGCACCCGCTGAGGGCATCCAGTGCCGCTTCGCCCATTGCCCTCACAGCCTCTTCGGAGTTGCCGCCTATGTGCGGTGTGCAGACCACGTTTTCCATGCCGCAGAGCTCCACATCATAAAACGGCTCTGTATCGTAAACATCAAAGCAGGCTCCGCCGAGGCGTTTTCCCTTCAACGCTGTCTTCACAGCATCCGTGTCAACCACGCCGCCGCGGGAAGTATTTATCAAAAGGGCATACAGCTTCATCAGTCTCAGCGCCTGTTCATTTATCATATTCCTTGTTTCCGCCGTCAGCGGCACATGGAGGGAGACGACATCCGCACTGCGGAAAATCTCCTCCTTTGAGGCTAGCAGTGCGCCGTTTGCCGCACAGAAGTCATCAATCGGGAGTATGTCATTGCAGAGAATCCTGCACCCGAAAGGCTTAAGCAGCATCACGACTTCACGCCCGATGTTCCCCGTGCCTATTATCCCCACAGTTTTGCCGGAGAGCTCACACCCGCCGTTTTTTACCCAATCTCCGCCGCGCATTCTCAGGGATGAGGCAAAAATATTGCGCATATGCCCCAGCATGAACCCAAGCACAAGCTCCGCCACGGAACGTCTGTTTACTCCCTCCGCTCCAAAAACCTGCACACCTCTTTCTGCGCATGCGGCAAGGTCTATATTATCAAGCCCCACGCCATACTTGGCAACAGTCTTAAGTTTCGGCAGTGCCTTGAGCGTTTTTCCGTCTATTTTGTCCAGACCGACGATCAGCGCCGTACAGTCTCTGTAAATCTCTGTAAGTTCTTCAAACGTCAGTCTGCGCCCGAAGGGGTTGAATATCACCCCGCCAAACATCCCCTCTGCTTTTCTGCGGAGATATTCGCACTTGCTGAAAGCAACGGTTGTGACCCCTGTCTCAGCGGGCATCACACACACCGGAGTTTCTGTATATCCTGTCCACAAGCTCCATAACACCCAGCGCTTCGTCTATGCTGCCATGCATAAGGGGAGTGCCCTCCGTGACTGCGCTTATGAAGTCCTCAAGTTCAAGCTTCCAGGAATCGTCATACTCAAACCATGTGGTCTCCTCTTTCGGTTTGCCCATGGCGAAGGTGACATCCTCAAACTCCCTGCGCCCGGTGACAAGTTTTTCAGGCGCATAGCTGCGTGTGGCGGAAAGAATGCCGTCCAGATTCACGAAGCCGTCCTCAAGGCATATCTCAAGGAGGAACTTATGCCGCCACTGAGTGGCAGAGGAGTGAAGCATGGCTGTTACGCTTTTATCGGTCTGCATTATGGCAAATGCGTTGTCCTCCGCCTCCACCTTCCAGTAAAGGCTGGTGACAAAGCTGTTTATCTTCGTGAACGGCTCCCCCGCGAAATGGAGCATCAAGTCAAGCATATGTATGCCCTGATCTATCAGGATTCCGCCGCCGCTGTATTTGCGGTAGTTGCGCCAGTTTTTGTCGTAATCTATGCTGCCAGCCTTGCCGTAAACACCGCGCATCCAGAGAATCCGCCCGTAGCTGCCGGAATCTATTATCTCCTTCGCTTTTATGACTGAGTAGTGAAAACGGTGGTTAAAGCCGTATTTCAGCACGAGACCGGAGTTTTTCGCAACCTCCTCCACCTCTTTCAGTTCGGAGTAGGTTGTCGCCGGGGGCTTTTCACAGAAAACATGCTTTCCGGCAAGCAGCGCCTTTTTGGTGTATTCCGCTGTCACGTTGTTGTAGGTGCAGATAAAAACCGCATCTATATCCTGTTCCAGAAGGCAGTCGAAGTCATCGCAGATGTGCACGTCCGCAGGGAGGATATTTTTGTCTATATCATAAACGGCGGTGAGGTTTATCACCGGATTTTTCGCTATCTCAGCCGCCCTTATTCTGCCCATTTTGCCGAATCCGGCCATACCCGCTTTTATCATCACTACTCCAGAGTGTACTTGGTGGATGCCCCTTCCTTCGTTGCCACAAAGTAGGAATAAATTATGTGATCAAGTATCATGTGCATGTCTTCCACAAGGCCGTACTCCCCTTTTTCGGTCTGCACATGAAAGCTTATGTCGGACAGTTCCCTTAATTTCCCGCCGTCAAACCCTGTGCAGCCGATTATCCGTGCTCCTAAACTCCGTGCGTATTCGGCGGCTTTGACTATGTTCGGGGAATTGCCGCTGGCGGAGATGGCTACCAGCACATCCCCTTTTTTAAGGCGGTTTTTTAGCTGGGCGTAGAATATGTTGTCGTAGCCCACATCGTTTGAAATAGCCGTAACCGCCGGGATATTATCGGAAAGGCACATGACACTGAAATTTTTTATGCCCCTGAGCTTCAGCCCCACCCCCAGATCCGTTGCAAAATGGGAAGCCGTGGCAGCGCTCCCGCCGTTGCCCATGAAATAGACAGTGTTCTCAAATGGATCAAGTCCGTCAAGAAGCTCAATGATTTTGTTAACCGCTTCTGTATCGGCGGAACCGAGCAGTTTAATCAGTTTGTTTATATAGTCTGCGGTGAAATTACTCATTATCATTCTCCGGTTTCATTTCGGACAAGAGCCTTGAGGCAGGCCTTCGTATAAATCTATCAGCGGCAGAGCATCCCCGAAAAGTTCCCTGCATCTTTTACGCATCATTGCCTGCTTGCAGTCGGACGAAAGAATTATAGCATCCGCCTGTGTGGTGTCCCACTCAGAAGCCTTCACCGGAGTATGCCCCCAGAAGTTCTTCGTTTTATCGGGATAATCGTCCAAAACCGCTGCGATACACGGCATATTCAGTTTTCCAAACACATCATTCATCCATTCGGTATGTCTGCCGGCACCGAACAGTGCTATCCTTTTTATCCCGTCCTCATTCACCAGCTTTTTCAGAGCTTCGGAAACATTATAGCGTTTGGACACAAAGCCGCTATTAAGTCTGCCTTTATCCGCAGTGAAGTAAACTGTTGTCTGTGAAACGGGTATATATTTGCCAACATTCTGAAAAGGGCTGATGTAATAACCTATTTCCTTTATTACGTCTCTGCGGTTGTCTATAAACCTGTTCAGCGCATGAGTAACTTCGGGAGTATCCACATTACCATAATCATCCACAAGCATAATCCCTTTTTCTGCCAACAGATGAATGTATTCTTCCATATCCTGCATGGCATAATACATCCGGTGATCACCGTCCACGTATATGATGTCGTATTCTTTGCTTTTGTACGCTGAATCAAAATATTCGGCAGAAGTCATCCGGTGAAGGCTGTAGCCTTTGCTGTCGTAGTATTTCTTTGCAGATAAATAGATTTTATCAGCATCCGATGATGAATCCCAGTATGCTCCGGTGTACGGATCATCATCTGAACCAAGATAGGGATCAACACCGTCATAGCTGATTATATTGAGGGAAGAACTGGCAAAAAGCTTTGTCAACCCTGCCTTAAAAACGCCTATTTCCAATATTCGCACTTCATTTCCTCTGAAGTATTTCTCCATCACTGAGACTATTCCTGCCGGAGCCCGTGCCCCTTCGGAAGGCTTTGACGGAGAACAGAGTTCTTTTATATTAAAAATTGATTTATCTGCCATTCAATCTCCGGTATAGTTCATTTTGGGAATGATCCTGCTGGCAGGCCTTCGTATAAATCTATCAGCGGCAGAGCATCCCCAAAAAGTTCCCTGCATCTTTTACGCATCATTTCCTGCTTGCAGTCGGACGAAAGGATTATGGCATCCGCCTGTGTGGTGTCCCACTCAGAAGCCTTCACCGGAGGATGTCCCCAGAAAATTTTCGTTTCATCAGGATAATCGTCCAAAACCGCTGCGATATGCTCTTTTTTATAATCTGGAATAAATTCGCTGAGCCATTTGGTGTACTGACCTGCGCCAAAAAAAGCTATGCGTGGATATTTTTCAGTAATCTCATTGAGCCTGTTTTCAAGTACTCGTCTGTGGAGTTCCCTTGAATGAATGTTTTTGTCAGACAAAAACTTGCCGGTAAACCGTAAACTTTCTCCTGCTTTCTCATAGAAACTATCCAATGCGGGAAACAATATATTTTGGTTAAACTCATTATGACTATAGGATGGATTACCGAAGACAGTATTACCATGCTTTCGGTACCAGCTAAGCGGTTCGGGAATAGAGATGACTCTGCCGTACAGCCAGCATGTTCTGGTGAGATACGCATCAGCGCTTATTCTGAACTGCTGCGGAACAGGCATCACTTTTTCCAGAATTTCCCTGCGGAAGCTCAACCCGGAAGTGCCTACAAAAAAACCCAGAGCACCTGTTGATGCGGTTAGACGAAAGCAGTCGCCTGAGTACATTGCATGATAAAGCGGGTAAGTTTTCCCATCCTCCCACACCGTGGTCATATGCTGCATTACTCCGTAATTGCCTTCCAGAAAACTGTCCCATTTAACAATTGTCTCAAGCTTGTGGGGCATCCACCAGTCATCACTGTCAAGAAAAGCGATTATATCGCCCCTTGATGCCTCAAAACCTGCGTTAAAGGCGGAGGCCTGTCCGCCGTTTTCCTTGAATATCTTTATTATGCGCGGATCAGAGAAGGAATCTATCACGCTTACTGATTCATCTTTTGAACCATCATCCACAATTATAAGCTCAAAATTACCGTAGGTCTGGTTCAGTACGCTCTCCACGCACTGAGTGATGAAGCGACCGTAGTTGTAGTTGTTGATAAGAACGGAAATAAAGGGTTTTTTGACCATCAGAGAACATCCTCCAGCGAGACAAGCGGAAAAACATCCAGCTTTGTTTGTCTGGATGCGTTAAATATCTTCCTGCCATTTTTCTCAAACGTTTCTTTGGCGCATCTGAATGCGTCATATTGAATATCAAGCCGGGGTATAGTCCACTCTTCCCCTTTTTTCCTGTAATCTTTGTGAAAGTGGTTCACTTCCGCATTCTGAACCAGAATTTCCTCTCCAGCGGATGTGATTCTGCCCGTTGTCGCTGACTTATTGAAACTGAAATCCAGCCCAAGCAGGAACAGTTCTTTTATTCCCATGAAATAAGCGATCTGCATCAAGGTATAAACAACGGTGTACCCTCCGTATGTGCCGTTGAAAATATCTGTGGAGAACATGCTCTGCCGTTTTCCGTCGATAACGGGAGAGGGAAGATCACGAAGCCAGTAAATATTATCGTCTTCTGAAAATTCCTGTTTTATTACACTGCTGAAAATCTTAACAGCATCGACTTCTTTGATTTCTTTTGAATTATATTTGGCAACTATTCTGTCTATGACGGAATAATAATTGCAGCGCCAGTCAGTTTCGCCGTAAGCAAGGTATATCTTGTTGCATGAGAAAGAGGTATAGCCTTTGATCATATCAAGATCTGCTGTTTTCAGGCTGGGACCTGTAGCTACAATAAAGCCTTTTTCCCCTTGATGTTTATTAAAAAAAAATTTCAGATTCTTCATCAGTTCAACCCGCCGGATTAAGTCTGCGGATTCTTTCAGGCGTGATAACTTTCCTTTGTTCTTCAGTGGCATAGTGGTGTGTTTCTCTCAATACGCTTCCATTTGCGACAAAAACAAGATCAACCTGCCCCAGAGCATCATCCAGAGGCCTGTATGTGGCTCCGAAAATATCGTAAACTGAGAAATTTCTTTCATTCATAAATGCGACCACATCAAAAAATGTTGGCGATTCTTTATAAAACTGAAATAAAGAGACCTCCATAATCACGATTTCAGTCTCTTTAAGAATTTTCTCTGCACCTTTAAGCACTTCAAGCTCAAAACCCTGAACATCGATCTTTATTACAAACGGTCCCTTAAGACCGTATTTTTCAGTTTCACCGTCCAAGGTCACCACCGGAACGGTTCTTTCCACCCCATCTACATGAGCTCCCTCAGACTCCTTCAAAACAGATGAGCCGCTCATATCAGGATGCACATTCATCGTAATGCTTCCTTCTCTGCTCCCGGCAGCAGACAATGTGTAAACTGCCGGATATTCAGATACAATTTTATCCAGAACCCCTTTGTACTCCTCCAGCGGCTCTACCATAAGATAACGTACAGAGTCAAAGACTCCGTACAGTCCGTTTGTTCCGTAGGAAACTCCGACATCTATAACCGTCTGAGGATTTACATCCTTGTTTTTTATATGGGTAAGCACTGATAAAAGACCGTTACGTTTAAACATTTTTCTCTCCCGCTCAAAATTGTGCCGACTCGGTGCACTCAGGCATATATGCCTTAAAAAACGAGTCTATTATATATTCTATGGAACAATGAACTATTCTGTCGTAAACATCATTTTTTATTCCGGTACCGTTACCCATATGAATTCTCTTATAAAAAGATCTCTGTTTTGCATCCATGTGCTGATATTTTTTCAGTCAGAAGCATTTGTCTTTCAGCTATATCCTCAGGGCTGTTCTGCCATGTCAGCCCTGCCGCCCTTGTACCTTTATTTGCAGAATATCTGAAAATAAAGGCGAAATCTATTTTTACTTTCCTGAAAATATCTGCGGTAAGCTCAATATCCTCCTCAGTTTCACCGGGAAAGCCAGCGATAAGATGAGTTGAAATCACAAGCTCAGGTTTTTCAGTTCGCAATCTGCAAAGCATCTCCGTCACTTTCTCTATATCATAAACTCTGTTCATCTGCCTTAACACTTCCGGACTACCTGACTGCAATGGAATACCTATCTGAACTACCCGCCCTTTTTGAATAAACCGGATGATTTCAGCACCGTATTTCAGCAGATAACAAGGGTGCACGTCATTGAGGCTCCACTTAACACTTTCATCATCGGAAGCTTTATCCAGTGCGTTCAGCAGTTCAGGATAGCTCAGCCCTATGTCCTCTCCGTAGGAGGCAGGATCATTTGCATGAATTGTTACCCGTTTATGCCCGCAGTCCAGTATGCGCAGATAATCGCTCACGCATTCCTCAAGGGGTTTACTTTTCAGGCGTCCAAGAGCCATAGGGTGGGAGCAGTAGCTGCATGAATTATTGCACCCTTCACTTATCCTGAGGATCGGCGCTGGCTTTCTCGATTTTACATTGTTCCGCACTTCAACCGGGTTCAGCGCATCAGGATCAAAAGGACTCATAACATTAACATCCGGCTCGAACGAATCCTGAACATCACAGAGTTTCACGGTAAATTCAGGGAAAAACTCTTCTATCCCTTCCGGATTTTTTGTGCTGAAAAATTCGCCGCTGAAAACCTTCTCAAACTCATCATGTGCCATATCCGGCAGACAGCCGTAAACGACCAGCCTTTTGCCCTGTTTTTTGAGTTCCTCAAGCATACCCACAGCGGTTGCGGTATATGACGAGACAAAGGCGCAGGTAACAGCGATCACCACATCCGCATCCTCCGCTGTTTCCGCATCCGTCCATCCGTTGGCGGCGAAGTATCTCTTAAAGCGTTCCGTATCAAGCCCGCGCTTCATGCAGACCTGATTACCCGCAAAGTATATTTTCATATGGAAGACCCATCGGGCGGAAATATAATATTGTTCAGTGTCACATCACATGCATGCGCGGGAACATTTTCATAAAGATCTTTTGAAGAGATGTTAAAACCGACTCTGGAGAGCTTATCCGCCATAGTTTTCTGGTGAATATTACTGGAAAAAACAACCGCATCAGCTGATTCAGGATTAAAACTATGTAGGCGGACGGGCTCAAACCCAAAAAAAATCCCACTGTCAGCCTTATCATCTATCACAGCAGTGACTTCAGGAAGGTAACAGAGGTGTGCATATGCACCATAAAGCTTCTCAAGCAACTGAGTGTGCCTTCCGGCACCATAAAGAGCTATCCGTTTAAAACCCTCTGCTCTTATCTTTCTCAACTGAAGAAGAGCGTACCAAAAAAAGAAATCAGTATAGACATCATACTTATTCTGTATAGTAAGCTTTCCAATGTGCTTTCTTTTCAGCAATATCTCTTTATTACACAATTCAGGAAGAGCATCTGCCCGTTTTCTGAAAAAAAACACGAGAACACCGAAAGATTCAACATGCTCCCATCCGGATGATTGAGAAAAATATTCCATCAAAGCACTTCCAGACTCACTGTGGTTCAACGACATATGCAGCGCAGCTATTCCGCCCGGTTGTAGAAACTGAAGCATTCTGAAGGCATCTTCAAAACCAGAATCAGGATTGATTATATAAAAATCAGGAAGAGCCCTGTCTGTTTTGCTATAATAAGGCTGGTGGCTGATTCTGTTATGCTCAAAATAATACTCCATTTCATCAATAAACTTACCGTCAGCAAACGGCGGAAGAGCTTTATATTCAGAGGAAAGACTGAGCAGCAGAGGAGTAAATGCACCAAATCCCGATTCGGCAGACCGTGTTCTTTTCTTTTTCAGAATGTCTGCACAAAAAATCATCATATCCTGATATAGCTCCATGACATCGTGCATCATAGAAAGGGTTTCACGCGGGAATATAAAATCGGGCATTTCTTTTATATATCTATCAATACCGTTCAGATTGCCGATTTGACGCAGTGCGTATGAACAGCCGAAACGTGTCAGTTTACGCTGGCATTTGAGAAAATCACCCTTTTTCTCCGCCGAGTGTACTTCCCGTATGCGAGGATGAGTGAAAAGTTCATCCCAGCTTTTTTCATTAAGGTTGCCGAGGATAATGCCTGTAAAGTTGCATCCCAACCTTACCAGCCCGTCGTTATGTATCTGGAGTTCGTGATACATATGCGGACATGAATCCAGATTTTTTTCATAGCCTGTAAGATAATAAGAAGACAGATCCGGTTCTTCGCCATGCTCCAGCGCAAACTGGCTTATGTCAAACTTAAGCCCTTTTGACGCTGCCAGTTCCCTGACCTCAAGGAGTTCAGGGACAAGCTTCTTTCTGTCATAAACATCCAGATAGCTTTCAAGGTAGAAGCTGTTGTCAAATCTGTTCGGTCTCATTTCCCGCACATACAAAACATCAGCATATCCCGCTACAAGCTCAACATATTTATGGAGATTTCCCAAAAGCGGCTTTGTCATAACAAAGGACACCTGCATATAAAAGGGTACACGTTTCTTTATTTCACCGAGTCTGTGGAGAGCCTTTATGACCTTATCAAAGTTTTTCCTGCCGCTTACACCGTTGTACAGTTCTTCATCCGATCCGTTTATACTCAGGTTCATAGTGCAAAAAAGCCCTTCCTCCGCCTTTGCAAACCAATAGTCATTAAAAAGGGAACCGTTTGTGATGAGATTTATTTTCGCTTCCGGGTTGTAATATTGGAGGTATTCAATAAATTCCTTCGCAGGTTTCCACAAGAAAACCTCTCCGCCGCCCATCTGAACAACCTTCAGATTCCCAAGCCTCACAAGTTTCTTAACTTTTTCAAGCATATGGGCAGACATTTCAGCACCTGCGCCTCTGTGCTCCTGCCAACAGAAACCGCACCTGTTGTTGCAAAGGTAACTGACTTTCATACATATATGAGTTATCTGCTCAAGCATTTTCTCTCCGTTCATAGTCTTCATATCAGGCTAAATATGCAGGCATTTTCTGCATAAATCCGTTTTTGTACGATCAGGAACAGATTCCCTGAGAAAGCGGTAAGCAGGAGAATTATAAATTTCCAGAAGACTCTGTTCACGTATGTTACCGAAAATATGTCTGCTATCCCAATCAAGACAGCAAAGCGGAACATTGCCGTCACTGTCCACATTAATACCAAGCCACCTGCTGCACGGAAGATGAGTCTCTTTTGAGTTGTCAGCACCAAGATAACCGAGCCAGTCCATCCGCCTTGAAAGCTTAAGATCCACATTGGAAACACTGCCTGAGATTTTTTTGATATATTCTCTGTGTTTCAGGAATTCTTCATCACGGTTAGTACCGTTTTCAACTCGGATGATCCTTATTTCCCTGCACAGCCTTTTCTGTTTGTTCGCCTCCAGCAGCATACAGACAGATCGGAGCGTTTGTTCAAGATCAAGTCCCGTTTCAGCCTTATACTCCTCTCGATCAAAAGAGTGGAGAGAGATATGGAGAAACGCAAGATTTTTAATCTCATACAAACTTCTGACTGTTGATTCATCTGCCAGATTAAAGTTGCTGAACAAGCATATATCCGCATGGGGAATGAAGCTGTTTATCATCCTGATACGCTCAAAAATCTTTTTATCTGTCAGGAATTCTCCGGTGCGCAGCGGAAAAATACTTAACGGACTGGATGATGGAATATCCCTGAGATCGCTTATAATTTTCTCAAACAAATCATCCTGCATTACCTTATTTTTCTTTTTATTCCTTCATTTGGGCAGAATACACACTCTGCGTTGCATAGCACCGTTGTTTCAATCTGAACAAATTTCGGATATACAGCATGGAGTTTCCGATTGCTGATAAAAGTCTTCAAATACCCGCTGCCGGTGTCTTCCGACGGTGTCATTCTTTCTGTATGACCTATAATATGCTGACTGTTCATGAATGATGTCCAAGACTTAGTAAAAAATATATTGCCAGACCACTGCTCAGGATAAATTCTATCTCTGAGGATAATTGCATTATCCGGCAGATTCCGCCCGGACAGCCTGTGTTCAAAGCCGTTATTTTCCAGAACACCTAGGATTGCTCCTAGTTTGTTACCGGAGTGATTCAGATTATAATGGTATTCCACAAAGCCGGAAGCCACAGAGGATGAAAGTTTTTCTCCTATCTCCTTCAAAACAGCTTCCTCAGCTCCCTCTATATCCAGCTTGAGGAAGTCGGTGTATTCGCTCATGTGCCTGCTGAGGCGAACGGTCTGAACATCTATTGTACGGGACTCAAGGGCTGAGAACCTCCCTGCTATCCCTGAGCCCATAGGCATGGCCGGGTAAACGGTGAACTGGACCATTCCTTCGGAATCACTCAAGGCATAAGGATGCAGGGTAATGCCCTTCCACCCGTTTGATTCTATATTCTCTTTGCAGATTTCAAAAAGCTCAGGGTTCGGCTCAAAAGCGGTTATAACAGATGAGGGATAAAGCCATTTGAAATAGGCAAGTGCCATTCCAGCATTCGCACCGCCGTCTATAATGAAAGGTGCTTCTTTCTCGCTTGTAAAATAGTAGTTTTCTTCAAGGAAGATCTCCCTGAACTGCACAAGGACATCGAAAGGACTGGCAATTTTCAGTCTGAAGCCAAGAACATCAGCAAAACCCGCCCCGGCATTTTCCCGAACCATTTTCTCCAGAGCCGCATACTGCAAACCAACAGACATTCCGAACCGTTTTTCTGCCCGCTCAATATCAGCAAGCAGTCCATAGTTTTCTGACAGTCTCTCGGCATCAGCCTCAGCATAAATGCCAGTGGAGCGTCCGCGCCTTTTATCCTCTGCCAGAAGATACGCATAACGCGGAGTATCAAACACTGATGAAAACCTGAACAGCCGAGAATAACCGTCTCTCAGGGAGGGATCTGCACTGTACGCCGTTTCAGTATTTTTCTCGGCATCTGGCGTTCTGCCCATACGGGCAAGCAGTTCAGCATATTTCAGCCTCTGTTCAGGCGACATTCTGCCGCATGCATCGTCCTTTTCAAACCATATGAGGGCAGCGGCATAATTTTTCATCAGCAAAAACTCTGCGGCAGCCATTGAGAAACCGTCTTTCAGAGAGGAATCTGCACCATATGCCTCGTTAATCAGCTTTTCCGCTATGTCTGCCTGCACAGGCGCAATAATCCTCCCTGCCACAAGCTTAAATCCGTTTGTAATGCGGTTGAGTTCAATATCCCTTTTTATAATTTCAATAACTTCCGCGCGTTCAGCTTTCCCCGCACGGAGAAGAGACCAGCCCATATGACCGAAGCCGTTCACCGCCGCAGTATTTTCGGAATACGTTTCCAGAACTATTGCGGAAGCAGCGGCAGCGTCACCGCTCAGCGCAATACATTCAGCATGGCGGAGTTTTCCCCACCATGTCTGCCTGCCGGAGGCACTGTCTTTTTCAAAAAGTCTGAGCGCATCATTGTACTGTCTGATATGTGCCAGAAAATAGGCAAGGCGGGAGAGGGCGTTTTTATATTCGGGGCTGGTTTTATTGATGTCCACTGCTGCGGCCTCAGCCTCGGCAAAGTCAAAATATTCTTTATCAGCAGCTTCTTTCAGCATTATAAGCCAGCCGTAATCAGCGGGCATTGAACCGAAAAGCAGTTCCATGAATCCGTTCAAAAAATACTCCGTTTTCTAAAGATAGAGATAAGCTATGTATCGTAAATTCCGGTGAAATGATAAGCCTGAAAAGCATTCTCAGAAACAGGTATCTTATCCCAGAGGTGCTTCTTATTCATGTAATAGTTATCCAGATGAGCATACTGCTCTCTTATTTCTCCGCAGCCCAATGCTTTATCGATCAGAGCAAGAAGAAAATACAATGAAGGTATTTTGGTATTCAGAAAAAACTCTTTATCTTTCTCATAAAGCCGCCCCATAAAAGCATGGGCGGATTCAAAATCTTTCAGAAAAGCCCTCACAAACGCAGCCTGAAGAAGATGAAGAGAGGAGAGAGAACAATCGGTATCCGCCTTTTCTATAAACTGTCTTGCCACACTCAAATCACCGTATAAAACAAAAAGAGCAGAATAAACAATATACTGCTCTTTTTTTATATTTCCGGCGGCAGTCTCCCTTGCGAGGGTGTCCGATGCCTCTTCTGCCCTGCCGCTGTGGATAAGCGCACGAATCAGGAAATCCAGCCCTGCGGAGTCAAGATTTCCGGCTGCGTATTCCGTCAGCATCATGTCCCTCAGCAGCTCTACCGCTCTGCGGTCGCCTTCGGGAGTTTTGTCACGCTCAAGGTATTTATACATCAGCATCAGAAGCGGACGGAGTTTTTGTACCGTAATGTTTTTCCCTGACATTAAACTGCCGGGCAGAAGTTCATCCCCTGCTATTTCAGCACCTTCATCCAAACGAAGATAATTCCGCAGAAACAGCGCCGGAACACCTCCGGTTTCTGAAAGATCTCCGTAAAGATGCCCCATCCCTTTAAGCTCGGCGTAAAGCCCGGCGAGCATCAGGGTAAAGCAGTATTCATATGGATACTGTTCCTTACCAAAACTAAAATCTGTTTCACAGAGATACTGCCGCACTGTTGGCAATAGAGCAGGCACACAGCAGGACTGCAGAAGCTTAATAAGCACCATAGCAGGGTCTGCCGCATATCCTGCCATGTCAATGTTAAACAAATGACCGCGCACCGAAGCAGTAACTGAGCCGAACGGAATATGAACAGCCTTCTCCCTAAAGGATGCGAAATACTCAGCATCGGCAGGATCCGAGTACACAATAACAGCATTTTCAAGCTGCCGGAGAAAGCTCTTCAGCCTCTCGTCCGCATGACTTATGCTTCCGTTCAGACCCAGAAATACAGTTCCCGCCGGGTATTTTCCCTTTAACTCTGCGGCACTTGCCTTTATGCGTTTAAGGATTACCGAAGCCCCGTTCAGAGTCCGGTTTCCGCCGTTTATGCAATATATCTGCCTGACAGCCTCACGACCGTATGTTTTATGCAGTCGGTAATATTCCAGTGCCTTTGCTTTATATTCCTCTATGTGAACCCTGCCGCCGGATAAATCCCTGAGCGCCACTGTTCCGGCTCCGTTATTCAGTTTTTCATACTCGTTAAAAGCCTCTCCGCTGGGGGAAGGGAAGGTGCTGAGATAAACATCGATAACATGAACATAAACCTGCGGTTCCACATGCCCTTCAAAGAAAAACCTTTTATCAAGACCGTATTCTTTCAGCTTCGGCAGTATGTTATCCGTGCCCCCGTCCCCGCAGGCAGCGTAAACAGAATCCGGGCATGCGCGCATAATCTCCGCCACAGTCTCCAGACAGCCCTCCCCTTCAAGCTTGATAAGTCTGCCTATGCTGCCGAAAACCACCGCACCTTCCGGGAATTTTTTCCTGACGGCATCCGCCTTCTTCTTCGCCTCGGTCAGTTCCTCCGCAAAGAAAACATCGCTCTGTTTCAGAGTAAACCGCTCAAACTCCAGTTCATTCTCCTGCATATTTGTTCCGATATGGGTTATGCGTCTGTCTATGCCGTCCACATCATACTCAAAGTTGCCGTGACACCAGTAAACCTGCTCCGGTGCGGTGCGGCAGACGAAGAGAAAGTTGAATATCTCCCTGTTGTTGCACATGATAAGCTGATCGATACCATCATTCATGATCCTTTCACGGAAAATGCGGCATTTTTCAAACCTGCTGTAGTAGCTGCCAGATGTTGCATCTTTTATAAGGGAATGAGCACTGACATAATTCACCCCAAGAGTGATCAGCAGCATCACATATTTTTTATCTGACGGACTTTTTTCCACACACTCATAGTCATACACTGTGTATTCATCCGTGCTCCCCTCTTTTTTAAGCTTTTCAATGAGAGAATAGAGGAGCTTCACAGGGGAACTCCCCACTATGCGGTCAAAAACAAAGCCGACTTTTTTCACGCCGTCGGTTTTCTTCCCGCGGGTGCAGGGTTGTATGCCGTCGGGCACTACTCTGTCTGTTATATATCTGCTGAAAGGTTTCTCCACATCTTCATTAAACTGCCTGAATTCTCCCTGAGTGTGCGCGAGGTTCATATAGACGTGGGAGAGGTGCAGGTGCATGAAGAACACAAGCTCAGTCATGTTTTTCTGCATGGCTTTTCTGAAAATATCCAGCCAAACGGGGTAGACCGCCTTAAACTCCCTCTCTATGCCGAAGCATGTCCACAATATTGGAAATACCCACAGGAAGCAGGACTGCTTAGCCTTGAGATCACCGTTCCAGAACCTGCCTTTGAAGATTCTGCTTATAAAAATATCCAGAATATATCCCCTTGTGAAAAGAGAGCGCATAAGCTCCATAAATCCGCTCAGGTACTTATATTCCGGAAGAAACGTATTTGTGTTCAGAGTACAGATCCTCTCCAGAAGATCAGACTTCGCATCTTTTGCACCCCTCAGCGCATCCAGAACGAACATGCAGAAGGCGAGGTTCAGTTTGGCGTAATGCTGTTTTTCGTCCTTTAGTGCTGAAAAAGCATCGGACAGTTTTTTATAATAAACTCCGTCCGAAGGGTTTTTCTGCACCTTGAATCCGCTTCTGAAAATCATATCGGCAATGCGGATAAGGTCGTGGTTTATGCTGCCTGCCTGAGCAGCGGGGTAGAAGTATTTCTCCCTAAGTACGGAGATAATTTTCTGCTGAATATTCTCCGTCTCTTTCCGACAGAGGAGGGAGTGTTCCTTCTCATAAACAAGCCAGCTGACAGGGGCATGGGCAGCCCCGGAGGAGAGGTTCAGGCAAATGCTTTCCAGATAGTTTATATGTCCGTCAAAGTCTGTGCGGGCAGCGGAATTTTCTAGATTGTCCATGTACAGGCTCAGGTCAGTTCTTTCTCTATTTTTTTCATTCTCTCAATGAGGTATCTCTTAATGAGAGCCTCCTGCGAATGATCCGGAAAAGTCTCAAGCCCCATCTTGCATATCTCCTCACAGAAGATATATTTCAGCTTGCCGCGCAGGATCATGTCCTTCCCCTCATCAAGCGGAAGGGTGAAGCTCAGCCTCACCTCTGATTCCGAAACGGAAATATTCTCTTTCAGGCTCAGTGAGACACCACGCAGGGAGACATCCACAATCTCCACATCCGTCCGGCTGCCTTCGGAAAAAAGCGCAGCGGGAATTGCCTGCTCCGGCTTAAGGCGGTAAATCTTGCGCCTGTCAAAGGGTTTTTTCAGAACAACAAGGTTCACCAGTTCAACAATACACTTTTCCGCATCAATGCTCTTCACATCCGCAGTTATCTGCTGCGGCAGAAGCTTGTGCGTTATGCATGTGTAGCCTTCCATCTCAAGTGCCTTGATCTGTTCCGGATGAACCTGCATTATGATACTGTCATCATCGCGGATCTCCGTAATCTCAGCCGCATGGAACACACGCAGCCCTTTATATGAGTTGAGAAGCTTCGCTGTTGTATCGTTATTTTTGATAAAGCGGAACAGTTCGCGCACTTCCGAGCTGTCAGCGGTTTCAAACTTTTTAAGCGGTCTGCACAAAACCTCAAGGGCTTCCAGAAGGCGTATATGCATATCCGGTTTCGCGGGACCGTTTTTTATATCCTCGCATATCCTCCACAGCGCCCAGGCTATGGCTCTGGAAAGAGGAACCACCACGGAGCCGCCGTTAACCCCGGCATCTCTTACAGCATTGCTGAAATCCTCCGCAGGTCTGCTGCCGGGAATGCCTGTGAAGCAGTTGTCAAAAAACTGCCCGACACCGAAAAGAACTTCATGGTCAGGCGCAGAGCCGTTTATGTTTTCATAATATCCGCTGAACACCGAAATAAATTCGCTTTTTTCAAATGTGCAGTCTTTCAGCATAATCCACCTTTATGAGATTCTTTATATGTCAGAATTTTTTTACATTATAAAAGCCAGAATACATTAAAACAATGATGAAACCAACACTCATTTAAACTGATTATTCCGGATAATCCCGAAGACCCGTAAACCGCATGTATTAAATGTGTAATAATTTATTTTTAATGAATGCCCTTTTTTATTATCAAAGAAATAATAGTTGTTTGATGTGATTTTATGAAAAATAAGTTTGAATTTCTAAAAATTGTGTTATAGTAATCGCTGAGGGGGGAGTCCTTCTTTTTTCGGAAGGCTCTCATGAAAATAGCTTTATTTATCTGATTACGGCTGTTTTCGAAACTGAGTACCGATAGCTGACCATAAAATGAAGGAGGCGGATGCCTCCTTTTTTAATATACAAACTTATTCTGAACAAAACCTCTCCGGTATGTTCAAATCATATAATTCATATAAGCAGTGTTTAATTTACGGAGGAAAAATGAAGAAGATTTTTATACCTGTTTTTATTCTGGCAGTCGGAGCCATGATTCTTATTAGCGCATGGCCGTCTATCACTGAATCAAGAAAACCGATCAACATGTTCATCGCAAAAGCAAAGGCCGAAGGCGCACTGCCCCTGCTCCAGTTTGTTAACACACAGCAGGAGGGGAGCATAACTCAGGCTGAGATCGCAAAATTCAACAGCATGTCCGGCGGAATCAAACTTTCCGCAGGTGTTTTCATTGCATCAGAAAATATGGACTCAATGATTCACTACAATATCCAGTCACCCGGCTTCATAATATTCGACGCGGACGGAAAAGTCGCCGTTCAGCAGAACGGGCTCGCAGAAGCCGCAGCCCTGCTGAGAATGACACAGGATGTCCATACTCACTAAGAGGATAAATGCGCGAACCTGCTGATGTATGCCCAGTCTGCGGGCAAAACAATAAATGTGCCGCCCATGACAAATCAAAAGGTACATGCTGGTGTGTGGGCAAACCGCCGCTCCCGGCGGAAGTACTTACGCAGTATGAATGGCGGCCGTGCTTCTGCGAAAGCTGTTATGATAAAATAATCGCGCAGACAAAAAATAATCAGCAGTAAAAAATAACCGATAAAACCGTTTTAGAAGAAAAATCTCTCTCTGCGGGAATCCGCCCTCACACTCCTTTGCGGAAAGATGGGGTTTTGTAATTGTCAGTAATAACTTCCCCCTTTTATAAAGAGGGATTTAGGGGGATTTTATAGAGATGAATAAGCATGTTACGGTGTTTGTCGTCAGTCTGTAAAGGGAACCCGCAGAACAGGTTCCCTTTTTTATTTAATATAAGACAGTTTACTTAACTACAGTCCAAGCACATCGTACATATTGTACAGACCCTTATCTTTCCCTTTCAGCCATGCGGCGGCGGAGATTGCTCCCTGAGCAAAGGTGTCTCTGGTGTGCGCACGGTGGGTTATCTCGATCCGCTCACCCTGTCCGCAGAACATCACCGTGTGCTCGCCGACTATGTCACCTGCACGGAGAGTCTGCATGCCGATCTCCCTGTCAGTGCGTTCGCCTATTATGCCTTTACGGCAGAAAGCCCCGTCTTTATCTATGTTGCGGCCAGTAGCGTTTGCAACCACCTCGCCCATCTTCATGGCTGTTCCGCTGGGGGCATCTTTTTTGAGCCTGTGGTGCGCCTCCACAATCTCAATGTCATATGTATTTCCTATGGCTTTCGCCACCATTTCAAGCACCTTGAAGGTGAGATTCACGCCGAGGCTCATGTTCGGGGACACAAGAAGAGGCATTTTCTCCGATGCTTCCTTAAGCTTCGCCGTCTGTTCCGGAGTGAAGCCTGTGCTTCCGATTACGGCAGGTACACCGAGGCGGACATATCCGGGGAGGGCGTGCATTGTGGGCTCGCACCCTGTGAAATCTATAATAACATCGCAGCCTTTCACTGCCGTATCAAGATCAGATGTAATGTTCACGCCGTTTTTGCCGCAGCCTGCCACTTCACCCGCATCCATGCCGAGAAATGAGCTCGCCGAATGCTCCAGCGCGCCCTTAAGCTCTGCCTTGTCACTTTCCGCCAGAAGGCAGATTATGCGGCGCCCCATTTTTCCGGCCGCGCCGACCATACAAACTTTTGTTTTATCCATTAATCCGTTACCTTACAAGTTTAATACCCGCGGCAGTGAGCGCGGTTCTGAGTTTTGCTGTTCCTTCTTCCGTCATGGGAACGAGAGGAAGCCTGATCTCATCCCCGATGAGTCCCATGAGGTAAAGGGCTTTTTTCGCGGGGATAGGGTTTGTCTCAAGGAAAAGGGACTTGAAAACAGGGAGCAGCTTGTAGTGAAGCTTTTTTGCCGTCTCCATGTCACCCTTCTCAAAGGCATCCCACATATCGCCCATATCCTTTGCCACAACGTTTGTGGAGGCGGAGATGACCCCTTTTGCGCCAATGCAGTACAGAGGGTAGGTGAGTGAGTCCTCACCACTGAGGAGTGCGAAGGATGAATCTGTCCCGGCGATTATTTCCCCAGCCTGATCCATGGAGCCGCTGGCCTCTTTTATACCGACTATATTGTCGATTTTGGAAAGCCTGATAACAGTCTGCGGAAGCACGTTGACCGCTGTTCTTCCGGGAACATTATAAAGCAGAAGGGGGATCTTCACTGACTCGGCTACTGCCTTAAAGTGCTGATAAAGCCCTTCCTGCGTGGGTTTATTGTAGTAGGGAGTGATGACAAGCGCGCCGTCAGCACCGGCTTTCTGCGCATGCTGAGTGAGAAATACGGATTCGTGGGTGCTGTTTGAGCCTGAGCCTGCGACAACAGGAACACGCTTCTTCACCTGATCTATAACTATCTCTATTACTCTGCAATGCTCTTCATAAGTGAGAGTGGCGGATTCTCCGGTGGTTCCGCAGGGAACAACGCCGTCTGTGCCGTTCTCTATCTGGAACTCGACAAGGTTTCTTAAGCTTTCCTCATCCACCTGTCCGTTTTTCATGGGGGTCGCTATAGCTACGAAGCTGCCTCTGAACATCTATTCCCTCCGTTCTTCAATACATATATGATTCTTCGGTAAATTCTCCGGTGTAAATCACCCTTGCCTCGCCCTCAAGGAAAACCTTTTCATCGCTTTCGATGTGGACTTTGAGGTCTGTTCCGCCCATAGTGCGGAGAGTCACCGGACTTTTTGCTATGCCGTCCCTGACGGCGCATATGGCGCAGGCAACGGAGCCTGTACCGCAGGCGAGGGTTTCGTTCTCCACGCCTCTTTCATATGTTCTTATCTTAAATGAGTCTTCGCCGATTCGGGCATAAACATTGAAGTTTGTTCCCTTCGGCGCGAAGTACTCATGGTAGCGCACTGCTCTGCCTGTGTTAAAAACATCAAAGGTATCAACATTATCAGTAAGAATAACAGCATGGGGCACGCCGGTATTCACGAACGAAAGCTCCCGTTTGCTGCCTGCAACGTCAAGCTCTATGCCCTTTTTATACCCAAAAGGTTTGGTCATAAGCACCTTGACGTTAACGCTCTCCTTGATCTCCGCTTCTATTATTCCCGCCAGAGTCTTAAAGCGCATGGTTTTTCCTGCTATTCCGTTGAGGAAGGCGTATCTGGCGACACATCTTGCGCCGTTTCCGCACATCTCCGCCACGGAAGCATCAGAGTTGAAAAACTGCCACTGAAAATCCGCTTCGTCCGAATTTTCTATGAAAAAAACACCGTCAGCGCCGACGGAAAGGCTCCGCGCGCATATCTTCGGTATAAACTGTTTGGGATCGAACTTATTCATTTTGCCGTCACGGTTGTCAATGATGATAAAATCGTTCCCGCTTCCGCTCATTTTCCAGAACGCAATACCCATGTTCACCTTCTGCGAGATTAAAAGATTCCGGGGCGCAAGTACCCCGTCTTTAGAATAATACTTTGAGGTAAAAATAACACTGAGGGCTTTTTTTGTCAAAATAACATTTGGAATTTATTCTGTTCCGGCACGGGCGGAGAGAAAATTTTCTATCTCATCCTCAAGATATTTGCGGAGTTTGGGGCAGTTTTCCGCCACTTCCGGGGAAAGTGTCATATCCATCTGGATCGATTTTACCTGAATACCATAGAGAATGACCTCAGGCGGGCGGTATCCGGCAAGCTCGGCAGTGAGCAGCATATCCTTCATCCCCATCTGGTGAGGGGAAAGCTTGTTTTCAAAAACAGGGGAAACATCTTCACCCTCAATTTTAACAACCGTGCCCGCGGGAAGATCCAGATCAACGGCATCCGCAAGCACAAGTCTGTCCGCCCATTCAAGCAGGGGGAGCAGATCAAGCCCCAGTGTTCCGCCCTCTATCACACGCAGATTTTCGTCAGCATCCGCGTATTTCTCCTCCAGACTGCGGACAACAAGCGCACCCGCAGCATCATCATTCATAAGCACATTGCCGATTCCAAGCACAAGAAGCTTCATTAAATCACCGAATAATTAAAGGGAGCTCCGAAGAGCTCCCCGCATTTCTTTTAAAGTATTTTAACCTTGCTTTTCAGCTCGTTCTTTTCATCATACACATGAACCGCGCACGCAAGGCAGGGGTCGTATGAGTGTATGGTTCTGAGTATTTCAAGGGGCTTTTCGGGATCCGCTATGGGCGTGCCGATAAGGGCTTCCTCGTAGGGGCTTCTCACTCCCTTGTCGTCTCTCGGTGCGGCGTTCCATGTGGAGGGAACAACTGCCTGATAGTTTTTGATCTCTTTATTCTGAATAACTATCCAGTGGCCGAGGGCTCCTCTGGGCGCTTCATGCCAGCCGTAACCCTGTGCCTGTACCGGCCATGTGGAGGGTTCCCACTTGGAGTTATCATGTATGGCGTAGTCGCCTGTGTTTATATTTGCAGCCAGAGCCATAAGCCAGCTTTCCATCTTTCTGGCGACGATGAGCGTTTCCACTGCCCTTGCCGCAGTTCTGCCGAGAGTGGAGAACAGAACCTCAGGCCCCACTCCGAGAGTTGTGAGCACATGGTTCACCACATCCTGAACCTCTTTATGTCCGGAGGCGTAAGCCACAAGCATCCTTGACAGAGGGCCTACCTCCATGGGTGCGCCCTCATATCTGGGCGACTTCACGAAGGAGTATTTCTGTTCAACATCAAGATAGTCATAGGGCGGTTTCGGGCCGGTGTATTTTTTATCTGTCGCGCCTTCCCACGGGTGTCTGGGACCTGTGTCTTCGTACCATGAGTGGACAACATCCTCTGTTATTTTGGTGTGGTCAACTGGATGAACTGTTGAAAGATCGCCGTTTTTGATTATTCCCGCGGGGAGCCACAGGTTGTTCGGGTGACCTTCCCTTCCGTCGGGAAATTCACCGTAGGACATATAGTTGCCGGAGGTTTTGCCTATGCCTGCCCAGTCGAGATAGAAGGGGGCTACAGCTATAATATCCGGGATATATACTTTTTCCACAAACTCTCTGGCCGTTTTATTGCACTCCATGATCATCGCTATCTTATCAGCGTTGATCGCGTTCTGGCTGTTAGGATCGCAGGGGATGGACATACCGCCCGTGAGGAAGGTCTGCGGGTGCGGGTTCTTGGAGCCTAAGATCGCGTGAACCTTGATTATCTCCTTCTGCACCTCAAGAGCCTGAAGATAATGTGAAGCAGCCATAAGGTTGGCCTCAGGCGGAAGTTTATACGCCGGGTGACCCCAGTATGCGTTGCCGAAGGGTCCGAGCCTGCCTGTTTTGGCAAATGCGGCGAGCCTGTCCTGAATACCTTTGAAATAGTCCGCGCTGCTGTACTTCCAGTCGGATATGGATTCCTGCAGTGCCGCTGTCTTAACCGGGTCTGCGGACAGTGCGGAAACTATATCAACCCAGTCCAGAGCGTGGAGGTGATAGAAGTGTATCACGTGGTCCTGCACATACTGCATCCCCATGATCACGTTTCTGATCATCTCTGCATTGAAGGGAACCTTCATGCCCACAGCATTTTCCACAGCCCTGATTGAGGCTATGGAGTGAACCGTTGTACAGACTCCGCAGAATCTCTGTGTGATGTACCACGCATCGCGGGGGTCACGCCCCTGAAGGATTTTCTCTATCCCGCGGAACATGGTGCTGCTCGACCATGCGTCTGTTATGACACCGTTTTCTACCTTTGCTTCTATTCTTAAATGCCCCTCAATTCTGGTAATGGGGTCAACGACAATTCTGTCAGCCATCTAAACACCTCGCCTACTTCTCTTCTTTTTCGTAGTACTCTTCTTCCACTTTCTTCACTGTGCCGCGGTTGCGGATAATGCTCACCACGCCGTGAACAGCAAAGAACGCCGTTGCCACGCCCACAAGCTTCAGACCGACGCTTGTCGCGCTGGATTCCACACCGAAGCCCGGAACCTCAGGCAGCCTTCTGTAGAACGGGCTCATAGTGTCTATGAAGCCGGGTTCGGAGCAGCCCACACAGCCGTGCCCCGCCATAACAGGCCAGCTGAGGCCGTCATTCCAGCGGAGGGTCGGACAGTTGTGCCATGTCTGCGGGCCTTTGCAGCCCATTTTATACAGACACCAGCCCTGCCTGTGCGCTTCGTCGCCCCATTTTTCCACATACTGACCGGCATCGAAGTGGCCTCTTCTCTCACAGTTGTCATGAATGCGTTTGCCGTGGGCGAATTTCGGACGGAGCTGATTGTCAAGCGCGGGCAGAGTGCCGAAGATGAGGTAATGCACAATGAGGGCGGTGAGGTTGTCGCAGTTCATCGGACAGCCGGGAAGGTTTACAACCGGAACGCCTTTGACGAGATCGGCAACGCCTTTCGCCCCTGTGGGGTTAGGGTAAGCGGCGGGTATTCCGCCGAAGCTGGCGCAGTTGCCCACGGCAATAACCATGGCAGCGCCCGCGGCGGCTTTTTTAAGCTGATTAAGGGCGGTATCGCCCGCAATACAGCAGTAGATTCCGTCATCCTCAACAGGAATGGAACCCTCTACTATAAGAACATATTTGCCTTTATTCTTTTCCATTGAGTCATGCTTTGCCTGTTCCGCCTGATGCCCGGCAGCAGCCATAAGCACCTCTGCATAATCAAGGGAGATCACATCAAGCACGAGATCGGCCGCTTTGGGACGTCCGGAACGGAGCAGTGATTCGGAATCTCCCGAACAGCTCTGAAACTCAAGCCAGATTACGGCCGGACGATTGTCGTCCTCCAGAGCCTCGGCAACTTTAGGAGCCATAGCAGGCGGAAGAGCCAGCGTAGCGCTCACGGCTGTACAGAATTTCAGAAAGTCCCTTCTGCTGACACCCAGCAGTTCCAGTTTCTCACGCAGTCCCATGAACAGTACCTCCATTCCGGATAAACTTATCCTGTAACACTGTTAATTTTAATATATTTTGATATTGCCAGTTTTATAATTTTTGCCTAAAACACTTTTCTGATATTTAACAATTAACACTATGCATTATCTTTTCAAACGCACAAAAACAGACTGCGCCGCACAAAGCGCCTGCCTGAGAAAAATTCCTATACAAACACTATAAAAATGCCCCGTTTACCACGTCTTTACCTTAAGATTATCACCATACGCTCACAAGATCAACTCTAACAGTGTTATAAATTGTTTTTGATCAAGGGCTTATCGTAGCACAGAATAATAAATTCGTGTAACCGCACGTGACATATGTTCATAAATTATTGAGGATAATAATCAATGTTCCCTTCGGGTTTGAAAATTATTTTTTTTGGACTATATTAATCTCCTGCGGAGAATATTTATGACAAACAGATACATTTTCGGCCCTGTCCCTTCGAGGAGACTGGGGCGTTCCCTCGGCGTGGATGTTATTCCTTCAAAAATATGCAGTCTGGACTGTGTTTACTGCGAAGTGGGAAAAACCACTGAGCTTTCCTGCGCGCGGGAGAAATATTTTAAAACTGATGATATTATTGATGAATTTGCCAAAGAATATGCCAAGGTGAAGGGTTCGCTGGATGTGGTGACTGTGACAGGTTCAGGTGAGCCGACACTCAACAGAAAACTTGCTGAAATAGCCCGCAGGATAAAAGAGATCTCCTCTCACCCGCTGGCGATACTCACCAACAGCACCACAATCACCAACCCTGATGTTCAGGCGGCACTGATGCATTTTGACATCATTGTCCCCAGCCTTGATGCCGCCACAGACAGGGCCTTTCAGGCAGTGAACCGTCCGGCGGCGGAGCTTGATATAAACGAAATAAACTCCGCACTGGCAGATTTCACCCACAGGTTCTGCGGCAGGATATTCCTCGAAGTGCTTTTGGTAAAAGACATAAATGACAGCAAAGAGGAAATGGCAGCCATAGCGGAAGTGATCCGTAAATGCAGATATGACATGGTGCAGGTGAACACAGTGTTCCGCCCGCCGGCATACTCCGGCACAAAAGGCCTGAGCGAACAGGAGCTTATTGACGCTTTCCTGTTTTTCAAAGACTTCGGAATCAATGTTGAACCTGTGGGCAATTTCGTGAAGGCTCTGGCAGGAGGGGATGACGCAAACCTGCCGGAAAAAATCGCAGCACTGCTGAGGATGCGCCCCTGCACTGTGAAGGATATTTGCGCGGTCTTCGGAGCGGAAGAGGTGTCAGCGGTCAAAATTATTGAAAATATGCTTGAGTCAGAACAGATTGAAGAAAAAAAATTTGAAAACGAACGTTTCTACTTCGGCAAAGCATTGTAACTCTTTGGTATTGATACAGACCTCAGGGAAATCCTTCAAGAACTCACCTGATCCGCAGAGAAAGCATAGGCTTGTATTTTAGAAGTTACAAAGAATCGGTTTCTTGGGAAAGAGTCTGAGAGAACCCTTCTTTTTCGTTAAAGAAAGGTTCTTTCAGGATTAAGAAATAAAAAATATATGAGCTTATCAGACTTCGATAACGCCGAACCTGTGCCCGGTGATGCTTCTTCCGCCGTCAGGGGTTACAACGAAGGTGTTCTCCACACCGACCATTCCAAGCCCCGCTATGCCGCGCTTGGGTTCCACCGCCAGAACCATATTCTCTTCGAGGGGTTCCTCGAACCCTTCGGCAAGAACAGGGTACTGATCTATATGCAGGCCGATTCCGTGGCCGAGAAATTTTACCTTCCCCGCACCGAAACCGTTATATTCACTCAGAAATTCCTCACTGACACCTTCCAGATGCTTCCTGAAAATCTCAGAAGGAAGTGCGCCGGGTTTAAGCATTGCCGCAGCCCTGTTCTGCATATTCACGCAGATTTCATGAAATTCCAGTGCCTTGTCAGGCAGACTTCCCACAGAGTATATACATGTTTTATCAGTATGATAGCCGCCCACATTGCAGCCTATATCCACAAACACGGGAGAATGCTTTTTCAGCTTTATATGGTGATTGCCGAACAGAGGCACGGCGGGGTGCAGTCCGCGGATTCCTCCGGGACCGTCGAATGTATTGAAATAGAGGGCGCTTTCGCCGAAGCAGAACAGCCCTAAGTGAAGTTCGCTGCCGAAACCGCCTGTCCTTGTCACGGCGTGGTGGCCTCTTCTGAGCATTTCACCCTGCACCATGGCTCCCAGTTCGACCTCGCTCATCCCTTCCTTCAGAACCGAGGGGATAAACTCTTCCAGAACGCTCCTGTGGATCTCGCCGCTGGCCTCCATAAGCGCAAGCTCAGCAGCGGACTTCACCGCCATAGCCTTTGCGACCGCAAGGTCTGCCGACTTCACCTTTTCAAAGGTGAAATATTTGCTGAAACGCTCAAAGTGGGCGAGGGGGATTTTCTCGGTGTCGCAGTAGAGGGTTCCGCCGCTTTGAAGCTTAAGCTCCTTAAAGCTTTTGAAGGGGGTAATCTCAGGAAAAGCCGATTCCTCCACAGCCCGCTCAAAGCTTCTGCGTACATAAAAAACGGCGGCTCCGTCACGGGGAATGACAAGCACGCCGTTCTGCAGTGTTCCTGTGAAATAGTAGTTGTTTACTCTGTCCATGAGGACTGCTTTTTCCCAGCCCGCATCCTGCTTAGTGAGGTTAGTTTTAAATTTTTCCAGCCTGTGAGCAAGTTCTTCGGGCGCAAATGTCATCAGAGCAGTTCCTCCAGAGATATATTCTTGGTTTTCAGCAGGTTTCGCAGCTTGCTCAAAACCCGTTTTTCTATCTGGCGCACCCTCTCGCGGGTGATGCCGAGATCGCCGCCGATGGCCTCAAGTGTTTCTGGGTCATTCCCGCTGAGCCCGTAACGGCGGATTATGATTTCTCTCTCATTGTCGCTTAAGAATGTGAGCCATTTGAATATTGTGTCCTTTTTGCTTTCGGACTCTATCTTCATGTACGGATCGAGATATTTTTCATCATCAGCTATAAACTCGTGCAGAGTGCTGCTTTCATCACCGCCTACAGGCATATCCAGCGATGTGTCCTGCTTTATGGCATCAAAAACCTTTTTCAGGGCGGAAAGGGGCATTTTTGCCGCTGTGGAAATTTCAAGGATGGACGGTTCACGCCCGAACTTCTGCTGGAGATCAGCCTGAACCTTGAGAACCTTGCTTATGTTCTCAGACATATGCACAGGAATACGCACCATGCGGCACTGGTTTATGATGGCTCGCTCAATGGCCTGACGTATCCACCATGTGGCATAGGTGCTGAACTTGAACCCTTTGGTGTAGTCGAACTTTTCAACAGCCTTAAGAAGGCCGATGTTCCCTTCCTCCACCAGATCAACCAGCGTCATGCCGCGGTTTATATATTTCTTCGCGATGGAAACCACAAGGCGCAGGTTGCACTTTATCATCATTTCCTTGGAAGCTCTGTCGGACTGCTCGATTCCTTTGGCGAGATCAACCTCTTCCTCTCTGGTGAGAACAGGATAACGGGAGATTTCATTAAGATAGATTTTAAAGACTTCCAGATCCTCTGAATTGTAATCGGGCTTTATATCCTCGATCTCAACCTCGACCGGAACAGCTTCCTCATCCATGTCAATTTCGACTTCTTCATCGATTTCCGGTTCACTTTTTTGCAGTATATCATCGTTGATCATAAACACTCCGTAAAACAATAAATAAAAAATGATCAAAACTGTGCTGCCACGAACTGCGGTAAGGTCATAGAGGAATACACCGTTCGCAATATACAGAAAGTGACAAATCCTGCGGCTGATCCAAACAAAGAGGATGAAAAAAAAAGTTAATTTCATGATCAACTTCGCTTGACAAGTAATAATTTAACGCAGTTCTATTGAAATGGGAAGGGGAAAATTACCATTTGGATTATTTCGATCCGATTTGACAACTTTAACACATAAGTTTGGTGCACAAAAGAAATTGACAAGTGTAGAACGATTGACACAGAAATATCTGGCGAATATAAGAAAATACCGTTCTATTTTCCGCAGACAAAGTCAACAAAACTGCAGTCTGCAATTTTGCGCTGGCGGGTTTCCCCGTTTTCCTTAATGATTTCAATAATTGAGCCGCCAAGGGGGATTAACATTATTCCGCCCTCCGCAAGCTGCGAGGTAAGCTCCGGCGGAAGGTTTTTCGCCTCCGCAGTGGCTATAATCCTGTCATACGGGCCGTTTTCCGCCCAGCCGAGGTTGCCGTCGTCCAGCTTGAACTTGATATTCACAATCCGCATTTTGTGAATAATACTCATCGCCCTTCGGTATAGTTCGGGAATACGCTCAACAGTGTAAACTCTCGTGCAGAGCCTGCTGAGAATAGCAGCCTGAAAGCCTGAGCCGCTGCCTATCTCAAGCACACGGTGGGAGGGTTCAAGCTGCAGCGCTTTTGTCATAAGAGCAACAGTGGAAGGCTTCGAGATTGTCTGCCCGTAGCCTATGGGGAGCGCATCATCCGCATAGGGGCGGCGGCACATCGCCTCATCTATGAACTTAGCACGGGGAGTGGTAAGAAACGCCTCTATGATCCGTTTGTCGTTCCCGCAGGCGGGCGCAACTATATCAGTAATAAAGCTCTGAGGAATGAGATTTCTGTGCATTATTCAACTATCTGCGTGCCGATGCCGGATGTTGTGAACATTTCAAGCAGCACAGAGTGCTGAACACGCCCGTCAATGATGTGAGCCTTTTTTACACCGCCTCTCACTGCCTCCGCAGCACAGTCCACCTTGGGAATCATTCCGCCTGTGACCACTTCATCAAGCTTCATTCTGTCCACATCATTAAGGTGAATTGTGGAGATTCGGTTTTTCTCCTTATCCATAACATACGGCACATCAGTAAGCAGAACCAGTTTCTCGGCCTTAAGTGCTGCTGCTATGCTTCCCGCAACGAGATCCGCATTTATGTTGTACGCTTCGTAATCATCACCCACACCCACCGGTGCAATAACGGGGATATAGCTGTCAGCAAGCTTTTCCAGCACGCCCACATTAACACTTTTCACTTTACCCACATGGCCGAGATCTATTATCTCAGGCGTTCTGATAAAGGTTGGGTCATCCTCAAGGCGGAGCTTCTCCGCACGGACAAGGTTTCCGTCCTTGCCGGAAAGCCCTATGGCCACACCGCCGTTTTTATTTATAAGCCTTACTATGTCTTTATTGATTTTGCCCGCCAGAACCATCTCCACCACATTCATGGTTTCGGCATCGGTCACACGCATTCCGGAGACGAACTCGGTCTTTATATTCAGTTTTTTCAGCATGTCGCCTATCTGAGGCCCGCCGCCGTGGACAATCACCGGGCGTATGCCTATATACTTCATCAGCACTATGTCATTGGCGAAGCTGAGCTTGAGTTCCTCGTCCACCATGGCGTGCCCGCCGTATTTGATAACTATTGTTTTGCCGTAAAACTTCTGAATATAAGGAAGCGCCTCTATGAGCACATCCGCCTTTCTAATGAGTTCTTCCATTCTCTTCTCTCCGGGGAAAAAACTGTGCGGGAATCCTCATGTATAAACCGAAAACGGAGCAGAATAAAGCAAATTTATGTCTAAACAGGCTGACGCATACTCACAACAGGTATATAATGCCTGTATCCGGACATTACAAATGAGGTCTGCCATGAATCTTCGCCGTCTGTTCTCTTATCTTATACTCACTCTATCCATTACCGCATGCGGCGGAAGCAGCGGCGGCGGGGACAGCTCACCGCAGTCATCCGATATAACCGCTGTCATCAGAGGCTATCTGCCCGCGGACTGTTCGGTAACTGAACAGAACAGGTTCATATATGACATAATGCGTGATCCCTATTTCTGGCGGGCGGATGTTCCGGCGCTGAATTATGCTTCGTACCCATCGCCGGAGGCCGTTCTGGAGGCTCTCAGACCGCAGAAGGACATCTATTCTTATATACGTAGCGCGGCAGATGTGGAAAACAGCAACGCGGAAGTTGCAGTCGGGATAGGTGTCAGGTTTATGTTCATCGGCGGCGGAATCTACCTTTCACATGTTTATGAAGGCTCCCCCGCCTACACAGCGGGGCTCAGACGCGGAAACAGAATAATCAATGTTAACGGCTGGCAGGCGGAGAATATAGCAAGCTCTTCACAGCTTTCGGATATTCTGGGTGAAACTGCGGCGGGGGTACAGGTATCTGTCACATACCTTGATGCGGATTCCGTTCAGCACTCTGCGGTAATCACTAAGACGCAGTTCCATACACCCTCAATAAATAATGTCTCAGTCTTCGCTGATGCATTGAGCGGAAAAAAGACCGGATACTTCTCATATGATTTCTTCGGTTCCTCCCTGGGCGAGGTTTTAACCGCTCTCAGCTATCTCCGGTCAGAGAATATTAACTATCTCATAATGGATCTGCGGGCAAACGGCGGCGGCTCGGTCAACATGGCGGTTATACTGGCAAGCGCGTTCGCAGGCAGGGAGCACATAGGGAAACGTCTTCTGACCGGGCGTTTCAACCCTTCTTATCCGGATATTGCTTATAAAATAATGGACACAGGGCACGACTTTGTTCTGGAAAAAATTGTGTTCATCACCTCCGGCGGAACAGCCTCCGCAAGTGAGATACTGATAAACACCCTTAAACCGTACAGAAATGTTTCGATTATCGGCACAACCACATACGGCAAGCCTGTGAGCAGTATGCCGACAAAGTTCTGCGATAAATACTTTTATCCCATCGTGTTTGAAAACCTGAACTCACTGGGGCAGGGGAGATATTACACAGGAATGCAGCCGGACTGCACTTTTTATGAGGATTACACGGCAATGAAGGAATACGGCGATGAAGATGAGCAGCTTCTCGCCGCGGCCATGGATTACACTTTGAACGGTATTTGTCAGCCTTCTGCCCCCTCATCTGCCGAAAGAGCAAAAGCGGAAAAAGTTCCTTACACTGACCTGCTGACAAACAGAGTGTGGTAATAAGCAAGCCCCCGCATTGCGGAGGCTTAGCAACTTATTCCACAGTAACAGATTTTGCAAGGTTTCTCGGCTGGTCAACATCAAGACCGAGAAGATTTGCGCAGTGGTAGGCGAATATCTGCGTTGCCGTCACCGTGAGGAAAACTGAAAGCTCCTCCGGCACATCGGGAACCTCAATTACATGATCCGCCTTTCCGGCAAGTTCGGTATCGCCTTCGGTGACAATGGCTATGACTATGCCGTCCCTTGCCTTAACCTCCTCAACATTTGAGGCGGTTTTATCATAAACAGAGCTCTTCACCGCTATGACAAACACAGGCAGTTCGCTGTCTATCAGCGCTATGGGGCCGTGCTTCATCTCCCCTGCGGGGTAGCCTTCGGCGTGGATATATGAAATCTCCTTGAGCTTAAGCGCACCCTCAAGAGCTATGGGGTAGTTTACGTTTCTGCCCAGATAGAGGAAGTCGGACGCGTCCTTATATTTCTTCGCCAAATCTTCAATAGCGCCGTCCTGTTTAAGCACATGCTCAAGCTTATCTGGTATTGAGACAAGCGCCTTGAGAAATTCCCTGCAGTCGTCCGCATTCAGTGTTCCCTTCATTCTGCCGAGATACATGGAGAACAGAAACAGGCTCGCAACCTGAGTGGTGAAAGCCTTTGTGGAGGCAACGCCTATCTCAGGCCCTGCGTGGGTATACACCACGCTGTGGGATTCCCTTGCGATGGATGAGCCCACCACGTTGCATATGGAAATAACCTTTGCACCCATCTTCTTAACCATGCGCATGGCGGAAAGAGTGTCCGCGGTTTCCCCGGACTGGCTGATGGCGATAAAAAGCAGTTTTTCATCCGCTATCAAGTCCCTGTAGCGGTATTCGGAGGCTATATCCACCTCAACGGGAATACGGGCAAACTTCTCTATATAAAACTTGCCCACAAGCCCCGCGTGCCAGCTTGTTCCGCAGGCGACTATGACTATGCGGTTTATATCCCTGAGCGATTCCTTAAGGTCTTTGGAGAGATCAAAGAACACATCGCCTGATTCAAGGCTGTATTTTCCCCTGATCGTATCTATCAGCGCTCTGGGCTGCTCGTTTATCTCTTTCTGCATGAAGTGGCGGTAACCGGCCTTCTCCGCCATGACGGGGTTCCAGTCTATATTTTTCACATCTCTGTCAACGGCGTTTCCCTCGCCGTCATATATGGTGTAGCCGTTTCTGGTTATCACAGCCACATCGCCGTCCTCAAGGAAAACGAATGTGCGGGTGTGGCTCAGCACGGCGGGAATATCGCTCGCGGCGAACATCTCCCCGTTGCCCACGCCGAGAACCAGCGGGCTGTCTTTTCTGGCAACGATAACCTTATCCGGCTCTTTTTCTGAAATAACACCGAGGGCATATGAGCCTTTCAGCTCCGCCAGCGCCGCCTGAACAGCCTTAAGCAGGTCGCCTTCATAAAGTGATTCTATGAGGTGGGCTATCACCTCCGTGTCTGTTTCTGATTTGAAGCTGTAGCCCTCTGACGCGAGCCTCTCTTTAAGCTGAAGGTAGTTCTCTATTATGCCGTTATGAACAAGGGAGATATACGTCGATTTATGCGGGTGTGCATTCTCAAAGGAGGGCTTACCGTGAGTTGCCCAGCGCGTGTGCCCTATGCCCGCAGTCGCCTTGAAGTCTCTGTCTTTCAGCGCTTCCTTAAGGTTTACCAGTTTGCCCACACTGCGGGTTATCTCAATGACACCGTCTTCCAGAAGGCAGAGCCCTGCCGAGTCATACCCTCTGTATTCCAGTCTGGAAAGACCTTCCAGAAGAACGTTAGATGCCTTTGAATTTCCTATATATCCTACGATTCCGCACATATTTTTACCTTTCCTTATAATTAATAATCAGAAATCCGCACACTTTGCCTGATTCTGATACACGGCTTTATTTCTTCTTTGTACTCTTCCAGCGGGAGACCCAGCCTTCCTTGATCTTCATATCCGCCCTTGTCATGGCGAGAGCATCCGCGGGCACATCCTTTGTGATCGTGGAGCCAGCCGCCAGAAGGGCGCCTCTGCCGATCTTCACAGGGGCAACAAGCTGAACATCGCTCCCCACAAAAACACCGTCTTCTATGACAGTCTTATACTTGTTTATACCGTCATAATTACAGGTAATTGTACCGCAGCCTATATTAACATCTCTGCCTATCTCAGCATCACCGAGATAGGTCAGGTGGCTTGCCTTGCTCCCCTGCCCCATGAACGCTTTTTTTGTTTCCACAAAGTTGCCTATCTTATTATCACCCTCAAGCACAGTGCCCGGGCGGAGCTGAGCCATAGGCCCCACTGAGCTTCCCGCGCCTACCTTGCTTTCAGTTATATAGCAGTTGTCCTTGATTTCGCAGTTTTCGCCGATAACGGAATCCGTTATGCGGCAGCCGGACATGATTACGCTTCCGGTTTTTATTATATTTTTCCCGTGGAGATAAACATTGGGGTATATCTCCGCATCATTTTCTATTTCGGTTTCCTCATCGGCATAAAACGTATCGGGATCGAGTATGCTGACCCCCTGCTCCATGAACTTTATCGCACGGCGTTTCCAGAGAACTTTTGCGCTTTCCGCAAGCTGAACACGGTTGTTCACGCCTAAGAACTCATTCTCGTCCTCAGCCTTGTATGCGAATGCGCCTTCCTTCACTATATCTGTAAGATAAAACTCGTTCTGGGCGTTATCGCTCCCCACGCGGGAAAGCCTGTCCAACAGAACGGCTGAGTCACAGAAGTATATTCCGGTGTTTATCTCGTTTATTCTTTTTTCCTGATCGTTTGCGTCCTTTTCCTCAACTATTTTAATGACGGAACCGCCGCCTCCCCTGACCACACGCCCGTAGCCCGCAGGGTTTTTCACGCTGACGCTTATGAAGCTCACCGGATGCGTCTCTGCCGTTTCCATAAACTTCTTCAGGGTTTCAGCCCTCACAAGGGGCATATCCCCGCAGAGGATAAGCACACGGCCGCCGTGATTCTGTATGACGGCTTTCGCCGCCAGAACCGCATCCGCCGTTCCGCGCTGACTCTCCTGAAGGCTGAAGGAGGCTCTTTCGCCCACATGGGTTTTCACATCCTCCGCACCGCTGCCCACGACAATATTCACCTCATCCGCACCGCAGGCGGAGGCAGCATCTATAACATAATCTATCATCGGCTTTCCGGCTGATTCGAAAAGAACCTTAGGTTTTGAGGATTTCATGCGGGTTCCCTTGCCCGCAGCGAGGATAAGAGCGAGAATTTTCATTATTTCACCGTATAAAAAGCAATAGATAAGAGTTTAGGCAAATGGAACAGAAAAATCAATTGTGGAATATAATTGACAGTGTATACAGGTGTTCCCTAAGGATCCTGCAAGGCGCTTTTCATATAGCCGAAATCCACTTCCGCGCGCTCCTCTGTGTTGTTACGCTGAACAAGCACAGTGAAGATGTAGACCTCCCTTTCGCTGTTTTCGGTGTAGAACCTTTCGCACCTGTAAGAGCTTACAGTTACGGTGTGAGTAGCAGTATCTGCACCGTACGGCGCCATAAACTCACGCACATCATCAATGTAGTCCGCATCGTCCGAGCACTCTATCTCGTCATCATCCACGCCTTTCATGATAAGCTCTGAGGCTCCCTTGGCTATTTCCAGCGAGCTCTTGTAGGAGTCCAGAGAGGCGGCTGTTCGGGAGCCGGACTGAACGAAATATATAAGCGCACTGAGGAAAGCCAGCACAACGGCAGAAAGGATAAGAGTGGTGAGCAGTGAGAAACCTTTATTGCTGAGCTTCATACTTATCACCTATATTGTACGTTTTTGTATCTATCGTCATAATATTCCAGCGGTAGTTCCTTCCGTTTGCCGGGATAGGGAAGCTTAACTGATCCAGCGCATTGTCCTCGGCATCAAAATCAAGATTTTTCACCATCTCATCGTCCCCGAAGTTGAATTTGCTGTCAAACTGTCCTTCCTGAACCAAAACGTAGACCACAAGTCTTCTGAGGCTGAAAAGGTTGTCCGGGCTGTCAGCGATTACATTTGCCAGAGTGTCATAAACAATGTCCCCGCCGTCATCATAGCCCGCATAAACAGCCCAGCCGCCCACACAGTCCACAACAGGCACAGTTCCTCTGCAAAGCACCGCAGTGTTGGGGTTGCATCTGGCTGATCTGTCCGGGGTTCCGTCATCGTTGCAGTCTTCGGCCATGCGGTATGTTATTGTTCTGAATTTTTCCGCAGATGCAGCATCATACGGATAACCGACGGCGTAGCGGAAATCCAGTGTTGAGACACTGTTTATGTCATGATCGATAATTCTGTTAGTTCCTGTATCAATAACCTTAAGCCCGCTGAAATGGTTTGCCTCTCTTCTGTCGGAATCATTGTCGATTTCGCAGTCAGTACCTTCTTCCTCGCATTTCAGCAGCACCCAGCCGTGGGTTCTGGGCTCCAGTCTGTCGTAAGTGGTGAAAATATCCAGCGTACCGTTATCCCAGTCCACAGGGTAGAGAGTATCTCCTGCCGCCGTCTCTTCGTCTCTTGCAAGCCCGAAGCCTGCGTTGCTGAGATCAACTCTGACGATTTCGGAGCTTATAATATTCTCTATGTTGGATTCACTTATCTTTGAAAGCTGTTTTGTGCCGGAATAGAGATTTATATAGGTAGTATAAAGCGCTGTTACAAGTACCCCGGCTATAACAAGCACAACAAGAAGCTCAATGAGCGAAAAGCCTTTTTTTATCATAACATTCCTTCTTTCATGACCACGGATTTTCTGGAAAGAAATTTCAGTTCGCCCTTATGCCGCCAGCAGATGGTGGCTACAACTGTTGCCGAATTTTCGAGCCCCAGGTTGTCGTCTTCGCTATCGAAAACCTTATAGACCACCTCATAGGGAACTCTTCCTATGTTTTCCCCTGATGAACTGCGGAAAACAAAGTTCCCGGTGCATACGGGGTCAGCCGGAACATCATTGTCATCCGGATCGCAGTAGGCATTAAGATTTGCCGTTTCATCAAGATCCATATCAGGCAGGCTGTCAGGCTGATCCTCCAGATCATCAAAATCCATTGTTCTGAAACCTTCGAAGACCGTCTGGATAACCTCTTCCCCTTTCTGCCTAATAAGGTCGCTGAGGTTGCGCTGCTTCACCACTATATAACCGTAGGCGAGGCTGAGCATGATTACCGCCATGATCACCATGGAAACAAGAACCTCCATAAGTGTAAAGCCTCTGTTATCGCGCATCGCATGCTCCGTTTACAAATCTGCCCGCCTTAATCCTGTTTGTTTCAAATAATATGCAGTCATACTCGGCGCGGCTGCCGCCTCCGGATCTGATAGTTCCGGTTACAGTGACAAAGCCGCTCACAAATGTTATATCGTCCTCTGTTTCAAAATCTGTTGAGCCCGTGAAGCTGAGCCCCTGATACAGATTGCCGTCCTCTGTCTCTATCCTCACCGTTTTACCGTCAACAGCTACCAGAAGGGGAATCTTCCTTGTGAAGGAATACTGTCTGGCTGTGGAAACCATAGCCAGCACCTGCCTCACATCAGACTCAACATTGGCCTTCACCATCAGGTTACGGTAACTGATCACGCCGAATGCAAGGATAATTCCTATAATCGACATAACTGCCATGAGCTCTATCGCCGTCAGTCCCTTTCTGTTTATCATCTCTCAATCCAGAAGAGCAGTTTGCCTCTGCGGGTGGTCTTAACAGGTTCAACCGGAGTTGGCGGCCCTATGGCGGCTCCCGCTTCTATTTCAGGATCCGGCGCTTCCCCTGTTGTATTCTGGTGAGGGTTTTCCACAATGGGAATATCACCTGAGGTTGTAGGCACTATCACAGGCGGAACATAGGTAACATTATACCCCTGGCATGTGTAGTCCGGGGCATTTTTCCCTGTGGCGCAGTTTATTGACCATGTCCTGTGCTTACCGCCGAATGTGCACACATCTGAGTTAGGAATGGTGGTGGTATAAAAAACAATATTGGAGTAATCCGTACCCGCAGGGTCGGAGATCAGCCTTTCCATAAGGTCGCCGGAACTCCTGCCGAGAAGGGTTTTCCTCCACGCGTATTTGTCGTTCCCTCCGGTTATGTCGCTGCATACGTCGGTTTCCCCTCCATCAAGGTCGCAGTTGCCGTCCTTGCAGCCGTCAATCCGCACACCGTAGAGGTAGTTCCGGTCGCTTGAGCCGCTGCCGGACTCGTCTGTCTTGTAGAACCATCTACCAGTTCCGAAATAGATATAATTCATTTTGAAGCAGCTCATGTGCTCAATGCTTGCCGTAACCGGCTTTGCCGCGCCGTAGCTGCTGTCGAACACATTGTTGAATGTCCAGTCGGCAGGGTTTTCCGATGTGACTGACACGCCGATGACATTCCCTGTCCATGCGCTGTTCTTATACTGGCTGACACCGAAAAACACTGTGTCCGTGTCTCCGTTGCCTCCGTAGTCAATACCTCTGTTAAACAGCTTTCCGCCGAACGTATTGGTATAAGTGGCAAGGGCGGAAACATTATGGTAGCCGCTTCTGCTCTCTCCGGTGAACTTAACCACACCGTTGGATGATTTCAGAGTGAAGTCGCTGTTGAGGTTCATAACAAAAACACTGAGCCTCTGCGCGGAGGAACCTGCATAGTCCGTAGGGCCTGAGAGGAACATTATATAACGGCTGTTCCCTTTCTTTATGTAGGCAGGGCCTGAGAAGCTGAAACCCAGATGAGGTTCACTGAACTCCCACAGGAGTGCGGGGTTGTTCTGGTCGGTTATATCAAGTGCATAGTAGGACGAAAGCCCTACACAGCTTGAGCTTGACGTATCAGAGCATGTATCGGCAGGGGGCCTGACGGAGTCCGAACCGCTCGCGCCGCATGCGCCGCCCAGCCTCATTCCGCCTATGAGTATGCGTCTGTCTATGTAGCCGTCCTTATTGGAATCCTCTTCTATGACATAAGGGGTGAGGTCATTGTAATACAGGTGGCAGTAGTCCGGATCAGCCAGATAACGCAGGTAGGGCAACGCATTCTTAGGGATAAACGCCCATTCCTCTTTACCGAGATTTGCTCCAGTGGTTACGCTGGTATCATCACTGAGCTTCATTCCGCCTATGGCGCTCATGACTCTCCCTGCGCGGAAGGCATGGAGCATGCCGTCATTCGCACCCACGTAGCTCATCACATAGCCGGGCTTACCTGTCTTTTTCGGATGGTTGACAGTCACCGGGCTGGAGTTAAGAATATCCCCCAGCTTGTACACAACCTGATTGCCGTCTGAATCCGTGTATGTTCTTGAGCGGCATCCGGCCATATCCACACCGAGAATATAGCTTATAAGGTTTGATGCGCTGCCGAGGCAGGTTCCTGTGAGATCACCGAAGTTATCTGAAAACTGTGCTGAGTTTGCAGTGGTAAAACGCACCAGAGAGCCGTCCACGTTTGTATAAACAATTCTGGAAGCGGCAGGGGTCTGGGCAAGATAGTTTCCGCCCTCCCAGAGGTAAGCCACGTCATCCAGAGAGGTATTGTAATTGGTTCTGGCTCCTCTGCTGCCGGAAGATAATGTGGCGTACTTATCTATTTGCAGAGTTCCTGCATCGTCTATGTAAAACTCAAGTATTTTATCCCCGTTCTCACCGAAATTAAGCATCCTGTTTTTGTCAGTGTCCTCAATGATGCTCTGGTAGCTGCCCTTTGAGTGGAACCAGTAAGCGAAAAGCTGTCCGACCCATGAGAGGGTGGTTTCGCTGGCGGCATCACCGAAGTCTTTATTCGGATAAAACACAGCGTGGTTAATCAGCATGCCGTCATTCTTGGTTTTATCGATCGATACGGCAGTACCTGATGAAACCTTTTTGAGAATGTCCTGAAAAACACGTGCAAGCTTCTGCTCAAGCTCAAGGGGGTTCGTGATGAAGTGATAGTTGTCCGGCACACCGTCGCCGTCCTCATCCCATTCAGCGTCCTGATCCGGCAGACCATCACCATCGGAATCGTTAAACCCGCCGTACTTAGCCGCATACCAAAGAGGGTCTTTAAGCATTGAGGCGTTGGTTCCCCCTGTGTTGAATGTTTTTGTCCATGTCAGGGGTAAGCCGCTTATCGCAGCGTTGCTTGAGCCGTCCGCTATGTCTGATATGGGAAGATAGACACCGTCTGCCGTTGTTCCTGTGATGATGAAACCCATGGCCTGATTTATACCGCCCGCAGCATACTCTGAGGTGAGGCTTATAGTCACTGTTCCGTCTGCATTCACAACATAGTCGTATCTGGCTATGGCATCCATATCATGGTCGGCTCCCTGCTCAACGTCCTCAAAGTTGATGCGGAAACGTCCGCTGGTTTCCGTTATCGTCTCGGCATAAAAGTCCACTATGCCGTTTGAGGGGCAGAAGCCCGTTCCGTTGAGTATAAGCCCGTACGTGCTGTTATTAATGTTGTAGCCGCAGCTTATTCCGCTGCCGCCCACAGATTTGCCGAGGGGAACCAGCTTAACCTGACGGTTATTGACATTTATCACTATCTCCGGCAGGGGGGAGGCAAGCGCCACAGAGTGAGTATCCACATTCGGCAGGTAGCTTGTCACGGGGTGGTCAGCCGAGTTATCTGTAAATTTTGTTTTTGCGTAGTAGGCAAGCGCCGCAGTGTTGTATGTGCCTTTCTTAGTGGGTTCCTCCGGACACAGACCCAGAGCGCTGCCGAGGGATGAAAGTTCTTTTGCGGAACACATGAAGTCATTCGTTATGCCGTTATTGCCTATGAAATAATTGCCTGAGAGGCTTTCGTTCTGGGAAATTTCGCTGAACAGATCGCTTTTATTGTAGCCAGAGAGCGTTCCTGATGACGGCACACCGTCATCATAGCTGGGGTTAACATCGCTCAGAATTATTATATTAGGTTTGGCGCATTGCGGGAAGTTGGAGTAGGGGTCAACCCACGCAGGCTTGGGCAGGCTCAGCCCGCCGTCTGTGGTGCTTGTGTAGGTATAGCCGGAAGTGGCAGAACCTTTCCCTGCCAGATAGCGCAAAGCCTCCCAGTACATTTCACCTATGGGGTTGCCCCACGCCTTGCATTCCCCCTCGTTGAGGGCTCTGGTGGTGATCCATCCACAGTTGCTGTTGTATGAGTCACTGCCATAGTCATAGTCATTTATCTGCAGTGTGCTGAGTGTGCGTATTATGCTGCCGCGCGATGGTGTTGATGTGACAAAGGTTCCGTTGGCATTTATCTCTTCCGCTATGGAGGTGATGTTTTTTCTTACCACCCCGCCGGAGAGGTTCTTTTCGTATGAGCCTGTTATCATACCAAAATACATGGGGGATTCCTTCACAAGGAAACCGCTTCCTTCGCCGCATGCGGTCGCTTTTTCGTTTGTTTTGGAACATATGGTGTCACCACCGCCAGTGCCGTACCTTTGCAGAAGCCCTGTGGGTTTCTTGCTGCCTGAGCCGTAGTCATAGCAGTTGGTTTCCTCACCAATGGACGAATCGCAGACTTTCACGCGCACGTATCTCTTTTCGTCAGGAGTTACAACACTGTCTGAGCAGACCGGGCGCTCTGTTGAAGCCCATTCCCATTTGCGCTTGGTCTGGTTTTTCGCAATCTTAATGAGGTGATCCCCGTCTTTGGAATCTGAACTCATGCAGAAGAGGTGGCGTTTGGAAACAACATTCACATCCGCACCGTAAAAAGGCTCACCGGTATTTACGAAATCCGTGGTTTTAAGGCTGCACTGCCCCTGAGTGGTTGAGGGAACATTAGGGGCGCGGAAGGTTATGCTGTCTGTGTTCATGTTGGTTTGGCTGAGTATTTTCCAGTCGGTCGACCAGCCGCTGTTAGCTGAATTTCTTATTCTGTACTGCACCCTTGCGCCGTCATCCCCTGCGCTTTCGCGGACTCTGACTATAAGGGTATGATCCACGCCGGACTGAAGATAAATGCTGCCGTTATAGCCTGTGCCGCCTGAATACCCGTGGCAGCCGTAATAGGAGGCGATTACGGTGTTGTTAACCTCAAGTTCGCCTCCGTCATCCGAGTCGATTGAAAAATAATACCATCTGCTGTTCGGGACACGGAACTTCATTACATACATTATGTTTCCGTGTGAGCTTATCTGGTTGCCCTGTCCGGTATCGCTGTAGTTGATTGAGGTAACAAACTTATGCCCTGTATAGTCCTGCGGGCTGAATGTGGCGAGCATATTAGCGTGGCTTGTACCGCAGCCTTTGTCAACACCGTCACGGTAGGTCACAAACAGTATCTGGCTGTTAGCGTTCCACGGAGTGGCAGCATCAGGCATATCGCAGGAAAAGTTTGACGGGGAATCATAAGGGGTGAGGTCTCTGGTATCTGCCCCCCAGTATTCTTTCCCCCAGGAATGTGCATCGCGGGGTATATACGTGCTGGTGAGAACAGTTTCATTTGCTCCGTCAGTGCTTCTGTGACCGCCGTAAAGAACCTTGCGGAGAACATCAATGCGGGACATGGTAAGCCAGTTCAGGAAGTTGCCGCTCCACTCTCCTGATCCGCCGCAGTATTTGTCATTGCTCACACGGGTGGGGTTAAAGCGCGCTGTGCCGGAGGCGGAGTATGTGTAGCATTTATGAGAATCGAAGTAGCCGTAGTAATCTATTTCATGTTTGTAGCCTATGTCTATAACGCCGTCACCGTCAAGGTCTGTGGCATCGTTATAGGCTTCATAGTAAAGCTTGTGGTCGCGCCCCATAACAAACATCACGAGGGGGGACACGCTGGAAGAAAGAAAGGGGGGAATGCTGATATTATTACCGCTTCCGCAGTAGTCTATCATATCAGCGGAGGCGGAACTGAAACATAAAAGAACTGCAATGAGGAAAAGGCTTATCTTTTTCATATCAGTCACCTTTTATCAGAATATGAATCGCGTAGCTGCCGTAAGCGGTTACAACAACCTCAGCACCCCTGCGGATGTCCCGGAGCGAGGAATATTCCTCATAGTATGCTCCGCTTCTGTAAAACTGCCTGACAACACGCAGTTCAGAGCCATAGGTGAACGCCCTGTCACCCACATTTATTGTCTCTTTGTTATATCCGCTGAATACACCTTCGATAAGCATTGGGTTTGCCGCATGAACACTCAAAGTAATAAAAAGAACGGCGAGCGCCGCAATCAGGGATTTTTTCATAAGAAACTCCTGCAGAAACTGCGCGGAAAGAGTGCTTTCCGTTTAAATTATATTTCATAGCTCAGCGGTTTTCCACCGAAATAAAGGCAGACACAGCTCTGCTGTAATATAATCAGCAGTTTTGCGCAAAAATGAAAGGGAAACCGCACAGATTATACAAATTTTTGATTAGACTGAGTTATCAGCCGAAAAGGAATGAGTAGGCCGATGGTATGAAGGCTGTCTCCCCCGGCCTGAGAAGGGGAAGCATATCCGAAGGGGAATGAAGTTTTTTAAAGCCCATCCGCGCGCATTCCGCTTCGCTGAAACTGCTGAATAGATAAACGTTGAAGCGCTCCGTAAGAGTTCTCAGGTTGTATGCGGTCTGGCGGTTTATCTGATAGTCCGTCAGGAGGCTTTCAAGCATCGCCTTTGAGGAGGGCAGGTCGAAGAAATCACGGAAGAATGAGTTGCCGCTGCCGTCTGCGCATTCAGCGAAGAAAAATATATCCGCCCCTTCCTCCGCAACTGGAGCAGCCCTGTCCAGTGACTTCTGAGCCTGAACCATGTTTATGTCCTTCGGGAAGCCCCCGCAGGAAACTATGAGCGAACGGTATTTTCCGGCGGGTGTTATGCGGAACCTGCTGTCCAGAACCTCGCAGGCCTTGTGATGCGCCATGAAGAGATCACCGCAGACCATATCCAGCAGCCGCCCCTGCTCATCCAGAACAGTGTTGACGGAGAAAAAATTATGCCCTGAGCGGCTTATCATAAGCGCATCCACTATGTCGCGGTGGACAGGGTTATGGTTAAGCTCACCGGCCTTTGCCAGCGGGTGTCTTCTGCCGCCGGAAGCGTCCAGAGCAAGCATATGGTTGCGCAGTATGGACTTTTTGGCTGCTATTCCGGGGAAAATGAGTTTCCTGCCGCCGCCGTAGCCTGCGAAATAATGGTGACTCACGGAGCCTATGGGAACTATGAGGTCGTGCTCAAGGTAGATTTTATTGATAAAAACGGGGGTCTTTGATTTTGTAATACCGTAGAAGGCGTGAGCGGTCAGGTCTTCACAGTCGTGGTCGAAAAGCCTGTCCTTATATTTTGAGTAGACTGCGTCACCGAGGATTTTCTTTTTCTCATCTTCCGTAACTGCTCTGTGAGTACCAACGGCAAAGATTATGCTGACAGCTTTTCCGTGTTTTTCCGCCTCGGCGAGCATGGACGGAAAAAACCGCTCCAGCCCGCTCTTGCGGGTTATGTCCGGAAGGATAAAGAGGATCTTTTCCGCTCTCTCCACACAGTCAGAGTATGACTCCGAATAGACGCACTCATCCAGTGCCCTTTTGATCCCTTCATCATCAAGGAGCGCATAGCTGCCGGAAGCACCGAGGAGATCAACGGGAAAGTCCGTCTGAAGCTCATATGTGCTTTGTCCGCAGAGGATGTTCAGCTTATCCGCCGATTTTTGACATTGTGCGTTTGAATCTTTCATTTCTGCTGTCCGCCACTATATGGTGCTCTTCGTCCTTTTTACCCAAAGCGTCCATAATAGCCGCTCTGAGAGCATCCTTGTCCCTGCTCCTCACGGCATCCACTATATCCGTTTCCTTATCAGTCAGCAGACAGGGACGGATTTTGCCGTCCGCGGTCAGCCTCAGCTTGTCGCATTCGGAGCAGAAGTGGTTTGAGATGGGGGTTATAATGCCTATGGTTGCTCCGTTTGAGAGCTGATAATTTTTTGCCGGGCCTGCGTTTTTGTCTCTGCCCACAGGGGTTAGCTTATATCTCTTGGAGATGAGATCCAGAATCTCCGCACCGTACATTATGTTCTCTTTTTTCCATTCACAGGAGTTACCTATGGGCATGAACTCTATGAACCTGACAACTATGTCGGCACGGGCTGCAAATTCGCAGAAATCGTATATTTCGCAGTCGTTAAACCCGCGTATAAGCACACTGTTGGTTTTTACAGGGCGCAGGCCTGCTTTTTTTGCGAGGAAAATACTCTCCAGAAGTTTTTGAATGTCGAAACCTCCGGTAATTTCCTTATATTTATCAGCCTTAAGGGAATCAAGGCTCACGTTGATCCTTTTAACACCTGAGGCGGCAATCTCTTCCGCATACTTACCCAGAAGCGCGCCGTTGGTGGTGAGGGTTACTTCGTCTATGCCCTCTATCTTGTGCAGTTCACGCAGAAAATCGGTCACGCCTTTGCGAACCAGAGGCTCCCCGCCTGTGACACGCACCTTATGTACGCCGAGGGAGGCAAAAACCTCAGTAACGAAAAGCATATCCTCAAAACGCAGAATACTGGAATGCTCAAGGTGCTTAAACTCATCACTGGGCATGCAGTACTTGCATCTGAAATTGCATCTGTCCGTAACGGAGATACGCAGGTAGCGCACCTCACGTCCGAAACGATCCTGTACCGTGCTATTCATATATCTCTTCTTCCGTTATTTCTCTTTTACGGCCGAAAATTACAGCAATAAAAATGCTCAGTTCATAAAGAACCAGAAGAGGGCCGGCCATCATAAGCTGTGAAAAAACATCCGGAGGGGTCATTACCGCTGCAACAATGAAAATACCCAGAATGGAATATCTTCTGTATTTACGCATCATATCCGCTGTGACAATCCCCATCTTGGCGAGGAAGAAAGTAAATACCGGAAGCTCAAAAACTATGCCGAAACCCAGCACCATTTTGGTGACAAAGCTCAGATACCACTCTATGGAGAGATTGGCGATTACATAACCCTGCGCATACTTAAGGAAGAATGCAAACCCGAAGGGGAACACAAAGTAGTAGGCGAAGGCAGAACCGAGGAAAAACAACAGCGAAGCGCTGATTACAAAGCCCAGCACATATTTTTTCTCATGAACGTAAAGCCCCGGAGCTATGAATTTCCAGATATGAAAGAAAATAAAGGGCATACTGAAAAAGAGAGCCGCCATAAAACTGAGCTTAAGCTCCATAAAGAAGCCTTCGGTTATTTTCAGCATTGCCATGCTTGATTTCTCAGGCATCACATCCACAAGGGGCTTAGTCACAAAGTCCATGAATAACTGGCTCTGCCAGTAACACACACAGAACACAGCTATGACTATTATCAGGATATATATAACTCTCTTTCTCAGTTCTTCCAGATGCTCCATCAACGGAATCTGGGATTCCACACCCTGATTTTTGTCCTTAGCCATTTGTTTCCTTCCCTTTCACTTCCGCAGTGTCAGATGTTTCCTCTTTAGCGGTCTGAGCCGTTTCCGCTTTAGCTTCGGCAGATGCTTCCGCTGCGCTCTCTGTGCTCTGTTTTTTCTTTTCCCAGTGATCCCTGTATGCATCTTTAACCGTCTTGTTAGGGGCGATGTCAAGATCATCTATATTCACGGCGGATTTAAGGTCGTTCAGCGAGCGTTTAAACTGAGCGTATCCTTTCCCCAGCGTTTTAGCCAGCTCCGGCAGTTTTCCGGGGCCGACAACCAATAGCGCTATTACAAGAATCAACAGTACTTCAGACATTCCGAATCCAAACATACGATTCACCTCAACTGCATAATATGTATTTACAGCTAAAAATCAAGACAAGCTTCCGCCGCAAATAGTTCCGCCCTGTTCTGCATTATCGGCCGGACAGCTATTTACACCCGCATTGTCAGATGATATGCTTCTTCTCCATGGAAGATCATAAAAAAGGACACAGACAAAGGCTTAAGGAAAAGTTCAGAAGCGGCTCATCCGCTCTGCATGACTATGAAATCATGGAGCTTGTCCTTTCCTATATCATTCCCCGCAGAGATGTCAAAATCCTTGCAAAGGATATAATTGATAAAACGGAAAGCCTGCGTAAAGTTTTCAGAACAGATCTCACTACCATCAGCGGGGCAGGGGATGAGGTTCAGCTTTTCTTCAATATTCTCCGTGAGTTCTATGTACGCATGGAACACGGAAATCTTAAATTTGAGCCCCTTGTTCTGGACTCAGGCTCCATTATCTTCAAATTTCTGCGGATGCTCATAGGCATTTCAGACAAGGAAAACTTTGTCAGCCTGTTTGTGGACAAAAACAAGCGGCTGATAAGCTATGAGGTGGTTTCCTCCGGCACGGTGGACAGAACCGCAGTCTACCCCAGAGAAATAGCGGAACTGGCACTCAGGCGGAAGGCCTCATACGTGATAATCGCACACAACCACCCTTCCGGCTCACTGATCCCCTCCGAGGAGGATCTGAACATCACAGAGCGCATATCAAAAGCGCTTGAAACCCTTGATATAAAGCTTCTGGATCATATCATAGTTACAGATACATCTTTTTTAAGCATGAAGGCTCAGAAACTTATTTAAGGAGAAATCCCATGAAAAAAGTCTTCGTAACGGGCGGCACAGGCTTTGTCGGTTCGTATGTCATCTGCAGGCTGATCGAAAAGGGTGTTCATGTTAAGGCACTGGTAAGAAGCAAAACCCCGCACAGAGAGGCGGAAGCCGTGCAGGGGGATATACTCCGGCCGGAAACCTTTGAAGATGCCCTGAAAGATGTTGATACCGTAATAAATCTTGTCGGAATAATCCGCGAATTTCCCGAAAAAGGCATAACCTTTGAGAACATGCACTATATTGCAGCAAAAAATATAACGGATGCGGCAAAAGAAGCGGACATAAACCGCCTGATACATATGTCTGCCAACGGAACACGAAAGAACGCAGTATCCGGCTATCATAAAACAAAGTACATGGCAGAGGAATACATCAAAAACAGCGGGCTGGACTTCACAATATTCCGCCCGTCACTTATATACGGCAGTGGGGATTCCTTCATTTCCATGCTGGCCGGCTATATGAAAAAGACCCCGGTCTTCACCTACTTCGGCGACGGCTCATACCCGATGCAGCCGGTGAGCGTTTACGAAGTGGCGGATGCCTTCACCGAAGCGGTATTCAGCAGCACTGCCGCGGGCAAAACTTACCACCTGTGCGGCAACAGGGTTTACACTTACAAGGAACTTCTGCGTGAAATTTCAAAGGCGATGAACCGCAGCACAGTTCTGCTCCCCGTGCCTGAGGCAGTGATAAGCCTTGCAGTATCGCTTCTGGGCGGTTTCTCCTTTTTTCCCATCACCCGTGATCAGTTTATAATGCTGAAAGAGGGCAACACCTGCAATGAAACATTCGCCTTCTCGGAGCTCGGAATAGAGCACAAAGAATTTGCCGATGAAATTAAAAAGTATATCGGGTGAACATTTTTAAAGTTGAAAAATCGTATTATTTGAATATTATTGAACTTTGACCCGCATGGGGCACAAAGGGAGCAGAATTAATGAAAATCAAAGTATTGCTTTTCGCGGCACTGTTAATGGTATTTGCCGCATGCAGCAGACAGGAAACGGGGGGAAGTGAAAACTCCGTCTCAGTGGACTCAATCGAAACTCTTAAGTCCGGCGCAATGGCGCGCATAAAGGAGGAGCATCAGGGCAAGGTGCTCCTGGTAAACTTTTTTGCTTCATGGTGCCCGCCATGCAGGGGAGAAACACCTGACTTTGTTAAAGTTTACGGTGAAGAAAAAGAGCGCTTTTCCATAGTTGCCCTCTCCACGGATGCGGATAAAAAAGATCTCGCCAAGTATATGAGCGAGTTCGGCGTAAACTACCCTGTTTATATGGCTGATCAGTCCCTCAGCATGGAGTTCGGCATAAGCACAATCCCCACCAGCATTATTTATGCCCCGGACGGAAAGCTTGTGGACATAATAGTCGGCTCTATTCCTGAGAAAGATCTTAAAAACATTATCAATAAATTATCAGCTAACTGATAAACAAACGGCGGAGCGCTTTTCATAGCTTTCCGCCGCATTTTCCTCTAAAAGCTGTTTAACCTGATTCAGGCCTGTGCCTGAGGATCATTTCCTATTGAAGTTTGAATGCATGCGTGTATTTTTAAAGTGTCAGCCACATGCATATTCCGGAGGTCAGCGCTTTATGTTTGAAGCGGGAGTTAAATGCGTAATCAAGGAACCCATAACATCGCGCTATGTGATGATGCTCGAAACAATATGCGGTCAATACCTCATTCCGATAACAATAGGAACCTTTGAAGCGGAAGCCATATATCAGGAGCTCAACCGGATCCCCAGCCCCAGACCCATGACCCACCAGTTCATAGGCGGAATTCTGGGCGTTCTGGAGGGTGTTTATGTTGAAAATGTAATAATAGACAATGTTGAAAAAGGAATCTTCACCGCCAAGCTAAACATCAACACCGAAGGAACCTCAAAAACAATAGACTGCCGCCCATCCGAAGGAGTAGCCCTTGCTCTCCACATGAGCATACCCCTTTTTATCGAAGAAAAGGTAGTATCAAAAAGCTGCTGTATAGAGCGCACCGGACTCACCATAGCAGAGGAAAGGGCACTCTTCGGCATTATAGACGATCAGGGCACTACATTCTGGAATGTTTAACAAATATCAGGAAGCAGTATATATAAAGACCCCTCCCTTTTTTTCAGGAAATATTAACTGACTTATGCATATCTGAAAATCCCCCTCTGTCCCCCTTTATCAAAGGGGGAAGTTATTTTCCGAGGATTTATGCATACATCCCCAAGGATGGGGACGCGCCGTGCGGAGCGAAGGCGGGTTTATCCCGCCGCGAGCGTGTACGCAAACCCGACACGACGTTCGGGTTTGCAATATCAGACTGCCATTTATTGAGTTTTCCCTGACATCCCCAAGGATGGGGATGCGCCGTGCGGAGCGAAGGCGGGTTTATCCCGCCGCGAGCGTGTACGCAAACCCGACACGACGTTCGGGTTTGCGTTATCAAGCCGTCATTTATTGCGTTTTTCGGTTACAGCCCCTTTGTGAATCGGGGTCTCTCCGATGCCGAACTGGTAAACTTCTTCTCTGTTTTCAAATCCGGCATCAATCTTCCTGTGGAGCCCTTCAAGCCATGATGGATCTGACACTGCGTAGTGAACCAGAATCTCAAGCCTTGGAAGAACTCTTCCGCTTATAAGATGTTCAAGCCTGTGCACCTCCGGATCCGCTTCTTCCGGTTCCATTCCCAGTATATCCACAAGGAGCTTTGTGAGGCATTTATCCCGTCTTACTATTGATTTGCCTATGGTTTTTCCTTCTTCGGTCATGCCTATTTTTCCATAGGATTCATGTGTCAGAAGCCCCATTTTAGCCAAGGTGCTCACTGCCCTGCTCACGCTGGGAAGGCTCACACCCAGTTTTTTTGCTATATCGCTGACTCTTACATCCCCGTTTTCTGAAAACCTGTAAACCCACTCAAGGTAGTTTTCCTGACTTGGGGTGAGAGGAGCTGAATTCACTGCATTCATCGGAAACCTCCCGACTTGTATTTATCTAACAAGATATGAAGATTCCTGATTCAGGCAAGGGTTAATTAAGACTTTTTTAATCTTTTAAACAAATAATTCTCAATCAAAAGAAAAGGCGGGGTTGTGTAACCCCGCCCCAGACTGATGGCAAACTCGTAATTGTTAGTGCATAAATGATATTTATTTGTAGCCAATGTTAACTGAATACAGCGACCACTGGGGTTCGCCTGTTTCCTCATCCTCAGCGTACTCAAAATAGTAGCCGCTTAACGGATCAACTTTTCCCATGGGTGCGGATACTGTTGAGCGGTACATGTAATCACTATTGACAGCAATCATGAAAACAGAATAGCTTCCGTTGTCACTGTCCTCTGATATGAATATGCCTTGCTTGCTCATATCTACATATCCTTTGAAATTCTTCTCATAAGCAACTACCCAGTCACTCAACGATTCATCATATACCATGAAACGGCCCACTGCAGTTATGCTGCAGCCGCTTAAGCTCATATCAAGCTCAATATAGCTGGGGATGCTTTCATAGTCATCCTCGTCGTAAACATTTGTAGACACAATATTTATATCGTATTCAACATTTCCGGCATAATAAGGCATAACAGGGCATGTCTCGCCGTTTTTCGCATCCGCCATCCTTACCATAAAACCCGTGCCGCTGCATGTTTTATCAGGGGATGATATGCTGGTGCTGAAAACCTCTGTGGAATTCGCAGAAATTTTATAAATAAGCTCTGAATCATCCAAGAGACTGGTAAACCTGAAAGAATCCTGAGAAGTTCTTTTGCCGCTGTAAACCCCGACAGATCTCCTCAGAGCTATAGAAGGTGATGAAACGGAATCCGGAAGATCTAAAGCTTCATAACCGCCGACATTGAATGCGAAGGTTTTTCCTTTATCAAAAACCATAACTGAGTCAACCGATTTATAACCTGCGGGCTCGCAGCGAAGTGCAGTGTAACCGTTGTATGCACCGTAGATGGAGCGGGTGTTCATATGTTCAAGGGCATCCTCTGCGGACTTGGTGATTACATTGCCTGTTTCAAGTGCGTCCAGAGCATCCCTGAGGTCCATCTCGCCGCTTACTATTCCGTTTACAGCCGCCTCGCTCTGGGAGCCAAGTACAATCACGCCGCCGCTCACACTGCCCACACTCTGAAGAAGGCGCGCTATGTCCACTGCCTCACTGTAAGATGCTATATCAAAGGGAGTTACAAATGCCGTTGCTTTTACTGAGCCGAGAACCAGATTGCCGATTCTGAAAGCTACATTGTCTCCTTCACGGAAATCAAACTCGCCCTTCTCGTTGGTAAAGCCCGAAAGACCGCTGGGAACAGCAGAATAAGCAAGCCCCTGAACAGGTGCATCAGTAAAAACACCCTTCTGAGAAGACGGAGAAGATGAACTGCTGCCGCTGTTGCAGCCGATAATAAAGAATACCGAAAGTACCGCACACAAAAATAATACCCGAATACTGCGCATTGAACGCCTCCATTTAATCACACGTTTTTTCTACATTCTTAACTATAGCACAAATTAAAATCAGGACTGATAAAAAAAATCATTATAATGAAATAAAATCTGTAAAAAAAATAAACGAAGCATCTTACTTTCCGGTATAGACCGAAGCTTCTTTTTTAAACTCATAAAACTCTTTGACAAAGGCGTTGTAGCACTCCTCTGCCCCGGCCATATCCTCGGCATTGGCACATTTTTCCATCCTTGCGGCTATGCTTTCAAGGCCGTATGCAGTAAGATCTCCCGCGGAGGAGCGGAGATAAACCGCTAAATCAGCCACCCGCCAGGGGCTTGCTTCCGCTATTGCGCGCCTGAGTTCGTCCAGCTGCTTCTCTGTGTCGTGAGTGAATATTTCCAGAACCTCGGTAAAATACTCCCGTTCACCCATGATAGACATGAGCTCATCAGGACTGAAAGTTCCGTTTATGCGTTCCGCAGGAGCATCCGCAGCGTCCGCGCTGTAGAGAAATTTATTAAGTATGGCCACAAGTTCCTCATACCGGAAGGGCTTGGAAAGGTAATCATTCATTCCGGTGCTGATAAACTTTTCCCTGTCTCCCTTAAGGGCATGGGCTGTCATCGCCACAACGGGAATATCAGGTCTGCGGACACCGCTTTCACCGCTTCTGATAGCCTGCACTGCTTCTATGCCGTTCATCACAGGCATCTGTATATCCATGAAAACTATATCATAATCGTCATTCCGCAGGGCTTCCAGAGCCTTAAACCCGTTTTCCGCCGCTGTGACCTTATAACCCAGCCGCTCAAAAATAGTCACCGCCAGCTTCTGGTTAACTATGTTGTCCTCAGCGAGAAGAATCTTTTTATTTCTCACCTCTGTGACGCTGGGGATAAAGCTGCTGCCGTTCATCCCGTGGGGAGAGTCATTCTCAGCTTCAAAACCGAAAAGCTCCAGAAGGCACTTTCTGAGGTGGTTTGTTTTAAGCGGCTTGAATATCCTGCCGTTGAATCCTTTTTCCGTGAGATAGTCGGCAGACACATGCTGCCCCATGGGGTAAACAAGCACAGTCTTAGTGCCGGGGTAATGTTTTATCTCCTTCATCACAGCGTCAAACTCAGCCTCGCTCTTCTTAATGAGAACATCAGCGATCAGGATGGCTTCAAACGGCTTGTTGCCCGCTGCGGATTTATGTATCTGATCCGAGGCTTCCCTGAAACTGCCCGCCTTTTCGGCATTAATGCCCAGAGTTTTCAGCATGTCCGCTCCGGCACGGGCGGCAAACTCGTTGGAATCAACAATCAGCACCCTGCGTTTATCCAGCCTTCTGTCCGCTTCCTTACGCACATCAGCCGCTGCGACTCGCTCAAAAACTGCGGAGAACCAGAATTCGGAGCCCTCCCCCACACGGCTTTTACAGCCTATTTCTCCGCCCATCATCTCAGTGAGGCGCTTGGCGATGGCAAGTCCGAGACCTGTTCCGCCGTATTTTCTGGACATGGAAAGATCCGCCTGTGAGAAGGAATCAAAGAGGTTGCTCATCCTGTTTTCAGGTACGCCTATGCCTGTGTCCCTGACCCTGAAAAACAGCTTAACATAGCCGGAGGTCTCCTTCTGGAGGTGAACCTCGATAGACACTGTGCCTTCATGGGTGAACTTAACCGCGTTGCCTATTATGTTAAGCAGAATCTGCCTGAGCCTCCACGGGTCACCTGCAAGGAGGCGGGGTATTTTCTCATCTATATTGAAGGCTATATCCAGATCTTTCTGGAAGGCCTTGTAGGCTATGGAATCCACACTGTTCTCCACAACCTCCCTGACGGAGAAATCCAGATATTCAAGCTCAAGCTGGCCGGCTTCTATCTTTGTGAAGTCCAGTATATCGTTTATCACCACCAGCAGCGCCTCGGCGGAGGAGGCCACAGTCTCAGCGTATTCCCTCTGCTCGTCACTGAGCTTTGTATTCAGGAGGAGACTGTTCATGCCTATTATGCCGTTCATGGGAGTCCTTATCTCGTGGCTCATGTTCGCAAGGAACACATCCTTGGACATGCTGGCCACTTCCGCCTCCTCTTTTGCTTTTTTCAGTTCCTTCTCAAACTCTTCCTGCTCCTTTATCTTTTCTTCAAGCTCGCTGTTTGCCAGCACAACTTTGTGCCTGTTGGAATCCATTACAAGAAGAACAAGGAGCAAAAGCAGTATACAGGCATTGAAAGAGGCAGCCTGTTTGACAAACCGCATGTAGGCCGCATCAAACTCCCTGTCTATGCTGTAGCGCACCAGATAGGTTTCGTAGTCTCCGGAAATGCTTTTTATGGGAAGGAACGAAACTATGACCCCGATCCCCTGAGCCTTATGAAAAACAGAGAAAGCTTCATGAGCCGCCAGACGCCCCGCAGTTTCCGCACGGAGTTTGGAGTTTATCAGGGCAAAGGCCTCAGCAGGCATAATATCCTGAGAGAGCTCAAAGTCATAACCGGAGAGACCCGCCTCGGTAATATAGCCCTCAGAGAAGGAGGACTTTGTACAGTCCTTAAGAAAATCCGCAAAAAGCTTCTTCTCCGCCACTTCCTTTTTTACACCCATGGAGTAGTAATTTCCGTAGCTTTCCAGCATCCCTGTGATAAAGCCCTTCACATCAAGGCTTATCTCAAGGCTTCCCACATGTGTGCCTCCGTGGGAGAGGGGGTAAACAAAGCGGAAGGCATTCCCGCTCCTGCCCATTTCAAGCCCTTCGATGAACCCGTTTTTAAGATTCGCTATGTAGACGGAGTATCTTTTATCGCCGAGAACATCCCCGTAAAGCTGCCGTTCGTGCAGACGGAGAAAACTGACTGTATCAGGAAAATGGAACTGAATCTTGGTATAACCAAGCCTTTTGACTGTATTGTAAATAACGGATGTTTTCTGAACCGTGTCCTCACGCATCGCATCCCTCATTTCAGGATGCAGCCACGCCTCGGCAACGGCCTCCGTGAGACCGGGGATATTGACTATGGACTGGTAAACCTCGTCCACATGGCGGGAATACATGGAGAGCGAACGCTCATACTCGCTTTTCAGGGCGGAGGACGCATTCTCAAGGGCGCTCCCGCGGGATTCCTGAAGCTTACCGTAGAGAAAGATACAACCAGCAATATCAATAAGAAGCAATAAAACCGCGATAGACTTGCGAACCAATCCCGAACCTCGTGCCAAGCGCATAACCTTTACATACAAATAATACAGTAAAAACTCCTCCGTATACAGTCAAATTATTGAACCTATGCGGATAAACCGACCGCAGGGCAAATGGGTTGACATATAATGCCTTTATGGGAAATACTTTAAAGATACGGACACATGCCGCAGCGGGGAGGTAGCAGTATATGAAAAAACTTTTGACGGCTCTTTTTGTTTTTGCTCTGGTTTCACAGGCTTATGCGGAGCTCCCCAAGAGCTTTGTCTATCTCTCAGATGTCAATTCCTCCGTTGTACAGGAGATACGCTACCATTCATCCCATAACTTTGTGGGAACAAGGGTTGACGGCTATGTCTCCCCTGTATGCATACTCACAGTCCAAGCGGCAGAGGCTCTGGACAAAGTGCAGCAGGATCTTGAACTGATAGGCTACTCTCTCAAGGTTTATGACTGCTACAGGCCGCAGAAGGCTGTGGATCACTTTGTGCGCTGGTCAAAGGATGCGAAGGATACAAAAACAAAGGCCGAATTTTACCCCAACGAACCAAAGGACACCCTGTTTAAGAAGGGCTTTATCGCCTCCAGATCTGGTCATTCAAGAGGGAGCACGGTGGATCTCACCATAATCCCTTATGAAGCGCCGGAGCAGGAGGAATATATACCCCACATTAAGCAGAGAAGCTGTGAAAACAGTGCTGAGAACCGCTTCGGCGACAACAGCATAGACATGGGCACAGGCTTTGACTGTTTCAGCCCCATTTCCGCCACGGAGAATGAGATGATAACAGAGAAGCAGCTTTCCAACAGAATGCTCCTGCGCGATCTGATGAAAAAATACGGTTTTGTGAACTATGAAAAAGAGTGGTGGCACTACACTCTGGAAAAAGAGCCTTTCCCCAAGACTTTTTTCAACTTTGACGTGAAATAGCTTGCAAACGGGGCCGCTATCCCCGAAAATACTGTCTGTTATGAGCATTAAGCCATCCCCCGCGGAAAAAACCAATTTACTGAACGTGAAGGCTGCCGGATTTTACCGCCAGTTCAGCCGGGCAACCGCAGGCGCCTGTGATGAGGGCGAGCTGCTGGATGCCCTCTGCCGTCTTTCCGTGGATGTGCTGGGCTACAGTGTCTCATGGGCGGGCTTCATAGTGGAGTTCGCCGACAAACGCATAATCCCCACCTCATACGCCGGAGAATATGAAGGCTATATAAACCCCCACGAAATATGCATATGCTGCGATGACCCCTCCTGCGGCCCCATTGGCGAAGCTGTTATCAAAGGGGAGGTGATAACCGTTAACGACATCTCCCTGATGGAGGACTTCTCCTTCTGGCAGTATAAAACCATGGCAAGCGGGCTTCATTCCTTCTGCTCTCTGCCTGTGAAAACTGACGGCAAAATCACAGCCGTGTTCAATGTTCTCAGCAGGGAGAAAAACGGTTTCAGTGCGGATGAAATAAACCTTCTGAAAGAGATAGCCCTGGAGGCTGCCGCCTGTATGAGCATTATCGCCGCCAGAAGCAGGATGCTCACGGCGGAATCCGGCAACAGGGATCTCATAGAAAAATTCGGGGTGCTTTTCAACAATACATCAGACGCAATCTTTGTCCATGAAATGCCGGAGGAACACGCATTCAGCGGCAGGTTTGTGGAAGTCAACAAAACTGCCTGCGAGAAGCTGGGCTACACTCAGGAGGAACTGCTGAACCTCAGCCCGGAGCTCCTTAACCACCCCTGCGGCAAGTTTGATATGGAGGAAGCCTCCGCAACCCTCATTAAGACAGGGCACGCGCACATCGAGGCTCTTATTAAGTGCAAATCCGGCGCTCTGCTCCCTGTGCGTATAAGCTGCCACACCTTTTCCATGGGCAAGCACAGATACATAGTCTCCATAGTGCGCGACATAACGGAAAAAATACGCACCATAAAACAGCTTAACCTGCTGAAAAATGCCATAGAGCACAGCACTGTCTCAGTCGTAATAACCGACAGGGAAGGCGGGATAGAATACGTCAACCCGGTCTTTGAAAAGTTTACCGGGTACTCTGCGGATGAGGTAATCGGGCAGAACCCCAGAATCCTCAAGTCTGACAAAATGGACCCGAAAGTCTTTGTGGATCTATGGGCGGCCATAGCGGGCGGCAAAATCTGGAAGGGCGAGTTCTGCAACAAGAAAAAAAGCGGCGAACTGTACTGGGAATCGGCAATCATTTTTCCGGTTAAGGATCAGAGCGGTGAAATAGTGAACTACATAGGCCTCAAGGAGGACATAACCGATAAAAAAATCCTTGAGGAACAGGTGCGCCACGCACAGAGGCTGAACATCATAGGCGAAATGGCTGGAAGCTTCGCCCATGACCTTAAAAACATCATCCTCGTAATAGGGGGCTTTGCGAACAGGCTTCAGAAAAAGCTGGATGAAAAATCGCCGGAGCATGAGTACGCAGTGCACATTATGAAGGCCGTCACCAGAGCGGCGAAGCTCACAAACGGCCTGCTCACCTTCGGCCGCAAACAGCCTAACCACCCGGAATGTCTCGACATGAACATTCTTCTGCGGGAATACACTGATCTTATTGAGAAAATAGTTGATGAAAACATAAAGGTTGTCCTGCATCTTTCGGAAGACCATATGCCGGTAATGGCGGACTACATACAGCTTGAGCAGGTGCTGATGAACCTTGCCTCCAACGCTAAGGATGCCATGCCTGACGGCGGCACACTCACAATAACATCATACGTTAAAGAGTGCGGTGAGGCTGATTTCGCCTGTATTCTGTTTGAGGACACAGGCTGCGGAATGTCCGCCGATGTCCGCAACAGGATATTCGACCCCTTTTACACCACAAAAGACCCCGGAAAGGGCACAGGGCTTGGCCTCTCCATCGTTTACGGTATTATAAAACAGCACGGCGGCAGCATAACCTGCTCCAGTGAAGAGGGAAAAGGCACTGTCTTTGAAATATGCCTGCCTCTGAACGCGCCCTATCAGGTGTGATAGGCTGCTGCAACCTCTGAGAACAGATAGTCTCCCAGCTCTTTTCTGTCCGCGTGGGAAGCGTCCGCCGGTTCCATAATCCTTACCGATGCCTCAACCCTTTCCACAGAGAACAGCCCCTCAAAATGAGGCTCAAACTCCATATCCCCGTACCAGCATACCAGATCCCTGTTGCCCTCACCGAAAGGCTTACCGTCTATGCTTTCGTACTTAAGGCATGCCGGATACACAGGAACACCAGCTTTTCTGGCGGATTCCATGAAAGGCGCGCGAAAAGGTAGCACTTTTGAACCGTCCGTGCTTGTGCCCTCAGGAAAAAGCATCACTGCAAAGCCTTCCTTCATCAGTGCCGCCAGTTCTTTTATCTCCTCCCTGAGCCGGGAGGCGTTGCGCCGTTCCACAAAATATGTTCCGCCCAGTTCCGCCATCATCCCAACAAACGGCTTCTCATGCATATCCACAGAGGAAACGAATACAAACGGCCGCATGGAGGCCATTATGATAATATCCAGATAAGACATATGGTTGCACACAACAAGGCAGCCGCCCGCCTTTTTCAGGGCATCTCCGCCGCTGAAAGCAGTGCTTATACCCAGCGGCCTCAGCCCTATGCGGCAGAAGAAGGATGTAAGCCATATGCGCATTCTCCGTTTCCGGATTTCATCCCTCACAAATGCGCTGACCGCCTTGCCGGTGATTATATACAGGTATATGAGGAACTTAACAGCAAACTTCCTCATTTTTCTTCTCCGTAAATTTCTTTCTGAATGATTCGTCCATGGTTTTTATATCCAGATAGGTGAGGTAGTCATAACACTTGAAAGCCTTATCATAGGCAGGTTCGCCGCAGATGACCCCGCCCGCCTTAAAGTATGAGAGCATAAGCGGCGGCACAAGGTTCTCCGCCGCCTCGCGGAACGGTGCGAAACGCTTTTCCTGAATCATCTCAAGCATCTTATGGTATCTGTCCGTGCGGAACTTTGCCTTGGGCATGGCTCTCAGTTCCTCCGGAGCGAGAAAGTTTTTCTCAAGGTAGTAGTGCACAAGGGCGATGGTGAGATTATCCGTTGTTTTGACTGATGAACAGCCGAAAAGACAGTCCGTGGAGGTTTCGCTTATATATGTGCCCAAGCCTTTCCAGAGAGCGGCGATTGTCGCTCCGCTGCGGTAGTCTGGGTGTATGCATGCTCTGCCCAGTTCCAGTTTTATTCCGGGCAGGGCGGTTATGTTCTCCATTTTAAACTCAGAGCATGAGTAGAACTTATCGCTGAAAAGAGAGCTGTTCAGCCTGTATGTGCCGATTATCTGCCCCGCCTCTTTATCGATAACCGCAAGGTGGTCGAACTGAAAGTCATATTTGTCCACATCTTTCCCGCGAAAGCGCTTTTTTTCCAGCAGTTCGCGGTAGAATACCTCATGGCGGAGGCGGAGAACATCGCTGAGCTCGTCCCCGTTTTCCACAGTTTTGACAAGATATTTGCGTGAATCCAAATTAATTGTGACATTCGGCCTGTAGGTTCTCAGGCGGAACCTGAACTTTTTTGAAAGTTCCTGAAGAAAATCCGCGGCTTTTCTGATTTTTCCCTTTTTAACAGCATTCATTCTGCCACTCCGTGTGTTTTCTTATGTCAGGAGGATATTATTTTGTTGTCAGGGATTATTGCGTCTGTTGTGAAAAATTCTTCAAATCAAATTAACCTTACATTTGTTTTACACTGCCGCGACATAAAGCTGACAAGGGGGGCTTATAGAAAACATTAGCAAACAGATGACAATACATAGGAGAGAACAAATGGCAAAAGCAGATTTGCACTGTCACTCCAAATTTTCAAACCACCCCACAGAATGGTTTTTGCAGAGGCTCGGCTCCGCCGAATCATACACCGAACCCGAATACATATACCGCACAATGAAAGAAAGAGGGATGGACTTTGTAACCGTCACTGACCACAACAAGCTGGACGCATCCCTCATACTCAATGAAAAATACCCGGAAGACACCTTCACAGGGGTGGAATCCACAGTCTATTTCCCGGAGGACGGCTGCAAGATACACTGCCTTGTCTACGGGCTGAGTGAAAGCCAGTTCGCCGTGATACAGAAGATACGGCGCGATATTTACGACTTCCGTGACTACATAAAGGAACAGAACCTCGCCTACTCAGTAGCCCACGCCACATACTCCGTCAACAACAGGCTCAATATTGAGCATCTGGAAAAGCTGGTTCTCCTCTTTGATGTTTTCGAAGGGATAAACGGCGGGCGGGGCAAGCTCCACAACATGACATGGGTGAATGCACTGGAGGGGCTCTCTCCTGATAAAATAGAAGACCTCACCGCCAAACATAAAATTAAATCCTTCGGCACATGCCCGTGGATCAAGGGCTTCACCGGAGGCTCTGACGACCATGCGGGTCTGTTCCTCGGCAACACATACACCATAACAAAGGCCGCAACGCCTCAGGACTTTCTGGAAAAAATAAGAACCAAGCAGACAAGGCACTCAGGCAACTACAGCAGCTTTCACTCACTGGCTTTCACAGTGTACAAAATCGCTTACGACTTCACCAGAAACCATAAAAACATGGCAGGTGCGCAGGGGCTTTTTAACAACATAACCTCGTATATTTTCGAGGACAGAAAGCCCACTCTCCTTGAGCGCCTTAAGCTGAAAAGCATGAAAATGCGCAAATCAGCGGACGGAAGCAGGGTGAAACGCCTCGTGACGGAACTCATTGAGGATGTCCGCGGACTGACTGACGGCAGTATAAACCGTAAGCTCTCCGTGGTTTACAGCAAAGCAACCGACATAGCGGATGAATACACAAAGATGGCTCTCTCAGGCATAACGGGAGATGCGAAGAATTACAGACCGGAGGAGCTGGTGCGCAGCATCACCTCATCACTTCCGGGCATATTCCTCAGTGTGCCTTTCTTCACCTCATTCGGCCACATGTACAAGGATCGCCACCTCGTGGATGAGATAGAGCAGCGCTTCTCAGTCCGTTCCACAAGAACAAAAAAGAAAATACTCTGGTTCACGGACACAATAACCGACCTCAACGGTGTCTCCGTAACTCTCCGCACCATAGGCAGGCTTGCCCATGAGCAGGGGTATGACCTTAAAATAGTCTCCTGCCTTAATGAAGACGAAATAGATCATCGCCTCCCGCCGAACTATGTCAACCTGCAGCCCATCCATTCATTTACTATGCCGTACTATGAAAAACTTACAGTCAAAATCCCATCAGTTCTCAAGGCACTGGAAGACATATACGCCTTTGATCCTGACGAGGTATATATATCAACCCCCGGCCCTGTGGGGCTCACCGGGCTCCTCGCCTCAAGACTGCTGAATGTGAAGAGCTCCGGCGTATACCACACGGATTTCACCAAGGAGGTTTACGAAATAACCTCAAACGATTCGCTCAAGGTGCTGGTGGAAACATATACCCGCTGGTTCTTTGACTCCGTGACGGAGCTTAAAACCACCTCGGCGGAATACATGAGCCTGCTTTCAGAAAGGGGGATGGCACGTCACAAGATGAGCGTTTTCCACAGAGGGATCGACGCGAGGCTCTTCTGCCCAATGAAAAAGGATGATGGCGGCTTCTTCACCCTCGCATACGCCGGAAGAATTTCCAGAGACAAAAACCTCGATTTCCTGCTGGAACTGTTCGGCAGACTTAACGAAAAATACCCTAATCTCAGGCTGATAATGGCAGGGGACGGCCCTTACCTTGATGAAGTGAAAAACAGGACAAAAGGGATGCCAAATGTCCTGATCATGAACGAAGTCGAACACGCGCGTATGCCGGAGGTTTACGCAAAGGCGGATCTCTTCCTCTTCCCCAGCACAACGGACACCTTCGGCATGGTGGTGCTTGAGGCGCAGGCCTGCGGCGTTCCGGCTATCGTGTCTGACGAGGGCGGCCCCAAGGAGATAATCGTCGATAAGGAAACCGGACTGGTCGCCTATGCTAATAACATGGAAGACTGGATGCACAAAACCTCCCGCATGATAGAGCTGGCAGCATCAAAGCCCTCTGAATATGCCCGCTTCTGTGAAGCGGCACGGACAAGGGTTATGTCCGTCTTCAACTGGGATAAGGTTCTGCGTGACATCTTCGCCAAAAACAAAGCGGAAAACACACCTGAGAAAAGCGCAAACCTGCTCAGGGAAATTTCCGCCTCGGTAGCCTGATGTCTCTGGGAATAAATGATTTTCTGAAAAACACAGGAACATTGCTTAAGGGCAGAGCACCGGGACAGGCAGTAATCCAGCTTACCGACAGCTGCAACGCGAAGTGCCCTCAGTGCGGAATGCGCGCTCAGGAAAAGTTTGAACGCCACCGTCTGAACGATGAACGGCTCTTTGCCATGATAGACCGCGCGGCGGAGAACGGCGTAAGCGCAGTCTCCTTCACCGGCGGGGAACCTTTCCTCCACACTGACTCGCTGATAAGCTGCATAAACCGGGCATCATCAAACGGAATAAAATTCATCCGCACAGGCACAAACGCCTATTTTCTCACAGGGCATGATAAACCCGACTTCACGGACAGAGTCAGACGCATGGCGGAAAAGATAGCCTCCACAAAGCTTTACACCATATGGTTCAGCCTTGATACATGGAACGCAGAACTCCACGAGGAGATGCGCGGGCTTAAGGGAGTGATAAAGGGGATGGAGAAGGCGCTGCCAATCTTCGCCGAATACGGCATATACCCCTCCGCCAATCTCGGCATAAACAGAAATGTATCCTCCGGCGAGCTCCCCGAACTGACTTCTGATGAATCAAAGGCGGCTTTACGTGAAAGCTTCAGGGAAGGATTCAGACGGTTCTACACATTTGCGGAAAATCTCGGCTTCACCATAGTAAACGCCTGTTACCCCATGAGCGCGGACGGAAACACAGTCTACAGGGCGGAATCGGCCGACCGGATAGTCCGCTTCACCGCCGATGAAAAAATCGAACTGTTCAGCGCACTCTTCGAAACTATCCCCCAATACCGCTCCCGACTCAGGATTTTCACTCCCCGCTCATCCCTCCTCAGTCTGCTCAGGCAGTACAAAGGGGACGAAACGGCAGATTACGGTTGCCGCGGCGGAATAGACTTCTTCTACATCGACTCACAAAACGGACACACCCACCCATGCGGTTTCCGTGAAGGGGAGGACATGGGCAGATATGAGGACTTCGAGGCAAAAGGCTTCGGCCTCAGGGCAAACTGCCGCAGGTGCGACTGGGAATGCTTCCGCGATCCCTCAACCCTTTTCGGCCCTGTTACCGAATTTTTCGCTCACCCGGCAGGCCTCATAAGCCGTTTCGCCAATGACCGGGAGTTTTTCCGCCTCTGGCTGGAGGACATACGCTACTACGCCGCCTGCGGCTATTTCAACGGACGTGAAAAACCCGACCTCTCAAAAATGTCACGTTTTAAAATGACAAAACAGCCCTAATCACCCTCTTTGTTCACCCATACCCTAATTCTGTTGACTTTTATAACAGGAAATCTTACAACATCACCATTTGAACGAGGTATTTTTGAGATGAACACCGAAACCACCGTAAATATCATTAACGAAATAAGAAAACTCTCCCGCTATCTGGACAAGTACTCAAAATACCTCAGCAATAAGTATCACATCACCCTTCCGCAGCTTCTCTGTCTGAACGAGCTCCGCGCAGAGCCCGAACTTAACCTCACTGAGCTTACCAGAAGGCTGAACCTGAACAACAGCGCCATAACCGGCATAATTGACAGGCTTGAGATTAAAAACTATGTCCAGAGGGTTAAAACCGGAAAAGACAGAAGAGCTATCCACCTCCGCCTCACGGAAGAGGGGAAAATTTTCGCTGAAAAATCACTCCAGATATTCGATCACGACTGTTTTTTTGATAATACTAAAGTGACGGAACAGGAAACGGGAGATCTCCTCCAGAATCTCGGCAAGATAATAAGCCTCCTCGATCCCGAAGTTAAAAAAATAGATTTGTAAAAATTAGCATTTTATATACTAACCTTTTTAGGGAAACTTTTTTTACGGCAAAAAAGTTTCCCTAGCCCTTCAAAAAACCGAATCTTATTCAAAGCTTCTGTATTCTCAAAAAAATCTGGTTTCTTTGGGAAGAGTTTGAGAAGACCTTTCTTTTCCATTAAAGAAAGGTCTTCTCAAGTATCTTAAGGCGGCTTTTCTTCCTGAAAATCCTATTTCACTGCTTTCAATAACTCGTCTATTTTGGCTCTGTTGGCTTTTACGAATTTTTCGGCGCTTTTCGCCGGTTCCATGCCGTTTTTGTTATCGACCATGGCACTGCTGAGGTCAAGCTGCTTCCAGTCAAAGTTCTTAAAAAAGGCATAGACCTCAGGCATATCCTTATCGAGCCCTTTTCTCACTATTGTATTAATGGTTTCTGCGCCGCCGAATATTTTGTCCGGGTCATCCAGTATCTTGAGATCCCACTCGCCGAACATCCAGTGCGGCTGCCAGCCGGGAACAACTATCCACTCCTTCCTTTTAACCGCGTTTGCGAGGGAAGCCACCATTATCGCATCGCTCCCTGAAACATACTGAAACTTGCCCAGACCGGAGGTATTTTTTGCTATTGCTTCCTCAGCCGCCTGCGACATTCCCGCTCCGGGATCGATTCCTATTATTTTGCCCTTAAACTTATCTATGTTCGCGCCCATTTCCGTTACGGAATTAATCGTTACATACGCCGGCACAACGAAGCCGAGTTTCGCATCAACATAGCTGGGGCCGAGATCCACAATCTGATCCTTATATCTCGCATAAAGATCAGCGTGGGTCATGGGAAGCCATGCAGCAAGGTGCGCATCCGAATCTCCCGCGGCTACCGAAGCCCACATAGCGGCATTTGCCACGGAACTTATGCGGACATCATACCCCATTTCTTCCAGCAGCACTCCCGCCACATGGGTTATGGCAACCTCTCTTGCCCATTCGACATAAACGAGTTTCACTCTTTCCTTTGCGTGCGCCGCACCCGTGAAAATCACGAGGCTGAGGAGCGCCGCGGTAAAAAGCTGTGTAATCTTCTTCATAGTTTCCTCCTTTATTGATAATCCGAAATTGCTCATCCTGACAATTTCGGATACACGCTCGCGGCAGGATAAACCTGCCTTCGCTTCGCACGGCGCAGTTCCTTCCATGGAACTGTAGTCGCGTTTCCGCAAACGCCATGTATTGATAATCCAAAATTCCCCATCCATGGAAATTCAGCATACACGCTCGCACCGCAGAAATGCGGCTTCACTTCGCACGGCGTTAGAGATTGCTTCACTTCGTTCGCAATGACCGTGTTTCACGTCACTGCGAAATACCGCTGAGCAGTCCTCTATCTCTTTTTCGCCGCTGTATTTTGCGTGACCCTGTCAAGGATCATGGCTATTATCACCACCGCTATACCCGCTTCAAAGCCTCTGCCCATCCAAAGCCGCTGGATGGCTCTCCACACCTCTCCGCCCAGTCCGCCTGCGCCTATCATTGAGGCGATGACCACCATTGAAAGCGCCAGCATTATTGTCTGGTTCACTCCCGCCATTATGGTGGGCATAGCAAGGGGAAGCTGGAGCTTGAAAAGCTTCTGTTTTTTTGTGGAGCCGAAAGCATCCGCCGCTTCTATGAGCTCCGCCGGAACCTGACTTATACCCAGACAGGTGAGCCTGATAGCCGGGGGCATGGCGAAAACCACTGTGGTAAAAATGGCGGAAACAGGCCCAAGACCGAAAAACGGAATGGCAGGGATAAGATAAACGAAGGCGGGCATGGTCTGCATAAAGTCAAGCAGAGGCATCAGCACCCTCTTAAACGGGCTGTAGAGCGCTGCTGCAATCCCCAGAGGTACACCCGCCAGAACCGAAACAAATGTTGCTGACAGAACCAGAGCGAGGGTTGAGATTGTGGCATCCCACAGTCCGAGATTGAGTATGAACAGAAGTCCCGCCGCACTGCCTATGGCTATCCTGCGTCCGGAAAACCTGAACAGAAGCCCGCATACAACAGCTATGAATACCACAGGATGGAAAAACAGCATGCCGTCTATGAGGTGCTCAAGAGCCGTTTCTGTAATATCCGACACTGCCCTTGTGAAGCCGGAGAAATGCTCAGTAGTGAAATCTATAAACTTCTCTATCATATCCCCAAGGGGAAACTTAGGTATACTATCCATTGCCCGCTCCTCCTTCCGATGACAATGCGGAAAGGAGTGAACCCCTCACAACAGCGCCTTTCAGCACACCTTTTTCATCAACCACTGCTATGGGGAACTTTGAAGCGGAAAACAGGCTGCTGATATTTTCATCCGGCAGAACGCTAACCACGTCCCTGTCCAGAACCTCTTCCAGAGTCTTGTGGTTCAGTTCGGAGGCCTTGCGCACATCACGCACATGGACTATGCCCATGAACTGCCGTTCCCTGTTCACCACCATCACAGAGGATATGCCCTCCTCCTTCATCTTGAGCAGGGCTGATTTCGGGCCGTCCTTAGGGTAGGTGACGGCAAGCGGTTTCACCATAACGCTTGAAACCGTGAGAACCTTGGAAAGATCCACATTCTCCACAAATTTTTCCACATACATGTTTGCGGGGTTTGTGAGTATCTCCTCAGGTTCTCCTATCTGCACCACACGTCCGTCCTTCATGAGGACAATCCTGTCCCCCAGCTTAAGCGCCTCATCCAGATCGTGGGTGATGAAAACTATTGTTTTGTTCACCCTTGCCTGAAGAGAGAGAAGTTCATCCTGCATCTCACGCTTTATCAGCGGGTCGAGGGCGCTGAATGCCTCGTCCATCAGAAGAATATCAGGCTCAACGGCAAGGGCTCTTGCCAGTCCCACCCTCTGCTGCATACCGCCGCTGAGGTTTTCTGGGTAATAGTCCTCCCAGCCTTTTAAGCCAACAAGCTCAAGGGCATCCGCCGCACGCTTAAACCTCTCCTCCCTCGGCACATTCTGCACCTCAAGACCGTAAGCCGCATTTTCAATAATGCTTTTATGGGGAAACAGGGCGAAACGCTGGAAAACCATGCCGAACTTCCTTGAACGGAGCTCGCGCAGTTCATCTTTATTAAGGCGGGTAATCTCCTGTCCGTCCACGGTGACAGTGCCCTCTGTCGGCTCTATGAGCCTGTTGATACAGCGGATCAGCGTTGACTTGCCCGAACCGGACAAACCCATAACCACAAGTATCTCCCCCTCCTTCACGGAGAAAGAAACATTGTCAAGCCCCACAGCAGTGCCGTGCTTCTTCATAATCTCCTCTTTTCTCATGCCTTTTTTCATGTCATTAATGGCATGAGGGGCGTGTTCGCCGAAGAGCTTATAAAGGTTTTTGACCTCAATTTTGCACATAATACCTTATCCTTATCGAATATGAATAACTGAATATTGGTTATAGTTATATTTGATATATAAAGTATTTTTACATGACAGATCAAGTCTTTTATTTGTCCTATGGCGAAAATAACCTTATTTACAAGGATGATACAAAATCACAAAAACAGGCTGACAAACCGGATTTTTCTATTAAGGGATTTTTCGAGAACCCTTCCCCCTCAAAACGAAGAGGAAGGGCTCATAGGAGAAATTTATGAGGTCAGTTTTGTCTGCCGCTTATGAAGCGGAGAGTTTCTTTCTTTCTGTTATCCGGACAGGCGTCAATACAGTCGCCGCAGTTATGACAGAGCAGGCTGCTTCCGTCAGTCACCGGGTCAAGCCCCATGGGGCAGACCTTTCTGCATGAACCGCACATGGAACAGCCGTCCGCAGTTCTTTTCAGGTGCATTCCCCGTTCCGACTTGAAAAGCGAAAGGAAAGTCCCTGTGGGGCAGAAAAGCCTGCACCAGAAGAAAGGGAAAAGCACGAACTCGGCAATTATCAGCGCTAGAATAAACACCAGCTCAAACGTGACATAATGGAACTTCACCAGCACCAGCGCCTGTGACGAGATGACACCCGGAGCCGATATAAGGTTCAGCAGCGGAATGCCCGCAATTCCTGCAAGGGTGATAAAACACACGAGAATAATAAGCCTCATGTTTTCCGTGCGCCTTTTTACGCCTGGGGAATAAACCGGAAAGCTCTTCTTCATTTTAAGCTTTTTCTTAATGAAGCTTACGCCCTCTGCCATGAGGTGATAAGGGCACATCCATGAACACCACACACGCCCCGCCAGCAGCATAAGCAGTATAGGTATCACCACCGAGAGCGCCATATAAACATTCACCGATTTTGATGACATCGCCGCCTGAAAAACCGCTATCGGATCAGCCGCCGCCGCGCTCCCCACATCAAGGGAGTAGAATGTGCCCTTGATGAAATATATCTCCATGATGTTCAGAAGCGGAATGATGAACATCATCACGAAGACCGCCGTCTGCACCGTCCGTCTGTATCTTTTGATTTTACTCTGTCCAGCCATCTATCTTATCCGTGGTTTCATAATCAAATTTGAACTCAGGCTTTTCGCCTGCCGAATCTATGCTCATTTTTTTCTTTATAGCGTCATCCCCGCTGTAGCCGCCAGCATCGCCGGCTTTTTTGAAGTTCTTGCGGGAGCGCTGATAGTAAAGACCCGCCAAGTCCTCGTTCCCCATTCCGGTCGGGATAATGCTGATCGATTTCGGCTCGGTGGGGCATTTCTCAACGCAGATTCCGCAGCCGGTGCATTTATTGGTTATAACAGGCAGGAGAAACTGCTCCATTATAATAGCCTCGTCTGTGTATGGGCAGGTGTTGTAGCAGGTGGAGCAGATTGTGGCGAACCCTTTGGTTCCGCCCATATTTTCATCTTTTACGTACAGATAATTAAGGCATTTGTCCTGCTCTATGTAGGCAAGCCCCATGCGCACCTTTTCAGGCTCCTTCAGCTTGGGGTTCAGTGCTCCTGTCGGGCAGACGGAGGGGCAGAGCATGCAGAGATAGCAGGCTCTCTCATCAGCATAAACATAAGGGGTTCCGATCTGGAGCCTGTCAAAGAGATCCGCCCTTTTAACTGATTCGTAAGGACAGACCTCAATACATCGTGCGCAGCGTATGCAGAGTTCCATAAACTTCTCCTCCTCCACTGCGCCGGGGGGACGGAGTCTGTTTCTTTTGAAGTAACCCTTGAAGGGGTTTTTATTAAGGTAGTTCTTAACTTTTTCCCGCAGACTCATACAGCTTTGCCGTTCTTGTTCCTTGCACTTTTGAAAAACTGACCCAGATCCGGATTTTCATTCCCTTCTGCAAGAAGTTTCTCCGTCTCCTCACCGAAATACATGTAGTGATGGGCTATGTCTTTAATTGTGCTGTCCTTCTTCAGTGTCTCAGTGAGGTTCTCAAGTTCCTTGCTGTCTGTTGATTCTATGGATACAACCGCATTCAGACCGTCTTCGGAAAAGGAGTGGATCTCTACCTGCGGAAAGGCCTTAAGCATTTCGAGGGCAGTTTCTTTTTTCCCTTCGGCGAATGTGATGATGCTGCCTGTGAATATCATAATAAACTCCTTAAATAGCAGGATCCGCCCCCGGTAAAAGAGGCGGATCCGAAGAGATGGAGGTTAAGCGAAGGGAGCGTTAACATTACTGATTATGTATTTATCAGCAACGTCTTTCGGTCCGCTTATTTTGTTAATGCGCACTGCGGCAACCTTGTACTCCGGCTCTTTTGAATCCGGGTCGACCACATCGTTGCACACAAAGTTAATCATTCTTGCCATTGCCTGGTCATGCCAAGGAACAAAGGCCACTCCGGGGAGAGTCCCTTTCGTAATTCTTGCGGGCATAGAACTTTTGCCCCTTCTGCTCACTATCTCCACCATGTCCCCTGCGGTTATACCGAGCTGTTTTGCATCATCCGGATGCAGTTCTATATATGCGTTCGGATGAGTTCTTGCTATTTCGGGAATACGCATTGTCATTGTTCCCGTGTGCCACTGCTCCACAACCCTTCCTGTGGTGAGGAAGAACGGGAAATCCTTGTCGGGCATTTCACCGGGGCCTTCATAGGGGCGCAGGAAAAGGTTCAGCTTGCCTTCCTTCTTCGCATCCGCATAGAAGTAAACCTGAGCACTGTCAGGAATATTGCCTTTCTCAGCCGGATGCTCGAACATAGGGTCAAGCCCTCTGACATAGCGCCTTTCAGTTCCGGGATGATCCACTGACGGGCACGGCCACTGGAGACCGGCTTTCTCTTTTTTAAGCCTGTCGTATGTTGCGCCCCAGAGGGTGTGTTCAGTGTCTTTGGTCACAGCTATGTAGTCTTCCCATGCCTGCTGATTTGCTTTCATGGAGTCATTGCCGTTCCAGGGAATAAGCTTTTCATAGCCCATTCTTTTAGCTATCTGGGCGATTATCCAGAGGTCTGGTTTTGCCTGTCCGATCGGCTCAACGGCTTTTTCAGTAAGCTGGCTTCTGCGTTCGGAGCAGCCGAATACGCCGCCTTTTTCATAGAGGAACGCGGCAGGGAGTATAACGTCTGCGAGCTGAGTTGTTCTGGTGGGGAAAATATCCAGAACCACCAAAAAGCTGTCCTGCATCCCCTTGATGTATTTATTCAGGTTGGGCAGAGACTGGGCAGGGTTTGTGGTGCTCACCAGCATCCCTTTTATGGGTTTTTCCGCATCGCTTTCAGCGCCGAGTTTTTCAAACATCAGCATAGTGTGGAAGCCCGGCTTGGGGTCAATTGTCCCTTCGGGTATTTTCCATGATCTTTCCACATGAGCGCGCCATTTATCATTCGCCACAGGTTTTGTTCCGGGCAGAAGGTGGGAAAGGGCGCCTGTTTCACGCACACCGCCGCAGGCATTGGGCTGACCTGTAAGCGAGAAGGAATCCGCACCGGGTTTACCCATATTGCCCGTAACTATGTGGAGGTTGTGAACAAGGTTGTTCGCCCAGAGGCCTCTTTTACGCTGGTTAAGACCCATGCACCACATTGACATGGTGGCTCCGCTGGTGGCGAACCATTCAGCAGCCTTCACTATGTGGTCTGCGGGGCATCTGGTGAGTTTTTCCACAGCTTCCGGTGTGAACTGGGCAAGGAATTTTTTGTATTCTTCAAAATCCACAACATCCTTTCCGGTGGTGAAGCGGGCGTGTTTCGCTATGAAGTCCCTGTCGTGGAGGTTTTTGGAAATAATCACATTTGCCATGGCATGGAACACCGCAAGGTCAGTGCCCGGATCGTTCGGCAGCCAGAGGTCGGCTATTTTTGATGTGCTGGTTCTTCTGGGTTCGCAGACTATTATCTTCACATCGGGGTTTTTCATCTTATGACGCATTACCCTTCTGTAGATTACAGGGTGGCACTCGCTCATGTTTGAACCTGTGATGAAGATGCACTTTGAGCTTTCTATATCAGAGTAGCTGCCCATAGGCTCATCAGAGCCGAAGGTTGAGATATAGCCCGCAACGGCTGAGGCCATGCAGAGCCTGGGGTTTCCTTCCACCATGTTGCTGCGGAAACCGCCTTTCCAGAGCTTGTTGAATGTATATGTTTCCTCAGTGGTGCACTGACCGCTGCCATAGTATGCCACTGAGTCTTTGCCGTATTTTTCATGGAATGATTTGAATTTTTTTGCCACAAGGTCAAGAGCCTCGTTCCATGAGGTTTCCTTAAACTTGCCGTCCTTCTGGCGGACGAGGGGCATTTTGAGTCTGTCAGGGTGGTACATGCATTTGAATGCAAGGAACCCTTTTACACAGAGGAACCCGAAGTTTGTTTTAGCATCTGGGTTACCCTTTATCGCAACCGCTTTGCCGTTTTTAACACCGACGTAAACGCCGCAGCCTGTTCCGCAGAAACGGCATGCGCCTTTTACCCATTTATCAACATCAACTTTTTCTTCCGCCTGAACGGATGCGGGGAAAGAGATTCCCGCCGCTGCCGCGGCGCTTGCTGCGGCTGTAAGCTTTATAAAATTACGCCTTGAAACGTTCATAATAAATCTCCGTTATTTGTAATCTTTCTGTTTATGTACGGTGAAGGTATGGGCCGGGTGGCACATGGCGCATGATTTATCCGCCATAAAATTGTTTTCCACCTGCTTGGCGTGACATCCCCGACAGGTGTCATTCGCAGGCACTTTTTTGAAATTAAACTCATCACCGTGACACACGCCGCATTTAACGCCTGTAAAACCGTGCGCACTCTCATCCCACTGTTTGACCGCATCGGGAGTCACCTCAATATGGCACTCCATACAGTCCTTGTTCCCTATCTCCTCCGGGTGCTTATCCGCATAAACAGCGAATGCCGTGAGGAATAACGTCAGCGCAATGAAGCCGACCTTAATAAAATTAAACATTCTGGACCTCCTGATGTTTACTCTGCTGTAACTATAGATCCAAGAATGTTAAGGGGGTTTTAATCTTGTGTATCGGCTGTTAAGTTTGCAAAGCAGTCCCTTTACATTCTTTAAGCCCTAGTAAGCCAGTATGTTTTTGCTGAAAAAAGACAATTTATGTCGCAAAGAAAATGAACGGTGTTTGGGGGAGAAGTTTAATAAAACTATATTTAAGAAAATTACAAAATGTTCCGGCACTTCTTTCTCAGTTTTTCCCTATCCTCCCGGATACAACACAGTTGCGCCCCTCTCTTTTAGCCTGATAAAGAGCCTGATCCGCCGCTCTCATCATCACACTCTCTGTTGAGTGCTCTTCATATTCTGTCACCCCTATGCTGCATGTGACACTGCCCACTATCATAAACTCGTGCGCGGCAAAGGCCATACGGAGCTTTTCCGCAAGCCTAACAGCACCGTCAAGCTCTGTTTCCGGGCAAATAATAAGAAACTCCTCACCGCCCCAACGGCCTATGGTATCGGTTTTCCTTATATTTTTTCTCAGCACGTCAGCCGCCTCACGGAGAACCACATCTCCTGTCTGGTGGCCGTAGCTGTCGTTTATGGACTTGAAGCCGTCAACATCTATAAGAATGACTGAAAGCGGGCAGCCGTAACGCTCGCACCTTTCAAGCTCCTTCCTGAAAACCGCGTCCAGCCTAAGCCTGTTATAAAGCCCGGTGAGAGGGTCAGTCACGGAGAGCTTTTCCATCTGCTTTTTCACAGTTATGTCAGTGCTCACCGCGGTGTAGCCGTTTATTCTGCCGCTTTTGCCGTATGTGGGCGATATGGTTACAGAAACCCAATAAGCATTCCCTTTTCCGCTGCGGTTTTTCAGTTCACCCTTCCAGACATTGCCCCATGCTATGGTCTCCCAGAGGTCTTTGTAAACCGCCTTATCCATATCAGGGTGCGAGATTATGCTGTGTGTACGGCCTATGAGTTCCTCACGGGGGAGCTCCGCCACACCGCAGAACGCATCACTGACATACAGAATCCTGCCGTTCAGATCCGTTCTTGATATTATTACATTTTTATCAACAATTTCTGTATATTCCGAGAGCATGCGGTTCATTCTGTCCAGCGCAAGCTGGGCATTCTTTATGTCGGTAACATCCTGAAGAGTGCCTATCAGAGCCACAGGCACACCGTTCTCACCTGTTATCACGCTGCCGCGGATATGCACATGCCTGTGCTCCTCTCCGGGGATGTTGAGTATATGCTCCTCGCTGAAAGCCTTCTTGTCTTTCAAGGCCTTATCTATCACAGCCTTTATCCTTTCCCTGTCCCTTTTGCCGACAAACTCAAGGAAAAGCTCAAAGGAAGGAAGCACACTGCCGCTCTCAAGCCCCAGAATCCGGTAATGCTCATCCGACCAAACCATACGCCCCGTGCCCATTTCATAACGCCAGCTTCCTATCTTTGCCAGCGCCTGCGCATCGTCCAGATCTTTCTTTGCCCTATGAACCTCTTCGGCGTTGTTCATCAGCATACGCTGGAGCGACTTCATCTCTGTGACATCTGCAAATGCCCCTATGACTCCCGCCGGTTCACCCGCAGAATTTTTGAAGGCGCGTTTATAGATTATCACCTTCCTTCTGCTGCCCCGGAGGGTGGTGAGATCAACTTCGTACTCATGCATCCGCCCTGTGTCCTCAAGGGCAAGCTTGTCATAGCTGCTCTGAATATCGGACTGCTTGGGGTCAAGGAAGCTGAAATCGCGCTGACCTATAATCTCATTCTTTGACTGCGCACCCATAAATTCCAGAAAGCGCTGGTTGCAGCCTATATATTTCAGGCTCCGGTCTTTGTAAAACACCGGAATAGGGAGATTTTCCAGCAGAACCTCAAGGAACCTGCCGTTGTCATCCAGCTTAATTTCAAGCAGCTTTCTGTCCGTAATGTCTATATGGAGCCCCACAGCCCGCAGAGGTTTTCCGTCCTCGCTGAAAACTGTTTTGGCAAATGAACTGACCCATCTGTACGAGCCGTCCTTACACTTCATCCTGAACTCACATGCAAGGCGCTCAGACTCACCGGAAAGCATTCTGGCCACTTCATCAGCAGCCTTCTCCCTGTCCTCCGCATGGATGAGATCCCTCCATGACTGGGCGTAGCCTTTGATCTCCTTCTCATCGTAACCCAGCATAGACTTCCACTCTGCCGAGAAAAGAACCTCGTCACTCTGGAGATTCCAGTCCCACAGACCTATTCCGGAGGCATCAACGGCAAGCTTGTACCTGTTCATTGTTTTTCTGAGATCCTCCATTTCAGCGTAAAGATCCGTTATATCGCATATATAACCCTGAAACCGGAGTGCTTTGCCTTTTTCATCCCTTATTATCTTGGTTGAATCAAAAACCCATCTCACACGGCCGTCTTTTGCTATTATCCTGTACGGCTCATGGGTAAAGCTCTGTACACCGCTCTCAACAGCGCTTTTGACTTCGCTTATAACTCTGCCGAGATCCTCGCTGTGCACAACTGACACATATTTCACCAAACCGGAACAAAACTCCTCCGGACTGTAGCCGAAAACACGCCTGACATTGCCTGTGCAGAATGTCACATCCCAGTTGAGTGTGTTACTCCAGCGGAAAATTACCGTAAAACCTTCGTCAAACAGTGAGTACAGGCTGTCAAGATCTCTGTTTTTCTCGCTGTAGTAGCTGAGGAAGCTCTCAAAGCCTTTGCGCATTATCAGGTAAATAACTATGAAAAGCAGAACGGAAAGGGCAAAGAAGAAGAATGTTTTCTCCGCGATAACAAGGCGCGCCTCGGTCACATCATAAAACGCCCTGAGCACTGCGGCATCCTGCCCTCTGAAATTCTTGAATACAGTGCCCCGGCATACCGCATAGTATCTTGAATTAAACTCTATTATCTTCCTGTCAGTATCGGCAAACTCCTCCACAAGAGGCGCTCTGTCTCCGCCTGAATGGTATATCCGTCCTGCGCTTCCCTCTGCCGCCGGATCAAGGCTGCTTTTAGCAACGCTTATATAAGGAATGAGCTCCGGCATGAACTCCCTTATGGTTTCATAGAAGTACTGCGGGTCTATCCCCGCCTCTATGCTGCCCAGATGCCTGCCTTTGCTGTCTATCACAGGCCTTATTATACGGTAGTAAAGCCCTCCCGCACCGACCTCAAAGCCGTAAACAGGACGCAGACCGGAGTTTACCTCCATCACGGAATCACGGTAGGAGTTCAGGCTGTCACCGAATTTATCCTGCATGTGCATCCGCACAAACGAATGGGACTCCTGAGTGTGAACATGAAGAATATAGAGATAGGGATTATTTTTTCTGAGTGATTCATATTTGGGGGTAAGTATTTTTATGACCTTTTCACGGTCACCGTCCGCCAAGGCCGCGGTAAACTCTTCGGAATCGGCAATCTCGGAAAGGCGGGCGAGGTAAACCTTTGTCAGTCTTTTAAGATGGGTTTCAAAAAGCAGAACCATCTTTTTATCGGCTTCAGTCACTTTTGCCTGAAGAACACTTTTCTGTTCGTAATAGAGCAGGGCGGAAAAAATAAGCGCGAAGAAAGCCAGAACCGATGCGAGGAGAATAGCTGTTTTTTTCCTTATGCTGCTGATGGATTTAACCATATAACCGCCCGGCCGCAGGGCGGTGCGTACATCAGCCCCGAAGCTTTATGATAAAAGAAGCCCCATCGGAAACCTTTTCAGCATGTACAGAGCCGCTGAAGCATCTGCCGGCTATATCCGAGGCCATGTAGAGCCCCAGACCTCTGCCGGAGCCGCAGCCTTTGGTGGAAAAGTACGGTTCAAACAGTCTGCTGAAATCATCATTCTTAATGCCGGTTCCGTTGTCGGCAATTCTTATACAGTAATACCCTTCCGAACGAAAATATTCAATATCCACATGAGATAAAATCTTCTTTTCACGGAGTTTTCTCTCAAGAACAGACTCAATGGCGTTTGTGATGAAGAACGAAATGAGGTGACGGAACTCGCCCAGATCCCCTTTTATCCGCATCGCCTTTCCGTCCAGACATCCGAAACTGCATGAATCAAACCTTCCGCACTCATAAACCGGGCCCGCAAGATTAAGAGTTTCCGGCTGTACGGTGTCCAGTCCTCTTCTTATGGTCAGCCTTATGCCTTTCTCGTGCAGATAGGGCTCGTATATCTCTGCCGTCTCCACCAGAGCCTCGCAGAGGTCAAACAGTGCTGACTGCTCTGTCCTTGCGAAAGTTTTGGTGAAGCTGTCAATTGTGCCCGACAGCTTGATCACGGAAGCAAGGGTTTCATTCACCAGTTCATTATCATCCTCATTCAGGTCGTAGGAGTCCTGGATATGCTGCACAGTGGCGCAGAATGAGTTCATAGGCTGACGCCAGTGGTGGGCTATTGAGCGCAGAACTTCCGCCATGTTGTTCAGCCTTGTCTGTTTGGCTACTGCGGCCTCGCTCTCCTCTCTTTTCCTTATTTCTATGTTCAGTTCATTTACCTTTTCCGCCAGTGCATTGTCCGCCTTCTCCAGCTTTCTCTGTAAAAAATATATCACTGCAACTGCGAGCAGGCCGAGGGTGATCATCAGAAGCACTGTCCATGTATTTTTTGCGATGTGCCCGCTGCGCAGTATATCCAGATTCCGCACTATGGTGAGTCCGCCAAGAATATCACCCGGAACGTAACTCTCATGGCATTGAAGACACTCCGTCTGAACAATCAGCGGCGCGGCATATTTTATGTAGTGCGACCCGTTTTCCTCCGCCCATATATAATATTCGCCTGTCCCTTTGTCAAAACTGTCCAGCGCGGCCTCCTCCCATGGAAGAGGAGCGTTTCCCGGCCGGAGGGGATTTCTTCCCGTGAGCTTGATTTTTATATTTATCCTGCGGTTGATTATCTCTCCGATCTGTCTGGTCATATAAGCAGGGTTAACCATTGTAAGAAGCTGACCGTCCTCAGTGCGCACATCTCTGTTATCCACTTTCAGGTAAGGGTTAGGCGGGCAGTCCTCACTCACGGGGGCATATATCCAGCCGAGCATGGCATTCCACTGTCTGGTGGCAATAAGAATGTCGTATATCTGCTTTGTCTGCGCGAGGGCAGTATTTCTGAACACAGCCCTGCCGCGGTACAGCTCAAAGAGGCATACGGAAATAACAAAAAAGGCTATGACCAAAACAGGGATAAGGTATTTAGGCTTCATAGTCCGACCCCTATTGTGTATTATTTTTTAGCCGGAGCAGCTTTCAGAGGGAAATAATCAGATGCGGCAGACCTTGTTCCTGCCTGTATTTTTTGCCTGATAAAGAGCCTTATCAGCACGAAACAGCAGACTGTCCGGCGTGTCCTGTTCTTCTGCCTGAGCTACACCCAGACTAACGGTTATCTGTCTGCTGTCTTTGGTTTCGAGGCATGCCACTGAGTTTTTTATCCGTTCACCCAGCCTGACGGCATTCTCAGCCGCCGTTTCCGGGCAGAGAACCAGAAACTCCTCTCCGCCCCAGCGCCCGGCAATGTCTGAGCTGCGCAGTGTTCTCCTGAGCGCCGCAGCTATTTCCGTCAGCACTCTGTCGCCTTCCAGATGACCAAGCTTATCGTTTACCTGCTTAAAGTGGTCTACATCAAACATTATAACAGAAAAAGGCCGCCTGTACCTTCTTGAACGCTCAAACTCCGAATAATATCCGGAATCTATCATGGTTCTGTTGTACAGCCCGGTCAGCATATCGGTCTGTGATACCTTTTCCAGCCTTTTGTTGAGTTCCCTAAGTTTTAAGTTTGAACGTATAAAAATAAGGAGCAGCACCGCAGCCACAGCAAAAATTTTGAGCAGGAGCTTATAGTTTGCCGGGGTATGAACATTTATGGAGACGTGGCGGTTGATTATCTCCTCACGCTCAGCATTTGTTATTGTCGCTATTCCTTTGTTGAGAATGCCCGCAAGAAGAGGCTTATCCTTAGCCACTCCCATGCGGAGGTAATTTTTATAGCCCGGCAGCCTGCCGGATATTTTCAGGTTAAAGAGCCCCTGCTTTTTTATGGTATATGCCGCTACAATGAGAGAGCGCATTGTCATATCCGCCTTGCGGTCGGAAACCATGTTGAAGGCGCCTATCTCGGAATCGGTGATGATTATTTTCAGGTTGGGGTAATCCCTTCGGATAAGCTCCTCCATCGCTGTTCCCTTAGGGAAAACGATTGTTTCATCAGGCAGATAGGCAGGGTCTGCTATGAAGGAGTGCTCCTCGCGGGTTATGAATACGTTGGAATCTGTGAAATGCGGTTCGGTGAAAATCAGCCACTCTTCCCGCTGGGGGGTGCTGTTCAGAAAGCTGAGCACATCGCACCCACCGCTTTTTGAGAGGGCAAGGCTCTCATCCCAGTCTTTCGTGGGGACAAGGACAAACTTTATGCCTGTGCGGCTGCTTATAAGAGCAAGGAGATCCGCCGCTATGCCCTCATGTTTCCCTTCCTCGTTTATCCGCTCGAAAGGAACCCAGTCAGGATCAACACAAAGACGCACTTCGGGATTATTTTTTATGTACTCCTTTTCCGCAGAGGTAAATTCCAAGGCGAAAGCAGGGGAGCAGACGGACAGAAGGAGGATCAACAGCAGGAATCGTTTAAACACAGCGGCCTCGGCAATGAACTGCGCCGACAGAAAAATTCGGACGGCATAAGTCTTGTATATGGTTAAAAAATACACCGTTTATGAATAATTGTCAATCAGACTGCGGGGTTGGGGGGGCAAAGATTAAAGTTATTGAGACACAGAACCAACAGACAGTTCTAACTCTGTCCGCTTTGCAGTCTTTTAAATATTTCTTTATATACTTCTAAATTTTCTCTCTTCCCGATGCCGACAACAAACACCAGAAGCTCATCATCTATTACCTGATAGACGATTCTGACCTGCTTTTTATGGACATAGAGCTTATAACAGCCGTTCAGATCAATTCCTGCCTTGCTTCCCAGTGATTCGCCTTTGAAAGGATTGCTCCTAAGAGCCTGAAGCTGTTTAACCACAAGTTTCTTTATGCTGCCATCAAGTCTTCCTATATCCTCAACAGCTTTTTCAGAAAGAGAAACATTGTACGTGCTACTCATCTTCTAAGCCCAGTCTTTTCAGTGCCTCATCCAAAGGAATCTTTTCCGAATTTTTTCTTTCTTCAATAAGCTGAGCTATTTCAACATGTTCTGCCAAGTCCATAACAGACTTCATAAGTTCGTATTCCTGTACAGGGAGTACAATCATCTCTGGATTATTGTTTCTCAGCACCACAACGCGGTTTTTATCTCTGAGGAGCTCTGCGACTTTATTCATATTTCTTGAAAAGCTGCTGGCACTCATCATTTCATTAAGCTCATACTTTACACCATACATGCTACACCTCTTACAGACAATATTACGCATAATTATACGTAATTCAATGTAAATATCAATTTAACAATTTATGTTTATTCAGTTGGAGAAAATCACAAACTCAATTTATAATATCGTATGAAAGAAATCGAACTCATAATCAGCAGCCTGATAGTTATAGCAGGCTGGATATTCAACGGTTGGTGGTCATCTAAAAGAGCTGTTCAGGATGATAAAAGAAAAATAATTACAAGCCATTTAATTGATGCTTATAGAATATTAAACAATGAAGTCGCACACAGAAAATCAACTGAAGAACGTAATAAGAAACTTGAAAGCCTCATTGGAGCAATTCAATTATTTGGAAATGAAGAACAAATCGAGTTAGCTAAAAAGCTTGCATATGATATAGCCAAAGGCGGTACTTTTGAGCTTGACCCCTTGATCAACTCTTTAAGAGACAGCCTCAGAAAATCACTCAACTTAAAACACATTCAAGGCAATGTCACATGGGTTCGCTTTAATGACGATGATGTTAGTAAAAGAAATCAAGACTAATGCCAATAATTACAATTATAAAAAATCAAATCTTTTAAAAAGTGCCCGAAGCCGGAATCGAACCGGCACAGAATTAAATTCCGAGGGATTTTAAGTCCCTTGCGTCTACCTATTCCGCCATTCGGGCTAAACCTTATAGAATCGGTTTAGTTTTATATGCTGAATTGTATTGTGTGTCAATGTACAATGAATTTCTAGAAGCAGCACCGTTTTTATAAATAATTTCAACTGATTTCTAATCTAATACCACTTACGTTCATAATGTTGCTTGCAATGGTTTTTACTGATATAGTTTTTTATGCACATATAGGCAAAACTTTAATATCTGTTAAGCGACAGGGGGTTAATATGCAAGAGCAGTTAGCAAAGCTTGGTGAACGTTTTTCACGGATAAAAGAGCAACTCCAGACAGAGGAAGCAACAAAACATTCTCTGGTTATCCCTTTCTTTATGGCTTTAGGGTATGACCCTTTTGACCCTGCACAAATAGTTCCTGAATTTATTTCCGACTTCGGCACAAAGAAAGGCGAAAAGATAGACTACGCAATAATGAAGGATGGAAAACCCGCCATACTTGTTGAGTGTAAGCACTGGACAGAAGATTTAAATAATCACAGCGGTCAGCTTTTCCGTTACTTTTCAACACAGACTGCCAAATTCGCCTTGCTTACAAACGGTGTAAAATATATGTTTTTCACCGATATTGACAAACCCAACAAGCTTGACGAGAAGCCTTTTTTTGAGTTTGATATAACCTGCCTGCGTGACGAGCAGGTGAATGAAATAAATAAACTCCACAGAAAATCCTTCGACCCTGACACTCTGGCTTCCGCCGCCAGTGACCTTAAATACACCGGAGACCTTAAAACTATTATTTCTTCTGAAATAAAGTCGCCTTCGGATGATTTGGTTAAACATTTTACTCGTCAGGTTTTTGACGGTAAAATAACCGAACGTCAGCTTGCCTATTTCAAAGATATTGTCCGTAAATCCTTTCAGGAAGTTATCAGCGAAACGGTCAGCAACCGCTTAACTTCCGCACTGAATGCTGAAAAAGAAATAGTAGCGGCAAAAGTTCAGCAGGAAGTTCCGGCAGAACCTGAAAAATCCGCTATAGAAACTACACAGCAGGAAATAGACGGTTTTAATATAGTGAGGGCTATTTGCTCCAAAGTTGTAAAGCCTGAACGAATAGCTATCAGAGATAACCAGTCATATTGCAATATTCTTCTGGATGATAATATACGTAAGCAGATTTGCAGGCTTCATTTTAATAACCCTGAAAAGCTCCGTGTTCAAATACTCGGACCCGGTGTAAAAGGAGACCGTAATCTTGAGGTTGATATTAATTCTCCTGAAGATTTATTCGGCTTCGCAGACCAGATACTTAAGGCTGTGCATGATTACGACAATCCTGAAAACTGATATAATCAAGGTTTTGGCACTGGCGGTGATATTGTTCTCCGCCAGTGTTGTTTCTGCTGAACAGTGCCTTGTTTATTTTTATCCTGACCATATCGTAATTGATAAAGACGCAGGAATATTCACTAAGCTGTCTGTAAAGGTTGATGTTAAGAATAACTGTGACCGTGATATTCAGGGCTTGGCAAGGTTTAATGCAACATCAAGGGGTTTTAAAATCACTGAAAAGCCGTTGATTATTAACATTAAAGCGTATGAAACAAAGGCTGTTTCTGAACTCTGGTACATCAAAAAAGAAGACTACGACAGAATAGATACAATAGATTTTGAAGTTATGGGGGAGAGATGAACCAGTTTTTGGCTTCTCTTATTGTTATATTTTTTCCGGGTATAGTTGCGGCCTTGATTGTTGATAGGATTACTTTCCATAAAGAGTGGGATATTTTTAAATTTTCGATTAGGGCGTTTGTTTTAGGTATTTTATCTTATGGCTTTCTTCAGTTAGTGTTCTGGATTCTTGATATTTATAAGCATGGGGTATGCTCTGAAGAACCCTTTTCTTATCTTGATGTATGGAGGATGTTTGCCAAAGAAAATCCAGAGATTCCTTTCGGGGAAATTTTCTGGGGATTTTTTACTTCAATTGCTGTGGCTTTTATAGTCTCAGCAATTGTCCATCGCAAACTTTTGAATAAAATCGCAAAATATTTCAATATCACTAATGTTTATGGCTCGGAAAGCTTGTTCACATATTTTCTCAATTTAAATTACGTAAGCTGGGTATATGTTAGAGATCAAGAATTAAATCTTTGTTATCGAGGTAAACTCAGTTTCTTTAATGAATTTGGGGATATACAGGAAATTCTTTTAGATGATGTGACAGTTTATACTAATAACGAAGGCAAGGAATGTTATAGAACTGAAACGTTATACCTTTGTAAAAAAAGTGGTATATTATCTATAGAAATTCCAAAAAATGAAGAGCCACCTGCTTGTGATGATAAAAAAAACAAATGCAACTGAAATAAAAACAAGGAAATCAAAGTATAAGAAAATTATTAAAGTTAAAGTAGACTAGGAGGTACTGATGAGTGAAGAAAATGGAAAAGAGAAAAAACTTTGTGAAGGTTTTCATAAAACCTCTAATTCAACAAATACCCCACCTCCACCCCCACCTGCTCAAACGCCCAAGAAATAAGCATTGAGAGGTATTTTATGTCAAATAAGAATATACCAAATATTTTCCCCTTTGATGATGGTAAGCCTAATAGTGGCCACGAAAAACCTACTAAAGACAAGTTAACCCCACCTCCACCTCCTCCACCCCCTCAAAAACCTAAAAAATAAACATATAGCAATTTATCCTCGCTTCGGCGGGGATGTCTTTTTTCAACTTCACCACAAAAAAAGGGGAACCGGAAATCCGGCTCCCCTCTGGAAGTTTTCTTAAAAAAGTCCGCTTACTTTGCGGCGAGTTCTTTGCATGCCTGATAGATGCATTTGAAGAGCTCTTCGCTGTCGCCGACCTCAACACATGAGAAGGCTATGCGCAGGTCTGTCTTGCTTGTGGAGATAGTGCCTATGCCGTATTTATCCAGCAGGTGTATGCGGAGTTCCTCAGCGTCCACAGTGTTCAGCTTAAGGCACATGAAGTAGCCTGAGTTGAAGGGGTAGTAAGTGAACTGGTCTGTGAATTCGCCTCTGCCCAGTATTTCTTTAAATTTAAGCGCTCTTTCTTTGAGCACCTCGAATTTCTGTTTTCTCTGTTTCTCGAAGTCGGGGTGTTCCAGAGACTTGAGAACAAGGGTCTGCGAGGGGTGGGGGCAGTTGGAGATTGTTCCCCTTATAAGTCCTGTCACTTTTTTCTCGATAGCGGCAAACATTTTGGATTCGTCCGCGCTGCTTGTAGCACCGAAGGTGATGAAGCCCACACGGAAGCCCCATACGAACTCCTCTTTAGTTGCTCCGTCAAGTTTGATGGGGAGAAGGTTTTTGCTTCTGCCCACAAGCTGGCCGTAGATAGATTCTGTTATGCTGTCCTCATAAAAAAGCGTGAAGTAAGCATCGTCAGTAACCACGACAAGCTTGATGCCTTTCTCAGCGATGGCTGTGAGGCCGTCCGCTATTGCTTTCGCCTCAGCGGGCAAGGGTGTGTAGCCTGAGGGGTTGTTGGGGAAGTTGAGGATAACAACAGCCTTCCCTTTTATTTTGCCGCATTCCTCAACCTTGGAAAGCAGAGCCTGAACATTGAATCCGCCTTTCTCGGTGAAGGTTTCGTAAGTGGCGATTTCTGCGCCGTTGATAACGGAGAATGTCAGTCTGTAGTTGCCCCAGAACATAGAGGGGAGAACAACATAGTCCCCTTTATCAAGAAACATATCCGCAACAACGTTAAGACCGTGGGTAAGCGCGTTTGTAACAACGGGCGAACCTATATTTTTCCCTGCGAGAGAGGGGTTTTCATCATATATTTTCTTTCTCCATCTCGTTCTCAGTTCAGGCTTGCCTGAAGAGGGCGCATAGGTGAAAACATCCTTAGCGGGGAGCCCTTTGAGATGGTCATAGATGCACTGGAGGTACATGGGTTCGCCCTTCTCCATTGCTATACCTATGGTAGCGTTAAACTTATGAGCCTTTTCCTTAGCCTCTGCCGACTGAGTGATAATGCCTTTGGGCATATAGATGTTCTTTCCGAGGTCGGAAAGCATTTCGTAAACGGCTGGGTTTACTCCGGCTATAATCTCGTTAAGTTCTTTTGCGAGAGCGTTCATTATATTGCCTCCAATTAACGCATGCTACGGGTGGTTTTAACAGTTGCGAATATACAAAAATTATACACAATTTTAAAGAAGAATATTATACTGTGTATAAGCATAACACTATCACCTACGGAGGATCCGGATGAATCTTGAACTACTTCAAGCACTAAAGACGGCACACGACGCAGAGGTGGAGGGGATGAGGTCCTATCTCAGCTTCGCCAAACAAACACAGGTTGCAGGCGGCAAGAATATTCTTATCCAGCTTGCCATGGACGAAATCGACCATATGGAACTCATCAACAAGTTTATGGAACGCATGCTGAAAGGCGAAGTCTACCAGACGGTGGATGTGCCGAAGGCAAGGCTGGACAAGTTTATGCCCAAGGTTGCTGATGCCAGCCTCCAGAAGATGGACAAGGCGGATGTGGGCGATCTGGACGCGCTGAAAATTGCCCTTGCACATGAGGAAAAAGCGCGCCTTTTCTACCTTGATCAGGCTCAGAAAACAGACAACCTCCAGGCGAAAAAGCTCTTCACCGACCTTGCCGCTGTCGAGCAGAAGCATTATGACATTCTTCAGGCCGAAATCCAGTTCATCCAGCAGGATGGTTTCTGGTTTGACATGATGGAATTTTCTCTGGAAAAATAAACCGTGACAATAAGATATAATCGCAGATATTTTTTTGACAAATCATATTGACAAACAAATCCGCTGTTGTTATATTCGTCTCTCGTTACGGTTGTGACGGTTATAATTCCCTGATAGCTCAACCGGCAGAGCAAATGACTGTTAATCATTAGGTTGCAAGTTCGAGTCTTGCTCAGGGAGCTTAAAAGAAAAGCCCGATTCCTCACGGAGTCGGGCTTTTTTCGTTCAAGTTTATCTGAAACGAATAACGCCCCCTTTTTAGGGGGCGTTTTTAGCTGCGTTATCAGATTTATGGTACTAAAGCCCGCTGATCATCTCCGCGGCTTTTTTGGGGTTGTGCGGAAGGATCTTTCTGGCAAGCTTAACCTTCTCCAGCTTCTCCTTGTCGTTCTTATTGGCAAGCTCAAGCCTGTGGAGCTTTGCGTAAAGAAGGTTGTAGTCGCCGAGGGCGTTTGCGTATTTCTTGTCATCGAACGGAATTGACATATCAATCCCTTTAACATCCCACACATTGCCGGAATTCACGAAGGGCATGAAATCTTCAACATCGCGCTCATCAACAGTGACGGGGGCTTCGTTCTTCCAGTCGGTGAAAAACAGACCTTTCTTTGTTGCCTTGATGGTGTAGCTTCCATTAAAGGTTTTCTTCACATCGTTCATGTTGTCATAAGTCCACCATGAGGTAGCAATCTGGTCATGCGATGAGTGGCAGGATTCGCAGTTCCTTGCCTTGCCTATGGAGTGGCTCATTTTGTCCATCTGAATCCATGCAAGCATCTTGCCGTTCTTTTTCAGCTTGGATGTACCGTTCATGATGTACATATCGTTCACTTCGTCCGGCTTCCTCTCGACCGTAAAATCCTTCTCGCCTATTTTCGCATTGCCTTTGACAGTCATAGGCTCTATCTCGCGGAGGATAAGTTTGTTCACCTTTTTCACATCCTCTTTGATGTTCAGTACAGCCATGGGATAGGGCTTCATGGGTATCCACACGCCTCTTTCGGGGTGTTTAACAAGCGTGGGCATGCTTCTTGTGCCGTAATATTCTTTATGCTTGGTCAGCGCCTTCACCTGCCCTTCCTGCTTGCCGGGACCCCAGAAGGTGAACTGGTATGCGCCCACAGACTGAATGTGGCAGGATGTGCAATCCACATTGCCGTGATCCTCGCTTTCAAGCGCAGCCTGATATATATCCTCATGGCAGCTTTTGCAGGATTCGCGGGCGGACTGGGAACTCAGGTGACCATAGCTGTGGTTTTCCATCTTGTGGCAGTCGTTGCAGGTTACGCCGTTTGCCATGTGCACATCATCCGGAAGCTCGTTCACGGGGAAAGCGAACGCACCCCTCATGTAGCCTGCGCCTCTTCTCCTGTCCATGGGTCCGGCATGGCAGATTGTGCCTTTGCCGTTTCCGTAGCATGAGAGGGGTTCGGGATCTTTTTTAAAGGTGTGGCGGGCGTTTGATGCCTTATATCCCTGATAGTGGCAGTCGCTGCAGCTTGCGTGGCACTGGTTGCAGTTTCTGGCTGAGCCGTCGTTGTGCGCCTTCGGGTATTCCACGGCAAGTTCGCCGCTGATAGCCTCATGGTTGTCGCCGAACCATGCTCCGCAGTTCTGGGGGCCGGGTTTCAGATCGCTGAATTTTTTGTACCCTCTCTGGTATCTGTTCTGCCCCATGCTGGAGACGTTGTATTCCTTAACCTCGTTCTCGTGGCATTTTCCGCAGGTTTTTTCCGCAATGGAGGGATCATATGCCATGGTTTCGGGATCGTGGTCATGGTAGAAAAGCTGTGCGAGAACGGCAATTCCCTGAGCTTTGGCTTTTTCGGGATCAGGCTTTCTCATCAGGTATGCGAAGGGAACCTTCCCTTGAGGCTGAATGGGGTCGTAATTTGTGATGTCCCTGCCGACTGCCTGATACTTGTGGTTTTTGCCCACAGCGGCGTAAAAGGGACGGGGCATTCCTTTGTGCGCCTCTTCCGCAGTCATTCCGGCGGGATTGCCGAGGTGGCAGTCCTCACAGGCGACTTCGCCCATGTTAACTTCCTTTTCAACCTCCGCAGGGTCGAGATAAAGCTGAGGGTAGCCGAGTTTTTCCATCTCCGCCTTGCTTCCGTGGCAGGCGATGCAGGATGACTTTTCCGCAGCCTGCGCAGCGCCGAAGCTGAAAAGCATCATAAGACAGACTATTATAAGTTTCTTCATAAAATAAACCTCCGTGTACTGCGATCTGTTGAGCAACGCGCATTCCACGGAGGCAGAAAACATTATGGAAGGAATTTATCTGATTTAATATGTGTTTACGGTTTTAGCAAAGGCTAGTTTTCCGCTAGGAATCTTGCATTATGCAAATGCAGTTTCTTGCAATTTGCAAAAAGACAGCTACTTACCGTCTTTAATTTGACTATGGTACTTGACATAACCTTCTTCATCGAAATTAAAATTATCATTAACAATATATCCATCGGGAACTGGATCTAAGAATACATACCAAATTTTTCCTCTGTATGTTTCAACAGTACTTTCTGCCCATCTTATTTTGTGCTGGACTTCTCTTAAAGAGAACGCCCTGTTCTGTTGCTTTGCATCATTAAAAAAGTGAAAAACTGCTCTTGCCTTCCTACTTCTGTCTCTTCCCATACTTGTTACCTCATTTTTAGTTAAAAGCGGGCAATAAGCATATGCTAACAAAAAATTATGGAAAGATCATGCCAAAGTCAAAAAACCTCACCCTATGCCGTATTCCTTGAGCCTGCGGTATATGGTGGAGGCATCTATGCCGAGAATTTCGGCGGCTTTTGTCTTGCTTCCTCCGGCATCACTCAGTGCGGCAAGTATATGCTCCCGCACAACATCGTCCAGCTTTCGGGAAGTTCCCCTTCCCGCCGGATCGGGCATATGGAGTGACGCAGGGGATATAATATGCCCTGTTTCCAGTATCACAGCCCGTTCTATGATGTTCGAGAGTTCGCGGACATTGCCCGGATATGAATAATTTTCCAGAAACCTCACGGAATCTGCCGAGAAGCCCTCTATCTTCGGATTTATGTGGCGGAACCTGCCGAGAAAATACTCCGCCAGCGGCATTATATCCTCTTTTCTTTCCCTTAACGGCGGAACCTTAATCTCCACCACGTTCAGCCTGTAGTACAGATCCTTGCGGAAAGTGCCGTTTTCGGCCTCCTCTGCGGGATTGCGGTTGGTGGCGGCGATGAAGCGGACGTTCGCTGTTTTCTGCTCAACTGAACCCAGAGGATAGTAGGTTTTTGTCTCTATGAAACGCAGAAGCTTTGACTGCGAGGGGAGGGGGAGTTCGCCTATCTCATCCAGAAAGAGTGTTCCCCGCTCCGCAGCAGAAACAAGCCCGCGCTTATTGGAATCTGCTCCGGTGAATGCCCCTTTGCGGTAGCCGAAGAGCTCGCTCTCGAAAAGCTGTTCCTGCATATTGCCGCAGTTCACCGCCACGAAGGGCGCAGTTCTGCGGGCTGATACACCGTGTATGAAGCGGGCGATGATCTCTTTTCCGCTGCCTGTTTCCCCTGTGATGAGCACGCCGCTGTCCGCCTTGGCGGCACGGGCGGCAAGCTGCATTATATCTTCAAACCTGCGTGACTTATAGACGGGTGCAAAGCTTCCGGCGCTCTGTCTTCCGAAGTCTATGAGGGTTCGGATCTGCTCCAGCTTTTTTATGAGAATGTCCGGATCCACAGGCTTGAGGATATAGTCGTATGCTCCGCTTTTTATGGCGTTGACCGATTCGGTGACGGTTCCGTAGCCGGTCATCAGTATGAGGCGCACTTCGGGCATCTCCTCACGCAGGGCTTCCAGAAGCCCAAACCCGGTCATCCCCGGCATACGCACGTCAGAGACCACAGCGTCCGCACCGGAGCTTTTTATATGCGCCAGCGCCGTTTCCGGCTCATAGAACGCGGTAACGTTAAACTCGTTCTCCAGGCTCTTTTTCAGAAGCCCGCAGAGTGTTCTGTCATCCTCAACTATCACAACTTTCATTAAATTCGCACCTTATCGCAGTCCCTTTCCCTTTTTCGCTTCTCACGCTGATTTTGCCGCCGTGTTCGGTTATTATCCTGTGGGTGATGGAGAGTCCGAGACCTGTTCCCTTGTCCGGCGATTTTGTCGTGAAGAACGGATCGAATATCTTCTCCAGCTTTTCAGGCTCAATGCCGCTGCCGTTGTCCTCAGTGTCAAGAATAACCTTTCCGTTCTCCCTGAAAAGGCGGAACACCACCCTTCCGGACGGGAAAACCGCATCCACGGCGTTCACTGCAATATTCAGAAACGCCTGATTTATAAGCGTCCGGCAGCCGTCAATATATGCATCCTCAAGCTCGGTTTCTATAACCACTCCGCCGCCCGCCCGCATGAACCGCACAGTTTCGCCGACTATTTCTTTAAGGTTCAGCCGCTCCTTTGCGCAGCTGTCATAACCGTCCGCCACAAGGCGTTTCATGGAGGCGATGATTCCGACACACCTTTCCGCCTGTGCCTTAACCGCCCGAACCTCGTCAGTGGAGCCGCATTCCTTTTCTATGATCCCCGCCGCAAGGAGGATGGAGTTCAGCGGTGTTGAAAGCTCGTGGGAAACTCCTGCGCTGAGTATGCTAAGTGATGAAAGCCTGTCTGCAAGCTCCATCCTTTTCTGCGCTGTTTCCCTCTCTTTTATATGATTCCGCAGGGATACCGCCATTTCCTGAACCTTGGCGGCTATGTCCCCCAGTTCGTCCGTGTAGTCCTCTTTTATCTCGTAATCCAGATTTCCCCTGCCGTAGTTTTCCAGAGCCTTTTTCAGCCCGCCCAGAGGTTTAAGGAACTTTTCCGCGAATATGAAGGCAGTGAGAACAGCCATAAAAACAGACAGTGAAAGGACGAGTATGAACCCCGTTTTAAGAGCGCGGAGATTGCGGAAGGCGTACTTTGAGTCGATCACAGTGCAGACTTTCCATGAAATATCCGTCCCTTCGTAGGGGTAAACTGTGGTGTATCCGAGGAAATCGCCGTTTTTCAGGCGGATTATGCCGTCCAGCCCTTTGATTACTTCATCAAAGACATCCGCTCCGTAAACCGTCTGGAAGCGGTGGTCATGCTGCATCTGGTTTGCAAATTCGTAGCTCTTGTTTTTATGAAAAAGGAAAATTCCGTGGCGGTCGGGATTGATCTTGTTTTTCTCCACTATGAACGAATGCCCTTCGTTGCGGTTAAGCCTGTTAACCACCTCGCCGAGGCGTTCGCCCCAGTAGTTCACCACCAGATACCCCGCATGCTCTGATCCGGCAAAGTATGGAACAACAGTGCGGATCATTGACGGGCAGAAGCTCACCGCATCGGGAAGAAACCCCCGTTCAAACTTGCTGAACAGAATCTCAGGCCGCTCAAGCTCAGCCGCATCCTGTATGAAATCCTTGGAGGAAATATCTATGGGTTCGTAGTCCGCTTCGCCGGAAAGGTTTTCGCACTCACGCATGAAAACCTGAATCTTCCCATCCTTATCCACAAGGCGTATCGCCTGAACCTCACGGATATTATTGCAGTAGTCCATAAAAAGGGTTTCGGCGCGTTCCTTCCCCTCGCCGTGGAAAATGAAGCGGCTGTTGACGGGGTTAGTGTAGAGACCGTAGGTTACTGAGCGGATATGCCCCAGAAAGTCGGAAACGGTGCGCTTGTCCGCACGGAGGAGCTCGGCGGTGCGCTTCTGTATTTCAAAAAGCACAGCCTTCTGCGACTGCGAATAATAAACACCTGTGGAAAAAACAAGAACCACAGTAACAAGAATGCTGATCCATACCGCAAGTTTTTTGCTCATGGATGAATGATAATCCCAGATGAGGAATTAAGTCAAATCGATAAAAAAGCAACCCTTCTGTTTATCAGCCGCTGAGGCTGAAGCGCACAGGGAGTTCAACAGTAACTTCTTCCCCGGTGTGATTTTCGTACGGCGCAGCACGGTAAACGCTCTCAAATGCCTCTTTGTCCAAAGCCTTAAAGCCTGAGCTCAGTATAATCTCTGTTTTTTCAACCCCGCCGTTTTCCGTGAGGTAAACCCTCAGCATAACTGTTCCGTTCCAGCCCATTCTTCTTGCCAATTGAGGATAAGTAAGCTGCGAACGCACCTTCTGCCGCATGTGTTCGGTGAGAAAGCTCATTTCCTGTTCGGTAAGAGCAGGGGCAACAGCCTCAGGCGCTGATTCCGCAGACAGGGCGGAGGGGAAATGCATTGCCGCCTGTTTTTCAGCAGGCTCAGATTCCGAATCTGTTTTTTTCTCTCTTCCGGAAACAATTTCCGCACCGGATTCATCGGGCTCTTCGTGGAGTATCTGCTCAACGGCTTTCGCTGAGACAGCGGGATGCTCTGCGGGAGGTTTCGGTTTTAGGGATACAGAGGCAGAAGAGGACGGAGCTTTTGCTTCTGAGACGAGGAACTCATGCTTAGGCTCCGCCGCCCTGTATCTGCTTATGAGTGTTACGGCAACGGAACCCCCGGATTCCGCTGTACTTTTTATCTGAATCGGCTCCGCAAGATGCAGAACTATAATATGAACCAGTACGGAAAAGCCTGTGAAAACAATCAGGCGGGAGTTTCCGTCATTGTGCCTGTCTGCCTGTATCTTCAACATCATATATTTCCACATTTCTGAGACCGTAGCGGGAGCATACTGCATCAACTAGGTTCTGCCTCACAGTTATGACGGGTATCGCGCCTCCGGCTGTGACCTTTTTAAGAAGGCTGTCCCATCCGCCGCCCCGAATCTCATAGCGTCCTATTTCATCAAGAACCGTATAAACATTTTTGTACGGGGCATCACCCATGCTTTTTTCCCCGAATGCCAGCCCGTCGGCATCAAACACAAAGCCGCTTTTACTGCGTCTGCACAATTCGGCGGGTTCACCTGTTTTTATATCTCGGATCCTGTAGCCTGTTTTCATACCGTCCTCATATATGCCTTCCGCTGTAAACCCCCTGACATCTGCTCCATCAGGCAGTGTTTTGAGAAAAGCCTTAAGATAAGATGTTTTGCCTCCGTTAACCTCACCGGTAATGAGTATCGCCTTGCTTCCGCCGCTGTCCAGAACAGAGTCCATCATAACTGCTATACCGCTTACAGGGTTTCTCAGCAGCGCCTTAACATTTACATAGGGAGTCACTGTGCCAACAGTGCCCCACGCAAGCTCAAGCACCGAGTCTATTCTGTCGCCGTATCTGCGTCGGAAGAAGTCTGCTATCAGCGGATGCCCCATCTCGGAGACCAGTCCGCTCAGAGCGCATGTTGTTACAGATGCCCGCACAGCAAGCATTACACCCTCAAGAAATCCATGAGTGCTGAAGAAGCTGCCTTCCGGTGATTTCAGCACGAAACCGGAAATAAACGATACAACCGCTATTGGCAGCCATACCTTCCACGAGGCAAACCGTTTCAGAAAGCTTCTGTACCTGACAGAAACAGCCAGCGAGTAAACCAGCAGCACATATGCGAGCCACTCACTTTTATCCATAAAGCCCACGACAGCGACTATCACCCCTATGTGCAGAAACAGCCACAGGAGTGAATAACGCCCCGCGCGGCCATGCATAACAGAGCCCAATGGAGCACCCTGCTTTATTCCGAATGTTATGGGTTCACCACTTCCCTTGCTTCTCGCTGCTGCCGCACAGCCTATGACAGAAGCACCTGCACCGAGAACAAAACTCAGCGCAAATATAAAAACTATACCGTACACAGGGCTGACAAACGGGAGTTCAAAACCTGTGGCTGCTTTTTCAAAAAGCTGCTCATAAACAATATATATGCTGGCTCCGTAAAGCATCAGCAACCGGATTACTTTGTGAAGTACCGCCCACTGCATGGCGAGTCCGCCACTTACGAGGAAGCCTACGAAATTTCTCCCCAGAATGCGTGTTCCCGCCTCAAACAGGAAGCTCTCAATGGTAATTGCTATCATCGGAACAACGACTTTAGGGCTGGGTGAAAAGGTTTTCAGCATAGCGGAGGTAAGTCCCGCCCTGTAAAACATCCCCTTGGTTCGCCATTTTGTTCCGAAGGCACTGAGCACTGCAATGCCTATTGCCGTGAGAAAATGCCCCTTAAAAGGGATCCTCAGATTATGAAGAAAAGAGCCGAGGGTCATCTCGGAGGTCCCCCAGACACCCCCCGCTATGGCTCCTTTTCTCCATTTATCGTCGCTGCTGTCGGCCAGTGACATATTAAATTTTCATTTTAAGCTTGGCGTAGTATGTTCTTCCCGCCTGCGGCAGACCGTATGAGAGCTCGTACTCCTCATCCGCCACATTTTCAACGCCGACCTCAATGAAGGTGTACTTAGCCGGAATAATCTCAGCTCTGAGATCTGCCGTCCAATAGGTGTCCAGCTCGGTGTAGCTGTAGTCGGCCTTCTGTGAATAACGTCCTTTTTCCATATTCAGTCTGCCGCCGAGAACAAACATTTTCCCTATTCTGTATGAATGATCCAGATAGAGCTTGTGTTTAGGCACATCGGCAACCGTATCGGAATCATCACCTTCTATGCTTTTTTTCGCATCTATGTAGGCATAAGAAACTATAGTGGTGGTATTTACGGTGAAATCACCCCCCAGCATCATCTCAACGCCTTTCATTGTCACGTCATCTATGTTATCAGAAGTCTGCGCGTCTGATGAGGCATCCGGATCACTGCCGGTGTAGGGCGCTTTAGTGTTGATTTTGTCATCAATTTTTGAATAGAAGATATTCGCCTGGAGGAGAACAGTGTCAAACAGGGACTGCTTAATACCTGCCTCATAGTTCATAGCAGTTTCTTCCTTAAGCCCGGGGTTGGCAAAATAAGTTATCTGTCCGCCGTTGTTATATGAATAACTGGAGTACAGCTCCTTCATTGAGGGGAAGCGTGTCTTACGCGCCGCTTTCACATGGAATACGGTTTCAGAAGACATGTTGTAGATTACCGCAGCCTGCGGATTGAAAACCTTTATATCATCGTTCAGCTCATCCTTGCTGTCCGAAGAGATCGCGTTGTTCACCTCATAGCTGCCGCCGAGGCTGATAATGAACCTGCCCAGAGTAATCCTGTCTTCGACACCGGCGAAGTAAGTTTCCGCCACATCCTTTTCCCATTCTGTCATGGAGGCGTTTTTGGTGCGGTGAACATCTTTTTTGTATTGTCCGCTGAGGATAACGGTATTGATTGCTCCGGTTTTCAGCTCAGTATTGAGGATAACGCCGTTGGAGTAATCATCATAAGCGCTGTCGCACCATGAGGCGCTGAAGCACTTACTGTATGAAGCATCCTTATAACGGTTCATCACGTTGTAGTATTCATCCCTGTAGAGCCTTGCTGTGACCGCATAGCTGTCTTTTCTCAGACTTCCGAGGAGGTAATATGTGTCCTTGTCCCAGTCTTCGTAATTCCAGTAACGCACGGGACTGTTGTTTTTACCGTTGTCCGTTTCCTTTGTGTTCGGAGGAAGCTCAAGACTGCTCTCTATATGGTTTATACCGAAAGCGATCTCACTTCCCTTTGCGAACTCATAGCCCACTTTTCCTGTTACAGTTGCTCTCCTGTAGCCGCTGTTATCACGCAGACCGCCGTTTTCATTGAGCTCACTGTATCCGTCCGGAAGCATGAATCCTTCCGAATCCTCATAAGCAAAGGAAATCATTCCGTATGCTTTGCCTATCTTGCTTCCAACGCCGATTCTTGTCTGATAGGTGTTGTTGGTTCTGTACATAAGCTCAACAGCGGACTCAAAAGCCTTTTCAGGTTTCGCAGTGACAATATTGACCGCACCTCCCGCGGCGTTTGGTCCGAAGAGAACTGAACCGCCTGCTGTTTCAACTTCGATCTTGTCAATCCCGAATGTGTTGTAATTGCCCAGATCAATATAGGCTTCGTAGGGCAGGGCAACGGGAATACCGTCAAAATACACCTGAATGTATCTGTCTGAAAAACCCCTGATATTAAGACGCTTCTCCCCTTTTGAGTTGGGAGCGAAGGATGCGGAAGGAAGCTGCTTGAGCGCTTCCGCAACACTTGAGGCCGACCCAGCCTGAATTTCTTCGGAAGTCACTTCCTGCATAGGCTTTGCATTTAGCCATGAAGAGGAATCGGTTATCTCTATTTCCCCAAGTTTATAGATATGTTCCTCTGCCTTTGCGGCGGAACTGAATACCAGAGCCGCGCTGAGACACGCGGCGGTCAGAATTCTTTTTTGCTTGAACATTTCAGTTTCTCCATATCGTTATTCCCCTTGGCACATAACGGATATTCGCTATATAGATTACTATATAGCGCAAGTCAAGAATAAACTGTCAGAAATTATCAAAGATTTTTAAAAAAAATGGATTTCAGGAGAGGAGGTGTTCCAGAAGGATCTTAACGCCTATGAGTATGAGGATTACTCCGCCAGCGGCCTCAACCTTTTTGCCGAAACGCGCCCCGATCCTGCATCCGTAAACCGTGCCGACTACAGAGAAGGCGGCAGTGATAACCCCTATGAGGAGTGCAGGCTGAAAAATATTCACATTCACCGCAGCAAGGCTCACGCCCACAGCAAGGGCATCTATACTGGTGGCGACAGAGAGAAGAATAAGGCTGAGCCCCCTTGTGGGGTCGCCCTTGATATTCTCCTCATCATCCTCACTGAAAGCTTCCTTCACCGCCTTAAGCCCTATGGCGGAGAGAAGTCCAAAGGCCACCCAGTGATCCCATGAGCTTATGTACCCGCTGACGCTTCTCCCCGCGAACCAGCCTATAACAGGCATAACCGCCTGAAAAAGACCGAAATGAAAGCCGAGGCGGAATATATGCCGGAAGGAGACATGGCAAAGGAGAACGCTGCACGCAATGGACACGGCGAAAGCATCCATGGACAGCCCCACGGCAATCCAGAAGACTTCGAAAAAATTCATATGAACCTCACGGGATTTTGCGGTGTTAAGAATAAGACATCAGGCGGGATCTTTCAACCCCTTAAAACCGCATAAATACGGACAGAGGTATAAATAATCCGCCTGACGTTATTTAATGGAATTTAGAAAAAATCTCTTACCTGCGGCATTTGGGACATACGCCGAAGAGAATGTGGCTTCTGTTTTTTATCGAGTAACCGTATTTTTTTGCAATTTCATCCTGAGCATCACGGATTTTTTCATCCAGAAACTCGACCATTGCACCGCATTTTTTGCAGATCAGGTGATCATGGGGCTCTTTTCCGATCACGCTCTCGTAGCGGACTGAACCGTCATTAAAATTGAGCTCGCGGGCTATTTCCGCCTCAACAAAGAGCCTCAGCGCGCGATACACAGTGGCATGGCCAATGCTTGAATCATGCTTTTTGAGGGCTTCGTAAAGCTCTTCTGCTGTTGTGTGTCTGCCCAGTTCAATAAAGGTTCCGAGGATGATTTCCCTCTGGCTGGTGGCGCGGAGTTTTTTTTCGGATAAATACTCAGAGAGCCTTCTCAGGGCGATGTTTTTTGTTTCTTTTTTCATAATAACAACCGTCTTCTTGTGTATTAAGACCGCATATCAACAGTCCCTAAGAAAAACTTATTAGTTTTAGTAAAAATAATCAATATTTTTTTGATGTCTGCACCTTTGGGAAAAAGATTTTATTTTACAGGTTTTTCAGCGCTCACCATGTTCACATTGACAAACTAAGTTAATGGGTTACAATATAATACTATACAACTGGGTTTTGAGCCTTTTCCGGGGTGTTTATATGTGCAGCAATTTTATTGGCGGTGAAGAGAGCGTATCTCTCTCCGATGTCAGAAAGGGAGAAAGATGCGAGATCGCAGGATTCTGTAAATGCTGCGACAGGCAGTCCGTGCGCAGGCTCATAGACTACGGCTTCATAAAGGGGCGCACCCTCGAAGTGATAGAAGATGCCGGAGACGGGAACATCACAGTGGATCTCGAAGGGAACAGGCTCTGCATATGCGGCAGCCTCTCCAGTAAGATAACCATAACCCCGTGCAGACACAGGCACGGCAGACACAGATAAGAAGGAAAAAATGGCAGATATAATAATCACGGCTGCAATTGTGACAGCGGCAGTCTTTTACCTCTACAGACACTACACAAAGCCCGCAGACGGATGCGGCGGCTCCTGCGGAGGCTGTTCAGCAGCCAGAAGCGGATGCAGCGCCGCCGAAACGGCAGGAAAAATAAGCTCCGGCGGCAGATAGCTATCTCACATCCATAGTAAACAGAGAATCGTCCATTCCCTGAATCACCAGTGCGTCCACAGGGCGGAGGCTGATTTTCTGTCCGCAGGCAACCATAACATCACCCTGTCTGGTTCCTGTTATCCACAGCTTCCCTTTCTCACAGGACAGATTCGCGCTTTTTGCACCGTTTACAGACATCATTTTGTTCTTTCCCAGAGTCATCTTAAAGCTTTTCACGCTCATCCCTACGCCCTCCTGATATATTTTTATCTTTACCGTGAAGAATAAATATAATAAAACTGTACATAATAACAGTTACAGTTTTTTTGAAATGTATACATAACAGTTTTGCAGCGAGGCAGATTATGGAGCAGCAGAGTATTTATAAATATGAAGAAGTTCAGGAACTGATAAAGAAAATCATCTCCGAAAACGGGCTGAAAGCCGGTGATAAAGTTCCCTCCATAAGGAAAATGAGCACAGATACATCATTGAGCGTTTCAACCATTATGAAGGCCTATGTTGAGCTTGAGCATCAGGGCGTGCTTGAATCCCGCCCTCAGTCGGGCTTTTACGTATCTGCCGACAATTCCATACCCAGCCTTGAAATATCTGCTGAAAAAAGAATAACCGTCGCCCGTGTGGACAAGTTCAGCATGATATACAGCGTCTGCAACGCCATGGCCGACAAGCGGCTCATACAGTTCGGCGGGGCTTCCCCCTGCCTTTCTATGCTCCCTTCCGCTGAACTTTCCAAGACGCTCAAACACATCCTCAACCATAACCAGGACTTTAACTCCTTTGAAATATTCAGGGGAAATGCGCAGCTCCGCAGCTGCATATCCATGCAGATGCTTTCCGCCGGGCTGGAAATTTCCCCCAATGAGATAATAATCACAACCGGGGCGACAGAAAGCCTCAGCCACATACTCCATGTTCTTTTCAAACCGGGGGACTGCATTGTCACGGAATCACCCCTCCACTTCGGGCATCTGCACACGCTTGAATCCATGGGGATATACGTCATAGAGATCCCTTCACGCCCTGATCAGGGCATGGACCCGGACAGGCTTAAGGACACGCTGGACAGATATGATGCAAAAGCCCTGCTTATTCAGCCCAATTTCAGCAACCCCATGGGCGGAATGATTTCAGATGAGGACAAGAAGAGAATTGTGGAAATCTGCGCCGCAAAAGGCGTGCCCATTATTGAGGATGATGTTTACGGCGAACTCTGCCATGAGGGGCACAGACCCAGATGTCTGTCATCTTTTGACAAAACCGGAAATGTGATCTACATCGCCTCCTTCACAAAAACAATCTCCCCCTCGTTCAGGGTCGGCTGGGTATGCCCCGGCAGATACTACAAGGAGGTGATGGACAAGAAGATCTCCTCCGTGCTGGATACATCGCGTCTGCTCCAGCTTACGCTAGCAGATTATCTGCTCTCCGGTAAATTCAGCAGGTATCTGAACAGGGTCAGGAGGATGTACCGCAGTCAGGTTGCCGCATACCGCTCATACGTAAGCGAGTTTTTCCCCGCAGGGACAAGGGTCTCCAATCCAAAAGGAGGCTATATCCTCTGGATGGAACTGCCGGAAGCGGTTGATTCCTTCCGGCTTTATGAAGAGGCAATGAAAGAGGGGATAGGCATAGTGCCGGGGTTTCTGTTCACCGCACAGGACAGGTACAGAAACTTCATCCGCCTTAACTGCGGCAGCCCGCTGGATAAGAAACACATAGAAGCCCTGCGCAAACTCGGCTCCATGGCTGTCAGGCTGGCAGAAGGCTGAAAGCCTGAATCAGGCTCCGGTGAGCGAAGCCGCATTCATTACATTACGGTACTTCCAGGACAGAGACTCTTCGCATACGCTCATAGTGACCTTTACGGCGTGTCATCCTGAACGCAGTGAAGGATCTCATGCTGCTCAGACCCCAAGGTTCAAACAGTTCCAAGGACGGTTTCAACAAAAAGAAAGCCTTAATCAGGCTTTCTTCCTTCTGAAAATCCCCGTCGAAGCATAAGAGTACAGAACAGGAACAACAATCAGCGTGAGCACCGTAGCGAACGAAAGCCCGAATATGATTGCAACCGCCATTGAGCTCCACCATTCCGCAGTTTCAGACCCAATCTCCCACGCGAGCCTGCGGAAGCTGAAGCTTACTCCGGTCGCCATCGGCAGCATGCCGAGGATTGTGGTCACGGCTGTCAGAAGCACAGGACGGAGACGTGTTCTGCCCGCTGTGCGTATGGCCTGATCCGGCTCCATGCCGGATGCTCTCAGCTGGTTTGCGTAATCTATAAGGACAATGGCATTGTTCACCACTACCCCGGCGAGGGAGATGACACCCACCCCGGTCATAATTATTCCGAAAGGCATACGCATAATCAGCAGACCCATAAGCACACCTGAGAGCGAAAGCACCACTGAGGTAAGCACGATCCCCGACTGGCGTATGGAGTTAAACTGAGTCACAAGCACCAGAGCAATCATAAAAAGCGCTATAATAAAGGCCTTTTCGAGGAAAGCCGTTGCCTTCTGCTGCTCCTCCTGCTCGCCGGAATATTTTATGCTGTAGCCGTTTGGCAGTTCTATTTTTGCAACCTTCTGCATTATCTCCTGCAAAGCGTCGTTGCTGTTGCGTCCTTCTACACCGGCGCTGACGGTGACAACCCTTTTGCCGTCCTTACGCTTTATGGAGCCGTAGCCCGTGCCTGTTTCAACCTTTGCTATCTCAGAGAGAGGAATGGGGTTCCCGCCCGAATTAGGCACAAGCAGATTTGCTATGTCCGCCACACTGCGCCTTCTCTCCTCCGGCAGGCGGGCAACTATATCGTACTCGTCGTCCCCTTCCCGGTAAACGCCAAGCTTGTAGCCGCCTATTGCGGCCTTTAAAGTATAGGAAATATCCGCAGTGGAAAGACCGAGAAGAGCGGCCTTTTCCCTGTCCACACGTACACTTATCTCAGGTTTTGACTTAACAAGGTTATCCTTGAGATCCACTATTCCGTAGACCTCCTTCACCTCAGCCTTCACCTGATTTGTAAGACGCTCAAGGACGCTCACGTCCTCCCCGCCTATCTCTATGCTCACAGGGTCGCCCACGGGCGGCCCGTTTTCCTCTTTTTCCACCTTTATCTCAGCACCGGGGAAAAACTGTAGCTTTTCCCTCAGCCTGTCCAGAACATCGCTGCTTTTTCCTTCACGGTCTTCCTTTTCGTGGAAGCGGATACTCACCCGGCCGTGGTTGGAGAGTCTGCTTGAACCCTCCTCACCGCTGGGGGTTATGCCGCTGTCTGCTATGATGTATTTCACATCAGGCTCGGCCATGACCATCTGCTCCACTATGTTCACATAGCTGTCTGTCACCTCAAGCCTTGTGCCTTCCGGAGCCTTTATCCCCACATAAGCCCTTTTCGGCTGCGTATCGGGAAAGAGCTCCACACCGCTGTTGAAAGCGCCGAAGAGCATGAGTATCACAAACATTCCGCCGAAAGCTCCCAGAACGGCAGCCCATCTTCGGCGGAGGGCAAAATCAAGGCTTTTCATATACATCCGCACAAACAGGGAGTCCCTGCCGTCATCCTCATACGCCTTGTCCCTTTTTTCAGACATAAATACCGCGCATATCACAGGGTTAAACACAAGCGCCACAAAAAGCGAGGAGGTGAGGGTTATTATCAGTGTAAGGGGGAGAAACCTCATGAATTCCCCCATTATATCCGGCCAGAAAAGCATAGGCGCAAATGCGCAGAGCGTTGTCACGGTTGAGCTTATAATCGGCCAGCCCACCTCAGCAGCGGCGATGGACGCGGCAACGTTCCGCTCTTTTCCTTCCTGTATGTGGCGGTAGATGTTCTCCACAATAACTATGGCGTTATCCACAAGCATACCCAGAGCAAGGATAAGGCTGAAAAGAACAACCATGTTCAGCGTTATGCCCATTATCTGGAGAACAGTGAAAGACAGCAGCATGGAAAAGGGTATGGCAGCAGCGACAAAAAATGAGCTCCTCTTGCCCAGAAACATGAACAGAACAAGCACAACCAGAACAAGGCCTGACATTATATTGTTCTCAAGCTCCTCCACCATCATCCTTATATCATCCGACTGATCTTCGGTAACGGTGAGCTGAATACCCGCAGGGACAAGTGTCCGGGCTATATCCAGAATAGCCTTAACACGGTCAGAGACCTCTATTATGTTTTCTCCGGCGCGTTTCTTTATCTCTATGGAAACAGCCTGATCACCGTTGAGCCGTGAATAGCTTTCGCGGTCTTCAAAAGTGTCCTCCACATGGGCGACATCTTTCAGGTAAATCGGCTTGCCGTTTCTCGCCAGCAGGACAAGGTTGTCTATTATGGCCGGATCTTTAAATTCTCCGGGAATACGCAGAAGGTATTTGCCGCCGCCCATGTCCATTGTTCCGCCGGGAATATTGACGTTCTCCCGCTGAACCGCTGCGGCTATTTCGCTGAATGAGAGTCCGTAAGCGGTTAGGCGCTCCTGATCGAACACAACGCGGATCTGCCTTTCCCGTCCGCCGTTGATGACGACCTCAAGTACACCCTGAACGCTCTCTATCTCGTCCTTGAGATCTTCGGCGACCTCTTTGAGAATATACTCCGGCACATCCCCGTGGATGGCTATCTTCATTATGGGAAACTCAGAAAGGTTAATCTCCATGATCATCGGGTCATTTTCCAGATCCGCAGGCAAATCCCCCTTGGCCTGATCAACCTTGTCACGCACCCACTGCATGGCGTTATCAATATCAGTGTCCGCGATGAACTCCACAACGATGATGGACGCGCCTTCGGAGCTTGTCGCTCTTATCTCCTTGACATTCTTGATCCCTTTCAGCTTGCGCTCAATAGGCAGAGTGATGAGGCTTTCCACATCCTCCGGAGCCACACCCTCATACTCCGTCACAACAAGAACATACGGAATGGTAATATCCGGATCCGACTCGCGGGGGAGGGTGATGTATGAATACATGCCGACAACTATAAACAGAATCATCAGCACGAAGACCGTGCTTTTCCTTTTCAGAGAGGCATCTGTAATAAGCATATGGACTTACTCCGCCTGAACCTTCGACCCGTCAGCCACAAACTGCTGACCCTTTACGATGAGCCTGTCCCCTTCGGTGAGGCCTTCCTCAATAACTGCGCTGTCGCCTACAATAGCAGCAACTACAACCGGAATCTGAACGGCTCTGCCATCTTTCTCAACAAAAACAACTTTCCCTTCCTGTTTGTCCACAAGGCTGAAAACAGGAATAACGAATACATCCGCATACTCCCTGCGGAGGAATCTGGCGCGGATTATCATCCCCGGACGGAGCTTTTCCTTCCCTCCGGTTATCTCAAGCTTTACCCTGTATGTCTTAGTGGCGGCATCGGCCTGTTTTGCCGCATAAACTATTTTCCCTTTGTACGCCGCGCCGTCCCTGTTCACCTGCGCCTCAAAGAGGTCAACCTCGGTTCCCTCATGAAGGTAGCGCACATCTTTCTCAGGGACATCCACGATAAGCTGCATCCTGTCGGTGTTCACTATTACAGCCACAGGATCGCCCGGAGCCACATATTCACCCGCATCAACATGCCGCCTGTCCAGCCAGCCGCTTATGGGGCTTTTCAGCACAGCTTTTCCCAGCTGCGCCTCGTTATAACGCAGGTCAGCCTCTGCCTGTTCAAAAGCGGCCAGCGCCCTGTCATAGCTCTGCTTGCTCACCGCGTCACTCTCGTAAAGCTGCTTAGCGCGGGCGTACTCCTTCTCAGAGAGGGCAAGCGCCGCCCTGCTGTTGTCTGCCGCGGCTTTGTACGTTGATGTATCAAGGCTTATTACCGGGGAGCCTTTCGCTACCCTTTCCCCTTCCTCAGCATAGGTTTTTATTACTGTTCCCGCCAGATCCACAGAGACAGTGACAGATTCCCACGCCTCAACATTGCCGGGCAGGGTAAACCAGTCGGGAATATTTTTCTTCTCAAGCACTGATGTGCGTATATCAACCGGTTTTTCCTCATTTTTACGCGTTTCAGCCTGTTCAGGCTTCTGAGCACTGCATGCCGCTATAACTGCGCTTAAAAGAACTGCTGTTAATATTCTCATGGATTCTCCGTATGTGGACAACTATGTTTGCAAAAGGAATCATACACTTTTTTTGTCAAAAATAAGCCTGATTTTTGATACGTATTCATTTAAATCTTCCGCCGTTTCCTCTATTTTCTTTCGGTTTCTGCGGATGGCTGCTCCCTGAATATAGAGTCCGTAATCGCTCACAGGTTCAAAGCCAAATGTTTTTGCCTCACCTTTGAGCCTGTGGCCGATGAACTGAATTGACTCGAAATCATCTCTGTCCAAAAGCTCCTGTATTTTCTGCGGGGTGCTTTTCAGTTCCTTAAGGAATAAAGGGGTCACATCCCTGAACTCCGGCCTGACGCTGACAGCTATGAATCCGTCCTCCCCCTTTTCAGGCATGGACGGTTTTTCTATCTGTCCCTCGCGGAAGATTGCCATTGTTTTCAGCAGCATATCCTTATTAAGCGGCTTTGCCACATAGGCATCACACCCAGCCTCCAGACATCTTTTCGCCTCCCGCTCAAGGTCATATGCAGTTATGGCGATTACAGGTGTGCGCCTAAGCCCTGTTGTCTCCTCAAAGGCGCGTATCTCTTTTGTGAGCTCATAGCCGTCCATGCGGGGCATCTGTATATCGGTCAGCACCATGTCGTATCTGTTCTTTGAAAAAAGCTCCAGTGCGGCAAAACCGTTTTCTGCGTAATCCAGAGCACAGCCTGTTCCCTCAAGGTATGATTCGGCCACGAACCTGTTATACTCGGAATCATCCGCCAGCAGAATACGGTAACCCGGTTCACCTCCGGACGGCTGGCGGCTGTCAGGCATCACATGACTGTCTGCCCCGGCTTCGTCAGGAAGACTCACAGCGGTAAGCCCCGCTGATGAAAGCCTGCGGCCTGACATAAAGCAGTACATCATAATAAGCAGAAGAACACCGCAGAGAATCACGAAAAAGACGGCGGCATAAGCGGATTTCATTACCGAACCGCCCGCCTTGGAGAAGTCATATATAATTTCCAGATAATACGTCTCAGCAAAACCGCTTTCCGAACTGCTCAGCCTGAAAACAGAGTATTCATAAATCCTGTTCCCCTGCCGCTTTTCAATAACTGTGCCGCTGCTGAGCGGGGAACCGACTCCGAGGGGAAACTCCCTTCCGGAATTGAAGAGCGAATAGCCTGAAACTCGGAATTTAGTGAAAACATCCACTGATTCTGTATAAATGCATGAGCTTACCAGTTCCTTGAAGTAGTCCCGGAAATAGTAGTCATACACATCTCTTCCGTGGTTTTCGGATATGAAATCCTCAAGGTAAATGGCAGTCTCCACAATATAGGAGCTTCCTCTGGGGCTGTAGTATGAGAACATGGCAGGTCTGCCTGTGACCATCCCAATGCTGAGCCTTCCGTGGGCAAAACCGCCTTTGCCGTAAAGCGAGTTTATGAAATCGCCCAGACTCTTGCCCGTTTTTGTGAGGCTTACCCCCTGTTCTCTGCGGCTTGAGGTGCTGAAAACCACACCGTTTGAGTTGATAAGATAAATCTCGCCTACGCCGAGCCCGTCAGCCAGTCTGCGCAGAACATCCGGTTCAGCGGGGATTCCCTTCGCGGCAGATTCTCCCAGAATGGCATCGGCCGCCACCAGAGCCTTTTCTGCGCGCTCCTCCATCCTGTCTGCCATTACCAGCATAAAAAGGTCGAAGCTTTTCAGCTTGTCACCTGCCTGCGCGCGGACGGTTTTTCTCTGTTCCTCAATAATATTGCGGACAGCTTCATCCGCTTTATGGAGTATGAAGGCAGAAGCGGCAGAAACAAGGATGACTGCTGTGATAAAATTAAGAATAAAGGTTTTTTTCTTCACTAACGGCTCTCTTACCCTGCAATTCTATCATTAAAAATTAGCATAAGCGAGTGAACGGACAAAATTTATTTCAAAATATGCGGCTGTATTAAAAGGAACCACGCCGGAATGCCGAGGATGTTCAGGCCTGATCCCTTTCAAAAGCGGGTATCCTCTCCGTTCCGGTGCTGAAAAACAGGCTGCGGAGGAAGAACGCATAGCCCACCACAGCGGCTATCCCTGCGGAAGCGTAGTAATACCCCAAAGGTGCAAGGAGAACCACTATCACCCAGTGAAGCAGAATTGTTTTACCGGAGTGGAGCCTGATGGGAAAGTCGTTGAACCTGCATATCACCGCAAGTCCGCTGAGGTTCCACCCGTAAAGGGCTGTTATGCGGTGAAAGTTCAGCACCAGAGCCTTGTTTTCCGGGCTGTTGAGGCTGAAAGCGTAAAGCAGGATATAGACTATTCCCGTCACTGCCGTGATTGTAAGAAAGAATATCCCCGATGTGAGAAATGACTTCTGCTGCTCCCTAACACCGAGGGTGACGTACATTATAAGCACATTGCACACTGCAATAAAAAGTATAGACGATACCACAAGCTCAAGCACCACCGATTCCATGAGGATGAAAACAAAGAAGATGATCACCCCCATGTTTATCACCCAGAAGCTGATGAGCTTGAGGAATCTCTTGAACGGAGTGCGCCCCTTATGCATCAGCGTGAAAATAAGGCTGAAAGTTATCAGTGACAACGGGAATGAAAAACCGAGAAAGAATGTATTCAGTGTGAGCTTTTCAAAATCCAGCACACGGTAATACTCCTCATTAACTATGGCAAAGGCGGATATGAGCAGCCCGGAGGAGAGACAAAGCAGGGAAGCCTGATGAAACTTCACCGCTGTGGGAACCTTTGTGGTGAAAAAATCTGACGGAAAAATGGAAAACTTTTTTATCCTGATGTACTCCACAATGGGGATCATGCACAGTGAGACGGCTATGGCCGGTGCATAAAGCTCAAGGGACGAAAGAACAGCATATATAAAAGAGAGCACAAAAAATGTCTTCACCCTGATACTGGGCGCTCCCAGCCCTTCCGTGAAATAAAGGACTATAGTACCCCCCGTGCAGAGGTTGAACAGGAATATATGGAGCCGCTCGAAGTGGTATCCGGGAAAGAAGTGAAACATATACCCGAAAAGCAGCGCAGCGGTCATCATTATTGAGAAAAGAAGCTTTATGTTCCTTGTCATAATATCCTTCCGAGAAGATGCCTTAAGGCTCCCTCCAGCTTAGGGTAGCCGAATTCATAGCCAGTGTCAGTCAATGTTTTGGGCTGAACCCGTGCTCCGCTCAGGAGAACCTCCCTGCCCATCTGCCCGTAAACCAGCTTAATGAGCCATGCGGGAATCCTGAACCTTGCTCCGGTTCCCAGAACCCTGCCGAGGGTGCGGGCGAACTCCTTCATTGTAACATGCTCCGGCGCAGTGAGGTTAACCGCGCCTTCAACCTCTTCGTTATGGATGCAGTGCGCTATGCCCCGCACAACATCATCCATGGCGATCCAGCTCAGCACCTGATCCCCTCTGCCCGGCCAGCAGCCAAGCCTCATGCGGAAAAACGGCAGAAACCTCTGCAATGCGCCGCCGGAAGGGGTGAGGGCAACACCGATACGCACAAAAACCACCCTTACGCCGCGGTCAGCCGCAGGCTTTGCCGCCTCCTCCCACTTTCTGCATAAATCAGCTATGAAGCCTTTGCCCGCAGGGGAATGCTCATCCAGAATCTCCGTTCCCCGGTCGCCGTAGTAGCCTATGGCTGATGCGCATATGAGCACGGGGGGCGGATTATCCATCTTAGATATGAACTCAGCTATCAGCCTTGTGCCTTCCACACGGCTGTCAGTTATCTTTTTCTTTTTTGATTTTGACCAGCGCCCTTCACCTATGGGCTCCCCGGCAAGATGCACCACCGCATCGCACCCGCCGAAGCAGTTGTCGATTTCGCAGGTGTCGGGGTTCCATGAAAACTCAAACTCGGAATCGCTCTGGCGGCGCACAAGCCTTTTCACGCTGTGCCCCTGCGTGGTGAGAAACGGAACCAGATACCGCCCCACCTGTCCGCCCGCGCCGGAAACAACCATATTAAGCTTCTCCGGCCTGTATTTATTAATGAAATTCATGTCGCCTTCCGTCACCCTGTGGCGGTAGGCAAACATTTTCTCAAGCTTGGCGGTTACGTATCTGCCCGCGATTATGTCAGACAGCGGCGAAAAGGGGAGCCTGTAGGTTATGCAGTCCTCAAGGGCGCTTCCGCCGCCGCACTCGAAAAAAACATGGCGGTGTTCCCACTCTTTGAAAGGGCCTTTCTCCATGACATCGGTAAATTCTTCGGGATAATTGTAGTTTTTGTGAAGCGCGTGCCACTCGGTGCTGAACGGCCCCGCCTTTACCCTCATTCTCACAAACGAACCGTCGGCTATTCCGCCTCTGCGCTCCAGAACATTGACATCCTCCCAAGGAGGGACAAGCCGGCCTATTGCGCCGTAACGTCCGTGCCAGTCGAAAAGCTGCTCTCTGGGGCAGTCAAAGGCTTTTCTTTTTCGGAAAACAGCCATCAGATCACCTTAACTCTTTCAAGATACTGCAATAAATCCAAAGCACGTTCCTTCAGCCCGTCCGCGTCGGCGGTTTCGGCTAAAAGCATCATCTCCCGTCCGGCCGCGCTCACCTCATCCAGCCCGTATGCTCCGCCTTCACCCTTCATTCTGTGGGCGAGCAGAGCTATATCCTCAAAACCGCCGTTTGACGCGAGGGAGACTATGGCAGAGCAGGTTTTCTTAACATGATCAATGTAGCCCTGCGCATAGGGCAGGAGTGCCTTGTCGATTTTTATAAATACCGTTTCCATATGTACCTAAAGTTTACCAGAAACAAATCGGCCGAAAAACAGATTCCATTCGCTGAAATTTTGCTTTGCCGGAAAAGTTTTAAGAATGAAAGAAAAAACTGCTCCCTTTTTACATTTTTGATAATTCAGGTTGACATTCGTCTCATGTTATATATATAAATATCCATATATAAACTAATGTTTATTCGGAGGAGAACATGGATTTATCTTGGCTTGACATTTATTCAGAAAAGCTCAAGGCGCTGGGACACCCCGTAAGGCTTAAGCTTGTGATGGGGCTCATGGGGAATGAGTGCAACGTGACCAAAATATGCAAGGGGCTCAAAATCCCTCAGGCTACCACAAGCCAGCATCTGGCTATTCTTAAAAACAAAGGAATAATCAAAGGACGCAGAGACGGCACAAGCATCTGCTACAGCATAGAAGACGAAGCGATCAAAAAAATGCTCAAAATACTCATGGAGGAAACGGGATGCGATTTGGGAGACTGCCATCCGGAGGATTAATAGCCCTTATCCTGCTTTTTTCAGCCTCCGCACAAGGGGCTGAGCGTCTGGGCTATGAACAGGGCAAGGCAAAAGCCCTCTCAGGCAGCAGGCTGATTAAGGCCTACGAAGCGGAAGCCGAGAGCGCACAGTACCGCAGACAGCAGGCAGCGGGCGGCTATCTGCCGCAGGTGACGCTGAGCGAAACATGGATGAATACTGACGAACCCTCAAGCGCTGCTTTTGCAAAAATGGCTCAGGGACGGTTTGACATGCAGTATTTCATGAACGAACTCGCAGACCCCTCAGACAGAGTAACAAACTACAGAACAAAGCTTGAGATAGTTCAGCCGATCCTCGCCGGAGGACAGATACACTACGGTGTGAAACAGGCGGAAGCAGTGCACAGAGCATCGCTGGAAACTGCCGAGAGGGTGCGCCAGAACACAATATACAGCTTTAACAAGGCCTTCTTCGGCCTCGCTCTGGCGGATAAGGCGCTTTCCACTGTGAAGGTCTCATACGGCAGAACCGAAAAATACTACTCCATGACAAAGGATTTCTATGATAACGGGCTGATAGTGATGAGCGACCTTCTGGTTGCCGAGACCTATCTTTTGATGAACGATCAGTCAGTGAAAGAGGCGGAAAAAAACCTTGCAGTCGCATCCAGCCAGCTCCAGAGGCTTCTTGATACCGACAGTGAAATAGCTGTTATATGGGAGGATCCGGGATTTGGCTTTGAGGAGAATGCGGATAAGTACATAGCACTGGCAGGAACCGAAAGACAGGATCTGAAAGCCATGGAGCAGTACGCAAAAACCGCGGACTACGAGCTTGAAAAATCAAAATCCGCATTCCTCCCTCAGGCGGCACTCTTTGCTGACTACCAGCGGAATGACGATGAGCTTTTCGGCAATAACGGGGAAGGGTACACCTTCGGCGCTCAGATAAGCCTCAACCTTTTCAGAGGCGGCTCGGATTACAATAAAATGAGGGCTGAAAAAGCGAACCAGCTTGCCATGCTCCACCGCATAGCCGACAAAAAGCTTGAGATAAAATCCGAGGTGAAGGAAGCCTACCACTCAGTGCTCGCAGCGGAAAAGCAGCTTGAAGCGGCTAAAAAACGTGTGCAGAGTGCATATTCCGCCCTTGAGATAACTGAAAACAGGTTCAAGGAAGGCCTTTCAAAGATTACTGAACTCCTTGACAGGGAAGTGGAACTGAGACAGGCAGAACTTTCCCTCTACTTTTCGGAGTACAATCTGATTGTCGCCAAAGCCGGACTTCATTTCGCGGCAGGCATTCTGAAATAAAAACGGTGTAAAATTAAAAATGAGAGCATCACTTCTGTTTTCAGGTGCGCTCTTAATATCGTAAAATTTATATAAACTGAAATATAAAGATAAGGAGAATATAAAATGAAGAGAGCAGTCTTTCTTCTCGCACTGCTGATAATGGCCGTTTCCTGCTCCGACAGGAAAACGGAGGAGGCGGCAAAACCCGAAGTCCGCAGTGTGAAAGCTCCGGTCGCGGAAGCACAGAAAGCAGAAGTACCATCGTCCAGAACATTTTCCGCCACTGTCTCAAGCGGGAAAACCGCCTTTGTGATCCCTAAGATTGTGGGCTATATAGAATCTGTAAACTTCTCTCCCGGCGATACTTTCAGGCAGGGGGAAGTCCTCGTGAGCATAAAAAGCGGCGAGCTTGAGGAGAAAAAGCGCTTTGCAGAAAGCTCCGTAGCGGAAGCTGAAACCGGACTCAGGCAGGCAGAGGTTAATCTCACCCTTGCGGAGAAGACATTTCAGCGTTACTCCAACCTTGTAAAAAACAACAGCATAAGCAGACAGGAGTACGACCAGATAGAGGCGCAGCACAACCTCGCTAAGGAGCAGGTGCGTCAGGCAGCAACAAAAAAGCGTCAGGCCGAGGCCATGTACGCCGAAGTGAACACCTATCTTTCATACACTCAGATACGCGCACCCTTTGACGGCATAGTCCTCGAAAAGCTTGTGGATGCAGGCAACCTCGCCGCCCCCGGCAGCCCCATTCTCCGAATAGGCTCCAAGGACACAGTGGTTTACGCATTCATAAACGAAAGCCTTTTCAACTCACTCAAAACCGGGATGAAGGCAACCGTTGAAGCTGAATCAATCAATTTCACCTGTGAAAGTGAAATAACGGAAATCAGCCCTGATATAGACTCCGCAACCAGAAACTTCCGTATAAAGCTCAAAGGGAACAACAGCTTTGTAACCGGAATGTACGTAAAAGTGATTCTCCCCACCGGAACGGGTGAGAAGATAGTCGTGCCCGCATCGGCAGTTGTTCAGCGCGGCCAACTTTCAGTGATATTCGTTGTCAGGGACGGACACGCAGACATGCGCATAGTAAAAACAGGGCAGACATTCGCCGAGGGCGTGGAGATAATCAGCGGCCTCAATGAGGGGGAAACCTACGTTGCTGACAATGCCTCATCCCTCAGAACAGGCGACAGAATAGAGGCGCAGTGATGAAACCCCATGACATAACGGAAGAGAAACAGAATTTTGCCTCACGGATGGCCTCCGCCTTCATAACAAGCAAGATTACGCCTCTTCTCATAATAGCCACACTCTTCATAGGTATAGCAGCGGTCGTCATGACCCCGAAGGAGGAGGAGCCTCAGATAACCGTTCCGATGATAGACATCATAGTCCCTTATCCCGGCGCGGATGCCAAAAACGTTGAGAAAACCATAACCGAGCCTCTGGAAGAGATAATCTGGGAGATTCCGGGTGTGGAATACGTTTACAGCACAGCTTCAAACGATATGGGCGTGGTGATTGTCCGTTTCAAAGTCGGAATGAATGAGGAAGAGAGCATCACCAACCTTAAAATGAAAATAGACAGCAATATGGACAGAATGCCTTACGGTGTTCTGCCTCCGCTGATAAAAAAGGAATCCATAGACGATGTTCCACAGGTGGCGGTAACCCTCTGGTCCGAAACTCTGGATGCGTTTGAACTGCGCCGTGTGGCGGCTGAGGCGCAGAAGTATCTAAAGGAGGTTCCGGACGTTTCCAGAACATCCATCCTCGGCGGGTATAAGCGCGTTCTGCGGATCGAACCTGAGATGGACAGGCTCAAAGCTTACAGCCTTGACCTGTTCAGCCTGTTCAAAGCCCTTGAATCATCCAACAAGTCCCTGAACACAGGGGAGGTTGTGCAGAACAATGAAGTTCTCTACATAACAGCGGGCGGCTTCTTCAAAGACCCTGACGAAGTGCGCAGCGCCGTTGTGGGTGTGCATAACGGAAAGGCGGTTCTGCTCAAGGATGTGGCAAAAATCACGGACGGAGCGGAGATCCCCTCTTCCTACACCCTCATGGGTTTTAATGAAAACATCTCCGCAGACAGGTATCAGGCTGTTACAGTCTCCCTCTCCAAACGAAAAGGGAGCGACTCAGTGGTGGTTGCGGAAAATGTCCTGAACAAGCTTGAAGGACTCAAAGGTTACATAATCCCCGAAGGGGTGAACATAACAGTAACCAGAAACTACGGCGAAACGGCATATGAAAAGGTTATGACCCTCCTTGAGCATCTTCTGGGCGCTATACTGGCTGTTATAATCGTTATGACAATAACAATGGGCTGGCGCGCCGGAACAGTGGTTTTCGTGGCGCTTCCCGTTACCTTCGCCCTGACTCTGTTTGTGTACTTCATGTTGGACTACACGCTGAACAGGGTGACTCTTTTCGCCCTGATCTTCGTCACGGGGCTTGTGGTGGATGATGCCATCATTGTTGTGGAGAACATGGAGCGGCACTTTAAAATGTCCCGCAAGAACCTCCTGAAAAGGGCGGTCTACGCTGTGGGAGAGGTGGGCAATCCCACAATCCTCGCCACTGTCACCGTTATCGTAGCCCTTTACCCCATGGCATTTGTCCGGGGACTTATGGGCCCGTACATGAAGCCCATGCCCATCGGCGCCTCACTGGCAATGATCTTCTCCCTCTTTGTGGCGCTGATAATTACCCCTTGGCTGGCGTACAAGCTTCTGGGAAGCGCAAAGCATAAGGAGGACGAAGAGGAACACAACGAAGAGGACTATATAAAAAGCACAAGGCTTTATAAATTCTACAACCATATGCTGACACCATTCATGAACAGCCTCGGCAAAAGGCTTATACTGGGCGCAGTTGTGCTTGCCCTGTTTGCGGGGGCGTTCATGTTTGTTCCCGCCAAGCTGGTTGTTATGAAGATGCTCCCGTTCGACAACAAGAACGAGATGCAGATAATAATAGACATGCCCGAAGGCACACCCCTTGAGCAGACCACACTTGTGGCAACGGAAATAGGCGCTTATCTCTCCACCGTGCAGGAGGTGGACAATTATCAGATATATTCCGGCACTCACGCCCCCATAAACTTTAACGGGCTTGTGCGCCACTATTTCCACAGAAACGCCCCGAATATGGCGGATATTCAGGTAAACTTCGCAGATAAAAGCATGCGCAGTCTTCAAAGCCATGATCTGGCCAAGAAACTGCGCGGGCCTGTGCAGGAGATAGCCAACCGGTTCGGCGCAAATGTCAAAATGACAGAGGTTCCGCCCGGACCGCCTGTTCTCTCAACACTTGTGGCGGAAGTTTACGGCCCTGACGCACAGACGCGGGCAGAAATCGCAGATCAGGTGCTCAAGGTATTTCACGACACCGAAGGCGTGGTGGACATTGACACATACGAAGAGGCGGACATGCGCCAGCTAAGCTTCACTGTGGATAAGGAGAAAGCGGCTCTTGTGGGTGTTTCCTCGGAGATGGTTTCCCAGACTCTGTACATGGCGCTCAAAGGGATGCAGGCGGGAATCCTCCACACAGGCACGGACAGGGAGGATGTGGGCATTATGGTTCAGCTTCCTCAGGCGGAAAAGAATGCCCTGAACAGCCTTCAGGACATACATCTTATCTCCATGACGGGCGCTCCAGTCTCATTAAGCGAGCTTGTGAGAATGCACGAGACAACGAAGGAAAAAGCCATTTACCATAAAAACATGCAGCCGGTCACATACATAACCGCCGATGTGGCGGGGGTTGAGGAAAGCCCCGTGTACGCCATTCTGAAAATGAAGGAGCGGGTGGCGGAGATAACCCACAACGGCTCACCTGTGAGGCAGTATTGGACAAACTCACCTGAGTTCACGGACGTACCCTCCGTTAAGTGGGACGGCGAATGGCAGATAACCTACGAAGTCTTTAGGGATCTGGGGCTTGCCTTCGCGGCTGTGCTTGTGATCATGTACTTTGTGCTTGTGGGCTGGTTCAAATCGTTCATAACCCCTGTGATAATGATGATCCCCATACCGCTGAGTCTTCTGGGGATAATCCCCGGTCACTGGCTGTTCGGCGAGTTTTTCACCGCAACAAGCATGATAGGCTTTATGGCGCTGGCGGGGATAATGGTGCGCAACGCCGTGCTTCTCATCGACTTCATAGACCACGGCACAGCAAACGGCAAATCACTGGAAGATGCGGTAATAGAATCCGGTGCAATAAGAACACGCCCTGTCGTCCTCACCACAGTGACGGTTATGGTTGGTGCGCTGTTCATGCTGCCTGACCCTATATTTTCTGGCCTCGGTGTTTCGCTCATTACGGGCGCATTCGTCTCCACTGTTCTTACGCTGCTGGTTATCCCGCTGGCGTATTACAGATACCACAGGCTCAGAGAGAGATTTCTGAGATAAGAACGAAGGTTTTGACAAAACCTCGCCAATGGTTATAAAAATCCCCCTCTGTCCCCCTTTTATAAAGGGGGAAGCCGCTGCTCTAAAAAATGAGGGCAGGGGGAGTTCCTCAAAAAATACGGCGGAGTCAATAAGCATAAAGGAGTATGAACATGTCAGTTAAGTATATTTTAAGACTTGTACCGGGAATAATGATACTTGCGAGCCTCGCCCTCGGCGTATGGGTAAATCAATGGTGGCTTCTTCTTGCCGCATTTGTGGGACTGAACCTCCTCCAGTCGGCATTCACCAAATGGTGCCTCCTTGAGGACATCCTGATCAAAATGGGCATACCTAAAGAATAAAGCTCCTCACAAAGCCTCCGCCCCTAATATAAACATGCAGGGCGGGGGCTTTTTTCTTTTTTGCGCAAGAATCGGGTGGATGCGGCCGCTTTTTAAGTTTATTTTATTCCTAAGCTGAAAAAAGAGGCAGGCAGACCATGAACCATGCTGACTATTACCGGATAGAAAAAGCCATACGCTTCATAGAACAGAACGCGGGTGAACAGCCCTCGCTGGATGACATAGCCGCACACCTCGGGCTGAGCCCCTTCCACTTTCAGCGGATGTTCACCGACTGGGCAGGGATAAGCCCCAAGCGGTTTTTGCAGTGTCTCACCATCGAAGCAGCGAAAAGGCTTCTGGATGAGTCCCGTTCGGTGCTTGAAGTCTCGATGGAGGCAGGGCTCAGCGGGCCTTCCCGTATGCATGATCTCTTTGTCAGTGTCGATGCCGTCACCCCCGGCGAATACAAGAGCATGGGTAGCGGGCTTGTGATAAAATACGGCTTTCAGCCCACCCCATTCGGCATGTGCATGGCGGCTCTCACGGAGCGGGGGCTCTGCTCCCTTGCTTTTGCGGATGAGAATGATGCAGGAAGAGAAGCGGAAGACCTGAAAAACAGATGGCAGAATGCGAAACTGATACGGGATGACGGAGCTGTCGGAGAAACGGTACAGAGCATATTTAATCCGGAAAAAGGCAGCAGCATCAGACTTTTCATAAAGGGGACAAACTTCCAGATCAAGGTCTGGACGGCAGTTCTCCGTCTACCTTACGGGGTTTTCACGACATACGGCGATCTGGCGGGGATGATAGGCTCGCCTGCCGCGTCAAGGGCTGTTGGAACCGCGCTGGGGCAGAACCGCATAGGCTATCTTATCCCCTGCCACAGGGTGCTGAGGGAGACAGGCGCAGTCACCGGCTACCGCTGGGGCTCAGCACGCAAAAAAGCCATGATAGCCATGGAAGCCTGCACGAAAGACAGATAAGCCGCGGATTCCTGTTTACACAGCCCTGAACCTGCCGTAATATCCGCTTATGAATATCATGAAATTCGATTTCACAATAAAAAACATAGCCATAGTAGTGGCGCTGGCGGTTGTGATCCTTCTTGTGATCAAGCTCCAGACCCTAGTGACCATATTTGCCATATCCTTTTTTCTGGCTTATCTTTTCGATCCGCTCATAAACTGGTTCGAAGGGAAAAGGGTTCCCCGCTGGCTGTCAATAATCCTGCTGTACACGGTTATAGCATTCATAAGCGTGCTGTTTTTCGGCTCCATAGTTCCGGTTATATATCAGGAGAGCGTTCATCTCGCAGATGCTCTCCCCGCATACTCTGACAAGCTTTTCAGCCTTGTGGACAACCTCACCGACCGCTTCGGGATTGACATATCCTTTGAGGATATTCAGAAGCAGCTTCTGCCTAAGCTGGCCGGAATAGGCGGCTCAATGCTTTCCTCAGCGGAAGGGGTCATGAAATCAGTGAATACTGTAGTGAGCCTGCTTCTGAACGTAGCTCTTATCCCTATCCTCACCTTCTACTTCCTCAAAGATTTCAGCAGCATAAAAGACAAAATGTTCGACAAGTTCTCCGGAACATCAAGCATAGACTACCCTAAGCACTTCATGCACTTTAACTCGCTGCTGAGCAGGTATTTCAGAGGGCAGGTGCTTGTGGCGATTTTTCTGGGCATCTCCTACACCATAGTCCTCCTCATTGCCGGAGTTAAGCCCGCTATACTTCTGGGGCTTATCTCAGGAGTGCTGAGTATTGTTCCTTACCTCGGCTTTATGATAGGCTTTTCCGCCTCGCTGATGCTCTCCGTGGTGCAGTACGGTGATCTCCTCCATCCTGCCATGGTGGTGATCGGCTTCTCCATAGTTCAGGCTCTGGAGAGCAATTATGTCACCCCTAAAATAGTCGGTGAGTCTCTTGGGCTTCACCCCACAGCGGTTATCTTCGCGCTGATGGCGGGCGGTTCACTGATGGGAATAGGGGGGATGATCATCGCCCTGCCTGTTGCCTCTTTCATCAAGGTAGTGGGGGATGAGTATCTCAGCCGGATAAAAACAGAGAAAGCGGACAAACACCGCAAGGCATAAAAAAAGGTGTTTTATGAATATTGAAGAAAAGAATGGATTACTTTTAAAAGCAAAAAACTGGTTTAGAGATATTATCTCAATCAATCATATGAAAAATACAAAGACTTTGATCAATGCTTCAAAATTTAATATAAATCCTTTTCTAGCAGTCTATCTTTCTAATTTTTTGACGGGTAGTTCAAAACCTATAGATATTGCACGAGCTTTAATCTATCCAAGAGTTTTAGGCACTTCAATTACAACCTCTTTTGGTCAAAATATTCAAAGATTTGTAACAGATGTACTCTCTTCTTTCGGTAGTGCAACAAAAGGAATTGATATTGAATTTATAGACCAAATAGATGGAATGAAAAAATATTGCCAGCTAAAAGCTGGCCCAAATACAATTAATAAAGATGACGTTGAAACAATTGCAGGACATTTCAAACATGTCTTAGGTATCGCAACAACAAATAATCTCCGTATTCCTCACTGTGATCTTATAGTTGGCGTTATTTATGGTACAAAACAGGAACTAAGCTCTCATTATAAAAGGATCGAAAAACAATATTACCATCCTGTTATTATTGGGCAAAATTTCTGGGAAAGATTAACAGGTGACTCCAATTTTTATAACGACCTTATAATGGCTATTGGGGAAATAGCAATTGAAGCTGATTTCAGCAAAGAGTTGGAACAGGTTATTGAAACTCTTGCTAAGAGTGAATCTATCATCTCAATCTCAAATAACTCCTGATTGACAATTTCATCAGGTCATAATACTATAGTAACCATGATCATGTTTGATCTAGGTGGTTACTATGAAAAATCAAATCCAAGCAAAATATTCACTAGAAGAATTCTCTAATATATTATCTGTATCAAAAGAAACATTAAGACGCTGGGACAAATCAGGCAAGCTCACAGCAAACAGACACCCAATAAACAAACACAGATACTATACAGATAAACACATAACTCAATGCACAGAAATAGGATTGATCTCCCAAGACAACATACAACAGACCGAATACACAAAACCTGCCGGTAACTACACTACGATTGAGCTATTTTGTGGTGCAGGAGGACTTGCATTAGGGTTTGAACAAGCAGGCTTACAGCATCTCCTTTTAAATGATATTGATAAGTTTGCTTGTCAAACTCTAAGACTAAATAGGCCAAAATGGAATATTGTTGAAAATGATATAAGTAAAATTGATTTTTCAAGTTTTTTTAATAGTGTTGATGTTATTTCTGGTGGATTTCCATGTCAAGCTTTCAGCTATGCTGGAAAAAAAATGGGATTTAATGATGCACGTGGTACTCTCTTTTTTGAGTACGCTCGAGCGATAAAGGAAGTTCAGCCAAAAATATGTATTGCTGAAAATGTCAAAGGATTGCTCAACCATGAAAATGGAAAAACATTAGAAGGAATGTTAAGTATTATTGAATCTTTAGGATATACTGTCAAAGAGCCAAGAGTTCTAAATGCTGTTAATTATGGAGTTCCTCAAAAGCGTGAGCGTTTACTTATAGTAGCTATACGTAAAGATATAAATATTGATTTTACATATCCCATACCTTGCAAAAAGACTTATACACTTAAAGATGCGCTCAAAAAAGGCACATTGTTTCAATCCGATGTCCCTAAATCTGAAGGGCAAAAATATCCTGCAAGAAAAAAGGAAATCCTTGATATGGTTCCTCCAGGAGGCTACTGGAGGGATCTGCCACTTCAACAACAAAAAGAATATATGCTGAAAAGCTATTATCTTGGAGGTGGGAAAACAGGAATGGCACGTCGTATATCTTGGGATGAGCCATGCCTGACACTCACATGTGCCCCGGCGCAAAAACAAACAGAAAGATGCCACCCAGAAGAAACTAGGCCTTTTACAATAAGAGAATATGCACGTATCCAAACATTCCCCGATGAGTGGATCTTTTCAGGCACCATGACTAATCAATACAAGCAGATTGGAAATGCAGTTCCAGTTACTTTGGCAAAGAAAATCGGTCTCGCAGTTGTTGATTTCCTTAACCAATATTACAGTGAAAACTGCTGTGAAAGCACCCAAAGCATCAAATAATATATAAAAAAAGGTCTGCCCCCACTAAGGAAGCAGACCCTGAACTTTTTTCATTATTGAGAAAGCTGTTACGAAACAGGAGCCTACTGCTTGATCTGTTTCATTACCTCTTCCACAAAGTTTTCCTGCTTTTTTTCGATGCCTTCGCCCATCTGGAAACGGGTAAAGGAAACGATTTTTGCGCCTTTTCCGGCTACAAGCTGCTCGATGGAAACATCGGGGTTCTTAACGAAGGGCTGGTGAACAAGGCACACTTCCTTAAGGAGTTTTGCAACCTGACCCTTAACTATGTTGGGGATCATGTTTGCGGGTTTGCCCTGCTCAGCAAGCTTAGCGGAGAAGATCTCCTCTTCTTTTGCTATATAAGCGGGATCAACTGAGCTTGAGTCAAGGAATTTGGGGTTAGCAGCCGCAACATGGAGGCAGATGTCTTTGGCAAGCTCAGCGTCTCCGCCTTCAAGCTCAACAACAACACCGATTTTTCCGCCCATGTGGATGTACGTGCCGATGCTGCCGCCTTCACATCTTTTGAAACGGCGTATGCTTATTTTCTCGCCGATTGTGGCTATTTTCTCGTTAAGGATTTCGGCAACAGTTTTGCCTTCGGCCTGAACCTGAAGAAGAGCATCAACGTCAGCGGGGTTTTTATCTGTGATAACTTCGGCTATCTGTTTTGTGAAAGCGAGGAAATCAGCGTTTTTAGCAACAAAGTCAGTCTCGGAGTTTATTTCAACTATAACGCCGACATTGCCTTTAAGGCAGTCTGCAACAACGCCTTCGGCTGCGATTCTGCCCTCTTTTTTGGCTGCTGCGGAAAGGCCTTTCTTCCTGAGGAAGTCAATTGCCGCTTCCATGTCACCGTTGGTTTCTGAAAGAGCTTTTTTGCAGTCCATCATGCCTGCGCCGGTTTTTTCACGGAGTTCTTTTACAAGTGCTGCTGATATTTCTGCCATGATTATTAGTCCTCATCCTTTATTTCGGGTTTCACGGAAGCGAGCTCCTTTGCGAGTTCAGCTTCGTCAACGATTTCCTCAACGGGTACATCGTCAGAGCCTGCGCTTCTGATTTCTTCGATGAGGTTGTCTTCTCTGAGCTGTTTGCCTTCAAGAACAGCATCGGCTATTCTGACAGCGATAAGCTGGCAGGCGCGGATGGCATCGTCGTTACCGGGGATGGGAAAGTCAACGAGGTCGGGGTCGCAGTTGGTGTCAACTATGGCAACAACGGGTATACCCAGTTTGTGAGCTTCGCTGATTGCGTTCTGCTCAAGTTTGATGTCTATTACGAACATAACATCGGGGATGTCAGTCATTTCTTTGATACCGCTGAGGTTTTTAGTAAGTTTTTCGAACTCTCTGCGAAGAACGGCCTGCTCTTTTTTGGTGAATCTGTTGATGTAGCCGCTCTCAAACATATCCTCAAGCTCTTTCAGCCTTGCGATACGTCCTTTGATTGTTTCGAAGTTGGTGAGCATGCCGCCCAGCCATCTCTGGTTTACATAGTAAGCGCCGCATTTGTCAGCCGCTTCCTTGATAGCTTCCTGAGCCTGTTTTTTCGTGCCCACGAAAAGGAACTTGCTGCCCGCTTTGGAAGCGTCTCTGGTGAATTCGTATGCCTGATTGAAGCACTGCACTGTTTTCTGGAGGTCGAGGATGTAGATACCGTTTCTCGCGCCGAAAACATATTTGGACATTTTGGGGTTCCAGCGTTTTGTCTGGTGACCGAAGTGAACGCCTGCCTCAAGCAGGTTTTTCATTGAAATGTAGGACATGTGAGTCCCTCCTTTTTGTTTTTCCTCCGCCTGTTTTCCGGAAAGCACCTTGTTTAACAGGCACATGCCGCCGAAAAAGCTGATCAGGCGTGTGAAATGGACTTGATTCTTAACATTTGCAAAGGAAAAGATCAAGGATTAATGGGCTTTTCAGCGGTATTTATGTACAAATTTTTTTTAACTTGCCCCTTAACGCTTTACTAAGAAGTTAAAAAAACTTAAAACAGGCTTAAAAGCAAGTGACGGTTCTCAGAAACTGCGCACAAGGAGACCTTAAGAATGTTCCCTTATCTTTTCAAAATCGGCTTTTTCGAGCTCAGAATATACAGCCTGATGTACATCATCGGTCTGCTGCTCACCATATATTTCTCCCGCAGAAAGGCTGCCAAGCTTGGCATAAAATCAGAGGAGATGGAGAACTTCATCCTCTTCACTTTCCTGTTCTCCCTGATAGGCGCAAGGATATATTATGTCCTTTTCCGCTGGGACTATTACGGCGGCAGCTTTTTTGAGATGATCGCAATCTGGCACGGCGGGCTTGCCATACACGGCGGCCTGATAGCGGGCTTCATAGCCGCCATAGGCTTCTGCCTGTATAAAAAAATCAGCCCTTTCAAAATGGGCGACATCATTTTCCCCTGGCTTCTTCTCAGTCAGGGGCTGGGCAGGTTCGGCAACTTCGCCAACGGCGAGGCACACGGCGTACCCACTCTTACGCCTCCGTCTATTATCTTCCGCGGGGAAAACGTCTTCCCTGAGTTCTGGGCACAGGTTCTGAAAACGGCGGGGCTGAACAACAACCCGGAGAGTGTCTCACGCCTTAAGGAGATCGCCGCTCAAACCCCGGACGGACTGGCTGTGACCTTCATGGACAAAGTGTATTACATCAAAGAGTATTTCCCATGGGGCATAAGCTTCACCAATAAATTCGGCGCGGCAGCATGGCGTGATTTCGGCACTCTGCCCGTTCATCCCACTTTCTTTTATGAAATGTTCCTCAACTTCATCGGCTTTGCTGTTCTGTTTATTATGTGGAGAAAGGACTCCAACATAGGCACAGGCAGAATCGTGGGCGGATACCTCATCGCATACGGAATAATACGTGCTGCTGTCACATTCTTCCGTGCGGATGACCTGATGCTCGGCATGCTCCGCGCTCCGCACCTTGTGAGTATTCTCATGGTGCTTGCAGGGATAGGCTTCATCATCAACGGGCATTTCAGGGCTAAAAAGCTCTGATTGCCTTTACAAAAGTGAAGGGGAGCATTAAACTTAATTAGTTTTTCACAAAGCTGTTAAGAAATTTAATCCCCCCGGAGGAACACTACATGAGTATCAGGACAACCGTTTTTGCGGCGGCAATATTTCTTTGCGCTTCTGCCGCGTCAGCTTATGATTTTCCCATATCCGGCGGCAGCCCGGAAAGCTACGCCCCCGTGTTCGAGAAGATTGCGGCGGGGCAGTGTGACAATATGACGGCAGAGCTCTCCCTTCTTGCTGAAAAGGAAGGCGTATCTCAGGATTTCTACCTTGCCCTCTGCCTTTTTGACAGCGGACAGCTTGCCAAAGGCTACGCAGCAGCAGGCAGGCTTACCGCAGCGGAGGATTTTGAGGAAGTTATCTACCTGATGAGCAGGGAAGAGAAAAAAGACCTCCACTGGCCGGATGTGTATTTAAACAAAGGCATAGCCTATTACGGAACAGGCGAGCTTGAATCAGCACTCAAATATTTCCTTAAATACAAAACAACAAAAGATTCTGACCCTGATGTAGACTACCGCATTGCAGACATATACATAAACACCGGTAACCTCGAAAAAGCTGAGGCTGCCCTTGAGGATGCGCGCGTTAAGGACGACCGCTACACATACCGCAGGGGTGTGCTTGCGCTGAAAAAAGGGAACACGCAGACAGCTTTCAAGAATTTCAGAAGTGTAACCAGCGGGCCCGGAACCGAGACATACAACAACACCAATTACATGATAGCAGAAATGTGCGCTGCTCAGAAACGCTTCGGATGCGCCGAGAAAGCCTACGAAGCTATGGCAGCCACCTCACCGAACTTTGCCGGACAGAAAAAGCAGGAGCTTGAGAAGCAGAAAAAGCTTTTCGGCGCTGTAATCGCAGTCGGTGAGCAGTATGACACCAATGTGACCTCGGTTGATGAGGACAAGGTGGACAGCTTCTCCGAGGAAGACAGTTTCAGAACATATATATTCGCAGACCTTAAGCTGAGCTTCTATAATGTTCTCTACGACAGAATAGAGACCGGGCTTCTCAACTACAAATCATGGAACCACAGCGTTTCCGAATACAACGCTCAGGCTCACAAGCTGTATGCCGGATTCATCAAAAGATACGACGACTTTGAGCTTACCCTCCCTTATGTCAGCTACGCCCTCACTTACATGGACGGCGAAAAATACTCAGACACCTTAACCATGGAAGCCAGAGGCACATACTTCATGAACGACTGGCGGTTTTATGTGCCTGTTTCCGTTACTTTCAGGGACTACGACATAACAACCCCCGAAGACTACAACAGGGACGGAACTGAGTACAAAGGCGGTCTGGGAGTTGCAAAAATTTTCAGCAAAGTCCACATGGTAAGCGCAGAAGGCCACCTCAGCACTGAAAACACTGACGGAAAATACAGGGAAGTAACAGCAGGCGAGCTCAAACTCACATACACAGGGCAGGTAATGAAGGACACCACCCTCCAGCTTGACTACGGAACTATATATTACGACTACAAAAACGGCGGACGGGAAGACAGATACCACAGCGCATCAGCCACCGTCTTTTACAAATTTCTTGAGAGGCACTACCTCAACTTAGGCTACAGGTTCAGCCTTAATGATTCCAACGATAATATGAACGACTATAAAAAGCACGTCTTTGACATGGGCGTGAGCTATTTCTATTAAGGAGCACAGGATGAAATCAACAGTTATATTACTTACGGCCTTTCTCCTTGCGCTGCCTGTTTATGCCGCGGAAAAAGCGGGAGAGATAAAGCTGGTCAACGGAAAAGTGGAAGTGCTGAAAGAGCAGCAGGTGGTGGGCAAAGCCGCCAAAGCAGGTGCAGAGTTCCTCACCGATGACCTTATCCGCACCAAAAGAAAAAGCTACGCAGAGGTTTCCTTCGTAGACGGCTCCAGCGTTAAGATTTACGAAAGAAGCAGGCTGAAAATCAACGGCATTGAGCGCAATAAGGAATACAACGCAAATATACAGAAAGGGCGCGTACTCTTCGACATAGCAAAGGCCGAGGATGCCAGCGGCGATTTTAAGGTTAAGACCACAACATCGATCATCGGGGTGAAAGGAACCGGGTTCCGCATTGATGTTCTGCCCGAACTTACAAGGGTTACTGTCAACGAAGGCGTGGTGGAAGTCAGCAGGCTTGACATGCCCGGACAGACCGTTCTCCTTAACCCCGGTCAGTCAGTCCTTATCAGGCAGGACAGCGAAGAAATGAACGTAACCCGCGACCAGCCTGAGACCGACATAGACTATGAGGATGAAACCGACGGATTCACCGACAGAACCGCTCTTTCCGAGACCAGAACGCCTCTGGTTCAGCAGCCTAACCTTTTGCTCAGCAACCTGCAGAACGGTACGAGAGACATTGATCAGATTTACGAAAAACCGCAGGACAGAGAAAACCTTGTAAATGCTCTCACAGGAAAAGTCAGAATCCATATAGATTTTGAAAACTAGCATAGGCAGTTCGAGGGGGGCATTCAGCCCCCTTTTTAATTCAGGGTAAAATTCACTGGAACTTTCTCAAACAAATACTAATATTAAAAACATTAATACCGATATATGCATTATTGCTTATTCGGAAGGGTATTTATGTTTTATGATTACGGCGGAACTCTGGCGCTGATTGCGCTCAGGACTTTATTTCTCATAGCCGGGCTGTACGGAATGCTGGCAATGTTTTCCGAGATAATATCACGCGGGATTATCCGGCTGAAAATATCCTCGTATGTATTCTGCGGCTTTTCCGGCTTTGCCCTGATTAGCGGGTTCATGCCGTTTGAGCCTGATTTCAATTCCCTTGCGTTCGTCCTCTCCGTCAGCCTTGCCTGTCTGGCATATACCCATTATTTCGGAGTGCGTATTCCGCACCTCATCGAAACCGCCGCAGACAGGGAACAGTCACTTATTACCACATACATCAATGACTACGCCTCGCCGTTCATCCCCAAAAAGAAACACCTTGAGCTTAATATACCTTACTGCCGTGTGGAATACGACCGTGCGGAAAGGGTGATAGCAGTGACAGGCAGCGACAGATACGATGCCAGAGAGCTTTACCGCTTTGTGGAGGATGCTGTGAGGGGTGAGTACCGTATAATCAGCCGCAGGCCGCCAATGGGGAACGCCAACAGTTTCAGCCTTATACTTGAACCGAAATCAGAATTACTCCGGAAATAAAGAAGCCCTCCCGCGTTGATTTCAGGAGGGCTCATTGCTTAGTCCCTTACGCTTTGCCGGCTGAGCCGAGAACGTTAAGGTTTTTATGCTTGTAAAGCTCTATGAGCTCTGTTCTTGCGGGTTTAAGATATTTTCTGGGGTCAAACTCAGTGGGGTGCTTCGCGAGAGTCTCCCTTATCATTGCAGTAAACGCCAGTCTTCCGTCACTGTCTATGTTGATTTTGCATACTGCGCTTTCGGCGGCTTTTCTGAGCTGTTCCTCAGGGATTCCCACCGCACCGTCCAGCTTGCCGCCGTAGTTGTTTATTATCTCCACATATTTAGGCACAACGGAAGAAGCGCCGTGAAGAACTATAGGGAATCCGGGAAGGCGTTTTTCACACTCCTCAAGTATGTCAAAACGGAGAGGGGGCACGGATTCGCCGGGTTTGACCTTGAACTTGTAGGCTCCGTGTGAGGTTCCTATGGATATGGCGAGGGAGTCAACGCCTGTTCTCTTAACAAACTCTTCCACCTCGTCAGGGTTGGTGTAGTGCGATTTTTCAGAGGAGACATCATCCTCAATACCTGCCAGAACGCCAAGCTCGCCTTCAACGGTTACATCAAACTGGTGCGCATATTCCACAACCTTTTTTGTAACGGCTATGTTCTCCTCAAAGGAGTGGTGGCTGCCGTCTATCATTACTGATGAAAAACCGAAATCCACGCAGTCCTTGCACGTTTCAAAGGTGTCGCCGTGGTCAAGGTGAAGGGCGATGGGTATTTCGCAGCCCATCTCCTTGGCGAGGGCTGTTGCACCCATGGCCATATAGCGGAGCATGGTGGCGTTCGCGTATTCCCTTGCTCCTTTGGAAACCTGAAGTATCAGGGGTGATTTGGTCTGCACGCAGGCGGTGACAATCGCCTGAAGCTGCTCAAGGTTGTTGAAGTTGTAGGCGGGCACCGCGTATTTGCCGTCCATAGCTTTTTTGAACATTTCCCTTGTGTTCACAAGGCCTAATTCTCTGTAAGAAACAGCCATTTATAAAACCTCCGTTACATTATATCTGTTAAGAAAACCGCCAATCAACTATCCCCTTCAGGCGGACTTCCTCGTGGCCGGTGTGTTAAAGGAACATGCTGAGGCTCATGCGGATTTCGTCCATTTTGAGCCTTATGCCGTCCCTTGAGTCTGCGGCGCAGTTAGGTATAACCATGCCGTAAAACCTGAGCCCGTAATGGGAGAACACCTTCTTTGCCCATTCCACGGCGGGCTCGCCGTGACCGCGGTTCCCCGCGCCCTGAACAAATATGAAAAACAGTTTCTGCTCCGGGCGGAACTGCGGAACTCCCGCCCTTTTCTTGAGGCAGACCCATCTGTCTATGAAGGTTTTGCAGATGCCTGAGACAGCCGCATAATAATTAGGAGAGGAGAGAATGATAAGATCAGCCTCAAGGAGCTTGGGCAGAACGGCTTTGAGGTCATCATCGGTTTCGCAGATTCCTTCGCCTGTGCGGCAGTTTTCGCAGCCGCCGCAGTTGGAAAATTTAAGTTCCCTCAGGGTAATTACTTCACAGTCCTCACCACTGTACTTTTCAGCAAGCTGTTCTGAAAGCCACGCACAGTTCCCGCCTGAGCGGGGGCTTCCGTTTATTATCAAAACTTTCATTATGTTCTCCAAGTTCATATTATCCGTTTTAGGCTGAACTCTGCAACATCTTTTAACAGCAAATAATCACCTTGACGAAGAGGCGCTGTAAAAGGATAATTCGTTTATGAAAGATATGCTTAAAAAAGTAGAAGAACTCGGCATAAAAGTGATAAATCCATCGGAAAACGGTGATTTCACCTTTGACGGCAAAAAATACGATATGCCCGCAGAAACCGTCACCGTCTGGCTTGAAACAGTGTTTGCGGATAACGCAGGCCTTGTGGGTCTCACCTGCGGTGATTTCAGAGCCGTACTGCTTAAGGGTGTTTATAAGGACTTTGTAAGGCTCATAGAAGGCGAGCCGAACATAGAGCCCGCCCGAATGGTAAAGCTGGCTGAAACTGCTGTTAATGTTGAAAAGGGGCTTGAGATCCCGGTTCGCCTCGGTGTTTTTTATTCAGGTGACGATCAGCGCTTTGTTTTCAGCGCTGAGGAGATAAAACCGGCGGATAAGCACCTGTACGACAGGCGGATTCCGCAGGTTCCCGCTGCTTTGTCCTCTGTGGAGTACACACTTTCCCAGCATGAAGGCGTATCGGAAAAAACCCTTTACGGACGCGGCATGACGGGCGGATATTTTCCCGAAACACTTTCCCCCTTTGCCCTTTCGCTGGCGAAGACTGTTCCCGATCTCTTTAACCCGCTGATGATAAGCGTTAATGTTAAAACCGCAAGTCCGTCCCTCGCGTGTATATGCGGCAAACCGTTTATCAACACTTCAAACATCGAAAATATCTGCACCACGGCAGGTACAACTCAGGATTATTATCTGCTTAATTATGCTCCGTGGATTTATGTTAAGAACACCCGATCTTCCTTTAAGCAGCCTAATCTGAAAATTTTTGCCATTAATGATGAAGAGATAAAAGAGGGCATTGAGGATATAAAGTCAAAAGAGATCAACAGGGAGCTCCTTTTCTCTGACGATTTTACTGAATTTTTAGCTCTCTGCGCCATGACAATGCAGCTCGTCCAGATGAAAACATGGGAGAGCCTCACGGAAGGCTTCTCCATGCTCAAGGACTTTGAAACTCTGCTGCGGTTTGCCTACCTCACGCGGGATAAATCGCTCATTGACTACCCGCTTGAGATGCCTCCATTTCTTGATCCGCTTTATCCGCCCATGAAAGCGGAGATAAACCGGAGCTTCAAATCAGCGGATTTTGACTCCCTGTTTGCCGCTCTGCCCGCTGCGAAGCGTTTTCTGCTGAGTAAGGACAAGCTCCGCAGAACAGTGCAGACTCTGCATACATGCCTTGATCTCAGGGACAGCCTGACAGAGGCACTTTTCAGTGTTTCAACCAGCCTGCACAGCCTTGTTCTTTCCTTCGGCAGTGAAATGGTTGACGGAAGGCTGATCAAAAACCCCATGGATGCGTTCGCCTTTGATCTCACAGATCTGAAAAATTTCTACAATGATGAATATTACGGAAACATACCCGTCACCCTCTGGTTCAAGAAGTGGCAGGGTGAACGCAGTGCTGCTCAGTTTGTACCTTACGACATTTACGAGAAAGACATAGCGGACACTGCCTCCATAGTGAAAAAAATGCTTGCCAGAAAGCAGACTGAGATTGCCTGCCTGTCATTCGGCCATAATGACTATGAGGGCGTTGGTTATGCCCCGGTGCGCCTTGATGACAGGCTCACGGATATTGCCCTTGTGCGCAATTTTCCCCCCGCTCTGCTCCCCATGCTGGACGGATGCCGCGCTGTGGTCACAGACACCGCGCCGCTCTTCTCATACCTCACCGAGTACTGCATACGCACTGAAACACCGCTCTATGCCGGAGTCCGCTTTGCGGGGCTTTACAGCGGCAGAAGAATAAAACTGCACGGAGATAAAATAGAAATAAAGGATTAGGACTGCCTATGGAAGAAAACTTCGAAAACGTTTCGGACTGTCTGCACTCACCTAAGACCCTGCATGCGCTCAGGGAAACCGAAGATGACTTCAAAGACCGCATCAAAGGGATGATAGCGGGCAATATCATAGGCGACATGCTCGGACTCACCCAGATGTCAGGCCCCGGAATGCTCCTGCCTGTGCGCCCTGTTCAGCTTAAAGGAAAGTACCAGAAGGAGATAACAGGCGGCGGCTTATACGGACTGCCCGCAGGAAGCTGGACGGATGACACCTCCATGCTGACTGCCCTCGCGGAAAGCCTCCTTGAGAAAGGGTGTGTCAGCCCGGAAAACGAACGCAGACACTACATGAAATGGTTCACAGAAGGCGAGTACACTCCCGCCGGTGAAGCATTTGACATAGGGCGCACCACGCGGGAAGCCCTCACCACCGGCATTGCCCCCTCTGACCGGGAATCAAACGGAAACGGCGCGCTGATGCGCTCCTCAGTCATAACCGCTTGGTATATCAACTCCACTGACAAAAACCTCATTGATGCCTCCGGGCTCTCCTGCTCAGTCACACACGCCCACCCCATCGCCAAATTCACAAACGTTATCTATAACCTGCTTCTCAAGAAACTTATCACAGGCTTTGAACCGGAACAGGCAGTGATGATGCTGCGGGATGAGTTTGAAGGCCTTATGGACGACCTGAAAGATATTTTTCTTGAGCCTGAAGTCTACCAGACAACCCCTTACTGCGTAACCACACTTGAGACTGCCGTCTGGCTGAATATGGAGTCGGCCTCGTTTGAAGAGGCGCTTCTGAAAGCTGTGAACATAGGGGGCGATGCGGACACCATAGGAGCTGTAACAGGCGCTCTGGCAGGTGCAATTTACGGAAGCGGGGCAATACCCGGAAGATGGATGCGCCATGCTGAAAATGTCATGGGCAGATATGAAGGGCTGAAAGCCTTTTTATAGACCGCCAGCCTTACTCTGCGTTGCTTTTCCCTGAGAGTGAAACCAGGTTGAGCTTCACGGTGAGAACGGTTCTGGTCATGTTCTCGGTAAACTCTGCATCGGGCATACCGTAGTGGCTCATTATTATACGGAGCGCCTTGCGCTTTTCCGCGTGGCTTTCCTGAATAACCGCCTCTGCCTCGCCGCACACTGACGTAAACTTCGTTGTCCATCTGCATGCGGTTTCAGCTTTGACCAGCTCATTTTTCAGAATCAGCTGAAAGAAAACCTTTGGGTTTTTCCTGAGTAAATCTATTTTGCGCCCCTCTGACGTGCAGTGGAAATAAAGCGCGTCATCTTCATAACCGTAATTCACGGTTACAAGGTAAGGGTAGGGGGCATCAGCCAGAGCAAGGTGAATCACTTCACCCTGCTTCAGCAGATTTTCCAATAATTTATAATCTTTTATCTCTCTTTCAGACCTTCGCATCCGTAAGCTCTGTCTCCTCTTCTGCGCACCCTGTGATTATGCCGCATGAGCGCTTTCTGCGTTCCATGCGTTTTTCAGGCATGTTTTCCTTGCATTTCACGCATGCCCTGTCAGGATCGAATTCAATGTTTCCGCCGTCAATAACAAGCTGGTTTCCGTTCACAAGAAATCCCGCTACCTTCACTCTGGCTTTTTCAACAAGCCTGCTGAAAGTGGGGCGTGAAACGTTCATAAGCACGGCGGCTTCCTCGTGGGAGAGTCCTTCATAATCCGCGAGCCTGATTGCTTCAAACTCGTCAAGTGTGATCCCTACAGTTTTCAGCTTCTTGGCCGGAACTCCCCTCGGTTTGAAATGACAAATTTCCGGCACAACACCTATGGTGCGGGGTTTTAATGGTCTGGGCATAGTACACGTCCTCCAATGAAAAAACTAACGATGATTGCACAAATTAAAAAACGTAATAGCTGTTATTACTACCGTTTCGGTATGTAAAATCATCATTTAGCGCATTTGTCAACAATTAAATAATTAGCTTCGTAACAAGGAGACGCTTTTATATTTAACTACGAACAACATACAGCCCAAAATATTTTTAAAAATGGCTCAGATGTCTGACCATTTACATTTACTTATGCTTTACACTGGTGCGATTCATTCAACTATCAGTTTAAAACAAGCTGAACACCGGTTTTATATCAGGCATCAAAACCTGTCAACAAAGTTACTCAAACCTTGCAAACCTCTCTGGCGAAAACCTCATCTTCCTGTCCGGCAGCGATGCTCCATCCTTAAACCTTCCCACAGCGATGAGCATGGGAACAACTTTCCCGGCGTTTATGCCGAAGGCTTCCTTTATCTTCGCCTCATCGAATCCGTCCATAGGATGAGTGACATAGCCGTTTCCTTCCGCTGCCAGCATAAAGTTCATGGCAAAAAGCCCGGCATTCTTCGCAGCAAAAATCTTCCTTCGCTCACTCTCAGGCAGGCCGTAGAAACCACCTGCGGTCTTCTTAACCCCTTCGGCTGCTTTCTCATCTGCGTAACCCTTTTCCACAAGGTCACGCGCCACATCGTCCAGGTTCTCCTCCACTGAGTCTGTATTGCCGATAATTATCAGCACTGCGGAGGCCTCCTCGACTTTGGGCTGGTTAAAAGCACACTCACGCAGAACTTTTTTGCGTTCCGGCGAACGTACAACCACAACCTCCCACGGCTGTATGTTGTAAGAAGACGGAGCAAGAGCGGCAAGCTCAAGGAGCTCAACAATCTCTTTATCCTGCATTTTGAAGGAGGGATCGAAAAAATTGACTGATCTGCGGGTAATAATGGTCTGAATGGCTTCCATGTTTCACCTCGTCATGGAGTATTATACCATTCTGATCCTATTCAGGTGCGTAAAGTTCGCTCTATTCTTTTTCTCCGGTGTAGCCCTTGCACACAACATATATCTCAAATGAGTTCTTTCTGGTTGCCTCCGGCCTTATCACCTTCACCATGCTGAAAAATTTGCGGACATCCTTCAAGAGCTCCTGAGTGTCCTCACCTTCAAAAAGCTTGAAGCAGAAGTTGCCGTTTTTCCTAAGCACTTTCTTTGTGAATGCAAAAATTATCTTCACAAGCTCACAGCTGTTCACATGGTCAAGCAGCTTCGCTCCGGAAGTGTTGGGAGCAGCGTCAGAAAGCACTGTGTCAAACTCAGGGCATATGGAAAGCACCCTGAGCAGAACCTCGTTATCCGTAAGATCGCCTAAAACAAAGTGGAAGTTCGGATGTCCCATCCCCTCAACCTGAATGAGATCCACGCCTACCACAGGCTGTTTCTTCACTGTTTCCAGCACAACCTGACTCCAGCCGCCGGGAGCACACCCCGCGTCCAGAATGCGGCTGTTGGGATTGTAGAGCGCGTACTTCTTATTGAGCTCCATAAGCTTGTACGCCGCGCGGGATTTGTAGCCTTCTTTCTTTGCTTTCCTATAGAAAGCGTCTTTTCTGTCATACATTTATAAATTCTCCTGCTCTCAGGCAGTTTATTCCTTGCTCACAGGAACCACATCATAATGCTCAATGTGGAAATCCTCGCTGGGGTTTACCTCTATGGTCACACTCATCATAAGCTCTATCTCGTCCAGACTTTCCTTTTCATCGTTGAGTATCAGATCAACCACATCGGGGTGAGCCTCAACAAGGATCTTCTTGTTCTTGAAATAGGGTGCTATACGGCGGATCTCCCGCAGTATGTCGTAGCACACGGTAAGCTTCGACTTCACTATCCCGCGCCCTTCGCAATAGGGGCAGGGCTCGCTGAGAGTCCTCGTGAGGCTTTCCTGCACACGCTTTCTGGTGACCTCCACAAGGCCGAGGGGCGATATATTCACCACGGAGCATTTTGCCCTGTCCCCCTTTAGTTCTGCTTCCAGAGAGACAAGAACCTTCTCCTTGTTCTCATCCCTGCTCATGTCTATAAAATCCACTATGATTATGCCGCCGATATTGCGCAGACGAAGCTGCCAGGCTATCTCTTTAGCGGCTTCAAGGTTGGTTTTGAGTATAGTCTCCTCAAAGTTGCGCTTACCCACAAAACGCCCGGTGTTCACATCGATCACTGTGAGCGCTTCCGCCTGATCGATTACGATATATCCGCCGGATTTCAGCCAGACCTTTTTGTCCAGTATGCGGTTGATTTCTATCTCTATGTTGTAGTGATCAAAAACCGGGAGCTCATGCTCATACAGAGCAACCTCCACATGGAGATCGGGCATATATTCCCGCAGGAAGGTCTTCATTTTCAGGTAGTCCGCCTTGTTGTCTATGATGATGCGGCTGACCTTTTCATTAACCACGTCACGGAGGATGCGGAATATAAGGTCATGATCCTCATAAACGAGTGTAGGCGCGCCGCTGCGGCTCATGCGTTCCTGAATCTTCGTCCAGAGGCGCAGCAGGTACTCAAGGTCGCTCTTTATCTCCTCATAGCTGCGTTCCGCCGAAACAGTGCGGGCTATGAGCCCCATGCCCTTGGGCTTTATCTCTTTCAGTATCTGGCGGAGGCGTTCGCGCTCCTCGTCCTGCTCTATCTTGCGGGAAACACCCACATGCTCATAGCCGGGCATAAGCACGATATAACGGCCGGGAACCGTGATGTGAGTGGTCAGGCGGGCGCCTTTCTGCCCTATGGCTTCCTTTGCGACCTGAACGATTATCTCCTGCCCTTCACGCAAGAGATCCTGAATGGGGGGAAATTCCTGAACGCGGCGCTCCGTTTCGAGATCGTCAAACTCGATGGAACCGTCCACACTTTTTTCGAAGAACGCCACCTTATCACCGTTTTCCACATAAATATCCGCAACAGGGAGGAAGGCGGCCTTGCTTAAGCCTATATCGACAAAGGCGGACTGAATGCCCGGAAGCACCTTTACCACCCTGCCTTTGTATATGTTGCCCGCAACATTTTTGCTGTGGGCGCGTTCTATGAATATCTCTGCCGTGCTTCCGTTTTCCAGCACAGCCACACGGCATTCGTTTACCGTGGAATTTATTATTATCTCTCTGGACATAAATCAGCTCACCTTAAAGCCTGATTCTGCCCTCCAGAGCTTTCAGCAGTGTTACCTCGTCCGTATGCTCAAGATTAGAGCCGATGGGGACTCCGCTTGCTATTTTCGTCACGCTTACTTCGGGAAAACGTTTCAGGAGACGGGCAATGTAAATAGCCGTGGTTTCTCCTTCCACATCAGGGTTCATGGCCATAATGACTTCCGTTACCTCGCCGCTTTCAAGCCTTTCCATAAGGGAGGCTATGCGCAGCTCATCCGGCCCTATTCCGTCCAGCGGTGAAATCTTCCCGCCCAGAACGTGGTAAAGCCCTCTGTAGCTCCCTGTGTTTTCTATGATGAAAATATCCTTCGGCTCCTCCACAACGCATATCTGAGAGCGCACACGGTAGCGGTCGTCACAGACCGAGCAGACCGGAGCCTCGGATATGCCGCCGCAGACTGAGCAAAAGACGGTTTTTTCCTTAAGGTATACAATGCTTTCCGCAAGACGCTTCACGTCCTCCTGCTTCATTTTAAGCACATGGAGGGCAAGGCGTCCCGCTGTTTTCCGCCCGATTCCGGGCAGACGGGAAAGCTCATTAAGGCAGTTTTCAAATACTCTGTTCTTTATCATGCCGCAATACGGGCAACAAACGCCTTAGAACATTCCGGGCAGGTTAATACCCAGATTTCCCGTTATTTTGGAAAGTTTTTCCTGCATTTTTTCCTGTGCCTTGTTCATGCCTTCATTAACGGCAGCAACAATAAGATCCTGAAGCATCTCAATATCTTCGGGGTCCACAACCTCTTTTTCGATCTTAATGCCCAGAAGCTGGTTCTTTCCGTTCACCTGAACGCTTACCATGCCGCCGCCCGCTGAGGCCTCCACAACCTCCTGCGCCGCCTCGGCCTGAGCTTCCTCGATCTTTTTCTGCATCTTCTGCGCCTGCTTCATCATCATCTGAATGTTCATGCGAAATTCTCCTTAAAATTCTTAAATATATATTAGATTCTGTTACTTACGTTTTTATTGCTGGTTTTCCGCTCCGCACGGCGCAACTCCTTCCTTGGAGTTGTTAATTACTGCGTCATCCTGAGCAAAAGAGATTCTTCGGCGGAAGCCTCAGAATGACGGAGGCGGGGATCAACCCGCGCCCTGAACTGCATATTATAAGACTAAAACAGATTTTTTCAAAGATAATAATAAAAATGTTTCACGGGAAACAATTGGGGGAATAGGACTACCCTTTCCCCTCAAGAACCACTGCAAAGGGAGCCTTGAGCCCTTCGGGGAGCATATTGAGGATGTCGGTGGCGGTTCCTCTGTAGTTTTTTTCATCCGGCGCGGAGAGGCTGACGGAGAGGGAGAGCTTTTTGCCTATGCCTTTGAGTTCCTCCAGCGTACGGACGAGAGCGTAGGGGCGCTCGAAGATAACCGCTGTCTGCTTGGTGTTTTTCATGTGATTGAAAAACTTGGCGCGCTCCTGCTTATCCTTCGGCGGAAAGCCCGCAAAAAGGAAGCTCTCTGCGTAAAACCCGCTGACGGAAAGGGCGGCTGTTATGGCTGAAACCGCGTTCAGCGACCGCACCTCAACCCCTGCGTTTATGCACATATCCACAAAGTCATAACCGGGATCGGCTATGCAGGGAGTACCCGCATCAGAGAAGAGAACAATTGTCCCTGCGGATGTTACGGTTTCTATAAGCTCCTTCTTCTCTTCATCAGTGGAATGCTCGTTCAGAAGCCTGTGTTCGTACCCTCTGCAGCCGACTGCTGCGAGAAAACGCAGAGTCGTTTTGCGCTCCTCGCCAATTATGAGATCCGCATTCTTAATTTCATCAAGCACATAAGCCGGAAGCTGTGAGTAATCGCCGCTGATAGGCGAAGCAAGTATTTTTAAAACCGCCATCAGCCTATTATCTCCGCTCCGCCGAGGTATGGGCGGAGAACATCGGGAACACGCACACGTCCGTCCGGAAGCTGATAGTTCTCAAGCACGGCGAGGAATGTTCTGCCCACTGCAAGGCCTGAGCCGTTGAGAGTGTAGACGAAATCCAGCCTTTTGTCCCCCTGCTTGCGGAAGCGTATGTTCGCCCTGCGTGCCTGAAAATCAGTGAAGCAGCTGCATGAGGATATTTCGCGGTAGCAGTTCTGACCGGGCAGCCAGACCTCAATGTCATAAGTTTTTGCAGACGCAAAGCCAATATCGCCTGTGGAAAGGGTCATTACTCTGTAATGGATTCCCAGAAGCTGGAGAATATTCTCCGCGTCACGGAGCAGAAGCTCAAGCTCATGCCATCCGTCCTCCGGCCTGACAAGCTTCACAAGCTCTACCTTGTTGAACTGGTGCTGGCGGATAAGGCCGCGCACGTCTTTTCCGTGTGAGCCTGCCTCCCGGCGGAAGCAGGGTGAATATGCGCAGTGTTTTATGGGCAGGGCTGATTCATCAAGAATTTCGCCCGCGTAAAGGTTTGTCACGGGTACTTCCGCAGTGGGGATAAGGTACAGGCCGTCACGCTCGCACTTGAACGCGTCCTCCTCGAATTTGGGAAGCTGACCTGTTCCGGTCATGGATGCGGCATTCACAAGGAAAGGTGTCATAACCTCCGTGTAGCCCCTTGAGGACTGGGTGTCCAGCATGAAGTTTATAAGCGCTCTCTCAAGCTTCGCGCCCATGCCTGTATAAGCGGAGAAACGGGCTCCGGCAACCTTTGTGCCGCGCTCGAAATCCACAAGCTTAAGGTTTTCCGCTATGTCCCAGTGCGCCTTGGCTTCGAAATCCAGTGAGGGCTTCGCCCCCCACTCACGGTAGAGAACATTGTCCTCCTCACTTTTACCGACGGGGAGAGAATCATCCACAAGGTTCGGCAGTGTAAGCAGCATAGCCTTCTGCTTTTCCTGAATGGCATCAAGCTCTTTGTCCATTTCGGATATGCGCTCTGATACCTGCTTCATCTCTTTCTGCGCAGCGTCAATATCGCCGCCCTGTTTCTTTATAAGCGGGAATGACTTGGAAAAGTCGTTCTTTTTCTTTTTAAGCTCTTCGACCTCAAAAATAAGCTTCTTTCTTTCATCATCCAGCCTGATCAGGGTGTCAAAGTCGAACTCTGCGCCCCTTTTGGCTGTTTTTTCCCTGACCAGTTCAGGATTGGCAGTTATATATTTAATATCAATCATCTAATTATTCTCCATAGTCCCAAGATTATCGGTTATTTTCGTCAGCAGTTTTGAAAGCTTCGAAGTTATGCCCGATGAATACTTGGTGTTCGGAAACTCCCTTATAAGCGCTCTGTAATATTTTATGGCTTCCGCTTCGTAACCGTCTTTATTTCCGTAATAGTCACCGAGCATTGTCAGGCTCTCAGGGTAAACATCCGTATCGGGGTAGTTTTCCACAATGTACTGGAGCCTTTTAACTGCGGGACGTTCTTTGTCGGTACGGAGATAAAACTTCGCAATGAGAAGCTCACGCCTGCCCATCAGCCCTCTGAGTTCACGTATTTTGTCCGCAAGCTCATACTCCTTCGCGTAGCCTGGGTTCTCGTTCCTCAGTTCACTGAAAATACGCAGAGCCTCCTCAGCATTTTTTATATCCCTGTCCGGCGCGCCTATCTGCCTGTAATAGCAAAGCCCAAGCCTCAGCTTAGCCCTCGGAGCATCGGACGAATAAGGATATATGCGCAGGTAAGTTTCATAACTGGGGATGGCAAGTTCATAATCCTTGGAAAGGAAATGGCTGTCAGCAAGGAAAATCTGCGCATTCCCTGCCAGATCCGGATCAGCGGCGTTTCTTATGGCTGCTTCAAACTGCTCAGCCGCGTCTTTATACTTTTTGCGCTCAAAATACTGCATGCCTTTTTTCATGCTTACTTCGGCGGGAATCTCTTTCGGGGGCTGTTTGGCACAGGAAACCGCAATAACCATTGTCATCAGTGCTATAAGGAGTTTACGCATCAGCTTTACCTCTGCTGTTTTTGTGGGAAATTTATTGTTATCATCTCAACCTTTCAGGAAGACCCCTAAAGCGGCTTTATGACCTCGCACACTATATCGGGGTAGCTTATCTTCTCAATGCGGCAGACATAAGGGCCGTAGCCGCTTATCGATTCCGAGTCGGTGAAGAGGACTTTTCCGTCCACCTCCGGAGCCTGAAACAGCGCTCTGCCCTCCATGAGGAAGGCGAATTCCTCATTGGGCTTTTCGGCAAAGCAGATGATGTCATTTTTCTTAAATTTTTTCAAGCGTTCGCGGGTGTTTTTTATCTGTGCTTTCCTCAGCGCACCGATTCTCCCGCGCACCTTCCGGCCGTCCACCCGCATGCCCATTGCTGTGGCCTTTGTGCCTTCTTCGGGATAAAAGGGGAAGAAGCCCGCGTAGTCAGGCCTGTATTCCTTTACAAAGTCCAGAAGTTCCGCAAATTCCTCATCAGTTTCACCGGGGAAGCCAACTATCATTGTGGTGCGTATAAACGCATCGGGATCGATCTCCCTTATCATGCTGAAAACACGCTTTATATCATCAGGTGTTGATTTTCTGTTCATATCCTTAAGCACACGCTTATTTATGTGCTGGACGGGGATGTCGTAGTAGCTGAGGATCTTCTCTGAGTTTTTCACAAGTTTCACAAGCTCTTCCGAAACTCCGTCAGGGTTGAGGTACATTATCCGCACATAGAACCTGCCCTCTATTTTGTCTATCTCACGCAGGAGTTTGCAGAGCATCGGCTTTTTATAGATGTCTGTTCCGTATTTTGTATTATCCTGTGAAACAAGGACAAATTCCTGAACCCCCTGTTCCTTCAATGCGGTTATCTCATTAACTATGTCCTCGATGCGCCTTCCGGTGAGGCTGCCGCGGATTGACGGAATAGTGCAGTATGTGCAGCGGTTGTTGCACCCCTCGGATATTTTGATGTAGGCGCTGAAAGGCACTCCGGTGAGCACACGCGCACCGCCGTAAAGGAAATCACGCTCCTTTTTTGCAGGCTCAACACCCTCAAGGTAGGCTATGACATCGCTCATTTTGCCTACGCCTGTGTGAAAATCTATCTCAGGCAGTTCACCCGCCACATCATTCTTGAATCTCTCCGTCATGCAGCCGGTAACTATCAGCTTAGCTGAGGATTTTTTTACCTCTGCCGCCTCAAGAACAGCCTCAACTGCCTCGTTCACCGCAGGTTCTATGAACCCGCAGGTGTTGATGATTATCGCGTCCGCCTCGGCCATCTCAAGTGTTATCTCGTGTCCGCCCTGTTGGAGCGAACCCATGAGATACTCAAGATCAACCTTGTTTTTTGAACATCCTAAACTTATGTAAGAAATCTTCATATTGTCCTTTTATCTTGTATTTTTTTAATGAGAAAGCCATTTATGCACGGAAAAAAGAATCAGTATCCGTTCTCTTCAAACCACTTTCTGGCCACCGCGCAGTCGCCGTCTATAGCCTTTATGAGAGTTTCAACATCTGGAAACTTCTCTTCCGGGCGGACATATTTCAGCAGCTCTATTTCCGTGTCCTTTCCGTAAATATCTCTGTTGAAATCGAATATATGTGTTTCCACCTTCATCTGATCGGGGAAGCTGAATGTGGGTCTCCTGCCGATGTTGGTGACGGATTTATAACGCTCCCCGTCAATGACCGCCATGCTGATATAGATTCCCGCTTTGGGGATCAGTTCATTTCTGAAGTCTATATTTGCGGTGGGGTAGCCCAACTGTCTGCCCACTTTATTGCCGTCCACAACCTTTCCCTCTATGAAAAACGGACGGCCGAGGAACTCTCCGGCCTTTTCCACATCCCCCTCAAGCAGGAAGTTACGGATATTTGTGCTGGAAACTGTAACTTTCCCGCAGGTAACTTTAGGAACACGGACAGCGGTAAAGCCGTATTTACTCCCCAGAGTGACAAGCAGATTGTAGTCGCCGCTTCTTCCTCTGCCGAAGCGGTAATCATACCCGACAATAACCACGGCCGCGCGGAATTTTTTCACCAGAAACTCCCTGACAAAGACTTCCGGGTCAATGTCCGCGAATCTGCGGCTGAACTCAAGTATGAACATTGTTTCCACACCGGCTTCCGCAAAGGCTCTTATTTTGGATTCCTCTGTCATGATCAGCTTAAGGTCAGCGCCGAAAAACTTCATAGGGTGCGGCTGAAAGGTTACCACAGCAGGCACGAGCCCCTTGGTCTGCGCTATATTGCACAGTCTGTCAGTTATGGCTTTGTGCCCCAGATGGAAACCGTCAAAGTTTCCCAGAACCACAGCGTGGGGTCTTTCGGTAAAAAGCGTGTCTATATTCCGGACTACCTGCATTGCGCCAAAATATTCCAAACGTAACAGAACCGCAAGAATTTTTCAGAAATATGACCTCTTTGTATTTGGCAGGCTAAACTAAACTGCACATTTGCCGAAAAAACGTGTATAGGTATGTTTGGTATTTTAGAAGTATAATTGTATTAACACTATCATTCGGCGGGTATATATGTTCCTTTCAAAAAAACACACAGTTTATGTCAAGAACAGGGATATAAGCTTTGAAGTCAAATCCGGCAAAAACCTTTTTGCTGCGCTGGAGGAGAACGGAATAAAGATTTCAAGCCTTTGCAGCGGCAACGGACAATGCGGCAAATGCAAAGTGAGGATAGAGAGCAAGAATATCAACAAACCCACACGCCTTGAACGGAGATCCCTCTCCGAACTCAGCATAAGCATGGGGATACGCCTTGCGTGTGAGTACGCTGTGAAAAGTGATATAGTAATAGACACGGACGAGCTGGCGAGAAGGGCAAACGAAGACCCGTGCGTTCTTTCCGTGCAGACACTTGCCACTATAGAATCAGTTTCAGGCGATGACGATGTTTACGGTGCTGACGATCTGCCGCCCATGCCTGAGCAAATGCAGGAAGAAAGCGCAGAGGAAACCGGGCCCGAACCTGAAGAGGAAGAAGCCCAGGAAGAGCCGGAGCAGGACGAAAACGAGTTTAAATCAGTGCTGAGCGGGGGCATGTTCCGCCCGCAGGAAGAGCCTGAATACGAAGAAACAAAGGAAAAAGAAGAAGAGGAACCCGAACCCGAAGAAGAACCGGAAGAGGAGAGGGAGCCTGTCATAGTGAAATACACCGAGCCCGAACCTGAACCGGAGGAAATTCCGGAGGAGGAGAGGGATGTGGATTACAGCACCGACGGCATACTCCTCATTCAGGCACCGAGAGGGATTACCTATTTTCATTATTCCGCAGGGATAGGCGGCATCTCCGCCAAGGATTTCATAGAGACCGACAGAACTCTGGCTGATCTTCTGCGCTGCGGCGAACTCAAACAGTTTCTGGATGCAAGCCTCCGCTACAGCGGATATGAAAGAGCTATACTTATCCTCAGCGAAAAACACTTCGAAGGCGAAAACGTTTTCGGGCTGATAAACTACTGCTCCTTTACGGACAACGGCCTGTTCTGCGAAGTGATACAGCCTTCCGGCTCACCGAAGGATATTCTCAAGTTCTTCCGCTTCCTTAACCAGACATCGGGGCGTAAGATGATAATACCCCTTGATGCGTTAGAGAAAATTTACTTTTTCAACAGCGGCACAATCATGGGGATAGACGCTTCTCTCAGGAGCGATTTCCTTTTTGAGCATATAAAAACAGGGGGCAAAAACCCTGTCACAAAAATATCAGACGATCTCATGAGCTATGAGAAGAAAAACCCTGATCTTCCGCCGGATGCGGTTTCCCTGTCCGTGCTGTTTAAAACCGCCGCTCTGCTTTACAGCAAGGGGCTGCTTTCAAAACAGTTCAGGCTTGCGGACAAGATGTCCCTCGTGGGTGACGGTCTAGAGGGCGGTCATCACATACGCCTCATAGCGAAGTTCTCCGGCCAATCATTCAAAATAGACTCAGGTCATGGAATCCTGATACCGCAGGCAGCCTTTGATGATCTCTTCGTGCTGCGTAATTTCATACATGCTGCCATAAAATATGCTGAAAAGCGCTGCGGCAAGCCGGACACTGTGATATTTTACTCCCTGTTCCCGGTGAAGGAGCTGGCGGACAGCATGATTACCCTTGAGATGGTTCCCAAGCGCTATCACGAGGTGATACGCACCTTCTCCGAGGACCCGACTCTCTTTGCCATTAATTTTTTCCACAAATCAACAGTTCTTTCATACATTGAAAGCACGCTCAAGATGGGTGAGGATATTTCTCTGGATGATGAAATCTTTGAAGGGATATTCGAAAAAGTTAAGGCCGAATTCGAAGGCGAAGGATAAATAAAATGGCACATGGATTACATGTGCCATTTATCTTCTGTTTTCAGACTAAAGTTCAAGCCTACACGGCGTACTCTGCCGCATCAGAGAGGCTCCCTCTTATCCTTTTAACCTTTGTTTAATCAACGGACACATAATGCCGCGCAAAAATATTGCTCAGCCCGTTTAAACAGGCTGAGCAGAGATTTTTAAGGCTAAAGTCCTCCGCGCACACAACGCAGGTTCGAGGGGAAAGCATTACTCCAGCTGCGGGAGCGGGAAAGGCCGCTGCCGAAGCCGGCAACCCAAGATTTCGATGAATCTTCAGCACTCAGCGTGGACGACCTGTATTCATATAATGAACTCGTGTTCTGAAACACAGGACTTATCGCAGGGGCGCTTCTTGTGTCATCCAGAATTGAGAGAAGCTCAGTTATAGTAGGCAAACGCCAGTCTGTATAACCGCCTAAAGTAAGGGCATCGCAATAGCCGACTGCTCCCGGAAAGGCTACAGCTGTTGAGGCGGCTCCTGCGTTATCCTGCCATTGAAGACCGGTTGTGCTGTCCGTGACAGTTTCATCCGCACCGTTTCTGCTTAAATTGCTGTCAGGAAGCTGAGCACCGCGCACGCATCGCGCTGAATAGCCGGATGTTTTATCTTCAGCACTGCTGAAGCCTGTCTGAAAGCTGACGTACCATGCGGATAGCGGGGTATCCGCCACATCTGTGGATGACCAGTAATAGGCTGTTGACGGAGCAATATTCTGGAACGCAGGATTTATAGCAGGGTTGTATCTGCCGTAATCCAGTATAGCCGCAAGCTCTTTTCTGCTGGGCAGACGCCAGTCAGTGTATCCGCCGAAGGAAAGATCATCGCAATAGTCCGCTGCCTGCTGCCATGTTCTTGCTGTTGACGCTGATACAGCATCATCCTGCCACTGCAGTCCCGTTGTATGGTCGGTAACTGTTTCATTTGTCCTGCTGAAAGTGGAAACAGTTACACTGAAAGCGGGAAGTGAAGTGGTTCCGCCGTGCCCGTCCGTAACTGTGATTACTATGCCGCTGTATGTGTCAATATCGCTGTTTGCCGGCGTGCCTGTTAACGCACCGGTTGTTGTGCTGAAAGCCGCCCATGAGGGTTTGCCTGTTATGCTGAATTCGAGAGTGTGGCCGTCAGCATCATTTGATGTCGGAGTAAAGCCGTAGGCTGTTCCCGGAACTGCATAGGAAGCAGGTGTTCCGCTTATAGTCGGCGGTGTGTTCAGAAAGTTTACGGTTATGCTGAACGCTGGGAGTGAAGCCGTTCCGCCGTGACCGTCCGTAACTGTAATTATTATACCGCTGTCAGTACCCACATTGATGCTTGCAGGTGTGCCTGTCAGAGCACCCGTAGCTGTGCTGAAAGCCGCCCATGAGGGCTTGTTTGTTATGCTGAATGTCAGCGTGTGGCCGTCCGTATCGTCTGCTGTCGGCGTAAAGCTGTAAGCAGTTCCGTTGGTTACTGCGGCGGCGGGTGTTCCGCTTATTGTCGGCGGAGTATTCAACAGGTTCACAGTTATACTGAACGCGGGGAGTGACGCTGTTCCGCCGTTTCCGTCCGTGACTGTGATTATTATGCCGCCGTATGTGCCGACATTACCGTTTGAAGGCGTACCAGTTAAAGCTCCCGTAGCTGTGCTGAAATCTGCCCAGTCGGGCTTGTTTGCTATACTGAAAGTCAAAGTATCGCCGTCGGAATCATTTACCGTCGGGGTGAACGAGAACTCACTCCCGGCCGTCACCCCTGCTGAGGGGGTTCCGCTTATTGTCGGCGGTGTGTTATCGAGGGTTACTGTTATGCTGAACGCTGGAAGTGAGGCTGTTCCGCCGCTTCCGTCCGAAACTGAAATAACTATTCCGCCGTACATTCCTGTATCGGCTTCTGACGGAGTTCCGATGAGTGCTCCTGTGGAAGCGCTGAAATCTGCCCAGTCGGGCTTGTTTGCTATGCTGAATGTAAGTACATCGCCGTCGGAGTCATCTGCCGCCGGAATAAATGAATACTCACTGCCTGCAGTTATAACTGCGGCAGGTGTACCACTTATTGTAGGCGCATTGTTGCCGTCCCCTTCGCCGCCTCCGCAGCCGTACAAAGTTAAACTGAATAAAAACAACAGTAAATACACAAATCTCATAATAACCTTTCTCCTTAAAATGAAACTTTTTGAGATGACACTCATCTGTGACGTGATAGATTGAAATGATGTAAACCCTTAATTACTTTACTGATCTTTTTTTAAAAATGAATATCTAATTCACTTTTTCCCCTCTATTGCTCAATTTAATTTTTTTTCTTAGTCATATATGATTACGTATTGTGCACAGATGACTGTTTCTGATGAATTATACGTTAGTAAGAATGACTGGATTCATTTTCTGTAACCGGACAAAAATAAAAGCCGCCTTAAAATGGCGGCTTATTTTTCTGAATAATGGGGAAGTCTTAAAATATTTCTGAAGTTATTTCATCGCTATGACTGTGTTCACCGCTTCCATGAGTTCAGCCGCGCGCACGGGCTTGTTCAGGTAAATCACCACGCCGCCGTCTGTGGCTTTCTTGTATGTTTTAAAAGAACCGAAAGCGGTAATCATGATTGCTTTTGCATTTTTATCTATCTGCTTGAGTCGCTCCAGAAAAGCGAGCCCGTCCATTTCGGGCATGCGGAGGTCGGTCACCACTATGTCAAATTTCTCCTCTTTGAGAAGCTCAAGAGCCTTAAACGCGTCCTCGGCAGTGCTTACCTTATAGTTTTCCATCTCAAGCACTTCCGCATAGCCTATGCGTGTGTGCTCTTCATCGTCCACGACAAGAATTTTAATATCTTTCATGCTTTATCTCTCGTCATCGTATTTTATTATCTCACCGTACTGGTAAAGGGGGAACACTGTTGAGATAGCGCTCTTGTAGAGAAGCTGCTGCCTGCCTTCAAAGGATGTGAGTATTGTATAATTATCAAACCCTATGAGGGAGCCTCTTATCTTAACACCGTTGGTGAGGAAGCTTATTATAGGAGACTTTGACTTACGCACTTCGTTCAGGAAAATATCCTGCATAGGCGGGCGCGTATGTCTTGGGTGCTTGCCCTGATGGGTGTGGTAGTAAATCTTGCTGATGAAGTCAATATCCACTACCGTCTTGGCGGAGGCAACCGTTGCAATATCCCTCTTAGAAAGCAGAATCTTTATATCAGCATCATCAATTATGAAGTGATACTGATCGAAATCCACAATCTTTCCCCTGAAACGTTCCTTGTTGCGCATAATGAACATCAATGGAACGTTCTTATTCCTCGCATTGTGCATGAACACAAATTCAATCTGGGCATAAATAGACATTTTCCCTGCCTTCTAAACTCAAAGAGTAATAATATATCCCGTTTTCGGGCTTTATCGTTAATATACCAACACAAATCAATAATGTCAAAAATGTGTTGAACAAGCGTGATCTGCTTGGGAATAATCATATAGATATAAACATTAGACGGATATTTCAACAATAATAATTCATTTTACTGTATAATGTGTAAAAATGATCAGTAATTTACCACATAAGTTTTCAACACCGAAAACCTTAACAGACAAGGCTAAATATCACTTGTAAACAGTTTCAAGATACCCTATTATTACTTACTATTAAAATTACATTAATATATAAAGCAGGGGAGTCCATGAGGTTTAAAGTTGTCAGGGACGATATTTTCCCTTTCGTCCAGTATGCAAACAGCTACACCAGCCCGAAGAACCTGAATACGGTACTTCAGAATATTCTGATCGAAGCTGAAAGCGATACAGTAACCCTTCGTTCAACTAACATGCAGATCGGTTTTTCAGGCTCGCTCAAAGCAGCGGTAGAGGAGATAGGCTCCGCCACCGTCTCAGGCAAAAAACTGATGGATATTCTTAAGGAGCTTCCCGAAGGCGCCGTTGTAGATTTTTATCATGACGGTTCCAAGCTCAACATAAAATCGGGCAAGTCAAGCTTCCGTCTTTCCACCATAAGCCCTGAAATGTTCCCCACCATGTCCGAGATCACTCCGGAATATTTTATAAAGGTGAAGAGTGAGACTTTGCAGACCCTCCTCAAGAGGACGGCTTTCTGTATCTCAAACGATTCATCAAAGATAGAATACACGGGAGCACATTTCAGTGTTTACGGCAACAGGCTTGAGATTTCCTCCGCTGACTTCCAGAGGATAGCCACATCAAAGGCAGGCTTTGAAGAGGAATTTTCAGACGAGTTCACCATAAACATTCCCAAAAAGACGATTATGGAGCTAATGAAGATCCTTGATATAAGCGAGTTTGTTGATGTCGAAACTGACAAGAAACAGGTTCTCTTCAAGGTCGGTGACATAATCATCTACTCAAAGCTCATTGAAAAGTACATCAAAAGCATTACCAAGCTCTTTGAGGTTGAGTACCCGATTAAGGCTAAAATAAACACCAAAGCATTTGTTGAGGTTGTAAGAAGGGTATCTGCCATCACCAGTGAAATAACCCACGGTGTTGTTCTCTCCTTCAACAACGGCCACCTCTCTGTAAACAGCCTTGAAACCGAATACGGTCAGGGGCATGAGACTATGGATGACATAATCTACAACGGCGAGGATATGGACATTATTTTCAACGCCCGTCACATGCTTGAGATAGTTACTAACATACATTCCGAGTATTTCTCACTTGAAATGCAGGGAAGAAGAAGTCCGGCTGTTATCCTTCCTGAGGATGAGTCGTACAAATATCTGGTGGTTCCCATATCCATTGATAAGTTCTGATGCTGATAGAGAGTATCCGTCTACAGAATTTCAGATGCCATGCCGACTCAAAATTCACTTTTGACAAGGCGACATTCATAGAGGGCGAAAACGGCTCCGGCAAAACAAGCATTGTCGAAGCCGTTTATCTTCTCCTCAACCTCAAAAGCTTCAAGGAACCTTCACCCAAAAGCGTAACCTCATTCGGTAAGGAATTTCTGCGCATTGAGGCCGGTTATTCCTCGGCTGAGGAATCAGGCAGCATGATCTATTTTTTTGATGAGGCAAGGACTCTGAAAAAAAACGGTGTCTGCGTTTTGGATATTCCCGATTATCTCACCTCAAATCCTGTCTTCTGCTACTCGCCCGATACAAGCACCATCCTTGCGAAGGACCAGAAGGTGAGGCGGAACTACATTGACCGCCTGTGCTTCTACCGCGAGAGGGCCCATATTTTCGACCTAAGGTACATGAACAGACTCGTTGCCCAGAAAACCGCTGAGCTCCAGAAGCAGAGACCGGATAAAAACTACATTGAAACCGTTAACGAAAAACTCATAGAAGTCTGTGATAAAATATCTCTGAGGCGTAAGGCCGCAGCGGACATGATAAATGCAAGGCTCAGGAACATGTATGCTGACTTCGGCGGCGGGGATGAATTTTTCAGCCTTGATTATGTCACTAACGTTAAGGACAGGGAAATAATCGGCAAAGAGGCTGCATCGGGGAAGTGTCTCTACGGTGTGCACAGAGACAGGTTTTACAGCAGGAACACAGGGCGGATTTATGACAAATTTTCATCCTACGGTCAGAAAAAAACATTTGAGCTTCTTGTTCTAGCGGCAATTTTATTAGATGTTGAAGAAATGCTCAAAACTGATATAATAACCCTTTTAGATGATTTCGAAGCAGGATTGGATGAAAAACGTTCCGCTGCCTTCTTTGCCATATTCTCAGGTGAAAGGCAGGTTATTATGACAGGGGTAAAAAACCGTATATTTGATGATATACGAACAATAAGGCTGTGACCTGAAATCACGCGCCTTTTGATACATTGCGGGCAGTGCGCCCGTTTTTGCGGTTTTTGCCGCAGGTTTTTTGAAATAAATAGTCAGGTGAGCAATGCAGAATAATTACAGTGAAGACAGTATTAAGGTTCTGGAAGGGCTGGAAGCGGTCAGACAGAGACCGGGTATGTATATCGGCTCCACCGGTTCTAGGGGTCTCCATCACCTTGTTTACGAGGTTGTGGACAACTCCATCGATGAAGCCATGGCAGGCTACTGCGATACTATTACCGTCACACTGCATGTAGACGGCTCGGTTACTGTTGAAGACAACGGCAGGGGTATTCCGGTCGGCATACACCCTAAAGTGGGCAAACCCACGGTGGAAGTGGTTATGACAACTCTCCACGCGGGCGGCAAGTTCGACTCAGGTTCTTATTATGCCTCAGGCGGTCTGCATGGTGTGGGTGTTTCAGTCGTGAACGCACTCAGTGAATACCTCGAAGTCACCGTAAGACGTGACGGCGGCACATTCTACCAGAAATACGAGATAGGCAAACCCGCCTGCGAGTTCGGCCGTATCGGAAACTCCGAAAGAACAGGGACTACAGTTACCTTCAAGCCGGATATTAAAATTTTCGAAACCACCGAATACTCCTTTGACACTCTTTCCAGAAGGCTCAGGGAACTTGCATACCTTAACAGCGGAATCAAAATCAAAATCATAGATGAGCGTTTTGATCAGGAGCAGGAATACCACGCCGAAGGCGGGATAGTCAGCTACCTTAAGTATCTGAACAAAAATAAGATAATGGTTCTGGAAGAGCCCATGTACTTCAAAGGCGAGTACGAAGGAATAACCGCCGAAGTAGCAATAACATACAACGACACATACAACGAAAGCATATACTCCTTCGTAAACAACATCCACACGGAAGAGGGCGGAACCCATGAATCCGGCTTTAAATCCGGCTATACAAAGGTTTTCAACAGCTTTATATCCAAGCAGAACATCTCAAAAGAGAAAGAAAGCCTCACCGGGGATGATGTCCGTGAAGGGATGAGCGCCATTATCTCAGTGCGCATAAATGAACCTGTTTTCGAAGGGCAGACCAAAACGAAGCTTGGTTCATCCGCAGCTAAAACCGCTGTGGAATCAATCCTTGCAGGCAGCCTCGGCGACTATTTTGAGGAAAATCCCTCTGTAGTCAAAAAGATATACGAAAAAGCATTACAGGCTTTCCGTGCCCGTGAAGCAGCGAGAAAGGCGAAGGAACTTACACGCCGCAAGAACGCACTTGAGATCTCGACCCTCCCCGGAAAACTGGCTGATTGTCAGGAAAAAGACCCTCAGCACTCGGAGCTTTTCATAGTGGAAGGGGACTCTGCGGGCGGTTCAGCAAAACAGGGGCGTGACAGACGTCATCAGGCAATACTTCCCCTTAAGGGTAAAATCCTTAACGTTGAGAAGGCGCGTTATGACAAGCTCCTCTCAAACAACGAGATAAGGACTATAATAACAGCCCTCGGAACCAGTATAGGCAAGGATGACTTCAACGTTGAGAAGCTCCGTTACCACAAAATCATAATCATGACGGATGCCGATGTTGACGGCGCGCATATCTCCACACTGCTGCTCACTTTCTTCTTCCGCCATATGAAAGAGATAATAGAGCGCGGCTATCTTTATATCGCAAGCCCGCCACTCTATAAGGTGAAAAAGGGTAAGAACGAGCGCTACATCCAGAACGAAGAGGTCATGGCGGATTTCCTCCTTGATCTCGGTCTTGAGGATGTTGAGATAGAAAATGTCGAGAAGCACAGATACAAAGAGCTCCTGCTTAACCTCGGCAAGCTGAACAAGATGATCATCAAGTACGTCAAAAAGGGCTACACGAGAGAGCTTATTAAGTTCATGGCAATGTATCAGAACCTTGTTCCTCAGAGCCTTGCGGACAAGGCTTTTGTTGATGAGTTCTATCAGGCGCTTAAAGACAGGGAACTTCTCAAAGGCTACGTGAACACTGAAATAAACTATAACGAGGAATTCAGCAGATATAACATCAAGCTGGAGACATCGACACAGACTTATAAAATCAATACAGACCTCATCGGCTCGCCTGAGTTCAAAGAGTTGAGAAGGCTGGGCGTATACCTTAAGGAACTTGGGGATGCACCCCACAAAATTAAGCTGGGGGATGAACTCAGCACCTTCACATCCCTTACGGATCTTCTCTCCTTTGTCGAGGAGAGGGGTAAAAAAGGTCTTGGTATTCAGCGTTACAAAGGTCTCGGTGAAATGAACCCCGAACAGCTCTGGGAAACCACTGTGGACCCTGAAAGAAGAACCCTCTACAAAGTCACAATCGAGGATGCGGAAGCAGCGGATGAGCTTTTCAGCCTCCTGATGGGTGATGTGGTTCTTCCGAGGCGTGAGTTTATCGAAACAAACGCGCTCAACGTAAGAAATCTGGACGTTTAGGTGAATGATGGAAAATAAAGGAATTATCAATCTTAATATTGAAGACTCCCTCAAGGACAGCTACCTCGACTACGCCATGAGCGTTATTGTCGGCCGCGCGCTGCCCGATGTCCGGGACGGTCTGAAACCCGTTCACAGACGCGCCCTTTTCGCCATGCACGAAATGGGGGTTTACTATAATAAGCCCTATAAAAAATCAGCCCGTATCGTGGGTGATGTTATAGGTAAGTACCACCCACACGGCGACTCCGCTGTTTATGACACAGTTGTACGTATGGCGCAGGACTTCTCACTCCGCTATCCCCTTGTGGACGGTCAGGGTAACTTCGGCTCCATAGACGGCGACCGCGCTGCGGCGATGAGGTATACCGAGGTAAGGCTTTCTAAAATAAGCGACGAGTTTGTCAGTGACCTTGATAAGGATACTGTGGATTTCACAGACAACTATGACGGCTCAATGCAGGAACCCACTGTTTTCCCTACGAGGATTCCCAACCTCCTTGTGAACGGAACAAGCGGTATCGCAGTGGGCATGGCGACCAATATTCCGCCCCACAACCTTAATGAGGCTGTGGACGCGCTTATGCTTATGATAGACAACCCTGAATACACCGAGGAAGATATTTTCTCCGTGGTAAAAGGGCCCGACTTCCCCACCGCAGGAATGATCCTCGGCAGGGAGGACATATACAAGGCTTACAGAACAGGCAGAGGCTCCATAACAATAAGAGCCAAAACCCACACAGAAGAGACCAAAACCGGCAGAGAGGTAATAGTTGTCGATGAGTTGCCTTATCAGGTGAATAAGGCTCTTCTCATTGAGAAAATAGCCGAGCTTGTGCGTGATAAGATTATCACCGGTATTTCTGATCTCCGTGATGAATCCGACCGTGAGGGAATCCGCGTGGTTATCGAGCTCAAACGTGAGCAGATGCCCGATGTTCTCCTCAACCAGCTCTACAAGTTCACTCAGATGCAGACTACCTTCGGAATGAACATGGTTGCCATCGTTGACGGCAGACCTCAGACCCTCACTCTCCAGAAAATACTGGAAGCCTTCATTGATCACAGGGTTGTTGTTGTTACCCGCAGAACCCGCTATCTTCTTGATAAGGCAGAGAAGCGCCTCCATATTCTGGAAGGTCTCATAAAAGCTGTGGAAAATATTGATGAAGTGATCAGACTGATCAAAACATCAAAAGACACCCCCGAAGCCAAAATGAAACTGAAAGAAGCCTTCGCTTTCAGCGATGTTCAGAGTCAGGCCATTCTTGAAATGAGGCTGAGCAAGCTCACTGGTCTTGAGATCGAGAAGCTTCAGGGCGAGTATGAAGACACACTTAAAGACATCGAATACTACAAAAGCATTCTCGGTAACAGAAGCATCATGATGGGCGTTATCCGCGATGAGCTTACAGAAGTTAAAGATAAATACGGTGATGAAAGAAGAACCGAAATAGTGGCCGCCGCGGGCGAGTTCAATATGGAAGACCTGATCCCTGACAGCGAGACAGTGGTTACCATTACCCACAACGGCTACATAAAACGCACCCTTCTTGACAACTTCGTGGCACAGAAACGCGGCGGAAAAGGCAAAAGCGGCGCAAAAAGCAAAGGGGACGACTTCGCCGAAAGGATGCTTGTCACCACTAACCACGCAAAGGTGTTCTTCTTCACCAACACAGGGAAAATCCACTTCCTTAAGGTGTATGACATACCGGAAGGCGCCAGGGACACCAAAGGCAGACATCTCAGCAACCTGCTCACCTTTGAAAAGGATGAGAACCTCGCCTCTGTTGTCACTCTCAGTGAGGCTGATAACGAGAAATACCTTTTCATGTCCACTAAGCAGGGTGTGGTTAAGAAAACCCCTGTTATGGACTTCAAAAGCGGCAGAAGCGGCATGATAGCCCTTAAGCTTCGCGAAGGCGATGAGATTATGGCCGCAGATGTCACCACTGACAATGACAGTATTTTCCTTGCCACCAGAAACGGCAAAACCATACAGTTCAGCTCGCTCGATGTACGCGCAATGGGCAGGGCGGCAACAGGTGTCAGAGGAATATCCCTTGAGGATGAGGACGAAGTGGTTTCCATGGAAGTTCTCACGGGACACCCCTATATCCTTAACGTAACCGAATGCGGCTACGGCAAATGTTCTCTGGTTGCGGACTACAGGCTCCAGACCAGAGGCGGCAAAGGGGTTAAACTCTGCAAAGTCAGCCCGAAAACAGGCCTTGTCTGCGGCGCGAAACAGGTTAACGAAGAGGATGATGTTATGCTGATTACCAAAGGCGGCAAAATAATCAGGCTCTCTGTTAAGGAAATCCCTGTTATGGGCAGGGACACGCAGGGGGTTAAGCTCATGTCCACTGATGAGGACAGGATAATCTCCTTCGCCATAGTCAAAGAGGACGACGCAGAGGAAGAATAGAAGCAGTTTTGCTGAAAAGCTTTGTATTGAAAGCCTTTTAAAAATGCACAATGCCGGCAGAACTGAATGAAGTAGTTTCGCCTTAGTAACAAAGCAGTGTTTATCACAGCGCGAGTGTATGTAAAAATTTCCAAGAATTGCAAATTTTTACTATAAAGTATAGGAGTTTACGATGCCGACGAAGATTGACGGAAAAGAGCTGGCACAGAAGATCAGAAACGGCCTGAGAGAGAAGGCCGCAGAGTACAAAGACAAAACCGGACGTGTGCCCGGTCTTGCCGTTATCCTTGTGGGTGAAGACCCTGCAAGTCAGGTTTATGTCCGCATGAAGAACAAGGCCTGTGAAGAAGCGGGCTTTAAATCCATAGTGGACAGGATGCCCGATACCACTTCCACGGAAGAGCTTCTTGCCCGTGTGGAGCAGTATAACAATGATTCCTCAATAAACGGGATTCTTGTTCAGCTTCCTCTGCCTAAGCAGATTGACGAAAAGAAAGTTCTGTACGCCATCAGGCCTGAGAAGGATGTTGACGGCTTTCATCCTGTAAACGTAGGTCTCCTTAACATAGGCGAAGATGCCCTTGCTCCCTGCACTCCTGCGGGTGTTATGGTTATGTTTGAGGAGTACGGCATAGAGATGAGCGGCAAGAACGTTGCGGTTCTGGGCAGAAGCAACATAGTGGGCAAACCTATGGCTGCACTGCTTATTAAGGCTAACGCCACTGTTACGGTGTGCCACTCCCGCACAAAAAATATTAAAGAGATCTGCCGCAGGTCAGATATAATAGTGGCTGCTATCGGCAAGGCAAACTTTGTCACTGCTGATATGGTCAGTGACGGAGCGGTTATAATAGATGTCGGCATAAACAGGGTCGAGGATAAGCTTGTTGGGGATGTGGATTATGACGCTGTTTACAGCAAAGCCTCATACATCACACCCGTACCCGGCGGAGTAGGGCCCATGACTATAGCCATGCTTCTCAGCAACACACTGAAAGCGTTTGAGAAAACACTTTAATACGGTAAATGCGGAATGGATACGATAGTTGCACCTATAACTCCCGTCATCCGTTCCGCCGTCACTGTTCTGCGCATTTCCGGTGCTGACAGCCTCAGGGCTCTTTCGTTCCTGAAAAAGCAGGGCGGCGGCACTTTCTCCTCTTTGGAACCCCGCATGGTTTACCACGCGCTGTATGATGACGGCAGTGTGCGGGACGATGTTGTCTTCTGGTATTTCAAATCCCCAAATTCATATACAGGTGAGGATGTTCTGGAAATATCATTCCACGGCAACCCGCTGATAGTCAGAAGTGCCGTAAGCTCCTTCATGTCGCTGGGAATAAGGTTCGCAGAACCCGGTGAATTTACCCGCAGGGCATTTATAAACGGCAAAATGGATCTTTCGCAGGCTGAGGCTGTGGAGGAGATGATCTCCGCGAAGTCAGAAGCCGGACTGTTCTATTCATACAACCAGCTTAAGGGCGGTCTGAAAACGCAGATTCAGAACCTGAAGACTCTGTATGTAGATGTGCTGACTGTTGTTGAGGCATATATAGATTTTCCAGAGGAAGACCTCTCGGACAGGGAACTGCACTACATTACAACTAAGTATGACCGTATAGAAGCGGAGCTGAAAGAGCTTGTTAAAAGCTACTCGACGTTGAAAGCCGTGAACGATGCAGTGTATGTATCCATTGCAGGTCGGCCTAATGTTGGCAAATCATCCATCCTTAACTGTCTGCTGAAAGAGAACAGGGCGATAGTCTCCGACATTCCGGGCACAACGAGGGATTTCATAGATGCGGATATGACTCTGGCTGGTCACCCGGTTAAAATTGTAGATACTGCGGGTATCCGCCACACGGATGACTATGTGGAAAAGGCAGGGATAGAGCGTTCCCTTGAACGTGTTGAAAACTCGCACATAGTCATAGTTGTTCTGGATCTTTCCGCGCCGATGACGGAAGAGGACAAACTTGTGCTGCGCAAAACCGCAGATTCAAAACGTATAGTAATCGGCAATAAGGCAGATATTAAAAGATACAGCCATATGACCGATATAGATATTTCGGTGAAAACGGGCATGAATGTCCATGAGTTTATGAATATTCTTGAAAACCTCATCTCCCAAGAGGATTCACAGATTCATGAGCATGCCATAGCAGTTAATGAGAGACAGAAGAACGGTTTTCAGCGGATGCTGGCCTCCCTTGAGGAGATAAGGATAATGGGGTGTGATGACCTCGATGCCCTTTCGTTCGAACTGCGTGACAGTCTGAACATCCTCTCCGAAATTACGGGCGAAACTTACACTGAGGAGATATTGTCGAATATTTTCAACAGCTTTTGCATCGGGAAATGATGTGTAATTGTGGGAAACCGGGCTGTTTCACGTGAAACAAATGTATTTTTAGAGCGAGTTGTTAAGGGTTTAGGGAATCTCGTTCCTGAGTCTGAATTTTCAAGAGAATGTTATTAATCAAACAGGTGAGAAATGCTTGTTTATGACAAGTTTTATGATGTGATTGTGGTCGGAGCAGGACACGCCGGATGCGAAGCAGCGCTTGCCGCAGCGCGTATGGGTGCGTCTGCGGCTCTTTTTACCATCAATGTTGACAATGTTGCGCATATGAGCTGTAACCCGGCAATCGGCGGCCTTGCGAAAGGTAATATCGTTAAAGATATTGACGCTCTCGGCGGCGAAATGGGGCGGAATATAGACGAAACCGGAATCCAGTTCCGTGTTCTCAACATGAAGAAGGGCCCCGCTGTACGCAGCAGCAGGGCACAGGCAGATAAGGATCTCTACAAGCAGCGCATGCAGCGTGTGATAATGGAACAGTCCGGGCTTGATCTTAAGCAGGGGATGGTTGAAGGCTTATCAATAGAGAACGGTGAGATCAAAGGGATAATCGCTGATACCGGAATGCTCTACAGAGCAAAGAAGGTTGTCCTCTGCACCGGAACCTTCCTCAAAGGGCTTATCCATATCGGCGACTGTAACTACCCCGCAGGGCGAATGAACGAATTTGCATCTGTAGGCATGTCAGACTCACTCACAAAAGCCGGATTCAGGCTTGAACGCCTTAAAACAGGGACACCCGCACGACTTGATGTAAATACCATAGATTTCTCAAAGCTGGATACTCAGCACGGTGATGACTTTGCCAAGCCGTTCTCCTTTGAGACGAAAGAGATAACGCTTCCGCAGCTTCCCTGCTATGTAACTTATACAAACGAAAAGACCCATCAGATTATCAGAGACAACCTTCACCGCTCACCCCTCTACGGCGGAGTGATAAAAGGTATAGGCCCCAGATACTGTCCGTCCATAGAGGACAAGGTTAAAAAATTTCCTGAAAAAACCAGACACCAGATTTTTCTAGAGCCGGAAGGGCTTAATTCGAGGGAATATTATGCCAACGGTTTTTCATCTTCTCTCCCTATAGATGTGCAGATAGCTATGTACAGGTCTGTGGAGGGGCTGGAGAATGTTGAATTTGTCCGTCCGGCATATGCTATTGAGTATGATTTTGTTCAGCCTACAGGGCTTTTCGCCACAATGGAGACTAAGCTTGTAAAAGGGCTCTACTTCGCAGGCCAGCTTAACGGAACCAGCGGGTATGAAGAGGCCGCAGCACAGGGGCTGATCGCCGGAATAAATGCCGCTCTTGCGCTGAACGGCAGTGAGCCTTTCATCGTGGGGCGTGAGCAGAGCTACATAGGCGTGATGATTGATGATCTGGTCAATAAGGGTGTGGATGAACCCTACCGCATGTTTACCTCAAGGGCAGAGTACAGGCTCCAGCTTCGTGAGGACAACGCTGAATACAGGCTCTCTGACAAAGGATTCGAGCTTGGACTGATCAGTAAAACCCGCTATGAGCGCTTCTGCACTGAAAGGCTTGCTAAAGAGGAAGAGCTCACTCGTCTGAAAAACATCAGGATCACCCCCTCCTCAGATGTGCTTAGTGTTCTGGCAGAATATGGCGGTGTGCTGAAAAACCCTGTGAGCGCGTTTGAACTGCTGAAAAGACCTGAGTTTGATTACTCCACGATAGAAAAGCTCTGCGGAAGCAGCGTCAATGAGCGTGTGAGTGAGCAGGTTGAAATAAATGCTAAGTACGAAGGATATATTCAGCGGCAGGAAACCGAGATAGAGAAATTCCGCAGGACGGAATCAGTCAGAATTCCTGACACTATCGACTACACATCAATCATCGGTCTGCGCAGGGAGTATATAGACAAGCTCAACTCAATCCGCCCTGCCACACTTGGGCAGGCAGCGAGGATACAGGGAATGACCCCAGCGGCGGTTGCACTTCTCCATGTGCACATCAGTAAAATCCGGAAAAGCGGCGGAAACGATGTTGAATAATTATATTAATGTTACAGATGAGCAGTCAGCAAAGCTTGAGAAATTTTACGAACTCCATATGAGTGCCGGGCTTAATCTCACTGCCATTAAGGATAAGGATGAGTTTTACCTTAAACATTACCTGGACAGTGTTTATATATTTTCCCTGAAAAATGTTTTACGTGAAACAATGGCGGACATCGGCAGCGGGGGCGGCTTTCCGGGGATTGTGACGGCAATTTTTTATCCCGAATTAAAGATAACACTTGTGGAGAGCATAGCAAAAAAATGCAGATTTCTTGAACATGCTGCTTCGGAATTGGGTCTGAGTAATATTACTGTTATGAATTGCCGTGCCGAAGCTGTGCAGGGGCAGTTTGACCTTATCACCGCAAGGGGTGTAGCCAAGGTGCAGGAAATCCTTAAGTGGACAAAGAGCCTTGCCCGCAAAGACACTTTATGGCTATTATACAAGGGCGAAAGACTTGAAGAAGAGATAAAGCAGGCGGAAAACCTGCTGAAAAAATATAAGTTGGGGTTTGAAAATGTCAGGGTTGAAGAACCATTTACGAGGACTTACACTATTATCGGCAGCAGTGGCTGTTTTACTGACGGTGTCCTGCGCTGCGCGTCCTCAGATGTCGGTTCCCGTTGAACCGTTCTCGGAAACTTTTTACGCAACCAAAGACCTTAATTTCAGAGATCTTGAAAAGCTTCAGACCATAAACAGCAACGCACCGCTTGAGAAGTCTGCGGCTGCGGGTCTGATAATGGGCAGACACTACATACGCAAGAACCAGTTTGATAAAGGGGTTAAGTTCCTTGAGCGCAATTACCGTGAGACATACCTCAGCAGATACATGCGCTTTTCAGGCATGCTCTGGCTGTTTGATGCTTATATCAAAACAGGGAAAGAGGACAAGGCGCTGGAATATTACACAATGATCAGCAACAGAAAGGACGAGGAACCTTTTCCCTCTATAATCAGGTCGTACTGTACTGCCGAAGGAATACGGGCAGGGGATGACCCCTTTGCCGACTGTGTGGACAGCAGGCTGAAACCTGTTCCCGCGGATAAGAAGGTTAAGGAATCGTCAGCCGAGACAAAAACAGAGCCTAAAGAGCCTGATCCCGCTCCGGCTCCTGAGATAATAAAGGAAGAAGCAAGGGCGAATAAGGTTTTCCTCGTCGGCGGAAGTCACATGGAATTTATGCAGGCTGCGATCGCCGCCGTTGCATACAAGCGCGCTCCGTTCAAGCTTGAGATGGGAGACGGCATAGGCTTTAACGCCGCCAAGGTTGATCCCTTCCACAGAACAGTGCAGGTTGATGGAAATACCTACAGGTTTGACATAAGCAAGGATGACATAGTTGCAGAAACAACAGGGTACGCAGTGCTTGAAAAGGCAGTGACGGTGATAGCTGTTTCTAACGAGTATGCGGTTCAGTCCGAACTGGCAGCGGCAGAACTTAAGGCGCAGAACATCCCTGTTCATACCGTCAATTTTGAAAAAGGGAATTTCCAGAACGAGATGAAGACAATAACCGCCAGATACAAGCAGGATACCCGCTATACTGTGGTTGTTTTCTCTCCTGAAATAAAACTTATAAAGGTTGTCCCCCTTGTGAGATACAGCGTGAAAAACCCCGAAAGAGTCAAGCTTTTCATCGGAACAGACTCATTCGGAAAAAGATATATGACTGATGACTATTCAGGCTATTTCCGCAGGGCGATGATATTCACCCCTGCCTATCTGGCCGGAAATGCTAATGCGTCGGAGTTCCGCAGGCTGTATATAGATCAGTACGGCGAGGAGCCTACGCTTTCCGCTTACATGGCTAATGATATGATAGCATTCCTGAAAGGAGAGCCTGTGAGCTCGTTTGCCACGGATGTAAGATACATGGACGGCGGTAAGGCGGTAAGGACGGTCAAGGGATTCAGGTTTATTTCAGCGGACAAGATAGAGCCGCTTGGGCGTTAACATGAGTTTTCTGCGGCAGAAAGGTGAAGGTTTGAGCAGTCAGGCTGTCATGCCCTTTTGGACTATGCCGCAGATAAAACTCGGCAGCTAAAAAGAGGAAAAGCTTACAGGGCATCTGCTGTTTTATTTGAATGCTAATTTTATATTTTAAGGCTATTATTGATAAACAGGTGCTTAAAGCACCGCAAGAGCCGGTTCCGGAAAGATGACGGGGGTTTGGCCTGCCCCCGCTCAAACATGAATTTATATTGACAAAAAATAAGATAATGTAATAGATTTAAATACCTATGCGTTAGTTGCCGCTTTTCGTAACAACGTTTGGTTTTAATTTATTATCGGAGATTAAGATGAAAAGAGATAAGTCGGAATATGCCGTACAGGCGGTCAACAACGCCATAGATATTCTGGAGCTCCTCGGCGACGGTGAGCACGAACTCAGCATAAGCGATGTGGTTACCAAGCTCAACCTCACCAGAAGCAATGTAAACAAACTTCTGGCCACGCTTGAGATGTTCGGATATGTGGAATATAACCGCTACACAGGCAATTTCAGACTCGGTGTGAAAACCTTCCAGATCTCTCAGGCTTATATAAATAAGCTGAACATAATCGAAATCTCCATTCAGGTTCTCCAGCAGCTTAAACAGCAGACCGGGGAATCAGCCTACATCAGCGTAATGAGGGACGGCAATGTCGTTTACCTTAATGTAATAGAGACAGATCACGCGGTCAGGGTTCTTCCCAGAATAGGGAATGTGGGCCCGGCATATGCCACAGCCACAGGCAAGGCTCAGCTTGCATATTACGACCAGCGCGATATTGATAAGCTTTATCCGGGTGAAATGATAACCTTCACCAAAAACACAATAGGCTCAATGGACGCTCTCAAGGCAGACCTCAAACTTATTAAGGAAAGAGGCTACTCCATGGACGACGAGGAATACGAACTCGGCGTAAGATGTGTGGGCGCTCCGGTGAGAGACTTCATGGGTAATGTTATAGCGGGGATCAGTGTTAGCGCTCCTGTTGAACGCATACCTATGGAGCGTGTTGAGGCCGAGGTTGCGCATATTGTTCAGGAAGCGGCGAAAGCACTTTCTGTCAAATTCGGCTACAGGGGTTAACCCGGCCGTAAAAAGCGCTCCGGCAGTTCCATTGCCGCTGTTCTGACTGCGGGCTTCATTGTCCCGCAGCGTTTCCCCGATTCCCAGGCGGTGTGATTATGTTGCCATCTGTCAGTGTTCTTTTTGTTGAAGATTCCGGGGTTGAAAAAAACAGAATTCTTGAAGCGCTCAAAAAACATTTCGCAATAGAGATCCACGCACTCGCCGCAACGACCGATGAATTTCACGAACTCCTCACAGGCCGCCACTGGGATATGGTTGTGACGGAGGAATACCTCAGCAAAACCGATGCATTCGAAATACTCGATATTATAAACGCTTCCGGGCGTGAGATTCCGGTATTTGTCTTTTCCGCCTATTCCGATGTGCGCGGCGCTGTGGAGTGTGTCAGACGCGGCGCGGCCGACTTCCGCACTAAGGACGACATAACAGGTCTTATGGACTCGGTTAAGGCTTTGCTCAGCAGAAAAAAGGTGGTGAAAGAAAATGCGGAGGAATACGAAAAGGAGCTCCTTATAGACATTATAGAGGAGAGCCGCGATTTCATTTTCCTGATAGATGAAAAAACCCTCAAATTCAGATATGTAAACCGCGCAGTTATAGAGAAAACAGGCTACAGCTTCGGCGAGCTCCGGAATATGACCCCTGTGGATCTTGTGCGCAATCTCAGCGCTGAGGTTCTGAGGGAAAGGCTCTCAGGTGTTGCAGACGGCGAGCAGGACAGAATTGTGCTGTTCACTGAGATCATTTCCAAAACCGGGGAAATCCACCAGAGCGAGGCCACTGTTCAGCTTGTTTACAGAAAGAACGAGAGCCTTTTTTACGCACGGCTTGAAGATCTGAGCGAAAAGATACGCACCCACGAAAATGCCATGCGTATGATGCAGGTGGTGGAATACAGCACCTCCGGAATATTTGTAACCGAGAAGGACGGAACAATAACATACGCAAACCCAAAGCTCCACAGGCAGACAGGTTTCAGCGAGAAAGACATAATAGGCAGCAATATAAATGTTATAAAAAGTGTTCTGGACGACAGCGGCGAGTATGAGCGCATCTGGTCCACGGTTCTCTCCGGGAGAAGATGGGCGGGCCGCACAAAGAGCAAAACGAGGGACGGAGGAGAGATAGAGGTTCTGTCGTTTGTTTCCCCTATCAGGAACTCCAGAGGCGAGATAACCAACCTTGCATTCTTTGATGAGGATGCCACCCTTGCAAACGAAATGAAGATGCAGCTTATCCATGCCCAGAAGATGGAAACACTGGGAGAGCTTGCGGGGGGTATAGCCCATGATTTTAATAATGTGCTGACCGCCGTTGGCGGTTTTGCCGGGGTAATAAGCCGCAAGCTGAAAGACAGAAAGGATGTCAGCTACCTCGCGGATAAGCTGGTGGAGCTTGCAGAATCAGGCAGATCCCTCACTCAGGGGCTACTGGGGTACAGCCGGAAGCAGGAGCAGGAATTCAGGATTATAGATGCAGACCGCACAGTGAGGAAGGTGACCGATATTATTTCACTGGTTTTTCCGGAGGACATTGTAATAGATGTGGAGACGGAATGCGGAGGCGCCAGAATAAGAGCCATAGAATCACAGATTGAGCAGATTCTTCTTAATCTTGCAAACAATGCAAGGGATGCCATGCCGGACGGGGGGCTGCTCACAGTATCGGCCTCTAAAAGCCTTTCAGGAAAGAGCGTGCTGATCCGCATAGGGGATACCGGGACAGGGATGCCTGCTGATGTTCTGGCTAATATTTTCAAGCCCTTCTTTACCACTAAGAGCGAAGGAAAGGGGACGGGGCTTGGGCTTGCCATAGTAAAGGACCTGATGGATTCTCACGGGGCAAAGATCTTTTGTGAGAGTGTGCTGGGTCAGGGAACTGTTTTTACGCTGGAGTTTCCCCTTATTGACATAGATGAAATATCATTCGCCGCTGCAACTGCGGACAGTCTGGTGAAGCTCAGCGGCTCTGTTGTTGTGATTGATGATGATCCGGGGGTCAGGGAAGGCATAGAAACAATGCTCAGCGAATTCGGCTACAGAGCAGTGTGTTTTGACGGTTATCCGTCTATGTATAATAAGCTGGAATACCTCGGAGAGGTCTCCATTGCGGTAATAGATATGGTGCTGGCGGATTCAGGCAGCGTGATGGCTGCTGAGGCTCTCCTTGAGAAATACGGAAACCTGCCGATAATCTACATGACAGGATATGATGACGAATCCCTGAGAGGAAAGGGTATCATAACCGAAGGGAAAGCAATTATTAAAAAACCGGTCTTTGCTCATTCGCTTCTGAAGGCAATGGCAGAGGCTATGCAGGAAAAAAGTGTTAGCGACAGGTAATTTTACCCTGTCATTATGTTTGATAAATATTATTATGTAGTTTATGAAGGTTGAAATGAACAAATGGGCGGAAGATTTCCCTGAGGCAATGAAGGAAATCACGATACTTTGTGTTGAAGATGAATCAGATGCGAGAGACAAGCTTTCCGGCTTTCTCAGCAAGAATTTCGGCGTGGTCTACAGCGCGTCCGACGGAATAGAAGGGCTTGAGGTTTTTAAAACCGAGAAGCCGGACATCATTATAACCGATATTCAGATGCCGCTCATGAACGGTCTTGAAATGGCGGAAGAGATAAGGAAAGAGAACGCAGACGTGCCCATTATAATAACCACCGGGTACGATGATGAGAAATATCTCGTCGGTTCCATAGACATAGGCGCAATGAAATATATAAAAAAGCCTGTGGACATAAAAAAGCTCAGGAGTCTGCTCAGCGAAGTTGCGCTCAATATTATTCAGCAGAAGGAAAAAGCCAAGAAAGACAGGCTGCTCCGCCTTGTTATGGAAAACTCTGCGGAGTTTTATCTCATTACTGACCTTGAAAAAATCTATTATATCAATACCGCATTCCTCCACTACATCGGCTATGAGGATATGGCGGAGATCGGCACAAAAACCGCCGCTCTGGAAACCGTTAATATTCTTAAGGACGGCAGCGGCTACTGCGGGGCAGATTTGCGGAACTGGCTGAAAAAGGCAGCGGCAGAAGGCCTTGACGAGGCAGTGCTCAAGATGCAGGGTGCAGGCAAACTTAAGAGTGAGGCCAAAAACTTCCTTGTGCGCATAAACAAGGTTGAGGAGGAAAGCTCTGTGCTTGTTTCCATGGTTGATATTTCCAATCTGGAAGCATCAACCGTAATGAGAGAAACACCTGCGATGATTGACCCTCTTACGGGTGTTGTGAACAGGCGGAAGTTTGTTGAGGAACTTGACCGTGAGCTTTACAGGGTTCAGCGCTACACACGCCCGCTGTGCCTTATTTTATTTGATATAGACGGTTTCAGCGAAATAAACGAACGCTACGGAAGGCAGGTCGGCGACAGTATCATTAAGGAAATAGCCCATCTGGTTAAGCAGAACGTCCGCGTGGTGGACACCTTTGCCCGTTACGGCGGAGAGGAGTTTGTTGTTCTCGCTCCCGAAACTGATTTAAACGGCGGATTCGCCCTTGCGGATAAAATACGCGGCAAGATAGAGCGCCAGCAGTTTTCCCACGTGGGGAGAGTCACATGCAGCTTCGGCGTTACAGAGTATGTTCTCCTCCAGTCGAGGGATCTGCTTATTAAAACCGCCGATGATGCCCTCTACATGGCAAAAAGCAGAGGACGCAACAGGGTGGAGAAAGTCGCTTTCCTTTAGACATAACGCTTATTCCGGTGATTGATGAAAGTTTTCCGCCATGCAGTCATTTCCCCCGCACTGCCGGAAGAATATCTGGACATGAAAACTCTGGCTGTTCTGCATGATTCCAATTTTAAAGGTGAGAAACAGCCGGACGGAAGGGTTCTGTTCAGATCCGGGGATGCCTGCGGACTGGATGGGATCGCTGCGCATTTTGCATCTCTCATAGAGCATAAATTACAGGAAAACAGGGCGGACTACCCGGCCTATGCTGCGGTAAATACTGCAGTGATTGGCAGCGGCGGAATGATATGCGGCGGTGAAGCATACTTTATCACAGCATTTCATGTGGAGCGTTTTTCCACCGGAGAATGGCTGGCAGAGAAAGAGAATGAGCATGAAAGCGCCGCCGGTGTTGAGTTCTTCGACTGAAATTTCTGTTGTTTCACATGAAACATTTTATATAATAGGTACTTAAAATCAACTTAACCGATGGCAGGTATTTCCTTTGTCAAATCAGATTTCAAAAGGTTTCAGACAGGCTCTTCCCATAGCTGCGGGCTATTTTCCTGTGGCAGTTTCGTTTGGGCTCACTGCGGTTTCCGCCGGGCTGGACGGCTGGCTTGCTGTCCTCATGTCTCTCATAGTCTTTGCAGGTGCGTCCCAGTTTGTCGGCGCAGGTATGTTCGGTATGGGGGTAGGGGGCTGGGAGATAGTTCTCACAACTTTTGTCCTTAACTTCCGCCATTTTCTGATGAGTTCATCCCTCTCCAGAAGGCTGCCGGAGGAGACAACCGGTGCTCAGTCCGCGCTGGCTTCGTTCGGTGTTACGGATGAAACATTCGCAGTGGCCAGTATGAGCGGTGGGGAGAGGATTGCGCCTTCATACCTTTACGGGCTTAACTTCACAGCTTACAGCGCATGGGCAGCGGGAACTGTCGTGGGAGTAATGGCAGGGTCAGTCCTGAGTGATACCCTCAAGCAGAGCCTAACCTTCGGGCTTTATGCACTATTCATAGGGCTGCTTGTACCCGAACTCAAAAGAACAAGACCGGCGGTCACAGCCGCGCTCTGCTCAATGGCTGTCAGCGGAGCATTGTATTTTCAGCCGTTTTTTGAGATGGGTTCAGGGTGGATGATTGTCAGCGCAACTATGGCAGGGGCACTTGCAGCGGCCTGCCTGCACGGGGAAGAGAATGAGCAAGCTTAATATAATCATACTCATGGCACTGGTGACATACATACCCAGAATGCTGCCCATGGTCTTCCTGAAAAATATGCGTCTCGCGCCGTGGCTGAACAGGTTTCTCAGGTTCATCCCCTATGCATCGCTCGGCGCGCTTATATTCCCCGGAGCATTGTTTTCAGTCAATCCGCCCATCGCTGCAGCGGGAGGAATAGCTGTCTCCGCTGCTCTGGCATTTCTGGGCAGAAGCCTGATTGCAGTATTCGCCTCAGGTGTTGCGGCAGTTTATATTCTGCTTATTCTGCTTTAAATAAAAAAGGGGGCTTCCTTCCATCGAAAGAGCCCCCTGAAAATGCTTTAAACTATACGCTTAAAATGTCCGGAATTTAAACATCATCACTGTCTGCTTCGTTCTGACCGCAGCATTTCTTATATTTCTTGCCGCTTCCGCAGGGGCAGTCATCGTTTCTGCCGACTTTGGGAACCACTCTCCTGACAGGTTTCGCTTTTTCCTCTTTGGGCGCGGCAGAGAGCACGTCTCTGCGTTCTTCGGATATTTTAGCGGTTTTCTGCCTTTCCTGCTCTTTCTTTTCAAGGTCAACGTCTTCCTGTTTCTGCCCCATTCTCACGTTGAAGAGAATGCGGCAGGTGTTGGAATATACCCTGTCCATGAGCCCTGCGAAGAGGTTGAAGGCCTCGCGTTTATATTCGTTGAGCGGGTCTTTCTGTCCGTAGCCTCTGAGGCGCACGCTGTCACGGAGGTGATCCATGCTGAGCAGGTGCTCCTTCCATTTGTCATCCAGCATGCTTATCATCAGGTAGCTGAAAAGGCCTCTGTAGTGTTCGCCGAATTCGGCCTTCTTGGCTTCGAATTTCTCTTTGATTTTCTGAGCGGCGGTATTGAGAAAATCCTCAGACTTTTTGACATCAGTGGATATGTCATCAATGGCAAAGGTTTCCTTCAGTGCCTTATTGAAGCCTTCAAGATCAGGCTTTTCGTGCGCTGATACAAATTCGTCATACAGAGAGTTGAGGGTATTGTTTATGGTTTCTCTGGCTACTTCCTCCACCTGCTCCTTATTGAGGATGCTGTTACGGAGACCGTAGACAATCGTCCTCTGCTGGTTCATTACGTTATCGTAATCCAGCAGATACTTACGCACCTCAAAGTTCATTGCCTCAACTTTTTTCTGGGCATTTTCTATGGCTTTGGAAATTATATTATGCTCAATGGGCTCTCCGTCCTTCATGCCGAGTTTGTTCATGATGTAGGAGATCTTTTCTGAACCGAAGATGCGCATAAGGTCATCCTCAAGGCTGAGGAAGAATCTTGATGAACCCGCATCCCCCTGACGGCCGGCACGGCCTCTGAGCTGGTTGTCTATCCTTCTGGATTCGTTTCGTTCAGTGCCGAGAATGTGAAGACCGCCGAGTTCAAGCACACCTTCACCCAGTTTAATGTCAGTTCCTCGTCCTGCCATGTTGGTGGCGATGGTGACAGCGTTTTTCTGTCCGGCGAGGGCAACTATCTGCGCTTCGCGTTCGTGGTGCTTGGCGTTGAGGACTTCATGCTTAATCTTTCTTTTCTCAAGCATTTTGCTGACAAGCTCGGATTTTTCAATGGATGATGTGCCCACAAGAACGGGGCGGCCGAGTTTGTTCATCTCTTCTATTTCGGCTATGATAGCTTCGTACTTCTCGCGGGCGGTTTTGTAGATAACGTCAGCCCTGTCATTACGCACCATTTTGCGGTGAGTGGGTATGCTTACAACGCCGAGGTTGTATATCTGCATGAACTCGCCCGCTTCTGTGGCGGCTGTACCCGTCATACCCGCGAGCTTGGCGTACATGCGGAAATAGTTCTGGAAGGTGATGGAGGCCAGAGTCTGGTTCTCGTTCTCTATTACCACCTGCTCCTTGGCCTCTATTGCCTGGTGCTGACCGTCGGAGTACCTTCTTCCGGGCATGAGCCTGCCGGTAAACTCATCAACAATGATAACCTTGCCGTTTTCCACAACGTAATCTTTGTCGCGCTTGAAAACTGCGTGAGCCTTGAGTGAGTTGTTTACATAGTGGAGAGTGTCCACATTGGCTACATCGAAAAGGTTTTCAAGTCCGAGGGTTTTCTCGATTGAGTTTATGCCCGCGTCCAGAAGCTGAACATCGCGTCTTTTCTCGTCAACTTTATAGGATGTCTCCGGGTTAAGCTGGCGGATTACCTCGTCAATTTTGTAGTAAACATTGGTGGATATATCTGTGGGTCCGCTGATGATCAGGGGCGTTCTTGCTTCGTCTATAAGAATACTGTCCACTTCATCCACTATGGCGTAGTGAAGCTTCCTCTGGGACATGTCATTCACGGAGAGCTTCATATTGTCACGCAGATAGTCAAACCCGAATTCGTTGTTGGTTCCGTAGGTTATGTCTGCGGCGTATGCCTCTTTTCTGGTGCATGGGGTGATTTTTGTGGTGAGCGTGTCTTCGTTCTCCCACTCCACAAGCGATGATGCCTCATGCTGTATGATACCCACACTGAGGCCGAGGGTGATGTAAATCGGGCTCATCCACTGCGCATCACGCCTTGCCAGATAGTCATTCACGGTGACAAGATGCGCTCCCTTGCCTTCAAGTGCATTGAGATAAAGGGCGAGAGTAGCCACAAGGGTTTTACCTTCACCGGTTTTCATCTCTGATATTCTGCCTTTGTGCAGGGCGTAACCGCCTATGAGCTGAACATCGAAATGCCTCATGTTCATTCTGCGTTTGCTCACTTCTCTGACAGCGGCGAATGCCTCAGGAAGGAGATCGTCAATGCTTTCCCCGTTTTCCAGCCTTCTGCGGAACTCCGCAGTGGAGGTTTTAAGCTCCTCGATGGATTTTCTTTCGAAAACCGCCTCAAGAGAGTTTATTTTATCGACAACACCTGCTACCTTTTTCAGGTATCTCTGGTTAAAGTCGCCGAACAGTTTTTTCGCCAGTTCTTTAATCATCCTTTGACCTTCCTTTATTTTTCCGTTTTTGTAATCATCCAGTATATTACTCCCAGTACCGCTATTGATACCAGAACAAATCCGTATGTCATCGGATTGGATGTTTCGTGCTTGAGGGTTATGATGAGCAGGTCACGGATGAAGGCAATGAGCGCAACACCGATGAAAATGCTTATCTTGAACTTGCCTCCTTTCAGCATCTGGATCTCCGTGTGGAGAAGCTCCACCAGAACCCAGATAATAAGCAGCGAGCCCAGAGCGGTAATAAGAACCTTGTCCGCGTTTTCCTCCAGCAGGTGCAGTATCTCAATCCCGAAGAGCACAGCGGCGGCGGCCGTCATTATGATCAGTATGCCCACCATCAGCGTGTGCATGAGGAAGGAGAACTTCTCCGAAACGGAAACCACAAAGTTCTTTATACTGAATATAGATGTATATTCCCTGATTTTGTTTTCGCAGAAAGCGTAATTGACGGCATCAACATTTATATCCATAAATTTATGAACGCTTAAGAGAATATTTTTTCTGTACACGTCATCATCCAGACTCTGGAAAATACGTTCGTGAATCCACAGGCGGATATAGCTCATCATGGCGTTTATCCATTCATGGTCTATTTCATATTTCTTCTGGAGATTGCCGAATTTTTCAAGGTATGCGAGGTATGCATTGTTCAGTCTGGCTTCAAAAAACCTGTCGTACCATGTTAAAAGAAACTCTCTGTGCTTTGCCAGCACAACAGGGTACACGCTGTCCGGCAGACGGAACTTTTTTGTGAAGCTCTCAAAGACATCTCTTACAAAGTCTTCTTTATGTTTTTCCATAATCTCTTTGAGGGAGGCAATATTGCGCAGATCATCTTCTGTCACGTCGTAGCTTTTCTGAAGATTTTTATAGTATTTCATTTGCGGCTCCGCAGGGGAAAAACGGACTCAGGCAGCTTTTCCGATAAAGGAAAATAGTTATTTATTTTTCGGTAATGTATGATAAAATCCGTTAAAAATAAAGGGAAAACAGACTGTCCGCACCACTTATGACACTCTTATAACATGCTTGCCCGCATGCCTTAGGGAGGTTAACCCGAAATGAACCGAAACCGCATCGCGGAAATTACCAGAAAAACAAACGAAACGGATATTTACCTTAAGCTGGACATAGACGGTTCAGGCGAGAGCAAAATAACCACAGGCGTGGGCTTTCTCAACCACATGCTGGAGCTTTTCGCGCGTCACGGTGGCTTTGACCTCGAAGTGATCGCAAAAGGCGATACCAACGTGGACGACCATCACACGGTGGAGGACATAGGAATATGCCTCGGCGATGCGTTTAAGAAAGCTCTCGGCGATAAAAAAGGAATAAGGCGGTACGGCTTTTTCCTTCTCCCCATGGATGAAACCCTTATAGAATGCGCAATAGATTTCAGCGGGAGGACATACCTCAACTTTGCCGCCGATATTCAGGCTGTGCGTGTGGGAACATTCGAGACCGAGCTTGTGGAGGAGTTCTTCAAGGCCTTCGCTGACCGCTCCTCGGTAAACCTGCACATAATAAAGAGATTCGGACGCAACACGCACCACATAATAGAAGGAATTTTCAAGGCTGTTGCCAGATCGATAAAAGACGCTGTTGTTGTGGAATCGGACAGAATAATGTCCACCAAGGGTACGTTAAGTGAGTAAAATTGCTGTCATTGATTATGAGGCGGGCAACCTACGCAGTGTGCAGAAGGCGTTTGAAAGCCTCGGCTATGATGCCGTGGTCACCTCGGATGCGCAAATTATAAAATCCGCCCATAAAGTTGTTCTCCCCGGTGTCGGCGCATTCGGCGACTGTATCGGCGGGCTTGAAAAAGCCGGGCTGAGGGAAACTGTTCTCGGAGTTATAGATTCCGGCAGACCGTTTTTAGGCATATGTGTGGGAATGCAGATGCTGTTTGATAAAAGCTACGAGTTCGGCGAGCATGACGGCCTCGGTATTTTCCGGGGTTCGGTGCAGAAGTTTCCGGGTGAAATAGTTAAACAGGGGATGAAGATTCCGCACATGGGCTGGAACAGCCTCAGCATAAAACAGAAGAATCACCCTGTGCTGAAAGGCATAAATGACGGTGATATGGTGTACTTCGTGCATTCCTACTATGTGCAGTCGGAGGATTCATCCGTAATCGCAGCAGAGTGCGAATACGGTGTCACGTTCACCGCCGCCGCCGCGAGGGATAATATATTCGCAACCCAGTTTCACCCGGAAAAATCACAGGCAACGGGGCTCAGGCTGCTTAAAAATTTCGGGGAGTGGAAATGCTGATAATTCCGGCTATCGACCTTCTCGGCGGAAAGGCTGTCCGCCTCCGTCAGGGGGATATGGACGACTATAAGATATACTTTGACGACCCTGCGGAGGCCGCGGTTCAGTTCCGCGAACTGGGGATAAAACGGCTCCACATTGTGGATCTTGACGGAGCCAAAAAGGGTGAGATGACCAACTTCGAAACCATAAAGCGCATAATAAAAAAAGCGGATATGGAGATAGAGGTCGGCGGCGGAATCCGCAATATGGACAGGATCAAGGCATACTTTGACATAGGCGTGAAATACGCAATTCTGGGCACTGTTGTGATAAAAGATCCGGAGTTTGTGAAAAAAGCCGCTGAAACTTATCCGGACAGGATTATACTGGGAGTAGATGCCAAGGACGGCTATGTAGCCACCGAAGGCTGGTACGAAACCAGCGAGACAAAGGCGGAGGATGTGCTGAAAACCTACGCAGGCTACAGCATAGAAAGCGTAATCTATACGGACATCAGCCGTGACGGCATGCTTCAGGGGCTTAACATAGAAGCCACAGCCGCCCTTGCGGACAAAAGCCCGTGGGGTGTCATAGCCTCCGGCGGGCTTAAAGATATAAGTGATGTCAGGGCTCTGTACGGGCTTAAACATCCGAACATAAAGGGAACCATAGCCGGAAAAGCCTTTTATGAGGGTACGATAGACTTAAAAGAAGCCGCCTCCATAGCGGGGTGATTTCAATAAAATGTTCAGGACGGCATGATGCGCGTCACTGAAACTTTAACTAATGAGGCTCTGGGGTACTGACTAACATGATCCACAACATTCTTAACTTTATCGCTACCGGTTTCTATTCGGGCAGAAGTCCATACGCACCGGGCACAGCAGGCACGCTGGCCGGCGTAGGTCTGGTTGTTCTTACAGGGTGGTTTTCCCTGTTCTACCAGATAATGTTATTTATCATTCTGTTCGCGGCGGGTGTTCTGGCCGCCGAATACCATGAGAGAACCACAGGGGAGAAAGATGCTCCCGAAGTGGTAATAGACGAAATAGCCGCCTATTACTTTCTCATGCTGTTTTTTCAGAACTCGCTCAACAACCTTTTCTGGGCGTTTGTGCTGTTCCGCATATTTGATATAGTGAAACCGCACCCCATCGGAAAGCTTGAAGAGATCGGCGGCGGAATTGCCGTTATGCTGGATGACATAGGGGCGGCGGTTTACTCCATAGGCGCGCTCCTTGTGCTCAAAGGTCTGCTGTGGATAATACTGTAACAGCTGCCGTGTTCGCTATCGGAAGCGAACTGCTTGAAGGGAGCATTACCGACACCAATTCGGCGTGGATAGGCTCCCGTCTTGTTAAGCACGGAATAAATGTGGAGGATGTCCGCCTTCTGCCCGACAATATGGACAGAATGGCGGAACTCTTTCTGGAAGCAGCGGAAAAGTATGATCTGATCATCACCACCGGCGGCCTGGGCCCCACATTTGATGACCTTACGGCTGAGGTGGTCAGCCGTGTTGCCGGAAAAAACTACATTCTGAACGAAGAGCAGCTTGAGCACATAAAAAAACGTCTCGCCAAGTTCGGCATAAACCTCAAGGAAAACCACTTTCATCAGGCGAAGCTCCCTGAAGGGTGCAGAACCTTCTTTAACCGCATGGGGACAGCCTTCGGGTTCTCCGTTCAATGCGGAAACGCAAGAATAATCTCCATGCCGGGTATTCCCTATGAGATGAAGCCCATGTTCGATGAACAGGTTCTGCCTTGGCTGCATGAGCTTTTTCCGCTCAGGGAGCGTCATATCCGTGACCTGCGCATAGCGGGCAAGCCTGAATCCGAGGTTGATGATGTTATCCGCGAACTGGGCATACCGGACGGGATAGACTGCATAATCAATGTCGGCAAAGGGGATATACTGGTAAAGGTGCGCGGATTTGATGAGGAAGCCGTGCAGAACTTTGCAGAAGCGGTGAGAAAACCGTTTGAGAATAACTTCATCGGCTACGGGGACGAAACCTTCCCGGCGCGTCTGGTGCGTATGCTTAAGGAGAAGGGGCTTACTGCGGGCTTCGCTGAAAGCTGCACAGGGGGCATGCTGGGTGCTGAGATTACCTCTGTTTCCGGAAGCTCTGCTGTTTTCAAAGGCTCAGTAGTGTCATATTCCAATGATGTTAAGATAAATCTCCTCGGTGTTCCGGCGGATGTCATAGAGATGCACGGCGCTGTGAGCGCGGAATGCGCCCTTGCCATGGCTGAGGGTGCGAAAAAGCTCCTCGGAACGGACTGCGCTGCCGCTGTTACTGGCATAGCAGGGCCTGACGGCGGAACGGATGAAAAGCCTGTGGGCACTGTGTTCATAGCTGTGAGCGTGAACGGAAAAACAGAGGTGAAGGGCTACGGCTTCTCCGGCGACAGACCGGCGATCAGGGAGCGCAGCGTTAAGACCGCCTTTGCATGGCTGATAGATTTGCTGAAATAAGACTGGGCATTATCTGATTAGGATGTGCAGATTCGGATTGTGCGACGTAAATTAAGGTTATGAACTTGAAAAAATATAAATTAAGGAGCCTGTAAAAAGGCAGATAAACAACTCCATGGATGGAGTTGCGCCGTGCGCAGCGGAGCCATGCTTTGCAGGGCGCGAGCGTTAATCTGAATCTGACAGGATGTACAGATTCGGATTGTGCGACGTAAATTAAGGTTATGAACTTGAAAAAATATAAATTAAGGAGCCTGTAAAATATGGATGCAGAGAAAAGGAAAGCCCTAGACCTTGCCATGGGTAAAATAGAGAAAGATTTCGGCAAAGGGGCGGTTATGCGTCTCGGCGACCGTGCAGTTGAAAAGCTTCCTGTTATCTCCACGGGCGTTTTGTCCATAGATATAGCCCTCGGAGTCGGGGGAATACCCAGAGGCCGTATAGTTGAGATATACGGCAGCGAATCATCCGGTAAAACAACAATCGCCCTCCACACAATAGCCGAAGCTCAGAGAGCGGGCGGAATAGCCGCATTCATAGATGCGGAGCATGCCCTTGACCCTGTGTATGCGAAGGCGATCGGCGTTGATACGGACAACCTCATAGTCAGCCAACCGGACAGCGGTGAGGCTGCCCTTGAAATATGTGAAACCCTTGTACGCTCCGGCGCTATTGACATAATAGTTGTGGACTCAGTTGCGGCGCTCACTCCCAGAGCGGAGATAGAGGGCGAAATGGGCGATTCACACATGGGTCTCCAGGCAAGGCTTATGAGCCAGGCGCTGAGAAAACTTGCCGGTATCGTTAACAAATCAAAGACATCACTCATTTTCATAAACCAGACACGCTCCAAAATAGGCGTTGTTTACGGCAACCCGGAAACAACAACGGGCGGTAACGCACTTAAGTTTTACGCCTCTGTACGTATGGAAATTAAGAAAAGCTCCGCACTTAAGGAGAAGGATGAGCAGGTCGGCAATCAGGGTACGGCGAAGATTGTTAAAAACAAAGTCGCTCCCCCATTCAAGGTTGCAGAGTTTGATATACTCTACGGAGAAGGCGTTTCCAAAATCGGCGTGCTGATCGACCTCGGCGCCAAGCTTGATATAATCAACAAGGCGGGCGCGTGGTTCAGCTACGGAGATACCAAGCTGGGTCAGGGCAAGGAGAACGCAAGGGCGTTTCTGACCGCGAATCCTGATGTGGCTAAGGAGATTGACTCCAAAGTCAGGGCGCACTACGGAATCGCCGTTGCCGCTGAAAAAGAAGAAGGGTAGAATTTAGATAAGTTTTCTGCATAGGGGTTTTTGAAAATCCTCCCCGCCCCTCCTTTGAAAAAGGAGGGTGTTTGGCTGATTCGGTCATCCTGAACAGAGTGAAGGTTCTCAGGTTTGGATACTGAGAGATTCTTCGCTTTCGCTCAGAATGACGGTTCCGGGTTTGCTTTGACGATATACAACAACTCCAATGAGGGAGTTGCGCCGTGCGCAGCGAAGGGCGGTTTATCCGTCCGCGAGCGTGTGTAAAAATTTCCATGGATGGTAAATTTTTACTATTAAGTAGGAGGTCAGAATCGTGGACATTAATGCTATTCTCCAGAGAACAGTCGCAATGGGAGCATCAGACCTCCATCTCAAAGTTGGCAGACCGCCGACGGTAAGGCTGCACGGCTCACTGGAATCCATTCAGGGTTTGCCTAAGCTGAACGCTGAGGACACCCTCAAAATAGCCACTGATGTAATGCCTCAGAGTGCAAAGCAGCGCTTCAAAGAAGGGAAGGAGGCGGATTTCGCCTATGCAGTCCCCAAGGTGGGGCGGTTCAGGGTGAACGCATTCCTCCAGCGCGGCGTAATCAGCATGGTTTTCAGGGCTATACCCATTGATATTCCGGACATTGAAAAGCTTAACCTCCCCGAAGTCATAAAAACAATCGCACTGGAGAACAGAGGCCTTGTTCTCGTTACAGGCATAACCGGCAGCGGGAAATCAACCACTCTGGCGGCCATGATAGACTATGTAAACACTCACAAATACGTGAATGTAATCACCGTTGAAGACCCCATAGAGTTCATGCATGTGGACAAAAACTCCATCATCGCCCAAAGGGAAGTCGGTGCGGATACCAACTCATTCTCCGAGGCTCTCAAGCGCGCTCTGAGGCAGGATCCTGATGTCATACTTGTGGGTGAAATGCGTGACCTTGAAACCATAGAGACTGCAATGCATGCCGCAGAGACCGGACACCTTGTTATGTCCACGCTTCACACTCTGGACGCACCCGAAACCATAAACAGGATAATCTCCGTTTTCCCGCCCCACCAGCAGGAACAGATAAGGATTCAGCTTGCAGGCATAATAAAAGCCGTTATCTCCCAGAGGCTTGTCCCCACATCAGACGGTAACGGAAGGGTGGCTGCCATTGAGGTTATGGTTTCCAACGCCACAATCAGGGAATGCATTGTGGATAAAATGAAAACCCGCCAGATAACAGATTTCATAGAGCAGGGGCGCTCGGTCTACGGCTCGCAGAGCTTTGACCAGTCCCTCATTGACCATGTCCGCTCAGGCCGCGTTACCTTTGAGGAGGCTATGAAATGGGCGAAAAAACCGGATGACTTCGCGCTCAAAATGCGCGGCATATCGTCCTCCAGCGACAACGAGGAAAACGAGTGGAAACTCGGAGGAATGCTCAATAAAGAAGAAGAGGAATAGATCACCCCTTGATTATGCTTTCAGAATTCTTTCCATGTGTGACTACTCGGAGTACAGCATGCGGGAGAAGCTTATTTCAAAGTTCAGCAGGGAAGAGGCTGAGCAAACCATAGAACGCCTGAAAGAGCTGGGCTATATCGATGACCTGCGCTACGCTGAAAATTTTGTCGTGTCAAAACTTCTCTCCGGCTTCGGGGTCTATGCCGTTATAAGAAAGCTCCGTGAAAAAGGTGTGGACGTTAACCGGGGTTATGTTCTCTCCGTTGCGGAGAAGCGGGAGATAGACACCGCAGGCCTGATGGAAAACGCGCTGAAAAAGTATCTTGCAAAAACAGGGGATGAGGATAGAATATCTGTCCGTTCAAAGTGTCTCGGATTTATGATGAGACGGGGCTTTGATATATACGAAGCGGAAAAGCGTCTTGAAGCCGTTCTCAACGATAAGGAGCACGGCTAGGCGCATGGATCTGTGCTCGCTAAAGCGCGCAGCACTGTGAATTTGAGCAGGTAATTTGGAGGCTTACGGATGAAAGTGATATTTCTTAAAGACGTCAAAGGCGTCGCAAAGAAAGGCGACATAAAGGAAGCAAAGGACGGCTACGCCAAAAACTTCCTCTTTAAACAGAACCTTGCTGTTGAAGCAACCGAGGCGAACCTGACCAAGCTTGCCCAGCAGAAGGCGAATGATGCTGCTAAGGAACAGAAAAGAAAGGACGATGCCAAGGCTCTGGCTGAAAAGCTGAAAAAAGTCGGCATAAAAATGAGCAAAAAATGCGGTGAGACAGGCAAGCTCTACGGCGCAATTACTTCAAGTGATATAGCCGAGGCTCTCAAGGCGGAAGGGCTTGAGGTTGATAAACGTGATATAGACCTCCATGACCCCATAAAGGAAACAGGCGTACACACCGTTAAGGTAAACATATATATGGACATCAAATCCGAGATCAGGGTCGAGGTTCATGGCGAATGATATAAAGCGTGTCCCGCCGCACAGTCTTGATGCGGAGCAGGCGGTTATTGCCTCGCTCCTTATAGATGACAAGGCGGCGGATAAGGTTCTGCACATGCTTACACCGGGGGATTTTTATTCCCCGATCCATCAGTATATATATTCCGTTGTCTATAAGCTCCACGAGGGCGGAAAGCCCGTGGATATAATATCTCTGGCGAATTACGCAAACGACCGGAACGAACTTCCCAGAGCGGGCGGGGTGGAATACATCTCCTCTCTTGTGGAGATAATCCCCAATTCCGCCAATGCCGAGTATTACGCAAATATAGTTAAGGACAAATCCACCCTGCGCCAGCTCATTAGTGTTGCGGTGGAGATGACTGAGGACTGCTACACACGCACGGATGATGTTGCCGAGGTTGTGGAGGCTGCGGAAAAGAAGATTTTCTCCCTCGCCGAACAGAAGCTTAAGGCGGATGTTCTCCCCATCGGCGAGCATATGCACCGCACGTTTGAGGTGCTGGAAAAACTGTATCACCGCAAGGAAGATACAACCGGAATCCCCACAGGCTTCATCGATCTGGATCAGATGACCAACGGCTTTCAGCGCTCTGACCTTATAATCATCGCAGGCCGTCCGGGTATGGGTAAAACAGCCTTCACGCTTAACGTTGCCCTCAACAGTTCAAAATCCGTCAGGGAAGGGAAGGAGAAGTTCAACGTGGCCTTCTTCTCTCTTGAGATGTCGTCCCAGCAGCTTGTTCAGCGTCTTCTCTCCGGCGAGGCGGGTGTAAACTCAAACAAGCTCCGTTCCGGTAAGTTTTCATATGATGAATGGACAAGGCTCACCGCCGCGGCGGGGGAGCTCAGCGATCTGGGGCTTTTTCTGGATGACACTCCGGCGATAACCGCCATGGAGCTCCGCGCGAAGTGCCGCAGGCTGAAAAGGGAAAACGGGCTTGACCTTGTTATTGTGGATTATCTTCAGCTTATGGGCTCCCACAAGACGGAAAGCAGGGAACAGCAGATCGCGGATATTTCCAGATCGCTCAAGGCGCTGGCAAAAGAGATGGACATTCCCATAATCGCCCTCTCCCAGCTTAACAGGGGTGTGGAAAGCAGAATAGACAAACGCCCGCTTATCTCCGACCTCCGTGAATCAGGCGCGATAGAGCAGGATGCGGATATTATTATCTTCCTCTACAGGGACGACTTCTATAACAAAGAGAAGAAGACCGGCATAACTGAAATAATCATCGCGAAACACAGAAACGGTTCCACCGGAACAGTGAGCCTTGAGTTCGTGGGAGAATACATGAAGTTCAGGGATGTTGTTCAGGGGTATGTATAAAAAATCATACATTTTTTCTGATCTGTTGTACATTGTGTACATGATTTGATCAGAAAGCCCGCTAAATCAAGGGATCCGGCCTTTGGCACAGTTATTGCTCTATTTCCTGTGTCACTGGAGGACACACAAATGTTTCAGACTACACTCAATAACAGAATTACATTTGAAGGCATAGGGCTTCACTCAGGGGAGACCATTCAGGTTGTTGTAAACCCTTCATATTCCGAGACGGGCGTTATGTTCCGCCGTGCGGATATTCAGGGCTCCCCATATACCAAAGCCAGTCCTTATACTGTGACCTCCACACAGCTTGCCACAAGCATAAACTGCGGCAAGGGGAGCATCTCCACCATTGAGCACCTTATGGGCGCTCTTTACGGCCTCGGTGTGGACAATGCCCTTGTTGATGTTTACGGAACAGAAGTGCCCATACTTGACGGAAGCGCATACCCCTTTGTCGGCATGATAAGGGAAGCGGGTGTCAAGGAACTTAACATAAAAAGGAAATACCTTAAGTTTAAGAAAAAAATCATCATCGAAAAAGGCGATAAATGGATAGAGCTTATCCCCTCGCGCTTTTTCAAGGTGACTTTCGGCATCTCATTTGATGATAACTTCGTGCAGGAGCAGAAGGCATACTTCAACTTCTCCGACGGCGGCTTTATCGAAGATGTTTCAAAAGCCAGAACCTTCGGCTTCAAAAAAGATGTTGACGCTCTCCATGCCATGGGTCTTGCAAAAGGCGGCAGCCTCGAAAACGCGGTTGTTGTGGACGGCAGCGGTGTTCTGAACCCCGAAGGGCTCAGATATTCAGATGAGTTCGTGCGCCACAAAATCCTTGACCTTCTGGGAGACATCTCCCTGATAGGCTACAGGTTCTACGGCCACGTAAGGGCTTACAAATCAGGCCACATGCTCAACAACATTTTCGCAAGAACATTACTTGAATCTACGAACTGCTATTCCATTATAGAACAGCCGGAAACTCCGGCCTTCGGTTCACTGCTTGAACTGAAACCTCAGGGGATTTAAGAGATCGTACCCGAAAGCAGCTTATAACCGGCTGCTTTCGGGGAGAGTCTCGCACTTTACCGCGCAAATCCGTACATCCTGTCGGATTTGCGCACACGCTCGCGGCTTGCGAAGCAAGCCTTCGCTGCACACGGTGCGCTCCCGTCCTTGGGAGCGTTTTTGCGTTTAAGAGTGTATACACGTTCGCGCCGCATGAAATGCGGCTTCACTACGCGCGGCGGGTTCCCTCATGGGAACCTTTTCTTTTGGCCTTCGCTTAAAAGCAAAAAAGCATGTATTTGCATAAATCCTCCCCAGCCTTCCTTTGAGAAAGGAGGGTGTTTTGCTTTTAACTGCAATAACTTCCCCCTTTGACAAAGGGGGACCAGAGGGGGATTTTACAGATATAAACAAGCATGTTACGATGTTTGCCATCAGTTCGGCGCTCCCGTCTGTCTTGACAATCCAAAATTTGCCGTCGGGGCGTTTTTGTTTTCAGCGTCACTGCGGGGAGCAGGGTGACGCGGCAGTCCCGTTTCCTGCATTAACCGCATCAGGCTGATATTACCTTCCTGCATAATCACAAAACGCCATTTTCATCACAGCTTAAATCCTTTATGCGTATAGCTTAAAAAACCACTTGACAGTGCGGAGCTCAACTCTTATTCTTTATTTAGCACTCTTTAAGGTTGAGTGCTAACAATACTGACAGGATATTGATAAAACAGGTAAAGCTTGAAATGCTGAACGAAAGGGAAGAGTCGGTACTCAGAATTATCGTTGAGGAATACATAAAGAGCAGCGAGCCCGTCGGTTCCCGCTATATCTCAAAAAGCGGGCCGCTGCAGCTGAGCGCCGCATCCATACGCAACATAATGAGCGACCTTGAAGAGAAGGGGTATCTCACCCAGCCGCATACTTCCGCCGGGCGAATCCCTTCCGACAACGGTTATCGCTATTACATAGACAAGCTGGTGGTTTTCGGCTCACCGGACAATGACATAATCTCCTCACTACAGGAAGGCTGCCAAACCACCAGCGTTAACAGCTTCTTACAGCATTTCAGCCGCAAAATGGGCACACTGACCAACGCAGTGGGCTTTGTTGTTGCGCCCAAGTTGAACACAATGCACCTGAAACACATAGAATTTTTACAGTTTAACGCATATACGGTTCTGGCTGTGATAGTCACCAAATCCGGCATTGTGCATAACCTCATGCTGGAGATGGAAAAACCAGTGGAGAAAAGCGACCTCACAAGGGTGAGCAACTACCTGAACCAGCACTTCGGCGATAAATCACTGGGCGAGATAAAGACACACATTCTCAGTGAGATGCAGGATAGAAAGGAGCACCTCGACAAGCTTTTTGAAAGGGCATACACCCTCGGCGAGAGGGTTTTTTCCGTTGAGAACTTCGGGCATGAGATATATCTGGAAGGGACTTCAAACGTTCTGGACATGCCGGAGTTCAGAGATGTCCAGAAAATAAAAGAGATATACAGAATGTTTGAGGAAAAGCACTTCATCAGCGAAATACTGGACAAGTGCATGACTGAGAGCGGAGTGCAGATCTTTGTGGGCTCAGAAATAGGCAAGGAGGAGATAAACGAACTCGGTCTTGTCTCCAAAACCTATTCCAGAGGCGGCAAGGTGGTGGGCAGCCTCGGCATAATAGGCCCGAAGAGGATGAGCTACCCCAAGGTTGTTTCCATTGTGGACTGCACATCGGAGATCATAACCAAAATGCTCAACAGGCTCTCTGAATAAGTAATAAACGACAATGAGGATATAGATGAATTCGGACGAGAAAAAAACTTTGGATGAACAGGCGGCGGAAAACTGTGCTGCGGAGGAACCTGCGGCGGAGAAGAGCGAGCTTGAGCTTTTGAAGGAAGAGAACGAAACTCTCAGAAAACAGGCGGAGGAAGCGAAAGGGGATGCCCTCAGAGCAATTGCGGATGCCGATAACTTCCGCAAGCGCATGGCGAAAGAGGCGGAGGACAGAATAAAATTCGCGGGCACGAAGATACTGGAAAGCCTGCTTCCCGTGCTGGACAACCTCGAAATGGCTCTTATGCACGCTGAGGGGGACAACCCTCTGAAACAGGGTGTGGAACTCACTCTTAAACAGATGCTTGAGACTCTGAGTAAAAACGGGCTTGAAAAGATAGCACTGGAAACCGGAGCAGAGTTTGACCCCGCATTCCACGAGGCGCTCATGCTGGATAATACGGATGAATACGGAAACAACTGCGTTACCATGATTCTCCAGAACGGCTACACCCTCAACGGCAGAGTGATACGCCCCGTTAAGGTAAAGGTAAATAAGAAATAGACCACTCTGCACACCAACCGGAATCTGACAGGACGTCCAGATTCCGGTGATAAGGACGCATTAAATAAGTAAAAGATATATCAGGAGGCATTAATATGAGCAAAGTAATCGGTATAGACCTCGGCACGACAAACTCGGTCGTGGCCATCATGGAAGGCGGTCAGCCGAAAGTTATCGCAAATGCGGAGGGCATGAACACAACTCCCTCTGTTGTTGCATTCACGGATTCAGACAGGCTTGTGGGTCTGCTTGCGAAAAGACAGGCCATCACTAACCCTGAAAACACGGTTTTCAGCATTAAAAGGCTTATCGGACGCAAGGTTGATGCTCCTCAGGTTGCTAAGGCGAAATCAGTTCTTCCCTACAGCATTGTTCCTTCCGACAACGGAGATGCGTGGGTTCAGGTTAAGGATAAAAAATTCGCTCCGCCCGAAATCTCCGCTATGATACTCCAGAAGCTTAAGAAAACAGCAGAGGACTACCTCGGCGAAACCGTAACGGACGCTGTTGTGACTGTTCCTGCCTACTTTAACGATGCTCAGCGTCAGGCGACAAAGGATGCGGGCAAAATTGCGGGGCTTAACGTTCTCCGTATAATAAACGAACCCACGGCGGCGGCTCTCGCTTACGGTCTGGATAAGAAACACGATGAAAAAATCGCGGTCTATGACCTCGGCGGCGGTACTTTCGATGTGTCTATCCTCGAACTCGGCGACGGCGTTTTCGAAGTTAAGTCAACCAACGGTGATACATTCCTCGGCGGTGACGACTTTGACATGCGCATAGTGGAATTCCTTATCGACCAGTTTAAAAAAGAAAACGGAATTGACCTCAGAAACGATAAAATGGCGCTCCAGAGGCTTAAAGAAGCCGCTGAAAAAGCCAAGCATGAGCTTTCAAGCTCAACAGAAACGGAGATCAACCTTCCGTTCATCACCGCAGACCAGACAGGCCCCAAGCACCTTGTGGTGAAAATGAACAGAAGCAAGCTGGAATCCCTAGTTATGGATCTGGTTGATAACTCCCTTGAGCCCTGCCGCAAAGCTCTTGCGGATGCCGGTCTCAAAGCATCTGACATTGACGAGGTTATCCTTGTCGGCGGTATGACGAGAATGCCCCTTGTTCAGCAGAAGGTTAAGGCCTTCTTCGGCAAAGAACCCCACAAAGGCATCAACCCCGATGAGGTGGTTGCTGTCGGTGCGGCTATTCAGGGCGCGGTTCTCAAAGGCGATGTGAAGGATGTTCTTCTTCTTGATGTAACACCCCTGTCACTCGGCATTGAAACCCTCGGCGGCGTGATGACAAAAATCATCCCCAGAAACACCACAATCCCCACAAGGAAAAGCCAGGTGTTCACAACTGCGGCGGATAACCAGACCTCAGTGACCATCAGCGTCTTCCAGGGTGAGCGTGAAATGGCTGCGGACAACAAATCCATCGGGCGTTTCGACCTTGTGGGTCTTCCTTCCGCTCCCAGAGGGCTCCCTCAGATCGAGGTTACATTCGACCTTGACGCAAACGGCATACTGAACGTTGCCGCTAAGGATCAGGGAACAGGCAAGGAACAGTCCATCAGGATAACACCGAGCAGCGGTCTTTCCGATGAAGAAGTTGACCGCATGGTTAAAGATGCTGAACTCAACGCTGATGCTGATAAGAAGAAAAAAGAGCTCGTGGAAATCCGCAATCAGGCTGACACTCTTATCTACAGCACAGAAAAATCCCTCGCTGACCACGGGGATAAGCTTGACGAAGCAACCAAAAACAACATAGAATCCGCCAAGGAAGAGCTTAAAGCAGTACAGGGCGGTGAAGATGTTGAGGCTATAAAAGCCGCAGTGGAAAAACTCACCGAAGCTTCTCACAAGCTTGCGGAAGTTATCTACAACGCTGCCCAGCAGCAGAATGCGCAGGGTGACGCAGGCGCACACCAGCACGCAGAAGAGCCCTCAGCATCCGCAAAAGATGAAAACGTAGTCGATGCGGACTTCGAAGAAGTAAAAGACGATAAGAAATAACATAACTTATAAGAAGGGAGCCGTAACAGGCTCCCTTTAACTTCCTTCCCAAATAACAGCCTTTTTACGGGGATAAGTCATTGAGCAGAGATTATTATGAGATCCTTGGCGTAAATAAGAACGCCTCGGAAGCAGAAATCAAAAAAGCCTACCGCAAACTGGCGATGGACTACCATCCCGACCGCAACCCGGGCAACAAAGAAGCCGAAGAAAAATTCAGAGAACTCTCAGAAGCATACGAAGTACTGAGCGATCCGCAGAAGAGAGCGCAGTTTGATCAGTACGGCCGTGTTTTCGACAACAACGGATTCTCCGGAGGTTCCGGCGGATTCAGCGGCGCAGGAGCGGAAACCATTTTCGAGGAGTTCTTCGGCGATGTATTCGGCGACTTTTTCGGCTCCGCAGGACGCTCACGGAAGAAAAGCCGCCCCACCAGAGGGGGGGACATCAAACTCCGCCATGAAATAGAATTTGAACAGGCCGTTTTCGGCTGTGATATAGAAGTAAGCGTACCCCGCATTGTGGAATGCACCAAATGCGGCGGAACAGGCGCGGAGGACGGCGGCATAGACACCTGCGCCACATGCCGCGGAACAGGCGTTATCCAGAACAGGCAGGGGCTTTTCGCCATAACCACCACATGCTCGTCATGCGGCGGAACAGGCAAGGTCATTAAAAATGTCTGCAAGGAATGCAAAGGCGAAGGCGCAAAACGCATCCATAAAAAACTCAGCGTAAAAGTTCCCGCAGGAATCGAAGACGGCATGACGATCAGAATCAGCGGCGAAGGCAACCACGGACGCAACGGCGGCCCGGCGGGCGACCTTTATATAGCTGTAACTGTTAAGGAACATAAATTCTTCCGCCGCGACGGACGGGACATCTATCTGGAACTTCCCTTATCTGCCGTGGATGCAATGCTGGGTAAAACCATCGAAATTCCCACACTGGAAGGCAAAGACGAAATAAAAATCAAGCCCGGCTCCCAGCCCGGAGATGTCATAACCCTCAAAGGGAAAGGCATCGCCGATGTTCAGGGCTACGGTGTGGGGAACCAGTACATAGAACTCAAGGTTATCATCCCCACCAAACTCACTAAAAAACAGAAAGACCTGCTGGCAAAATTCGAGGCGGATTCCAACGAAGACACCTACAAAACCGACAGATCCCTGTTTGATAAGATTAAGGATTTTTTCGGCTAAAAAAACATCTTCACGGATGAAGATGCTTGGCTTAAAATTTGGTTTTTTGGGAAGAGTTTGAGAAACCGTTTTTTCCCATAAAAAAAGGGTTTCTCATGAGTTTTTTATCATAAAGTAAGAGTATTATAGCTTTACGGGGAAACTTTTTATAAAAAGCTTTCCCCATACCCCTTCAAAAATTTTAAACTGCTTCGCAAAGATTCAGCAGTGAGGTATTTATATGTCCAAACTCAGTGCGGCAAGGCTCAAGGTAAAGAATGACAGTCTGGTGGATGAGTTCAACGCGTCGATTCATTTTGACAAGCGTTTGTATCGTCATGACATAAAGGGCAGCATAGCTCATGCTGAGATGCTTGCTTCATGCGGTATACTCACTGCGGAAGAGGCTGAGGCGATTAAGGGCGGTCTTCTTACTGTGCTTGGTGAGATAGAGTCCGGCGGTTTTGTTTTCCGTACTGAGGATGAGGACATCCACATGGCGGTTGAGAAGCGCATGACGGAGATAGTGGGCAGTGTGGGCGGAAAGCTTCATACAGCGCGCAGCAGGAACGATCAGGTTGCTGTGGATGTGCGCATGTATCTCCGTGAGGAGATTGAGGTTATTGCGGGCTACATGGCGGAGCTTGTGAAGACGCTGACAGATAAGGCGGAGAAGCATCTGTGCGTACTTATGCCCGGTTACACTCATTTGCAGACGGCGCAGCCTGTCCTTGTTTCCCACTGGCTTATGGCGTATGTGCAGATGTTCCGCAGGGATCACGGCAGGCTGGCGGACTGTGCGGAGAGAATGAATTTTTCTCCGCTGGGTTCAGGAGCCCTTGCCGGAACGACATTTGCGATAAACCGTGACATGACTGCGGTGAGTCTTGGGTTTAAGGCTCCCACTGAGAACAGTCTGGATTCGGTGAGCGACCGTGATTTTGCTCTGGAGTTTCTTTCCGCGGCTGCCATATGCCAGATGCACCTTTCAAGATTTTCAGAAGAACTGATAATTTTCTCCACATCGGAGTTCGCGTTCATAGATTTAAGTGATGACTTCTGCACCGGCAGCAGCATAATGCCTCAGAAGAAAAATCCGGATATGCCTGAGCTGATCAGGGGCAAGACCGGGCGTATGTACGGCAACCTTGTGAGCCTGCTCACTACTATGAAGGGGCTGCCCCTTGCATATAACAAAGATATGCAGGAGGATAAGGAGCCGCTTTTCGACTCAGTGGACACGCTCAAGGCTTCACTGCGAATATTCATCCCCATGATAGAGAAGATGGGCATAAACGCGGAAAAAATGACGAAGGCGGCGAAGCTCGGCTTCTCCACCGCCACTGATCTGGCTGATTACCTTGTGCGCAAGGGGATGCCTTTCAGGGAGGCGCACCATGTGGTGGGTTCCGCTGTGGCTTTTGCACTGGATAAGAGGGCTGACATAAGCGAACTGACGCTGGCGGAGCTTAAATCCTTTTCCGAAAAGATAGATGATGATATATATTCATACATCACCCCTGAAGCGTCCGTAAGCAGCAGAAAGGCAAAGGGCGGCACTGCCGGGGAATCCGTAAAGGCGCAGATAGAAAGCGCGAGGAAGTTTCTGGATGAGGTTTTATAAGTATATCCTGACACTTATTGCTGTTCTGGCTCTGTTTACAGGCTGCGGCAAAAAGACCGACCCTGTTGTGCTCACGGAGGCTGTTCCGGCTCCGGGTGAAAATCTGCGTATTTTCAACAATGATCAGGGCGTGGTTATCCGTAATGCGGACAAGCGTTTTGCCGTTAAGGTGCAGAGGGCTGTTTTTGATCCTGCCTGCGGCTGCCTGACGGACTATGCGGATATAACTGAGATTCCGCCGTCCACCGCCTTTGTGGATGATAATGTGACTGCGGATGTGCGCTATGTTTACAGCATCGTTGCTCTGCATCCGGTTTACAACAACAGATCCCAGCCTGTGAAGAAGGCTGTTATATATGCCAAGCCGGTTAAAATAACCGATGTGCAGATAAAGGAACTCGCAGGGGACAGATTCGCATTCCTCCTTAAGGCGGACAGGCCTTATGAGCGCTTCGAGGTGTTCATAGACGGCGGGCTTGAGCTCCGCACCTCAAGGGAAAGCTTCGAGGTGAACATGGAGGGGAAGGAGAACCGAACCGTTACCATGTATCCCTTTGACAAATACGGCAACGCAGGCGAAGAGAGGATTGTCCGCCTCGCTGTGAAGCAGGTTGTGCCCAGAGCGCCCTTCGGTTTCAGAAATGTTTACGGAAACGGAACGCTTACCCTCTCTTGGGGTGAGCCGGAAGGAGCCTGGCTGTATAATGTTTATATAATGAAGGGCGGCACTTACTCTTTCCTTGCCAAGGTTGATGTGCCTTTCTTTATGTATTCTGTGGGGCAGAACACCGCAGATTGCCTTAAGTTTGCTGTTTCATCAGCGACAGACGGCAATGAATCCGACAGAACGGAGTACGAGGCTTGCTGGCCTTGATCTGATAGATAAAAATTTCCTTCCGTGGAAATTTTTATACACGCTCGCGGCAGGGTAAACCTGCCTTCACTTCGCACGGCGGAACTCCCTCCGTGGAGTTTGATGAGATTGCTTCACTTCGTTCGCAATGACAGCCAACAGTGTCACTGCGAGGAGCGTAAGCGACGCGGCAGTCTCTATTTGTATAATCCTGAATTTTCCCTCCGTGGAAATTCAGGGTACATGCTCGCGGCTTGCGGAGATTAAAGGGGCAGAGCTGTTCTAACCTTACAGCGTTGTTTTTCCTGCTTGAAAAACGGACATGCGCTATATATAATTTGTGACTTTTCCCTGCTCTTTCCGTAAAAGCAGGTCGTTTTGGAAAAAGTAAAAAAGATTTCTCATACAGGTCGGTGTTTTTATGTTTACTATTCTTATTTCTGTCAGTGCATCAGCCCTTCTTGCCGTAGGGATGTATTTCCTCACCTACAATATCTGGTGGTCGCTTACTGTGGCTGTGGTAGGTATTATTGCGGTCAACTTCTTTACGGGGAGATATTTTCTCAATAAGCTCAAGGAGCTTTTCGGTAATGTGGAAAAGGATCTCCGCGCCGGAAGATATGAGAAGGCTATCGAGCGCCTGAAAGAAGGGTACAAGTATTCCAACTGGCAGTTCTTCGTGAAAGAGCAGATCAACGCCCAGATAGGAATAATCCTTTACTCCACCAAGAGGCTTGATGAGGCTCTCTCTTATCTTGAAAAGGGCTTTGATAAAAACTGGCTCTCCATGAGCATGCTTGCCGCTTCGCAGTACAGGGCTAAGGAAACCGAAAAGGCGCTTAAAACCCTTGAAGCTGCTGTAAAAGGAGCACCGAAAGAGGGGTTTGTGTACAGCTTCTACGCATGGATGCTCAGCGGAAACGGCAACGACTCAAAAGCAATTGAAGTGCTGAACAAGGGTGTTAAGAAATGCCCTATGGATGAGAAGCTTGAGGCTAACATGGAGGCCATGAAGAACGGCAAGAAGATAAAAATGGAGAGATACGGCAACGTATGGCTCCAGCTTCAGCTTACCAAGGTTCCCGAAGGAGCCAAGCCTTACCAGCAGTTCATCGCCAACCAGCGCATTAAAAGAAGGTAATAATTGAGAGACATTCAGAACGAAAAAGATGCCCGCAATATCAGTATTGATAAGGTGGGCATCAAAGGGATAGTTTATCCCGTTATTCTTGATGATAAAAAGAAGGGGCGTCAGCACACCAACGCCTCTATAAGCATGTATGTTCAGCTTCCGCAGGACTTTAAGGGAACCCACATGTCCCGCTTTGTGGAAATTCTCAATGACCACAGAGAGAATATGGGTATATCCACTGTCTGGACAATACTGGAGGAGATGAAGCAGCGCCTCGGCTCAAGCGAATCTCACATCGAGCTTTTCTTCAAATATTTCATAGAGAAGGAGGCTCCGGTATCGGGGCTTACCTCCATGATGGACTACACCTGCGAATACAACGCCACACTCACAGATACGGAGCGGGATTTTGTTCTCTGCGTTAAGGTTCCTGTGATGACCCTCTGCCCCTGTTCCAAGGAGATAAGCGAGTTCGGCGCGCACAATCAGCGCAGCATAATTACTATCAAGGTGCGTTTTAAGAAAATGCTCTGGATAGAGGAGCTTGTGGAGATAGCGGAATCATCCGCATCATCCCCGGTTTATCCGCTGCTTAAGCGTGAGGATGAGAAGTACGTTACGGAACATTCCTACATGAACCCGGCGTTTGTGGAGGATGTGGTTCGCAACGCCGCGGAGAAGCTCATGGCGGAAAGCAGAGTGACATGGTTTGAGGTCTCCAGCGAAAACTACGAAAGCATACACAACCACAGCGCTTATGCCGTCATAGTGCGTGACAAGCGCACCCTGTAGACAATTTCCCCATAAACAGCTATAGTTAATCCATGAAGCTTTTTTTACGGATACTTCTCGGTCTTGCCATTATAATTACCGCTCTTCTTTTTGCGGATTCCATGAGGGAGCAGCCGCTGATGGGGCAGTTTCTGAGCGAATACATTATACCGCTCAAAAACAGGCTGACAGTGTTCGGCTCCGCGGAGGAGGATAACTCAACACCGCAGGCAGAGAACCTTAATTACCCTTCCTCTGAAAATTTCACATCCGTCCCCGAAGATGAACCCGTAATACGGTCTGAGCCCGGCGGGAGAGAATCACCGCTGACAGAAGCACTCCGCAGGGGGGATCTCGGCGAGGTGAGCAGGCTTGTTCAGAGCGGTGAAAATATCAACAGCACAGACATTCTCGGCAATACCCCTCTTGTTTATGCCATAACAGGGGGCAATGTGCGGGCGGCGGAGCTCATGCTTATTCACGGTGCAGACCCAGACATAAAAGACTATGAAGGCAGAACGCCGACTCACAAGGCAGCCAGAAGAAACAGGGAGCAGATAATACGCCTGCTCATAGAAAGGGGAGCTGATGTGAACGCGGCGGACAACGAAGGCGTGACCCCGCTTATGCTCGCTGTGAGATACGGTTTTCACGGAGTAATAATAGACCTGATTAAGGGCGGTGCTGATGTGAATGCGGCGGACGGAAACGGCTTTACACCGCTTATGTATGCCGCGCAATACGGAAATATTGACGGTGCTGCTGCGCTGATCGCCTCTTCGTCAGATGCTATGAGGGCGGATGCCTACGGGCGGTCCGCCCTTGATCTGGCAAAAGAATACGGGCACGAAAACATAGCAAACCTGCTTGTGAGGAACATGCAGTAGGTTAAAAACCTGCGGTCAGCCCTTTCCATGTCTCAAACACTGCGATAAATCCCAGTACTACCTTCATCCCTGTTCCTATAAACCTCCCGGTGAAAGTGGCTATGCCCCGTTTAAGTGCCGTTCTGTGGTCGGAGAATTTGAAATATTCGTACAGATAAGTTCCGAGAAATGCGCCTAGGAAGGTTCCGGGAACAGCACCTATGCCCAGCAGAATGCCAGCGCCGAACAGCCCGCCGATGAGTGAGCCTATGACAGAGGCGAAGAAGCTCATGTTGGACACGCCGTATTTTTTCCCCACGAAGTATGATGCTGCAAGCTCAACAGCCTCGCCCGCGGCCACAAGCAGGAGAACGGTGTAAAACACATTCCAGTCCATATGTCCGGATAATGCCCAGAAGAGGGGGATGAAGAGCGCCGCGATATTCCCCGGCAGCCCAAGGAGATTAAGAAGTACAAAGACTGTCTGCACCCCGACAGAAGCGAGGGCTAAAAGCTCATACTCAGGGCTCACAGCACTATTTTCCTTATGACGGTCTCCCTCGGCAGATACATTGCCTCAACGCAGAAGTTTTCCCGGCAGAAGGCGGAGTATTTATCAAGAAGCTCATATGAGTTGTTTTCATGGCTCACATGGGCGAAAATCACCTTTTTCAGCCTGTTCCGGCTGAGGTGTCCCACGGTATTCAGCGCGTCCTTGTTGGAGAGATGCCCCTTGTGGGAGATTATGCGCCTTTTGAGGTATTCAGGGTATGACCCCTCCGCCAGGAGCCTTTCCTCATAGTTAGATTCCAGTATGACCGATTCCGCCTCACCAAGATGTTCCAGAATATATGTTCCCGCAACGCCGAGGTCGGTTGCCATGGCGATTTTTTTGCTGCCGAAGTCAAAGCGGAAGGCGAACGGCTCGTGCCCGTCATGGGTGATGGAGAAAGGGGTCACGGAAAAATCCTCAAGCTCATAGAGGAAATCAGGGTCGATTATCATAAAGCGGCTTACATCAAACCCCTTTCTTTCAAGCTCGCCCGCTGTCCCCTCGCTGGTGTAGACAGTGGGTTTAAGCTTGTTTATGAAGGGTTTCAGCCCTTTTATGTGGTCGTTATGCTCATGGGTGAGGAAAAGGCTGATGCGTTTGCCGGAGAGCTCTGTCTCACTGAGGGCATCAACAACATTTTTATACGCCGTGCCTGCATCAATGAAAACCAGATTATCCCCGTTCTCTATGCAGCAGCAGTTGCCGGAACTGCCGGAGGCCGCGACATTCAGAACAGGCATCAGATAATCCCCTCATATTTTCTTGTGAACTGGTACGCCTCAAGCATGAATATAGTGATAAGGGCGGGGATAACGAACCATATATGGTCGCGCCCTGCGAGGATGTATATCCAGAAGAATGTGACAAGCAGGCGGACAGAGAAGCTTCCGGATGGTTTTGCAAGTCCGCGCACTCCGAAAGTGTTCAGCCCGAAGGTCTCGCGCCCTGCGAAAAGCAGGAGATACGCCGCCAGTATAAGCAGGATAATGAAGCCTGTCTGTATATAAATATCCTCGCTGGCGAGGAAATACAGCAGAAAAGGGTAGGCGGCAACGAAGAGGAACACGCCCGTTATGATAAGGAGCGGCTTTATCAGCGCAGTTGATAAAAAACGGGCGACAGGGCGGCCGAAGGAGATCTCCTGCTCAACATAACCCCTTGAAAACAGAACAAAAACAGCGGCAAATACAGTGCTTGTCCCGTCAATGTAACCGAAGGAGAAAGAGAGAAGGAGCGCCCAGAAGGGCAGGCGCGAGAATATGAAAGCCAATGTGAACAGCGGCTTGCGGGCAAAGTAATAAAGCAGGCTCCGCATTATCTCTCCGATATTTTTTTCAGTCTGGCAAGGGTGTTCAGCGCCTCGACAGGGGTCATATTGTTTATATCCATACTTCTTAATTCGTCCAATGCGGGGCTGTCCTCAAATATAAGCATTTGCTGAACAACTTTTTCCTGCCTTATTTTGCTCTGGGAGAGCTTCGGTGTTCCGTCAGTGCCGAATTCATTCTTCTCAAGCTTTGAGAGAACCTCGTAACCTCTGTCTATCACATAACCGGGGAGTCCCGCAAGCTTGGCGACGTGTATTCCGTAGCTTCTGTCCGCAGTGCCTCTCACCACCCTGCGCATGAAAATGACTTCATCGTTCCATTCCCGCACCTCTGTGGTGAGGTTCACCGCCCCGCGGAGGGAGGAGGGGATGTCCGTAAGCTCGTGATAATGCGTGGCAAAGAGAGTCTTCGCCTTCACTTTTTCCAGTATGTATTCAGCGACTGACCACGCTATGGAGATACCGTCAAAGGTGGATGTACCCCTGCCTATTTCATCAAGTATGATCAGTGATTTGTCAGTGGCGTTGTGGAGAATGTTGGCTGTTTCCGTCATCTCCACCATGAAGGTGGATTCACCGCCGGCGAGGTTGTCGCTTGCGCCCACACGGGTGAATACCCTGTCCAGAAGGGGTATCTTCGCCTCCGCAGCGGGAACAAAGGAACCCACATGCGCCATCAGCGCCACAAGGGCGGTCATGCGGAGGTATGTGCTTTTGCCCGCCATGTTCGGCCCAGTTATGACAGCCATGCGCGAGTCATCAGAATTAAGGTACAGATCATTGGGCACATAGTTGTCCGTGATGTTTTTCTCCACCACGGGGTGGCGGCCTTCCCTTATGTCCATCTCTTCAAAAGTGCCTATCTGCGGGCGGGTGTACCTGTTTTTTACAGCGGCCTCTGCCAGTGAGGAGAGGCAGTCAATCTCTGAGACGGTTTCCGCAGCGGTGCGTATCATATCACTGTAATTTGCCAGGGTGTCACGCACCTGTGTGAAGAGGGCGTATTCCATTTCACCCAGACGCTCCTCTGCGTACACCAGCTTTGTTTCAAGCTCCTTAAGCTCAGGAATGGTGAATCGTTCGGCATTGACCAGCGTCTGCTTGCGGTCGTAATATTCCGGCACACGCTCAAGATTGGATTTGGAGATTTCTATATAGTAGCCGAAAACCTTGTTGTATTTCACTTTAAGGGTGCTTATGCCTGTCTTTTTCTTCTCTTCGGTTTCGATACGCAGAAGGTGCGTCCGGCTGTCTTTGCGGAGAGCCTTGAGTTCGTCCACGTTTTTATCGTACCCTTCGCGGATTATGCCCCCCTCCTTAATGTTCATGGGCGGTTCATCCACTATGGCGGCATCGATTACGCTGTATATCCCTTCAAGGGCGTTGAACTCCTCACCGGTTTCCGTCAGGTGCGGATTGCCGGATGAAATGAGCATCTCTTTTATCTTCGGGAATGAAACCACGGAGTTTTTCAGCCACACAAGGTCTCTGGGGCTGCACCTGCCTGCGAGGAGGCGGGCGGTGATGCGCTCCATGTCGTACACTGTTGAGAGTGACTCAAACAGGGCATTGCGCAGTTCGCTCTGGGTGGAGAGATACTCCACTATCTCAAGACGGCGGAGAATGCTCTCCTTACTGCGCAGGGGGTAGCGGAGCCAGTTTTTCAGGAGGCGTGCACCCATTGATGTCCGGCAGAAGTTCAGCACGGAGAAGAGGGTGTTCCGTTCACTTCCGTCCTGAGAGTTTTCCACAAGCTCAAGGGTTTTCACCGCTATGGAGTCAAGATGAAGCCTGTTCTCCGGAGCGAGGGTGACAGGATATTTCAGCTTAACATCAAGCATCAGGTTCTTGGTGTATGTGAGGAGCAGGGCAATGGCTTTGAGCCAGCCTTCCCCGTCAATTCCGAGTGATTTTTCGCTGGCTGCACTGTAGTGTTCCAGCACTCTGCGTCTTGCCGTTTCCGTTCCGAATGATGCGTCTATGACAGAGACAGGGCGGCTGAGGCCTTCCTGCTCCTTATTGCTTATCACTTCGGCGGGCTTCCACCTGCCTATGATGTCGTTAATGTCTGATGGGGAGCATTTTTCAAGGAAGATCTGCCCGGTTGATATATCCGCTGCTGCGGCGAAGACCTCTGACTTCTCAGCCCAGAGTACGGCAACAAAGTTGTTCGAGGCGGAGTTAAGCCCTTCGTCCTCAAGGATTGTACCGGGGGTGACCACACGCACAACACCTCTTTTCACTATCCCTTTGGCGCTTGCGGGATCTTCAAGCTGTTCACAGATGGCAACATTCTTTCCCGCTTTTATGAGTTTCAGAAGATAAGGCTGGTAGGAGTGGTAAGGGATTCCGCACATGGGTACGCCGTCCCCTCTGCTGGTGAGGGCTATGCCCATTATTTTTGAGGCGGTCTGAGCGTCCTCAAAGAACATTTCATAAAAGTCGCCCATACGGAAAAACAGTATGGTTTCAGGATAGCTGTCCTTTATTTCGCCGTACTGCCTCATCATGGGGGTGGTTTTCTGCGGTGTTTCCAAGGCTTAGTCCTTAAGTTTATAAATAAGTAAGAGTGCCCGCCGAAGCGCATTCGGCGCATATGTCGCTGTAGTTTATGTACTCCGCCGCGCAGTCAGTGCATCTGTAAGCAGGATGAGTTTTGAAATAAGATATAAGGAGCTCATCCTTAAGTATTTCCGCATGTGCAGCGGCAAGCGCTGCGGGGAAGCTGTGCCCGGCGGCGCAGATGGAGATAATGCTTTTCGCCTTGTCCGCCTCGCTTTTCCGGGCGTGGTAACGGGCAGCGTATATATAGAAAGATACGTTGGCGGAGCCTGAGTTTATCTTTTTCATCACTGAGTTGAACAGTGTGCCCATGTCGGAATGCGCGTAATGGAACTCCTCAAGGATACTCATGTGTTCAGGGCATTTTGGGAGCTCGTTTTTAATAATCTCCTCGCAGAGTGAAAGCCCTCTGGAGCGTTTACCCTCAAGGAACAGGAGGTTAGCCTTCTCTGCCTTTGCCTCAAAGAATGACGGATCACAGTTTTCGGCGTTGGTGAGGAGTTTTATGGCGTATGGCCTGTCCTCTGCAATGTCCTTGGATGCGGCAAACCAGCATCTGGCGGCTTTTTTGAGGTACACAGGGTTCAGCCCGGCACATTTTTTGTACAACTCCGCAGCTTCCTTAAGGTGGCCTGATTTCTCAAGGGCGTATGCACGGAAGGGGAGCAGCGGAATATTTTTCTTTTTGGTGAAGAAGAAGCCTGCGTCCACTGTCTCAGTGAGGAGAAGGGCGCTTTTATAGTCCTCAGCGGCTATGGCATCCTTTATGAGCTCACGCACGGCTGTTTCGTGCATCAGCTTTGAGAGATCCTTTTTTTCAAGAATGCTTTTGTGAATCCGCTCCGCTTTGGCATGCTCGCCTTTGTCTCTCAGGAGGCTTCCGGTAACAATGTAGGCATCCGCCGCCTCCACGTCTGAGGAAGCCAGAGCCTTAAGGCTGGCTAAGGCCGCGTCAGTGTCACCGTCAGCGAGTTTCAGCAGGGCTTCCGCCCTGAGAGCATGCAGATCAGTGCTTTTCATCAGATCCCCTTGGAGGAGTTATCGTTAAAGGGCAGGCTGCGGAGTCTTTTTATTTCGTCCTCTCCGGTTTTCACCTTCTTTTTCAGCTTCCTGATTTCGCCAGTGAGCTTTATTCTGTCGAAGAAGTAAAGCATGGAGGAGAGCACAAGGCCGACCACCATTGATGCGATGATTACAAGAAAAAGCGGCATCTTCACCGCCGGGGAGTTGAAAAAGTAGGTGACTTCCACCTGCTGAACATTCATTACCGCAAAAATAACTACCACTGCTATTATGATCAGTTTGATTATGTTGCTAATTATTTTCATCATTCCGCCTCGCTTCTGAAGCCCTCAAGCAGGTTAGCGTAAGTGACCTCTATATGTTCGGATATTACCTTCATCTCCCCGACAACGGGCATGAAGTTTGTGTCCCCGACCCAGCGGGGAACTATGTGAAAGTGCAGGTGCGCGTCTATGCCCGCCCCTGCGGCCTTGCCTATGTTGAAGCCTGTGTTGAACCCGGCGGGATTCATGGCTTTTTTCAGCACTCTCATGGCAAGCTGGGAAAGCTGCATTATTTCAAGCATTTCCTCATCATCCAGATCCTGAAAGTCCCCAGTGTGCTTATAGGGTGCGACCATGAGGTGACCGTTGTTGTAAGGGAAAAGGTTCATAATTACAAACGCTTTTTTCCCTCTGTGGAGTATGAGGTTCTCCCTGTCGGCATCTGCCGAGGGTTTTTCGCAGAAGATGCAGCCCTCACTTTTTCCCAGTCCGCTTATGTATGACATGCGCCATGGCGCCCACATTCTTTCTTTCTGTTCTTCAGCCACTTAACAAACCTCCGCAGATTTAAAGACTTCGCCCAGAGAACCGCTGATCACCAGATCCGCCATTGAATCATAGGGTGTGGGCATTCTGTTTATTATAACAACTTTCGCGCCCGCCGACTTCGCATATCCGGGAAGCATGGCCGCAGGCATCACAGAGAGGGACGAACCCGCCACTATGAACAGGTCGCAGTTCATGGAATCTTTCACTGCATTGTCCATCACGGCGGGGGGAAGCATCTCCCCGAAGAAGATTACGTTCGGCCGCATAACTCCGCCGCATGCGGGGCATTTGGGAGGGTTTTCCCCTTTGGAGAATATGCGGAAGACTCTGACAGTGGCCATTTCCTCTTCACAGCGCATGCAGCGTGAGGTCATAAGCGAGCCGTGGAGCTCATGCACTTTGTCTGAGCCTGCCTTTTGGTGGAGCCCGTCGATGTTCTGAGTGATTACGCTCAGCATTCTTCCCTCCGCCCCGCGCTTTGCGATGAAGGCGTGGGCAGCGTTGGGGAGTGCATTTCTGAAAACATCAAACAAAGGCGCGAAGAATGTATAAAACTTTTCGGGATTAGCGGTGAAGGAATCTATATTGAGGTAGTCGTCAGACGCAAGGTTAGCCCAGAGCCCTTTTCCCTGCGTGCGGTAATCGGGTATTCCGCTTTCCGTGCTTATGCCTGCGCCGGAAAAGAAGACCGTTCTCTCTGACCGGCTTAAAAGGGTTTTGAGCTCAGCTATGCAGTCCATCTGCTTTTATATCAAATATCCTGAACACAGGCAATTATATGTTTTCCCGCGGGTTCAGCTTTTCAGGCTTTCGTATTCTTTTCCAGAGTTTCCGCGCACTCGCACTCCCCCACAACAGGGAAGCGGACGCGGAATATTGTTCCCTGCCCCTGAACTGATTCGAAGGAGATTGTCCCGCCGTAATTCTCTATAAGCTGCTTCACTATTGTGAGGCCGAGGCCTGTTCCGTTGTGCTTGGTGGTGAAATATTCCGTGAAGAGGTGCTGCTTGGCCTCCTGCGGGATCCCTTCGCCATTGTCTATGAAGTCAAACTCAACAAATTCACCGTCGAGCCGGGCAGTCAGTGTCACCTTTCCGCCTTTTTTGTGCTCAACTGCTTCCACTGCATTGCGGAGGATGTTTATGAATATCTGCTCTATGTGCACCGGAGTTGCCTTTATGCAGCCGAGGTTTTTGTCTGTTATGGTCTCAAATGGGACATCAGCCCATTTCAGCAGAGTGCGCTCAACATAAAGGGCAATTCGCTCTATGAAGTCCGCAACGTCTATGCATTCCAGCTTGTCGTTCCCCACGCGGGAGAATTTCAGGGTCTGGTCTATTATGTCCCTTATGCGTTCGGCATCCTTGAGGATTTTGTCGGTGTAGGCCTTGGTTTCCGGATGCTTCATCGTCATAATGTCCGCGTTGATCATTATGGAGTTAAGAGGGTTCTTTATCTCGTGGCTTATGGATGCGGTGAGGGTTCCCATCGTCATCAGTCTGTCGTTGTGGAGCATGTTCTTATGCATGGAGCTTATGGTGCTGAAAGCCTTGCGGAGCGAGTACACCATGTAGTTGAAAAGGATGGACATGCGCCCGAATTCGTCATTGGAGGTTATCTGTGTTCTTATGTCGAGGTTGTTGCCTGCAACAGCCTGCATGCCGTTTTCCAATATGCGCACAGGGCGTATGACAAGTATGTATATGAGAAAGAAGAGAACTATGAAAAGCAGAATATCCGCAGTGTAGAGGAATAGGCGCACCTCAAATACCTCACGGCTCAGAAGCTCTTTAAGGCGTGAGAGGTCTATATTTATGTTCAGTGTGCCTATCACGTCCCCTTCGGAAGGATTATGGCAGGACTGGCATTTTTCCTCATTCATCAGGGGTTTGCTGAATGAGAGATACTTTTTTCCCGCATAGGAGAGCTCAGTGAACCCCTCCGTGCTGTTGTGGTTGTTCTTTATGAGATCAAGATAGTCACTGCTGTAGAATTTGTTGAGATCCTGCAATATGCAGGATATGCCCCCCTGACGGTTAAGGATGTGGATTCCGAGGATGTTCGAGTCCTTCTGGAGGTTGAGGATAAGCTCTTTGATCGCTCCTTTGTTCTCCATCATCATGTAGCTGTCAAGGGAGCTGTTGATGAGAAAGGGGATGCTGGTTATATAGTCACTGGCGATTGTTTTTGCCTTTTTTTCTATATTTGCAGCCAGCATACTGCTCACAGTGAAGCTCACAAGGGAGAGCAGGGCAAAAAAGAGCAGGGTTATCTTAAATTGTAGTTTGACGTAGGGTTTTTTATGTGATTCCATAGGTGAGAGATTACACCTTTTCACTGTGATTTCCAAGTGCAAAAGCCTTGCAGGCGGGCGCATAAAGCTATAAAATAAAGCAAAAAAAGGATAATCAGATGGCTGAGATAGTTAGGTTCGGAGTTTCCCTCGATAAGGATCTTCTCACAGAGTTCGACCGCAAAATAGCCGAAGAAGGATATGAAACCAGATCAAAGGCCGTGGGCGACCTGCTTAAGGAATATGTGATAGAAAAGGAATTTGCATCCGGCGGCACAGTGGCGGGCGCTGTCACCATTCTGTATGACCACCATAACAGGGATCTTCTCTCTTCCCTCATGGATATTCAGCATGATTATCACGATTCCGTGATCTCCATCCAGCATATCCACCTTGATCATGACAACTGTCTTGAGATTCTGGCGGTAAGAGGCAACAGCGACTCCATCAAGAAGCTGTATACTTCCCTTAAGATCATGAAAGGGATCAAACACACCAGCATTAATATAACCGGAACGAAGTGACAGACATACTTCTCTGAGAGAGTATTACTTTCCCCGAACCCATTCAGGAACTCACCTGTTTAAACATGTTAAAAAATGAAATACAAAAGCCGCCGGGTCAGCGGCGGCTTTTGGGTTTTCTGTTTATTTGATTTGCTTTGCTTGTCTAAAATTTTCTGGTGATGAGCTTCACACCCTTAGCTGCGCATTCGCAGGTTTCCGCTGAGATTGTTTCCGCGGTCTGCTCAAAATGGAAGTTCTGCACCGCGAACTCATCCCTTACGGTGAAGTTTGCCTTTGCGGTTATTGTGCCGCTGTGGTGTCTGGGGTTTATTGACACTGTTTTATCGGCGCTCTTAGGCTGTTCGTATTTAAAGGGTGTTTCATTGAACACAGGGCTTGTTCTTATCACAAGACAGCTGTCCAGTATGGTGAATTTCACTTCGGGATAGCCGTATCTGCCCGCAAGCATTGTGTTGTATATCTCCTCCGGGCATGCAGGTACTGATGCCTTGAAGAGCCCTGCCAGCATGGAGGCTATTTCCGTGTCGGACTTCTGCTCACCCGGCGTGTCCACAACTTTACGCACTTTTGATACGCGTCCGCCTATCTTAACGAACGAGCCGTCAACCTCAAGCGCAGCTTTAGCGGGGAGAAACACATTCGCCCTTGCTGATGTTCCGTCATTAAAGAGGTCAACAGCCACAACAGTTTCCGCGGAGCGGAGGGCGTTGTTCAGCTTTTCTGCGGTGTCGCCCGTGTAGGTGTTGTTGAAACCCACAAGGAACAGGTTCTTTATGTTTTTCGCTTCCAGATCTTTTATCAGCTCATCAGCGGAATAACCGCCTGCGAAAAGCTCTTGAGCATAGAGCCCGTAAATGTTTGTTTTGTCATTGGCCACCATGAAGCAGCTTATTTTCTCTTTGCCAATGAAATCAGCAAAGGCGAGAACAGCTTCCGGCTGCGTGCAGGCAGAGGTGTATTCATTGCCCACTATGATGCCCACTCTTTTGCCTTCGTTTATATAATCCCTGATGTCGCGGAAGGCCTCGGCATTATCTGTCCTGATTTTTTCAAATATTCTGCCGAAATCGCCGTTGTCAGCCAGAAGGGATTTGTTTGTGAAAACATCGTACTCGTACCTTTTAAGGCCTACGGTGATGAGCTTGCAGTCATTGTGGATGACGGAGTTCATCATTCTCCATTTAAGACCCACTGCCTCACGGCGGAGATCCGCGCCTATCACGAATATGACATCACAGTTTTTGAGATCATCCGCTCTGCCTATGTTGGCGAAGGTTCCGAACTTCCCTTTGTATTTTTTCATAAAGACGGGCTTGGTGAAATCCGCCTCTGTGACAATCTTTTTGGAGCCGATGGCAGCCATGAGCGCTTTGTATGCCGCTATTGCCTCGCTTGTGAGGCGCGAGCCCATGAGCATGGCTGTGTTTTCCGGTTTGCATCCGGCCAGTCTGTCCTTAAGAACGGTCATAACCTCTTCCCATGATTTGGGTGCGGCCTCGCCGTTCGATTTTACAAGAGGTGTTTTTATCCTTGAGGGGTTTTCTATGTAGTTGAACCCGAAGCGGCTCTGACTTGAGATCTGAGCTCCTTCAACAGATTTGCCCCTCTCTATTTTGCCGTCAAGAACGCCGTAAACAATATCTCCCTCACTTGCAGAGAAAGGGGAGGCGGTTACGGTCTCGGTGAGATCCCACACGCGCGCCTGATTGTGGAACTGTGTGTCGAGCAGAGCGCCCACCGGACAGCGGTCTATGCAGGTTCCGCAGAAGTCGCAGTTCAGCGTATCGCCTTCAGAGGGTACTACATGGTTATAGAAGCCTCTGTCCTTCATTTTGAGCGCACTGCACCCTGTCATTTCGTGGCAGGATTTTATGCACCTTTCGCAGAGAACGCAGAGGTTTGAGTTATAAACAATTTTGTTCCAGTTCGCCTTGGGATCCTTCGGTTTTTCGGATGAAACTTTTTCGGTCATCATGCCGAACTCATACGCAGTGTCCTGAAGCATGCACTCGCCGGCCTTGTCGCACACGGGGCAGTCAAGGGGGTGCTTGATCAGGATGAAGTCGAGCATCTGCTTTCTGTGAGTCCAGATATATTCGTTGTCGGTCTCAACTTTCATTCCGTCCATAGCGTAGGTGACGCAGGCTGCCTGAAGCCTTTTTGCGCCGTCCACCTGAACAAGGCAGAGTCTGCATGCGCCTATGGGGGTAATCTCCTTAAGGTAGCAGAGGGTGGGTATATGAACACCGTTCCTGTTTGCCACATCCAGTATTGATTCGCCCTTTTCAAAGCTGTATGTATTTCCGTTTATGATTATTGCTGCCATCGGTTACTCCCCTTTCCCTTTATTTTCAAGGGCTACCATAGCCATGCGCACGCATCTCAGACAGCGGGTCGCCTCGTCGTATGCCTGTTTATCGGTATAGGGTTTTTCAACCTCTTCGTAGTTGCTCTTTCTTTCCTCACCTGTGAGCTTGTGCTGGTGCACACGCTTTATTGTGGGGCATTCCTGATCCTTCACGTCCTCTTTCTTGTCGAAGACCTTGTTCTTCTGGAGATCAAGCTGGAGTATCTCCTCCGGCGTGAGGTAGGGCTTTCCTTCGGTGAGGTAGCGGTCGATCATTATGCTTGACCAGCGCGCGGCGCCTATAGCCTTAACAACAGTCATGGGGCCCCACTCGCAGTCTCCGGCGGAGAAAATCTGCGGGTCGCTGGTGACGTAAAGGTCGTCAGCAACCTTGAAGGTGCTCCACTTGGTTACATCAAGCCCGTCCTCCTCTTTGAGGAAGGTGAGGTCGGTGAACTGACCGATAGCGGGGATAATGACATCACAGTCTATTATAAATTCCGAGTCCTGAACGGGCTGCGGTCTGCGTCTGCCGGATTCATCGGGCTCGCCGAGTTCCATACGCACACACTCAACACCAGTGACCACATTGTCTTTCGCGATTATTTTTGTGGGGTTGCAGAGGAAGTGGAAGTTGATCCCCTCCTCCATGGCATCTACTATTTCATAGTCTTCCGCGGGCATTTCATCCCTTGAGCGGCGGTAGACAAGGTTGACATCCGCAGCGCCTTCACGTAGGGCAACGCGTACGCAGTCGATGGCGGTGTTACCTCCGCCCACAACAACGATCTTTTTGCCTTTAACTCCGGTGTCCTTGCCTGTGGCCTGTTCACGGAGGAAGAGTATGCCCGATTCGTGGATGCCGGAATAGCCTTCCTTTTCGCCTTCTATACCCATGTCTCTGCTTTTCCATGCGCCGATGGTAAGCAGCACTGCATCGTAGTTCTTTTTAAGATACTGGAGGGTGAGGTCATCGCCGAGTTTGCGGCCGTACTCTATCTCCACTCCGAGGGACTGTATTATATCAACCTCTCTGCGGAGAAGGTGTCTCGGCTCTCTGTAATCGGGGATTCCGAGGGCAACCATGCCGCCCGGTTCCTGCATCCATTCATATATTTTGCACTCATACCCCATGAGGGCGAGGTAGTACGCCGCTGTGAGCCCTGCGGGGCCTGCTCCGACTATGCCTATCTTTTTGCCCTTTTCCGGAGCCTTGGGGGGGAGGATGGGCGCTTTTTCCTGATAATATTCATAATCCCACGGAGCGCGTTTAAGCACCATTATGCTAACGGGGTCTTTATCAACAAGCCCTCTGCGGCAGTTGAGCTCACAGGGGTGCGGACATACTCTGCCGCATACTCCGGGGAGCGGCATCGTTTCGCGGATGATTGAAAGCGCGTCAAGATAACGGTGATCCTTAATCTGCTCAATGAATTCGGGGATCTGCACATTAGCCGGGCAGCCTGCGGTGCAGGGTGCGGTTATGTGTTTATAATACGCTGTTTCGGCGGGGACAACACTTGCCCTGACCTGATCGGCGAAATTTTCTATGAAGCGCATAACGGGTATGGAGGCTGTGGGCGCAACAGTACACTTAGCGGAGAGGTGGATGGACTGTGCAATTTCGTAAGCCTTATCAAGCTCTGTCTTGTCGGTGCTGCCGGAGCGGATCTTCATAAGCTGCTCCGCCAGAAGCCTTGTGCCCACCCTGCCGGGGAAACATCGGCCGCAGCAGCCCTGCGAGCTTATCTCATTCATATAGTTGGCAAGAATGGCAAGAATATCTGCCTTTTCATCAAAAACAAGGAATCCGTCCCAGTTAACAAGGGCTTTCAGGGGCTTTCCGTCATATGCGTCAGAGGTTTTGAACGGTGACTCGCTCCACTCTGATGCGGGTTTGCCTCTGTTGTCGAATTTGGCGTTTTTCCAGAACCCGTAGCAAACTTGTGGCATTACACTCTCCACGGCGAAATTATAAATGGACAATCGTATACTGTATACAATTTCGTATAACACAATTATAATACTATGTCTAGAATTTTGTGCTCACCTGAACCTGTGATGATTTCAGAATATTATCAATGATGTTGAAGTGCCTTCAATTTGGGATTATAATAGTTTTGCGTGAAATTATATAGGTGTTTTAGTTGCGGAGGATCTTATGTCCGGAATGGTGTTCATAGGCGTTGTGGCGCTGACTTTGGCGCTTTTCATTTATTATTACAACAAGCTCGTTTCCCTCAGAAATCTCAGCGAGGCTTCATGGAGCGATATTGATGTTCAGCTTAAGAAGCGCTGGGATCTTATCCCCAATCTGGTGGAGACTGTTAAGGGGTACGCAAGCCATGAGAAAGACACACTGGAAAATGTGACGAAAGCCCGCAACATGGCGATGAGCGCAGGCAGTGTGGAGGCTCATGCAAAGGCTGAGAACATGCTTACCGGAGCGCTGAAAAGCCTTTTTGCCCTATCTGAAAGCTACCCGGAGCTTAAGGCGGACGTAAACTTCCTTGAGCTTCAGAACAGCATAAACAGTATAGAGAACGATATTCAGCTTGCCAGAAGATATTACAATGCGGTGGTGCGGGATCTGAACACAATGTGCGAGAGCTTCCCTTCTCTCATAGTCGCGGGCATGTTCCGCTTTACTAAGAAGCAGTATTTTGAGATGGATTCGGCGCAGAGGGAAAATGTTCAGGTAAAATTCTAAGCGGATAAGCTTATGCGTTTTATTTCTGCTTTGCTGATTTTTGCTTTTACTGTTCTGCCCGCCTTCGGGGAGGACTTTGTAATAAAGAAGCACGATGTGAATATAAACGTGCTTGAAACCTCCGTGCTGGAGGTTACGGAAACATATCTCATAAGCTTCCGCCAGCCGAGAAGGGGAATAATCCTCGAACTGCCCAGAATCTACGAGGCAGGGAGCATCAAAGGCGCTGCGAAGCGCCCCAACATCTTCGGCGGCCGTTACCGGATTCTCATTGATGATATACAGACAAAGAGTGCGGAGATGAAAGTCTCCGACAGCGGAGCCTACCGTGAAATCCGCCTCGGTTCGCCGGATCAGTATATAAAGGGTGAGAAGGAATACGTTGTCACCTACAGGGTGTTCGGGGCGGTGAATTTTTTCGGCCGGACAAGTGAAATCTACTGGAACATACACGGAAACTTCTGGGATGTTCCCGCTGAGAGTGTGACTTTCAGTGTGCGTCTCCCCTCTGAGCTGCCGCTGGGGGATGAAGAGATTTTCGCTTACACCGGCTACTACGGGGAGGCAGGAACCGACGCATCATATTCCTACGACGGCAGCACTCTCAGCGGCAGGACGGAAAGAACCCTCAAACCGCGGGAGAGTCTGAGCATCGGCATCCTCCTGCCGGGAAATTATCTTAAATACGGAACACCCTCGCTGAGGCTGCGCCTCTTCGCCGTGAACAACGCTTATCTTATCGCTCCGCTTCTGTATATACCTCTCCTTATTTTTATATGGTACAAAAGAGGGCGTAACGCCGCATCTGTCATAGTAACTCTCTATGAGCCGCCGTCAGGGGTCAGCCCCGCCGTGGCCGGTGTGCTGGCGGATGACAGGATAGACAACCGGGATCTCGTTTCCGTTTTTCTGAAATGGGCGGCGGACAAAGTAATAAGGATAGAGGAAGCTGAGGACTACAGCTCGTTTCTCGGTAAAAGCGATTATATTTTTGTTAAGATAGGCGATCTGCCCGAAGGTGCGCCTGCCTACGAGCAGACACTTTTCACGGGGATGTTCCCTGCCGGTATAAAAAACCGCAGACTGTCAGATCTTAAGGATGTATATTACAAGACCATGCTTATAGCCCGTGAGCAGCTTGACAAAGATGTGACCATGATGGGGCTGTATGAAGGCGGAACAAGGAAAATAGGCGGGTTCATGAAGGGCGTGAGCATTCTCTTCGTATTCGCGGGCACGTTCCTCACTGCCTTTTCCGGGGAAGTTGGCTGGTTTGTTTCCTGCGCGCTTATGGGTTTTGCCACATTCTTTTTCGGGCGGGCTATACCGAAACGTACCGCAAAAGGGCAGGGGCTCTATAACAAGCTGGCCGGGTTCAGGGAGTTTGTGGAGCGGGCGGAGAAGGACAGGCTGGAAAGGATGCTTGAAAAAAATCCCGAATACTTTAATCTTACAGTGCCCTATGCTGTTGCTTTCGGAATGCTGAAAGAGTGGGCGGGCAAGTTTGAGGGGCTTCTCAGGGAGCCGCCGGACTGGTACGTTTCCCGCAGCGGCAGAGGGTTTACAATGTACGGCTTTGCCGATTCCCTTAATTCAGGCATATCCGCAATGGGCAGAACCATGACATCGCAGCCAGCGCCGAAAGGCGGAGCAGGGGGCGGCGGAAGCGGTTTCTCCGGCGGCGGAGGCTTTTCGGGGGGCGGCTTCGGAGGCGGCGGAGGACGAAGCTGGTGAAAACAGCACTTTTTACATCAAACCTCACAGGGGAATATCTGCTGGATGCTCTGGATGAACTGGGTTATTATCCGCAGGTGTACACATACCCTCCGGGCTTTCAGAAGACAGCCCTCTCAAGAGACTTCACCAAATACAGAGGGCTTTTTCCCGTAACCTTTATATCTGCAAACAAATACGGCGAGGCGGAAGCCGCGCTGGACAATGATACCGCTGCTGTCTGTGTGGACTGGACCAAGGACTTTTTCATGGAGTCAGATGTAAAGGCGGTGTTTGCCCATCCCTCTCTTCTGCCCCTTTACAGAGGCTACAGCGCAGTGACGGAACAGTTTCTGCGGGGTGTCGCAGTTTCCGGTGCGAGCTTTTATATCGCATCAGACAGGGTGGACGGAGGAGATGTTCTCTTTTCGGAGGAGATAAGGATCGGTTTCGGGGAATATCCGGAAGATTTTCTGAGAAAATATGCAGCGATCTGCGCCCGCTTCGTAAAAGAATTTGCGGAGCAAGGATTCGGCGGCTTCAATGCCGTTCCGCAGGATGAGCGTGAGTCATTCTACCTGCCCCGCAAGCGCAGGCGTGAAGGAGTGATAGACTTCAACCGTGATGCATACAGCATATACAACCATATCAGGGGGTTCTCCCGCCCTTACTTCGGGGCATATTTTATGAGAAACGGCAGGCAGATAACCGTCTGGCGGGCTGTCACCGAAAAGTGGCAGGGGGAATACGGCAGACCGGGGGAACTGGTTGATTTCACCCCTTACGGAGCGGAAATTGCGTGCGGTTCAGGTACTGTGATAATAGAGGAAGCGGAATGTGAAGGCAGGCTTTTCCGCCGGGGCGAGGTGCACGAACTTTATTATGCGGTTGACTAAGACACTATAGGATATTATACATATTTCCATGCATGAAGTCAGTATCGCCCAGAGTCTTATGGATGTGGTTTTCGAAACAGCCAGAAAAAGCGGCGCTAAGAAAATAAATAAAGTTTTTGTGAAAATAGGCAGGTTACAGGCGGTGGAGAGCTCCTCCCTGATGTTTGCCTTTGATGCCCTCAAGGACGGCACAATGGCCGAAGAAGGGGAGCTGATCGTTGAAAATGTGCCCCTCACCGGAAAATGCATGGACTGCGGCAATGAAAACACCTTTGAGCAGATTTTCATGCAATGCCCCAAATGCGGCTCCCACGCAGTGAAGATCCTCACCGGGGAAGAACTGCAAATCACCGAGATTGAAGTGGACTGACCTTCCAGAGGGTCTTAAAGAATATAAGAAGGTGGCTGATGACCAAGCTTGATGTGAATAAAAGGATTCTCTCGAAAAACGAGGAACTGGCGGAAGCCCTCAAGGAAGGATTTGACAGGGACAGAACCCTTGTCCTTAACTTTGTCTCCTCTCCCGGCAGCGGGAAAACCACCCTCCTTTCCAAAATCCTTGTGGAGATCCAGAGGGAATACTCCGTCGGCGTTATAGAAGGCGACCTGCAGACAGACTTTGACGCGGAACGCATCAGGGCAGCCGGAATCCCCGCTGTTCAGGTGAATACAAACGGCTCATGCCACCTCGAAGCACTCGACATAGAAAAGGCGATGGTTGCATTCGGCAAGCTTGACCTTCTCATTATAGAAAACGTGGGCAACCTCGTCTGCCCCTCCTCATACGAACTGGGCGAAGATGCAAAGGTCTGCATGCTCAGCGTAACCGAAGGGGAGGACAAACCAGCCAAATACCCATCAATGTTCCACGTCTCCTCAGCGTTCATCATCAACAAGACAGACCTTCTCCCATATGTGGATTTCGATGTGCAGAAATGCCGTGATTTCGCCCTCGGCGTGAACCCCACGCTGGACATCTTCGAGACCTCCTGCAAAACAGGACACGGGCTTGATGAGTTCATCGGCTGGATCAAAGCGAAAATCCGCAGAAAAAAGGGGGAGTAAATAGTCACCGTCGGCATGGATGAGGTGGGCAGGGGATGCTTCGCCGGGCCGGTTGTGGCCTGTGCCGTTATCATGCCCGAAGGCTACGCTGATCCCCGCATCATCGACTCTAAAAAAATAGCCGAGAAAAAACGCGAGGTAATAGCCGAAAGCATAAGACGAAACGCCGTTGATTATGCCTTCGGTGTTGTCTGCAATCAGGTCATAGACCAGATCAACATACTCCGCGCCACCAAACAGGCCATGCACATAGCACTCTCACGTCTGAAAACCCCTTATGACAATATAATAGTGGACGCAGTCAAACTCAATGTCAGTGTCCCCATAGAAAACCCCTTCAAGGCGGAGGACAGCCATATGTGCGTTGCAGCCGCCTCTATTCTTGCAAAGGTTTACCGCGACTCCATGATGAAAAAACTCCACATGACATACCCCGAATACGGCTGGTATTCCAATAAAGGCTACGGGGCGAAGGTTCACCTTGACGCTCTCAAAAAATACGGCGCAACAGAACTGCACCGGATGAGTTTCCTGAAAAATGCGGATATTAAAAGGTAAATCAGGCGAAGACAAGGCGGCGGAGTTCCTCAGAAAGAAGGGTTACGCCGTAATTAAGCGAAACTACCGCGCCAAAACAGGCGAGATAGACATAATCGCCGAAAAAGACGGCACTCTGGTGTTCGTCGAAGTCAAAACCCGCTCCACAGATGCCTTCGGAGAAGGATACCAGTCAGTAACACACACCAAACAGGATAAAATTATACGCACCGCCGAGTTCTATCTCATGGAAAATAATATGGAAAAACTCTGCCGCTTCGATGTAATTTCCATAGACAATGATAAAATAACGCACATAATAAACGCATTCGGTGCATAAGAACTGTGGAATAAACAATAATTATTGGAGTGTTTGGGTGAAGAGTGTTATATTCAACTTGAGATGATGCGTAGGTTATATATCAGTACCGTATCTTCCTGAGTACTATTAATTTTTTACCGTTAGCATACCTAACTGTTATGAAAAACATCAAAATTGACTTCGTTTAAAATGTGTCATAAACTCTCTTAATAAATACGAAAAGGAATAATTTAATGGCCAGAGCTGATCTTTTGGTTTTTTTAGTAGAGTCTATTGCTAAAGGTGATAAATTAACATATAGAAAAACAGTTGAAGCTATAATTGCAGAAGAGCGCCAGAAACAGCATAATGTTTTGGCTAATAAGCTTGAAAGAATCATTCATTCAACACCGCCTGAGCGCAGTGCGATCAACGGAGCGCATGTTGAACAAAAATCAAATAACTTAGTCCAAGAAATTCTTCCAAAGAAAAAATTTGCTGATCTTATTCTTAATGATAAAATATTGGAAATATGTGAGGCTTTTGTTAATGAACATCATAGGGCAGCACTTCTAAGAACTTACAATTTAGAACCACGCAATCGTATTCTTCTTGTAGGTCCTCCAGGGAACGGTAAAACGAGCCTGGCCGAAGCTATTGCTGAAGCGTTAGTCATTCCATTATTTGTAGTTAGATACGAATCTTTAATAGGTTCTTATCTAGGGGAAACAGCTGGAAGGTTAAGTAAGCTGTTTGATTTTGCTTCCACAAATAGATGTGTACTTTTTTTTGATGAATTTGAAACACTTGCTAAAGAAAGAGGTGATACTCATGAAACAGGTGAGATTAAGAGAGTGGTGAGTTCTCTTTTATTGCAAATTGATAGATTACCGAGCCATGTTGTAGTCATTGGTGCTACTAACCATCCTGAATTGCTAGATCGAGCTGTGTGGAGAAGGTTTCAAGTAAGGCTAAATCTCGGTATGCCAACAAGAGACAATATCACACAATGGTTTATTAGATTTCAAGCAAGGGTTGGAGTAGAGTTAGGCTATGCTCCAGAAACACTTGCCAAATCGTTGTTTGGTAAAAACTTTGCAGAAATTGAAGAGTTTGGGCAATCAGTTTATAGGCAATATGTGTTGAATATGCCTAACACAAAGATGAAAGATATTATCTCAAAAACTTTGAAAACTTGGAGAGAAATAACAACAGAAGTTAAACAAGAAAATATGGGAGGATAAATATCATGCCTGAACGTCCACTTCTCTTTTTCCCATCCCCATCGAGAGCGTCTAGAGAAAAGCGCTCACCTGGTTTTTCAAAAATTTCTATTCCTTCTGCTTCTTTTCAATTTCAACGTTTTCAGCCGAAATTAAAAGTCTTAGTTGATACATTTGAAAAACAAAGGATTCAAATACGGTCAAGTATTACAGGTGTGGAACCAGAGTTTGTCTTGGTTATTGAAACAATAGGAGACATCTCTAATTTTCATAATGCTGTTGCGAAGATAGAAGGTTTTGAGTGGTTGTCTGAGTTTGCACTTGATAATATTGAGCCAGATGATATTTTTTTCGACCAAGCAGATAAAACTAAGCCTTTGTCCGGTAAAGTATATATGGTTTTTTCAAATCTCAGTGGAATGCAACAGCTTATTTCTCTTTGGGAAAGATATTCAAAAAATGATGAAAGCTCATTTAAACACGGACTTGCTCCATTTAAATCTCTTTTTACACATGTTAAAGATATCCGTTTCTGGAACTATATTGATAGATTAGAGAATGCTGGATTCATTTCATATTGGGAGGGACACTTAGATTTTCATAAAGGGAAAGATTGCTTTGTGGAAGTCGAACTGTGGTTTAGGCAAAATAGTGATAAAAGAAACGGTATTGAAAAACGTTTTAAAGAAATGTTAAGTTCATTGAGTGCTTCTGTTGTTGATTCCTGTGTAATCTCAGAGATTTCTTATCATGCTTTATTAATTAAAGTGAATTATGATGTAATTGTAAATATGGTGAATTCTCCTGAATACATTGAATTTGTTAAATGTGATGATGTCATGCTGTTTAGACCAACTGGGCAGATGTTGATTATAAATGAGACTATTGAAGAAGTTGCTGATGTCTCTTCACCACATGAACTTGCTTCCGAAGAAGAGCCAGTCATTGGGCTTTTAGATGGTTTACCTTTATCGAATCATAATTTGTTAAAAGATCGCTTGGTGCTAGATGATCCTTATGGTTTTGAAAATAATATTGAAGCCAAAGACAGAATTCATGGCACAAGTATGGCTTCACAAATCCTTTATGGAGATTATAGTCTTAATAAGGTTCCACTTAAATGGAAATTGTATGTACGACCGATATTATTCCCTCAAACTGATTTTTACGGTAAATCAATTGAGTCCATTCCTGAAAATATTTTATTAGTGGATTTAATTCACGTCTCTGTCAAGAGGATGCTTGACGGTGATGGAGAGTCTTCTGCACAAGCTCCTTCTGTCAAAGTCATAAATTTATCGTTAGGAATTAGAAATACTAACTTTAATAATACCATGAGTCCTCTTGCTAAACTATTAGACTGGTTAAGTTATAAATATAATGTATTATTTATTGTCAGTGCAGGCAACTACGAAAATTCTTTTGATTTAGGGATAAGCTATTCAGAATTCAGCAATCTAGATGAAAAACAGCAAGTTAAGCAAGTGATAAGTCGAATATACGCGACTGAGCACGATAGAAAAATAATATCTCCTGCTGAATCAATAAACTCAATCACAGTTGGGGCACAGCACGATGATAAATGCTTTTCGTATGCAGCTGGCAATCGTGTTGACATATGCAATCAGCCATTAGCCAGTACTATTTCTCGGTTGGGTTTAGGTTATCGCAGATCAGTTAAGCCTGATCTTATTCATGCTGCTGGACGACAACTTTACACAGAACCAATAATTGGATCTGAAACATTGCTTAAGCTGAATAATATAAGTAAAGAGCCCGGTATCTATTCTGCATCACCGGGAGGAATGTGTTATTCGAGGGGAACAAGTAATGCGACTGCTTTGACAAGTCATAATGCGGGTATTTGCCTTCAAACTTTAGAGGCATTAACTGAGAGAGGTTTTGATGAATATGGAGAAAAACTTGTACCTATTCTAAAGGCAATGTTAATCCACGGTTGTTCTTGGGGTGATTTAGGTAATATAATAAGAGAAGCAATTAAAGATAATATTAGTAGCAAAAGAGTTAAGCCTATCATATCGAAGTGGCTTGGCTACGGAGTTCCTGATATAAAAAGAGTTATTGAATGCACAGAGCAGAGAGCGACTGTTATTGGTTTTGGCGAATTAGACACTGATGAAGCCGATCTTTTTGATCTTCCTTTACCACCGTCATTAGCATCTGTTAAAATACCTCGAAAACTGACAATTACTCTTGCGTGGATATCAGGTATTGAAGCCCAAAATCAAAAATATCGTCAAGCAAGTTTGTGGTTTGAATCGCCAAGAGAATCTTTTGTAAAAGGACGTCAAGAAGCTGATTGGCGTAGTGTCAGGAATGGTACTATTCAACATGAAATATTCGAAGGAAACGATGCTGATCCTTACATAGATGGTGAGAAAATACGAGTAAAAATCAATTGCAGAGGGGATGCAGGGAAATTGTCAGATAAAGTTAAATATGGTCTTTTGGTTACTTTAGAAGTTAAAGAAGGAGTAAATGTGCCGCTTTACACGGAAATAAAAGACAGAATACAAATAGGAACCTCTGTTCAGATTAACATGTGAAAAGTGTGATAATTTGTGAGGATTAAGCATCAGATTATTGATAAGAAGAAATTAAGTATATAAGTAAAGTTAAGTGAAGACGGGGCTTTTTTCCTGTGGAAAAAGGGTTCTTTCATAGCAGATAGAGTTTAAAATCTAAAAGGTAGCGTAATGGAAGATTTCATAAGCGATATTTTTGATGAGATGCGGGAGACTCAGGCGAGGTTTTCGGCCGAGTCTATGCCCGTACTGATAGGCATATCCACTGAGATAGTGAAGTGTTTTGAGAACGGCGGCAAGGTGCTGATTTTCGGCAACGGCGGTTCTGCCGCGGATTCCCAGCATATAGCCGCGGAGTTTACCAACCGTTTCAAGATGGAGCGTCCGCCTCTGCCTGCTCTTGCGCTGACGACTGATACGTCCGCCCTGACGGCGATAGGCAATGACTACAGCTTTGAAGAGGTTTTCGACAAGCAGCTTAAGGCACTGGGCAACACCAACGACATAGCGTGGGGAATTTCCACCAGCGGCAACTCGCCCAACGTTCTGGCTGCCCTTCGCACTGCGGGAAGGCAGGGGATGACCACCATCGGCTTTACCGGCAAGGACGGCGGTCTGATGCGCGGTCTGTGCGATCATCTGCTTATTTCCCCTTCGGAGTGCACTCCGAGGATTCAGGAGATACACATCGCCGCTGCGCACATCATCTGCGAACTGGTGGATGAGATAATGTTCGGCAGATTTGGCTAGCCCGTTCACTAAGCGGAATATTATTAAATGAGAAAGCGAAAGAACAGTAAATAATAATGGACTTCACTTCAATAACGGGCGGTTTATGGGGCGCAGGTGCCGCGTACCGTCTCAGAAAAAATTTCAGCGGGGGCAGGGTGCTTGTCATCGCCCCCGACAGAAACCGTTTTGATCTTCTTTTATCCGAACTGATTTTCTTTTTCGGAGCGGATAAAGTCGCGCCTTTTCCGGAATACACACAGGAACCCTTTGAGGAAGCCAGAGTTCTTACCGATGTTCTCTCCATGCGTGTCAGCACGCTGCACAGGCTTATGAGCGGCTTTGAGGGTGTTGTTGTAACCACCCCGAAATCCCTTGCCAGGGCTCTTCCCCCTGCGGATGTTTTTGCCGCATCAGTAATAAATCTGAAAAAGAAGGGCAGGGCGGACAGGGAGGAACTGCGGTACGCGCTGGAATATTCCGGTTATGTAAACGTTGAGCTTGTTTCCGGTCAGGGTGAGTACACAATCAGGGGTGACATAGCGGAGGTTTTTACTCTGCAGATGGAAAACCCTGTGAGAATAGAATTTTTTGATGACGAAATAGACCGCATGGATGTTTTCGAGTCATTCAGCCGCAGAACGGAGAGGAAGCTAGAGGAGCTTACTATTCTTCCGGCGGGTGAGGCGCTTTTTGATGAGGATGATCTGGCTGCGGTGAAGATTCCCCATGTGAGCGAGAAGGCGAAAAGTTTCGGTAAGTTTGCCGGATGCCACTGGTTCAGCCCTTTTATATACAGGAGCATGGCAAGCCTTTTTGACTATCTCGGTGCGGGGACGCAGGTTGTGACCCTTGAGCGGGATCTGGCGGATGCATTCATAGAGATAGACAATACTGTCAGGGATAAGCAGGATCACTACGGCCTTCCGGCGGGGAGCGAGAAAAACTTCATAAACGCAGAAACAGCGGAAAGGCTCCTCAGTGCCCGCGATGTCCACCTATTTGAGGAGTCTGTGGATGCGGACAGTGAAGACGGCGGGCTCATCAGCTCGGCGGCGCGGTTTACCCATGAGAAGAAGAACCTCTACCAGTCCGTGACTGATGCCGCGGCGAAGATAAAGGATCTGCTGGATGACAGATACGGTGTGCTGGTCTGCATAGAGAGCCGCAAGCTCAAGAGCCTGTTTCTGGACTTCATGCGGGATCACGAAATAGCGGTTACGGAAATATCCTCATATCTCAAACTCCCTGCCCACGGAATAGGGCTTTACGGGGAGAAGGTGAGCGGCGGCTTTATCGACCCAAGGGGGAAGGTGGCTGTTGTAACCGATGAGGACATCTTCGGAACGGTTAAGAAAAAGGTCAGAAAAGCGAAGAAAGAGGTATATACCACAAGCCTGAATGACCTTGAACCGGATGATTACGTTGTCCATGTTGATTACGGAATAGGCATATACAGAGGCCTTGTCCATAAGGAGATAGGCGGTGTTGCCGGCGATTTCCTCGTGCTTGAATACGAAAACGGGGAGATACTCTACGTTCCGCTGGATAAAATAGGCCATATTCAGAAATATATAGGTGCGGAAGGCAGAGCACCGAGGGTGCACAGCCTCCAGACCAGTACGTGGAAAAAACTGAAAGTTCAGGCGAGTACAAGGGCTAAGAAGCTGGCAATAGACCTGCTGAAACTGTACGCGGACAGAAAGGTGAAAACAGGTTTCGCGTTCCGGGATGACGGAGTGCTTCTGGAGCAGTTTGAGCAGGGCTTTGAGTATGATGAAACGGACGATCAGCTTTCTGCCATACATGATGTTTATCAGGGTATGGAGGACGAGAAGCCGATGGAGCGTCTTGTCTGCGGTGATGTGGGTTTCGGGAAAACAGAGGTGGCTATGCGCGCCGCCTGCAAGGCCGTTGCCTGCGGCAAGCAGGTCGGGGTTCTTGTTCCCACCACGGTTCTTGCCCGTCAGCATTATGTAAACTTCAAGAAACGCTTTGCTGATATGCCCGTGAATGTGGACTATATCAGCAGATACAAAACAGCCTCGGAGATAAAAAAGACCCTTCGCAGACTGGCGGCCGGTGAGGTGGATATAATAATCGGCACTCACAGGCTGCTTTCAAAGGATGTGGAGTTCCGTGATCTGGGGCTTCTTGTGATAGACGAGGAGCAGCGCTTCGGTGTCGCCCATAAGGAAAAGATAACCGCTCTCAAGAGCAACATAGATATAATCTACCTCTCTGCCACGCCCATCCCCCGCACACTGCAGCTTTCCATGTCCGGCATACGGGATATAAGCGTAATAGAAACACCGCCGGAGGAGAGGCTGCCGATTATAACCCGTGTCATCAAGACCGATGATGAGATCAAAAACGCCCTGATGAAGGAGCTTGAGAGGGGCGGGCAGGTGTATTTTCTCCATAACAGGGTTGAGGATATAGAATCCGTTGCGGAATCCGTGCGGAAGCTTGTGCCCCATGCGAGGCTTGGAATCGCCCACGGGCAGATGACCGCAGACGGTATGGAGAGTGTGCTCTACAGTTTTTATCAGGGCGAGCTTGATGTGCTTGTCTGCACCACTATTGTGGAAAACGGAATAGATATAGCCAATGCCAACACTATTATAATAAATAATGCCGCCCACTTCGGCCTTGCGCAGGTTTACCAGCTTAAGGGGCGTGTGGGACGCTCACGCAGAAGGGGCTACTGCTACATGCTTGTACCGAGTATGACAAGCCTCAATGAAATAGCCCGGAAAAGGCTTAAGATTATTCAGCAGCTCTCTGACCTCGGCAGCGGGGTGAAGATAGCCTTCTATGACCTCCAGCTTAGGGGGGCGGGTGATCTTCTCGGTGCTGATCAGTCGGGCTTCATGGTGAAGATAGGCTATGAGCTCTTCCTCCAGATGATAGAGGAGGCGGTGAAGGAGCTTAAGGGTGAGCTTAACAACTCCCGCGAGACGGAAGTGGCCTCAGCCCTGCCTTACTTCATTTCCGCCGAATATGTGGAGGATGTTTCGCTCAGGTTCGACTACTACAGGCGTTTCTCCAAGATACAGTCAGAGAAGGAGATGCGGGGTCTTCTGGATGACCTTATGCAGGTTTACGGGGATGTAAGGCCGGAGACGGAAAATCTCGGCTGGATAATGCTTATGAAAAATCTGGCGGGGAAAGCATATGCGGAAAAACTCGCCATACATACTGGGCGTGTCCGCATAACTTTTGATAAGGACACCCCGCTTTCCCCGTCAAGGCTTGTTCAGGTTCTGGGCGAGGCGAAGGCGGTTTACAAGTTCGAAAACGAAAACAGCTTAGTGCTTTATTTTGAGAAAAAAGACGATTTCCTGCAAAAAACATGCGAAATTCTTTCTGAACTGGTTGAGGTCTGAAACTGTCAGAATCATTGCACAGCCGTTTTGTGTTGCCCTGCGGGTATTAATATTGTAACTTAAGCGGATGATGAAAAAGACAGCTATATTACTAATTTTAACGGCATTTCTTTTCGGCTGCGGCGATAACGGCAAAAAAACATCCGCCGACAAGCGCCCGAAGGCTGAAAAACGCACAATTCTTAAGATAAACGGTGCGGAGATAGATAACTCCGAGCTTCTGGACTATGCCTATTTCACCGTGCTGGAGATGGATCCGCTCACTGTGGAGAATCAGGACGTGAAAGACCGCATAGTGCGCAATTTCATAATCCACAGGCTGCTTCTGGACGAGGCGAAAAAGCGCGGACTTGACATAGGCGATGAGAGAAGTGCTAAGATTGCCGGATATATCGATAAGATGGAAGAGGGCAGAGCCGCCGAGAACGGAGACAACGAAACTGATGAGGTGCTGAAAAACCGCCTGAAAAAACAGATGGTTGAAAATGTGCTGGTTCAGAAGATGCTTACTCAGGTGGCTGATACCAATGTTCAGGTCACTGATGCTGAGCTTAAAGCCTATTATGATGAGAATAAGGCTCGCTTTAACGGGAAAAGAACCGCTAATGTCTTCATGATACTCACCATAGAAGAGGAGAAGGCGAAAGAAGCCATGGCGCAGCTTAAAAAGGGTGTGCCGTTTGCTGAGGTGGCTGAGGAATACTCCATATCCGATGAGAAGAAAAACGGCGGGAACCTCGGCTGGATCTCCATGGATGACTATCCGGAAGTTTTTGCGGAAGCCTTCAAGCTGAGAGCGGGGGAAACCAGCGGCATAATCAAGTCGGAGTACGGTTTTCACATCTTCCGCACAGTTGCCTACAGGGACGGCGAAAATAAAAGATTTGATCAGGTAAAATCAGAAATATACGCAAGACTCTATTCACAGAAACAGGAAGAAAGCGTAAGGAACTTTATAGATGAAATTTATGGTAAAGCTGAGATCATTAATGTTGCTCCTGCTTCTTTTGAGCCTCTCACAGCAGGTTCAGGCGCAGGTAATTGACAGGGTTTACGCCCGCGTCGGGGATGACGTTATAACCAAATTCGATGTCGAATCCCTCAATCCGGAAAGAACAAAGGCCATTTACGCCATAGCAGACGAGAATGAGAAAAACCGCGTTCTCGCGGAGTACACCAAGAAGACGCTGGACTTTCTTGTGGATCAGTATGTGGTTCTTAACTCAGCCCGCCGTGAAGGTGTCCGCGTGAGCGATCAGGAAGTGGACAATGCGGTGAAGGATGTTCTGGAGAAAAACAGCATCACGGAGCAGCAGCTTCTTGATGTTCTCGCCAGAGAAAACCGCACAATGGCGCATTATAAATGGCAGATCAAGATGGACATCCTCTCTACCAGAGTCCGCAGCAGGGTTCTTGCGCCGAAGGTGGTTGTTACTAACGACGAAATCAATAAATATATAAAAGAAAACGCCGAAAAGCTTGACCTGAGCGACCAGCTTGAACTGAGAATGCTTAAGCTTGAAAACCGCCTTGCACTTGACAAGGCTTTGGAATTTTACAGAAAGAACGGCTCATTTGTTGAAACTGTTGCCAAGTTCGGTGATGACGGTGATGGCGGCTACCTCGGCTGGTTTGAGTATGACTCGCTGGATTCCAGCCTTCAGGATCTCCTTAAAGGCAAACACAAAGGGGATGTGACCGATGTTCAGTCTTTCGGCGGCGAGTACAGAGTGCTTTATGTGGAAAATTTCAAAGACAAGTACGAAGGTACAGCAGAGATAAGGCAGACCGTCTCAGCCAGAATTTCAGATGAAAAAATAAAAACCATCTATGATAAATGGCTTAAGGACAGCAAACAGCGGATCCTTGTGCAGTATATGTATTAGGGCTTATGAGGCTTGACAAGTTTCTGAAAACCATGAACCTGATGAAGCGCAGAACCGTCGCCAACGAAGCGGCAGGGGAGGGCTTCATCACGGTTAACGGACGCACCGCCAAGCCCGCCTACACACTGAAGGCGGGGGATGTGCTGGAGCTTGATATGTGGAACTTTTATAAAAAGATCAAGATTATACAGGTTCCCGAAAAGAAGAGCATTCCCAAAAAAGACCTTCCCCTCTATATCGAAACCCTTGAGTACCGCGCAAAAACCGCGGACGACTTTTCTGACTTCGAGGATGATGAGGAACTGTAGCGGCTCCGGAAACGGAACCTGATTATTTTCGGTTAAGTTATTTATATCCGCTTATTTCAGGAAACTTTTCGGAACAAAGTTTCCCGAACCCTTCAAAAACTCACTTTTGTGATTTCTGTTTCAGATATTAAAAATTCTACCTCAGCACATAGACAGTTTTCGGCTTACCGAAGATCTCCGCGGCTTTTCCGAGGGCATCCTTGTCCACGGCTTTGATGTCTTCTATATATTTAGTCAGGTATCCGCTGCCGAGCCCTGCGTTCTGGAAGAAGCTGGCGTACCATGCCTGTTTGCTGTTGGTTTCAGTCTCGATAAGCAGTCTGCCGAGCATATAGTTTTTGACCTTGGTCAGCTCTTCATCCGTAAGCGAATTAAGGAAGCTTTTGTTTATCTCTTCCATTGTTTTTACAGCTTCCGGCACATTGGCGTATTCAAGTCCTATGTGCCCCACGAATCTGGACTTGCAGAGCCTTGAGGGGTAAAAAGCGCCCACTGAGTAAGCATAGCCTCTGTTTTTGCGCATTTCGGCAAAATAGCGTGAGCTCATTCCGCCGCCCAATATATCTGCCATGACCTTCACCGCGGCATACATAGAGTCAGCCGCTTCTGGGGCTTCATAACCGACATAGAGCTTGGCCTGCTGTGTTCTGGGGTCACGGTCTTCCCTGTATATTTCTTCCTTCTGTTCAGGGTATGTGCAGTCTGTTCTGAATTCCGCGCCCGCTGGGAGGTCTGCGAAGATTTCCTTAAGCTTTTCCGCCTGCTTTGGGGTTACTCTGCCCGCAACGGTTACTATGGTGCTTTTCCCCTGCAACAGGACGGGGTAGAATTTCCTGATGTCGTCAAGGGTGAGCTTTTCCACTCCTTCCGTTTCCCCTTCGATGGTGAGCGCATAAGGCGTTCCTTCATAGGAGAGCTTCATAAAGTTGCGGAATGAGAGTGAGGAGGGATCGTCCTGAATGGCTTTGATCTCCTCAAGCTGTATTGCCTTTTCCCTTTCGAACACATCCTCTCTGAACTCAGGGGAGTGGAGGAATGGGCGGAAAAGGGTTATGGCTTTGTCCAGATATTCGGCAGTGGAGGAGAAGGCTATCTCGAAGGAGTCAGTGCCCTGACCTGCGCCTATGCTGCCGCCGTAAAACTCCATCTCGCGGAGCATTTCGCTCCCTTTGACCCATACAGCGGCCGTGAGCGCGCCCACGCCGTTGTTTGTTTTGTTTTCCCTGAATAATCCGCCTTTTATAAAAACCGATACTGAAACCGTTTCGGTGTAAGGGCGTTCGATGACTGTGAATGTCACTCCGTTTTCAAGCGTCATTGTATCTCCTGCGGAGGCTGAAAGGCTTATCAGAAAGAGAACCGATGCTGCCAGCAGTTTTTTCATAATATTTTAACGTGTCTGCCCTCAGTTTTCAGCCTGCCTTCTGCGATCAGGCGCACAGCTTCGGGATATGCCTTGTGCTCCTGTTCAAGGATGCGGGCGGAGAGTGTTTCCGCTGTGTCATCATCCATGACGGGCACACATTTCTGGAGGATGATGGCTCCGTTATCCATCTTCTCGTCCACAAAATGCACGGTGCATCCGGCGAATTTGACTCCGTAGTCCAGAGCCTGTTTCTGTGCGTCCAGTCCGGGGAAAGCGGGAAGAAGTGAGGGGTGAATGTTTATTATTCTGTTTCTGTACTGCTCAACAAAATAAGGGGAGATGATCCTCATGAATCCCGCGAGGCAGACGAGATCAACCCCTGCTTCGTTCAGATGTTTAACTATCTCACGGTCGTAGGCTTCCCGGCCGTCAAAGTCCTTATGGTTGAGATAAACGGTTTTAAGCCCGCACTCAGCGGCATAGGCGAGCCCTTGGGCATCCGCCTTGTTGCTGATTACCACTGCTATTTCGGCGTTTTTGATCTCGCCATTGTCTATTGCGGCCTTGATAGCCCTGAAGTTGCTGCCTCTGCCGGAGAGCAGTATTCCTATTTTCATCAGAAATCTATTCCTTTTATTTCAACAGATTTTGCGCCTTCGGCTATTCTGCCTATTATGAAGGCTTTCTCGCCGAGTTCCTCCGCGCGGGCTCTGAGCTTTTCCGCCTCGTCAGCGGGGACTACCGCTATGAAGCCGATGCCCATGTTGAAAACTCTGTAAAGCTCACGGTTCTCTATACTTACCTTGGAGGTTATGATGTCAAAAATTTCGGGTCTCGTGAAGCTGTCCTTATCAACCACGGCTTTCAGCCCTTCGGGGAGAACCCTTGGTATGTTTTCATAGAAGCCGCCGCCTGTTATATGCGCCATAGCCTTTATGCCGAAGCCTTCGGCAAGGAGAGTGAGAACTGTTTTAACATATATCTTTGTAGGTGCGAGGAGAAGCTCATAAAGGGGCTTGCCGTTCACTTCGTCCTTCACATCCATTTTAAGTTCGTCAAAAAATATTTTGCGGGCAAGGGAGTAGCCGTTGCTGTGCAGACCTGTTGACCCGAAGCCGATTATGGCATCTCCGGCTGCAACTTTGCTGCCGTCCACCATTTTTGCCTTGTCAAGTATGCCCACGCAGAAACCTGCGAGGTCGAACTCGCCTTCCTTGTAAAAGCCGGGCATCTCCGCGGTTTCGCCGCCTATGAGCGCCGTGCCGGACTGTCTGCATCCGTCAGCTATGCCTTTGACCACTTCCGCCATGTCCTCCGGCGCGAGTTTGCCTGTCGCAAGATAATCAAGGAAGAAGAGGGGCTTGGCTCCGGTTACCACAAGATCGTTCACGCTCATTGCAACAAGGTCAACACCCACTGTGTCCAGCTTGCCGGAATCAAAGGCTATTTTCAGCTTGGTTCCCACACCGTCGGTCGCTGCAACAAGCACTGGGTCGGTCATTCCCGCCGCGTCTTTCAGGCTGAAAAAACCGGCAAAGCCGCCGAGGCTGCCGATCACTCCTTCGGTGTAGGTGGATTCGGCCATGGATTTTATGAGGGTTATGAACCTGTTCCCCTCGTCTATATTAACTCCGCTGCTTCTGTAGTCGATCTGTGACACTTATTCTCCTCTCTTAAGGCGCTCTATTTCTTCCCTTATAACCATTTCTGCGATTTCGGGAAGCACTTCTCTCAGCACTTCCTCCATTTTTTCCGCAAGCACTTCCTGGATTGCCGCTTTAAGCATTCCGCTGTCCAGAGAGCGGTAGACTATTTCCTTTATCTCATCCTGAGCAAGCCCTGCCGCAGGCTGTGCGGCCTGTTGGGGCGTTTCTTCGGCTGCGGGTTCTTCCGCCGTTTCCTCAAGCGGGGCGAACTGTTCCGCCGGGAACTCCTCAAATGCTGCGGGTTCGGCCTCAGGTTCATCTGCTGTTATAAATACCGGTTCCTCTGCTTCCGGAATGAGCAGTTCTTCCTCAAACACGGGCTCTTCAACTGCGGGCAGCATTTCCGGCTCAGGCAGCGGCTCTTCCGCGGGGATAAAATCTTCCTCGGAAGTTTCCTCTTCCGCCGTTTCCTCTTCCCTGATGATAAGAGGCTCTGTTTCCGCTTCCGGTTCGGAAGCTGTCTCAAGCTCGGTTTCATCAACCTGCATGAGCTCAGAGAAGTCGGTCTCTATGGGCAGGTTTTCCAGCGCATCAATGCTGAAATCCGCCTCTTTCTCCTCCTCAATGATTTCGCCGTCCACAGGAATGCCTGCTTCTGCAAAACCTTCCGGGAGAATATCAAGGGCTGTTTCTTCGGTTTCGGCAGTTTCCGCGGGCTCTGCTTCCTCCTGCGGAATCTCTTCCTCCGCAGGCTGTTCATCCGCTGCGGGCTTGCCGTCTATTATTTCCTCATCGCTTATGTGCATCAGTCCGGCGAAGATGTCGCCGTCATCCGTTTTTTCCTCTTCAATGACATATTCAGGAGCATACTCGGCCTGAGGCTCCTCTTCCGGTTCGAATGCGGCAGGTACTCCTTCCTCATCTGTCATTGTGAGCCCTGCAAAGGGGTCTGCTTCCGTTTCCTCGTCCTCTTCAATAATATATTCGGGGGCAGGTTCAGCCTCTTCCCCAAGCTCTTCCAGAAGGTCGCTGAAATCTTCGGCAGGGGTTTCCGGAATCGTCTCCACTTCGTCGCGGATTATTTCAGCTTCGGGTATATCCGCGGTTTCCAGATCCTTGAGGAAGGAATCCAGATCCTCCTCCTGCTCATCAGCCTGCACCGCTTCTTCGGCAGGAACTGTAACATCTTCCGGGAGATCTTCTGTTTCCGCCTGAGCTTCTTCTGTTTCAGGTTCTGTAATATCGGCTATGTCTGCGAGACCGCCAATATCTCCAAGGAGGTTTCCGAGTTCCGCCTTTTCCTCTTCCGATACCGCCTCAGAGGGCTCCGCATCGTCAAACGGGAAGCTGTCTTCGCTGTCCTCTTCGCCGTATATGTCTGACGGGGCTGCTTCGGTCTCCGGTTCCTCATCGGCGAAGATGTCTCCTGCCGCGGGGATCTCTTCCTCCGCCGCTGCTTCCGGCTCTGAAAATTCAGGCGATTCGAAAACTTCTGCTGCCTCTTCTGTCTGACTCTCTGACGCGCTGAGGTCTATGAATGCTGCTTCCTCCTCCTGCGCATCCGGCACAGGGGGGATTATCTCCGTTTCTTCTTCCGCTATAACCTGTTCGGACATTGCAGGAACAGAAACGGGTGTATCAGCGGACGGCGCTTTCGGTGCTGCACTGAGTCCGTAATTTATTTTAAGCTCTATGGCCTGTGAATCGAACGGTTTGAAAAGGTAATCATCCGCGCCGGATTTGGCAAGGTCAGTATCATCAAACTGATCAAAGGCTCCGGTAAGGAGTATTATCCATGATGAGGGAGCAAACGAGCGGATCTTGGCGATAAAGTCACCGAGGATTATGCTCTCCAGCTTATTATCGAGCAGGATAACGTCAGCAGGGGCGTTTTTCAGCCTCATCACAGCATCATCCGCTGAGAAGGTTTTTTCCGTGATAAACCTGTCCTTATCAAGGCAGATGTCAATTACCCTGTGAATGGTAACGCTGTCGTCAATCAGTAAGACTTTTTTCATGGAATCCCTCACCGAGCGGTACTGTACTGCGCGTAATCAGCCCTTTTACGCTAAACTAACACCAAATAACGGCAAAATCAAATAATTAGTCTTTTCCGGGTCTGCCGCACTGTTAATGAATCGTACAACAGGCAGAAAACCTTAGCTCTGAGCACCGCATGGGTTCTCAGGCGGGTAGCCCAGTTTCTTGACCAGCCTCTCATAAACCGCAGGGGGGACAAACTTGGAAACATCCCCGCCGAGGCTTGCTATCTCACGCACCATGCTGGAGCTGAGGAAAATAAACTGCTGTGAAGGCATGAGAAATACGGTATCAAGCTTCGGGTCCAGCTTGCGGTTCATCAGTGCAAGCTGAAGCTCATATTCATAATCAGAGACTGCGCGCAGCCCTCTGATCACTATCTGGCTGTCCATGCGCTGCATGAAATTTACCAGAAGGCATGAGAAGGGAACGACGCGTATATTTTTGATGTCCTGCGTGGCGATTTTTGCCATATCCGTTCTTTCCTCAACGGAGAAGAGGGTGCTTTTCTTTTCGCTCTTTGCAACGGCGAGTATAACCTCGTCGAAAAGCACGGAGCTTCTTTTGAGAATGTCGAGATGCCCCATCGTCATGGGGTCAAAGGTTCCGGGATAAACTGCTCTTTTCATATCTGCATCCGTTTTAAGTAGTATATTGCCGTTTCTCCGTACTTCTTTTCCTTCAGAACCTTGAAATGCTCAGGCTCCGCAGGGAAAGCAGTGCGGGTGCTTTCCTCAAAGATAAGTGTCCCCTCAGGTTTCAGTATGCCGCTTTCGTGTATCAGGCTCATGATTTCCTGCGGGTCGAAAAGACCGTAGGGGGGATCTATGAATATTATGTCAAAGGCTTTGTTAAGACGGGGAATCTCTTTTCTGATGTCGCCTTTGATGATGCGCGGGTTCAGGTTAAGGGCGAGGGCGTTTTTTTTGATTATGTCTGTTGAAAGGTCTATGAGAACAGCTGATGCGGCTCCCCTGCTCATGGCTTCAAATCCGAAAGCGCCTGTTCCGGCGCACAAATCCAGCACTTCCGCCCCTTCGGTTTCATCAAAAAGGGAGGAGAAAACAGCCTGCCTTACCTTATCCGTTGTGGGTCTGACGGATGAGTTCTTCGGCGTATGAAGCTGCATTCCTTTCAGGGTTCCTGCCGTTATTCTCAAAAATATTCTCCTTTGCCTTCATGCAGATTTCGCTGAAATCCGCTGATGAACCTTCGTCGGTAATGATTTTATCAGGGAAATGTTTTCTTGCAAGCGCCTTGTAACCGCCGAGTTTCTGTATCTCCGTTCCGTTTGCGCGTATTTCGCCGTAATTATGTAAATATATCAGTATGATAAGCGTCTTTACAATATCCCCGAACGCCGGATGGTAAAAACCGCCTTTTATGGAATTTTCAAGACTGTCCGTATATTGCAGCCCTGTGCGGATTACGCTTGCTCCTGCGGAAGTGAGTGAGGCATATGCATACGCCGTGCGGAGAAGCATTTTTGCGGGTGCGGGGGGAGTATATCCGCCTGATGAATATAAATCCGCAAGCTCGGTATCTGCCAGAACAACAGTGGGGTAGATGCGGGCGTATGCGGGCTTCATGGCGGCAAGAGTGTCCGCAGTGCGGATAACATCTTCTGCCGTCTCACCGTACATTCCTGTCATCATCTGCACACCTGTGACAAAGCGCTCCTGAACCGCCCTGACTGCCTGAATGCACTCTTCAGAGTCATAAGGGCGTTTATTCAGCCGCAGAACCTTATCCGACAGAGACTGAACGCCAAGCTCCACAGTGCGCACCCCCCATGAATCGGCCTCGTCCAGAACATCTTTCTCCACACAGTCCGGGCTTGTGGAAAAACGGAGGGTGCGGAAGCCTTTTGAGTGCGCAAGGGAGTAAAGGGCTGTTCTGTCTTTTTCCGGAAGACAGGTAAAGCTGCCGCCGTAAAACGCAAGCTCATCCCATGTATCTGAGTATGTGAGGTATTCTTCGATCTGGCGTGCTGCGTTTTCAATGATACCGCTGCCGCCCGTTCCTGTTATTTTATGCTGATTGCAGTAGACACACCTGTTCCGGCATCCCGCAAAGGGGATGAAGACAGGGAGAATTTTTTTATGAGACGTGCGCAAGGCGGTTCAATGCCTTGGTGGCGGCGACTTTTTCGGCGCTTTTTTTGCTTTTGCCTTCGCCTGTTTCTTGGAGGATTCCCTCTATGGTAAGCTCCACTACGAAGGTTTTGTTATGCTCCGGCCCCACCTCTTTGAGCACGGTGTATTCGGGCAGAACACCGTAAACTTTCTGGGTGAGTTTCTGGAGCTCGCTTTTGGAGTCTATGAAGCTGTTTGTGGAAATATCCTCGTCAATGCGTTTGCCGAAGAGGTGGATTATTGTTCTCCTTGCCTCCTCATATCCGCCGTCACGGTAAATAGCAGCCACCAGAGATTCAAATATATCGCAAAGCAGGGAATCCTTAAACATTCCGCCGCTGGCCTTCTCCCCTTTGCCGAGGAGAACAAATCTGCCGAGGCCGATTTCGTGGGCTATGATGCTCAGGAAGCCTTCACTGACAAAGTAGCCTCTGAGTTTTGAGAGGGTTCCCTCATCGTAATCCCTGTATTTTTCGAGAAGATATTCTGTTATGACAAGCTGCAAAACCGCATCGCCAAGGAATTCCAGACGTTCGTAGTTGGTTTTTGACCTTTTTTCATGGGAATAAGAGCGGTGGGTGAGAGCTTCAAGAAGGAGACTCCTGTTCGCAAAGTGATACGACAGGAGTCTCTCAAGATTTTCGTATTTGATATGTTCGCCGTGACTACTCATACTTTTTCAGCAGAATGGTTGCGTTTGTGCCTCCGAAGCCGAAAGAGTTGCTGAGACCGTAGCGAATGTCAATTTTTTCGGCCTTGTTGGGTACGTAGTCAAGGTCGCAGTCGGGGTCGGGCGTGTCAAGGTTGATTGTGGGGGGAACCATGCCGTTTTTGATGGAAAGGGCAAGGATCGCTCCCTCAACGCTGCCTGCAGCACCGAGGAGGTGACCTGTCATCGATTTTGTGGAGCTCACTTTGAGCTTTGCCGCATGTTCGCCGAAAACTCCTTTGATTGCTCTTGTTTCGATGGCGTCGTTATATGGAGTGGATGTTCCGTGGGCGTTTATATAGTCCACTTCTTCTGGAGCAATGCCCGCATCCTTAATAGCCATTCTCATTGTTCTCATAGCGCCGTCACCGGATTCATCGGGTGCTGTCATGTGGTATGCATCCCCTGTGAGGCCGTAGCCGACAACTTCGGCGTAGATTTTCGCGCCGCGGGCTTTCGCGTGTTCAAGCTCTTCAAGGATAAGTATGCCGGAGCCTTCGCCCATTACAAAGCCGTTTCTGTCTTTGTCAAAGGGTCTGCTGGCTTTTTCGGGTTCCTCGTTCCTTTTAGCGAGGGCTTTCATGTTGGAGAAGCCGCCCACTGCGAGCTCGGTTATGGATGCTTCCGCACCGCCGGCCACCATGCAGTCCGCATCGCCGCGCGCAATGATTTTAAATGCGTCGCCAATGGCGTGTGTTCCTGTGGCGCATGCCGTAACTATGCTTAAGTTGGGGCCTTTAAGTCCGTAGCGTATGGAAACGGCTCCGCTGCCCATGTTTATGATGGAAGCAGGGATGAAGAAGGGGGAGATCTTTTTGATTCCGCCCGCAAGGTACGCCGCTTTTGTGTCTTCTGTTGATTTGAAGCCGCCGATGCCGGAACCTATGATAACGCCGAAGCGCTCTTTATCGATGGTTTCAAGGTTCATGCCTGAATCCCTGAACGCTATTTCTGCTGCGGCAAGTGCGAAAACTATGAACTCATCGTATCTCTTGATGTCTTTTTTATCGACAAGCTCTTCGGGATTGAAGTCTTTTACTTCACCGGCAATTTTGACCGGAAATTCGGAAGTATCAAACTTAGAGATATACCCGATTCCGCTTTTACCGGCTATGAGGTTTGTCCAGTTTTCGTCGTTTCCGACTCCTACCGGTGTCACAAGACCGATTCCGGTGATAACAACCCTTCTTTTCACAGGTTCCTCCTGTACGTGGTTACTCTTGTTTTTGTGGTGTGTGGAAACACTGCCCGCAGTTGTGGTTCTGCGGGAAGTGCGTATTCTTTCTTAATTACTGAGCAGATTCGATGTAGCTGATGGCATCGCCGACAGTTTTGATTTTCTCAGCTTCCTCATCGGGAATTTCAAGGTCGAATTCTTCTTCGAAAGCCATGATGAGCTCTACTGTGTCGAGAGAGTCTGCATCGAGGTCATCGATGAAGGAAGCTTCGGGTTTTACGTCTGCTTCGTCAACGTTAAGCTGTTTAACGATGATGTCTTTTACTTTTGCTGCGATATCCATTCAAAATCCTCCTGGAGTTTCTTTCTTTTTTTTACGGCGGTGTTTATATGTACATTCCGCCGTTAACATGAATGGTCTGTCCTGTTATGTAGTCCGAACCGGAACCTGCGAGGAACAATGCCGTATCCGCCACATCCTTCCCTGAGCCGAAAGCGGCCAGAGGGATCATGGAGATCATCTTCTGCTGAATCTCTTCGCTGAGTCCGTCGGTCATATCAGTTGTTATAAATCCGGGCGCTATTGCGTTCACTCTTATGCCTCTGGAGGCAAATTCCAGAGCGGCGGTTTTGGTAAGGCCTATAAGCCCCGCCTTGCTCGCCACATAGTTCGCCTGACCGGCGTTGCCCATAAAGCCCACTATGCTTGATACGTTTATTATCTTGCCGTAGCGCTTTTTCATCATGCCTTTTACTGCAAAACGTGTGCAGAGGAAAGCACTTTTAAGGTTAACGTCCATAACTGTCTGCCAGTCTTCGGTTTTCATTCTCATAAGAAGGCCGTCTTTCGTTATGCCCGCATTATTTACAAGCACATCAACTGTGGAGCCTGTTACTTCCTCCACCTTGTCAAACATCGCCTTAACTTCTTCCTCATCCGCAACATTCGCCTTAACGGCAAAAGCGCGGCCGCCCGCGTCAAGTATCGCCTTCACGACCTCTTCCGCCTTTGCGGGGCTGGATGAGTAGTTGACAGCAACATATGCACCCTGAGCGGCAAATGCAATAGCTATGTCTCTGCCTATGCCTCTGGATGCTCCTGTTATAAGCGCAATTTTATCTTTAAGCATACTGTTGACTCCCTGACTCTATTCGGAAACGGTACATACTGTCCGTTTCCTTAACCGCTCGCGGATTGCAAAGCAATCCTTCGCTCCGCACGGCGCAACCCCTTCCATGGGGTTGTTTGGTTTATATTCCGTCCTCGTCACCGAGGGTTCCGATGTTTCTGACTTCAATTTCTTTATTGATCTTCTTCACAAGGCCGGTGAGGACTTTGCCTGCGCCGACTTCTATTATAGCACTAACTCCGGCTGATGCCATGTTTTCAACGGATTTTGTCCAGAGAACGGGGCTTGCCACCTGCTTAACCAGCGAGTTGTACACTGTTTCCGCGTCAGTTTCAATCTCTGCGTTGACGTTGTTGAAAACAGGGGTGTGGAGGTCGTTTATTTTAATGTTTTTAAGATATGCGGCCATCTTATCCGCAGCGGGTTTCATAAGGCTGCAATGGAAGGGCGCGCTCACCGGAAGGAGAATCGCTCTTTTTGCTCCGGCTTCTTTTATTTTTTCGCAGAACAGGTTAACCGCATCGGCATTCCCTGCCACCACAGTCTGTCCGGGGCAGTTGAAGTTTGCAGGTTCCACAACGGAACCGGGTGTGCTGCAGGCCTTACAGACATCGGCTATAACGGAATCATCCGCATCCATGACGGCTGCCATTGCCCCTGTTCCCACAGGAACGGCTTCCTGCATGAACTTGCCTCTGTTGTGCACGGCGAGTACCGCGTCCTCAAAACTTATGCCGCCAGCCGCCACAAGGGCTGAGTATTCGCCGAGGGAATGCCCCGCGAAATAATCAGCGTTTATTTTATTCTTAACCGCCTCCCATATGCCTATGCTCATGGTGAGCAGGGCGGGCTGGGTATTGGAGGTCAGTTTGAGTTCCTCTTCCGGGCCGTCGAACATAATGGAAGTGAGGCTGTAGCCGAGCACTTCGTCAGCTTTGTCAAAAATTCTGCGGACTTCTTCGTATCTGTCGTAAAAGTCTTTCCCCATTCCGGCAAACTGAGAGCCCTGACCGGGGAAAACCACTGCGGTTTTTGCCATGTTTTTTACCGTCCGTATTTTCGTTAATTAGAAAGTGAAAACCATGCTGCCCCAAGTGAGACCGCCGCCGAAAGCAGCGCAGGCAATGTTCATGCCTCTTTTGAGAGTGCCGTTTCTCACGACTCCGTCAAATGCGGTGGGGATGGTTGCGGCAGAGGTGTTGCCGTATTTATCAAGGTTGATGACAACTTTTTCGGGCGGAAGTTTCAGCCTTTTTGCCGTGGCGTCAATAATGCGCAGGTTCGCCTGATGGGGGATAAGGAAGTCTATGTCCTCATAGGTGAGCCCGCTTGAGAGAACCGCCGCATCCGCTGCGTCTGACATGGCGCGTACGGCTATTTTGAATATTTCGTTTCCGCTCATATGGAGCAGGTGGTCTTCTATGTTTCGCTCTTTTCTTTCTGCTAAAAATGTTGAGCCAAGGGAGTTCAGCGTGAGCAGATCTCCGAAGCTTCCGTCAGCGTATGCGTGTATGCTGCGGATTCCGGGGGTGGTGTCAGCACCTATCACTGCCGCGCCCGCTCCGTCGCCGAAGAGGATGCATGTGCTTCTGTCTGACCAGTCAAGCCCTGCGGTGAGCCTTTCCGCGCCTATAACAAGGAGCTTTTTGGCTGCGCCTGAGCGTATGAGCCCGTTGGCGATGTTGACTGCGTATATGAAGCCTGAGCATGCGGCTGTGAGGTCGAATGCGAAACATCCTCTGATGCCCAGCATTTTCTGGACATTGCACGCGGTGGAGGGCATTGTGGTGTCCGGCGTGAGCGAGGCGACTATTATTCCGTCGATCTCTTCCGCTTTTACCCCCGCCATATCCAGAGCATTCACCGCAGCGCCGTATGCCATTTCCCCGCAGGTCATGGTTTTGGCTATTCTGCGCTCTTTGATTCCGGTACGGCTGGTTATCCACTCATCGGAAGTTTCTAAGAATTTTTCAAAATCATGGTTGGTCATAACATCCGGCGGGAAACAGGAGCCGGTTCCCAGAAATCTTGAATATATATTCATCTATACCACCGCAGGCAGGCTGATTTTACTCAGCCTGCGGGTTTTTTTTCTTGAATTTACCGATGATATTATCCAAAAAAGACACATCTTTGTCAACTTCTAAAACCCCGATTGAAGCTGCGAGCTTTTCCTGAATCACCTTGTTGAGGTCGTGTTCGGCGAGCTCTTTTGCCACTCTTATGCCGTTTTTCACCGCATTTGCATTTGAGCTTCCGTGCCCGATTATGCATACGCCCTCAACGCCGAGCAGGGGTGCTCCGCCATATTCGGTATAGTCCGCTCTTTCCTTCACTCTCATAAGGGCTTTTCTCGCCATGAGTGCTCCCGCTTTTGCCCAGAAGGAGCTTGTTATCTCCTCCTTAAGCATTTTGGAGATGTACCACCCGGCAGATTCGGCAACCTTAAGAGCCACGTTTCCGGAGAAACCGTCACAGACAACCACATCGGTGGTTCCCCTGAAAAGGTCTTTTCCTTCCACATTGCCGTAAAAGTTTATTGCGTTTCCTACGGAGCGCAGGAGGGTATGGACTGATTTGGTTGTTTCATTCCCTTTAACATCCTCCTCGCCTATGCTGAGGAGGCCGATGGAAGGTCTGGAGAGTCCGAGAACTATCTGGGCGTAGACACTGCCCATTATTGCGAACTGGAAGTAGTTCAGCGGCTTGCAGTCAACATTTGCGCCGACATCAAGCATGACCGTGTGCCCCTTTATGTTGGGGAGAACAGCGCCGATGGCGGGTCTGTCTATACCGGGCAGAGTGCGCAGAACCATGATGGCCACAGCCATAACCGCACCAGTATTGCCAGCGCTGAAAAACGCGTCTGCGTTTCCGCTTTTAACATGCTTAAGACCTGTGTGTATGGATGAGTTTCTTTTCCCGCGCACTATCATGGAGGGGGAATCATCCATGGCTACAACATCTTCCGCATGATCGATTTCGATTTTAGAGGAGGGGAACCTGCCGCATGAGTCGAGCTCTTTTTTGATAAGCTCTTCCCTGCCCACAAGGAGTATGTCTGCTCCGTATTCGTTGCAGGCGGCAACGGCTCCTTTTACTATCTCCTCCGGGGCGTGGTCGCCGCCCATGGCATCAACCACAATCCTCATGTCAGATTTCAGCCGTCTTGATTACCTGCACTTTTTTGTAGTATCCGCAGGAAGGGCAAACTCTGTGAGGAAGCTTAAGCTCACCACAGTTTTCGCATTTTCCGAAGGAATGCGCCGTTGCGTGGTGGTGGCTTCTTCTGTGACCTTTTTTGCGACGTGTGGTCTTCTTCTTGGGTACACCCATTACAGTACTCCTTAATATTTTGCGCTCTCACCGCGGTTGCGGGGAGGCGTCAGTTGTTTTTAAGTTTATTAAGAGCGTCCCAGCGGGGATCGCGTTCTTTCTCTGTTTCTTCTTCTTCGTCTTTTATCAGTTCGCTTCCGCAGGGCTCAGCGCATGTTACTTTCATCGGGAGCAGCAGCAGAGCTTCCGCCTCGGTGATTTCATCAGTATCAAGCTCGTCACCGTCTATGAGGTAGGCTGAAACATCGTCATCCCCCAGCTCAATTTCATCGGGGAGGCTTTCCTCAGCGGTTTTTACTATTCTGACACCCACTTCACCCGCAAGCTCAAGAGTTATTTCCCGGAGGCATCTGTCGCAGGGCATGCTGACGCTGGCGTTTATTTTACCGTCGAGGTAAAATTCGGTTTTGTTATCCCCGATCGGGAATATGCGTCCGCTGAAAATAACGGATTCGAACTTTCCGCCGTCAAAGGCGAAGCTCCTCTCTTCCTTTATCTCCAAACCTGTGCTTTCGATGTCTTCCAGTATAATTTTCAATGCCTTAAACCTTTGTTCAAACTGCGCGTAGCAGGGCTTTTACCCTTGATTTTTAACCGTTTTTTAACATCTGTCAACAGGACAGACTTCAAGCGGTCAAAATGAGGGAAAATCTTATATAGATTAAAATGGAAAGTCAAGATCAATCCGTCTTGCCGCATAAAAGGGAACGTCTGTCTTGTCATAGTTCGCAGAAACCTGCGTCCTGCAGTTCCTGCTCACTCGCAGCCTGCGCAGTAAAACTGCTTGCTGCTCTGGTTGCGCTTACTTTCCGTCTTGCCGCAGAAAAGGGCACATCCTGTCCCTTTTCTGTACACGCTCGCGCCTTGCAGGGCAAGGCTTCGCTTCGCACGGCGCAACTCCGTCCATGGAGTTGTATCTCCTGCGGTACGCGCTCCACGGGCACATCCCTGTGCCTGAGTGCCTGAATCACGCACGGCGCAACTCCATCCCTGGAGTTGTATACATCATTGCGAACTCAGCAGAGAAAGACTGCCACGTTGCTCCGCTGCTCGCGGTCACACAGCAGAGCGTCATTCTGAGATCCTTCATTACACTGCTTTGTGAATTGATGCTCAGCGGTTCTTGATAAACGTGCCTCTGTCAAGCTCGTCAAAGGCGAGTTTAAGTTCCTCATCCATGTTCATAACAATGGGGCCGCCCCATGCAATGGGTTCATTAAGCGGCTGGCCGTGAACGAGAATGAACCTTGCGCCTTTTTCTGAATATGCCCTGAATGTATCCCCTTCGGTGAAGAGAACCGCCTGTTTTGCGGCCGAAGGAGCCGAGTCCGCGAAGCTGCATTCCCCCTGCATGATATATACGAAGAGGTTTTCATCCGCAGGAGTGGCGTAAGTCCATGTATGTCCGGGTTTTACGGTTACGTCAAGGAAGGTTACGGGGAGGTGCTCACCTTTCATTCCTCCGTGATTTCCTTTATACTCCCCCGCGACTATGGCCACCGCAGCCGCGTCATCCTCCACCTTAGCCACCAGATCCGGCGTGATGTCCCTGTAGGCGGGCTCGGTCATTTTCTTTTTTGCGGCTAGGTTCACCCATAGCTGCAGACCAAGCATCCGCGGGGAGGGCTGCGGCATTTCCTGATGGAGTATGCCGCTTCCGGCGGTCATCCACTGACACGCGCCGGAGGTGATCACCCCTTTGTTTCCCAGACTGTCCTGATGCTCGATCTCCCCTTCTATAAGATAAGTCACCGTCTCAATCCCTCTGTGGGGGTGCATAGGGAAGCCTTTGATGTAGTCCTCCGGATTTGTGGAATCGAAAGCGTCCAGAAGGAGGAAGGGGTCGAACTTCTCCGCGTTTCTTCTGCTCAGCACACGGTTGAGGTGCACTCCCGCACCGTCAACGGAGGCTCTGCCTGTCACTGTTTCTCTTATTGTGCGTAGTTTCATGGCTATCTCCTTCGGGTAAATATAAATATCAGAAGTGCGGCCGCAAGGGCTTATACCGCCTCTCTGCCGCCCTGATTCCAGCAGATTATTCTTACTTTTTTATAAATTGACACTTATCCCGCCTGCGGGTAAAGTCCGGTTATTCGGTTTCGGAAAATACATTTTAACATTAAAGGTGATAAAATATGAAGCTTACTGTAATCGGCGCGGGCTATGTTGGCCTTGTGACTGCTGCGTGTCTGGCTGACACCGGCAACGAAGTAATGTGCGTTGAAAAGGTTTCCTCAAAGCTTGCAACCCTTAAAAACGGGGAATCGCCCATTTATGAGCCGGGACTTACGGAAGTTCTTAAGAAAAATATAGCCTCCGGTAATATACGCTTTACAGACAGTATAGAAGAGGGCGCAAAGTTCGCCGAAGCTGTTTTTCTCTGTGTGGGAACTCCGCAGAGTGATACTGGCAAGGCAGACCTCTCTCAGGTTGAGGAGGCAGCAAGGCAGATCGCAGAGGTTGCGGACGGCTACAAGCTGATCATCGAAAAATCCACAGTTCCCGTCAACACCCACAGAAGGGTGAAGATGACACTGAAAAGATATGCAAACCCGAATGTGACTTTTGATGTGGCATCAAACCCCGAATTTCTCCGCGAAGGCTCGGCGCTTTACGATTTCACCAATCCGGACAGGATAGTTGCCGGAGTTGAGAGCGAAAGGGCGGAAGCTATATTCAGAGAGCTTTACAAGCCTTTCACGGACAAGGGTTTCCCCCTGCTGATAACTACCCCCGCGGCGGCGGAGCTCATAAAGCATGCTTCAAACTCATTCCTTGCCCTTAAAATATCATATATAAATATGGTTGCGGATCTCTGCGAAAAAGTCGGTGCGGATATTGAGCTTGTGGCTGAGGGGATGGGGTATGACAAGCGCATAGGCAGGGCTTTCCTGAACGCAGGGCTCGGCTACGGCGGAAGCTGCTTCCCCAAAGACATCAAGGCTTTTATCAACATGGCGGACGAAAACGGTGTGGATTTTTCTCTCCTTGAAGAGGCTGATTTCATAAACGCTGCCAGAAGAACAAAATATCTCGCTATGGTGGAAGACCTCCTCTGGATAACAAAAGACAAGGAAATCTGCATATGGGGGCTTGCCTTCAAACCCAATACGGACGATATAAGGGAAGCGCCCGCCATCGACATAGTGCGTGAACTCGTCTCTCAGGGGGCGAAACTCCGTCTCTGCGATCCGAAGGCTGTTGAGAACTTCTCAAGACTTTTTCCCGAAGACGGGCAGATAAAATATTATGAAGATAAGTACGCGGCGGCAGACGGTGCGGACGCTGTTCTCCTCGTAACAGAGTGGAAGGAGTTTCTTGAGGCTGACGCGGCTGAGCTGAAAAAAATAATGAAGCTGCCGCTTGTCATAGACGGCAGAAATGCTTTTGATCCGAAAAAGATGAAGGAACAAGGGGTGGAATATTACAGCATCGGCAGGTAGACGGAAAACAGTCCTTATAACAGGTGCGGCCGGGTTCATAGGCAGCCACCTCTGCGACCGCTTTCTGGCGGAGGGGTGGAAGGTTATCGGCATGGACAACCTGATAACGGGCTCCATGGACAACATCGCCCACCATCTGGGGGATGATTCATTCCGGTTTATCAAATACAACGTAACAAACTATATTCATATTGAGGGCAGGGTTGATCTGGTGCTGCATTTTGCATGTCCGGCCAGCCCTGTGGATTATCTCAATTTCCCTATCCAGACCCTTAAGGTGGATTCCGTGGGAACGATGCACACCCTCGGCCTTGCCAAGGAGAAGGGGGCGAGATACGTTTTCGCCTCAACCTCAGAAGTGTACGGAGACCCGGAGGTTCACCCTCAGCCTGAAACTTACTGGGGCAATGTGAACTCCGTGGGTGTGCGCTCTGTCTATGATGAGGCGAAAAGGTTTTCCGAAGCCATGACAATGGCATATCACAGAACCCACGGCGTTGATGTGCGCATAGTGCGTATATTCAACACCTACGGCCCCAGAATGAGGCTGAATGACGGCAGGATAATACCGAACTTCGCATATCAGGCATTGCAGGGTGAGCCTGTAACCGTTTACGGTGACGGCAGCCAGACCCGCAGCTTCTGTTATATATCGGATCTGGTTGAGGGCATATACAGAACAGCAGTGCAGGACGGGCTGGACGGAGAGATAATAAATCTCGGCAACACTGACGAATATGCTGTTGAGGACTTCGCACGGCTTATAATAGGCTTTCTCGGTTCAAAGTCCGAAGTTGTTCACAAGGAGCTTCCTCAGGACGACCCGAAGAGAAGATGCCCGGACATCACAAAGGCGGAAAGGGTTCTCGGCTGGCGGCCGGTGGTGAGCATCTACGAAGGTCTCAGGCAGACAATAGAGTTTTTCAGGCATACAATAAACAGAAACGGGGGAACAAAGGAGAATGGCTAAGCTTCCTCTTTCCGTCTGCTTCATTTCTTTCAACGAAGAAGCAAACATGGAAAGAACGCTGAAAAGCGTTGCAGATATAGCATCAGAGATAATAGTGGTGGATTCGCACTCTACTGACAAAACTGTTGAGATAGCGGAAAAATTCGGGGCAAAAGTTTACAGAGAAGACTGGAAAGGCTTCGAGAAGCAGAAAAACTCCGCTCTGGAAAAATGCACACAGCCGTGGATACTTTCCCTTGACTGTGACGAGGTTCCGGACGATGCGCTCCGCCATTCCATAGTCGGTGCTGTGCTCAGCGGGGCTTTCAGCGGCTATATCCTGAGCAGGCGCACGTTTTATGCGGGAAAATTTCTCCGCTTTTCATGGCAGCCCGACCGTAAACTCCGCCTTGTAAAGGCTTCCGCACAGCCTGAATGGCGCGGCGGGGATATTCACGAATATCTTCATATCGAAGGCGAAACAGGCCGACTCGAAGGCGAATTACAGCATTTCTCATATAAAGATATAGAAGACCACATGCACAGGCTGATTAAATATGCCCGCCTTTCCGCCGGGGCATACAGGAAGAAAGGGCGGAAGATGTCTTTCTTTAAGCTCATTTTCAGCCCGCTTGGGGCATTCCTGAAAAAATATATACTCCGTCTGGGTTTTCTGGACGGGTTCCGGGGATTTCTCGCCGCGTTCAGCAGCCTTCTTTATGTATTTCTCAAATATGTTTTCCTCTGGGAACTGGAGATGAAAGACCGTGATTCCTAAAGTTATCTCTGTCGGGAATATATCCCTCGGCGGCACAGGCAAAACCCCTTTCACAATCAGGCTCACTAACTATTTCCTCAGTCAGGGGAAAAAGGTCTGTGTGCTTTCCAGAGGGTATAAGGGGAAGATAGGGCTTGAAACCAATGTAATCTCCGACGGGGAGAATATACTCATAAAACCGCCGCTGGCTGCGGATGAACCTTATATGATTGCGGAAAACTGCAAAGGGGCGATCGTCATCACCGGAAAGGAGAGGGCAGACAGTGCCGCTTACGCTATGGAGCATTTCAGGCCGGATCTGTTTATACTGGACGATGGCTTTCAGCATAAAAGGATGCACAGGGATCTTGACATTCTCCTGCTGGATCACAGAAAGCCTATTTCAACAGGACTCCCTTTCCCTTTCGGCTATCTGCGGGAGTTTCCGAAAGGAATACGCCGGGCGGACATCATAGTTTTTACCAGAGCCGACAATACCGAAGTACCGAGCAATGTTGTGCCGCTGGTGAAGGACAAACCGTTTTTTTTCAGCCACATAGAGTTCAGGGGCATAAGAACTGCGGACGGATCGCTCCTCTCTGCCGATGACATGGCGGGGAGAAAGTGCCTCGGCTTTTCGGGCATAGCAGGCGGCGGCAGATTTTTTGCCTTTCTCTATGAAAACGGCGTAAACATCGTAAAAAGCAGACAGTTCCCCGACCATATGCACTACTGCTGCGGGACTCTGGACAAGCTGGAGAATATAGCGGAGCATTATAAGCTGGATATGATAATAACCACCCAGAAGGACTTTGTGAAAATACCCGAAGACCGCAGACATAAATATGCCTATGCCGAAATCGATATAGCGCTCGATGATGAGGCAGGATTTTTCGGAGAGATAGCGAAAAAAATAGGCTAAAGGCTGTTTTTAAGGTCTCTGTAGAAGTTTTCGTGCGGAGCAATGAAAATAAGCCTCAGAGTTTTGTCATCAAATTCGTAGGCTATAAGATAAAGCTGGTTTGACAGTCTGCATTTGTAAACATAAATTCCTGCCAGATCCCCTTTTTTCTGCTCACCGGAATCAGGTGATGAGGCAAGCTTCCTCACCTCTTCATCCAGCGCAGTTATTTGCTTTTTTTCCAGTTTCTTTTTCTGCCTCGCGAAGGCAGGGGACTGAACTACCTGCCTCAAGCTCCTTCTCCGAAGATATACGGCTCACAGCCCGACTGCTCCGCCTCTTCTCTGGCAAGCATTATTGCCTTGATCATGGAAAAGGGCATATCCGGATTCTGCTCAGCAGCTTTTCCCATTTTTGCCCAGAACTCTATCTGCGCGGATAATGATCTGTTCTCTGCCTTGGCGTGTATTTTTGCACTCTTTATTATTTCATCACTTATTTTGACAGCCTGAGACATACTGCACCTCTGGAGTAAATATAGACGTTGTGCGACTTAATGCAACTAAAAGTTGCTCTGTTTCCGCTTGACTTTGGTGTATAAAAACCTGATCTTAAAATCTGTCGATGTGAGGACGGCCTCACCTCTCGGTTACATCAGGGGACGGCCCCGCTTTTTTAAATGAGGTTTAAAATGGCGTGGACTCTCCTTTTCATCGCAGGACTTTTCGAAATCATCTGGGCTCTGGGGCTTAAATACAGCCAGGGCTTCTCAAAACTGCTTCCGTCAGTTATCACAATAGCCGCAATGCTCATAAGCTTTTACCTTCTCTCATATTCAATGAAGACTCTCCCCATGGGCACAGCTTACGCCGTCTGGACGGGAATAGGGGCAACTGGCATTTTCATCTGCGGGGTGATTTTTCTCAGTGAGCCGCTCACCCTTGTCAGGGGTTTGTCTGTTCTGCTTATCGCGGCGGGGATAGCGGGATTGAAGATAGCGGGCTAGAAGTCCGCCTCCTGCTCATTTTCGGATTTGCGTTTGCGGAGCACCTTGTTGTATGTGGATATGATGTCCCTTCTTGTGATGATGCCGATGAGGATATTGTCCTTGTCGGTGTCAACCACGGGGAGGAGCTCAATATTCTTGAAGCCTATCATCTCAATGGCATCCGCCAGATTATGGGAGGGCTTGATCACCGGTATGTCCTTTTCGCAGACCTCTCCGGCAACTACAATGCTCTCCAGCCCTTCCTCAAACACGAACTCCCGTATCTCCTCAAAAAGGAGAACGCCCACGAGTTCGCCGTTTTCCTTCACAACGGGGAAGTTGTTATGCTTGGTTGCGGAAATGAAGTGGACTATGTCGCTGAACTTCATATCCTCTCTGAGGACTATGGGATCAGGGCGCATAATGTCTTTCACTCTGATGTCCTGAAGCACCTGAAGGAAAAACTCGCCCTTGTGTATGGGTGAATCGCTGCGGAATTCGACCTGATTGCGGTACATGGTGGTTTTGCGGAGAAGAAGGAAAGCAAGTGTGCTCACCCACATTGAAGGTACAAGCAGGTGGTAGTTCCCCGTCATCTCACTTACCATGATAATGGTGGAGAGGGGCGCGCTTGCTATCCCTGCGAAAAAGCCAGCCATGCCCACAACAACATAAGCGCCCGGCTCAGGGGCAATCACCGGAACGGTCATGTTAAGCGCCAGACCTATGAAACCGCCGACGGAAGCGCCTATAACCATTGAGGGTCCGAATATGCCCGCGCTCCCGCCGCTGCCTATGCTGAAAGATGTGGTGAGTATTTTAGCGAATATAAGCACAAACAGAAACAGAATGCTTAAGTGAACATTCATAGCAAGTTCGATATTGGCGTAGCCGCCGCCGATCGCCTCAGGCAGCCAGAAGCCTATTATCCCGGTAAGCAGACCGCCGATTGCTGGCTTGAAGTAAGGGGAGATCTTCATTTTTTTGAAAGCCGCCGTTATCCGGTAAAAGGTGTTGACATACAGCCAGCCGAAAAAAGCGCAGGCAAAGCCGAGAACTGTGTACCCGGCGAGTTCCAGCGGGCTGTCAAACCGGAAGCCCTGCGTGGCAAACAGCGGATCCCACCCGAAGAATGAGCAGAAAACCGAGTAAGCTATGATTGATGTTATGGTTGAGGGCAGGAGAATCTCAAACTCCATGTCCGAGCTGCTGTAGAGAACTTCCGCTGCGAAAATAGCACCGGCGAGCGGTGAGCGGAATATTGCGCCAACACCCGCGCCCATCCCTGCGGCGGTGAGGATTCGTTTTTCTCTGTCCGTGAGGTTCAGCACCCGTCCGAGAAATGAGCCGAAGCCAGCGCCTATCTGCGCTATGGGGCCTTCACGTCCTCCGGAGCCGCCTGTGCCTATGGTTATGGAGCTTGCGATTGTTTTTATGAGAGGAACATTCCATCTGATGTAGCCGTTTTTATGGTGAATAGCCTTGATTGCTGCATCTGTTCCGTGCCCTTCTGCCTCCGGTGCGAACCTGTAAACGAGAAAACCGCTGATCAGTCCGCCCAGAGCGGGGAGAAAGAGGACTATCCATCTGTTGAAGGGGGTTGATGCGTGGCCGAAGAATGCCGGTTCTCCCGCTGTTTCCTCAACCCTCATTCCGCCGAGGTAGTCGAGGAAAATATAGGAGCAGCCCTGAAGCATCAGAAAGAAGATGATAGCGCCCAGACCCGCCACTATACCCACAAGCGAGCCCAGTATAAACCATCTGCCTATTACAGGCAGGTTGAATTCCTTTAGCCTGAATTTAAACACTGACCTTCCTTATCACACGGAGCGGAAAACGAAAAACCCTTTCTTATCCGTGTATGCGGAGATTTTGCCGTAGGTTTTCTCAACCTCCAGCTCTTTCTGTATATCATCCGGCAGTTCTTTAAAGGCGTTTTCTATGCGCTCAACCGCCTCCGGTCCTTCTGCGAGCCTTCCAGCCCATTCGGGGAAATCATGCTTTTTGAAAATACAGGTGTAGTCTATCAGGCGGAAGTCGTTCCGGGCAAAGCCCAGTATCTCATCCAGCCTGTAGCTGCGCACATGTGTGCTGTCTCTTATGTATTCTATTACATTGAGGTAGGAATCCTCAACATCCACAATATTGTCGATTATGATCATCCAGCCCAGCGGGCGCAGAATGCGTTTTGCCTCGCGGAAGAACAGTTCGGGGCTTTTGAAGTGGTGCATGGCTATGCGGCAGGTTACAATGTCGAAGGTGTTGTCTGCGTATGGGAGGTTTTCCGCAACAGCGCACACGGGAAGATTAAGGCCGAACTTATCTTTTGCTGTTTTCAGCATGGGCATGCTGGGGTCAAGGGTATAACGCCTCTTAGCCGGAACAGCCGCCGCGCAGTGCCCTGCGCCTGTGGCCACATCCAGCAGGCATTCAAACTCTTTGTTTTTGAAGTTTTTTCTTATGAGGTCAAGGTCGTCACCCTTGATGTGATCGGAGCTTATGTAGTAGTTGAACGCCGCTTCGTTGAATCCCATTTACAGCCCTCTGTCAGCGAAAAATTCCCTTATCAGCCTGTCCAGCTCTTCAAACTCAAGGAGGAAGGCATCATGTCCGTAGTTGGATTGTATGTTATACCAGAAGGCCTTTTTGCCCTGATGTTTCATTATATCATAAATTTCCTCTGTAAGATACGGGGGGAAAAGGAAATCCGATGAAACAGATACCAGAAGAGTGTCCGCCTTGATGAGCTCCACAGCATCCGCCAGTGAGCCGCGGCCGTATGAAAGGTCGAAAATATCCATTGCTTTCAGCACATAAAGGTAAGTGTTGGCATCGAAAAATTCGGTAAACTTATACCCGTTGTAGCGGAGGTAGTTTTCCACCTCGAAGAAGCCGTTAAAGTCGTAAAAGCCTTCAAATGCCGAGTATCTGCGTCCGAACTTATCGTTAAACGCCGGATCGGAAAGATAGGTGATGTGCCCTGCCATACGTGCTATTGCCAGCCCGTCCACCGGGAACTCCCCTTCGTAGTAGTCCCCTTTGTTCCATCTGGGATCTTTGGTGATGGAGAAACGGGCAATGCTGTTGAAGGCTATCGCCATGGGGGTTATGGCGTGGGTGGTGGCAATGGGGATCAGGGTTTTCATCATGTCCGGAAAAGTCGCTCCCCATTCCAGAACCTGCATGCCGCCCATTGAGCCTCCGGCAACAGCCACGAGCTGCTCAATGCCTAAGTGGTCTATGAGCCTTTTTTGCAGTTTCACCATATCCTTCACTGATGCCACGGGAAAGCTGATGCCGTATCTCCTGCCCGTGGAAGGGTCTATGGAGGAGGGACCTGTGGTTCCGAAACAGCTTCCGAGGAAGTTGGAGCATATGACAAAGTATTTGTTTGTATCAAAGGTTTTACCGGGGCCGATCATCGAATCCCACCAGCCGGGCTTCTGCTCATCCGCCCTGTGAAAGCCCGCTGCGTGGGCGCTTCCTGTCAGGGCGTGGCAGATAAGGATAGCGTTGGACTTATCAATGTTAAGCTTGCCGTATGTCTCGTAACAGCAGGTGACGGATGAAAGCACCCTGCCGCTTTCAAAGGAGAAGTCATCCCTGAATGTGACATACTGCGGTTTTACTATGCCAGCGGAGTTTTCCATATATTATGCCTTCTTAGCTTTTGCAAATGCCTGTTCTATATCGGCTATTATATCGTCTATGTGCTCTATGCCCACAGAGAGGCGGATAAGTCCGTCCGTTATGCCCGCTTTTGCCTTCTGTTCTGCATTAAGCTGGCGGTGAGTGGTGCTTGCGGGGTGAGTGACCAGAGTTCTCGTATCGCCCAGATTGGTGAGGTGGGTGGCAAGCTCCACTCCTTCTATAAAGGCTCTGCCCGCTTTTTGCCCGCCCTTGATGCCGAAGCTGAGCATTGCCCCTGTTCCTTTGGGCATGTATTTCCGGGCTCTTTCGCAGTTCGGGTTTCCTTCAAGCTCAGGGAAGTTCACCCAGTCCACCATGTCGCTTTTCTGTAAATAAGCGGCGAGTTTCCGGGCATTTTCCACATGCCTTTCCATACGCACATGCAGAGTCTCAAGCCCCTGAAGAAGGAGGAAGGCGTTCATGGGGCTCATGCAGCCGCCAATGTCACGCATAGTCTGTACGCGCATCTTGACCGCAAGAGCCATATTGCCGAAGCGCTCAGAATACACCATACCGTGATAGCTGGGATCAGGAGTGGTGAATGAGGGGAAGCGCCCGCTCTTTGCCCAGTCGAACGTGCCGAGGTCAACGGCTATGCCCCCCATTGAGTTTCCGTGTCCGCCGAGGAACTTGGTAACGGAGTGGATCACCACATCCGCGCCGAACTCCTTGGGACGGCAGAGAAAAGGGGTGGGGTACGTATTATCGATAACGAGGGGCAGACCGTTTTCATGGGCTATTGCGGCTATCGCCTCAAAGTCTGCAATGTCGTTTCCGGGGTTAGCCACAGTCTCAAGGTAAACCGCCTTTGTTTTATCATTTATCAGCGCTTTGATCTCATCGGGATTATTTTGGTCAAAAGGGCGGAAGGTAATCCCCATCTTTTTGAAAGTGTGGAAAAACAGATTGTTTGTCCCGCCGTAAAGTCTGTTGGTGGTGATTATTTCGTCTCCGGCTTCTGCTATGGTGGAGAAAACCATGAACTCCGCAAACTGGCCGGAGGAAGCGGCCACGGCTCCTGTTCCGCCCTCAAGCATGGCAATCCTGTTTTCCAGCACCTCGACAGTGGGGTTGTTCAGGCGGGTGTATATGTAGCCTGCCTCCTCAAGGTCAAACAGCTTTGCAGCATGATCCGCATCACGGAACTTGTATGCGGTTGTCTGATATATGGGAACGGCTCTGGCTCCCGTAACCGGGTCGGGTGTCTGTCCGCCGTGGACTGCTATGGTTTCGATGCGGTGCTTGCTCATAGTTTGCCTCCTGAAACAAAAAAAGCCTCTATCCCTGAGGGAAAGAGGCGTTAGAGTAGTCTTAACGGTTCTTATCTCCCCCATCGTGCAGGGCAGGAATTAGCACCTTTCCTCAAAGGGCGGTTGCTGTGGTTTCAACGGGCCTGTCCCTCCACCACTCTTGATAAGTATAAAGTTTGCAATATTACATCCGTTTTTATTGTGAAGTCAATGGAATGTTTTGCTTGGTCGGCTGTCTTTTGTCTGGTAGTTTAAAAAAATACAGAATTAAGCGCGGAGGGATGATTTTGAACGGAATGATCAGAACAGTAGTTATAGCAGCAGCGGTTGTGCTCGCTGTATTCGGAGGAACTGCGGCATTCAAATATTACAAAAAGTCGGCGAAGGCGGAAAAAGGCGTGACCGATGTTGTTCTGGAGCAGAACTGGGTAAAGCGGGAAGTGGGCAGAACCGGTGTGAAGATACTGGCTCCGGACAATATGCGGGATCTCTCCTTTGCTGCCGTAATAGCTGATAATGCCACATCTCAGGATGTCAGGCAGTTTTCTCTGGGAACTTTCGGGTTTACCGTGCTTGCGGTTGAGACAGAAAACGAAATCAGCGGTGAGGCTTTTTCAGCGGATCTGGTGAATAAAATAAAAGGCTCAGGCGCCGCATCCTCTTTTGAGTACGAGATAAAGCCGGAGAGAATCGGCGGCAGTTCCGGTTGGCGGCTTTCAGGCACTGCCAATGCCGGAGGGCAGAAGATCAGGGTCGAGGCACTGAGCTTTTCCGCGGGGAAACTCCTGCGGCACATAGCGGTGAGCTTTGACGGGAATGATGACAAGCTTGAGAAGCTGACAGCAAGGATAATGGATTCGGCAGAGATAGAGTAAGTGCACTAGGTATTATTATACAGAGAGATTCTTCGGCCAAGGCCTCAGAATGACTTACTGCGTTTGACTGCGGCTTCGTCATTCTGAGCGTCAGCGAAGAATCTCATTAATATAGAAGCGGTGCCCTTACTTCTCAGGTCTCACGGTAAAGACGGGGCAGGGTGCTTTACGGACTACTTTTTCAGCAGTCGACCCGAAAAGAACATGGTCAAGCCCTGTTCTGCCGTGTGTGCCGATCACTATCATATCCGCGGCTGTATCTTTTGCGTGTTTGGTTATTTCAATGAACGGCGTACCTTTGATCAGCTTGGTGGTGTAGTTGACACCTTTAAGCGCGGGCTGGCTCTTGATGAACTCATCAAGCTGTTTTGCAGAGCCTGTTTCTATGTCGGTTGAGAGGGACTGCATAGTCACCTGCGGCAGGTAGAAGGATACCACCTGAGTTTCGTCAAACATAACATGCAGTATTTCAAGTTCTGCTCCGAACTGTCTGGCGAGTTCAGCGGCATATTCAAGTGCGACCTTTGAAGGCTCGGAAAAATCCGTGGGGTAAAGTATTTTTTTAATCTTTATCATCACTGTCCTCCGTATATGTAATAAATTATTATGATAAATCTATTATATACCTTAGCGGACGGTTAAGAAAGGCTAAATCAGCCGGGGATTACTCTTTTGATAACATCCATCAGCTCACCGAACTGGAAAGGCTTGTAGATGACATCCAGCGCGCCCAGCTGATATGCGGAGAGCATGTTCTGCATGTTTTCATTACCCGTTATCACCAGTACGGGGACGCTGCTTCCGTTGTTTCTCAGTTTGTGCAGAAACTGGAGACCGTCCGTTGCGGGCATCATCAGATCCGTCACCACAAGGTCAAACTCCTCTTCATGGAGCTTATCAAGGGCGAAGCGCCCGTTTTCCACAGTATCAACCTCGTAGTTTTGCTCGCTGAGGAGAGATGCGAGGCCTTCGCGCTCGTACCTGTTGTCCTCCACAATCAGAATTTTCTTTTTCATAACCTGTCCCCGAACAGTGACTGAAAGTTGTTTTCCAGAAGCTCAGCCGTTTCCATAAGGCTCATACCAAGCTCAGCGGCAACTGTTTCCGCTGTGTAGGCCGTGTATGCGGGCTCGTTTGTTCTGCCTCTGTAGGGAGCGGGTGTGAGGTAAGGGGCATCAGTTTCGATCAGCAGCCTGTCCCTCGGCACAAACTCAAGGGTTCTGCGCAGTTCTTCCGATTTGGGGTATGTGACCACCCCGGTGTAAGAAATATAAAACCCTTTATCCAGCGCATACCGCAGGAGATCAGTATCTCCGCTGAAGCAGTGTATTATGCCGCTCTTTTCCCTTACGGGCAGTTCCGCCTCCAGTATTTCAATGAGGCGGGCGGTTGAGTCTCTGTTGTGTATAATAACGGGCGTGCCCGTTTCATTCGCAAGTCCGAGGAGGGAGGCGAAGCATTTTTCCTGCGTTTCCCTCGGTGAGTGGTCGTAGTAGAAGTCCAGTCCTATTTCGCCCAGTGCTATGACCTTCGGCGCTTTTAAGAGTTCCCTCAGGCTGTCTATGCCGTCAGCGGGAAAGCCGTTTGTGTCATGGGGGTGTACACCGACAGAGGCATACACGTTTTCATATTTCGCCGCAAACTGAACTGCCCGGCCGCTGTCTTCGACATCAATGCCGATGGTGACAATACGTCCGATTTTATGCTCAGCCGCCCTTGCCAGCACAGCCTCCGCATCGTCAGAGAGAGGCTGCATGTGTATATGAGCATGGGAGTCGGTGAAAAAGCTGTCAAGTCCGGCTAATTTATCCAGAAATGCCCTGTGTTCGGGCGTATCTTTTTTGGAAATCATCTGTAATCTGTTCCTGTGTTTTTATTAAAATGCATATCAGCCCCGTAAAGATCAAGGCCGAAGAACAGATTATTTTATTTATATGCTTGTGTCAATATTATTGATAGACAATATCATTCCTGCGGCTGCCCCGCACATCTGCCGCCGGGAACTGCCGCGGCGGCTTCTGCTTTCGGGATGTAAGCCTTAACGGGCTCCGGTCTGCTATTTAATCGGAGTGCCCGCAGTTATGCCGTCAGGGAGAATCAGCACATGGTGATGCTCTCCGTCAAAAGCCGCGAGAACCATCCCTTCGGAAGTGATTCCCATGAGCTTTGCGGGTTTAAGGTTTGCAACCACAGCAACTGTTTTGCCCTTGAGATCTTCCGGTGCGTAGCTTTTGGCTATGCCCGCAACTATGGTTCTCTCGCTGTTTTCACCGAGGGAGACTTTCAGTCTGAGGAGCTTTTCGCTTTTCTCAACCCTTTCAGCGTCAAGGATTTTACCTGCTTTGAGAGCAACTTTCTGAAAATCAGCGAACTCAATGGCGACTGATATGGCCTCAGGTTTTGCCGCTTCCTCTTTTTTAGCTTCTGGAGTGCGGGTTTTCTGTATGTTTTCCAGCATCTCTTTTTCGTCTATTCTGGGGAAAAGCTGCACAGCTTTGTCAAGGAGTGCGCCTGGTTTAAGCCCGCCTCTTTTCTTAAGCTCTTCGATCGGTGCGGGAGTTATTTCAGGCTCAAGCCCAAGCTGGGTGCGCATGCTCTCTGCCGTTTCGGGCATAAAGGGGGAGATGAGCGTGGCTATGAGCCTTGCACCGTCGAGGATTTTATAGAGAACGGAACCTAGCCTGTCCTTGTGCGCCTCGTCTTTGGCAAGAGCCCAGGGGGCGGTGTCATCAATGTATTTGTTGAAGGCGCTCACCAGTTCCCACAGGCTTATGAGAGCCTTGTTGAATGCGAGCCCTTCCAGATGCTTCTCAACATCGGCAAAAACTGCGTCAATCTTTGCGTCCATTGCCTCATCCAGCGGATCGCCGGTTTTGTATTCCGGCAGAACCCCGCCGAAGTAGCGGGTAAGCATGCCGAGGGTACGGTTAAGCAGGTTGCCCAGATCGTTTGCCAGATCGCCGTTTATACGGTGGATAAGTGCTTTGAAAGAGAAGTCTCCGTCCAGCCCGAAAGGAACCTCACGGAGGAGAAAATACCTGATGGCATCCACTCCGAAGGTGTCCGCCAGCCAGTAAGGGTCAATGGCGTTGCCGAGGGATTTGGACATCTTCTGCCCCTCAACAGTCCACCAGCCGTGGGCGAAAACGCTTTTCGGCAGGGGAAGACCCGCGCTCATGAGCATTGTAGGCCAGTATACGGTGTGAAAGCGGAGAATATCCTTGCCCACAACATGGTAAGTGGCAGGCCAGAATTTTCTGAAATTTTCCCCATCGTCCTTGTAGCCGAGGGCGGTTATGTAGTTGGTGAGGGCATCGATCCACACGTAGATGACATGTGCGGGGTCATTCGGCACGGGTATGCCCCATTTGAATGACATGCGGCTCACGGAGAGATCCTTAAGCCCTTCCCTGATGAATGAGATAATCTCATTGCGTCTGGATTCGGGTTTTATGAAGTCGGGGTTGTCCTGAATATGTTTCAGGAGTGCGTCCCCGTATTTGCTCATACGGAAAAAGTAGCTGGGCTCCTTAAGCTTTTCTGTGGCTCTGCCGCAGGATGGGCAGCAGTTTCCGTCCAGAAGCTGGGTCTCTGTCCAGTAGGTCTCGCAGGGGGTGCAGTACCAGCCTTCGTAGTGGCCGAGGTATATGTCGCCGTTTTCCTGCATTGTTTTAAAGAGCTTCTGCACTGAGTCTTTATGTATCTGATCCGTTGTGCGGATAAAGTCGTCATTGGAGATATTGAGCTTTTCCCAGAGTCCGGCGAAGCGCTGAACCACGCCGTCGGCAAGCTCCTTGGGGGTTATGCCTCTCTTCTCTGCGGCCTGCTCTATCTTCTGGCCGTGTTCGTCTGTTCCGGTTAGGAAGAAGACCTCGTGTCCTGTGAGGCGCTTGAAGCGGGAAACAGCATCACACGCAACCGTTGTATATGCGTGGCCGATGTGAGGCACGTCATTTACATAGTAAATCGGTGTTGTGATATAAAAAGGCTGTTTGGTCATATGTTTCCTCCTTCGTCTTCCGCCCTGCCCAGAGTGAACTCAACTTTTGCCGTGTTGCCGTTTTCGTCTATGATGCCGGAGTAGGACTCCTTTTCATAGAGCAGGCAGCACATCAGCCTTCCGCATACCCCGGATATTTTTGTGGGGTTGAGGATAAGGTTCTGGTCTTTTGCCATTTTTATGGAGATGTTGTCGAATTTTCTTAAAAAAGTGGAGCAGCAGAACTCCTTTCCGCAGAGTCCGAAACCGCCGAGCATTTTGGTTGCGTCCCTTACGCCCACCTGACGCATTTCGATACGGGTGCGGAAAACACGGGCAAGATCACGCACCAGAGCACGGAAATCCACCCTGCCGTCTGAGGTGAAGAAGAAGGTGAGCTTGCTTCTGTCCAGAGTGTACTCCGCCTTAAGCAGCTTCATGTCAAGGTTGTGCTTCACCACAAGCTCCTTGCACTCGGCAAATGCGGCGGGCTCCTCCTCTATGTTTTTGGCGCGTCTGGCGTAGTCTTCCTCGGTTGCTTTTCGGATAACCTTCTTCATCTCGTCCATGTTTTTAATAACCATAGGACGGGGGGACAGGATAACCGCGGCGATGTCCTCGCCTTTTTCAGTTTCCACTACAACGTGTTCGCCATGCTTGGTTTCTATCCCGCAGGATAAAAAGTCATATATTTTTCCGGCGGGCTTAAACGCCACTCCGGTAACTTCAATCTCTTTCAATTAGAACCTCTGTTATTTTCGTGAACAGGTCAAACCTGAAAATGTCAAGATTAACATTATAGTTAAGCCTCTGCAAAATATCCAGCAAATAGTTTGAAAACTCAAGCAGAACGGGATCTCCCGTACTTCTGTATTTTTCCAGAATGAAGCCGTAAAGAACGGAGGAGAAAATTCTAATATCATCTTTTTCTTTCAGACTTTCCAAACGTTTGTACAGTTTTTCACCGCTGAGATCCTCAAAAAGCATCCATTTTTCGGAGGCGTTGTTGTCCAGAAAATAAAGAGCCTGCGCCACGGAGCCCGCTGCAAGCTTCACAGCGGCATCATAATTTGCAACATCGGGGCGGATCTTTCTGATTATGCTCACCACCTCGCTGTCGCTGAGGCGGGAGAACTCTATGTGAATGCACCTTGAGCGTATTGTGGGCAGAAGGCGGTCGTATTTGTCGGTAATGAGGAAAAACACAGTGTTCTCCCCCGGTTCCTCAAGGGTTTTGAGGAATGCGTTTGAGGCTTCGGTGCGCATGTTGTGGGCATTGTCTATTATAAAAATCTTATGGCTTGCAGAATGCGGGCTCATGAATGCGGTTTCCGCCATTCTGCGCACTTTTTCTATGGGGATGGAATCATCTTCGAATATGTGGAGATCCGGGTGGTTCAGCGCGTCAACCTGCGCTGAGTGGCGGGAGGCGGATTCCTCAAACAGGCCGCATCCGCAGAAGAGCGAACGGGCAATCTCACGGGCGAGGAGCTTTTTGCCGCAGCTCTCTTTCCCGCTGAAAATATATGCATGTACAAGCTTTTCCGATTTCAGGGCCTTGGAGAATATCTCCCTTTCCCTTTCATGGCCTATGTATCTCATTTTATGCTGCTGAGTACGCGGGAGAAGACTTCCTCTACAGTTCCCAGACCATCCACCACACGGACATAGCCGTTTTTCTCTGCGAAGGTGAGAAAGCCGTTGCGCACATTACGGAAAAATTCATATGGAAGCTGTTCGAACTTGCCTTCGGATTCCTCTTTGCCGTCTTCAATAAGGCGCGCCTTTGCCCTTGTTATGCATGATATGGGCTCGTTATCGATTATAACCGCCGCATCGGGCACAACCTTGAGGGCTATGCGCTCCAGAGAGGTGTACACGCTTTCCGGTATACCCCGCCCGAAGACCTGATAGGCGAAGGTGGAGGCTGTGAAGCGGTCGCTTATCACCACCATCCCCTCATTCAGCGCAGGGATAACCTTCTTGGTGAGGTGTTCCAGCCTGTCCACGAAGAAGAGCATCATCTCCGATTCGGGCTCAAGCTCGTATTTGCTGGAAAGAAGTCTGGCTCTCAGTTCGGCTCCGATTTCGGTTCCGCCCGGTTCACGGGTGAGGAGCACCTTGCGTCCCAAAGCCCCGAAGTGCTCGGCAAGCTTAATGCAGTGGGTGCTCTTTCCGCAGCCGTCTATTCCGTCCAGCGCTATGTAAAGTCCGTTATTTTGCCGCGCAGTCAGCAGGATCCCCCTGAAGTTTTTTTATGGCGTGGGGAAGAGCCTTTATCACGACCTCAAGATTCTCAAGGGCTCCTTTAGGGCTTCCCGGCACATTTAATATTATACTCCCGTTTCTGGTTCCGCAAACTGCTCTTGATAAAAGAGCGTGGGGAGTCTTTCTGAAACTTTCCATGCGCATGGCTTCCTCGAAGCCGGGCAGACGCTTCTCTATCATCTCCAGAGTGGCATCCGGCGCTATGTCACGGGGAGAGAGGCCTGTGGAGCCGTTGGTTATCACAAGGTCAAACCCCTGAATATCTACGAGATATTTTATTATGTTCTTAAGCTGGTCAACCTCATCGGGGATAAGCTCAAGGCGGGTGAAGGAGGGGTTGAGCTCTTTCTTCACCATTTCGATGATGGCGGGGCCTGTCTCATCCGTGCGCTCGCCTTTGCTCCCCTTATCGCTGAGAGTCACAACGGCAACGGTGATGTTCTCCTTGGGGAGTTTTTCCGCAGCATCGCCGAGGGTTACTGTTCCGTTCCCTTTTACGATGCCGAATATCCCTTCACGGGGCATAACGCAGTCGCCCGCGGCGTGGTAAATGGCGCATCTGTTATGGCATAGCTTGCCGAGCTGGGAGATAACGAACTCGACATTATTTATGCGGAGCCTTTCGCCCACTTTCATGCTCACAAGATCAACGCCGATCGTTGTGATGTTCTCCGCGAAGTCGCCCCCTTTTACCTTGAGGCCTTTTGCCACCATTTTATCAATGCTTTCCTGAGCAAGGAAGCTGACCTGTCTGTGCCATTTGCCCGCGTGGGCATCGGTTGTTATGCCGAAATCGTTTTTCATCTCAACCGAGTTTACGGGTGTTTTCTGTACCCCTTTCTTCTCGCTGATGTTTATTGAATGAACTTTACCTGACAATTTGGACCTCCGGTTCAAATAAAGAATGTGTGTGCCGCCCCTGCTGACGGCCGTTTGTTTTCACAGTATTCATCCGGAAGGAAAATTAAAGTAAAAACTTTTATTTTTCCGAATTTACATGCAAAATAAATAATTCAGTTCCTAATGTCAATGAACCTTGAAGGAGTCACCGATGAGAGTGTTCGAAAACAACCCCGCTTCCATAGGCGGTACGCCGCTTGTGAAGCTTAACAAAATATGCGCGGCGGATAATACTTTTCTGGTCAAGATAGAAGGGCGCAACCCCGCTTATTCTGTAAAATGCAGGATAGGTGCTGCTCTCCTCTGGGATGCTCTGGAAAAGGGGACGCTTAAAAAAGGGATGACGGTAATAGAACCCACCAGCGGCAACACAGGTATAGGTCTTGCCTACGCCGGAGCCGCGATGGGGATAAAAGTTGCCCTGATCATGCCCGACAACATGAGCGCGGAGCGCAGAATGCTGATGAACGCCTTCGGGGCGGAGTGCATACTCACTGACGGTAATCTCGGCATGAAAGGCGCAGTGGACAAGGCTGTGGAAATGGCGCAGAAAGAGCCGGACAGATACTATCTTCCCCAGCAGTTTGAAAACCCCGCAAACCCCGCAGTCCACCGCAGGACAACAGGCGTTGAGATATGGAACGATACTGACGGTCAGGTGGATGTGATCGTATCAGGCATAGGCACAGGCGGAACAATTACAGGCATTGCTCAGTATCTCAAGCTGGATAAAAAGAAGGATGTACTCGCTGTGGGTGTTGAGCCTGAGGGCAGCCCGGTTATCAGCCAGTTTATGGCGGGCAGACCGATGGTTCCGGGGCCCCACAAGATTCAGGGGATCGGCGCAGGCTTTATACCGAAAACTCTGGATGTGAGCCTTATTGATAAAATGGTCGCTGTGCCGGATGATGCCGCTTATGACTGGACAAAAAGACTTGCCGCGGAAGAGGGCATTCTCGCCGGAATCTCCTCCGGTGCAGCGGTTTGGGCAGCGGACACCGCAGCTAAGGAACTCGGCCTCCATGGAAAAACAATTGTGATAATCCTGCCCGATTCAGGGGAAAGGTATTTGTCTGCGAATATATTCTAGGTGCTGTATGCGCGTTTCTGCCGTTTTGCTGTTCTGCTTGTTTGCGTTTGCCGCTTCCGCCGCGGAGAAAAACCCGTTTGAAGCGCTCTACCCCTCCGCTTCTTCCGTTACTGCGGAGGAGCTGGGGATCTTCTTTGAAAAGAATACGGTAAACTGCTCCTCAAAGGCTTCCGTGAAAGGTTTTCTCGCTCTTTCAAGGGTTGTTTACGGCTATGAGGAGGGGAACATATACGCTGAGGCGTTCCGTACAAATTTTAAGAAATGCCCCGATGCCTTCATGGCGGAGCTTGCTGCTGCGCAGGATGATGTTCAGGCATGCGTAATATTCCGCCTGACCAACTCGGAGAGTGAGGATGATTCATTTGACGAGAAACTGGCAGGTTACCTGACCGGAGAAAAATATGCGGGCATTGCAGAAATATACGATGCCTCACCCCTGTGCCAGTTTGATGAAAAAATCACAGGTAAATTTGATTTCGCATTCGTTTTCGAAAACTTCGCCCGCCTCGCACCCGCTGAGACAGAGACCGCTTACTCACAGTATTATCCCGAAGTCTTCCTCTGCAAAAACAGGGCACAGGTAAAAAACTTTCTCAGAATCTCCCGCCTTCCCCTTGAGGAGGACGCACTGGACAGATATTACTCCGCCCTTGCCCTCACGCTGATCCGCAGCCCCGAATGTTTCCTCACGGAGCTTGCCGCATCGCCTGAGCCTGTGCGCAGCTGCGTGGTTTCATACCTGAAATCAACACCGTTTAATAACCAGACCGAAATAGCGCTCACCCTCGGACTGTTCGAGGCAAATCCCAAATTCACCGGAATACTGGGGCTGTATTTCAACGCCGAACCCGAATGCGAGGTCTTTGAGGAGAAATAGACAGGTTACAACATCGCTAAACAAATTTAAGCAAAACCAAACATTATCCTTTACATTTGTTCATGTACATTGTAGATTTTATTGAATTCAGAAATTCAGTTTTTTGGGAAGAGTTTGAGAAACACTTTTTTTCGTTAAAAAGGGTTTCTCAGTAATATTAATATTTTCCGGGGAAACTTTTTAGGAACAAAGTTCCCCCGAACCCCCTCAAAAACTCACTTTCCCTTTAAACAAGGAGATATAGCGATGGGCAAAAATCTTTTTCAGAAAGTATGGGAAAAGCACCTTGTGCGTGAGCTTCCCAGCGGTCAGTCCCAGCTTTTCATCGGGCTGCATCTTATTCACGAAGTCACCAGCCCTCAGGCTTTTGCCATGATCAGGGAGCTTGGGCTCAAGGTGGCTTATCCGGACAGGACATACGCAACCTGCGATCACATTATCCCCACGGACGGGCGTGAGCGTCCCTTTGCCGATCCCATGGCAGAGGAGATGATGCAGGCTATAGAGGCTAATACAAAGGAATTCGGCATAAAGTTTTTCAACCCTGAGTCAGGCGCGCAGGGTGTTGTGCATATAGTCGGTCCTGAGCAGGGGCTTACCCAGCCGGGGATGACCGTTGCCTGTGGTGATTCGCACACGGCGACACACGGCGCTTTCGGTGCAATCGCCTTCGGGATAGGCACAAGCCAGGTGCGTGATGTTCTCGCCACGCAGACAATGACGATCTCTCCGTTTAAGGTGAGGAAGATTGAGATAAAGGGCAGGCTGGGCGAAATGGTTACATCCAAAGATGTAATCCTTCATGTTATCCGTAAACTGGGTGTAAACGGCGGTCTTGGCTATGCTTACGAGTTCTGCGGCGAAGCTGTGAAGAACATGAGCATGGAAGCGAGAATGACCCTCTGCAACATGGCGATCGAAGGCGGCGCAAGGGTAGGCTATATCAACCCCGATGAGGTGACTTTCGAATACCTCAAGGGCAGACCTTATGCACCCAAAGGCGAAGAGTTTGAAAAACGCAAAGCATACTGGAAGAGCATAGCCTCCGATGCTGACGCTGAGTATGATGATGTTGTGGTTTTTGACGCAGCAGAGATAGAGCCCATGGTCACATGGGGAATCAACCCTGAGCAGGGCATAGGCATTTCGGAAAGCATACCCGCACCTGTGAATGAGACTATGAAGGAAGCCCTTGAATACATGAAGTTCGGCGCTGGCGATAAGATGGAAGGCAAAAAAATAGATGTATGCTTCATCGGAAGCTGCACCAACGGACGCATAGAGGATTTCCGTCTGGCGGCTAAATATCTTAAAGGGCGGAAGGTTGCTTCCCATGTGAGGGCGCTTGCGGTTCCCGGCTCTTACGAGGTTAAGGCGCTCGCCGAGAAGGAAGGGCTGGACACTGTTTTCAGGGAAGCGGGTTTCGAATGGCGTGAGCCCGGCTGCTCCATGTGCCTTGCCATGAACCCCGACAGGCTCAAAGGGGATCAGATAAGCGCGTCCACCTCAAACAGAAACTTCAAAGGACGTCAGGGTTCCTCCACAGGTAGAACATTGCTTGTGAGCCCGGTTATGGCTGCCGCAGCGGCTGTTGAGGGCTGTATTGCCGACTGCAGAAAAACCTTCGGGGGTGTTAAGTGAAGCTTGAAGCGATAAAACAGGTAAAGGGCACGGCTGTTCCCGTTCCCGGAGATGATATAGACACGGACAGAATTATCCCCGCCAGATACCTCAAGTGCGTCACTTTTGACGGTCTTGGGCTTGCGCTCTTCTTTGACGAGCGTTTCGGTGAGGGGGGCAAACCCCTCGGACATCCGGTGGATGCTCCTGAATACAGAGGCGCAAGGTTCATCATCAGCGGCAATAACTTCGGCTGCGGCTCATCCCGTGAGCATGCCCCGCAGGCAATAATCCGCGCGGGCTATGATGTCATAATCGCCGGAAGCTACGCGGAGATATTCTTCGGAAACTCAACCACGCTGGGCATAGTCTGCGTAACTCTTCCCGATGCGGAAAGGGCGGAGCTTATGGCGCTGGTCAAAAAAGAGCCCAAAGCGGAGTTTGTGCTTGATGTGGAGGGCAGAACACTCACCGCAGGGGGCAAAACATATAATGTGGGCATAAAGGACGGCGCAAGAAAGGCTTTCCTCGACTGCACATATGACTCTCTCGCGCAGCTTCTCTCCGGCAGAGCGCAGACAGCTGAGCTTGAGGCGGCACTGCCTTACAGGTTCTAATATGATAACGCTGAGCGGTACATCCTGTCCGCTCAGCGTACACGCTCGCGCCGAACTTCGTTCGTCTCCGCTCCGCACGGCGCAAGCCCGTCCATGGGCTTGTGGACAATATCTGCGGTACATCCTGTCCGCTCAGCGTACACGCTCGCGCCGAACTTACGTTCGTCTCCGCTCCGCACGGCGCAAGCCCGTCCTTGGGCTTGTGGAAAATATCTGCGGCACATCCTGTCCGCTCAGCGCACACGCTCGCGCCGAACTTCGTTCGTCTTCGCTCCGCATGCAAAGGTGTAACTTATTGCATGCAGAGGCAAAACACCCCTCTTTTTTAAAGAGGGGCAGGGGGAGATTTATAGTATTAATTGCGTATCTCCGGATTTTGTCAGTGCGCTTTCCGCGGGGCGGATGTGAGCCCGTCTGCTCTCCCGTGTTAATCTGTTTAAATACTTTCCCGTAAATTAATTCTTTCTGAAAACACTCATTCCATGTTTTATTCTTCAAACAGCTTCACATACGCCAAAAAAAGCGGATTATTTGCTTGAAAAGCCCTTTCCTAAGTTATATAAAGGTTGGATTATCTGAAAAATGATAAATTGGATATTAAAATAAATCGGTACTTAAAGGGTGAAGAATGTCTTACTATTTTCTCGAAATAGGCAGTGAAGAGATTCCCGCAGGGTTTATAGGCAAATCCTGTGATTTTCTTAAAAGCGAGTTTGAAAAGCAGCTTAAGGAAAACAACATAGCATACGCAGGGGTTAAAACGGACGGAACGCCCCGCAGGATGTATGTTTATGTCACGGGCATAGCGGAGAAACAGGCGGACTCGGAGGAGTTCATCATGGGTCCCCCCGCTTCCATAGCTTACGATGCTGACGGAAACCTCACCAAAGCCGGGCAGGGGTTCGCAGCTTCAAAAGGCATTAAGACAGAAGACCTTAAACGCACCAAGACCGATAAAGGCGAATATATCTCAGGGGTTAAAAAATCCGTCGGCGTTGAAACCGCTGAGGTGCTTAAGGATCTTGTTCCCCGCATTATAAAATCTATACCCTTTCAGAAATCCATGCGCTGGGGAAGCACAGACTTCCGCTTCGCCCGCCCTGTTCACTGGTTTATTTCCCTCTTCGGCGGAGAGGTTCTCCCCTTCGAGATTGACGGCATTCAGGCAGACCGCTACACATACGGACACAGAATCATGTGCCCCTCACGCTTTGAGGTTAAGGACTATGACAGCTATGTGAAAGCCCTTGCCGATGCCCGTGTCACGGTGAACACCGAAAGCCGCAAAGAACAGATAATGATACAGATAAAAGCCCTTGAGGAGAAACACGGCTTCCGTGTGGATGTGAATGCCGATCTCCTTGACACTGTGAGCAACCTTGTTGAGGCTCCTGTGGCGGTTCTCGGCAGCTTTTCGGAGGACTTCCTCAAGCTCCCCCCCGAAGTGCTTATCACTTCCATGAAAAACCATCAGAAATACTTCTACGTAAACGATAAAAACGGCAAACTGCTTAACTATTTCATAGGCATATCAAACACCGAGCCCCAGAGCACGGAGCTCATCCGCAAAGGGTACGAAAGGGTTCTGAGGGCAAGGCTTACGGATGCCAAGTTCTTCTATGAAAACGACATAAATGTTCCCCTCGCCCAGAGAACAGAGGAACTCAGAAAGGTTGTTTACCAGGAAAAACTCGGCACTTCCTATGCCAAAATGGAGCGTTTCAGGGCAGTAGCCGCTTATCTCGCCGAAACACTGAATAAACAGGCGAAGGAAACAGCGGACAGAGCCGCATATCTCTGCAAGGCTGACCTGCTCAGCGAAATGGTGTACGAGTTCCCTGAACTTCAGGGTATAATGGGAAGAGAATACGCAGCTCTCCAGAAAGAGAATGCGAATGTGGTTCAGGCTATATTCGAGCATTACCTGCCCCGTTTCGCCGGAGACCGGCTGCCTGAAACCGCCGAAGGCGCATTTGTTTCCATGGCGGACAAGCTGGACACTGTGTGCGGCTGCTTTGCCATAGGGCTTATCCCCAGCGGGAGCAACGACCCCTACGCCCTGCGCCGCAGCACCATAGGAATTTTACAGATTATAAGAACCAAAGGCTACAGACTTGACCTTGACAGTCTCATAGAAAAAAGCCTTTCCGTGCTTGCGGGCGCGGTGAGGTTTGACACGGAAAAAGCAGCCGCAGCAGTGAAGGAGTTCATCCTCCAGAGGCTTAAGCAGCTTCTCGTCAGCGAAGGGGTTGACGGCGAATGCTTCGATGCGGCATCAGGACTTTCTTCTGACGTGATCACGCTTGAAAAGTGCGCCCGTGCGCTTGCCAAGTACAGAAGCAGCGCAGAGTTCGGCGTGATCTCACAGGGGTATAAACGTATCAACAACATATTGAAAAAGCAGGAATGGAACACAGACGCAGTTAATCCCGCCCTTTTTGAGAAAGAGGAAGAAAAAGCCCTCGCTGATCTCCTTGCGGAGAAAAAGCAGGCGACAGCAGAGCTTATTAATAAGGAAGACTTTGAGACAGCGTTAAGCGGGCTCTTGGCTTTCAGCAAGCCTGTGGATGCCTTTTTCGAGGCTGTTATGGTAATGGCCGAAGACGAAAAGGTGAAAAACAACAGGCTGAGCCTCCTTACCGGACTGCGGAACATTTTCAGTCTGGCCGGAGACCTTTCAAAATTAGCTTAAACCACAATATACTGGGGGTTAGTAAATGTCTAAAAAATGGGTGTATTTCTTCGGCAACGGAAAAGCCGAAGGCAAAGGTACCGACAAGGAGCTTCTCGGCGGAAAAGGCGCCGGACTTGCCGAGATGACGAATATCTCCATCCCTGTTCCTCCCGGCTTCACCATCACCACGGAAGCCTGCGTAGAATACTACTCGAATAATCAGCAGTACCCTGCCGGGCTTGCGGATCAGATGCTTGAGGCTATGACCAAGCTTGAAGCGGCAGTGGGTAAAAAATTCGGCGATATTTCATCGCCTCTGCTTGTTTCTGTCCGCTCAGGTGCGAGAGTTTCAATGCCGGGTATGATGGACACCGTCCTCAACCTCGGTCTTAATGATGAGACTGTGAAAGGGCTTGCCTCTTCCTCCGGCAATGAGCGCTTTGCCTACGACTCCTACAGAAGGTTCATCCAGATGTTCGGGGATGTTGTCCTCGGTGTGGGTCACGGCAAGTTTGAAAGGCTTCTTTCTGACCTGAAAAAATCAAAAAATGTAGATGAAGATACCAAGCTGGAAGCAGCCGACCTGAAAAAACTTGTTGAGCAGTATAAGGATGTTGTTTCAACGGAGACAGGAAGAAACTTCCCTCAGGAACCGAAGGAGCAGCTTAAGCTTGCGGTTAACGCGGTTTTTGAATCCTGGAACAACCAGAGGGCCAAGACCTACAGAAAGATCAATAAAATACCCCATGAGTGGGGAACGGGCGTAAACGTTCAGGCCATGGTTTTCGGTAACATGGGTAATGACTGCGGAACAGGAGTCGCCTTCACAAGGAACCCCTCCACGGGCGATAAGGAGTTCTTCGGCGAATTCCTCATAAACGCTCAGGGTGAGGACGTTGTGGCGGGTATAAGAACCCCAAACCCGATCGTTGAGCTGAAAAGCATAATGCCGGAGGCGTTTGCCCAGCTTGAGCAGGTTTACCAGACCCTTGAAAAACACTACAAAGATGTTCAGGACATAGAGTTCACCATAGAGAAGAACAAGCTGTACATGCTCCAGACACGTTCAGGAAAGCGTACTGCCAAGGCAGCGGTTAAGATAGCCTATGACATGTTCAAGGAAGGGCTTATCGACAAGAAGACCGCCGTCCTCCGTGTGGCTCCCCAGCAGGTTGACCAGCTTCTGCACCCTATGATTGATCCCAAGTCTTCATATGATGCGGTGGCGAAAGGGCTTCCCGCTTCACCCGGCGCTGCCGTGGGCAAGGCTGTTTTCACCGCGGAAGAGGCTGAAAGCTGGGCGCAGAGAGGCGAGGCCGTTATTCTGGTGAGGAAGGAAACCTCACCAGAGGATATAGGCGGAATGCATGCCGCTCAGGGTATTCTCACCGCTACAGGCGGTATGACCAGCCATGCGGCAGTTGTTGCCAGAGGAATGGGCAAATGCTGCGTTGCGGGCTGCGGCTCGATCAATATAGATGAAAAGGGCAAAAAATTCACCGTGGGCGGCCACCTCATTAAAGAGGGCGATTTCATAACAATCAACGGAACCACCGGCGAAGTTATACTCGGTCAGATAGAGCTTATAGAGCCCTCGCTTTCAGGCGAGTTTGCAGAGATTCTCACATGGGCTGACGAATTCCGCACACTGGGCGTGAGAGCCAATGCCGATACCCCGCATGATGCTCAGGTTGCCCGTGATTTCGGCGCGCAGGGCATAGGCCTCTGCCGCACGGAGCACATGTTTTTCGACGGCGACAGAATTGATGCGGTGCGTGAGATGATTCTCGCCTCTGATGTTGATGGACGCAAGAAAGCCCTTGAGAAGGTCAAACCTTACCAGAGGGAGGATTTCGAAGGTCTGTTCAAGGTTATGGAGGGTCTGCCCGTTACTATCAGGCTCCTTGACCCGCCCCTTCATGAGTTCATCCCCCACACTGATGAGGATGTGCAGAAGGTTTCAAAGGCATCAGGCATAGCCTTTGACGCACTCAAGAGAAAGGCGCAGGAACTCCACGAGTTCAACCCCATGCTGGGACACCGCGGCTGCCGCCTTGCTGTCACCTTCCCTGAAATATACGAAATGCAGGCATACGCCATATTCGAGGCTGCATGCAAACTGAAAAAAGAGGGAGCAAACGTAATCCCCGAAGTAATGATACCCCTTGTGGGCCACTATAAAGAGCTTGAGGAACTGAAAGAGCTTGTGGACAACGTAGCCGCTGAGGTTATGGACAAAACAGGCGTTAAGGTTGACTACCTCGTGGGAACAATGATTGAGCTTCCCAGAGCCGCTCTCACAGCGGATGAGATAGCTGCCCATGCGCAGTTCTTCTCTTTCGGTACAAACGACCTCACCCAGACCACTCTCGGCATAAGCCGTGACGATGCGGGCAAGTTCCTGCCTCAGTATGTGGAGAAAGGAATCTTCAAGGAAGACCCTTTTGTTTCCATTGACCAGTCAGGCGTAGGCCAGCTTGTGGAGATGGGTGTAGCCAAAGGGCGCTCTGTCCGGAAAGAGCTTAAAACCGGGATATGCGGTGAGCACGGCGGTGATCCCGATTCCATCACCTTCTGCCAGAAAGCGGGGCTTAACTATGTAAGCTGCTCTCCCTACAGGGTTCCTGTGGCGAGGCTTGCTGCTGCTCACGCTGCACTTAAGGGTAAATAAAATTTTACGGGGGCTTTATGCCCCCTTTTTTTCAATTACAATACAATGATTCAGGTCGTGTTTTATGACTCCGGATGCCCGTTTTGTCCGTCTGCTGGAAAACTCTCTCGGCGTTAGTATTCTTTCGTGCACTGTCACTTTCTCCGCTAAAACTCACACTCTCCTCGAAAGCGGGGAGACAGGGGATTATCTCCTTGAAGTCAAAGGAGAAAATTTCTCATGCACGATTGCGGGCAGAGGCAGAATAAATGAAAAACAAGCCCGTTTGGTAGTCACGGATGCGGTGAATCTGTACGGCGATTTGTTCAGGGGGCATATCCCCTCTGAGTGTGCCCGCCGTGCGGATATATTAGGCAGCATAGTCAGCGGCGAAAGTATAGACAGCGTGCTTAATGAACTTGTTCAGATGATTATCTCCTCCCCGCTGTTCGATTCCGCCGGGGTTTTTCTGCTGAATGAAATCCTTCTGGAGGTCAGGGGGCTTGTATATGCCGGAGACTGCGGAGGCAAAGCCGGAGAGGGCATACGCTTCCGGAGCAGGAAGATCAGGCTTACTAAAAAAAGCCCTCTGTCCGATGTTATGTACTTCGGCAGATGCGAAAGGCTGAACCTGGATGAAATAGACGACTGGAGGGGCATGCAGGACTGCCTTAAGGGTGAGGCGTACGCCAGCCCGCTCATCAATATGGACGGCACTGCGGCAGGGATTGTAATAGCCACAGGCAGCGGCGGTTATTCTGAAGAGGCTGCTGCTATTTTACAGTTTTATTCCAATCTCTGCTCCATTGCCATCAGCAACGCAAATATGCGCGGCGAACTTATACGCCTTAAAACCTATGAGGAAGATTTCGAAAAAGTTGACTATGTATCCAAGGACCTTGTGAAAATGGGCATGCTGGCGGCCACTGTCGCCCACGAGCTTAAAAATCCGCTGGTTGCCATAGGCGGTTTCGCAAAAAGGCTTGCGGCTTTCGGCTCCGACCCTCGTATGGATAATTATATAGCCATGATTCAGTCTGAGGTGACGAGGCTTGAAAACCTCGTTACGGAGATTCTCGACTATTCTAAAAGTGTGGACCTCAAAATAGAGAAGATCCACCTTGACAGCGTTGTGAATGAAACCCTCCGGCTGCTTTCCGAAAATATAAGCATAGGGATGATACACGTGAGCAAGTCAGTTGACCCTGAAATAACTGTTTATGCTGATAAAAACAGGTTTATTCAGGTGTTGATAAATGTTATCATAAATGCTATTCAGGTAATGCCGAGCGGCGGCGACTTAAAAATAAGTGCTGAAGAAAGTTCGGAAACGATTATACTTTATATTAAAGATACGGGGGGCGGCGTACCTGACTGCGAGATGGAAAAGATTTTCGAGCCCTTCCACTCAAGCAAGCAGGACGGCACAGGACTGGGGCTCTCCCTCTCCAAAAAAATTATGACAGCTCACGGCGGACAGATCACTGTTACCAATGACAGCAGCGGTGCAGTTTTCTCTCTTATTCTGCCGAAAACCGGAGGATTTGATGACTAAAAAAATACTGCTTGTGGATGATGACAAGGGTATTATTCAATACTACAGTGAACTCCTTGAAAGCAACGGATACGAGGTTCAGGTCGCAATGGACGGAGAGCAGGCTCTGACTGCTCTTGGTGCGGGTCTGCCTGATCTTGTGCTGCTGGATGTGAACATGCCCGGCAAAAGCGGGCTGGATATACTGAAAGAGGTCAAGGACGCAAACGAGAAGCTGCCGGTTTTTCTGCTGACTGCCTATGAGCAGTACAAGAGAAATTTCTCCTCCCTGTATGCGGATGAGTACCTTACCAAGGCAAAAAAGCCCGAAGTGATTCTTAAGAAAATAAGCGACTACATATAAAATGCAAAAAGCCGCCCGGCGCAGGGCGGCTTTTTTCGTGCAAGGGGTTAACACGGAAGATTATGTCTTCTTTGTATAAAGGTAAGACAAATGCCCCTTGGAAAGATTCATTTATTTTGCAAAAATTTTTTAAGCGTATTCTATTTAAACTCACCCAAAGGGAGAATCTCTTTTTTGTAAACCTCGCCCAGTATCTGTGCTGCCCCGGTGTAAACCGCTGACAGTCCGCATAATATGCCTATATAACCCGCCACGGTTTTAAGTGCTGCGCTCTCCAGCATATCCGCCGCGCCGAGCATGAAAAAAAGCAGTGTGAGCAGAAAGAAAACAACAGTCAGAGCGCGGCTTATCCTGAATGTGCCCACAAAAAGTATGAGAGTGAAAAACCCCCAGAAGAAAAGAAACGAGGCAAGGGCGCTGGAATCCGGAGCCTCAGCAAAGCCGAATCTGGGAAAAGTCAGCATCCCGACAAGGGTTATCCAGAAGAAACCGTAGGAAATGAACGCCACGGTTCCGAAGGTATTTTTCTTTTTCCACTCCATCATTCCGGCGATGATCTGCGCTGCGCCGCCATAGAAAAGCCCCATGGCAATAATCATGCTGCCAAGACCGAAAAGGCCGATGTTGTGAAGATTAAGGAGGATGGTGGTGAGACCGAAGCCCATGAGCCCAAGGGGGGCAGGGTTTGCTGTTGTGTCCCTTATGGCGGTCTCTTCCTGAATAAGGGCTGAGATAGCGTGTTCACGCACATAGGTGCGCAGGGCAATGAGCGCCATGTCAGCGTACTTGGCGGAGCCGTGCTCAAGCACGATTCCGCCGTCATGAGTTACGCTGAAACCTGCGACGCTGCTGCCGTGAAAATCGGTTACAGTGCCTCTTCCTCTGCGTATGTCCACAGTCCATCCGGCAAAGGAGAGAGGGCCGGTTTCCAGTCTGGTGTAGTCCATCTGCCTAGTCTATTGCTCCCAGCGGGAGAACTTCACGGCCGTATATTTCGTTGAGTATCTGAGCCGCTCCGGCATACACAGCCAGTGCTCCGCAGAGAACGCCTTCGTATCCGGCTATGGTTTTTATGGCGGGGTTGCCTGTCATGTCGCCCACAGCAAGGAGGAAGAAAAGAACAGTCAGCGAGCCGAAGATAGCTATCATAGTGTAGTTCATTTTAAAAGTGCCGAGGAAAAGTATAAGAGTAAAGAATCCCCAGAAGAAAAGGAACGAAGCCATAGCTGTTGCATCAGGAGCCTCAGCGAAGCCGAATTTGGGGAAAACTATGAGACCCACAAGGGTTATCCAGAAAAAACCATATGATATGAACGCTACAGTGCCGAAGGTGTTTTTCTTTTTCCACTCCATTATCCCGGCGATAATCTGTGCTATGCCGCCGTAGAAAATGCCCATGGAAAGAATCATGCTTCCCAGGCCGAACAGCCCGATGTTGTGCAGGTTGAGAAGGATTGTTGTGAGACCGAAACCCATAAGGCCGAGGGGCGCGGGGTTGGCTGTGGTGTCTTTGATAACCGTTTCGGCGAAGCTTGCAGCCTCACTTACCTTTTTGCTCACCGCCTCTGCGGGGGTAATCTGTTTGGTCAATTCCTGTTTTGCCATTAGTGAACCTCCATTCTATATTTAAGAATTAAAATCCGACCGATTTAATAAGTTATGAACAATGAATTATTATTTTTCCTGTGTATATATTATATAAAACCTCCCTGCAATAGCAAATTTCAGCCACAAGCAGGGCATTGCGCAGTAATCATCGGTTTATAACTATGTTCTTTATAAGTAAAGTTACAGTAAGTTACTATTAATTTTAGTGAAAAAAGTTAACATGGTTTATTATTAATATAAAGTTAATAATTCTGCTATTGGCTGTAATATAAATAATGTTCTAAAAGATGACTGGCGAAAACAGGCGGCTATAGCCGTTATAGGAATTTCATATCGGTTCTCGATTTATGAAATAAATTAATTCACAATAAATTTTGTGTTTTCAGTTTACAGAACAGGATGGAATTATAAATCAGTTATATAATACGAGATAAAAAGGGTTTAATGCTGAAAGCGAAAAAACATTATGAACTGAAAAGGCTGAGTAATATTAAAGTTTTGCGTTTATGCGGTAGATTTCAGCGAGGAGCTGGGCGACTGCCTTATACATATTCTCAGGTATCTCCTCATGGAGATCCAGCGTTGCGAGAACCTCAACAAGGTCTTTATCCTCTTTTATCTGGATGTCATGTTCCTTGGCTTTTTCAATGATTTTTTCCGCAACCACCCCTGTCCCCTTGGCCAGAAGCCGGGGTGCGCTGTCCTTTGACGGGTCATAGCCGATAGCGGCGGCTTTTTTACTGAAGAATTTGCCTTCCTTCACTGAATACTGCCTCCAGAGAGTCTTCGTAGGCTTTTATTATTATATCGGACAATCCTGCGGTTTTGAGATGGGCAAAGCTCAAAGCGCCTCCGGAATGCATGGTGAATACTCCGTTAAGTATCATTGCGGTTTTAAAAAGCTTCTCAGTCTCCCTGTCCATGGCGGGGAGCAGCCTTGAGGGTCTGCATGTCACTTCCTGAGGGACATCGTTGAGAAAATGCAGAAAGAAGAAGGAGCCGAATCCTGTTACGCAGGCTTTTGCGGTAAATTTACTCACAGAGGCCTTTATGCGCTCCCTGACGGTGTCTCCGGCGCTGTTCAGTGCTGTATAGTCCGCCTTTTTCAGGGTGGTGAGTGTGTTGAAGCCTGCGTTCATCGTCACGGGAGAGGCAGAAAAGGTTCCGCCGCCCACAACAATTTTTTTATCTGTGATAGTGCTCATTATCTCTTTTCTGCCGCCGTATGCGCCTATTGCCAGCCCGCCGCCTATAATTTTTCCCATGGTGAACATATCCGGCTTTACACCCGTAAGCGGCCATATGCTGCCGAAGCGGAAGCGGAATCCTGTGATCACTTCATCGAAAATAAGCACAGTGCCGGTGCGGTCGCAGAATGCGCGGAGCATGCGGAGATATTCCTCTTTTGCGGGTATGCCTCCGCCTGCGCCTATAACAGGCTCAATTATGATTGCAGCCGCATTGTCATCCACCTTGGAGAGGACATCAGCAGTTGCCTCCATATTGTTAAAAGGGAGCGATATGGTTCCGCCTGAGCCGGTCAGTCTGTTGAAAGGGGGTTTGATGTCGTATGAAAGCTCACTGTTCGCGCCGTGCCAGCCGCCCTCAATCTTGAGGACAAGCTCCCTGCCTGTGAACGCCTTGGCTGTGCGCACGGCATACATTGTGGCCTCCGTGCCGGAGGTGCAGAAGCGCATCAGCTCCATTTCGGGCACTGCGCTCTTTATTAAGGAGGCGAGCCTTATCTGCTGTTCGTTGAGTGTTCCGGTATGTGTGCCGTTCTCCGCCGCCTCGCGAAGGGCTGCTGCTGTTTCGGGTGAGGCGTGGCCTAAGATGTTGCCGTAATGCCCGCACCAGAGATCAAGGAGCGTGACCCCGTCTATGGTCTGGAGATATGCGCCCTCTGCGCTGTCTGTCACGAAAGGAAAGGGCTCAAACCTTCTTATATCGTGGCAGATACCTCCGGGGAAAAGCTCAAGGGCTTTTCTGTATTCCCTTTCGGAGACAGGAAACATGGCTGTGTATCTATCAGAGAGGCGCATCTCATTCTTCCGTCATTCCGGCGAAATACTTGGCATTGTAAGCTCCCTGTGCCCTGACAACATTGCAGAAGGAGACAAAAATCTCTTTGGAGACTGAGGTGACGGTTGATATTCCTTCCTTGATCTCCTCAAGCTCAGGCTTGATATAGCTGTAGTCCAGAACCTTTTTAGCGGGCAGAGTCCAGCCTTTGTTCCGTCCGTAAAGGCGGAAGTAGGCGCGCTGGTTCGGCGCACAGGGTATGAACGGGGGCAGGTTGGGGTTGCGGGGCATGTCCGCCACCACAAGACCTATGGCGTTGTTGCGCAGGTCGTCTATCTGCTTCTCCCTGTGCCAGCCTCTGGGAAGCTCAGCGAAGAAAGGGAGATCCGAAAAGCTGTCACGCAGGCGGAGTATTCTGTCCAGATTCTCTTTTGACGGCTTGAATGTGTGATGGAAATCGGCAAGCCAGCATTTGATCCTGCCTGTTTCCATGAGCGGCTGCATCCCCTCGCGGAATTCGCGCACTTTTGCCCTGTCCAGCCTTTCCTTGAGAAAGTCCTTAAAGAGGCGGACCGAGTAGTGGAGTCTGTCACCGCCGTTTTCGGCTATCCTTGCGGTGGTTTCCGCAGTGGGTACAGCGTAAAAGGGGTATGTTATCTCCACAAAGTTCAGCCCGAAGCTGTTTGCATAGTAGTCAAGAAACTGTTCATTCTTAAGGTATTGGGGATAAAGGGTTCCGAGCCAGTCGTCATGCTTGTAGCCACTCGTCCCTATATATATAGGTGTACCGTCTAAAAACAACTTATAACCTCCGCTGTCTGCCTTGAAAGTATTGTTTTTTCGCTGGCTAGGCAAGGGAAATATTAGGGGGTTTCAGGCGCGGGCGGATTAATGTTGGTTTTAATTTTCTGATCTCTTTAAAAAATGTTGACTTTTCCTCATCGTTTTGATAAAAGCTTGTTTCCTGTAACAGAGCGCTCATAGCTCAACAGGATAGAGCAACGGACTTCTAATCCGTAGGTTGGAGGTTCGAGTCCTCCTGAGCGCGTTGAGTAAGAACGGATAATATGGTGGGTGTAGCTCAGTTGGTAGAGTACAGGATTGTGATTCCTGTTGTCGCGGGTTCAATCCCCGTCACTCACCCTTATTCGCCCTTGCGAGTGTGGCGGAATGGTAGACGCGCTTGACTTAGGATCAAGTGCCTTTGGCGTGGGGGTTCAAGTCCCTTCACTCGCACTTGTGTCTTAATCAGGTCTGTCATAGATTTTTGTAAGCGGGTGTAGCTCAGTTGGTAGAGCGCAACCTTGCCAAGGTTGAGGTCGCCGGTTCGAGCCCGGTCACCCGCTTTTTCCACGCTTCCTTAAATCTCAGCGCAAAGTCCGTAAGCTCCATATTGTGTTTTTTTGATCGATTGCAAAGCCGGGGGAACCCCTTGGGCTTTGTTTTGTCATTTTATAAAAAAATCAAATATAAAAGATGCATTCCCGCACTGTTTATCTTAAGGAGAAGTCAATGAAAGTTGAAGTGAGAGACGCCGAGAAATCCCAGAAGGAGCTTTCCGTAGAACTTTCTGTGGAAAAATACGAGCAGGTCTTTGAGGCTGAATACAAAAAAGTCGCTCAGAAAGCCAAAATCGCAGGTTTCAGACAGGGTAAAGCACCCAAGGATAAGATCCTGAAAGAACACGGACACGCGGTTAAGGTTCAGGCTCTCGAAAAACTTATCAATGACTCTGTTTTTGCCGCCATCCAGCAGCAGGATATTAAAGCTCTCGGTGCTCCCGAAATAAAAGATGTTAAGTTTGAAGACGGCGAACCCATCACATTCAAGGCATATGTGGATGTTTTCCCCGCGATAGAAGTAAGCAAGTTTGAAGGCTATGACTTCATTAAGGAAAAAGTTACCGTTACTGATACTGATGTTGAGCAGGTTATAGAGAACATCAGAAAGAATCAGGTAAGCTATGAACCCGTTGCTGACAGAGCAGTTCAGGACGGCGACATGACGGTAATCGATTTCGAAGGCCGCAAAGACGGCGAGGTTATCCCCTCCGCAACTGCGCAGAACTACTCCCTTGAAATCGGCTCCGGCGCTTTCATCCCCGGATTCGAGGCTCAGCTTATCGGCATGAAAACCGGCGAACAGAAAGACATCGAAGTCACCTTCCCTGAAAAATACCACGAGCCCAGCCTCGCAGGTCAGCCCATTACCTTCGGCATCAATATGAAGGAGATCAAGGCGAAGGTTCTTCCCGCACTTGATGATGATTTTGCTCAGGCTGTTGATGAAAAATTCGAAAGCTTTGCAGATCTCAAAGAAACAATCAAAACTGAACTTGAGGAAAGCTCAGAGCGTCAGGCTGATGACAAACTCCTTAACGACATTATAGAGAAAGTAATAGCCGAGAACTCATTCAGCATACCTCAGGCTATGGTAAGGGAGCAGGCGTACAGACTTGCAGACCAGACCCTCCAGCAGTACATGTCTTACGGCATGGATCCCGCCCGTTTCGGCATCTCCAAGGAGAAAATAGCCGAACAGCACATGGAAACTGCCGAAAAACAGGTTAAAGGCGCACTGATCATCAACCACCTCACTGAGAAATTTGCCCTTACTGTTACAGATGAAGATGTTGAGAAAACAATAGAGAAATATGCGAAGATGAGCAAAATGACCCCTGCCGACTACAGGACAGAGGTTGAAAAGCACAACGGCATGAACTCACTGAGAAACTCCATCAACACAGATAAAGTTACAGCTTTCCTTGCCGGAAAAAATAATGTTACACTTAAAGAAATCACTAAAGAAGAATTAGAGGCAAGACTTAAAGCTGAGCAGGAGAATGCGGAAGAAACTGCCTCCGGAGAGTAATTTATGAAGGAAACAAACGCTTACGTCCCCTTTGTCATTGAGCAGACAGGCAGAGGGGAACGCTCCTACGACATATACTCAAGGCTTCTGAAAGACAGAATTGTCTTTCTCGGCACACCTATTGACGATATGGTGGCGAACCTTATCATAGCGCAGCTTCTTTTCCTTGAAGCCGAAGATCCCGACAAGGACATATTCCTCTATATCAACAGCCCCGGCGGTGTCATCACCAGCGGGTTCGCGATTATGGATACCATGAACTATATCAAGCCCGCGGTATCTACAATATGTCTCGGTCAGGCGGCCAGCATGGGCGCTGTTCTTCTTGCATGCGGCGCAAAAGGCAAAAGGTTTGCCGTGCCGAATGCAAGGATAATGATTCACCAGCCTCTGGGCGGTTTTCAGGGGCAGGCCACGGATATTGAAATCCATGCCCGCGAAGTGGGACGCATGAAGAAGCTCCTCAACGAGATTCTCTCAGAGCGTTCCGGCAGAAGCGTACAGGAACTTGAGAAGGACTCCGACCGCGACTTTTTCATGAGCAGCACTGAGGCTAAAGAATACGGCCTTATTGACGATGTTATTGTGAAAAGAGGCTGATTTTAGTCTTATACAAAATATAAGGTTGAAATTTGCAGGCAGGCAGGTATCTTGATCAGAATGCGGCACAGTGCAGAAGCTCTGTGCCTGTTTCCGCGTGTAGTTGCCTGCGGAAGCGCCTTTAACGGGAGCGTATTTTTATGAAAAAAAGTAAAGAATCACTCAACTGCTCTTTCTGCGGTAAAAGTCAGGAAGAGGTCAAAAAGCTTATTGCAGGGCCAGATGTTTATATCTGCAATGAGTGCATAGAACTCTGCAACGAAATACTGAGCGAAGACAATTTTGAGGAACAGGGAACCAAAGACCTGAACCTGCTCACTCCCAGAGAACTCAGCAAAAAGCTGGATGATTACGTAATCGGCCAGCAGCAGGCGAAAAAGGTTCTCAGCGTTGCGGTGCACAACCACTACAAGCGTATTCTCCACGGCAGCAAGACCGAAGTCGAACTTGAGAAAAGCAACATTCTCCTCCTCGGCCCCACCGGAACAGGCAAGACCCTTCTCGCCAGAACCCTTGCGAAGATACTGAATGTTCCGTTCGCAATCGCCGATGCCACAACCCTTACGGAAGCGGGCTATGTGGGTGAGGATGTGGAAAACGTTGTTCTTAAGCTTCTCCAGAACGCTGACTATGATGTTGAGCGCGCCCAGAAGGGGATTATCTTCATCGATGAGATAGATAAAATCTCCAAGAAGACCGACAGCCCTTCCATCACCAGAGATGTAAGCGGCGAAGGTGTTCAGCAGGCACTGCTTAAAATAATCGAAGGTACGGTGGCAAACGTTCCCCCTCAGGGCGGACGCAAGCACCCGAATCAGGAATATATTCAGGTGGACACTTCCAACATCCTTTTCATATGCGGCGGTGCCTTTGAAGGCATCGAGGACATAGTGAAAAGGAGAATGGGCGAGAAAACCCTCGGTTTCAGCTCCAAAATAGATGAAACAAGGGAAATGAAGCGCTATGAACTCCTTAAGAACGTGCGCCCCGAAGACCTCGGCAAGTACGGACTTATACCTGAGTTCATAGGCAGGCTTCCCGTTACCGCCGCTCTTGAGGATCTCAACGAGGACGCGCTTATCCGTATCCTTGTGGAGCCCAAAAACTCCCTTCTCCGCCAGTATAAGGAGATGTTCGGATTTGATGACGTGAAGCTTGAGTTCACCAACTCCGCCCTTAAGGCTGTGGCAAAGCAGGCACTCACCAGAAAAACCGGAGCAAGGGGTCTGCGTTCCATCCTTGAGGAATCCATGATGGACATCATGTATGAGGTTCCCTCCCTCAAGAATGTTAAAGAGTGCGTGGTGAATGAAGATGTCATCACCGGAAAAGCAAAGCCGATAATAATCTATGAAAATCAGAAAGAGACGGCTTAGCCCGTCTCTTTTTCCTTTTTAATTCCTCCATACAGGTGTCATAAGTGAGCATAAGCGAGCAATACGCCCTTATCCCTCTCAGGGATATGGTTATATACCCAGGTATGATTACCCCCGTTTTCCTCGGCAGAAAAAAATCAGTCGAGGCAGTTGAAATAGCAGATTCCACAGACAGACGAATATTTTTCACCCTCCAGAAGGACCTCACAGTCAACGAACCTGGCATGGCCGATCTGAACGAAACAGGCACAATAGCAAAGGTTCTCCAGGTGCTCAAGCTTCCTGACGGCTCCATAAAAATACTTGTGGAAGGGCTTACCAGAGGGAGAGTCGAGAAGTTCTTCGATGAACCCGAATGCCTTTATGCGGAAGTGCGCCCTGTAATAGAAAGGGAAGAGCACGAAAACACAGAGGCGATGACCGCCGGGCTGATGAAAGCTTTTAACGAATATGCGGAGCTTTCGGGCAAGGTTGATCCGGGTGTGCGGGAAAATATCAAAAACATGCGCGATCTGGAAACACTTACGTGGATGATAGCGGGAAGTGTGCATGTCAAAAATGAAACCCATCAGGAAATTCTTGAGATAAACAGTCTGCCTGAACGTGTGGAAAAGGTTATGGAAACCCTTTTCACAGAGATAGAGTTGATCCGTATAGACGAAAGGATCAAAAAGAAGGTCAAAACCCAGATGGCCAAGGCTCAGAGGGAATATTACCTCGGTGAGCAGATTAAGGCGATAAACAAGGAACTCGGCAGGGACGAAGACCCCAAGGCCGAGGCGGACGAGATAGAATCGAAGATAAAGGAATCACTTATGCCGGACGAGGTGCGGGAAAAGGCTATGAAGGAGCTGAAAAAGTTCCGCAGCATGCCCGCAATGAGCTCCGAGACCACCGTTTCCAGAAACTATCTGGACTGGCTGGTTAGCATTCCGTGGGGCAAAACAACTGAGGATAATCTTGATATAACAAGGGCGGAGGAGATACTAAACCGGGATCACTTCGGCCTTGAAAAACCCAAGGAACGCATTCTGGAATACCTTGCCGTGCGCTCCCTCTCCAAAAGGCTGAAAGGCCCCATAATCTGTTTCGCGGGCCCTCCCGGTGTGGGCAAAACGTCCCTCGCGCGCTCCATCGCCGAATCCATGGGGAGAAAGTTTGTCCGCATGAGTCTGGGCGGCATGAGAGACGAGGCGGAAATCCGCGGCCACAGAAGAACCTATGTAGGTGCTCTTCCCGGCAAAATAATTCAGTCCATAAAAAAATCAGGCAGCATGAACCCTGTGTTTCTGCTGGATGAAATAGATAAGCTCGGCTCCGACTACAGAGGTGATCCTTCAAGCGCGCTGCTTGAAACCCTTGACCCTGAGCAGAACTCCACATTTATGGATCACTACATGGAGGTGGAGTTTGACCTCTCCAAGGTGCTTTTCATAACCACCGCAAACAGCGTGGAGAGCATACCTGCTCCCCTGCTGGACAGAATGGAGATAATCGGCCTTGCCGGGTACACGGAAAAGGAAAAGTTCAGCATCGCAAAAAACTTCCTCATCCCAAAACAGCTTGAGGAACACAGCCTCACAGCGGAGCAGGTGAAAATAGCCGATTCCGCAGTCAGTGAGATAATAAAAAGCTACACACGCGAGGCGGGGGTTCGTACCCTTGAGCGCGAGATAGCCTCTGTCATCCGCAAGGCGGCGAGGCTCATCGTCCAGAATAAAAAGAAGAAGACCGTAAAAATAAATGCCGAGACTGTTGAAAAAATGCTCGGCAAGAAGAAATACCGCCATGAGGAGCTCAGAGAGGACGAGGACAAAGGCATAGCCACCGGACTCGCATGGACACCATACGGCGGCGATATTCTCCAGATTGAGGTATCTGTCTTCCCCGGAAGCGGAAAGCTGGAACTCACAGGGAAGCTTGGCGAGGTTATGAGCGAATCCGCAAGAACCGCCCTCTCTGTCGTGAAAAGCAGGGCGGATAAGTTCGGCATTCCGGCTTACATGTTTAAGGATAATGATATACACCTCCATGTTCCAGAAGGTGCAGTGCCCAAGGACGGCCCCTCAGCAGGGATAACCATGACAACGGCGCTTATGTCCGCCCTTTCTGGTCTTAAGGTGAACTGCCGCATAGCCATGACAGGGGAAATAACTCTCAGAGGCAGAGTTCTTCCCGTGGGCGGAATAAAGGAAAAAGTGCTCGCCGCACACAGAGCCGGAGTGAAGGAGATCATACTTCCGTCCGCAAATGAAAAGGACTTGACAGATATTCCGGCTGATGTTAAAAACGAAACTCGGTTCCATCTCTTCGAGAGTATTGATCAGGTGCTTGAAACCGTAATTATCAAATAAAAAGGATGTGATTACTTTGGCTACTAACGCAGCAGTTAGGGTTGAGGGCGATAACGTTGATTACGCACTCAAACTTCTGAAGAAGAAAGTAGAGCGTGAAGGTCTTATCAGAGAGATCAAAAAACACACCTACTATGAGAAACCTACGGAAGTCCGCAGGAAGAAACTTCTCAAAGCCAGAAGGAAGCAGCAGAAGCTTCAGAGAAAGCTTCAGGAAAAGTACAAGTACTATTAAAGTTTCCGTTGTATAACGGTCTTTATACTTAAGGCGGCGCATTTGAATGCGCCGCCTTTCTTATTTTATAATGTCAAATTTTCCATCCATGGAAATTTGACATACACGCTCGCGCCGCAATGAATGCGGCTTCGCTACGCACGGCGTATTCCCCTCCTGGGGAATGTTTTGCTCTGGTTACGCTTGCGTTCCTCGCATCCGCTGCGGTACGCGCTCCACGCACCCATCCATGGGTGTTTTGCGGCTTCGCTACGCACGGCGCAACTCCGACCATGGTTCTGCATACTCCCCGGTACGCACTTCCTTCCTTGGGAGCGTTTATGTCATTGCGAATCCCTGAAAGGGTGAAGCAATCTCTAGGTATTCTTAAAATCACTCACCAACTGTCATGAGATATGACCGAATATTAGGGGAAAAATATTATCTTTCCGTTAAATATAAAAAACGATTTGAAATGTGCTAAGATAATAAAGGTCAGTCGGACTCAATAGTTTGCGAGGTGTCAGATGAGAAAACTACTTTTATGCTTATTAATTGCTGTAAGTCTGTTTGTTTACGGATGCAGCGGGGATGACGGAACTGACGGCGTACAGGGTGTTGCCGGAGAACAGGGTGAAGCAGGAGCACCGGGAGCAGCAGGTATTCCGGGCCCCGTAGGTCCGGCGGGACCACAGGGAGAACAGGGTGAGGCTGGCCCAACAGGCCCGGCAGGCCCTCAGGGTGTGCAGGGAACAGCAGGTACTGACGGAGCAACGTATGTTCTTGCAGCTCCGGTTTATTCGGCTGATGTGAGTGTGGCAGTCAGCAGTAATGTTATTTTCGACAGTGTTATTTATTCCGCAGGAAACATCAGCTATAACAGCGTGACAGGTGTTGTAACTTTTAATGAAGCGGGCAGATATATTGTTAACTGGAATGTTTCAACAGACGGTCTTATCGGGCCTATCAACACCGCAACGGCTGATGTAAGCTTTGCGCTTAGCTCTTCTCAGGGGGATAACATTGCATCTGCCAGTCTTCTGAGCACAGGGCAGATAAGCGGATTCGGCATAATAGAAGTAATTGCCGCTCCGGTTACGATGTCTCTTGTGAACGATTCAAGTAATAATGTTCAGCTTGCGGATGTAGCACCTAAGGCTAACCTGATGATAAACACTGCCAGTGGGTTAATCTCTCTTCTGGTAGCAAGAAACTAAACAGAAGGCTGATACGGTTTCGGTCGTATCAGCCTTTTTTAATCACTGAAACATGCTCCGGTTTTTCACATTGCGTACACGCAGTTCAAGAATCTGTCCGTCGTCATCTCTCACGCAGGCCTGAAAAGTTTTGTCAGAATCTACAATACAGCCATCGTCCGGTTCAATGCCGTATGAAACTGATGACCAGCCTCTCTCCATTGTGATGAAGTTCATCGACAGGGATGACCATGTGGTCTGAAAATCCGCAGGGGAAACAGAGGACGGCTTTTTCGCGAACACATAGTAACGCTGAAGCTGAGGGGAATCCTCATCATTATAGCTCAGAGTGAACACTGTTTTTCCCGCATCCATCCAGCCGATTAGCCCGAAGGTTTCTTCAATTCTGACAAGACCGGTGCTGTCAATACCGAAGGTTCCGCTGAAAGCTGATGTCACTTCGGAATTGTTCGTGAGCGAACCTGTGAATGTACCGTCCGCACCCGCCGTTACTGCTCCCATGGCGAACCATTGAATACCTGAATATGAAATGGCAACAAACTCCCATTCACCCTGTAAATCACTAATGTTATAGGCTGAGCCTCTTTTCAGTTCAAGACCCAGAAAGTATTTTCTGTATTCGTACTCATTAAAATAGGGAATGATAGTTTTGCCGTGGTCGAGGAACCCGTAATACAGGTTATCATCCGATGCGCCGCCTGTTCCCGGAATTGTCATTTCCGGTGAGATAAGCATGTCAACTCTGGAATTGGAGTTCGTCACTTCCACCGTGTAGCTGGCTCCAGCCTGTCTGCTGCTGAGAGTACTGCTGACATTTCCGTTTGAACTGTAGGTTACTTCACCTCTGTCGATGAAGATGTCCGGGTCGCTTCCGAAGCCGCTTACGTTCCAGACTCCCGCCATGTCCGCAGGGGAGTACCCGGCGCTGTCCGTGCCGCCGTTTTCCGAGGAACTGCTTCCGCTGTTGCATGCAGCAAGCACTGATACTGAAAGCACTATTAATAAAATTCTGAAATACCGCATCTCACACCTCTATTATGTTTATAAATAATTCTAGCAGAGATGTTGATAGAACGTATGTGAATAATTACATTTGTGCGTAAAAGGCTGCCGTCAGATAAAAAGCTGGATGATAAAGGGTGTCAGGGTGGTCAGCAGAACCCCCTGCACAAAGCCGATGAGCGCCGCGCGTCTTCCCGCGAATTTCTCTATCACCGGCAGAGTAACATCCATAGTGGTCGCTCCGCCCGGAGCAATTGCCGCATACTGACCGAAGTATTTCGCTATGAAAGGCACACAGACAAGGGTCAGGCTCTCGCGTATCACATTTGAAAGGAAGGCGATAGCGCCTAGTTCCGCACTTTTCACCTTGGCAAGTATAACTGCCGAAAACGAATACCACCCGAAGCCCGAAGCCACCGCCATAGCGTCCATAGCGGAGAGCTTAATCACGAACGAACAGAGGAAACCGCCGAAAATAGTACCGACGATTGTTCCCGCAGGGACAATGATAAGGTATCTGTCCGGCTTGAGAGTGGCCTTAAGCCCCGCTCTGGAAGTGCCCAGATCAAAGCCTATGAGAAACAGCATGAGATAAAGCATCGCCTCCACCAGCATGCCGTTGTTATTGACAAGCACATCAGGGAGAAGACCGTTGAAAGAAAGAAAAGCCCCTGCAAAAACAGAAGCAACAAGCACAATCAGCATTCTTTTTTACCGAATAAACGAACAAACAGCAGGACAAACGCCACACTGAAAACTATGACAAATACGGATATGATAAAGGACGTAAGTCCGAAATCAGCTAATTTTTCAAGTATATGCGGGTCTTTGCCGAGGTTTACGCCCATAAAAAACAGTAATCCCACAAGGCTGAACGTGAAAAGATGCCTCCGCACACGCCCGTGGTAACCCTCAGACAGAAAAAGAGACGGAATCAGCCCGGCTATGACCGCCAGAATGTAGTACAGCATAGCTTAATGAGCACCTTCCTGCGAAAGCTCCGTCAGGACGCCGTTTACGCTTTTAGGGTGAACAAAGGCTATCTGCATTCCGTGAGCGCCGGGTTTGGGCTCCTCGTCAATGAGCTTTATCCCCTCGGATTTGAGCTTGTCCAGAGCGGTTTTTACACAGGGAACCCTGTAGGCTATGTGGTGGATGCCCTCGCCCTTCTTTTCAAGATACTTGGCGATGGGGCTCTCCTCACTCGTGGGCTCCAGAAGCTCAATGTTCACGCCGCCGACATTGATGAACGCCACACGCACCTTCTGCGTGGGGACTTCCTCAAAATGATCAGCACCCGCACCCATGACACCGTAAAATTTCAGCGCCTCGTCCAGATTTCTGACCGCTATTCCGATGTGATCAATCTTTTCCAGCATAAAATCACCTGTGTGAGTATATTTTTTCTGAAGCAGTTTAAAGTTTTGGTTTCTTTGGAAGGAGTTTGAGGATACCTTTCTTTGCCATAAAAGAAAGGTGTCCTCAATATTAAAGAAGCAACTTTCAAGGGGAAACTTTTAAAAAAGCTTTCCCCAACCCCTTCAAAATTTTTTATTTGCTTCGCAGGTTAACACTAGCCCAGAAGCTTAGCGATAATATCGTTTACCATCTGCGGGTTTGCCTTCCCTTTGGAGAGTTTCATAACCTGTCCGACGAAGAAGCCCTGGAGGCGTTTTTCGCCGTTTTTATACCGCTCGGCTTCTGCGGGGCTTGAGTCTATGACCTGTTTCACGATCGCCTCAAGCTCGCCGGAGTCGGAGTTCTGCACAAGCCCCTGTTCCTCGACAATTTTGGCGGGATTTTTGCCTGAGTCGATCACGGCTTTGTAAACGTCTTTGGCTATTTTGCCGCTGATTTTGCCGCTGTCTATCAGGCTTACCAGTTCAGCAAGCTGAGCGGGGGATATTCCCGCATCTGATATGCCGCACTGTTTTTCGTTCAGTGTGCTGAGCACTTCTGAGAGGATCCAGTTTGCGATCATTTTCGGGTTGTTGAAGCCTTTGAGCGCTTCCTCAAAGTAGTCCGCGTATGCCTTTTCCGCTGTGAGGGCTATGGCATCGTGTTCAGGCAGGGCGTATTCGCTCATGAAGCGTGCCATCTTCGCATCGGGCAGTTCGGGGAGCGTGGCGCGGACTGCTTCCACATAGTCCGCCTTGAGGACGATAGGCACAAGGTCAGGGTCGGGGAAGTAGCGGTAGTCGTTCGCCTCCTCCTTGCTGCGCATGGAGATGGTGATCCCTTTTGCCGCGTCCCAGAGCCTTGTTTCCTGTACAATGCGTCCGCCCTCGTTCAGAACCTTTTCCTGACGGCGTATTTCGTATTCTATCGCCTTCTGCACGTTGCGGAAGGAGTTCATGTTCTTGATCTCCGCCTTTGTTCCCAGTTCTTCCTGGCCGACAGGGCGTATGGAGACGTTTGCGTCACAGCGGAGTGATCCTTCTTCCATGTTGCAGTCTGCAATATCAAGATATTTCAGTATGGATTTCAGCTTTGTGAGGTATGCTCTTGCCTCTTCGCCTGTTCTCATGTCCGGCTCGGAGACTATCTCCATAAGGGGAGTTCCCGTGCGGTTGAGGTCTATGAAGCTGTTCCCTGCGGAACCGAGGTTTTCACCGTGGATGGATTTGCCCGCATCCTCTTCTATGTGGATTCGGGTGAGGCCGATAACCTTTTTGCTTCCGTCCTCAAGCTCTATATGCACTTCGCCGCCGATGCATGTGGGCAGCTCATACTGGGAGATCTGATAGTTTTTCGGCAGGTCGGGGTAGAAGTAGTTCTTGCGGGCGAAAATGCTCTTCTCCGCAATGCGGCAGCCAACTGCGAGCCCCGCCTTGACAGTATATTCCACAACCTTTTCGTTCAGCACGGGGAGTGTGCCGGGCATACCGAGGCATATGGGGCATACCTGCGAGTTTGCTTCCGCTCCGAAGTCGGTGGAGCAGGAGCAGAATATTTTTGATTTTGTTGAGAGCTGAGCGTGTACCTCAAGCCCTATGACAGCTTCGTATTTCATGATCTATTCCTTAAATCCTTCGGGTACGTCAGTTGATACGCCGGAAGCCTGCTGAAATGCGTGGGCTATGTTCATTATTTTTCCTTCCTCAAAATATTTGCCGAGGATCTGCATTCCCACGGGGAGCCCCTTGCCGTCAAATCCGCATGGGACAGAGAGTCCGCAGCCACCGTAGAGGTTCAGGGAGATGGTGTATATGTCGCTTAAGTACATCTCAAGGGGGTTGGATGACTTCTCGCCGAACTTAAACGCGGTCGAAGGGGAGGTGGGGCAGATGATAGCGTCCACTTTCTCGAATGCCTTTTCAAAGTCCTGCTTTATAAGTGTACGCACCTTCTGTGCTTTTATGTAGTATGCGTCGTAATAGCCTGCGCTGAGCACGTATGTTCCGAGCATTATCCTGCGTTTGACCTCCGCCCCGAAGCCTTCGGAACGGGTCGCGGTGTACATGTCGTACAGGTTTTCGCTTTCGGCTCTGTAGCCGTATTTCACGCCGTCAAAACGGGCAAGGTTGCTTGAGGCTTCCGCTGTGGCGATTATGTAGTAAACCGATACGGCGTAATCTGTGTGGGGCATGCTTATTTCCACAGGTTCGCAGCCCAGTTCTTTCAGCTTGGCTATTCCCGCTTCCACTCTGGCTTTCACCACGGGGTCGAGCCCTTCGGCGAAAAACTCTGTGGGTATGCCTATCTTGAGCCCTTTCACATCGCCTGTGAGCTCAAGGGTGTAGTCTTTCTTCGCCACAGGAGCGGATGTGGAGTCCTTAGGGTCATGCCCTGCGATTGCGGAAAGCACCATTGCGCCGTCTTCCGCTGTGCGGGAGAATGTGCCTATCTGGTCAAGGCTGGAGGCGAAGGCGATGAGCCCGAAACGGGAAACTGTGCCGTATGTGGGTTTGAGGCCGACTATTCCGCAGAGTGAGGCGGGCTGGCGTATGGAGCCGCCCGTATCGCTTCCGAGGGAAACAGGGGTGAGCCCCGCAGCAACAGAGGCCGCAGAACCGCCGCTTGAGCCGCCGGGAACACGGGAGAGATCCCAAGGGTTGCGTGTCTGTTTATAGTAAGAGGTTTCGTTGGAGGAACCCATGGCAAACTCGTCCATGCTGAGCTTGCCGAGGACAACCATCCCCTCTTTTCTGAGCAGTTCCGTTACTGTGGCGTTATAAGGCGCACGGAAATTTTTCAGTATGCGGGATGAGCAGGTGGTGGGCATGTCATCAGTCACTATGAGATCCTTAAGCGCAATGGGAATACCCGCCAGAGCCGGGAGATTTTCTCCCTTCGCTCTTCTCGCATCAATCTCTTCCGCCTGTTTCAGGGCATTTTCATTAACATGGAGAAACGCCTGAAGATCTCCGTCATACTTCTGTATCCTGTCTGAATAAAATGAAACCAGCTCTTTTGAGGAAAGTTTTTTATCTTTCAGAGCTGTGCTCATTTCTTTGAGAGTCATGTTTAAAATACTCATTCTATCACCATGTTAAAAGTAAGGTCTTGTTTTCTCAGACTCTTTCCAAAGAAACCGGGTTTTTTACCTGCGTCAGCAGCCCTGATCATTCTATCACCCTCGGAACCTTGAAATGGCCGTGTTCGGCTTCGGGAGCGTTTGCGAGGGCTCTTTCCGTGCCGAGGGAAGGTTTCGCCTCGTCCGCTCTTGTTACGCTGTAAAGGTCAAGAACGTGGGATGTGGGTTCAACACCCGCCACGTCAAGCTCCTCAAGCTTTTTTATGTAGCCGAGAATGGAACCCAGTTCATCTGCGAGCTTCTCAACTTCCGCGTCATCAACTTTCAGACGGGCAAGCTTGGCTATGTGCCTTACGTCTTTATCGGTTATGGACATCTGTATAACCCCTTGTAATATTTGATTTCCTGTTTCTGCCATGTTCTCATGGGAACTCCTTATGGAAAATCCCCCGAACCCCCTGAAACCGAAGTTCCATACGGGGCAAAAATAACATTATATCCTTACATGCACAGTATTTTCAAGTTTTTCATTCATCAGTGAAGGTGAGGAAGGCAGTGACTATTTTTTTCAGCCCTCCGGCGTTTTTGAAAAACACCTCGGCCTTTTCCGCTGCTCCTTCCCCGCTGGTGCTTATGACTATCCCTTCGCCGAATTTTTCATGGCGCACCTTTTTCCCTGCCTTTGTCTGGCTTGAGGCGCTGCTGCCTGCTGTCTGCGCCGGTTTTCTCACCTGAGGCTGAAAGCGGTCGAACTGACGGCTTGAGGGAGCAAAGGCCGCTTTCGCTTTGGCGAACCCCATCTCCTCCAGAAAGTATGAGCGGGCGCTCACGGTTCTGTTTCCGTACATAATGCGTGATTCTGCGCAGGTGACATACAGGTTGCGCTTTGCCCTTGTTATGCCCACATAGCATAGCCTGCGCTCCTCCTCAAGGAGTTCGGGCTCATCAATGCTGCCGTAAAGGGGGAAGAGCCCATTCTCAAGCCCTGTGAGGAAAACAGTGTCAAACTCAAGCCCCTTTGCGGAGTGGATTGTCATGAGACTTACCCTGTCCCCGGCGGCTTCGTCCGTGGAGGTGCTGAGGGATGTGCTGGCGAGGAAGTCGGTTAGTGTGCCTTCGGGTGATGTTTCCTCAAAGGCCACTGCGGCGTTGTAAAGCTCGAATATGTTTTCTATGCGCTTTTTCGCTTCCTCTTCGCTCTCGTTGGCGAGAACATAGTCCTTATAGCCTGTGCGTTCTATGACTGCGTTAACCATGTCGCTGACCTTTGTGAGGGAGGCGAGGTGGTCAAGTATGCCGATATACTGGCGGAAGGCCTCCTGCTGGCTCCTGCCGAACGAGGAGAACATCTGCTTCACCGCCTCGGTGAGGCTGACTGCGTTTTTGGAGGCAAAGTCCTTTATTTTGTCTATGGATGTTGTGCCTATGCCCCTTGAGGGGGTGGTGAGGCTGCGGGAGAAGGAGACACTGTCGAAGCTGTTGTCAAAGAAGCGCAGATAGCTCAGCAGATCCTTGATCTCGCGCCTCTGGTAGAAGGCTGTGCCACCGACCACTTTGTATGGTATGCCTGCTTTGTTGAGGTTTACCTCAAAGTTTCGTGACTGCGCGTTGGTGCGGTAGAGAACTGCCATATCTCCGTAATTTATGCCTTCTCCGGCGTATTTTACGATCATTTTCGTCACAAAATCAGCTTCTGTGGTTTCATTCAGGAGTGAGTGGTGCTCAAGCGCCCCTTCTGTTTCAAGGTGAGCGGTGAGTTCCTTGCCCCTGCGCATGGCATTGTTTTTAATCAGGGTGTTTGCCCTTGCTATGATGTCCGCCGTGCTGCGGTAGTTTTCCGTAAGCTTCACTATCTCCACGCCGGAGAAGTGTTTGTCAAATTCGAGGATATTGCGGATGTCCGCCCCGCGCCAGCCGTATATGGACTGGTCGTCATCGCCCACAACGCAGATTTTGCCCGTTTTTCCGGCAAGAAGGCGCAGGAACATGAACTGAATCGCGTTGGTATCCTGATACTCGTCCACAAGGATATGCTCAAACATGGAGGAGTAATACTGCCTAACCTCTTCGGAAACCTCAAACATGCGGATGGTGAGGCTTAGCATATCATCGAAGTCAATGAGAAACTGTTCCTCAAGGCGCTTCTGGTATTCCCTGAACACCTCGTCCACCCTGTGGAAGGCTCCCGCATCGGGAATCTGCCCTTCCACATACTGCGGCGTGTTTTTGAACCAGCTTATCTTGTTCATAAACTGTTTGGGCGGGTATTTCTTATGGTCAATTTTCAGTGTCTTGATGACCTCACGGAAAAGAGCCATGCGGTCGTCCTGATCTATTACGCCGAAGCCGGGTTTAAGCCCGACTGCGGAGCCGTCCCTGCGGAGAATGCGCAGGGATATGCTGTGGAAAGTGCCCATCCAGACCGAGGCGGCGGCAGTGCCGACAAGCCCGCGCAGACGATGCTTCATCTCTTCCGCCGCTTTGTTGGTGAAGGTTACGGCGAGGATGCGTTCAGGCTCAACGCCTGTTTCATTTATAAGGTAAGCTATACGGTAGGTGATAACCCTTGTCTTTCCCGTTCCCGCTCCGGCGAGGACAAGAAGCGGGGTATCAGTGCGCACCACGGCTTCGTACTGGCCTTTGTTCAGTTCGTTTTTGTAATTGATCATTATAATTCGGACACCTTTTAATTAATTGGGTTAATTATAGGGAAAACGGGCGATTAAAAGAACCCTTTTTTTGCGGATATGCTATAAACAGATATGAATACAGCTTAAGGAGGCTTTTTTATGATGCAGAAAGAATACACAGGAATTGCCGCAGCCTGAGGAGGGCGCGGAGAGAGGCATCTCCTGACACCCTCCGGATGACGGGTTTTAATATTTCGGAGGATGAAATGAGCAGCATAGATTTAAAAAAATACGGACTTAATGAAGAACTGACCGATGAAGCGGCTGAATATGAAGGAATGTTCATCGCCAGAGTTTCCGGTCAGCATCACAATTTATATAAGGTAATCACCGAAAACGGCGAGATTCAGGCAGCAGTGACAGGCAGACTGCGCCATGAGGCGGAAGACGGGGCGGATTTTCCCGCTGTGGGCGACTGGGTCATGGTTGACAGAACGGAAGGAAGCAGAGGAGATGCCGCAATACACGGCATCCTCCCCCGCAGAAGCCTGTTCGTAAGGCAGGCAGCCGGAACCGCCGGAGGCGTGCAGGTAGTCGCCGCCAATGTTGACACTGTCTTCATCTGCATGGCGCTGAACGCGGATTTTAATCTGCGGAGGCTTGAGCGGTATCTCGCCGCTGCATGGGAGAGCAGGGCAAAGCCCGTTATAATCCTCACCAAGGCGGATCTGTGTGCGGATCTGGTTGAAAAGCTGGATGAAACACAAGCCGTCAGCGGCGGAGCGGAGATTATCATCTGCTCATCCTTTGAGGAGAACGGCTGGCAGGCAGTGAGAAAATATATAGCGGAAGGGGAGACAATAGCCTTCATCGGCTCCTCCGGTGTGGGGAAATCCACGCTGATTAACAGGCTTATGGGGCGTGATGTTCTCGCTGTGAACGAAATCCGTGCCGGAGACGATAAGGGCAGGCATACCACAACCAGCCGGGAGATGATGCTTCTGCCGGAGGGCGGAACGGTGATAGATACTCCCGGAATGAGGGAACTGCACCTTTACGCCGCGGATCTGGAAAAGGCTTTTGAGGACATAGAGCGGCTTGCCGCAAACTGCCGCTTCCGCGACTGCACCCACATGAAAGAACCCGGATGCGCCGTCAGGGCGGCTGTTGAGGAAGGCGGGCTGAGTGAAGGCCGCCTCGCAGGATATTTCAAGCTCCGCAGGGAGATGGCTTACGACGGGCTGAGCTCCCGCCAGACCGAGCAGGAGAAGATAAAGCGGATGTTCGGCGGCAAATCCGAGATGAAGCAGCTCAAAAAGTATGTGAAAAACAAGAGAAAATAGACTTCAGCAGGGTGCGTCTTAACAGGGCGCACCCTTTTTTTAGTCAGTGATGCCCGCAACCCGTTTGTTGTAGGCTATAATAAGATCGCCCCTGCGCAGCAGGCCGATGAACCTGAGTCCGTCAGGCGTATTTTCTACGACGGGGAGAGCTTCCAGATCCTTTTTGCCCAGCTTTTCCATGGCTTCCGTCAGTGTGTTTTCCGGCTCAAGGTAGATTATGTTTTTCCTCGTGCATATATCCCCCGCCACTACAATATCCTCAAGCCCCTGTTCAAAGAGGACTTCCTTAATATCCACAAGGGAGATCATGCCGATGAGGCAGTTATTGCCGTCCAGAACGGGAAAGTGCATATGCGGTGCGGACTGTATTCCGCTGAGTATATCCCTGAAAGGGGTGTTCTCCCTGAATGATGTGACCCCGGTGAAGAGAACGTCCCGCACACGGATCGATTCCAGAATTTTTTCCTCCACACCCTTCTTTATGCGCACTCCCTGTTTGGTGAGCACCCATGTGAAGATCGATTCCTTCTCAAGCTTTTCCGCTGCGAGGTTGGCTATAATAGCCGTCATCATCAGGGGGAGGATTACCGTGTATGACTGGGTTATTTCAAAGATGATGAGTATGGCGGTCATAGGTGCGCGAAGGGTGGCGGAAAGCATGGCACTCATTGCCACAAGGGCATATGCGCCGCTGCCTGCTGTACTTGCGGGGAAAACCATGTGAGCCGCCCAGCCGAAGAATCCGCCTGTGACAGCGCCTATAAAAAGGGAAGGAACAAACAGTCCGCCGCTTCCACCGGAGCCGAGGGTGAATGAGGTGGCGATGATCTTAAGCACGACAATAACTATGAGAAACGCACCAAGCTGGCTTCCGTGGAGTACGTTCATTATGGTGTCATACCCCACACCCATAACCTCCGGAGAGGCAAGAGCCACACAGCCCATCATGAGGCCGCCTATTGCAGGTTTTGTCCATGAAGGGACAGCGAGGTTCTCGAACTTGCCCTCTATGAAGTAGAAGGAGCGTATGAAAACAACGCCGACCACTGCGCACACAAGACCGAGGACACCGTAGAGGGGAAGCTCGAATATGCTGACGAGTTCGTATATGGGCGCTTCAAATGTGACTTCGTGGCCGAGATACGCTCTTGATATTGCAGTGGCTATTACGGATGAGATTATGATCGGGCTGAATGTTTTGAGCCCGAACTCGCCGAGAAGCACTTCCGCCGCAAACATAGCGCCGCCGATGGGTGCGTTGAAAGTAGCAGCCAGACCGCCCGCAGCGCCGCATGCCGCCACAGTGCGCATCCTGTTTGATGAGAAATTGAACAGCTTGCCCACGCCGGAACCTATGGCCGCGCCTATCTGCACAATGGGACCCTCACGTCCGGCAGAGCCGCCGGAGCCGAGGGTAATGGCTGAGGAAACGGTCTTTATCAGCGCCACAAGGGGGGAGATGTTGCGGTTGAGCGCCATGGCGCGCATAACATCCGGTACGCCGTGCCCTTTGGCAAATTTGAATGAAATTGAGATTATGCCGACCATCAGTCCGCCCGCAGCGGGTATGAGGATTATTTTCCACACGGGTGCGTTTCTGAATGTTTCAAGGGCAAATTCGGAGGTATCTCCGTAGAAAATTCCCTGAAAGAAGCTGATCATATGGCGGAAAATGATATTGCCGCCGCCAGCGAGCAGACCTATAACCACTGCGGTCAGAAGCATGTAGAGATCTTCGTGCCCGTCAAGGTATTTTCTCAGGCTGAATTTAGAGAGAGTGCCTCTCAGTTTCGCAGTATCCATTTTACCTGTCTATCGAAAGGATGACGTTTTAGATCATTTCGGCTCAAATTGAAACAATAAAATAAAAAAAGTTCTAGTCTGAGTCGTTTTCGGGCTCTGAATCTTCTTCCGAAACAAACTTAACCACCTCTATATCAACAACTTTTGCGTTAAATTCTTTTTCGAGTTTTTTTACAAGCTCGTTCTCTTCCGCTTCCTTTCTTGTTTTGCGGTCGTGGTAGGTTTCCGCCTCTTTCTTTGTCTCAGTCAGAGTTTTTTTTTTCGGCTCGTTTTCCAGAGCCAGTTTTACCTTAGTCACGCCGGGGAAGAACCTGCCCGCAATCTCGGACAGGTATTTCAGGTGCTCCGGTCGGTTAAGCATCTGGAAGTAGAACTTTTTCTCCTCCGTTGTGCCTATGCGGAGTTCATCCCCCGCAACGCCGGAGAGAAACACATTCTCAAGATAGCCGGCAACCTTGCCGTTTTCCTTGGCTGCATGACGCACCATGCTTTTCCATGGGTCATCCCCGGATGCGGGGGCTTCGTTCTGGGGCGGAAGATGCGGGTCTTTCGGGGCTGCCTGTGTTTTGGGCGGTTCTGTTCTCTGCCTCTGCGGGGCTGATGCCTGAGGCTGGGCTGCGGCCGTTCCTGAAACCGGGATTATGGATGAAAGGGATGCGGCCTTGTAAGCGGCAAATTCGAACACATACTGCTCGAAGCTGAAAAACTTAAGGTCATTCAGGAGCTTCTGGAAAACCTGAAACAGTGCGAAAAGCCTGTGTTCGGTGACTTTGGCGGAGAGGCTGCGGTAAAGCTCCTCTTCGTGGCTGGTGAGCTCCCTTGTGTTTTTGCCGCCTGTGGCTATGTAAAAAAGGAGGTTGCGCGTGTGTTCAATGAGGGATTCGGCGGCGAAACGAAGGCTTATCCCCTTGGCGCATATCTCTTCAACTATGGCGGGAATCTCTGCCGTATTCTCTTCCAGAATTGTTTTGAGCAGGTCTTCTATAAGGTTGGTGTCTGAAAAGCCGAGGAGAAAGGCGGTGTTCGCCTCATCAACCTTGCCCCCTGTAAAGGCTATTATCTGGTCAAGCATGGAGAGCGAGTCACGCATGCAGCCGTCAGAATTGCGGATTATCAGGCTCAGGGCATCGTTTTCGTATTCTATCTGCTCTTTGTTCAGCACTTCCGTGAGGGATTCGTGCATCTGATCAAAGGGTATTTTGCGGAAGTCATACTTCTGGCAGCGGGATATGATGGTTGCGGGAATCCTCTGCGAGTCTGTGGTGGCGAGGATGAACGCCACGTGTGAGGGCGGCTCTTCAAGGGTCTTGAGCAGGGCGTTGAATGCCTGCTCGGTGAGCATGTGCACTTCATCTATTATGTAGACTTTTCTTCTGCATTTGACCGGAAAAAAGCGCACAGCCTCGCGCAGGTCGCGTATTTCGTCTATGCCTCTGTTGGAGGCGCCGTCTATCTCTATTACGTCCATGGATGTGCCGTCGGTTATTTCACGGCAGTTTTCGCATTTGTTGCAGGGGTTTACGCCCTGAGGGTCAAGGCAGTTGAGCGCCTTTGCGAAGATCCTCGCCGTGCTGGTTTTGCCGACACCTCTGGGGCCGGTGAAGAGGTAGGCATGTACAAGCCTGTCCAGTTCAATGGCATTTTTCAGAGTAGTGACTACAAACTCCTGCGCCACTATTTCATCAAAATTCTGGGGTCTGAGTTTTCTGGCTAATGCAAGATATGACATACTTAATTTTTAGATTAGCGGGCATATATAGTCAATGCAAAGTTTTGGGGAATAATTGCTATTGCTCCGTGAACGGAACATCGCCGTGCTGATTGGTGTTGTCCGGGGATTGTCACAGTTCTATTGTCACCCGTGTGCCGTCCCCGATATTTGCAATGTCAATTTTGCCGCCCATGTTGCTTTCGATGATGGTTTTGGACATGTAGAGGCCTATGCCTGTTCCTCTGCCCTGTTCCTTCGTAGTGAAGTAGGGGTCGAACACGCTGTCAATTACATTAGCGGGGATTCCGCCGCCGTTATCTATAATCACTATGCGCCCTCTGCCTTCTCCCGGAGACTCTATGCCGATACTGATCCGCCTGTCCGTCTGTCTGTTGTCTATAAGGGCGTCTTTTGAGTTGCTGAGTATGTTGAGGATAACCTGTGAAAACTCATTCGGGTAGCCGCGCACAATGACATCCTGCCTGAAATCCGTCTCAATATCTATGCTGGAGTTTTTCAGGCTGGCGCTGATTATTTTCATGGCCTCATCTATGGAGCGTTTCAGGCTGAACTCCACTATATCCTTGTTGGTTTTGTAGAAGTTGCGGAAATCATCTATAGTGACAGACATATGCTGTATCAACTCCATGGATTTTTCCACAGTCTCCCTGATGTATTCGTCATTAATCTCATTATGGCGGTATGAGTCTTCTATGTCCTGTATGGTCAGCGCCAGGGCGTTAAGAGGCTGCCGCCACTGGTGGGCAATGTTTGAGATCATCTCCCCCATTGCGGCAAGGCGGCTCTGGCGGATCATCATCTGGTCTTTCTTGGTATTTTTTGTATATTCCTCTTTCAGCTTGCGCTGGAGTTCGTTAATTTCATTTTTCAGGTGCTCGGTGCGTCTCTCCACAGCTTCTGCAACATTTCTGCCTGATTCCTCCGCGGCTTTTCTCAGCGAATTAATGGTATTCTCACATGCGTCCAGAAAGCATGCGGTATATTCCGCTCCGGTTTTGTCTCTGAGTGTTTCCGCCTGTGACGGTTCCAGAGCTTTTTCCGCTTTCAGCATACGCTCGCCGTATTTTTCATATGGGGATCTGTATCTGCGGACTATGAAGACTACAAAAGGGACAGCAAGGAGAAAAACGGCAGCAGATGCCGCGGCGTAGCTTCTGAAATAAGCGGAAGTTGTTGCGGCGGCGGTTTTGGCGGGCATATAGACTGCCGCGGTGAGGTCATTGCCGTTAAGACTGAATGACTTGTACGCTAATATGTACTGTTCCGAAGGTACGGCAGCCCCGGCTTGGTCAGTCTGCTTTGCGGCCGCTGTGAGCATTGTTTTTTCCGAAGGGCTTATGTCTCCGGCTATCATGCCGCCATCCTTTCCTATGAGCACGGCAGCTTTCATCCCGGCAGGGGTCGCCGCAGCCGCAGTTTCCTTAAGCATTCCCAGCGAGGCTTTGATTCTCACTGCGCCGCTGACAGCACCGTTTTCAGGGCTCAGCAGAGGTGCTGAAATCTCGATGTAGGGCTCACTGGCGGATGCATCGGTCTTTATCGTGCCTATGTAGGTGCTTCCTGAATTTAAGGGGGATGAGACAGATTCCTCCGCTGAATAGTCAGCCCCGATGGGCGGAGTCCCCGTACGCCCTGCTGTGAACCATGTGTAGCCTCTGGAATCGGTTGCGATGACCTCTGTTATTTCTGGCTTTGCCTGAATAAATGAAGAAAGGGCGGACGAGCGTGACTGTTCGCTGTAGCCGGAGAGGTTTGTTATGAAGAAGAGGGATTCGGTGCGGATGTTTCCGAGTACATAGGAAACCCTCTCCGCGGCCGCAGCCGCAGCAGACGCAGCTTCACTCTCAAGCCTTTTTGAGGCGTAGCCGCTGAGCACCGCATGGACACAGAACAGGTTTGCGGCATAAAGAGTAAGAAGTGCAGCGCAGATGCCCGCCACGGTTTTTGCAGAACAGTTCATCACAACCTTTTATAGATCGGAATTTCGGAGAATTGCAGCAGTTTTATATTTCTTAATAAAATTTACCACGTAGTCAGCTATTAAGTCAGATAAATAATTAGAAGAATTATATACTCAAATTTTCCAGTATTCCATACCAAAATTGTTCATAAAGTGTATATGCAGTTTTAGCAGCAGTAAGACAGCGGCTGTTAAAGAAGATTTTTATTCACATATATTCCGGTTCTGCAATTTTCAAAACAGCGTATTCAGTCATTGCCATGAGGCGGTGTTTGTAGTATATGTTAATGGATGGCAAGGCTTTAAAAAGGTAAAACCTTTGTTGGATGCTGCTTGAAATCTGTACTGTTTTAAGTGAGGATTAATGCTTTTTTCGGCTTGAATTTTTGCATATGTTCTTTTCCGGTGTGATTTTCGGCGATGTGTCATATCGCCGTTTTATTATTATCTGCTGCGGAGTCGGGTGAATGAGATTTCATAAGATAAAACCAAAAAGAGTGAGCGACGAAATTTACAGACAGCTTAAAGATCTGGTGCTCAGCGGCGAACTTAAGCCCGGAGAAAAGCTGCCTTCCGAGCGCGAGCTTGCTGTGCAGATGGGGGTCAGCCGACCCACACTCAGGGAAGCTCTCCAGAAGCTTGAGGCTCACGGTTTTCTCAAGCAGATTCAGGGTGACGGCACTTATGTTCAGTCCGCCGCCTCCCCCGTGCTTTCACAGGCTTTTACCGAAATGCTCAACAAGGAGGATGCCATGGGTGATCTCATGGAACTCCGCAAAATCCTTGAAACATGGGCGGCAAGAGCCGCAGCGGAACGCGCCACGGATGAGGAGATAGAGCAGCTTGAGGAATTTCTGCTGGAAATGGAGGATTCCGAAAAGGATTATGAAAGCGATGCCAGCTTTCACGCCCTCATCTCCTACGCATCCCACAATGTTCTCATTGTCCATGTGATGAACACTATTTATGAGTGGATAACCAAAGTCACCTTCGAGGTTCGCAGGCATATAAGAGCCACAGGCGGCACAAAAGAGGTAGACAGTCTCCACCGGAAGATAGTTGACTCAATAAAGAGCCGGAACCCCGAAAAGGCATACGAATATATGCTGGAACACATGGAATATGTGGAGAAGCAGCTTGAGAGCATGAATATAAAAGTTCCGCACATCTGATTTTACTGAAATGTTTCCATAATACCGCTATTGTGATAGTCTTCTTCTTAGGGACAAAATGGTGGTGAATATTGAAGAGTGCATTAAAATACCTGCTGCTCTGTCTGCTTATTTTTTTCAGCTTTTTCTTCGGCGCGGCTTCAAACCCTCTTTTTGATACATCAGAAGGCACGTTCGCTCAGGGCTCCATGACTATGGCGCAGGGGGGCGATTTCCTTACGCCGTACATGGACGGCAGGCCTGATTTTGATAATCCGCCCCTTATATACTGGCTCCAGACTGCTTCCATTAACCTTTTCGGAGCAGGAGAGCTTGCCTTTCGCCTCCCTTCCGTTCTGGCTTCCTGCGGATGGGTTCTGCTCATTCTGTTTTTTGTCAAGGATACCAGAAACGAGGAGATGGCGTTTAATTCCGCATTTATAACCTGTTCATCCGTTATCGTTTCCGTATTCGCAAAGCTTGCCGTGGCGGATATTCTGCTGAATATGTTTCTTGCGGGCTCTATGTTTGCCGTCTACAGGCATTTTGAAACAGGGCGGAAAAAGTATGTTTACCTGGCATTTGCCGCTGCCGGTCTCGGTGCTGTGACCAAGGGGCCTGTTGCCGCTTTGGTTCCCTTTGCAGTGAGTGCGCTGTTTTTTCTCTCCGCCGGAAGAATGAAGGAGTGGGTAAGGGCTGTCTTTTCTCCTGTGGGGATTGGAATAATGCTCCTTGTGGCTCTGCCCTGGTATATTGTTGAGTACATGGAATACGGCGATGCTTTTATAAACGGCTTCCTTGCGAAAAATAACCCCGGAAGGTTCAGCGGGGCGGCAGAAGGGCAGGGGGGCGGCTTCGCATATTACATTCCGCTTCTGCTTGCCGGTCTTCTGCCCGGAACATCGCTTCTGTTCAGTGTTCTGAAAAGGCTGCGCCCGCTTTGGAACGATTTTTTCTCCAGATACATGATGATCTGGTTCTTTTTCGTATTCATATTTTTCGCCCTCAGCGGAACCAAGCTTCCCCATCTTATCCTCAGCGGGATGACCCCGCTTTTCATCCTCTGCGCCTATGTTTTTAACAACCACAGGAGAAAGGTGCTTTTTGCCGTTCCTGTTTTTATATATTTTGCCGTTCTGCTTTGTCTGCCTTTTATCATCCCTTCCATTGCCGCGAAGGTGAACAGCACAGCCTCCGCGGAAATGCTGCTGGAGGCGGCACGCAGGCTTGATATGTCATACACTGTTCCGGTTGCGGCCATGCTTGCCGTGTCGCTGGTTATGAGCTTCATCAGAACCCTCAGCTACAGAACCTTTGTGGCTGTTCTGGCATTTTTTACGGTTATTTCGCTTAATGTAATGTACATCCCCCTTGTGGCGGATATTAAGCAGGCTCCGGTCAAGGAGGCTGCTCTGTACACGGCAGAGAGAAATATTAAGGTCAACCTCTGGACAGCCAGTGTGCCGTCTTTTAATGTGTATTACGGAAAGAACGCAGATAAAAATCTCCCGGATGAAGGCGGCTTTGTATTTATCGACTCTGATAAAACAGGAAAAATCGGGCGGCCCTATGTTACAATAAAAGAGTGGGCGGGTTATCGTCTGATACAGGTTGCGGAGGCAGAATGAAACTTTCAGTCGTGGTTCCTCTTTACAACGAAGAGGCGAGCATAAAGCCGTTTCTGGAAAAGACCAGAAGCGCTCTTTCAGACATAGATTACGAGATCATCCTTGTGGATGACGGCTCACGGGATAAAACCGTGGAGATGGTGGAACAGTATGCTGATGAACGAACGCTTCTGATCCGCTTTAAGCGCAACTTCGGGCAGACACCTGCTATGGCGGCCGGAATAGACTATGCAGACGGTGACTACATAGCCACAATAGACGGCGATTTGCAGAATGATCCCGAAGATATACCCGCAATGATAGAAAAGCTTGAGCGCGAAGGGCTGGACGTTGTGGCGGGAAGAAGGCTGAAAAGACAGGACGGCTTCATACTGCGCAAGCTCCCCAGCAGCATAGCCAACAAGCTCATAGCCCGCCTTACAGGGGTTTACATTCATGACTACGGCTGTACACTGAAGCTGTTTAAACAGGACATAGCAAAAAACCTCGGCCTCTACGGGGAGATGCACAGGTTCATCCCTGTTCTTGCCGTGCTTCAGGGGGCGAAGATTGATGAAATGGATGTGCGCCACCATCCCCGGAGATATGGTCAGTCAAAATACGGAATAGCCAGAACCACAAAGGTTATAAGCGATCTGATGCTTGTCCTTTTCCTTAAGAAATATTCACAGCGCCCCATGCACCTTTTCGGCACTCTGGGTTTTTTCGGTCTTTTTTTCGGCATGCTTATCAACCTGTATATGATAGTCCTCAAGCTGTTCGGGCAGAATATCTGGGGCAGACCGCTTCTTCTTCTGGGTGTTGTGCTGACACTGGGGGGTATACAGCTTGTGTCTTCCGGCTTTATCGCAGAGCAGGTGCTGAGAACATATTTTGAAAGTCAGGATAAGAAACCTTACATAATAAAAGAGGTCAAGGAGTTTTCGGAACTCCGGCGGCAAGGTGTTCCCTGATCTGGGCGCTTCTTGTTACCGAATATTTCTTAAGCTCTGCTCCGGCAGCCGCGGCGGCTGTTATTTCGTACAGAAATACTGCCTCGGCATAATCCTCTTCCATATCAGCGGCCCTTGCCCTTGAGAAAGAAATGAAAGGGTCTGCCGGGTTAAGCCTGTAGGCTTCCTTGTACATCAGAACCGCTTTTCCCGTATTTCCGGATGCTTCATACGCCAGTCCGGCTGCGTTCATAAGTTTTCCGCTGCCCTTTATCTCCAGCGCTTCAAAGAGAACAACGGCAGCCCTGTGGGCTGATGCCTTAACCGCCGCCTCAATCACATCCGCCAGAATATCCGCATCCGCAGCCGGGGCGAGCAATGCCGCTTTTTCCGCCTCACCGCAGAGGAGGAGGGCAGTCATGTAATGAGAGAGGATGTTTCTGTCTTTTTTAAGGGAGTACGCCCTTTCCAGATAGACGGAGGCCTTGGCGCAGTCACCGCTGTTCAGTGCCTTAATGCCGGATGCGGCCTCCCTGTGCGCCTTTGATGCGCTGTCCTCAATGAACGGGGGTTCCGGCGCGGTCAGGGGGGCAGTCTGCACTGCGGGCTGACCGGTTTTTTTCAGAGCGGGTTTTTCCGCCTCGTTCCTGAGCCTTATATATAAATCATCCGGCAGAACCGCTGCGCTCTTTGGCGCAGTTTTTTCTTTCAGGCCGGAATCAGCGAAGGATAATTCCCTCTCTGCGCTTTCTGCGGGTGCTTCTGTATTTGGCGGCTCAGGCTGAAACTTGCTGCCGGCAAAAAAACCTATGCACAGAGCCGTGAGTGAGGAGGCTATCAGCTTTTTCAAATGTTTATCACCGATGTTTTTATGAAAATCACAAGCTCTTTCTTTACCTTCCGCTTGTTTACCGATTTAAACAGGTTGCCCACAAGGGGCATGTCGCCGAGGAAGGGAACCCGCTGTTCGGTGTTCTCCTCATAGTTGTCTATCATTCCGCCCAGAACAACCGTTTCGCCGTTGCGGACATTGAGAACAGTGCCCGCCTCCTTCAGGTTAAGAACGGGGAAGCTTGCCACAATCTCCCCCTCCTCGCCAAGCTGAACCTTGTCCTTTTCAGCCATGGTTGAGACGGGGATAATATTCAGGGTTATTGTTCCGTCATCGTGTATGTAAGGGGTAACGCCGAGCATTATACCGTCCAGAATGGTTATCCTGTTGTAGCTGACAACGCGGCGGAGGTCTTCACCGTCCTCAACGTTCTTTTCCCAGTAGGGGATAAGGCTGCCTGAGGAGATTATCGCGCTCTGACCGTTTACAACACGTATCCGCGGGTTTCCGAGGGTTTCTATCTTGCCCTGCTGGGAGATAAGATTAAGCAGACCGTTTGCACCGCCGGATGCGTATGAGATTGCCGCGACAGGAGTAAGACCTATGTTCTCAAGCGCCGCTGCGCTGGAGGTCGCGAAGTTCTGCCTGTAGCGGAGCTGGTCGTTGAAGAAAAAATTATCCCAGTTTATGCCGTAGGAATTTATGTCGTTAAGTGTCACTTCCACCATTTTGGCTTCTATGAGCACCTGCTTTGATGTCTCTTTCAGCACGGAGTCCATATATTTGTCTATAAGCTGTATCTTGCCTCTGCCCGCCTGAACAGTGAGTATGCCTGTGAACATATTGAGGCTGAACCCCTCTCCGGACGGGGAGAACTCCGCAGTTTTAGTGTCGCTGCCGGAGTCTGTGTTCCTGCCGGGGAAAATTATGCTGCGCACCCCTTCGGTTATCTGTCTGTACAGGTCGTTCCGTTCTCCGGGGTTGGTGAATTCGAGGTTGTATGAACCTGCCATAGTACCGGCGCTTTCAGCCGCGCCGCCGATTATATCCCCGCCCAGTCTGGATGAGTAGGCAGTGACGGTGTGGACATACGGGATCTTATATGTTTTTGCAGTCAGCGGTCTTATGCGGAGTATGTTGCCGTCAGTCTCAAAGTAGATTCCGGCTGTTTCAGTGATGATGTTCAGTGCCTCCCTTGCGGGCAGGCGGTTGAGGTTAAGGGTGACGGGTCTGTTGATGTCTATTTCGGGGCTTATCATAAGGTTCATGCCCGATTCGGCCGCTGCCATGTAAAGGATTGAGGACAGCGGTGCTTCAACGGCGCTTACGGTTATGTAGCGTCCTTCAAGGGGATCGGGCTTTTTGAGTTCCCCGCCGAAAACAGGCGGCGGCGGAGGCGGCAGCCTTACTTCCTTCTGCTCAGATTTTGCAGGTTCTTCCGTCTGCGCCGCAGGGGGCTCCGGCTTTTTAGCGGAGCAGGCGAAGATAAAAATCATAGTGAACATAACTGTCAGAAGCTTACGGCAATCCATCTGTCACCCCATTTGCCTTTAAGAAGAATCCTGCGTGTATCAATACGCGCTATGTGTTCGTCTTCGGAGATTTTATCTCCTCTGTGGTATATTTTACCGTTAATTACGGCGAATGTCCTGTCTTCCCCTTTGAGGATGGAGCTTATTCTGTATTTAGGCGGGCCTTCGGGCTCTTCCCTCACCGCTGCGGCCTCTGCGGGTCTGGCATCTTCTTCGGCTGCGAGCTTTTCGTATATGTCAGAATTATCAAACTGGGCTATCAGCCCGCCGTCATCCAGAGGGCGCAGTGTGAAGCGTTCCGTTTTTTCAGGCAGGGCGGCACTGCTGAGGCGGAAGGCCTGATCGCTGTATGCCCGCAAAGCGCTGTCGGCAGAGGAGGGCAGGCGTTCTATTCGTTTTTCCGCAGGCATAATGAGGTACTCGCCGCCGAGGGAAACGCCGTATACAGCGCCGAAGGCTATCACAAAAGGAAGAGCAATCATCAGGAGCTCCTTAATGCCCGCTCTCATTTGCCGCCTCCGTAAAATGGCTGGATTATCTCCGCCGTGACGTTTATGTATCTTTCCTTTTCAGTGCTGATGAAGGCTGTGCTCTCTATTATGAAAACGGGGGCAGCGGAGTTTTCCATATATTCCAGCAGTATGGCCAGTTCGGTCGGTGTTTTCGGCGTGAAGCGGAATGAAACCCGGCTGCGGAATGCGCTGTCGGTTTTCTGCATGGGGGTGACAACTTTTGCATCGTATTTCTTGAGAAAGCTGTCCAGCGCATCCAGAAACCACTTGCGGGCATCACTCTCGGAGAAAATGAATATATCCGCATTTTCCGCAGCTTCGTGCAGGGCATCAATTTTTTCCCCTGCTTTTTCTGCGTTGAGCACCGCAGCGCGCGCATTAATATCCGCCAGAGCCGTATCCGCGGCGTTATTGAGCCTCAGCGCGGTTAAGCCTATGCCCGCTGTGGCGGCGCATGCGGCAAGGAGCAGAAGAAACAGCCTGTAGCTGCCCAGTATCTTCATTCCTCCGCCCCCTGAGCTTTTATGCTGAGTTTCACATGGGCTGTGAGGTCGTCATAGCTGAATCTGCTTTCGTTTTTAACGCTGTATTTCAGGGACTGCAGGCGGTTTATCTCCGCCTTTATCTCCTCCTCAAACTCTGTGAGGGAGTTGAGAGTGCCGAACTCCTTTGAGGAGGCAACTACAAGGGGGTCTGTCCTGCTGATTATCACCCTGTCAAACCCTATGTGCATTATAAGCGGCTCCACAGCCTGCAAGTGCCTTATGGGGTTTTTGTTTCTGTCAGAGAGAAGTTCAAGGTAGGTAAGCAGATACCCGGAAGAAGGCGAGGAGGCGAGAAGCTCCGCTGTTTTTTCCCTGTCAGTCCGCAGGGCGGAAGCGGCTTTTGTGAGTTTCTCCGTCTTTGTTTTGTAGGAGGAGAACATATGGAGATTCAGTGCTGTGAATGCAACAAGAAGCATCAGAAGGAGCGAGTTGAGAACCAGCATTGTTTTTGCGAATGCCTTCTTCTTTCTGTATTTTTCGGGTGTAAAGTCAAACTTTGCTCCGTTCAGCACAGCACCGAATGGGAGTATTATTTTATGAAACGCATCAAACGTGCATTCGCTGAGCAGTCCGTCGGGAGCGGCGCAGACGGCCTGCACTGTCTGTGCTTTGCGTACTTCGTCCGCCGTGTGCCCGTCTGTTGCGAACAGGCCGGAGAGCAGCAGCAGGTCAGGGCTTATGCCCCTGTTTCTTGTGATGTAGGCCATAGTCAGGTCAAGCTCGTCTGCAAGTGCTGTTCCGTCCTGACACGGGGCGGTTCTGGCGTATAATATGTTCTCTCCGGCTGAGGCGGTGATTATTACTTTATTTTCATCCGCATATGCATGAACAACGGTTCTGTCCGGGTACTGGGCAGCGCTTATCCCGCAGAGGGCGGCGGGGGAGAGTGTGAATATATCCGCGGCGGTGCGCTGTTCATAGTCCAGTCCGCTCTCCTGCTCGTATGTTCTGTCAGGCATTATGTATACCGGGCATGCCTTTTCGCCTGGGTCTGCGGTGTTTGAGCATTTCCCGAAGACAGCGGTGCTTCTTTCGCCGGACTTCATGGACTTTGATTTAAGAAAAAGCCTGAGAGATGAGCCTTTCAGCGCGGCGGGAGCATACACTGCCTCGGCGGAGAAATCAGGGCAGCCGCAGCAGATAACCAGTGATTCGCTCCCCTTTACGGAAAGCAGGTCATCCGCCTTTGCGGAGAATACCCCCGAAAGGACGAAGAGCCCTTTTCTCTTTTCAAAAAGGGCGGCGCGGGACGCTGTGTCCGTTCTGTTTCCTTCAAACTCTGCGGCTAAAAATTTCATAAATAAAAATACAACAACATATGAAGGAAGACAAACAGGAAAAGATGAAAGATCATTTTATTGTTTAGACGCTTTAATGCTGATATGATGGGTTTGAGAAAAAAAAGCGGGTATTCATATGAGCAGAAAAGGTTTTACTCTGGTGGAGATGGCGGTTGTTCTGGTTATTATCGGAATAATCCTCGGCATGGTGGTAAAGGGGAGAGAGCTTGTTCAGGGCGCAAAGACCAAGAGCTTCATCGTTGATGTGAAAAACCTTGAAAATATCCAGTACACATTTTACGACCGCTTCGGCAGATTCGCCGGAGACTGTGACCGTGACGGGCTTGTGGACGAAAAGGGGCTGGCTCTGGCACTCAGCGACTTTGACGGAACCCCTTCGGGCTTATGTGCGGAAGGCACAGCGCAGGACGATCCGGATACAGCTTACAGCGAGCTTAAGGCGGTTGGCATGCTTTCAGATGAAAGCAATTCGGCTCTTGCCTCTATGAAGGGCGGGTTCGGCTTTGCTTATTTCGCTCAGGATGCTGACGGCAAAAACGTGATAGTGCTCAGGGAAGTTCCCTGCTATGCGGCAGTGGGCCTTGATACGGCGATAGATAAAACAATGGACGGAACCAAAGGAAAGGTCAAAGCCGGTGTTCTGGGCAGTTCCGCATGGACAGCGGAAGGGATGTGCGGCAGCAACCTCACCGATGGTACAGTGGGCACTGTGCTTTATTATTACGACAGATAAAGTGCGCCGAAGCAGTCTTCGGTATGCGTTAAAGACTGCTTCGTTTTTCAGGTCTGTTATCCTTTAACCGCTTCCATCACTCTTTTCAGCTTTTTCAGCACGTTTTCAAATTCGTTCAGCGGAATCATGTTCGGGCCGTCCGACTTTGCTTCGGCGGGGTTTTCATGCACCTCGAAGAAGAAGCCCTTCACACCCACAGCCGCCGCCGCATAGGCCATGCTCGGCGCCAGTCTGCCGTCTCCGCCGCTTTTTCCCGCCAGACCGCCGGGTCTCTGCACAGAGTGGGTGGCATCCATAATCACAGGGTAGCCGAATGTGCTCATATCAATGAGGTTTCTGTAGTCCACAACAAGGTTGTTGTAGCCGAACATGCTCCCTCTTTCTGTGAGCATGATTTTATTGTTGCCCGATTCCTCAACCTTCTGCACGGGATGCTCCATGTCATAGCCGGAGAGAAACTGTGCTTTCTTGATATTTACGATTTTCCCGGTTTTAGCAGCCGCAGTCAGCAGGTCTGTCTGGCGGCAGAGAAAGGCGGGGATCTGCACTATGTCAACCACCTTGCCCGCCGCTTCCGCCTGTGAGGCTTCGTGTATGTCCGTGGTAACGGGGACATTGAAGCGTGCCTTCGCCTCGGCGAGGATGGCCAGCCCTTCCTCAAGTCCGGGGCCTCTGAAAGAGGTTATGGAGGTGCGGTTGGCTTTATCAAAGGAGGCCTTGAATATGAACGTGTAACCCTGCCTTTCGGTGATCTCTTTGAGCTTTTCGCAGAGCTTCATTATCATTTCCCTGCTTTCGATAACGCAGGGGCCGGTTATTATGAACGGTTCTGTTCTGAGTTTTGCGTATAATTCTTTCATCTGTATCTTCTTTGCCTGTATTTACTGTTTTTCGACTGTGCCTTCAAAAACTTCGCCGCTTATCACTATGCGGTATCTCAGCTTGTCCGCATCTGCCTCTTTTATGGGGGCTATGTGGAGATCAAACTTCTCGGACGTACCTTCCAGAAGGAGCTTCACCCCGCCTCTGGCATCGTTCATCGGTATGCCGTTTTTAATAAATCCTATGACAGGGTAAATGTCAAGCGGGTCGGTGTTCCGCTTTCTGGTTACTGTACCCTCACCGTAAATTTCCATGGAGGTTATGGTTTTGCCGGGCAGACGGAACACCGCTTCAAAAACTGTGTCCGGTTCGCCGTCCCCTCTCACCACGTTTTTATCCCCCACCATGTCCTTTCCGCTGAGGTTTTTGATTCTTACTGTTACCGGGGCTATTTTATCCGCTTCGTCCGATGGAACATAGCGTATGGTTTTCAGCTTCGGTGCGTATGCCGCGGGTTTAACATTATGCCCTGCGAAGGTGTGGCTGCCGGATGCGTTCCCCTGAAGCATAGGGGCGATGAGTACGCCGCTTCTGGCGCTGGAAAACAGATAATCGGTTATATCGGCCTCTATCTCGTAAGGTTCCATTTTCATTACCGCATCCCCTGAGTAAACCATTGTGGCTGTAACCGGGCTGACTTTTTCATCCGCAGTCTCGGTTATGTACCTGAAAAGGCGCATGGTTCCCGATTGCTGCTGGGGGACATGGGTGAGCACGAGGTTTGCACTTTTTATGAATACTTCGTTGAACTCCGGCCTGTCCTTTTTGAGGGAGAAGAGAATGCCGGAGACTTTTTCGTCATTGGCGGAGACGGTCAGTGCGCCTTTTTCCGTGCGGGTCTTGCTCCCCTGTTTGACAAAGCGGGAGAACTCGGAGTTGTCCTCGGTGAGGTATATGTAGTCGGTTATCTCGGAGTATGAGTTAAGCGTCAGCTTCCACGCGCCGCCGCCGCCCGTGCCTGTCCATGTACCGTTTACAGAGTCAGGCGACAGAGTGCCTTCAAAATTTCTCACACATTTGAATGATGAACCCCCTGCGCGGCAGTCCAGCGTAAGGGACAGTCTGCCGTTTTCAAAGGAGCCTTTGAGCGGGTAAAGGCGCTGTCTGCCCTCTTCACCCATAAGTGCCTTGCCGTGCACAGTGCTGCCGTAGAAGGCTAGCTTCCATACCGAACCTGCTTCCTGAGTTCCGTCCGCCTTGAATATATTCACGGCGAAAACCCCGTCCTCAATGGAGGGTGCGGCCGCTTTCTCCTGTTTTATCTCTTTAAGGTAAAAGTTTTTTGCAATGTTAACGTTCTTTTTGCCGCCCATTTTGACGGAGTATTTGTAGCTGCCGTCAGCGGCTGTTTTTACTGATTTCCCTGTTTCAAGGACAGCTACCTCGGCATTTGCAAGCGGCTTGGAATCCTCACTGAACACCTTGCCTGTTACCGTGACTTCCTTTGGCTCCTCCTCTGTGAAGCCGAGAATGTCTGAGGTGCGCTCAAACCCCTTGGCAGTTACGGAGATGCTTATGTTTCTCACGAGGAAAAACTCAATGTTCGAGAGTATGAAGCGCTGTATATTTGCGTTTATGTTTGCCGCCGCATCCATAAGAGCGAACCCGTCATCCGCCTGAATTTCCGCAACGAAGATTTTGTTGAGGAATACGATAGTGAAGTCCGCATCGTTTATGTAGGCGGATTTCGGGACATAGTAAAATACACCCTTGTCCCCGAAGCCTATCTCCTGCACCTTGCCTTTCGGGGCTTTTTTCGCCAGTTCCTCATATTTGTCAAAGGCGGTGACATAGTTGTTGTAGGCATGGACAGTGGCCTTGACATCGAATGTCTTTTTGCGCTTGATGTTCATTATCTGCTGAACATCGGGCGAGTAATAGGAGTAGGATGTGGAGTAGATAAAGCCGTTTGCCGTTTTGGCCTCCGTGATTCCCGTTCCCAGCCACCGCTCCTCCCCGCCGGTGAGCTTGGCCGGTTTGGGGAAGAACGATTTAACAGTTTCGTCAAGTTTCAGTTTCGCATCCGCCGCTCCCGTCAGTGCAAGGAATGCGGCGAGGATTATCAGTAATTTCTTCATAAGCATTTAATTAAGATTAAACATCACGGTCTTTAGTTCAGTCATTTCTTCCACGGCAAACTTAGGGCCTTCCCTGCCTGTTCCGCTGAGCTTCACGCCGCCGTAGGGCATCTGATCCACTCTGAAAGTGGGCATGTCGTTCACCATGACACCGCCAACCTCCATATGCTCAATGGCATAGAAGGCATTCTTTATGTCCTTGGTGAATATCCCCGCCTGCAGGCCGAACTGGGAGTTGTTCACCCGCTCCACAGCCTCCTCCAGCGTTTTGTATTTCATTAGGCATACAAGGGGCGCAAACGCCTCCTCGCTGACCACGGTCATTGTCTCGTCCACGTTTTCAAGCACAGTGGGTTCAAGCATTGTGCCTCTGCGTCCGCCGCCTGTGAGTATTTTTGCTCCTTTAGCAGCAGCGTCCTTTATCCAGCCTTCGACTCTGGCAGCTTCTGATTCCTCAATCATGGGGCCGACAAGGATTTTCTCATCCACCGGATCGCCGAATCCGCTTGCCTGCACACTTTTCACGAACATATCGCGGAATTCGTCATACCTGCTTTCGTGGATGTATATCCTCTGTATGCTTATGCACACCTGACCGGAGTTGGCAAAACCGCCCACCACACATTTGGGGACTGCGTATGCTATGTCAGCGTCCTCATGGATGACAGCGGCTGAGTTTGAACCCAGCTCAAGGGTGACTTTCTTTATGCCCGCCTTCGCTTTTATGCCGAGCCCCACTGAGGGTGAGCCTGTGAAGGTGAGCATATTAATCAGCTCCGATTCCACCATTGCGTTGCCGACAACTGAGCCTGAACCCACCACAAGGTTTATTCCGCATTCGGGGAGTCCCGCCTCAAGGAGAACCTCCACAAGGCGCACAGCGGTGAGCGGGGTTGATGAGGCAGGTTTAAGCACTATCGGGCAGCCTGCGGCTATCGCGGGGCCGACTTTGTGGGCAACTAGGTTTAAGGGGAAGTTGAAAGGGGTTATGGCTCCCACCACGCCGATGGGGAAGCGTTTATAGTAGCCGAAGCGGTTTGCGCCGGAGGCTGAGGCATCGTAGGGAATAAGCTCCCCGCCGAGTCGTCTGGCTTCGTCAGCGGCGAACCTGAAATTTTCGGCGGTTCTGCCCGCCTCGCCTCTGGAAAACATTATGCCTTTGCCCGCTTCCGCGGTTATGATTTTTGCGAAGTCTTCTGAATATTCTGCGATGAGGGAGCCTGTTTTATCCAGTATGTCCCCTTTCTGTTTTGCGGTGAGCGAGGCCATGACCCTGCGCGCTTTGGATGCTGCCTGAATGGCTTTTTCCGTCAGTGCTCTGTCTGCGGTGCATACTGTGCCCGCCGCGGAGCCGTCGTAAGGGTTCTTTACCTCAAGGTATGACCCTGTGTCAGTCCATTTGCCGTCAATGAACAGTTTCTTGAAACCCATTTTGCCCTCCTGATTTGAAAAGTGCGGAAAACAAAGTGCTTAGGGCAGTGTTTCCGGATTAATCAGGTTACCAAAAAGGGCTCAGTTTTGCAACGGGAGCCGTATATCTTCTCAGCGGGCGGTTTCCGCCAGTGCTTCGCTTATGGAGGCAACGGCTATTTTTTCTTCCGATGCCTTGGCTTTCTTTTTCAGTTCCGCCAGAATGTTTGCTATCTCATCCGGCGTATGCTCCCTTCTGCCGGCAGGAAGCTCTATGATGGCGGCGCTTATGCTCAGAAGGGGAAATACCGAATCATTCCCCTGCCTGTCCTTGCCTGTGTAGTAACCCTGCTTCACCTCAGAGGGGGAGTAGAAGGATATTACAGAATCAGTGAACTTCTTGATGGTTTTTCTGATTTTATCAACAGCGAGGGAGCAGGCCATTCCGTTGCAGCTTATGCCGCCGAAGAAATCATCCCCGCCGACATGGCCTATGAACTCGTTTTTGCCGCTGAAATCTTTCTTGAGAATATCCGAGAAGAGAACAATAGCCCTGTCCCCCTGACGGAAGCCGAATCGGTCGTTGAACGGCTTGAAGTTGTCAAAATCGAAATACACAAGGAAATACTGGCTGTGCTCATCCCTGAAAGCATCGTTCAGGTAGCCGTTTATCAGGCTGTTGCCTGAAAGCTTGGTCAGAGGGTTCATATCGCGGGCGAAGGCGAGGTTCTTTTCGTTCAGGGTGTTAAGGAGAGACTGGGCAGTGAGAAAGCCGAAGTATTTCAGCCCTTTGGTGATTATAACCCCGTCCGTTTCCTTGTTCGCCACGAAAAGCTCAAGTATCTTTTCGATGGGCACGTTTATTTCAACTATCGGGCATGAGGTGATGAACTTGCGTATGTTCACCGTGAGGGATCTGTTATGGAGAAGCTCCTTACCGAAGGGGTGGTAAAGGTATTCCTTGAGGTTGCGCTCACTTATTATCCCCAGCGGCATATCGGTATCGTCCACTATCGGCACTATGGGCACGTTCATATGGTTGCGTATGTTCTCCAGAACCCGTTCGGCGGATTCGCTGACGTTCACTGCGTTTAGTTTCACTATTTCGTTTGATATGAGGTAGGCATCCTCACTGAGGTCGCGTTTGTCCGTCTGGTCTATGTACTGAACCGAGTTGTAGACGGGCATGATCTCTTTGACATCCGTTGAGGGCTTCTGTATGAAGTAACCCTGAATAAGGTCGAACCCCAGCTCCTTGCAGGTGAGGAACTCCTTCTTGGTCTCCACACCTTCTGCCACTATGGTTATGCCGAAGAAATGGGCAAGACTGGTGAGGTTGCTGCAGTATTTCTTTTTTTTGATGTCCTCGTCTATCCCCTGAATAAGGAATTTGTCTATCTTGAGGAAGTTGGGCTCTGAATAGTAGAAAAGTTCGAAATTGGCGAAGCCCGCTCCGAAGTCGTCTATGGCTATGCGGCATCCGTACTGCTTCACGTTTTCAAAAATATTTTTGGTGTTCTTTATGAAGCTGTGCTTGTGACGTTCGGATATTTCAAAGCAGAAGGCATCAGGCTCAATGTCGTTTGCGTTCAGCAGCGCCTTGGTGCGCCCCTTCTCAAAGTCGGGCATGTTTACAATGCGGATGTCGTAGTTATAGAAGAGCTTCATCTTACGGGAGCCCTCTATGGTGCGGAACTTCATCATGGCCTTTCGCCTGAGTTCCAGATCCACCTGAAACAGAAGGTTCTCCCTGAAGGCTGTGTCAAAAAATTCTGCTATGGAGTCAAAACCGCATTTCTCCCAGCCGCGCAGCAGCGCCTCCACGGCGAATGTCACGCCGGAAAACGGGTTTACTATGGGCTGAAATGCATGCTCTACTTTTGACAAATACTCTTTCCAATGTTGAGGAAGCATCCGCACACCTGCACATGAAGATTCACGGAAATAATATCCGTATAAATCATTATTATATTTAGGGGTGTGAAAAGAGTGACAAATGTTTGTTAATGATTTGTCAGATCGGGGGCGGGGGTTACTTTTCTATTCCTTCCCTTGCCTCTACACCGCAGGAGAAGTAGTGTTTTATCTCCCTCATTTCGGTTATGAGATCCGCAAGCTCCATTATGGAGGCGGGGGCGTTTCTGCCCGTGAGAACCAGTTCGGCGGTTTTAGGGCGCATCTTAATCATATCTGCCACTTCCTCCTCCTTTATGAGGCCGAGTGAGATGGCGACGTTGATTTCATCCAGAATCACTATGTCGTACATGCCGGAGAGGAGGGCGTTCTTTGCTTTTTTCAGCCCCAGTTCGGCAAGACGGATCTCCTCCGTGCAGGGTTCGCCGCAGATAAAGCGGTCATTGCCGTAGGCTTCCATGACTATGTTTTTTTCAAGGGAATGAACTGAGATGTTCTCGGAGTATTTTCCGCTTTTAAGGAACTGGCCTATGTACACCCTGAGCCCTGCGCCTGCGCCCCTGAGAGCCAGACCGAGTGCGGCGGTTGTTTTGCCCTTGCCCTTGCCGGTGTATATCTGCACAAATCCCCTGTTCAGCGTCATAAATAAAATCTCCGTGAGGCTTTTTTTATAAGATAGTTCCCTGAGCCTCGCGTTCAAGGTTTAAGATGCTTTTTTATTCTTGCCGCGTAATCCGGGCAGATTCCGTTTATGGGGCATTCCCCGCATTTGGGGGCGCGGGCTGTGCATATATCCCGCCCGAAGAGTATCACCTGATGCGACCATTCCGCACTGCGCTCCGGCGGAATGATTTTTATGAGATCCTGCTCTATCTTTTCCGGGTCAGTGTTTTTCGTGAGGCCGAGGCGGAAGGCTATGCGCTTCACATGGGTGTCCACAACCACGGCGGGTCTGCTGAAACAGTTGCCGAGGATGACATTAGCCGTTTTTCTGCCGACTCCGGGGATTCTGATCAGTTCCTCCATGGTTCCGGGCACTTCGCCGCCGTGTTCGCTGATCAGCTTTTTGCCCATCCCTATGAGACTTTTCGCCTTATTGCGGAAGAAGCCCGTGGGTTTTATATCCGCGCACAGCTCCTCCATGTCCGCATCAGCAAGATGCTGAGGTGTAGGGTATTTCCTGAACAGTTCCTGCGTGACTATATTCACGCGCGCATCGGTGCACTGAGCGCTGAGTATTGTGGCAGTGAGGAGCTGAAAAGGGTTTTCGTGTCTTAGGGAGCATTCCGCATCTGCGTAGCGGCTGTCCAGAAATTCTATGAATTTTAAAGCGGTTTTCTTTTTATCCATTCCCCGAATCCGTATGCGTTTTCTTCAACCTTTTTTATTATGGCTTCATCTGTTGAAATATAGGGTGTATCTTTTAGTCTACAGTCAAAAATTCTGTTTTGTTCACAATTGATTAGCCTGCTTCCTGCGAAAAGACGGAGGCATTCGGCAGTGTCTTCCGTGTTCGTTTTTTCATCGAAGATACAGATGTTTGCGTATTTGCGGAAAATAAAATTGTCCGCACCCCTGTTTATATCCGCACCGTCTTTAAGGGCGATGAAGATCATCCGTCCGAACACGCCGAAGGGCGGAAATCCGAATGACACAAGCTCCGGCATAGTGCGTTTTACGGAGTTTGTAAGGAGCCTGAACGCCGCATCCGCCAGAAGGCCGTTCTCAGCAGCGGGAGCCCCCGCTGCGGTATTGGGGCAAAAGGCATTTTCCGCGTGGTATGCCTTTTCGAGGGTAAAAACGGGGAAAGCTTCCTGTGCTGAATAGCCGCCTGTGTAGTTCCCGAAGGGGCCTTCCGCTGCCGTCTCTGTGAGGGAGATTCTGCCGTGCAGCACTATTTCGGAATCCGCAGGAACGCTCAGTCCGTTAATATCAGCCGTTTTCAGAGGTCTGCCTGTGAGCGCGGCGGATATTTCAAACTCGTCCGCCTTAACCGGCATTACCGAGGCGAGTATTACTGACGGCGGTGCACCGAGGCATATCGCGGCTTCAATGCTCTCTTCCCCCCGCTCCCCTGCGAGCCGCATATGCTCCGCCGCTCCGCTGCCGGGATAACAGTGGATAACAGCGCGTCTTTCATCAAGTATCTGTACGCGGTACATGCCGCAGTTCTGGGTTTTATCCTTTGTGATCACACAGGGGAGGGTGAGGGCGAAGCCGCCGTCATTTTTCCATGTGCGTATGGCGGGCAGTGAGGTGAGGTCTGAAAATTCTTTATATCTGAAACCGGGGCTGCTGACTGTCTGCGGCCTGAACTGTTCGGGGAGGGTTTTTTCAAGGAGACAGTCCGGTGCTTCATGAACGGAGTTTATGCCGATGGATTCCATAACTGCGGACTTTGAGCAGAAGGCGTTCATAACAAGGGGAAAGGCAGCACCGAATGGGTTTTCAAACAGAAGGGCGCACCTGCCGATGGCGCGTCTAGCGATTTCAGCCGCTTCAAGGTCGCATGAAACAGGTTCGGACGCTGTCTCCAGTCTGCCTGTTTCTGAGAGATGAGTGAGATAAGCCCTGAAAGAATCCCGCTCCATACTGTGAGCCTGTCTATTTGCGGCAGATTGTGGCGTCACAGATCCCGAAGGTGAAGGGGTTAAACTCCGCTTCTTTGAAGCCCGCTTCAAGGATCATTCTGCGGTAGGCATCCCTCTTCGGAAATTTGTAGACGGATTCAGGCAGATATTCATATGCCTTCCTGTTGCCGGAGATAATGCCGCCTATAAAAGGGAGGATTTTGGTGAAATACAGCCTGTAAACCCACGCGAAGAAGGGGTTCTGCGGCTGGCTGAACTCAAGTATGCACGCGCATCCGCCGTCCTTAAGCACACGGTGCATTTCCCTTAACCCCTGCGCCTTGTCCGTTACGTTGCGGAAGCCGAAGGCTATCATTATACGGTCGAAGGATTTTTCCTTAAACGGCAGACAGTGCGCATCACTGACGCTGAATATGCCTCCGGGCATTTTCTGCTTGCCTATCTTCATCATGTTATGGCTGAAATCACCGCCGATGAGGGTTACGCTTTTGCCTGTTTTTGTGAGCTCTATCATCATGTCCGCAGTGCCGCAGGCGAGATCAAGCACGGTCTGCCCGTCCTGAACGTTCATGAGCCTGATTGCCTTTTTGCGCCATGCAACATCCGTGCGGAAGCTCAGGGCGCGGTTGAGAAAGTCGTATTTAGGGGCTATGTCATCGAACATCTGCTGAATGTCTTTCGATTTTTTTTCCAAGATCAAGTCCTTATTCATCGGTTTATCTGAAACGGACGAACATGCATGTGAAGTCGTCCTTCTGGGAGTCCTTATCCGTTACAAGTTCGTTATATAGGTTATTAACTATGTCTTTGCAATCATCTTTTATCAGCTTTTCCACCTCCGGTACAAGCTTTTCGTGGGGGGTGTACTCAATTACCCCGTCGGTGTAAATGAAAAGCGAGGAACCGGAAGGAATGCTGACGGCTGTCTGCCTGTACTCGTCCTCTATTATGCCGAGCGGGAGAAAGCCTGAGGAAAGTTCCTGCTTTTCTCCTTTGAAAAGGACAGCAGGTTCATGCCCGCAGGATATATAGTCCAGTGTTTTCCGCTGCGGATCATACAGGGCAAAAAAGGCAGTGATGAAGCGGTCTCCGAAGCTTTTGCCTATGAGAAACCTGTTGAGGGACTCCACAAGCTTCTCAAGCACCTTCTCATGCCCTTCAAAAGCGGAGCAGAGGGAAACATAAACGCTTAAGACAACAGTGAACACCGCTGCCGAGTACCCCTTGCCGCAGACATCCGCAACACAGAAGAAGGTTTTGCCGCTGACATCGCAGATGTAGAAGAAGTCGCCCCCGGCGGTTCTGGCGGGGTAGCTTATCCCCTGAATCTCCACATCGCCGTAAACGCGCACGTCACGCTGAACAAATTTATTCAGTATATCGCCCGTGGTGCGCATCTCCATCTCCTCCATCTTGAGTCGGGTCATGGTTTCGTGGTTCAGGGCGTTTTCCACGGCGATGGAAACTATTGATGATACTATGTCAGAAAATTCCTTGTCCGGCACTATATCGAACTGGATGTTGAACAGCAGGATAACAATATCCTGCGCTGGCTCAAACACCACAAACAGGTTTTTTATATTGAATTCACCTGCGTCTATGCCGTATTCGATGAATTCCGTCCGGCGATTTTCCATCACATAGTCGTACATGGGTATGCCATTTATTCTGATAAGCTTACGGACTGAAATTTCCTCCAGCCCGATTGCATTAAAGTTATCCTTGTGGATTGCACATGCTGCCTCAGCGGAGAAGACCTCCATGAAGAAGTTCAGCGAAACCGCCAGCACCTCTTCAAGCTCTATCGCCTTGAAGATCATGCTCCCTTTTTTCACAAAGTCTATCTTCTTCTGGTAGTTGACATAGGTACTCAGGCTGCTGTCGCGGGCTCTGAGTTCGTCCAGCCTGCTGCCCAGATACTGGGAGTAGGGCTCAAGCATGGTGAGGGCATCTTTCCCCGCTTCCTCATGAAAGGTGATACACGCCATCACGTTACCCCTGCTTTCAAGGAAAAATGAGGAGTCCAGATTGATTGTCTCATCGAAAAAATCCACGCTCTTGCTGTTCTCCGAAACCGCCCCGCCTTCATAGCCAAGGTCAAAAATATCAAACGTGGCGGACGAGCGTGAATGTCTGCCTGAAACAGCCTCACAGAGATTTCCTTCGCACTTCCATATGGTGAATGCGCCGGATTCTTCAGATTCGAGAAAATTGTACAGCCTTGTGAAAAACTCGTTTGTGCTCTGGGAGAAGAAAGTGTCAAAAAGCTGTTTATTGAGTATCAGCATTCATTTCATCCGTTTTTGTATCTAAAATTTCGGCTACGGCGGAGTGCACATCGTCATAGCTCCTGCCGAAGTCCTGAGCTATTTCGCCTATTATCTCTTGCCTTAAATCTCTGTGTCTTTCTATTTTGTTGGCGTAATAAACTATTTTGGAGTACGTATCTTCCGCTTTATCATGGTGGTTCATAACGGCCGTAGCTATGCTGTCCGCCACTGCCCACTTTTTGAGGACTGTTCCGCCCACAGTGGAATGGTCTATGCCAAGCTGAGCGAGTTCGTCTTCCGTTGTGTCCACTTCCTGCACAAGGAAGTCCACAAGGATCGACTTGCCGATGTCATGCATCAGCCCGGCGAGGTAAAGCGCGTCCGCATCCTCGCCCAGCATTTCCGCCAGTGATTCGGAAAGCATGGCCACAGCCACTGAGTGCTCCCATATGCCCTGACCGGTGGACTTGTAGAGGTTGAAATGCTTGTTGTAGTAACCCTCAGTGGAGACCGCGAGGGCAAGGTTCTTTACAGTGTTTATCCCCAGCAGAACCGTGGCGCGGTCTATGCTGCTTATTTCCTGCCTGAGTCCGTAAAAAGGCGAATTAACAAGCTTTATGATTTTAGAGGAGATCCCCTGATCTTTTTTGATTTTTACTATGAAGTCCTTGATCTGCGAGTTGTCGCTTCTGGAAAGACGGAGAAGCTCCTTAGCCAGTGCGGGCAGGGCGGGTATGCTTTCCGCCTTGGCGAGAACCTTGGCCTTGAGTGTGTCAAGCTCGCCGCTGCTGCGGCCTTTGTTGGTGGAGGCCATAGACACGGAGAGCTTTTTCAGCACATCCTCCTTTTTGAGCGGCGGGGTGAAAATACCTGAAATATAATACTGACGGATAGATTCCACCACCCGTCTGTCTTTTGTAGTGATGAAGAAAAAGGACGGAACGCTGAACTTCTTCGGCAGTTTGAATAGGGTTTCAAGGCTGTCTATCTCTATAATGAGCAAATCCTCATCCCCCTCCTGCACGAACTGGCATTCGTCTTTCAGCAGGAGCAGAAACTGCTTCAGGTTGTCCTTTGAGCCTCTGTAAGCTATTTTTTTCAAGGTCTGCGGCTCCTTCTCAGTTTTTGAAGTTGCTGTTTATCTTGTCTATCAGCTCTTTCGGGCTGAAAGGCTTAGTAAGGTAATACTCCGCCCCTGCGGCTCCGCCTTTCTCTATGTCGCCTGCTTCCGCCATGGCAGTGAGGAGGATAACAGGCACATCCTTAAGCTCCGGGTCGGCTTTGAGCGCTTCACAGGCTTCCAGTCCGTTCATTTCCGGCATCATAATATCCAGAACAATCACGTCAGGCTTCTGCTCCTTCGCAATTTCCAGAGCCTGCCTGCCGTTTCCCGCCTCCAGAACGGCAAAGCCCGCTTTTTTCAGATGAAGAGCAACCACCTTTCGCAGCCGCAGCTCATCGTCTGCAATCAAGATTTTCATAGTCAAACCTCATGGATATGGAATTTGAGTCATATTCTAATACTATACCGACTTTTTTAAACATTTCGGAGAAAATTTGTATAATTTCCGGAAAGCCGGTAAATCCGTTACTGCATTTTATGGAGAGAAGGGGGAGTTTTCCTTTTATCTCCAGTTTGCCTGATGAGGTTTTGACAGCTTCATAAAGTATTATAAGAAAAATGCTTTTCAGCAGGTAAGCGTTATTTCTGACCTTGAAATCACTGTCTATGTCAAGCTCCAGATCTGTTTCCGGGGTTTCGCTGAGAACGCATGTTTTTTCCAGAAGGTGTTCTGTGAGCTTGCCGATTTCGATTTCATCGTCACGTTTTTCTATTTCGTCCGCGATTATATATCTGAAAGTGGCGCTCATGCCGCGGTCAAAAAGGTCAAGCAGAAAGCCCGACTGCGCCACAAGCTCCATCATTTCGCCCGTATCATCGTCAAACCCGTCCTTCACCGCCTCCATCATCGCAACAATGGTTGAGGTTGAGGTGCGTATGTTATGTGAGAAATATTTATAAACCATAAGGAGGTCGGTGTTGCATTCTCTGGGTTTTCCGTTCATTCTCAGGCTCCTTTCCGTAAAGAGAGATACTTAGATTATAAATTATTCGTCCGTATTTTCAATGAATTTACAGGGTTGCAGGCATGCGGCGTTTGCTTTAATATGATTTCAGCAGCAAAGAGCAGTGCCGGAGGGCTTGATGGAAACAATTTTTACTAAGATTATAAACGGCGAAATCCCCAGCGCGAAGGTTTATGAGGATGATGATTTTCTGGCGATTCTGGACATCCGCCCGGTTAATTTCGGGCATACTCTGCTTATTCCCAAGAAATATTTTGTGAATGTATTCGATGCTCCTCTTGATGTGGCTGCAAAGATTTATCCCGTGCTCACGAAGATTGCCAACGGAATGAAGGACGCTCTTAATTGCGACGGAGTGAATATCTATCAGAATAACGGAGCTGCCGCCGGACAGGAGGTCTTTCATGCGCACCTGCACATTGTCCCCAGATATGAGGGGGATGAGGTGCGTTTTTCCGCCAGACACGTAAGCTACGACACCCCGCAGGCTATGCAGGAGTTCGCCGCGAAGATCGCAAAGGAAATTAAATAACGTTTTTGCGCGTTTTCGTTAGTTAATTTCAGTTTTTCTGTTGTAAGTAACACGCGTGTTAGATGCGTGATTTAAATTAATTGTGAGGAAAGAATGTCAAAACTGCCGAATTGTCCGCAATGCGGATCAGAATACACTTACGAGGACGGAGCGCTTTTTATCTGCCCCGAATGCGCCCATGAATGGAACACAGAAACGGAAGCCGCACCCGCGGAAACTGCCGTGCGTGATGCCTACGGAAACGAGCTTAACGAAGGTGACAGCATCACTGTTATAAAAGACCTGAAAATCAAGGGCTCATCCCAGGTGGTGAAGGTCGGCACGAAGGTGAAGAACATCCGCCTTGTGGACGGCGACCACAACATCGACTGCAAAATAGACGGAATCGGTGCCATGAAGCTGAAATCGGAGTTTGTGAAGAAGGGCTGAGAACGGTTTTTGTGTTGAAATCTGTATTTTTTAACGTACATTATAATGTATGATAAAAAGGAGGCATTTATGAAAAGAATGCTCTTAGATGAAGATATTCAGTCTGTTACGGATTTCAGAGCAAATATAACGCACTACATTAACAAGTTAAAGGAAACAAAGCGCCCTCTTGCCCTGACTCAGCACGGTAAATGCTCTGCCGTGGTTATTGAAGCTGCAGAATATGACAAGCTTATGAATGAACTCGAACTATTGAAGGAAATTTACACCGCCCGTCAGGAACTTGAAGAAGGAAAAGGTATTTCCAATGATGATGCGCTCGCCAGACTTGAAGGTCTTCTGAACAGATGAATATTTTATGGTCTCCGAATGCATTGAAGTGTGCGTCCGAAATCATTGATTATATTTCAGAAGACAGCCCTGAAAATGCTGCCGTGTGGTTTGATAAACTTAAATAAAAGATCGAAAATCTGCATGTTTTTCCTTTGATGGGCAGAAAACTGCCGGAGATCGATTCGGACAATGTCCGTGAGCTTATCTTCGATAATTACGGTATTGTTTATGAGATAAAGAGCAGTACTGTTCATATCCTGACAATAAGACATTTCAAAATGCACTCATTAAATAAAAAACTTGCAGATGAGTAAATTTTTATCCACAGCGTACTCTCCCATAAGGTTTTTTCAGTACATCATTCCGAACAGCCAGAGGGGGATTCTGTTTCCGTAGCCTATTTCAATGCCGTCAGAAACAAGGAATGCGTTATCAATGTCTTTAATCTGGCGGGAGTTTTTACTTTTCCCGCCGATTTCAAATACCCGCCCGCCCGCTGAATAGTCGCCGTTTTTGGCATATTCCACTGAAACAGGCAGAAAATTATCCTGCATGCGGTAGAAGTTCCCCGTCTGATTGATGAAGAAAACCTCCCTGACTGTTCCTATGTCCGGTTTGGAACTGATTGCATAGAGAATATTCGGGTTGGCTATCAGCAGTTTCTCTGTTTTCCGCACGGCTCCGTCACCTCTTCCTTCCGGTTTGATAAGGTTTACCAGCCCTGCTTCACGGAGATAGATCAGGTATTCGTTCATTGTGACCCTGTCTATACCTGTTGCTTGTGCCAGTCCGGTTTTTTTCATTTCATACGGGGGCGTTACTGCCAGCATATACAGCAGTTTTTTTATCTGATGAATCTTGGCATATTTTATATCGCACACAAATCCCATATCTGTTTCCAGAACCTCTTTAATGGTATTTGCGAGACGCATATGGAATGTGGCTTTGTCCGAAAGAAAAAACGGATAACAGCCGTGCGACAGGTATTCAGTGAAATATTTCAGTATCTTCGGCGTTTTTTCGTATATTCCGCCCGCTATGTCTGTGTGATCTGTGATTATGTCCTGAATATCATAGGGCGCATAGCCGCAGTTGTGGGCAAGGTTCAGGTACTCCCTGAACGACAGGCTGTCCAGATGGTAAAACACGGCTCTGCGGCTTAGGTCTGCATCCTGCATATTCATCTGCAGAAGGCTGGAGCCTGAGAAAACAACCTTAAGATCGGGTCTTGAATCGTGTATGGCTTTGATGTGCTTTGACCAGTCAGGATATTTATGCACTTCGTCCAGACAAAGAAGCTCGCCTCCGCTTTTAGCAAATTCAGCAGCAAACTCATTCAGCGGCATCCCCTGAAAACGCGGGTTATCAACTGATACATAAAGCGCATTTCCGTTTCCTTTATCAGCGGATTTGAGGAACTGCATCATAAGTGTTGTCTTGCCCGTTCCCCGCGCACCGAGTATGCCGATGCAGGGGTTGTTCCAGTTGATCTTTCTGTAAAGATAACGGGCATTTTTCTCAGGTATTTTTTTAAGCAGAAGAGCCTGTTCCGCAAACCATCTCTCAAAATCGAACATTACATCACCTATGTAAAATATAACTTACATATTTTGCTTCATTTTGTAAAGTATAATTTACATAGATGCGTTTTCATGCCCCTCCCCCTTGACACCTCTCTTCATGAAACCAATTATTATTAATATAGGCTGTCGGCAGAGTCATTGTCGGCAGTCATGATTCTGAGGAAAGCTTGAGGCGCGTTTCAACACAATTACGGAGGAACAGCATGAAAGCTCTTATTTACAAAGGCCCCGGACAAAAAGCTCTGGAAGACCGCCCCATGCCGGACATTCAGTCCGCAGGGGATGCGGTAGTGAAAATAACCAAAACAACCATATGCGGCACAGATCTGCACATTCTCAAAGGTGATGTTCCGTCATGCGCCCCCGGACGTATTCTGGGGCATGAAGGTGTGGGAATTGTGGAAAAGGTAGGCAGCGGAGTGGCCTCATTCAAAAAAGGCGACCGTGTGCTTATCTCCTGCATATCCGCTTGCGGAAGATGCGAATTTTGCCGTGAGGGAATGTTCTCCCACTGCACAACAGGCGGATGGATGCTGGGTAACACCATAGACGGCACTCAGGCGGAGTATGTGCGCATACCCCATGCAGAGACCAGCCTTTACCACATACCGAAGGGTGTGGATGAGGAGGCTCTGGTCATGCTCAGCGATATTCTGCCCACAGGGTTTGAGTGCGGCGTTCTCAATGGCCGCGTTGCTCCCGGAAGCTCTGTCGCCATAGTCGGCGCGGGTCCCATAGGGCTTGCGGCTCTGCTTACTGCGAAGTTCTACTCACCAGCGGAAATTATAGTGATAGACCTTGATGACAACCGCCTCTCCGTTGCTAAGCACTTCGGCGCAACTCACACCATAAACAGCGGAGACGGCAAAGCGATTGAAAAGGTTATGGAAATCACAGGCGGTAAAGGGGTGGACACATCAATAGAGGCGGTGGGTGTTCCTGCAACATTTGTCCTTTGCCAGAGGATAGTGGCAGCAGGAGGAACAATTGCCAACATAGGTGTGCACGGCGTAAAGGCTGATCTGCACCTTGAGGATCTCTGGTCACACAATATCACAATCACCACCCGGCTGGTGGACACGGTGAGTACGCCCATGCTCCTTAAAACTGTTCAGGCTCAGAAGATAGAGCCTAAGCTCCTGATTACTCACAGGTTCAAACTGGCTGATGTCATGAAGGCTTACGAGGTGTTCGGGCACGCCGCAGACACCAAGGCTCTTAAAGTGATTATCGAAGCTGAGTAGAAAAAATGTACCGGCGGGGACAGGCTCCCCGCCTTCGGGTTTGTTATTTATCCAGCGTTTTCATTCCCTCTGCACCGTATCTGTCCCCTGCTATATGCTTCCAGTCTATTATTCTTTCAAGATGGCCGACCTGTTCGGGAGAAAGACGGAAATTGGCAGCGTTAATGTTGTCTTCCAGATATTTCAGCCGTTTTGTTCCGGGAATGGGAACAATGTCCTCTCCTTTGGCAAGAAGCCATGCTATGGCAAGCTGTGCCGGAGTGCAGCCAATTTCTGCTGCCAGTTTTTTGTAATCTGAGAGCATCATCGCGTTTTTACGCATATTCTCCCCCATAAAGCGGGGGTTATTTCTGCGGAAATCATCAGGCGCTAAGGATTCGGCAGATTCGATATTACCGGAAAGAAAGCCTCTGCCTAATGGGCTGTAAGCCACGATTCCTATCCCAAGCTCTCTGCATGTGTCAAGCAGCCCGTTTTCTTCAATATTCCTTGTCCAGAGGGAATATTCCGCCTGCACAGCCGTGATAGGATAAACAGCGTGGGCTCTCCTCAGATTATGCGCACTCACTTCCGAAAGGTCGATATAGCGCACCTTGCCCTCCCTGACCAGCTCAGCCATAGCGCTGACAGTCTCCTCTATTTCTGTATCAGGATCTTTTCTGTGCATATAGTAAAGGTCTATGACATCAACTCCAAAGCGTTTCAGGCTGGCATCGCAAGCCTGTTTGACATATTCGGGACTGCCGTTAACACCTCTTTTTTCGGGATCATCGGAACGGACAATACCGAACTTAGTGGCAAGCACAATGCGGTCTCTTATACCCTGAACAGCTTTTCCGGCAAGGGTCTCGTTATGTCCCCTGCCGTACATATCCACCGTATCCAGCATTGTTACACCTTTTTCAACTGCGGTAAGGATGACTTTTAAGGACTCCGCCTCATCAGCCTGACCGTAAAATTCACTCATGCCCATGCAGCCCAGACCTATTTCAGCAGCTTTTAGCCCTGTTTTGCCAAGTGTATGCTCTTTCATGAAAAGCCTCCTTTTTATGTTGAAGCTTAATACCTTTTTCGCTTCGCACGGCGCAGTTCCATGAACGGAACTGCACTACGTCCTGAATCTGTTCACTGATTCGTTCATTTCCTCTGCCAGTCTGCTGAGCCCGTTGAGGCTTTCAGAGACTGATGCTGTGTCTGCGCTGCTGTGTTCAACATCCGAAGAGATTTTGTTTATACTCTCAGTTACGGACTGAACGGCGCTGTTCTGCTCATTAACCGTAGTTTCTATATTTGAGTTCGCTTTATGGATGTCCTCTACGGAGGAAACTATCTGCACGAAGAGCCCGTTCGCTTTTTCGATTACCTTTTCTCCATCCTGAACGGTTTTTTCCGCGTTGTGCATCTGGGAAGTTGCATTGCCTGATTCCTTCTGGAGGAGGGCAATTATGCCGCCTATTTCTGTTGTGGCGGACTGAGTGCGTTCTGCGAGCTTGCGAACCTCGTCTGCAACCACGGCAAAGCCCCGTCCGGCTTCGCCCGCTCTTGCGGCTTCTATTGCCGCATTGAGTGCAAGGAGGTTTGTCTGGTCTGCTATATCGCTTATCACACTGAGTATTTCGCCTATGCGAGAGGATGACTCTCCCAGACCGTTTATTATAGCTGCAAGGTCATTCACCCCTTTTCTTATGGAGGTTATGCTGGAAACAACTTCATTAAGAGCGCCCATCCCATCACGGGTAACTCCTGCGGCGGAATCTGCTTTGGTGAGCGCTTCCTGAACATTGTCAAGCACCGTGCCGGAGGTTACTGACATCTCCTCCATTGCGGAGGCAATTTCGCTTATTCTGCCTGACTGTCTTCCCAGAGATGCGGAAAGTCCGGCTGCAAGGTTGGTTATCTCCGTTGAGCCGGAGTTGAGTTTATCTGCCTTATCCTTAACATCCGTCACAATATCCTGCACCATGCCCACGAATGTGTTTATATATCCTGTGAGGATTATGATTTCGTTGCCTGATTTACCGTCCGTGCCTGTGCCCATATCTATTCGTTTTGTAAGGTCGGCATCGCCTGAAACAAGCTCCTGCATACGCTCCGTAACAAGTCTCAGGGGTTTGAGCACTATGCTGTTTATGAAGAGAAGCATAATTAAAACCACGCTGGCAGTTATAACGCATACGGTGAGCATAAGGGTCATTCTGAGGCTGCGCGCATCACGCAGGGCTTCGTTATCGTCCATTTCAACGAGAATGCCCCAGTTGAGGCCGGGTATATCGAGTTTGGAGTATGAACTCAGAACCTTCTTGCCGGAGTAGTTCCTGCTTATCTGCGAACCGGATTCGCCTTTCAGGGCGCGTCTGGCGGAATCACTTTCCGCGCTGAAAAAACCAATCACAGTGCCGAGTTTTTTCACAAGCGGATCATTATTCTCTTTAATGAAGCGGTTGTCGCTGCGCATGGTGAAATCTTCGCCCACTATATAGCTGTCGCCTGTGTCGCCTAGTCCTGCTTCCTTATATTTGCCGTCAAAGTTCATCACTTCGTCAATTTTTGTTATGGGCATCTGGAAAATCAGAACGCCGAGCAGTACTCCGTTTTTATACACAGGAGAGGAGATAAAGGATGCAGGAAGATGATAGCTGGGTTCATAGGGTTTGAAGTCGTTTATATAAGTTTCGCCTTCTTTCAGTTTCATGCCATGCTGAAACGCGTCACCCAGACCTGTATCTGCATATGGGCCTTTAAAAAGGTTGGTTGCGTAATCTTTCTCCTTAAAAACGGTGTAAACAAGGTCTCCGTTTGTGTTGAGAAGGAAAATATCATAAAGAGAGAACTCCTTAAGCATCAGGTTAAATTCGGGGTGAAATCTTTCATGCAGTTCCGTGTAGGAGGAGTGGAAGCCTAACGGACGGATAAGGTTGTTCTTTTCGCCTATCTGCTCAGGGTTGCTTACAATGTAGAGATACTGTGCTGCCCGTCCGTTAGGGTTTTCCGGAATGTACTCTGCGGTTGCTCTTCTTCGGGCACTCTTCGGAACATCGTAATTAACGCTGTCCAGATAAAGCTTCTCGTAATGCTCCTCCATATCTTCCCTGATGAGATCATAGAGTATGCCGGTTTCTTCTTCAATGGCGTAGAAGGCTCCGCTGAAGCCCTCCAGTGCGTCTTTAACCTGTGTCCCCGCAGCAGTGGTGATTATCAGTGAGGTAAGCTGTGAAAAATAGTCCTCAACATGGTTTTTCTTGGCTTCTCTGACGGAATCCATCTGTGCGAGCTTCATTCCGCTTGCCGAACAGAAGCTTTTGTTTACAGTAATAAAAGTTACTACGGAACTCAGCAGAATCAGACAGAAAAATACCGCACCCATAAGCCTCAGCTTAACGGAAGTGTTTGCGAACATAAAAACCTCGCAGTCAAGTTGACCTGAGGGTTACGAAAAAAATAACAGACTTAAATGATGAACTGTAAGAATAATATCACAAAGAGCGGCAAAAGGAAGGGTTTGTTAAAAAAATACAGCGGCTTGCAGCATAACAGACCGCTGTATCTCTGAAAGGATTATTCAGTTTTGAAGCCGGAGGTCATCTGCATAAGGTCGTTTGCCTGTTTTTGCAGGTGAGCTACGGTCTCGCTCACTGTCTGCACTGCGTAAACGCTCTGCTCCACACCTGTGGTCACACTGTCCAGCCTGTGGCTTATGTTCACCAGTGCGTTGGTCTGCGCTGTTACTGAGTGAGCCATAACATCGTTTACCGATTTTATCTGATCCATTGATTTGACAATCCCGTCAAAGCTTTCCTTCGCTTCGCCTATTATGCTCACGCCTTTTTCAACTGTTACGGAGGCCTTGCCCATGGTGTCTGTAACTGTTCTGGTCTCGCCCTGAAGAGAGTTGATGATTCCGCCTATCTCCTGAGTTGCCCTCTGGGTTTTTTCAGCCAGCTTGCGCACCTCGTCCGCCACAACGGCAAAGCCGCGTCCCGCTTCGCCCGCTCTGGCAGCTTCTATTGCCGCGTTGAGCGCAAGGAGGTTTGTCTGGTCGGCTATGTCGTTTATTACTCCGATGATGTTTCCGATCTCCTGAGATGATTCGGAGAGGTTCTGCACAGTTCCGCCAAGTTCGGAAACTTTCTGTTTGATGTCGGTTATTATCCGCATTGATTCATCAAGCTTGCGTGCGCCGTCTCTGGTTTTTGCCACAGTGCTGTCTGTCTGCTCAGCAACCTTTTCAAGGTTCTGCTCAACCTGATCGGTGTTCTCGCGCACGGTTATGATTTCGCCGTTGATCTCCTTGAGCTCTGTTGTCTGCTGGGTGAATGTGCTTGAGAACTCCTCCGTGGTGGAGGCCAGTTCGTTATTTATACTGGAAAGCTCTATGGTGCTTGATTTTACCTGATATATTATGCCGCGGAGATTTTCTATGAATGCATTCATGAATCTGGCGAGCATGCCGAGTTCATCCTCCCTTTTCAGGGCGATTTTCTTCGTGAGGTCTTTTTCATCGGTCATTTTATCTTTCAGAAAGATGATGTCAGTGGAGAGAACCCCTGTAACCACAATGACCACCAGACAGAGCAGTACAAGGGCTGTCACGTGTATCCATGCGAGGTTTTTCATTACGGTTCTCTGGTGCGCAAGGAACTCATACTCCTTGGAGCCTGCGGCTATAACCCAGCCGGTTTTATCAAAGGTGCTGTAGCTGAACATCATATTCTCGCCGTTTTTGGGGTATATGATTCCGCCGCTGCCTGTCTCTATCATTGTTCTGATGTATTCTTTGCCGTTGTCGTCCTTTTCTTCCAGACCGTTCCGCCCTTCCATGGTTTGGTGGAGCAGGTAGGTTCCGTCGGAATTAAGTATAAACGGTGACCCTGTCTCGCCTATTCTGACACTGTTAAAAGCCTTTCTGAGATCATTAAGAAGAACCTGCTCTGAAATACCCACATAGAGGACACCTATAAGCTGATTATTTTCCATAATGGGCTCATACACTGTCCAGTACCAGCCGCTTACGACGAATGCCCTGCCTTTGTATGTCTTGCCCGCGGCAACTGTACGGTAAACTTCTGAATCTTTCGGAATGTATGTGCCTATTGCTCTCTCGCCGTCAGCCTTGTGGACATTAGTGGTTATGCGGAGCAGCCCTTTGTCGAATGCCTGAAAAACTGTTGAGGTAAGCCCCTCTATATTTGTCTGCTCAACAATGCTGTCCACCATTTCAAAGTTGGTGTAAACTTTTTTGCCGTTATAGCGCATCATTGGTATGTGTATGCTTTCTTTATTTCCGGTAACCTGATTAACGGCATCCACGGAGAGTTCTGAACTGCTGTCAATAGAGAATGCGCCGCCGCTGTAGAGAACGGTTTTAAATTCGCTGAAATTTGACTGAACAACCTTGAGGGACTGATCGTAAAACAGTGAAATTGTTTCATTAAGAAGTGATGCCGTTGCCGAAAGCTGGTTTCTGGTTTCTGCCAGCATTTCCTTTTTCACACCGCCTGATGTCATGGCTGCGAGTATAAAGAAGATAATGAGCAGGGGACCGCCGAAGAAGAGGGAGTACTTGACGCGGATGCTTCTGATTTTCATTTTTACCACCGGAATATAAAGAATTCATAAAAGTTATCTGGCTGTGATTAGTGAGACCCCAATAAGCGAGCTACAGCCGGATATAATTTGTGTGACATACACCCGTTTGAATAACTTTTAATATGTTGTATAAGGCTATAAAATGTGCATCATCCGTAACAAGTCAAGATTTTTTTTACAGACGATGCATCAAATTAATTATTTATAATATGTATTTAAGGTCAAGCCCCGGTAATCAGGGGCTTTGTTGCAGTTGTGTTAACTTTTAAAAAACAGGGCGTTCCGTCCGGCCGTCACTTGCTTAAGTCCGGTTCCCATTTCAGCCATGATGACTTCGGGTCAGGATACAGGCTGAAAATCTGCCCGTTTTCTGCGTCACCACCAGCCTGATCCGGCGTAGCAAAGGAGATTCCGCCTATTAGCAGAGTTTTAATCGACTCGGTTTTCACTTTTATCCCGAAGAGGTTTATTTTTGTTCCGACACCGCCTGAGTTCCAGAATACTGAGTTTTCCTTCACTAAACGGCGGTATTTTTCATCAATGAATACAGATACTTCCACACTGCGTCCGTCAGCGCTGAGACTGATGTTTTCCACGCCGCCTGTTTCTATCTGCCTGTAAAAAACAGGTGAGCCCTTCTCCAGAGAGTGGCGGGCGGGTGAGACCAGCCTGATCCGCAGCCCTTCCCTGCCTTCAAAGGGGGAGGGGGCTTCCGCAAGGGCAGTGAACTCCGCCGCAGGACGGCCGCTGCCGTTTTTCATAGCTATCTTTGTGCCGAAGATGGCGGAATCGAGGTTTTCTATGCCGTCCGGGGAGATTCTGATGTTCTCCGTCCAGAAGAGCGCACCTTCCGTCAATCCGTCAGAAAACTCATCGCTCACCAGAACTGCCGTGCGGGTTCTGCCGTCTTTTACTGCGGATTCCGCCGCATAACCCGCTGTTGCACCGCCGTTTATGAGAGGTGCGCCTTTCTTTATATCAACGGGGAAGGGGAAGGTGACGTAAATTCTTGTCATATCTGCTTCCCTCGCGGACTGAATATCGGGGTAGAGGATGTCTGTTCCTTTAGCTTTTCTGAAACTGTCGAAGAACACTGCATCTTCGATGTATGTTTTTACAGGCTTTGATTTGAAGCTGAAACCCGATGTGTCAGCGCGCATTTCCATGCCGCCCTCCAGCCAGAAGCGGGTTTTGTCATTCACAAATCCGGCAAACTCAGGCTTTATAAAAAGCGTCAGCCGGGCATTTCCGTCTTTGCCGGGCTTCACCTGCATGACTGTTCCGGCGTTCATGTTTCGGTAGTACACATCAGCCCCTTCCGCCGGGGGAACGGCATTTGCCGCGGTGAGTATAATGCTTTTTCCGCTGCCCGCGAGCATTATCGCTTTTTCAGCATCGCTCCTGCTTTCGTAAAGGGTGTATGTGCCGTTATCACATGAAAGCAGCTTCTTTTCGGGATTAAAGAAGGCGATGCCGCCCCCGATAGCTGTTTTCAGTGCCGGAGCCTGAATCCTTAAGCCTGCCGCGTCCGCCTCGAAACTGATTCCGCCTGATTTGTGAAAAACGGAGTGGGCGGTAACAAGCCCCGCATACTCAGGGTAGATAAGCAGTTCAGCGAGAATACCGCTTCCGGATTTGTTCAGTGAGAAGCCCCCTGTTTCACCGACCTTTACCCCCCTGAAATAGAGCGGATCACCGGCTGATATTTCTTCTGCATCGGGTGAAGCGAGCATGATTGTTTTTATGCCAGTATCTTTATAATATGCCTTTTTCGCATCGGCTGAGTTTTCATAAAGGGTGACGGAGGATGCCCCGCGTCCGAAGTGCTCAGCTTTTATACCGCCTTTAAGCAGCGCAGTGAGCGAACCAGTGTTTATGGCAAGCCCTTCGGAGTCAAGACGGAGGTTCAGCCCCTCATCCCTGCTGAAATAAAGCCCTTCATCCGCCAGCCCTGCATAGTTTTTGTATATCACCGCATCAAGCTCAACAGAGCGGTCTTTGCTGAGCCTTACATCCGTGATATGGCCTATCTGTATGTTTTTGAAATATATGGCGCTCATAACATCCAGAGAACCTTTGGCAGAAGCAGTGAGGGTGATTCTGTGACCGTCTCTTTCCCCTTTTGCAGGAGCATGCTCCGACAGAGCAAATTCGGAGGCGGGTTCACCGCCGCCCGGAAAGACTTCGATGTAAACTCCGGTGAGTATGGTTGAAAGTCCGGTGACTCCCGTCATTGAGAAGGCAGGTTTCACCAGCACGAAGCTGGAGCCCTTTCCTGCGAAGTCTTCAAATTTCCTGTTCAGGCGAACATTGGCGGTTATCTCGCTGTAGTCGGCAGAGGGGGCAACTCCCGTCACCAGTCCGGCGGGAAGCCCCATAAACATCACAGGGGTTCGCCCCGCCTTTATTCCGGCTGCGTCCTTCATTTTCAGGGTGATCACGTTTTCAGAAAGCGTGCTCTCTCTTTCGGAGCCGTACAGTTTGAAAAGATGCCCTGTTTCGGCAGGCTCACCTGCTTCGTCCTCCGGGTTGTCAAAGGCTATGCCGCCGCTTATCAGGCTGCCCAGAGGGGGAGTCTCCATACTGAATCCTGCCGCATCAAACTTTACCTCAAGCCCGCCCACATCCCAGAAGGTTGTGGCTGTTGTTACGTACTGCGTGTACTCCCTGCTTACTGAGATGTTTATATCGTATATTCCTGTTTTCGGTTCAAACCTTACACCTGTAACCTGCCCGGCGTTCATCCCCTTGAAGAATAAGGGAACGCCTTTTATCAGATACTGATTGGATTTTGTCTGCAGACGCAGAGGGAGCGCATCCTCGCTCATGGCAGTATCCGGTGGTTCGCTCAGACCTGTGAAGCTGGTCTGTTCCGGCAGACCGCGGAGTTTCTCCTCCTCAAATGTCGGCGGCTGAACTTCTATGTATGAACCGGAGATGAGGGTCTCAAGCCCGGTTATTTTATTGAATCCCAGACGGGGTTTCACAATCCAGAACATCACCCCTTCGCGGGCGAGTATTTCCGCCTCTTTGGAAAGAATTACAACAGCCTCCACCTTATCGGGGCTTTCAGCTATCCGCACATCCTTAACCTTGCCGACGCTTATTCCCTTATACTTCACAGGGGTTTTTTCCGGCACAAGCTCCGAGCCGGAATCAAACTGGATGATTATCTCTTTGCCGGTGTTTACATAACCGTTGTAAAGAAGCCACAGGGTTATGCACATTGCCAGCAGCGGGGTAAGCCATATGGGGGAGAATATGCCCCGCCTTATTTTCAGCCCTTTGAGAAGATTGGTGTCTGTGCTCATTGTTCCCCCTTTATGTCCCATATGAGACGCGTGTCGAAAGATTTTGAAGCCAGCATGGTGGCTATTACTGTTGCGGCAAAGAATGTAGCGCCCGCGCCGCCTTTGATCTGTATAAGAAAGCCCATATTCACCAGCCCCGCCATAATGGTTATCACGTATATATCAAGCATGGACCATTTTCCTATGAGCTCTATGAGGTGAAACAGGCGTGTCTTGGCAGAGTTTGAGAGGCTGTCTCTGGCCTGAATGGTTATCAGCAGATAAAAGATGCTGCCTATCTTAAACAGCGGAACCACGAAGCTGGCCACGAACACCACCGCTGCTATAAAGTACATTTTATTGCCGAAAAGTTCTATGACTCCGCCCAGTATGGTGTTCGCGGATGAATCGGCAAATGTTTCAACGGACATTACCGGAAGTATGTTTGCGGGGATATAAAGCATAAGGGCTGTAATGACCAGCGCCCATGTTTTTTCCATGCTGTTTTTTCTGCGCGGATGAACCGTACTGCCGCATACCGGGCATCTCAGCCCGTCAGGCTCTGCTTCTTCTGCGTCAATAAGCTGTCTGCATGAGAGACACAGCGCGGCGTTCATTTCAATATCAGTCATTTTTCACCTGCCCGGAGGCGGAACAGAAGCGTGTCGTAATAAACTTCGGCTATGGCGGTAAATGCGCAGACAGCCATGAGAAGGTAGATCCCGTAGTCGAATGTAAGCTCGGACATATCAATTAGTTTAACGATGGAAACCAGTATTCCCACCAGAAAAACATCCGCCATGTGCCATTCCTGAAAAAAATTTGCCAGCCGCAGGGCAGGGGTAAAAAAAGGGAACCGCCGCCTGAACAGGGCGGAGACAGATATGTAAAAGCAGGTGATGAGAAAGCTCATTGGTATAATGACTGATGTGAGCAGGACGAGGAATCCCACGGCTCCGAGACCTTCCTCATAAAGGGCTCTGATGCTGCCGAGAACTGTGGCGGAATTGCTGAAACTGCTCACGGATATGTCAAGCACAGGGTAGAGGAGGGCAGGGATGAACAGCAGAAAGGCGGAAATGCTGAAAGCCGCGGCATATGCGGCGGCGTTTTTCCCCTGCTTTCTGACGGTGCTGCCGCAGCGGGGGCATACAATCTTTTCATCGGTGTTTTTGCTGAAAGAGGTCACAAGCCCGCACGAAGCGCAGGCAGTGAGCATTTCTTCCTGTCCGGCCAGAGTTTTCATAAGCTTATTATAAGGTTTAATCACTCAGGTTACAAGCGGGGCAGATTTAAGAAGTGTTAAAAATATTCCGCGCGTGATTTATTCTCAACCTGAAGCTAATAAAGTTTGACAAATACAATAAATTATGTTGACACCAAATTTTCCGCAGATTAGTATTCCCCTGTTTAGGGCTGGTTCTGCGCTGCGTCAGACAGCAGGTGCAGGATGGCTTCCGGCTGCCGGGGCTTACAGCACAGACATCTTTTCAAATAATATTCACGAGAATCTTTGAGTTCCGAAACAAAAGGGGAGAACATGAAAAAAAGCAGATACGGCTTTGGGCATATCTTTATGCTTGGGCTCGCAATCTCGGTAACTTTCGGTGCTGCGGGCGCATACGCGGCGGATGAGGAGATCACCCTCGACACGGTGGAAGTGGTAGGCACAGCGGCGGAGCAGGTTAAGCAGTCGCTCGGTTCGTCAATCATCACAAAGGAGGATATAGAAAAAAATCCTCCCATCAACGACCTTTCGGAAATTATACGCCGTCAGCCCGGCGTTAACCTTACAGGGAACTCAGCTTCCGGTTCCAGAGGGAACAACCGCCAGATAGACCTGCGCGGCATGGGCCCCGAAAACACACTCATACTCATTGACGGCCGCCCTGTGCAGTCACGCAACTCTGTACGCTACGGCTGGACGGAGGAAAGAGACACCAGAGGCGATTCAAACTGGATTCCGGCGGAGATGGTTGAGCGTGTGGAAGTGCTCAGAGGACCCGCAGCGGCCAGATACGGCTCCGGTGCCATGGGCGGTGTGGTGAATATAATCACCAAAAAGGCGGACAAAGAATTTTCCGGCTCCATGACAGTAATGGGCAATATTCAGGAGGACGCGCAGGAAGGGGACTCCTACCGCACAAACATATCAGTCAGCGGGCCTGTGAGTGATTCGGTTTCATTCCGCATATACGGCGGCATGAACTACCGCGATGCGGACGCAAAAAGCATTAACGAAGGCGAAGCGGTTTACGGCGGCGCTGAAAACGTTGCCGGACGTGAAGGCTACCGCAACAGGGATCTTAACGCTCTTCTTTCGTGGGATGTAAACAGGCAGCAGTCTGTTGAACTCACTGGCGGCTACAGCCGTCAGGGCAACATATATGCCGGGGACTCAATGCAGAACTTTGGCAACGAATACACCGAATCTCTTTACGGCGAGGAAACAAACGTAATACGCCGTAAGAACATAGCCGCAACCCACACCGGCGACTGGAACTGGGGTAAAACCCGTCTGGATGTCAGCTACGACCGCACAGTGAATACCCGTCTTAACGAAGGGCTGGCTGGCGGTCTGGAAGGTGAGATAACAGACACTCTCACCTATGATCCCGGCATGGCTGAATCTCAGTACGACAGTTTCCTCACATCCGTGAAAGCGGACATTCCCCTAAACCTTTTCGGGTTTGCCCAGACACTTACCGTCGGTGCGGAATACCGTGACGAATCTCTGGATGATAAAGGCTCACTGAGGAACTCGCCCGCCATGACATGGCTTAATATCGACCTTGAAGGCTACAATATAGGCAAGACCGACACTGAGGCTTACAGCGCGGCTTTCTATGTGGAGGACAATATATACCTCGGCGGCGGACTGACCCTCACACCCGGTGTGCGTATTGACGAGCATGAAGTATTCGGGACTAATGTAAGCCCCAGCCTTAACGCATATTACGAAATCAATTCCAACTGGGCGGTGAAAGGCGGTGTTGCAAGGGCATACAAAGCGCCTAACCTTTACAGAGCAACCCCAACTACCTGCTTTACAGCAGGGGGACAGGCTGCTACGGCGGTGCCAGCTCACTGGGCGGCGGATGCTACCTTCAGGGGAACGAGGATCTTGACCCTGAGACAAGCATAAACAAGGAAATCGGTCTTGCTTATGACTCGGAATCTTTCAGGGCAAGTGCAAGCTACTTCCATAACGATTATGACAATAAAGTATTCGCAGGAAAAACATCCGTGGCCACAATAAACGGCAACAGGGATGTTTATAAATGGGAAAACGCGGGCGAGGCTGTTGTTCAGGGTGTTGAAGGAAACATCTTTGTTCCTGTCGGCAAGGACATTGACTTCAATACAAACGTGACCTACATGATCGAATCCGAGCTTAAAAGAACAGGTCAGCCTCTCAGCATAGTTCCGGAATACACCGTGAACACTTTTATCGACTGGAGAGCGACTGAAAAACTCTCTCTTGGAGTTAACGCCACATTCTACGGAAAGCAGGAAACGCCGACAATCGAGATCAGGACTGAAAGGGAAATAGAGAAGGACGAGATCGATCCTTACGCCCTTGTGGGAATCAGCGCACAGTACAAAGTGTTTGAAAACCTCTCCATGAGAGCGGGCATAAACAACATTTTTGATAAGCAGCTTCACCGCAAAGGGAACTCCGCTTCCGCCTCCGCCACTGCTGACGGCGCGGAAAAGGCCAACGCATACACCTACAATGAGCCGGGCAGATCATACTGGCTTTCGATGACAATGGATTTTTAGAGAAAAGCAAAGGGCTTCTTCAGATTGAAGGAGCCCTTTTTCATCAGCTTATTCTGTTCTTATAGTCCTCATATCCGAATTTTCGGACTACTTCAAAGGTTCCCTTTTCAAGGCTGAATGTGATGAGTGAAGGGAGCTCCACCCCGTTGAAATTTGTGTTCTTCACGAAGGAATAAAGAGCCATATCGGTAAAAACCAGCCTATCGCCCCTTTTCAGCGGCGCATCAAAGCGGTAGTCTCCTATGAAATCCCCCGAAAGGCAGGAGATTCCGCCGAGGCGGTAGGTGTATTTTCCGTTTTCAGGCTCGCCTATGAGTTTTGGTCTGTAGGGCATTGCCAGAACATCCGGCATGTGGGTTTCCGCAGAGCAGTCGCACACGGCTATATCCATCCCGTTGTATATGGTGTCCAGCACTGAGGTTATGAACACACCCGCATTCAGCACCACAGCCTCACCGGGTTCCAGATAAACCTGTATATTATTGTATCTCTTCCTGAAATCTGTGATCAGGCGACAGAGCAGTTCAATGTCGTAGTCATCTCTAGTTATGTGATGTCCGCCGCCGAAATTTATCCATTTCATCTGCGGGATGAGATGGGCGAAACGTTTTTCAAAGGATGCCAGCACCCTTTCCAGAACATCTGAATCCTGCTCGCACATGGCGTGAAAGTGTAGTCCGTCTATCCCTGTGAGATCAACACCTTCCAGATCCTGCGGGCTCACGCCGAAGCGGGAACCGGGGAGGCAGGGGTTATATAAATCCACCTCTACCTCGGCATGGCCGGGGTTTACCCGCAGACCGATCTCTATATGTTTGCCGCTGTTCTTTATCCTGTCCCTGTGCAGATGCCACTGGCTCACGGAGTTGAAGACTATGTGGTCGGAGTATTTTACAGTCCGCTCCATCTGAGCGTCAGTGAATGCGGGGGAGTAGGTATGCGTCTCCCTTTTAAATTCCTCAGACCCAAGCTGAGCCTCTATTGGCCCGCTGGCGCACACTCCGTGCAGGTATGAGGATATGAGGGGAAACACCTTCGGCAGGGCAAATGCCTTGAGGGCGAGCATAATCTTTGCCCCTGTGCGTTTCTGCACCGAGTCGAGGGTTTCGCAGTTGCGTCTGATAACGTCCTCGCTGATAAGGTAGCAGGGCGTTTCCGCCCTGTCCGTTATTTCCTTCGGAAAATCTTTCAGCGCCTGAGCGTAGATATTTTTCATTCGGGAAGCTGGCCTTCAAAGTCAACAACCTGCCACGGCAGGCCGCATTTGTTAAGCTCATCCATGAACATGTCGGGGTCAAGCTGCTCAACGTTGAAAACGCCTGTGCCCTTCCATACGCCTTTCAGCATCATCATAGCGCCGATCATCGCGGGAACGCCGGTGGTGTATGAAACCGCCTGCGCCTGAACCTCTCTGTAGGCTTCTGCGTGATCGCAGACGTTGTAGATGTATTTCTTGATTTTCCTGCCGTCCTTTTCGCCGTCAAAAACGCAGCCGATAACGGCAAGCCCCTTGTAGTTTGTGCCGAGGCTGCCCGGATCGGGGAGTAGCGCCTTGAGGAACTGGAGGGGGATTATCTTGCAGCCGTTGAAGTCCACTTCGTCTATGCGGGTCATGCCCACGTTCTCAAGCACCTTAAGGTGCGTGATGTAGTTCTGTGAGAATGTCATCCAGAAGCGGATTCTCTCAAGCCCTTTTATGTTCTTAACCAGCGATTCCATCTCCTCATGGAAGAGAAGGTAGCTCTCCTTCGGCCCCGCCTCAGGGTAATCGAAGGTGAAGTGAACGCAGCTGTCATCAAGTATCGCGGGGGTTTCGATCCATTCTCCGTCCTTCCAGTGGCGCACAACCTGAGTCACCTCGCGGATGTTTATCTCAGGGTTGAAGTTGGTGGCAAACGGGTGTCCGTGGTCACCGGCGTTGCAGTCGAGAATGTCGATTGTGCGGATGCTGTCGTAAAGGTGCTTCTGGGCATAGGCGCAGAAGATGTTTGTCACACCGGGGTCAAACCCGCAGCCGAGAACAGCCATAAGCCCTTTCTCTTTGAACTTATCCTGATATGCCCACTGCCATGAGTATTCGAACTTCGCTTCGTCCTTGGGCTCATAGTTGGCGGTGTCGAGGTAGTTTACCCCCGTTTCGAGGCAGGCGTCCATGATAGCCAGATCCTGATAGGGGAGGGCAACGTTAAGCACAAGCTCAGGCTTGCAGTCGTTGATGACACGGACAATGTCGCTGACAATATCCGCATCCACGGCATAGGTTTTCACATCAACGCCGTACATCTTCTTAACCTCTGCGGCTATGGCATCGCACTTTTCCTTAGTCCTGCTGGCAAGAAAAATTTCCTTAAAAACGTCAGGATGCTGAGCGCACTTCTTCACAACAACATTTCCTACGCCGCCCGCACCGATTATGAGCACTTTTGACATTCGCAAACTCCTTATATTTTCTTATTATTCATATTTTATTTTTTGGTTACTTTTCGGGGAAACTTTTAACTTGCTTCGCAGCCTGTTATTCCCGTTCAAAGTAAGTATACCCTCTCAAGCCCTCCTCGAAGCCTTCGAGGATCTGCTTGCGTTCCTTGGGGGTTATGAAGCCTTTGTTTATGGAATCCTCAGCAAGCTGCTTGAGGCTTTTCTTAATGGCCTTCACGTCGTACTCAACGTATGAGAGAACATCCGCAACGGAGTCACCCTCCAGTTCTTTAATGACCTGATAGCTGCCGTCATCGTTCACATGGATCGTAGCCACGTTGGTATCGCCGAAGAGGTTGTGCAGGTCGCCCAGCGTTTCCTGATAAGCACCCACAAGGAATACGCCGAGGTAGTATTCCTCGCCGTCCTTAAGTTCGTGGAGCATCAGCGCGTTTTTATCGTGCGAGTAGTCGGGGAAGTTGTCTATCTTTCCGTCACAGTCGCAGGTTATGTCGGAGATAATTGCAGGATGCGTCGGTGCTTCGCTGAGCCTGTGTATGGGCATAACGGGGAAAATCTGGTTTATAGCCCAGACATCCGGCAGCGACTGGAACAGGCTGAAGTTTCCGTAATATATATCATAAAGCAGCCTGTCTATATCCTGCACATCTTTCGGGACATGCTTAAGCTCCGCGCCGACCTTGGAGATTTTTATCAGTATATGACGCACAAGGTTCTCCGCCAGTGCCCGGTCACGCAGGTTTGTCTGCCCGTGCTTGAAAAGCTGCCTTGCCTGGTTGCGGTAGTACAGCGCATCGTTGCAGCACTCCTGTATCGCCTTGGGGGAGATCATGTCGTATGTGCTGAGCAGGTTCTGGATCAGTTCGCTCTGGTTATCCTTAATATCCTTCGGCAGCGGGCTGGGGTGGAAGGATGATACATCCAGTATGTTAAACAGCAGAACGGAGTAGTAGGCAACAGTCACCCTGCCGGATTCGGTGATGATGACAGGGTGGGGGATGTTCTGCTTGTCCAGCACCGCTATGATGGATTCCACTATGTCGTAGCAGTATTCCTCGACAGAGTAGTTGCGGCTTGAGTGATAGTTTGTGTTTGAGCCGTCATAATCCACGGCGAGACCCCCGCCGAAGTCGATATAGCCCATTTTTGCGCCTTCGTTAACCAGCTCCTGATAGATGCGGCATGCTTCAAACGCACCCGCACGGATGTCGCGGATGTTGGGGATCTGAGAGCCAATGTGATAGTGGAGCAGCTGGAGGCAGTCCAGCATGTCGGACTGCTTGAGCCTGTCTATAACATCTATCACCTGACTGATGTTCAGCCCGAAAACGCTTGAATCTCCGCTGGATTCGCTCCACTGGCCTTCCGCATGCGTGGAGAGTTTAATACGCACGCCAAGATAAGGGCGTACCTTGAGCTTTTTGGCTCTTTCGAGGATCAGTTCAAGCTCGCCGGGAACTTCTATAACGAAGAAGCATTTAAAGCCCATTTTCACGGCATACAGGCCGAGGTCTATGAATTCCTCATCCTTGTACCCGTTGCAGATAAGACATGCGTCCCTGTTCTGCAGCATGGATATGGCGGCGATGAGCTCAGGCTTGCTGCCCGCCTCAAGACCGTGGTTGAAATCCTTGCCGAATTCGGCGATGGCTTCAATCACCTGCTCCTGCTGGTTTACCTTGATGGGGAAAACCCCTTTGTACTCGTTCTGATAGCCGGTGGCCTTTATAACGTCCCTGAAAGTGTTGTGCAGAAGCTTTATCTGCGAACCGAGAATATTCTCAATGCGGAGGATAACAGGCATGGCAAGGCCTCTGTCCTCCACCTCTTTCACAACTTCGTGCAGGCTTATCTGCGGCCCGTTCTCCTTGCCGAAAGGGGTGACAACCACATGCCCTTTTTTGTTAATGGAGAAATAGTCAGCGCCCCACTTGTTTATGCCGTACAGTTCCTCGGCATTTGAAATAGTCCAGTTCTTGATCAGCTCAGGATTTCGCCACATCTAACCAAAGGCCTCCTTAAAATGGTAAAAACAGGTTTATTTACGAAAAAAAGGGGGAAGTGTCAATGAAATTATACGCGAAAGCCTCGAAAACGCTTATCCGGCATGGGCTTGAAAAGTTTCAGAAAAAAGTCAGGTTTTGCATAAATAGCAGATTCGGGGCTCCGGCTCTAAACGGAGTTAGTATTTTTTTAGCTGTTTTTATATTTTTTCCTGAAAAATAGACAGTATGGGCAGTGATTTTTTAAATATTATTTTATTTTTTAATACGGAGATACACGCGTAAGACTGCGGATGGCTGTGTTTTGGCTTAGTTACTGATAATATATGTAAAAGATGTTATAACTGCTATAAAAACAGCGTGAGGGAAATGCGGGGCTGCCCCCGCACTATTTTTGCCCCCCGAACATTTTCATCATCTGATCCATTTCCTCTTTGGATGGCATTTCCTCTCCGTTTTCGGCGGCGGATCTGCGTATTGCTTCCTGAGTGTTTGCCTGCATGGGATCTTTACCCTCAACAAGGCTTTGTACAGTTATTCGGGCAAAATCTCTGGATGCTTCATCCCCTCTGGGGTCGTGTGTTATTTTGATTCCGGCCGGCACTTCGAAAACCTTATCCGGCGGAGTGGTTTTGTCTACCGACTTGGCAGTCTGCTCCATTTTTACGCCCATCATTTCGGAGGAGGATTTGAGGGGGATTCCGGTTCCGCTGATCGAGTAAACGCGTACGCCCATCATTGTCACGAGGTCACATTTGTAGCCCAGAATAGTTTCGGCGTTTTTAACAACCTCTCCGTTAAGGTTTTTCATGTAGGCGTTGCCGAATTTTTCTGCGTTTGCGATTACTTTTTTCTGGTCGCTTTTGGAGAGCTTATTGTATTCCTCATTCATGTAGATAATCGGGTTTACGTTTTTTGTGCCTGATTTTTCGTTTACATTGATGCTGTAAACCCATTCAGGGGTTGAAATATCCAGTATTTCAGTTTTTCTCGATATTCCGAATATTTTAACGGCAGTTTTTCGGTGTTTGGCTTCGTATGCGCCGCCTTCTTTGATATAGAGAACCTCGCTTCCTGATTCGGTTCCGGTTATATCATAGGTTATTACTGCGCTCCTGAAAGGAAGCTTTGGCTTGAAGGGTGATTCCGCCGCATGGGATGTCAATGATGCTGTTAATAAAATCATTGTCAAAAAAGTAATAAGTTTTCTCATCTGTTCTCTCTCCTGATAATCATTCTTAGGGGGTTAACTAAACATCTGTTCTGTCATATTTAGCCTACCACCAAACAGATTGAAAATGACTATTCATTGCAGAATTATTTTCGGGATTAATGCGGATAGCGGGTATTCATGCGCGGCGGAAGTGCCGGCCGGGCTTAAAATGCGAAAAAAAAACCGCAGGAGGAAAACTGGTCATAAACCCCCTGCGGGCTTTTATTGAAGAGAGCTTTTCAGCCCGTCTTTCCAGATAAGACGTGTGAATGTTAAAAAAGTTTACTAGTCACGGTTTTTTTCAATGAAGCCTTCCGTATATATTCTTTCAAGTCCCTGAATCGTTTTCTCTATATCCGGCTCATCGGTTTCATCAAAGATCCATGTGTCCATTATGGCTGAGATGGCTCCTCCGGTGACAGCGCGGAACAGCAGGGGATCGACATTCTTAAAATCGCCTTCCAGCGTGCCCTGCGCCCATATAGTGCTGAAATGCTCTTCCCCTATCCTGCGGGAAATCTCCGTATTGTGCTTGTAGGTGGTGATTTCCTTCTGATACCTCACATAGTCCTTACGGGTTTTATATATTTCAAACGCAAATCTCAGTGTGTTTTTCAGTTTTTCCGCTGCGGTTTTTTTGCTGGTGCGTATTTCCCTCAGTCCTTCAATTATCGGTTCCAGGGTCTGCTGCTCCACAAAATCCATGAGATCTTCTTTGTTTTTGAAATAGTTGTAGAGCGTCCCCTTTGATACCCCTGCTTTAGCCGCAACCTCTTCCATTGTGAGCTTCTCACCGCCTGATTCGTGCAGTATCTCCATAACGCTGTCGTAAACCGTATCTTTAATCAGCTTGTTAACAATCTGCCTTCTGTCTATCCTGTGCATGGCAAACCTCGTTTTTGACTACATGGTCATTAAGATGACTGTATAGTCATTATAATGCCCGGCGGTATGAAAGCAATGGGAATGTTCGGAAGCTTACAAAATTTTACCTGATAAGGGTGAGAGCCCGCTGGGGTGCGGGCTTATCTGTCGAAGTCGTAGTCGGCGGGGTTTAGCCCCATCTTGCGGATTCGGTTGCTCCACTGCTGTCTGGCGAGATTCTGGAGGTCTTTCACTTTATCATGTTCGTCAACGATTTCGATTCCGATGAGGGTTTCGATGACATCCTCAAGGGTCACGATCCCTGCTGTTCCGCCGTATTCGTCAATAACGAGGGATATGTGGGCTCTGTCCTTTATAAGCCCTGTGAAGTGCCTGCTGATGGATATTGATTCCGGCACGGCGCTGATGGGGCGTCTGAATTCGGAGAGGGGAGTGTTCTTCATATCTCTGACAGCGTAAAGCAGAATGTCACTTCGCAGAACGAAGCCGGTTATGTCGTCAAGGGCGGTTTTATAAACTGGGATGCGCGAAAACACCATCTCAGGGTGTCTTTCCAGTACCTCGCCCACTGTTGTGTCCTCCCTGAGGGCGAACATGACTGTTCGGGGGGTCATTATGTGCTTAACCGTGAGCTTTCTCAGCATGAAGAGGTTGGTGAGTATCAGTGATTCCTGTTCGCTGAACACGCCGCCCTTGATCCCCTGCTGGGTGAGGATCAGGAATTCATCATGATTGATAACGTTGGATTCTTTGCTCTTCGGCAGAACCTTTGTCATCAGGTTGGTGAGAAAAACCAGAGGCTTCATGGTGAACATGGTGAACCTCAGCACAGGCAGCATGGGAACTGCTATCTGCTTCCAGAAGACAGCGCCGAGGGTCTTGGGAAGAATTTCAGAGAGAATGAGTATAAGTAGGGTGAGTATGACTGAGATTACTCCCAGATAGGCATCACCGAATATTTTGGTCGCCTGTGCGCCTGCTCCTGCCGCACCTATGGTGTGTGCTATTGTGTTAAGGCTGAGTATGGCGGCCAGAGGGGCTTCGATGTCCTTTTTGAGTTCCTGGTATATTTTCCCGGCTTTCGGATTTTTCTGTTCGAGCTGAATTGCGTAAACCGGGGTCATGCTGAGTAGAACCGCTTCCATTACGGAGCAGATGAAGGAGAGGCCGAGGGCCACAGTAACGTAGGTTAAGAGGGCTAGCATACAGGTGCTTAAGTAACTCCTGAAATTTTTTTTATAAATGATACTGAAACGAAGGGGGCGTGTCCATATAAATCGGTAAAAATTTTAATATTTGGAGGAAACAGAGGTGCGGATTCGCCGCGAAAAAGCTGAAAAGTGTTAAAAGCTTTTCAGTATTCGATTCTTCCTGTTTGACTTGCAATAATCCTTGTCAGGTAGTATTAGTGGCATTGTTTCATTAACTATTCCGACTCAGGAGAGACATGCAGCAGAATCAGCTTAAGGGGCCTCTTTATGTGGTTCCTAAAAAAAGTTTTATTTTAAGATTTATCTATAACCAGTTTCTGATAATCCTTGGCAGCGTGCTTGCGGCTTTCGGTTACGTGGTGTTTCAGGTTCCGTTTCAGATTGCGGCGGGCGGAGTAAGCGGTCTTGCGATCATAATCAATGAATACACAGGGCTCACAGTGGGTATGTTGTATCTCATTCTGAACATACCGCTGCTTGTTCTCGGTTATTATCAGCTGGGCGGGCTGAAATTTCTTCTCTCTACCATAAACTCGGTTGTTGTTTTTTCACTTGCCTCTGATGTTTTCGTGCGTATTCTTCCCATCTATATGAAGGTTTATCCCATCTCCCAGGATCTGCTTCTCAACTGTATCTATGCAGGCGTTTCAGTAGGGCTTGGAGCAGGGATAATTTACCGCGCCGGGGGGAGCATGGGCGGAACAAGCATTCCCGCGCGCATCCTCCAGAAGCATACGGGCTTTCCACTCAGTCAGTCTTTTCTCTACACGGATATAATAGTCATAGTTCTTGCCGGGTTCGTTTTCAGCTGGGAGAAATCCATGCTCGCCCTGCTGACCCTTCTGCTCTGCGGCATGGCATCCGACTTTGTGCTTGAGGGCGTGAGTCAGGTGCGTATAGCCTGGATCATCACCGATAACCCGAAGGTGATGAGCCGCACTCTGATGACTGAGCTCCAGCGAGGGGTGAGCATGTGGCAGATGACCGGCGCTTATTCCGATACCGAGCGCACCATGCTTTACTGCACAGTGAGGCGCTCGCAGGTTTCTGACCTTAAGTTTCTTGTGTCGTCCATTGATCCCAAGGCTTTTCTGGTTATAGGCACGGCTCAGCAGGCATGGGGAGGCACAGGCTTCACGAACCTGAAATCACCGTCCGGCAGGTAAACACACTTCTAAAGCTGCGAAAGGCCGCCTGACTGCGGTCTTTTTTATTCCTGAGCGACTCATTATATATAATGATTTTAACTCTGCGTGACCTTCAAATGTTGTTTTTTCGTGAAAAATCAATATGATTACGTGCGAAGGCGGGCTATGAAAAGCTTTAGACTGATTTCGGAAATATCCGAAAAACCGCTTTTTCTGCTTGACGGAGACGGAATTGTCCACGGCTTTAACAGGAAAGCAGCGGAGCTTTACTCTCTGTGCGAGGAGAATACGGGAAACGTGAAGATATGCTCCCTCTGCCGGAACACGGCTGAGGAGTGTTCGTTTTCAAATCTTTTCTCCGGCGGTTACAGAAAAAAAATTACCCACGGCGCTGTGCATATGTTTGCGGCGGATAGTTCCGCCAGAGTTATTCTGGAACTGTATCCTTTTGCGGAGGATGATGAACAGAGCCGGGGAATGATTATCTGCTCCGTAAGGCAGCCGGATGAGGAAGTGCCTCTCACAAAAGGGGTGGAAAAGGTTCCTTTTGTCCTCAACAGCCTCTCCGCCATGGTCTATGTGATCGATCCAGATAATTTTACACTCCTTTACATAAACAGCTACGCCATTGATGTTCTGGGTTTCAGGGGCGGCTGGCGCGGTGAAAAGTGCTGGAAGGTTATCCACGGGCGGGATGAAAGGTGCAGCCATTGTGTCATGGAGGCTGAAACTACTGAGAAAGTCACCTCTGAGGAAGTTCTCAACGGGCGCTGCGGAAGATGGTATCTGGAAACCGGAAGGCTTATCCCTTGGGACAGCGGACGGAATGCGCGCCTTGTTATAGCCTATGATATAGACGAAAGGAAAAAGCTGGAACTTCTCCGCGAGGATGTGGAGCGGATTATGCGCCATGATCTCAAAACCCCTCTTAATTCAATCTATCTCCTCGGACAGACTCTTGAAGCTTCGGCAGAATCAGAGGAAACCCGTTTTCTTGCATCAAAAGTTATAGAATCATGCTTTCAGCTTAATGCTATGATAAACCTCTCGCAGGTGCTTTACCGCCTTGAAAGGGGTGATTACACCGTTGCCAAGCGCGGGGTGCTGCTGAATGAGCTTCTGGGTAGGGTCTGCTCGCACCTTGAAGGGCTTACCGTGTCTTACAGGGTGAGTATAGAGAGGATCTTTTCCGGCAGTACCACCGGGGTGTTTCTTATTCAGGCGGATGATCTGCTTATTTACTCATGCCTGTCCAACCTTGTGAGAAATGCTGTGGAAGCCTCCCCGGAAGGTGGAATTGTGACCATAGAGTGCGAAAAATGCGGTGAGCAGGACATAATTTCAGTCAGCAATGAGGGGGATGTTCCGCAGGAGATTGTGGACAGGTTCTTCGAAAAGTACGTGACAATGGGGAAAGTCGCCGGAACCGGATTAGGGACATACTCCGCCAAGCTGCTTTCTGAGGCGCACGGCGGCAGCATATCAATGGAAACAGGCAACGGCTTCACCCGTGTAACGGTTAGCCTGCCTGCATTTTAGAGCTTATTCTGTATAAACCATATCAGCCCGAAGAGAAGCCCCGGTGTTTTCGGCTTTGATTCATCCAGCATAAAAGAATGTATTTCGCTGAACGGCAGCCTGATTACCTCAAGCTTTTCCGTGCCGACACCGCCGCCTGAGCCTGTTCTTTTTGAATCATCAACTTCGGCGTAATAAAGTGTCTGCCTGCTTCCGGCAAAGCTCACTGCTGTGAAGAAGGATGTTATCCTTTCAATATCCTCTGTCCGCACGGAGTAGCCTGTCTCCTCCTGAATCTCTTCGCGGATTGTTTCTTCCGGGGACAGATCTTTGTCGGTGATTCCGGCGCAGAGCTCGTAGGTTATTCCGGTTCTTTCACGCAGAAAAACCGGCGGGCGGAACTGGCGGACGAGAATAAGCTCGCTGCGCAGGGTGTCCGCCAGAATAACCGCAACACTGTCATGCACTTTGATAAAATCCCAGTTTTTGCTTATTCCCTTCTGGGTGTAGCTCATTCTGTGGAGGCTTATGTAGGCGGATTCCGGACAGTCGGTTATTGTTATTTCATCGGGAAAGAGGTCTTCCTTCAAGGCGTGTTCTCCAAAGCCTTCAGCAGGCGAACGCCGCTTCAAGGCTTTTCATAAGCTCTTTGGTATCAATTGGCTTGTAAAGAATTATCACTCCGGCATCGTTCAGCTGTTTGGCCTCATCTCGGTACGCGGTGGTAACTATGATCGGGGTGACAGTGTTTTGTTCCCTGATTTTTCTTATGAGCTCGAATCCGCTCATAACCGGCATCGAAAGATCTGTAACCACTGCGTCCACTTTGTTCGTCTCAAAGAGAGAGAGCGCATCCTTACCGTTGCTGGCAATGAGAGTATCCGGGTATTTCTTGCTGATAAATTTGCCCAGTATTTTCTGTATAATAATGTCATCTTCTGCGTAAAGAATGGTTTTATTGTTCATCTGCAATATCCTGACTAAGTGTAATCTCCACTCCTGCTCCCCCCTCCGGGTTGTTGTAGATGCGGATTTTGCCTCCCATGTGCTTTTCGATGAGAAGCTTGGTGACATACAGTCCTATCCCTGTCCCTCTGCCCTGAGGTTTGGTAGTATAATACGGATCGAAAACTTTTGACAATGTTTCGTTTGCAATTCCCGTTCCGTTATCTTTTACTGTTAACTTAATGATACCATTATAACAGGATAATTCTACACTTATCGCTCCCTTGTAGTGTTTATCCGCGATGCATTTTTCTTCCACTGCGTAAATGGCGTTGCTTACTATATTCATAAGCGCCTGACGGAACTCGCCCACATAGCCGAAGGCCGCGGTATAACCGGAACTGCACACCGGCATGTTGTAGTCGTTCATGCAGTTGCGCTTTTCCCCGTCACATTCGCACGTGTATTTGAGGTCTATGTTTTTTGAGGCGATCTGAGCGCTTATCATCCGCAGGAGATATGCGGTCTCCTCCGCAACGTTGAACTGCTCCTGCTCCTTGGAGGGAAGGAAGAAGGAGCGGAAGTTGTCTATGGTATCGGACATCTGTGAGATAAGCAGCATGGACACTGATTCAAACTCGCTGAGATCCTGCTCTGTAAGCTCTTTATCCCTTATTCTCTCCGCCGTGTCCTGAATGTATATGCCCAGAGCATTCAGCGGCTGACGCCACTGGTGGGCAATGGCATTTATCATTTGCCCCATGTCTGAAAACTTCTTCTGCATTTCAAGGTGCTTTTCGGTTTTCTGCCTTTTCTCTACCTCCTCCTCAACCTTTGCGGCCAGGTGGCGGTTCATGTCCTCAAGCTTGGCATAGGCTTTTTCGAGGCTGACTTTGAGCGCGTTTTCTTCCGTAACATCCCGGCAGAAGACAATGTTCATCCTGTGGCTGGTGAGTGAGGCTCCTTCCGCGTGCACCTGAATGCGTTTTCCGTCTTTTGTTCTGAAAGTGTACATCCCGCTGAGTCTGCCCGTTTCAGACAGGGACTGCTTCACCTGATTCCTTGTTTCCGTGGTTTCATAATGAAACAGGGCGATAAAGTTCATCAGCATCATCTCGGCATCACTGTAGCCCGTCAGGTGCTCCGCCGCAGGGTTTGTTTCCAGAAGATTGAGGCCGGAATCAGTCACAAAAACCGCCAGCGGGGCATTGACTATGTAACCCCGGCATTGGGCTTCCTTTCTTTCAAGGGTCACTATGGTTCGGGCATATTTCTTTTCAAGCCCGCCAATCATCTCCATGAACCCCTTTCTGATTATGAAAAGAATCAGCATGACAATAACAGCCGCAGCGGCAGCGCTTTTATAAAGGTAGGATTTGACCCATCTGGTTTCTTCCGTAACATCCAGAACAAAGAGAAATTCCCCCGCCTTTTCGCCGTTGAACTCTGTTATGGCTATATCGCTTATAAGCAGGAAGTTTCTATCATCAATCTTAATAAGTTCGGGGAATTTATCGCTTTTGAGCTTTCCGTATATTTTTTCAAAAAGCTCAGGTGAGTTATTGAAAATTTCAAACATATTAACGGATACTTTATTTGTCAGTTTCATCTGGTAGTGTGATGAGCTCTGCATATTTATGAGAATGCTTGCTGAGTATGAGGTGAGGCTGGAAAGCCTTTTGGCAATAAAGCTCGCATCAATCGCGGTGTCAAATGCGCCGATCAGGCTTCCGTTATGATATACCGGGTTTATTACCCTGAGAGAAAGGCCGTATCTGCCTGTTTCAAAACCGGACTGCATCTCTCCTGTTTCCAGTGCTTTCCTGAGCATAGGGCGGGACTCTGTGAGGTTGTCGCCGAACTGTCCCGGATCGTGAGCCCGGTAAAAGGATGTGCCGTCTGTTAGCAGAAAGTGCATTACCGTGCGGACATTGCCGAAGTCCCCCTTAAGGTGTTCGAAATAAGGCTCAAGGAGCAGCGACAGTTTTTCTCTGTCCCTTTCCGCAAAGGCGTTGATCACCTTTTCGTTGGAAAGAGCATCGTTATTGAAATTTAAAAGCAGTTCCAGAAAGCGTTTAGGGAGATCTTCCGCCAGACCGTGCAGCCTTGTCCTGTCCCTTTCCGTCATCAGTTTGAAGGTCTGATGATTTCTCACGAGGGAAGAACCTATAAAATAGGCACAGAGAACAAGAATCAAAAAAGTAACGAATAATGATACTCTTTTTGAAACTGGCAGCATACAGGCTCCGTTGGGTCAAAGATAAGGTTAGGGTATTATAACCGATATTTCGATACTTCACACGCTAATGTGTTTCGTGGTCATTCTTTCCCGATACCTTTTCTCAGTACCGAATCCTTGAGCTGTTTCCATTTCTTTATTGAAAGCCTTTTATAGCGCGGGTCATCGTCTGTGATCCTTTTATACTCCTCATCATTTATAAAGCGGCCGTTTGTAACCTTGAAGTCCTTTTTGTTATGGAAGCTATCGATCTCAAGACCGTCTTTTTTAAGATCGAAGATCCGCTCTTCTTCTGTTTCACGCATAAGGCGCTTATTGTTTTTGTGGCAGCTTTCGCACATTACAACCTCACGCCTCACGGTATGAGGAAAAAGAGCCTTGTAATTATTCGCCAGCATTTCGTTTTCTTTCCCTTTCGCTCCGTCACCGACCACATAGGTGAAGAATGCTGTGTACTGAGGCCGTATGGGCGAGTATTTACCCCGTGAGTTTATGCCGATGGGCGGCGGGGTGTAGTCTTTGGTGTGACTGCTTTTGGCATATTCGTTATTGGGTGTTTTCACCCAGCGGAAGTAGTCGTCATATTCGGTGTTCCGGAAGCGTATCCAGAATGTGCCGTATTCCTGCGAAGCCCACGCAGAGTGGCATGTCCAGCATTCCATCTTTTCCATATGCTCAGGGATAGAGTGTTCTATTGATGAGTTTTTGTTTACCTTGTGGCAGTCAGTGCAGGTTTTGGAGAAGGGCTTTCCTTCCGCCAGACTCTTCATGGAGTGACATGCTGAGCACTGCATCCCTTTTTCATGGTGCACGTCGGGGAGCATTTTTGCGTAGAGCTCATCGTTGTGTTCGATGCCCCTGCCGTAGCGTTCGTGATCATCCCGCACACCGAGTCCAGTGTATTCGATCCCGGTGTAGTATCCGCTGTGGCATGTTGTGCATGCATCGGTTTTCGGTTTAACAGTCTCGTGTACGCTCTTGCCCTTGTGGCAGTCGGTGCAGGATGTCACATGGCAGGATGAGCAGTTCTTGGCGTAGAACGCAGGGTCTTTTTTGCCGTATGATTCATGGACAAACTTTTGCTCCGCGTCACGCTTGTGCATGGGGCTCGTCAGCATGTTTTTATAACCTGCATGGCAGGTGAGGCAGCCCTGCGCGCCCGTGCGGAACTCTGCCGCTTTCGCGTAGTGGGTGTCGTTTTTTATATGGCATGATGTGCATGAAGTTTTCTTATGCGCATCCGTAAGCTTAACCTTGTGGCAGTCCGTGCAGGTTTTGCCTTTGGTGTCTATCTGTTCGCCGTATGCTGAGCTAGTCAGCAAGAAGAGGCTTATGCACAGAATCGGCAAGAATCTTTTCATAGTCTATCTTTTTCCCGTAGATTTTTTTGTCGCCTTTGTCATGGCAGATTATGCAGCGGTTGGCATCAAATATCCGGCTTATCTCCGCAGGGGTGAACACCCTTGATGTGTCGCGCACAATGTCTGATGTGACTGACATTTTCCCGCTTTTCATCGTATACAGCGAATCAAGCGGTTTATCGCACTGGTCGCACATGTATGAGCTGTCTATGTTCTTTTTCGTGATTGATACCAGCCCCTGTCCGAATCCGGCAAACATGAGATCGGAATGGCACTTGCGGCAGGTAATGGCTTTTTTCCCTGTGTTGTGTCCGTAGAAGGGGGCGAACTTGAATTTTTTGCCGCCTTTATAGTTGAAGACATGTTCCTTTATTACCGTATTCCCTTTTTCATCCAGCACAGTGAGGAAGGTTTGGCAGCCGGGGGTTACGGGAGCTATCCTCCCTTTCTGGTTTATTCCCATGGGGAAGGGAAAAAACGAGCGGAAGTCTTCTTTCTCGCTGAAAAGCCCCTTTGTCTCTTCCATCTTCACCCAGTCCATCATGGTCTGGGATTTGTCATAGGTGGTGTGGCAGCCGTAGCACTGGATTACGGTTTTGGAGTGGCAGGTGTAGCACTCCATGCGCTCATGCCCGTACACTGCGTGGTCTGCCGTGTTAGTGACAGTCTTTATCTCAAGGCGCTTCCCCTCTCTTTTGGTATAGAGGATGAATTTTCCGCCTTCCTTTTTAACATTGGAATACATGCGTCCCTTGGAGGTGAGAACCATCTCATCGCCGTAGTTCGCTTTTACCCTGTAATACTGTGACTCCCTCAGCGGAGAGTCGCTCTCTTTGGTTATTTTCGCTGTTTTCGGCAGAGCCTCCGGTGTTCCGTGGCAGTCCTCACAGGCGGTTTCAAGCTGCTGGTACATGTTTTCATAAAAATAGCCGTCCCCCATCATATCCCGCGAGGTATGGCAGTCTATGCACTCCATGCCGAACTCCTTATGAATGTCAGCCTGCATGTGCTTTATGCTGCGTATGCCGTCCATGAGCTCAGGCCCCGGTATGCCGCCGTTTGTGGGGACAAGGGAATTGTTGCCGTCGTACTCGCCTCTGTAGGAGAGGGCGATTCGCCCGCTTCGGTTATGGCAGGTTAGGCATACATCATCATTCGGCAGAGGGTTTATCACATGCTTTTCAGGGTAGGGTTTCTTTCCGAGAATAGTTTTATCGCCGCCTGCGTAAGCTCCGTCCACGCTGTGGCTGAAATGACAGGCAGCACATCCGGAGGAGTGGTGGGCTCTGTAGCCTATAAGCTTGTCAAAACCTACATGGCAGCTTGAGCAGAACTTTCTGTACAGTTCACCGGAAAGCTCTTCAAGCTCAGTGACCTTCGGCAGAGTTACCCTGTTGCCCTCCGCATCAAAGCCTTCGGAACCGCCGGTGCTGTAGTGTTTGCCTTTGTAGTCGTCCCATGCCTGCTGGGCATTTTTTATAATGCCTGTATTGGTGTACATCAGAGTGGTGTTGACCCTGTCATGCTGATACTGGTGGCAGGCTCCGCAGCTTTTGTCCCATACGGACGGGTCAGAGGGGTTTCGTCCGCCTAGCATATCCTTATGGGCTGCGTCCTTATCCCGTGTGCCGGGATTTCCGGCGTGGCATACGGTACAGGCCAGCTTATGGTTTTCGGAAGTGTCCTCTATTCCAGCGTGACACTCGGTCACGGTGCAGGACTGAACAGTATTTTTCGGGGCTGCAAAGGCATTTCCGGAAAGCATAATCAATATAATCTGAATTAGAAAAAACAGTTTTCTGTGCATGAATCCATCTTAAGCTTTTATTATTTTTTTGGGAAGTGAAAGCGGTTTGAATGAGGCAGGGCGGACAAAGCCGCCCCGCCGTAGTATAACCTTAAAGAACAGCCGATTAGCAGCCCTGAAGCTGGAAACCGCCTTTGGGGGAACCGAGTGCTTCAACTTTTACATCGTCGCCTTTTTTAACATCGATGTCTTTGTCGAGTTTGATTGTGATGGTTGTACCATCTTTCTCAACAACTTTGCCTTTGGACTGTTTAACAGCAGCGAAAGCTGCACCAGCCACAACAAGAGTAAGTGCAATTGCAATTACAGTGATTTTCTTTTTCATCTTTTCTTCCTCCTTAATATTAGAATCTTACCTGCAGGTACATTTCAAAGGTGTCGAAATCCTGCTTGTTGGTATCTGCTCCGACCTCTTTTTCAAAGTCGGTAATAGAGTACTGGCCTACTATTTTGATGTCGTTGCCGGCGAGATAGTAGTTAGCGCCGAAAGCGTAGAAATCAACAGTGTTGTCAGTGTAGCCGTTGAGCGAAGCGTATTCGAAGCTGTCATATCTGCCGAAGAACTGGAGCTTGCCGGGACCAACGTTCATGGGGAGCATATAGCCTGCTTTCACATAGTAGCCGTTTCTCTGACCGTTAGCGCCGTTGAATGTGCCTGCCGCAACGTTGTCAGTGAGAGCTGAGTCAGGGTCTGCGCCTTTGTGAAGGTCATCAAGGTCTATGTCAAGGTATGCGCCTGACAGAGTGAATGTACCTGCTGAAGTGGGTATTTCAGTGAAGAAATCCAGAGAGTACGCGCTGTAGTCAACAGCGTCTGCTCTGTTTGTGGCATCAGCGTAAGCAACATCAGCTTCATACTGGTATGAACCGCCTACAGTGAGGATTTTTTTCTCACCGAGGTATGAACCCTGATAGCCGTAGCCTGTTTCCTTGTCAAACATAGTGAAGTGCAGACGGCCTGTGTAGCGGAATCCTGAGTTGGGAACATAGCTTCCCACGTTGCCCTCACCGCCGGATTCACGGCCTTCCATTACATCAAGTCTGTACTGGAGGTAGTCGTTAGCAAGGTTGCCCCACACCGCAACACCGTAGTCTCTGCTTGTTTTGAAGGGAGCAGCGACAAAGAGTGAGCGGTCGAAGTTAAGGGGAGTAAAGCAGCCTTCAAGGTTTTCCCTTGTGAGGTTGTGCTTAAATTTACCGAGCGTAACGTTGAATGCGTTGTTCTGAGCGTATCTTATCTGCGCGTCAAGAACATAGAACTTCTCGTCGTCAGTGAGCGAGTCTTTCACGCCGAGGGGGTTAACAGCTTTGTCATCAAGATACTCTGTCTGAAGATAGAAGCTGAGTTTATCATTGTAAGTGCCTATGAAGCCGAATCTGTTTCTTCTGAAATTGAAGTCTGCCGTGTCGTCTTCACCCTGATCGCCTGAGCCTGTGTTTCTCATGGTAACGCCGAACTGACCTTCATAGAAGAATTTCAGGTATTTGCCTTCGCCGAGCTCAATGGGCTTAAAGGCAAAAGCCGAGCTTGCCATGAGCATCACAACCAGAAAGAATGTAAAAAACTTTATATTTCTCATGTTTATCTCCCTCTTAAATTAATTAGCAGCCGCTGCCTATGCTGTCGCCAAGACCGTCACTTCCGTTTCCGGCAGGTGCGGCATTGTGGTATTCATAGTCTTCCTCGTATATTTCATTGCCTGTACCTGTGTAGTTCCAGTCAACAAAAACACCGGGAGCTCCCACGAGTGCTGTCTGACCGCCGTTTACGTTGAAGCTGTAAAGTGATGTGTCATAAGCGGGAATGAGCCCCTGAAGAGGACCGTCTGCCTTAAATGCATTCCACTGGTTGTTTGAACCGTCGTAGAGAACAACAGGAATACCGAGGACATCAACAAATGCTGTATAAAGAGCAGAAGCAGAGAAGCCTGCACCGCAGTGAACATATATTGTTTTGCCGGCAAAGAGAGCAAGAACATCGTCCCATGTGGTCACTGTGGCAGGGTTGCTGTCAGCCGCGTAAGATGCGTTGATATTCGCTATTATTGTCGCCTTGATGGTGTCGGCATCATTAAACTTGCCGTTTACGTGAACAGAACCTGCACCGAGGAAGAAGGAGTGCTCGGTTTTTATATTTCTGCTGCCTGCTGCTGTAGCCTGAGCGAATATAATAGGAGAGCCATCTTTAACAGCATCGATAACTTCTTTAATGGAAGCTCTTACCTGGCTTTTAAGCACAGGGAGTTTCTTTACGCTGAAAGTGCTGTCTGCGGGATCATAAAGTGCAGTAACAGTTGTGGGCGCAAGTGCGGGGAAAGCTGCTGCGAATGCCGCTGTGCCGCCGTCAAGAACCTTGATTTTTGCCTTTGAGAAGCCCCAGTAAGTGAAAATCCAGTAGGTTCTCCACACATCATACTGGGCTGCGCCTGTGCCGGTAAGAACAAGTACAGTTTTTTCAGTAATTCCGAGATCCTGAACAATAGCATCAATCCTTGAGCCTGTGATCATCATGGCACTGGATGCACCGTGTCCGGCTCCGCTGTTATAGCCGGTTGTGTCGAGGGGGCCTTCCGCTCTGTTATCGTTATAGCCGAAAGAGCTTATTGCTCCTTTAGCCACAGAACCGACTATCTTAGGTGCTACAGCTGATGCGTAGTCTGTCATTACATCGAAGACAACAACGGGAGAACCATCGGCTGTTTTAAAGCCGTTATCTATCCATGCTGCGAGGGTTTCGGGCTGGATAAGTGACGACTCGCTGGAGTAATAACCGTTCCACCATGAATACGCAGGGGGGTTGTTTTCGTACGATGTGTCAACCGAACCGCCGCTTCCGCAAGCTGCGGTCATGCTCAAAAGAGCTGTGAGTGTTGCAAGTAGAATGAAAGAATAAAATTTCCTTACACTGCAGAACTTCATAAATTTCCTCCGTTATTTTGCTGCTTTACAGGAATTTTTGCCGGATAGAAAGCTGGCTTGACCTCCTATTGGTATTTTCTATGACGGCAATTAAAAATTAAATATCTGCTTGTGGCTTAGTTTTGTCCGTTTGTTAAATAAAAGATGACAAAACGTTCCCATTTCTTGAACGATTATCTGCATCTTGCGTTAAAATGTCAATAAATTCTCACAAGTAAAGTTCAGAGTTAATATGCTGAATGCGAATATTTGGATTCTTGACTATATGCTTATCTTGTTTATGATACAGCAATTTATCTTAAGGAGGCGTTTTTGTCTTTGTAAAGATTAAGTAAAAAAATTAAGTTTTTTATACGACATTAAACTCAGTCCGCATGTTTTTGGTGAATTTTATTTCATAAATAACATGTATTTTATTGTTAATGAAGCTTTTTATTCGGATGGGCACATCTGCCTCTGCGTGTTGATCTGCTGACTCCTGTCTGATGAAAATTTTGATCCCAAAGACTTTTTTTCTGAACCATTGTACATGTGATATAAATATAACCTATTGAGTCAGTGGTAATAATTCATATCCTAGCTGTTAAGCAGGAATTAACGGCACGCCTTTTTTTCGTCAAATATCCCCGGAGAGCATTCTTGGCGTATAAATGGTTATAAAATAGCAAATAAATCATATTAGTCAGCTAGTAATTATATTATTATGTTTCTCGATATATAGTAGATATAATTGTCGGCCGGGTAGTATTTTCCCTCTTTTGGCTGTGAGGATATTGAAGTTTTACGGATAAGCTATGGCGGCGTTGTGCTCCTGCATGTTATATATTATTTACCATATGGAGGTTTTATGGATAACTATGTGCTCGTAAGACCCGAACATCTCAACCACTACGGTTACCTTTTCGGCGGAATGATGCTGAAATGGATAGACGAAATAGCATGGCTTGCCGCTTCCCTGGACTTTCCGGGCTATTCCCTTGTGACAGTTACCATGGACAAGGTTATATTTAAGCACAGGGTGGAGAACGGTTCGATACTCAAGTTTATAACCCTGCCGGAGAAGATAGGCCGAACCTCTGTTAGCTACAATGTAACGGTTGAGGCGGATGCGCCGGGTGCTAAAGAGGTAGTGGAGGTGTTCTCCACCAATGTGAAGTTTGTGGCTATAGACGGTGACGGAAAGCCCGTGGCTCTTCCGCAGGAAATCCATCTGCGGAGCGGAAAGCTGCCGTGAAAACAGGAACGGACAATGACATTCCCCGTCAGTAGTATTAAAGAAAAATTTACCCTGATTTTTGGCCTTGGTTATTTCGAGATAGAACTCGTCCGTTTCCTGCGTGAGAGAAAAAAGGTCAAAGTGGTGGATATACGCAGGGAGTATCAGGAATCACTTAAGGATACCCTTGCGGGAGTTGAGCTGATAAAAGGTGATGCCAGCAGTATTGTAACATGGAAAAAGATCAGCGTGAGCGAGGTGATGAACATTATCATCACCATCAAGGATCCTGATGTTGTTTCTGAATGCTGCCGCATAGCCCGTGAGGTATATGAACTGGATGTTCAGATAATTGTTCTGTCATACGGCAATTACGATGACTCTGTACTGGATAAATACAATGTAAACATAGTGCACCCGCTTAATGTGGGGATCGAGATTATTGCCTCCATGATAGAAAAAAATGTGGCATGGCCTGTGAATATAGGCAAAGGTGAGGGCGAAATTGTGGAGGTTCAGGTTTTGCGCTACTCTCATCTTGTAGGGGTGAAACTTAAACATCTCCGGCCGAACAACTGGAGCGTGGCTCTCATATACTCAGGCGGCAAAGCTATTCTTCCTAATAAAGAAAGCCGGATAAACATCGGAGACAGGCTTATAATAGTCGGCGAACCTCAGGTGGTTAAAAGTGTGGTGGACACTCTTTCCAAGGGTGTGCCTAACTTCCCGCTGCGTTTCGGTCAGACATTGTCCGTATATGCTTCTGCCTCCTCACCGGAGATAGTCGGGGAAGCCGTACTGCTGCATACCGGCACTCTTTCAAAAAAACTGACGCTGATACCTCACATAGGTAAAGGGATAAAAGGGCTGGCTGATCAAATTAAGGAACAGAAACTTGAGTTTGAAGTCGGAGATACCATAGCCAGCCTTAAAGATCTGAGAGGGTATGAAAAGGGTGTGCTTATTGTACCGAAGCGTAAGGTCATCTGCTGTGACTTTTATTATAAGGGTTTTTTCAGAGCAGCCTCCTCTCCTCTGCTTTTTGCCAAAGGATACGGGAGCTATGACAGGGTGCTGATAAGCCTCAACTCCGAAACGCCTTCATTCGCCCTTGAGACAGGGATAGAGCTGGCTAACTTGCTTAAAAAGCCTTACGAGATAATTTATGTCAGTGCAGCAGAAGCGCTGCGGGGACAGAAAGAGACCGAATATCTCAGTTTCAGAAAAAATATAGTGGCGGATTATGAAGTTTCGGAAGGCGTTAAGCTGGAATTCACCGTAAAAGAGGGGAACCCGGTTTTTGAGACGCTAAACAGGATAAGGGAGCACGGCGGAAGTAATATTCTTTTGGTGCTGACATTTGATCCGAAAGAGCAGATAGGGGTTTTCACCCCTAATGTGCCTTACCTGCTTGCCCGCAGTGCTGACTGCAGTGTGCTTGCGCTCCCGGTGGGAGAAAAGAATGCATAACGGCGAGGCGTTTCTTCTCCTTGCGTTCTGCCTTGGGGCGTACTTTGCTCCGTTTATCTCTAAACGTCTTATGATACCTGTGGCTGTTGGTGAAATTCTGCTGGGAATAGGTCTTGGCTGGTTTTTTGCGGATATTCACTATAGCAAGGAGATAATAGGCTTTCTTGCCGAGCTGGGTTTTCTTGTCCTTATGTATCTGGCGGGTATGGAAATAGATTTTGAAAATATCCGCAGACTGCCCAGAAAGGATTTGTTGAGCTACGGCGCGGTTGCGCTTCTTATAGTCATTTTCTCACTTATCATAACCGGTCTGATGGGGGATGAGCCCATAATGGCTGTGGCATATATGACGGTGGCCATAGGCCTTCTTTTCCCTGTATTGCAGGACACGGGGCTTATCAGCACCAAAGAGGGGCAGGCACTGCTTGTTATCGGCGGAATAGGCGAGGTGTTCAGCCTTCTGGGGCTTACATTCGCAGTTCTTTACTACAGGTATGGCATAACTGTTGAGGCCGGTCTCCATGCATTGAAAATATGCGCATTCATCTTCTTTGTGTATGCAGTTACCAAGCTGCTCAGGCTTGTTATATGGTGGTTTCCGAAACTGGCAGCGGTGTTTACCACCACAGGCAATCTTTCTGAGATGGGCATCCGGGCGAATTTTGTGAACATGTTTGTATTTGTGGCTGCTGCCGCATTTATGAATATAGAACCCATAGTCGGTGCATTTATCGGCGGAATGCTGTTTTCCATGCTGTTTTTTGCCAAAGAGGATATTATGGAGATATTCAGCGGAGTGGGAAACGGATTTCTGATACCTGTTTTTTTTATTCATGTCGGGCTGGGGTTTGATTTAGGTAATCTGAAAAACTTATCCATCGTTTCACAGGGATTTGCAGTTGCAGCCATACTTCTCAGCATCAGAGTTCTTGCTGTTGTTCCGATGTTTTTTTCCGCTCTTCCGAGGAAAATTATAATAGTGACTCCCTTTGCTCTTTCGTTCCCGCTTACGCTTATGGTTACAGTGGCTACGCTGGGCAGACAGTACGAAATGATGAGTGAGGAAACTTCCGCATCTCTTATTATATGTGCGGTGGTGACGGCTGTGATTTATCCCGTTCTCAGTAAGGCAATGGTAAGGGCTTTGTACAGTAAAGAGAATTTTTGAGATTACACTGAGGGTTTCCGCAGAAGCCCTCTCAGCGCTTAGGGTATTACATAGTCCGGGTTATCGGAAAGTTTTCTTGCTTTTATATACAGATCGTACTCTGTATCCGAGCCGAGTTTTTTCATTCCTTCTATTTCGATTATAAGGTAGTAGCTTCCGGTTACTGCAAGGTCATGCACAGTGTCCGGAACAGGGTTGATTTTTGTGCCGTCTATCTGGTATTTGCCGGAGTTGTCCGCTGTGAGGATAAAATTTTCGGATGCGGAGCCGTTTCTGCTGTCAATCACATAAGTGACAGCGTAGTTCATGGTTTTTGTAGTGGTCTGGGTTTCAATCTCCATTTCTCCGAGGAAGCTGGTTGCATTGTCGGAGTCTACAGTCATGTTGTCATAGGTCTCAATATACTGAGAGATTTCGTATTTCCCTCTGAGAGTCTTGTTCTGACCCAGCTTGATTGCTGTGAGTGTGTTGCCTGAGGTTTTGTTGTCGTCTTCTTCGTCGGTTCCCCAGCAGGCGCTGAGCGAAAAAATAAGGAGTACAACAAGAGCAAGCCGCTGAATTGTTTTCATACATTTTCCTCCGTGAAATAAAAATAACTTACCACAAATGATTATGCGTGTCATCAGCGATGTTCTGCATGATAATAAGGGGGCAAATGCCCCCGCTGTTATTTGTTTTTGAGAATATCGCGTATCTCGCCGAGAAGCTGCTCTTCCTTTGAAGGCTCCGGCGGAGCTGCCGGGGCATCCTCCTCTTTCTTTTTCAGGCTGTTCATACCTTTGATAAGCAGGAACACGGCAAACGCCATTATAACAAAGTCCAGCACCGTCTGTATGAACCTGCCGTAATTGAGGGTAACAGCGGCGGCATCGCCGGAAGCTGCTTTAAGCGTTACCGCAAGCTCGCTGAAATTGACATTGCCCAGAAGAAGACCCAGGGGAGGCATAAGCACATCAGCAACAAGACTCGAAACTATTTTGCCGAAAGCGCCGCCGATTATGATACCCACTGCCATGTCCGCAACATTTCCGCGCATGGCAAATTTCTTGAATTCCTGAATTATAGCCATAAGTATCTCCTTAAGATGACAGATATTTACTAGTATAGCACATAAAGCAGCCTGATGTGAACAGGCGTACAGGTCTGTCTGCTGCAGGAGTATGCATATCTCTGTCTGTCTTCGGAAAGTTGCAGAAGAGGAAACTGTCTTATGATTAATTCCGGTGCAGAGCAGCCCTGCCTGTAAAGCGTTTGAAGGGTCTGAATGATACACCTTTGAGTTGAATATAACTGATTATTCTGCTAAACACGTTAAGAGGTTTTTTATGTTTAAACACAGTGACATCAAAATTTGCATTCTCGGTCTGGGGTATGTTGGTCTTCCTCTGGCTGTTGAATTCTCAAAAAAATATTATGTCTGCGGATTTGATATTAACAGCAGACGCATCAGCGAGCTTGCCTCCGGCTATGATAAAACATGCGAGGTTCCGTCAGAGGCATTGAAATCATCAAATATCAGGCTCACCTCGGATGTTAATGACATTAAAGAGTGCAATGTCTTTATTGTCACGGTTCCGACCCCTATAGATCAACATAAAAATCCGGATCTGAGTCCCATCCTCGGCGCTACTAAAACAGTCGGCAGTGTCCTGAAAAAAGGGGATATTGTTGTTTATGAATCAACAGTTTACCCCGGCTGCACGGAAGAGGACTGTGTCCCCGTGCTGGAAAAGATGAGCGGACTTAGATTTAACACAGACTTCTTCTGCGGTTATTCACCTGAGCGTATCAACCCCGGCGATAAAGGCAGGGGAGTAAAGGAAATCACTAAGGTTACCAGCGGCAGTACTCCTGAGGCAGCTGATTTTATTGACGGCATCTATGCCTCGGTGATCACCGCCGGGACACACAAAGCTCCGAGTATCAAAGTTGCCGAAGCGGCAAAAGTCATTGAAAACACCCAGCGTGATATAAATATTGCCCTTATGAATGAGCTTGCTCTCATTTTTGATAAAATGGGTGTGGACACCGCAAGTGTTCTTGAGGCGGCCTCCACCAAATGGAACTTTCTCCGTTTTGAGCCGGGGCTGGTCGGCGGACACTGCATAGGTGTTGATCCGTACTACCTGACGTTTAAGGCACAGTCTCTTGACTATATTCCCAACATGATACTTTCCGGCAGAAAAATTAATGACGGGATGGGTAAGTTCATCGCTGAAAAGACCATTAAGATGATGATCGCGGCGGACTTCCCGGTTAAAAACTCGAAAGTTCTGCTCGCCGGCATAACCTTCAAGGAAAACTGCCCGGATATAAGAAATACAAGAGTCATCGATATTTACAGAGAACTCAGGGAATACGGAGTCTGCGTGGATATTTATGACCCTGTTGCAGATCCTTCTGATGTCAAAGAAGAGTACGGTATTGAAATGATAGATAAGCCTGCGGATGACTATAATGCAGTGATAGTTGCTGTAAAGCACAGCCGTTTTCTGAACGGTGGGCTGAAACTTGGCAGTCTGCTGACAAAAAACGGAATAATTATTGATGTCAAAGGAGCGCTGCCCGCAGAGAGCATCGGGAACTTTTCGTACTGGCGCTTATAAAGACCAACCGGAGCGGTTAAATGGCTAAAACTAAAATACTTGTTACAGGCACGGCGGGCTTCATCGGCTTTCATCTTGTACGGAAACTTCTTGAGAGAGGAGATGAGGTCGTCGGTCTGGACAGCGTAAATGATTATTATGATGTCAGTCTGAAATTTTCACGACTGGCGGAAACCGGAATACATATTGATGATGACTCCGCTTCGCGGAACAGGCTTATTCAGTCTGATAAATACCCGAACTACAGGTTCATACGCCTTAATCTTGAAAACAGGGAAGAACTGGAAGAGCTTTTCAGGGCAGAAAAGTTTGGCAAGGTATGCAACCTCGCCGCTCAGGCAGGTGTGCGTTACTCCCTCACCAACCCGGATGCTTATATAAACTCCAACATCACGGGTTTTTTAAACATCCTTGAGTGCTGCCGCCATCACGGAGTCAGGGCTCTTTCGTATGCAAGCAGTTCATCAGTTTACGGACTTAATGAAACCCAGCCGTTCAGCACATCCCATAACGTTGACCACCCTGTGAGCCTTTATGCTGCCAGCAAAAAATCAAACGAACTCATGGCGCATACCTACAGCCATCTGTTCGGGCTCCCCACAACCGGGCTGAGGTTTTTTACCGTTTACGGACCTTGGGGAAGGCCGGACATGGCGCTTTTTATCTTCACAAAGGCGATTCTGGAGGGCAAGCCCATTGACGTGTTCAACTACGGCGAGATGAAACGAGATTTCACCTATATTGATGACATAGTGGACGGCATAATAAGGGTGATAGACAACCCGGCAGAGAGCAATCCTCAGTGGAGCGGAAGCAGACCTGACCCCGGTTCTTCAATAGCGCCTTACAAAATCTTCAATATAGGAAACTCTTCCCCGGTGCGTTTAATGGATTTTATAGAGGCAATAGAAAACAAGCTGGGCAGAAAGTCAGAGAAGAATATGCTGCCTCTTCAGGCAGGAGATGTGCCTTCTACCTATGCAGATGTGAGTGATCTCAGTAATATGCTCGGTTATAAGCCGTCAACAGATGTGGAAACGGGTATAGGCCGATTTATAGACTGGTACAGAAATTATTATCAGGTCTGAAAACAGGAGATATGATGGATAAGGATAACAGGCAGATATACGAGGATGAGATAGACCTTCTGGAACTGACCGCCGTAGTGTGGAAGCATAAGCTTTATATAATCGGTTTTGTTTTTTTGGTTTCTGTTGCTGCGGTTATCTATTCTCTGTCTCTTGATAATGTTTATGAGTCCAGAACCGTGCTCAAACCGACTGCTCAGACATCGGCTCAGAGCAGCCTCGGCGGTCTCAGCACTCTGGCGGGCTTTGCGGGTATAAATATCAACTCCGGCGGGTCAGTATATGCTGATATTAATGTTATCCTCAGCAATAAGGATTTTCTGGCAGACTTTATCAAAGAAAACAACCTGACCCCTAAGCTTCTTAAAGACCCTGCGATAGCTGAAACCGCTGAGTTTAAACAGAATGAGAAATTCAATCTTTTTCAGCTGATTTACAATGACCTGAAACTGGCTGAGGACAAAAACACACAGTATATCACATTCTCATACAACAACACTGACCCCGCGCTGGCAAAGGAGATTCTGACGCTTCTCCTGAAAGATATAAGCAGTGTCCTCCGCGCTAAGCAGCTTGAAAATCTGGATAAGCGCATTGAAAACTACAAACTTGAAATCGATCGCGCGGCGGATCTCACTCTGAAAGCAAAGCTCAGCGAATTGGTGGCGAGCCTTATTCAGAGTAAGGTGCTTGCCAATGCTGATGAGTATTACGGATTCAGCATAATGACTGAGCCTTCTCTTTCTGATCCTCTGGATAAAGTGGGGCCGCACCGCGCAAGAATATGTATAATTGCTTTTATGAGCAGTTTTATTCTTGCGGTATTTGTTACTTTACTAATCAATTTCTTTATGAATAACATAAAAAGAAAGAATGAAGACGAAGCAAGAGGAAACGGATGAAAACAGCTTTGATAACAGGGATAACAGGTCAGGACGGCAGCTATCTTGCTGAATTTCTGCTTAAAAAAGGCTATACCGTCCACGGCATAAAAAGAAGAACATCGCTTTTCAATACAGACAGGATAGACCATCTTTATCAGGATCCGCATGTTGAGAACAGGAAGCTGATCCTTCACTACGGTGATATGACAGACAGTATGAACCTGACACGAATTATTCAGGAGGTTCAGCCTGATGAAATATATAACCTTGCTGCTATGAGCCATGTTCATGTGAGCTTTGAAACTCCTGAGTATGTTGCCAATGCTGACGGAACCGGAACACTGAGGATTCTGGAAGGGGTAAGGCTGCTTAATTTGATCGAGAAGACGAAAATATATCAGGCGAGCACCTCCGAGCTTTATGGAAAAGTTCAGGAAATCCCTCAAAAGGAAACCACTCCATTTTATCCGAGAAGCCCTTACGCCGTTGCAAAGATGTACGCCTACTGGATAACGGTGAATTACCGCGAAGCATACGGTTTGTTTGCGTGCAACGGCATCCTCTTTAACCATGAGAGCCCTGTCCGCGGGGAAACCTTTGTTACAAGAAAAATAACCAGGGCGGCCAGCAAAATAGCCCTCGGCCTGCAGGATAAGCTGTACTTGGGCAATCTTGATGCGAAAAGGGACTGGGGGCATGCCAAGGATTATGTGAAAATGATGTGGATGATTCTCCAGGCTCCGGAACCGGAGGACTGGGTTATCGCAACAGGTAAGACGACAACGGTAAGGGACTTTGTCCGTATGGCATTTGCCTATGCCGGAATTGAACTTGAGTTCAGGGGAGTGGGTGTTGATGAGAAAGGCATAGTCACCTCCTGCTCAAATCCGCTTTATCAGATACCTGCCGGAACAGAAGTTGTCGCTGTCGACCCCAGATATTTCAGGCCGACAGAAGTGGATCTCCTCTTAGGCGATCCCACAAAAGCGGAGCAGAAGCTAGGCTGGAAAAGGGAGTTTGAGCTTCAGGATCTTGTGAATGAAATGATGGAGAGTGATCTCAAACTGATGACGAAAGATGTGTACCTCAAGGAAGGCGGGTACAAAATCATGAGCTATTATGAATAAAAACAGCAAAATATTTGTCGCGGGACACAGAGGACTTGTGGGGAGTGCGCTGGTAAAAAACCTAACCGAAAAAGGATATAATAACATTACTACCAGAACCAGAAGTGAGCTTGATCTTACCGATCAGAGTGCTGTTTCTGCTTTTTTCGCTTCAGAAAAACCTGAATATGTTTTTCTGGCCGCGGCGAAAGTAGGCGGAATAATGGCAAATAACACCTACAGGGCGGATTTTATATACGAAAACCTGATGATTCAGAATAATGTGATCCATCAGGCATATGTGAATGGTGTAAAAAAACTTCTTTTCCTTGGGAGCACCTGTATTTATCCGAAGGAAGCTCCGCAGCCGATGAAAGAGGAATATCTGCTTAGCAGCCCTCTTGAATATACCAACGAGCCTTATGCAATAGCCAAGATTGCGGGGATAAAGATGTGTGAGAGCTATAACATACAGCACGGTACAAATTTTATAAGCGTTATGCCCACAAATCTATACGGGCCAAATGATAACTTTGATCTGAACAGTTCACATGTCCTTCCGGCGCTGATAAGGAAGATGCACGATGCGAAAGTGCGCAGAGATTCTTCGGTTGAGATCTGGGGCAGCGGCAAACCGAGGCGTGAGTTCATGTACAGCGAAGATATGGCGGATGCATGCGTTTTTATAATGGAGAATGTGAATTTTGCAGATTTGGCTAAAGACAAAACTGAAATCAGAAATACTCATATTAACATAGGAACAGGACAGGATATAAGCATTAAAGAGCTTGCAGAACTTATAAAAAAGGTCGCTGGCTTTGAGGGTGAGCTTGTTTACAATACCGAAAAGCCTGACGGAACAATGGTTAAGCTTACAGATGTATCAAAGCTCACAAAGCTGGGCTGGAAGCATAAAACGGAGCTGGAAGAAGGGATTAGGCAGATATATGACTGGTATATGGATTACTTAGTTTAGAGGTTCCGATGCATTTTAATAAAAAGATTTATATTGATAAAAAAGAAATTTCAGAAAATTCCCCTGTGTTTATTATAGCCGAAGCGGGTGTAAACCACGGAGGGGATATAGAGCTTGCAAAAAGGATGATTTCTCTCGCTGCCGAAACCGGAGCGGATGCTGTTAAATTTCAGACATTCCGCACCGAACACCTCATACTAAGCAATGTTAAAAAAGCTCCTTATCAGCAAAAAACGACGGATTCCGAAGAATCACAGTATGAAATGCTTAAAAAGCTTGAGGTTACCCGTGAGCAAAATTTTAAGCTTAAGGGACTGTGCCGTGAAAACGGTATTATTTTCCTTACCACGCCTTTTGATGAATACAGTCTGGACGAACTTGACGAGTTGGATCTGCCCGCTTATAAAATAGCTTCGACCGATACCACAAACCTCCCTTTTCTCGAAAAAGCGGCAAAAAAAGGCAAGCCGATATTCCTCTCCACGGGCATGAGCTATCTTTCGGAAGTACAGATGGCGCTCGAAACCATATATGAATACAACAAAGATGTTGTTCTTCTCCAGTGCACTGCTAATTACCCTATTGAAGATTGCGAGGCGAATCTGGCGGTCATAAACACCTTCAAAAAGCATTTTGACGTACTGGTAGGATATTCTGATCACACTGTAGGTGTGGGGGCTGCTCCGTTTGCCGTTCCTATGGGGGCAAAGGTCGTGGAGAAGCATTTTACCACTGATAAATCTTTGAAAGGACCCGATCATAAGGCCTCACTTTCCCCTGACGAGCTGAAAGAATTTGTTCAGCTTGTGCGGAAAGTCGACGCCTTTATGGGAAGCGGTATAAAAAAGCCGAATCTTTCTGAGACGAAAACAAGAGTATCGCTTCAGAAATGCCTTGTGGCTGCCAGAGACATTGAAAAGGGTGAAATATTAACGGAAGACTGTATTATCGCCAAAAGGACGGGCGGAACGGGTATTTCCCCTATTTACTATAAAGATGTTATCGGTAAGAAAGCTTCCCGATCCTTAAAAGCAGACGAGGTGATTGTCCTGTGAAAAGCATTGCGGTAATCGGGGCTGGCAGCCATGCCAGATCTGCTGTTAATTTGCTTAAACAACACTTTCCCAAAGATTATGTTTTCGGCATTTATGACGATTCCTATACTCTTGCCGAGGAAGAGTTTATACACGGAATAAAACTGACGGGAAAAATCAGCGACATTCCTGCGGGTTCATCGGTATTTCTTTCTGTCGGCGATAATTCAAGGCGCAGGCGGTTTTATGAGAAGTTCGGCAAGCAGATCCCGGCAGAAAACTTAATTCATTCCACCGCTTGTGTAGAAAAATATGTGTCAATGGGTAAAGCCAATCAGATTTTTGCTTTCTCATACCTGAACTCTTACACCTGTGTAGGTGATAACAACATCATCAACAGCGGAGCCATACTGGAACACGAAGTAAAGGTAGGCAGTCATTGCCATATATCGGTCGGTTCACGATTGTGCGGAAGAGTCACTATCGGCGATGAATGTATGATTGGTTCGGGTGCGGTCGTTATAGATAATATCTCAATATGCAGTAAGGTTACTGTAGGTGCAGGCAGTGTAGTTATCAGGAACATAGAAGAAGAAGGAACATATGTAGGCAATCCCGCTAGGAAGATAAAATGATTTATGTTTCAAGCTCATGCGTACGTCATAAAAAAATTGCCGAAAGTGTCACCGAGCTTGCCTCAAACGGCTTCCGCAACATCGAGCTTTCAGGCGGAACGGAGCATTACGATGGGTTTGAATCGGATCTGCTTGAGTTGAAAGCCAAGTTTAACCTTAATTATCTTTGTCATAACTATTTTCCTCCTCCGAAAGAACATTTTGTGCTTAATCTTGCCTCTTTTGATGACGGAATTTATAAAAAAACAATCGAACACTTGAAATGCGCTCTGAAGCTTTCCAAAGAACTCGGCGTACCTAAATTCGGTTTCCATGCGGGCTTTTTTGTTGATATAAGAACTGACGAGATCGGGAAAAAAATAAATAAAAAAACCGTCAATGACTATGAAAAAGCCACTGAGCGTTTCATAAACGGTTATCGTGAAGTTGCCGCTTATGCGGACGGACTGGAGATATATCTGGAAAATAATGTGTTCTCCAGAACAAATTACGAGACATACGGCGGAGAAAATATTTTTATGCTCTGCACTTCCGCTTCTTACTATGAGCTTGCGGAGCAGATCAACTTCAAGCTGCTTCTGGACGCTGCACATCTGAAAGTTAGCTGCAATACGCTCGGACTAGACTTCGGCGCAGAGCTGAAAACAATGCTTGAGTTGAGCGATTACATACATTTAAGCTCAAATGACGGTCTGCATGATCAGAATCATCCTCTTGCCGAGGATAAAGAGCTGATTTCAATGCTCAAGCAGCACAATTTGGAAGGTAAAGATTTTACTTTGGAAATATACGGCGGCCTTGATGTTGTTCATGACAGCCTAGTGATTCTGCAGGAGCTGGGGCTATGAAAAATAATATGCTTTGCAAAAAAACCGATACGCTTCTTGGGGCTATGAAGGTTATCAACGATAACGCTATGGGGATAATTTTTGTAGTTGATGAAGAAGATAAGCTGTGCGGTGTTGTTACCGACGGCGACATAAGAAGGGCTTTGCTGAACGATATACGCCTTGATGAAAAAATAGAAAAGGTTTTGTCCGGCAATTTTATCTTCGGCTATACTGGAGAGGATTACGGCGCTCTAATGTCGAAAATATCCGATAAGGTTAAGATCATCCCTTTGGTGGATTCAGACCGCAGAGTTGTGGATTTCTTTGAATATAAACAGAATATGTATTTTCCAGTGGCTATTCCTAATCTGGGAGGGAACGAGTTCAAATATCTTACCGAAGCTTTTATGAGCACATGGATCTCAAGCAGCGGTAAATATATAGGCATGTTTGAGAAAAGCTTTTCCGAGTATTCGGACTGCGGACACGGAGTTGCTGTTTCAAACGGCACAGTGGCTCTTCATCTTGCTCTAGTGGCTTTGGGTATAGGGGAGGGTGATGAGGTTATTGTGCCCGATCTTACCTTTGCTGCGACTATAAATACCGTGCTTCATGCTAACGCCGTTCCTGTTATCGTAGATGTCGAGGAAGAAAGCTGGTGCATTGACCCGAAAGCTGTTGAAAAGGCTATAACTCCGAAAACTAAGGCGATTATTCCCGTTCATCTTTACGGTCAGGCATGTGATATGGAGGCTATAATGGGGATAGCTTCCAAATACGGTCTGAAAGTAATCGAAGACTGCGCCGAGGCGCACGGGGCGATGTTCAAAGGCAGAAAGGTCGGCAGCTTCGGCGATGTAGGCTGCTTTTCTTTCTTCGGCAATAAAGTAATAACTACAGGCGAAGGCGGCATGTGCGTTACTAATGATTCTGCACTTACCGATAAAATGCGTGTACTCCGTGATCACGGCATGAGCAAAACAAAACGCTACTGGCATGATTTTGTCGGCTATAACTACCGGATGACAAACCTTCAGGCGGCTATAGGCGTTGCACAGCTTGAAAGAGTTGAAGAGATACATAAAAACAGAAGGCTTTACGAGATAAGCTACAAAGAAGTTTTGAACGGGGATATTTTCTCTTTCCAGAAGGATTTGCCGGGCAGGCACAGGATAACGTGGCTTGTCAGCGTTCTGCTTGATGAAAGCATAGATAGGGACACGTACATGGCAAGACTTAAGGAAAACGGCATAGACGCCAGACCCTTCTTCTACCCTCTCAGCGATATGGAGGTTTATAGCCCCTATTGCAGATTTGAAACTCCCGTGGCTAAAAAGCTCTCTAAGCAAGGGCTTAATCTCCCGACTTATGAAAGTCTTAAGAGTATTGCAGAGCTAAAGAACATTATCTCTGCTATGAAATAACCGAAGACAAAGAAGGACTGTATGTTTCAAAATAAATCTTTTCTTGCCATCATTCCTGCCCGCAGCGGAAGCAAGAGACTGCCGAATAAAAATATTCTTGAGCTTGCGGGAAAGCCTTTGATCGCTTGGACTATAGAATCGGCTTTGAAAAGCAGTTATATTGACGAGGTCATGGTTACTACAGATGACGATGTTATTATTGAGATTGCAGAGAGGTTTGGCGCTACAGTTCCCTTCAAAAGACCATCCGAGCTTTCGGGTGATACGGCAGGCAGATCTGAAGTTATTACCCATACTTTAGATTTTTATAAAATCGAATTAAAAAAATCTTATGATTATATAATTTACCTTCAGCCTACATCTCCTCTGAGAACGGCAGAACATATAGACTCTGCCGTTGAATATATGTTTGAAAAAAAAGCGGACGCAGTTATTTCTGTCTGTGAGGTTGAACACCCTGTGCACTGGAGCGGGGTTTTGCCGAACTCTATGGACATGAGCCGCTTTCTCAGCGATGTTGCCGTAAATTCCAGGAGTCAGGATTTACCCGTTTATTACAGGCTGAACGGGGCAATCTATATCTGTGACACTGACAAATATCTGAAAAATGGGTGTGTTTTTCTGAAGGAAAATATTTTTGCATATGTTATGCAACAGGAAGCTTCAATTGATATTGACACACTAATGGATTTCAAAATCGCCGAAGTCTTTATGGGGTATAAGTGAAGAACATATTGCTTGTCGCCACGCAATCCCAGAGGTTTCTTGACCAATGTCTGTTTGCTGCTCAGCTAAGTAAAAGCGCTTCGGACAATATCAAAATCAAATTTTTCATAGGGGACAATGTTGCTGGCACCTATAAGAGAGAGGTTGGCGAGCTTTCTTTTTGCGTTATTAACCCCGTGCATGAGAAAACCCTGCATACTAGCCGTCTTAAGTTGTTCGTAAAGAATAAACTGAAATCGGCTATGTCGGAAAATATGATCAAGCTTGTGAGAAAAGGTGTTGCTTTTGTCAAAACTACACCTTTGTACACCGCTCGGTTAAAGCGTCAGGAGGAAGCTTTCTATCGCAGCTTTACCGCAAGGCACAAGCTCGTATCTGAATGTGTGAAAAATGCCGATATTGATGTAATTTTCATAAATGGCGACAGACATTTAGGCGATGAACACGTTTTTCTTAAGGTGGCAGAAGAACTAAATATCCCGACCGTGATCCCCTATCTGGTCGATTTTGCCGACAAAGAACGTATTCTAAAGCTGGGCGGCGGAATCCCCGCTGTGAAAAGGAGATGGTTTGTTTCCGAATATGTGCGCAAAGCACAGCAAAATCTTCCATACTCTTATGACGATTTATATTATTATCCTCACCCTATAGGCAATGTTCTGCACTATCTTGGGATACATGCGTCAAACCCTTTTGTTATGGGCAGCGGAAAAAGCAGCATTATTTGCCTCAACAATAAATATTATGCTGATAAATATGTAGAATCGGGTGTAGAAAAGAAAAAAATCCATATTATCGGTGATATTTCTTATGACGGTCTGTATGAAAAATACAGAAGGCGTAAGGAAATAAAAGCGGAGCTTATTGAAAAATACAAGCTTGATGCAAAGCGGAAGAATATCATTGTGGCACTGCCTCAGCTTGCCGAACACGGCCTTCTGCCGTGGGATAAACATTGGAAGGAAATTAACTTCCTTATTAATTCACTGTGTGCTCATGATTCAAATGTACTTATTTCCCTGCACCCGAAAATGCAGCGAAACAGTTACGCTTTTCTTGAGTCTGCGTACCCCTGTCGCATACTTAACGAAAGGCTGGCGGATGTGCTGCCCGCTGCTGACGTTTTTGTGGCGACGTTTTCCAGCACTGTGGTCTGGGCTGTTTTATGCGGAATCAACACTGTCGTAGTGGACTTCTACGGGTTGAATTATACGATGTATGATTTTCTGGAAAGCGTAAGAATAGTCAGTGATAAATCAAAGTTGGCGACGGAAACGGACGCTGCTCTTCATTCTATAAAAGATTTTTCGGAAGATTGGGAAAGGCTGTCAAGAAATGAAGTCTTTGACGGAAACACTATACGCAGATACGAAGAGCTTATTTTAGAGGTTTGCAGGAAATGAGCCTGAAAGTCTTTAAAAATTCGGCATATTATATGGCTGCCGCTCTGCTTCCTGCGGCGGTGAATCTGTTTATGCTGCCTGTTTACAGCCGTTACCTTAGTCCGAGCGATTATGGTATAGTTGCTCTGGTATTGAGCCTTCAGTCTTTTTTGCCTATTTTTTTATCGCTGAAAATCGAGTCGTCTCTTTCAAGGTTCTACTTTGAATATAAGGACGAGCAGCTTAAAGTTTTCGTGACTACGCTTTTTGCCGTCCTCATGGTTGTTTCTCTTGTTACATTCGTAGTTATTCTTTTTAGTCTCAATCATATAGTAAAAATTGTATTTCCGCAGACGGAGCAGTCGTATTATGTGCTGTTTTATTTAGGTGCGTTAACGGCTTTTTTTTCTGTGTTCAAGACGGCAGCCCTCTACCTTATAAGAGTTCAACAGAAAGCAAGGCTTGCCATGAGTATATCTTTTGTCATATTTATCATAGGCTTAACGGCTAACATTATCGAAGTGGTAATTCTCAAAAGGGGTGGGCAGGGGGTCGTAGAGGCAGCGCTCATTACCGCAGGGGTAGCTTTCTTCATATATCTCTTTTTTATTAAAGAGTTTTTTATATGGAAGCTTAATATAAAAATGCTCAGAGAGCCTATCTTGTTTTCTCTTCCGATTATTCCGCACGCTTTGTCGGGCATTATATTCATGTATTCGGATAGAATCATTCTCGAAAAGTATGTAGTGCTTTCCGCTATCGGTTTATATATGTTTTCCGACAAAATAGCCTCGGTATTCAAGATGATTGTGAACGAGTTCAACAACGCATTTCTACCTTATTATAATCAGCAAGCTAAGAAATCAGTAGAGCTTGCCCGCAGCGAAGCGGACAAAATGTCACATATTTTTGTTTATGCAATTGTTCTCATGGTTGTTGTCTTGGGTTTGTTTTCGGTTGAGATAATGAGCTTATTTTTTGACGACAGGTATTTTCCAGTATGGAAAATGATGCCGCTACTAGCTTCTGCCTATGTATTCAGATCCCTGTACTGCTTTAGCTCGTCCGCACTCTTTTTTGAAAAGAAAACAGGTATGGTGGCATTGATTACCATATCATCGGGAATAGCTAACATAGTATTCAATATTATAATGATACCTAAATTGGGCGCTATGGCTGCAGTTATGAGCACGATACTTTCGTTCATCATGACATATGTGCTTGCGGAGCTGCTTGCTGCCAGAATGTACAAAATAAAGCCGAATTTCGGACGTAACATCATTATTATTTTATATATGTACACCGCATTAGGAGTTGCAATTTATATTAACGGCAATTTCGGCAGCTTTAATGTGTTGGATTATAGTTATAAATTTCTTATACTTTTATTGGGGTTTGCCATAGGCTATAAAATGCGGCTGCTTGATTTCAAAAAACTGGGCTTGCTCATGAGGTTGAAAAAATGAAAAAAACATACATCATAGCAGAAATAGGCAACACACACGAAGGCAGCCTTGGTCTGGCAAAATGCTTCATAAAGGCGGCATCAGAATGCGGCGTTGATGCTGTGAAGCTCCAGACACATATTTTCGAGGCGGAAAGCCTGCCCGATGCGCCGAATCCTCCCTACTTCAAGGATGAAACAAGAAAGCAGTATTTTGAGCGCACTGCGTTTACACTTGAGCAATGGAAGGAACTCAAACGCTACAGCGAGGAAGAGGCCGGAGTGGATTTCTTCAGTTCGCCTTTTTCACTTGAAGCAGTCGACCTCCTTGAGCAGGTGGGTGTCAGCACATATAAAATCGCCTCCGGAGAGGTGAGCAACACACCGCTCCTTGTAAAAATAGCCAAAACAGGCAAGAAGGTTCTTCTCTCTAGCGGAATGAGCTCATGGAAAGAGCTTGACGCGGCGGTGGAGACTCTCCTTTCAAGCGGATGCGGACAGCTTACCGTGCTTCAGTGCACATCGGAATACCCCTGCCCGCCGGAGGCCGCTGGGCTCAATATTCTTACTGAGCTGAAGGAACGCTACGGCGACAGAATAGAAACCGGCTACAGCGACCACACCCTCGGAGCGGCTGTTCCTATAGCTGCTGTTATCATGGGCGCCTCAGTCATTGAGAAGCACTTTACTCTTTCCAAAAAGATGTACGGCAGTGATGCGAAAAATTCCACCGAACCGGATGAATTTAAAAGGATTGTGGACGAGATACGCAGTGTTGAGAGAGCCCTCGAACATCAGATAGATAAGGATGAAAAGGTTAAATCTCTGGGCAACATGAAGTATACTTTTGAGAAATCAATAGTGGCGGCGTGCGATATAAAAGCAGGCGAGGTGATAAGCGAATCCATGCTTGCTTATAAAAAGCCGGGTGACGGCATACCCGCCGCTGAATACAAAAGCGTGGTAGGTATGAAACTAAATAAATCTGTCACAAAAAACCACAAAATTAAGCGGGATGATTTGATATGAGAAAAATATGTGTCTTTGTAGGCAGCAGAGCCAATTACAGCAGTATAAAATCAGTTATGAAAGCAGTGGCGGAGCATCCGGCTCTTGAGCTTCAGGTTGTTCTTGGCGCTTCCGCCCTTCTGGACAGGTTCGGGAATATCAAGGAGCTTGTGCAGAAGGACGGATTCAGGATCGACTACACCTTCTTTAACATAGTTGAAGGAGAAAATCCGGTAACCATGGCGAAGTCAACAGGTCTGGGAACTATCGAAATGGCTATGGTGCTTGCGAATCTCAAGCCTGATTATGTGGTTGTAGTGGGCGACAGGTTCGAGATGATGGCTGTTACAATCGCCGCCGCCTATATGAATATAAGAGTAGTCCACACAATGGGCGGTGAAGTTACCGGAACAATTGACGAGAGCATTAGACATGCAATTACCAAGTTTGCCCATGTGCATTTTCCTGCTAATGAGGATTCAAGGGAAAGAATAATAAAAATGGGCGAAGATCCTCAGTATGTTTTTAATGTCGGCTGCCCAAGGACAGATCTTGTGGCGGAGGAACTGGAGAAGGATTCCGCTGCGGAGCTCCGCAATCTTTTCAAAGATCACGGCGGGGTAGGCAGCAGTTTTGACCTGAGCGGGCAGTATCTCCTTGTTTCCCAGCATCCTGTCACAACGGAATTCGGCAGCAACAGAAAACAGATAGAAGAGACGCTTGAGGCGCTGAACAGACTGAAGCTCCCGACAATAATGCTCTGGCCAAACGCGGATGCCGGAAGCGATGATATTTCAAAAGGGATAAGGACTTTCAGGGAAAGAAACAAGCCTGAGTGGCTTTATGTGTTTAAAAACCTTCCCACGAATATTTATATCCATCTTATGAACACAACGGCCTGTCTGGTGGGCAACAGCAGTTCCGGCGTAAGGGAAGGAGCCTTCATAGGCACTCCTGTGGTTAATATCGGCACAAGGCAGAACAAACGCCTCAGAACAGAGAATGTTTATCAGGCGGACTACACCACGGACAGCATTGAAGCGGGCATAAGGCATCAGCTCGCCCACGGCAAATATAAAAGGGACCTGCTTTACGGCGACGGCAAGTCAGGCAGAAAGATTGCGGATATTCTCGCCACAGTCAACCCACCGGTGCAGAAGGTGATTCAGTACTGATGAAGATTCTGGGAATAATACCCGCACGGGGCGGAAGCAAAGGGATTCCGAAAAAGAATATCAAGCTTCTGGGGGGCAGGCCTCTCATTGCATACACCATTGATGCGGCTCTCGGTTCTTCCCTCGACAGAGTGATTGTTTCCACCGACTGCCCTGAAATAGCGGCAGCATCCTCTTCCTGCGGGGCGGAAGTTATGATGCGTCCGGCGGAACTGGCGGAGGACAGCACTCCCACTCTGCCTGTGCTTCAGGATGTTCTCAGGCGCACAGGGGGCAGTTTTGACGCTGTTATGACCCTTCAGCCCACATCTCCTTTCAGGACTGCGGCGCATATAAATGAAGCAATAGAAATTTTCAGAGCAGACAGCGAGGCGGACAGCCTTGTCAGCGTTGTCGAGGTTCCGCACGCTTTCACCCCTCAGAAGATAATGACCTTTGACTGCAGATACCTTATCGGAAGCACAGAGGTTAAAAGAAGGCAGGAAACAGAGAAATATTACGCAAGAAACGGAGCCGCCATATATATCACAAGAACTGAGAAACTCTCTGAGTTTGTGTTCGGCGGGAGGATTCTGCCGTATTTCATGAAAAAAATAGACAGCTTTGATATAGATGATCCGGAAGACTGGGAAATAGCGGAGAGAATAATTGGATGAAAAAAATACTTATTGTTTATACAGATAGGTTCTCTCAGAGAAACATAGAAACATCCGATCTTGTAGAACTGCTGACCAATGAAGGTTTTAATGTTGAGACCCAGTATTGTGTTCCTCAGATTGACAACATGTTATGCTCTCTTATTCTAAAGTTAAAGAGCAGACTTTATGAAATTGTTAAATATAGATTTATGGAAGTCCAAGGGATTAAGAAACAGATCTTTAAGCATCGTTTTAAGAAACAGAAGACGCTTATAGGCTATGATAAACTTAATACATCTCTGGGTTTCCCATTTCCGAAGTCAAAGTTTTTGCTTAATATGCTTAATAAAGCTTTCATTTCCATGCCGGCCTGTATTGAGAGATTCCAAGCAGATCTAATTCTTGTGACTAATATGCAGGACTCAACAGCGCAAAGCTATATTAAATATGCTGAAAGAAACGGAATAAAAATTCTGCCTCTGGTCAATAGCTGGGATCATCTTACTCACGGCGGCAAGGCTATTGAGTCTCCGGCTATACCTTTTTACATGGTTTGGAATGAAATCCAGAAAACAGAGCTCGTTGAGCTTCATGGTGTTCCTGCTGAAAAAATATGTACAGTTGGAGCACTGCAGTATGATTATCTGAAAGAACAAGCACAGAGCAATGAATCTGATGATATTCTTCATAAACTGTTTAATGTTGAAAAACATAAGAAGATAGTTTTTCTGCCTGCGTACAATGACAGGCATGGTAAATATGAACCCTTCGTGATCAGGAAGATTATTGAGAATAAAGCTAAGCTTATTTCAGATATTCATGTGCTTATACGTCCTTATCCCACAGATAGAACATTTGAAAAGAGATTCGGAGATGTTATTTCTGATTCCGGTGTTACAGTGGCCTCCGTTTCGGTCAATATGTTTGATGACCGGAAAATAATGTCTATGCTGTTAAAACATTCAGATATAGTTCTCTCCGGTTGTGGAACTGCGGCTATAGAAGCAATGTATTACGATACTCCCGTTATCCATATCCCAATAGACAATAACGAGTCGCATGATATTGACACTATCGAAAAAAGTAATTATTTCAGTGACCACTACGTTCATATTATGAATGCAAATGCTAGCTCAGTGGTTTTTACCGTCAATGAGCTTATAGAAGCTGTTAACTCTTACCTTAAAGATCCAAATTTTAAGCAAAAAGAAAGACAATCGCTTATAATTCAACAGTTGCAGTCGCCGGAACAGAAATCATCACAAACCATACAACGAAAAATTTCAGGAGTCCTAAATGAGGAGAATAATATATAAGCTTCTTAACATATCAGGAAGACTGACATCGGCCTATCATGTATTGAAATGGAAAATTTTAGGTGCTGAGATCGGCCGTAACCCGGTTATTTATGGTTCTCCAGAAGTAATAGGTAATCTTCGGAACCTGAAAGTTGGCGATAATTTTTCGGTTAATCATGGGGTACATATCAATTGCAGAGGAAAAGTTTTGATAGGGAACAATGTTACACTGTCATCCAAATCACAGCTCCATACTGGGAAGCTTCTTTTTAAACAGGAACCGAAGCTTCATGTTGATGCGCCTATTATTCTTGAAGATAACGTATGGATCGCAAGCGGTGTGATAGTTTCAGCGGGAGTCCGGATAGGGCGGAATTCTGTTATAGGTGCAAACAGCGTTGTAACAAAAGATGTTGAATCCGGCTGCTTTTATGCTGGGAATCCGGCAAAAAAGATAAAAGAGTTATAGAGCATGCATCTAAAGGTTTTAATGGTGCTTGAACATAGGTACTCCAATGAAGAATAAAAAAATTCTTTACTTGTCCAATTCTGTTCTGCCCTCCAGAGAGGCTAACAGCGTTCATGTAATGAAAATGTGTCAGGCATTCTCTGAGTTTTATGCCGTTGAACTAGTGTGCTATGCCGGAAAGCAGAAATTTGATTTGGATAGACTCTTTGATGATTACGGAGTCACAAGTCGGTTCAGTATAGTATTTCTGCAAGTTGCAACTTTCAGAGGGAAATTCTTTCAAAAAATATTTAAAATTTATTCCATATTAAAAAATAATCCTAAGAATACAATAATATACGGACGTGATGCATACAGTGTGTACCTTGCTGCAAAAATGGGCTTTAAAGTCTATTATGAAAGTCACGGTATACCTGCGTTAACTCTGTATGGGCGAACTGAGCGCATGCTCTTTAGACATCCGAATTTCTGCGGACTCATTGTTATTTCTGGTAAACTTAAAGAACTATACACCGCAGATGAAAGTTATTCACTTAAGTCCGACAACATAATTGTTCTGCATGACGGAGCAGATATTCCCGGTATACCGAAGAACACTGTTGAGCTTGGTAAAGGATTTCACGTTGGTTACATAGGCAGTCTTTTTTATGAAGGCAGAGGAATAAATGTTATTATCGAAACGGCGAAGAAAACGCCGGATTTTACGTTTCATCTCATAGGGGGCAGCAGGGAACAGGTCAGCTACTGGCAGGAGAGAGCTCCGGGCAATGTAATATTTTACGGATACCTGCCTCATTCAAAAGCTGCTGAATATCTTGCTGCGTTTAATGTTGTTCTTATGCCTTACCAAAAGCAACTTAAGCTTGAAACAATGAATATTGATACATCTGCTTGGATGTCACCAATGAAAATGTTTGAGTATATGGCAGCACAAAAAGCCATTATCTCCTCAAATCTTCCGGTTATAATGGAAGTTCTTAATGATAAAAACAGTGTGCTTGTTGAACCTGACGACCCTGAAGAATGGGCTGATGCATTAAAAAGATTGCATAATGAAAAAGAGTTCTGCTCAAGCATTGCTGAATGCGCATTTAGCGACTGTGCACAGAACTATACGTGGCAGAAAAGAGCTATGAAACTTAAGGAAGAGTTTGAGTAATGGTTTATTCGTTGTTGTTTTGCTTCATCAGCTTATTTGCGGTAACAGATTGGGTGGACAGCAGCAAAAAAAAATATTTGATCATGTGTTTTTTTATATTTGTACTTTCTTTTTTTGCTGGAATGAGGGGAGAAAGTGTTGGGAATGATTATTGGGAATATGTCAGTATTTTCAGAGCCGTATCAGATGTCCGTGACGTTATAAATGGCAGTATCAATTATTCTGAAATTCATGGTGAGTTTCTTTATGCAAGCCTCAATACTTTCATCAAAATATTCAGTACAGACTATTTCTGGCTTTTCCTCATTGTAGCTGTTTTGAGTGTTTCAATTAATTTATATCATATCAGAAAGTACTCACCCTTCATCGTTCTGTCAATTCTGCTGTATTTTTCTCATGTGTATTTCTATAAAGAGTTTATTCAAATACGGGCGGGTTTGGCAGGAGCAATACTTTTCTTCTCAATAAAGTATATTGAACAGCGTAATTTCCTGAAATTTTCATGTGTAGTTATTGTCGCTTCGTTGGTTCATACTGCGTCTTTGGTGCTTTTTGGCGTTTATTTTTTATCATTTTTTAAGCTGTCTAAAACGAAAGCTATTTGTTTAATCCTATTGGCAGTAATCATAGGTTCAATTTCGTGGGTTCATGTAACTTTGAACCATTTGGTAGAACTAGGGTACGTGCCTCAGTCAATTCTGAATTATGTCTATTGGGAAAGATATAACTATTCCTTGGGTTTGCTTAATCCTGTATCCGTTAAACAGATCCTTGTGCTGGTTTTTCTGACGTTTTACAGAGAAAAGTTAGCTGAACACATAAAAGATTTTAACGCGATGTATTATATGTATTTCTGCTCGACATTGTGGATAATCATATTTAATGAATTTGCAATTTTGGCTGCAAGAGTGGCAACATTCATGTCTATAGCTGAATTTATATTAATACCAGCGGTAATTTTGCTTTTCAGACAAAAGAAATTTATGTACAGCATCGTATATCTATTATGCTTTCTGATGTTTTACTTAAATATCTTTATAAAAGAAGTAGTTAACGATTATTATATAATTGGTGGTTCTTGGTGAAAAAACTGCTTTTTGTTCTTCCTTCTTTTCTCCCTGTTAGTCCCGTAAAAGCTGCTTTGGGGTTAGCGAAGGGATTAAGAGAGGAGTACCGTATTGCGATGGTGTCAGTTGATCCCTATGATGGGAATATGAGTTCAGTTACGGATGAATATGAAAAATATGGTATTGATTATTTCTTTTTGGATCAGAAAGGGATCCGGAGAATTATTGCTGCAGTGTCCGCTTTATCAGAAATTTGTGATAAGTATGAGCCTGATTTGGTCATTTCCTACCTTTTAAGACCGGATCTTATTGTGAGCATGCTTAAATCAAACGCTCCGAAGGTCGCGAGCATCCGCAATATGATCGAGCAGGAATATTCATTAGTATACGGCAGATGGTTAGGGAATGTATTGGGATATTTCCACAGAAAATCTCTTCTTAAATTCCGGAAGATAGTTGTAATGTCCAAGGATATGAAGAATTATTTTATTGAAAACGGCTTTGCAGAGGAAAATCTGGAGCTTATTTATAATTTTCTTGATGAAAATGATATTGAACAAAAACTTTCCGAAAAAAGTGAATTGCCTTTTAACTGTGAATTACCTGTGTGTGTAACCGCTTCATCTATTGATGCAAGAAAAAATGTCGGACTTTTCGTCAGGACTGCTTTTGAGCTTATGAAGGAAGGTTTAAGGTTTAATGTTCTTATTATCGGTGAGGGCAAAGAACGCAAATCTCTTGAAAATACTGTTGCTGGGTTTGGAGAACTGAAAAAATATTTTGCTTTTACCGGGCAGATTTTAAATCCGCTGCCTTATATAAAACGGTCAGATTATTTTATTATGACCAGTAAAGCAGAGGGAGTGTCCAGAGCTTTGCTGGAAGCTTTGTATCTTGGCAAATTCTGTATTGTGAGTAATATCCCAGGGAACAGGGAACTGATTAATAACTGCGAGAACGGATTTCTTTTCAGTGATAATAATAGTTTTAAAGACAGCCTCAGAGCAGCATTGGGGGGAAATATGAAAAATAATTGTATTCTGGATAATCAATACAGCTATGGCACGAATGTTAAGAAATATTCAGAGTTGTTCAATAAACTAATATCAGGTTAACCATGAAAATACTCATTACCGGAGCCTCAGGTTTTATCGGAACAAATCTGTTGGAGCATTTATTATTGTTAGGTCATGAAGTACTGAATATAGACAGTTCTGCTCCCCGCTGTGATAAGCATATAAAATTCTGGGAAAAAGCTGATATATGTGATTTGACCACACTAGAATCACTAATTTCTGTTTTTTCGCCTGAATTTATTATTCATCTTGCAGCAAAGACAGATCTGAATGAAGAAAACGGAATTGAATATTATAATGCAAATATTAAGGGTGTTGAAAATATAATTGAAATCTGTCTGAAGCTTAAAAGCTTAAAAAGGGTTATTTTTGCGTCATCAATGCTTGTTAATGAGGTTGGATACAAACCGAAAGATGTTTTTGATTATAATCCGCACACCCTATACGGCAAAAGCAAAGTTATGGGAGAGAAACTTATTTTGGAGAACTCATCTTTGCCTGAATTCTGTATCATAAGACCTACCTCTATATGGGGGGAATGGTTTGGTGAACCATATAGAAATTTTTTTGATTATGTAATTAACGGTAAATTTGTTCATCCCGGCAGCAGAGCCTGCACAAAAACTTACGGCTATATAGGCAATGCCGTATACCAGATAGAAAAGCTACTTTTCGCAGAAAAGGAAAAAATAGACCGGAAAATATTCTATATAGGCGACAGACCGCCCATAAATATTTCTGACTGGGCAGATGAGATTGCTTCTCTCGCCGGGCTTGCAAAACCTAAAAAAGTTCCTTTCTTTGTTTTTTCTTTAGCTGCTTTTGTCGGTGATTTGCTGAAAAAATTAAATATACCATTCCCCATGACAAGTTTCAGACTAAAGAATATGACAACTGATCACATTGTTGAACTTGACAATACATATGATGTATGCAGTGTTCCGCCTTACGGACGTGAAGAGGGGATAATAAGAACATTGAAATGGCTCGGAAAGTTATGCTGAAAATATCCATAATCACAGCTGTCTGGAATAACAGAGATACAATCAAAGATGCGATTGAATCCGTTTTATCTCAAACATATTCGGATGTTGAATACATCATTATCGACGGCGGCAGTACGGACGGAACAGTTGATATAATAAGAAGCTACGGCGACAGAATAGATAAATTCGTCAGTGAGAAAGACAAAGGAATATACGATGCCCTGAATAAGGGCGTTAAACTGGCAACAGGCGACATAATCGGCTTTCTGCACAGTGATGATGTTTTTGCAGATGAGAACTCTGCAGCAAAAATAGCGGAAGCTTTCAGTGTAAATACTGACGGTGTATACTCAGATCTTGTCTATACTCCGAAAGGTGATATTTCAAAAATTCTCAGGTATTGGGAAAGCAGAAGCTATACTCCGGAACTGCTCAGCCGTGGTTGGATGCCAGCCCATCCAACACTCTACTTGCGGCGCGAAGTATATGAGCGTTTCGGTATGTTTGATCTAAATTTCCGTATTGCGGCAGATTACGATTTCATCCTCAGGGTTTTCAAAAGCGGTATAAATACCGTTTACATCCCGGAAGTTCTCTATAAGATGCGTTTAGGCGGAGCCAGTAACAGGAGCCTCAAAAATATAATCCGTAAAAGCAGGGAAGACTACAGGGCAATAAAGGCCAACAGAGTCGGTGGGCTCGGAACACTTTTTATCAAAAACTTCAGTAAAATTGGTCAGTTTTTCAAATAAAAGGAGTACTTCAATGATTAACCTCATTCTTTGCGGCGGTTCAGGGACAAGGCTCTGGCCTCTCAGCCGCACTATGCTTCCTAAGCAGTTTGTTAAAATATTTAATGATAAATCTCTTTTTCAGATGACTGAGGAGCGGAACAGAAGCCTCTGCTCATCCTCGCTTGTGGTTTCCAATGCAGAGCAGTTTTTTCTGGCGTCCGATCAGCTTGCGGAATCCTCAAAAACCGTTTTTCTCCTTGAACCTGTGGGCAGAAACACTGCTCCTGCAATTGCTTTGGCGTGTATGCTCCTTGAGCCGGAGGAGATTGTTCTTGTCACTGCGTCTGATCATCTCATCAAAAAGCAGTCCGCTTATGAGGAAGCTGTGAAATCAGCAGAAAAGCTGGCGGATCAGGGCTTTCTCGTAACCTTCGGTATCACACCGGACTACCCGGAAACAGGCTACGGCTACATAGAGGCCGACGGAGCGGACGTGCTGAGCTTCAAAGAGAAACCGGCAAAGGAAAAGGCAGAGGAATATATAAACGCAAATAAAGAGCATGCCTCAAAAAAACTCCCGCCGAAATATCTCTGGAATTCCGGCATGTTCTGCTTCAAAGCAGGTGTTTTTCTTGATGAATTAAAGAAGCATTCCCCCGCAATATTTGAAGCCTCCGCAGCTGCGCTGAAGGCTAAAGCGGTTGTTCAGGAGCGTCAGTACAGGATAAAGCATGAAGATATGCTCGCTATTCCCGCAGACAGCATCGACTACGCGGTGATGGAAAAATCGGACATGGTTAAGGTTGTTCCCTGTGAGATAGGCTGGTCTGATCTCGGCAGTTTCGACTCTCTTGATGCCGAGGCGGAAACGGGCGAAAACGGGAACTCAGTAATTGCTTATTCGGAGGATTCTCCTGAGCCTGTGTATGTGGATTCATCCGACAACCTTGTTATCTCCTCCGGGAGGCAGATAGCCCTTGTGGATATTGAAGGGTTTCTTGTGGTGGATACATCCGATGCGCTTTTAATATCAAAAAAAGGAAGCTCGCAAAAAGTTAAGGCAGTGACAGAGGCGATAAAAAAGCTTAAGCCTGAGCTCACCGAAGCCCACAGGCTTGTTCACCGTCCGTGGGGCACATACGAAGTTCTGCTTGAATCCTCAAGATATAAAATTAAAAGAATAGTGGTTAAAACCGGCAGAAAGCTTTCTCTCCAGAAGCATTTCCACCGCAGCGAGCATTGGGTGGTGGTGAGCGGAACAGCAACTGTAACCGTTGGTGATAAACGCTTTTATGTACACCCTAACGAATCAACATATATCCCCGCAGGTCAGATACACCGCCTTGAAAACGAAGGTAAAGTGGAGCTTGCAATGATAGAAGTTCAGGTCGGCGAATACGTCGGCGAGGATGATATTGTGAGGATAGACGACATTTACGGCAGATAAATACGAAAAAAAAGCCTCTCTTGCGGGAGGCTTTGTATTTTTGATTAAACACCATATAGAAATGGTGCCAGGGACACTCTGTTATTGTAGCCATATAATATTTATAGCAAAGGCTATTCGATTTAAGACTTTTAGCGTATACCGTCAAATATACCGCCAGAATGATTGGGCTGGGTAAGTAAGCTAAGGTAAGCTGACTATATTTACCACACTTTTTATAAACTTAGAATATTTTTCCCCGTGTCCGTCAGCCACGGAAGTAAGTATATTTGGCAAATAGAATAAAATCTCCTCATGACTGCGGGGTGTGGTCAGGGGCATAAACTCCCTGTACTTTCAGACCACCCCTGTTTCTGTGTGCAGACACAAGAAATAATTATTTAGATTTCCCCTGCTCTTTTTGGTATAAACATACAGGCTACAGCTTATTAATTTTTTTGGGGATTTACCATGTCAGCATTATTGAACATTCTTGATACATTCCGCAGGGAAGCTAAGTCAGAGCGGGAAAAAGGCACTTATTTTGAAGAGCTTATCCTTGTTTATCTCAGAAACGAAGCTTCGTATAAAGACCTGTATGACAAAGTTTGGACTTATGCTGACTGGGCAAAGGAACAGGGGCTTGATCAGCGTGATGCGGGCATAGACCTTGTGGCGAGAACGGCGGGAACTGGTGAGTTCCATGCTATCCAGTGCAAGCTTTATACAGAGGATTACAAGTTACAGAAAAAAGATATAGACAGCTTTTTCACCGCTTCGGGCAAATCTGTTTTCAGCCACAGAATAATAGTTTCCACAACAAACAACTGGTCGGATCACGCTGAAGAAGCATTGAAAGATCAGCAGCCGCCAGTAAGCAAGATAGACTTATTTGATCTTGAAAACAGCCAGATAGACTGGAGCAAATACCAGTCTAAGCAAGAGCCTGTTTTAAAGCCAAAGAAACAGCTTAGAGAGCATCAGAAGGAAGCTTTAAGGGCTGTGAAGGCAGGGCTTAAAACTGCGGACAGGGGCAAGCTTATAATGGCTTGCGGAACAGGAAAAACCTTCACCAGTCTTAAAATAGCGGAAGAGATAGCCGGAAAAGGCGGCAGGGTTCTGTTTCTTGTGCCCAGCCTTGCGTTGCTTTCTCAAACACTCACAGAGTGGACACAGGAAAGCAGCACGCTTATACACAGTTTTGCTGTCTGCTCTGACAGTGATGTGGGTAAAAAGAAGAGAAATGAAAGTGACGAAGTAAAGGTTTTAGCCCATGAGCTTCGTTATCCGGCAACAACCAATGCCAAGAGCCTTGCCAAAGAAGTTGATAAACGCTCTGACAGCGGGCATATGAGCGTTATTTTTTCAACGTACCATTCAATAGATGTTATCAGCGATGCTCAGAAGGAATACGGTCTTGCTGATTTTGACCTGATAATCTGCGATGAAGCCCACAGAACCACAGGAGCAACCTTTGAGAAAGACAAGGAAAGCAATTTTGTAAGGGTGCACGACGCAGACTTCATAAAATCCGCTAAACGCCTTTACATGACCGCAACGCCTAGGGTTTACGGTGATGCGGCAAAAATAAAAGCCAATTCCGGTGCTGTAACTCTCTGCTCAATGGATGATGAAGAACTTTACGGCAAAACTCTTTACGTTATCACATTCAGCGAAGCGGTAGCCCGTGAGCTTTTGGTTGATTACAAGGTAATTGTCCTTGCTGTTGAGGAAAGCTATATCAGCCGCAAACTGCAAGCTCTGCTTAATGACGGAACTAACCAGCTAAAGGTTGATGATGCCGCTAAAATTGTTGGCTGCTGGAAGGCACTTGCAAAACAGGGCATAAATGAAGAACTGACAGAGGATGCAGAAGCTATGAAACGTGCCGTTGCTTTTTGTCAGGTTATAGAACCGGCACTAAAGAGCAAAACCCACAAGGTAAGCTCAAAAAATATTGCATCTATGTTTCAGGCTGTTGTTGAGGCTTATCAGGAAGCTGAAAGCATTGAACCTGCTGCCCGCCTTAACTGCGAGGCTGATCACGTTGACGGAAGTATGAACGCCAGCGAGAAGGAAGCAAAGCTGGCATGGCTCAAAGCAGATACACCGGAAAGCACCTGCCGTATATTAAGCAATGTCCGCTGCCTTTCCGAGGGTGTGGATGTTCCGGCTCTTGACGCTGTTCTTTTTCTCACACCCCGCAATTCGCAGATAGATGTTGTGCAGTCTGTTGGGCGTGTAATGCGTAAGGCAGAAGGAAAAAAGAGGGGTTACGTTATCCTTCCTGTTGTTATCCCCGCTGGTGTGGAACCGCATGACGCTTTGAACGATAACCTGACTTACAGAGTGGTCTGGCAGGTTTTACAGGCTCTCAGATCACATGATGACCGCTTTGACGCTATGATCAATAAGCTGGAACTGAACGGCTACAGCAATAAAAAGATAGAAGTTATTGCCATAACGGGTGATGTTAAGAAGAAAACCAAAACCACGGCGGCAGAAAGAAGAAAGCGGGAAAGCTCCGGTCAGAGGCAATATGGCATCGGTTCAGATGCGGACTTGACCATTGAAACCTTTATGCAGCCGGAAATTGAGATTGGCGATCTGGAACGTGCGATATACGCAAAACTGGTGCAGAAATGCGGCAGAAGAGTTTATTGGGCAGAATGGGCTTCGGATATAGCCAAGATTGCCCGCACTCACATAGACCGGATTAAGGCAATTCTTGAAAACTCCGAAAACGTAAAGGCTATAGAAGCGTTTGAAGCCTTTGCAAACGAACTAAGGGATGATCTGAACGACAGCATAACGGATGAAGAGATAATCGAAATGCTTGCACAGCACCTGATCACTAAACCTGTGTTCGATGCTCTGTTTGATGATTATAACTTTACGGAGCATAACCCCATTTCTCAGGCAATGCAGGGGATTCTGGAAGCATTGCAGGAAAAGAACATATCAAAAGAGGCAGACACGCTTCAGCAGTTCTATGAAAGCGTTAAAATGCGTGCGGAAGGCATAGACAGTGCGGAAGGCAAGCAGAAGATAGTTCTGGAATTGTATGACAAGTTTTTCCGTAACGCCTTTCCGAGAATGACAGAGAGACTGGGCATAGTCTATACCCCTGTTGAGGTTGTGGACTTCATAATCAGAAGTGTTAATGATGTTTTGCAGTCGGAATTTAAAACAACTCTGGGCAGTAAAGGCGTTCATATAATCGATCCTTTTACAGGTACAGGAACATTTATCACAAGGCTGCTGCAAAGCGGACTGATCACCAAGGAAGAACTGGAATATAAATATAAAAACGAAATACACGCCAATGAGATAGTTCTTCTGGCGTATTACATAGCGGCGATAAATATAGAAGCAGTTTATCACGCTCTTGCGGGCGGTGAATATACTCCGTTTGAGGGCATATGCCTTACTGATACATTCGCAATGTACGAAAAGGACGACTTGATCTCTGACCTTCTGGAAGACAACAGCAACAGAAGGAACCGTCAGAAAAAGCTTGATATAAGGGTTATCATCGGCAACCCGCCGTATTCAATTGGTCAAAAAAGTGAAAATGATAATAACGATAATGTTGTTTACCCTGCTCTTGATGAAAAAATAAGAAGTTCTTATGCAGAGATGTCAAAATCTGTAACTACTAAAGGTCTATATGATAACTATATAAGGGCTATCAGATGGGCTTCCAATAGAATAGGTGATTGTGGCGTTATTGGGTTTATTTCGGGGTCTGGGTTTATCGAAAAGCCAACAATGGACGGTATGAGAAAATGTTTAGCAGAAGAGTTCTCGAATATTTATATACTGAATCTTCGTGGTGATATTCGTAAAAATATGTTGAGTAATGGCAAAGCAAAAGAAGGACAAAATATTTTTGATAGTAACAGTATGACAGGGACTGCAATAACTATTTTAATAAAGAACCCTGAAAATTTACTAAAAGGACAAGTTAATTACTATGATATTGGTGATGACCTAACTACAAAGGAAAAAAGAGTACAAATAGTTGCCTTAGCTAGTATCAATGAAATAACTAAAGAAGATAAATGGCAACGGATAACGCCAAATAAACATGGCGACTGGCTAGGACAGCGTGATGACACTTTTAGTAAATTTATTGTTTTAGGAGATAAAAGAGGAGATGCTTTAAAAGTATTTAATAATTTTTCTCAAGGACTATTAACTGCCAGAGACGCTTGGTGTTACAATGCAAGCTTTAGTTCTGTTTCAGAAAACATGAAAAGAATGATTGAATTTTATAGTTCAGAGCTTAACCGTTTTAATGCACAATACTTATCGGCGGGAAGAAAGGAGCGTGAAGAAAGAATTGATGGGTTCATTAATATCGATCCTGTACGGATAAGTTGGACAACAAGTTTAAAACAAGAGTTAATCAGGGGGAATAACTTTATTTTTGAATCAAATAGCGTTACACATAGTCTTTATCGCCCATTCACAAAAATGTATGTTTATTATGATAAAGTTTTTAACCATCGTGTTAGTCAGATGCCTAAAATATTCCCTAATGGAAATGCAAAGAATATTGTTATTTGTTTTTCAGGAGTTGGTGCAAGAAGTGGTTTTTCTGTATTAATCTCTAATACATTGCCTTCTTATGATAATATCGAAAAAGGTCAATGCTTCCCTCTCTATCTCTATGACGAAGACGGCAGCCGCCGTGATGCAATAACGGATGAAGGCTTGGCACATTTTCAGGCGGCATATCCGAACGAAAAGATAACAAAGGAAGACCTGTTTTATTACATTTACGGCTTGCTTCATTCTCCGGAATACAGAGAGAAATATGCGGACAACCTCTCAAAGGAATTACCCCGTATCCCCTGCGTAAAAAACGCCGCTGATTTCTGGGCTTTCAGCAAGGCAGGGCGTGCGCTTGCTGACCTGCATATAAACTATGAAACAGTTGCGAAATATCCCGCAACAATAGAAAAACACAGCGATCTCACTGATGAAGATTACCGTGTGGAAAAAATGAAATACGGCAAAAATAAGGACAAAACAACAATAATCTATAACCACAAGATAACAGTGAAAAACATTCCGCTTGAAGCCTATGAATACGTTGTAAACGGTAAATCAGCTATCGACTGGGTTGTTGAACGCCAATGCGTCAAAACTGATAAAGCCAGCGGCATTGTTAACGATGCGAACGACTGGGCAGTTGAAACCATGAACAACCCGAAATATCCCCTTGAACTGCTTCTGCGTGTCATAACAGTCAGTCTGGAAACTATGAAGGTAGTGAACTCACTGCCTAAGCTGGGTATTGAATAGGCTTTGTTTTAGCTTAAAGGTTCTTGTATTTTTGGGGTGGATGAACATTGTATTATCCACCCTTTTTATTGTGTAAGGAAATTAAATTAATTCTCAGCAAAAAGTGCTGTGATAATTTCCGCCTGATTTCCGCCTAATACTAAGTATTCTTTTTCAAGCTGAATCATCCGCTGAAGTATTGCTTTCTTAACTCTTGCCCCTGTGTAAGATCCTTTGCTGGCTTTGTATTCAGCCTTGCCTGTTATTGCTTCATCCCTGATTCTGTCTGTAAGCACTTTTGACTCAGGAAGGTTAACTTTTGATAAGTGGTTAATTATGTACGCCAACACATTCGGAACTGATCTATCTGTAAGGTTTTCAAGTGAGCTTTTTTCATAGACATATTCGGTGCGGATTACGCCTTGTTTATATATCGCAGGGTATCTGTGTTCAGTTTTGTTTTCTATTATTTCCGCTGTCTTGTCATATCTGCGTATTTTCCAGCTATTTTTCCTTTTCGCCTGTAAATATGAAGAACCCAGCTTGTTATCTTCTGGTTTAAATTCAATTAAACCTGTCTTACTTTTTCCTGAATAACACCCCCCTAATAGGGGGTATACTTCTGTTCCTTCGTAATCAGCGTAAATATCAATGCGTGTTAATTTGATTGCTGAATAGCTGTCTATATAAGTGGACAAAAATTCATGTATGTTTTTTTCTATATCACAGAAGCCTTTATGGCGTATTATAAAGTGTAGGGCGTGCAATTCAACAATGCAGTATTTGCCATAATTATCAAAGCCCATCGATGCTAGGGGGCTTTGATACCACTTATAGCCTTTGGATTCGCCTTTGTATTTAAAGTCGGAATTGAATTTTTTGTGATCCTTTAATCTATAGGTAGACAAAGAGAATTTCAATCTATCAATGCCGTAATTAATCAGTTCCATAGCTAATTCCGTATTAGGTATACTCCCCTTATTAGAAGTAGGGGGGTAAAAGCTGATTCTGAATGTTCCGTACAGTCAGGTTTATGCTTTTTGAACTGCTTTTCCTGATAACCCATCAATACCGCCACCTCATCATCACTAATCAGCCTGTGCAGACAGGTTAAGAGAATCAGAATACGGATTAAATGGATTCAGCGGGCATTTTGTGATTGTGCATTTCTGAATGCCTTCAGAATAACCACATTCACATTCATAGCATTTGGCAATTATCGCTTCGTTTCTGGTGAGGCGTTCACCGTTGAGGTGCTTATTAAGCAGGGCTTTTCCCCTGAAGCGTTTTCCTTCCGCTTTCATGGCTACACCCCCCTGCTTTCAGTTACTTTGGATTCAATCCACTGCATAACATCGGCTTCAAGCCATGCAACTGCACGCATACCAAGCTTGATCGGTTTGGGAAAATCGCCTTCTTTGATTTTTGAATAGATTGAGCTTCTTTTCAGCCCTGTGACTTTTTCGACTTCATTTCTTCTAAGGAGTTTTTTAGTCATTTTGAAACCTCACTGGTTTTTTAAAGAAAATAAATGATTTAACCAGAAAGAGCTTTTCATATGTTCAATTAGGAAGATTTGAAAGATACGAATTGTCAGGAGTGATTTGGATAGTTTTTTAATGTAAGTCCATTAGGTAATTTAGTGGTATAATATTCCTGAAACTCACTATATGCAGTTTTGAATGTATTGTAGCTCGTTTTCCCGTAGTTGTTATTTCTGAAAACTTCATCAGCAATATAGCATCCTGAACGCTTGTTCTCATCTCCATAAGCCTGGAAAGGGTTAATACCAAAAAAAGCTTTCAATGCCCAAACCATTAATCCAAGTGCAAAACCTTCATAGCCGCCAAGTCCCATATTCGCATGATTCCTCTTCACTGTCTTAGGAGTTTTCATGTTTAGGTATATTTCAAAAACATAGGTGACAACCTCTTTTGGTAATGATGAAATTAATTCATCTATGGTATGCTCGCTGTTTTCTAAATATTGCTTCAATGCAATTTTAAAGGCTGCACAAATAAGTGAATTTTTTTCTGCTTTTTGAACTATATCTAGAATCATTTTGTACGTTTCATTTAAGTTTCTTTTTGAAGAATTTTTATTACCTCTTTTTATTGTTATAGTGAGTCCGTTTTCATCAGAGATAGAATGAGTGTAGCGATAATAATCTTGAAGCAATTTTAAGTAGAATTGAGAGGCTTTTGTTACGGGGTCTTTATCTAACTGATAGGTCTGAATGATGACTTCATACAATTTCTGATAGCATATTTGACGCTCTTCTTCTGTAAGGTTTTGTTCTTTACCTGTTTGTATTTCTACAAATCGTTGAGCTAGTTCAGTGTCATGGCAAAGCAGGTTGAGCCAAAAATTTTCCATATATTCACTTTTCTTTTCTTCTGATATAGGAATATTTTCATCCATTTTTTACCTCATCAAGATAATCCGCCCACCATTGCATCATTTTTGTTCTTTCTTCCATATATTCGGCATGGTTATAAGCTGCTTTAACCTTATTGCTTTCAGAATGAGCAAGCTGTGTTTCTATTATAGCGGATTTAAAACCGTTCTCATGCAGAAGTGTTGAAGCTATACCCCTGAAGCCATGAGCGGTCATTTCCTCTTTGGTAAAGCCCATGCGCCTTAATGCTGCGTTCAGTGTGTTATCGCTCATCGGTCTGTCTTTTGAACGAAGGCAAGGGAAAACATATTTCCAGCGTCCTGTTAGGGGCATAATATCTTTAAAAATTTGTACAGCCTGCTTTGACAATGGAATCATATGAGGTTTTTTCATTTTCATTTTACCAGCCGGAATTTTCCATACAGCGTTTTCAAGGTCAATCTCAGACCATTCAGCCTGTCTCAACTCACCAGGTCTTAAAAATACATATGGAGCAAGTTTCAGAGCATATCTTGTGACAATTTCCCCCTCATAGTCTTCTATTGCCAGAAGCAAGCCTTTGAGTTTTGATGGTTCTGTTATGCAAGCCATATGTTTGTTGACTTTAGGGGTAAGAGCTTTGGTTAATCCGGAAGTAGGGTTGTTTTCACATCGGTTAGTCCGGATACCATATAAAAATATCTCTCCGCATATTCCATTGATTCTGTGTGCAATGTCGATAGCTCCACGATTCTGAATCCGCTCAAGAAGTGTCAGAATATCTTTTGCAGTGATATTTTTAATCGGTTTGCTGCCTACATAGGGGAAAATATCTTTTTCAAGAAACCGCCATTTCTTTTCAGCGTGTTTTTCAGACCACTTGGGCTTAAACTTTTCATACCATTCACAGGCAACCGAATAAAAGTTGTTTGTGGAGTCCTCATATATTAATTGTTTTTTTGTTTTTTTAACTTCCATAGGATCAATGTTATCGGATAAAAGCTTTCTGGCGTTGTCTCTCTTAATTCTTGCCTCTTTCAATGATGTTTCAGGATAAACACCGATTGCCAGTGTTTTACGTTTACCGCCGAATCTGTAATCCATACGGAAATATTTCCCTGAATTACTTACCAAAAGATACATTCCTTTTTCATCTGTTATTTTGATTTGCTTTCCTGAAAATCTGGAATTTTTGATGACGGTATCTGTTAATGCCATGACGGTATTTCCTGTCTCGCTTTTTATTTATACCGTCAAATGTAAGTGATTGATAATAAGTGGATTGAATTATGATTGACGGTATGTGCCCATGACAAATTATAATATACCGTCGTTACTACCGTCAAGTTTATGTGGCTGCCTATGGATTTTTTTGGATTTTATTGGACGGTATTTTGTCATAAACTATTGAATAAAAAAGGCTTCGCAGATTTCTCTGGAAGCCTGTAGATTTCAAAATGGTGCCCAGGGACGGAATCGAACCATCGACACGTGGATTTTCAGTCCACTGCTCTACCGACTGAGCTACCTGGGCATCTGTGGGAACGCTAAATTACTAAAGTGAGTATTCTTTGTCAACAAAAAAATAACGAAAAATTGATTAAGTCTGAAATAACCTGCCTGTCGCCCGTGCGGGGCAATATATGTTTGATCTGCCTTGCTGTTTTGGGCTATAAAAGCTTATCGGAATTAACGGGGGACGAGATATGCCTTTCAAACATGTCAATGCGCCTGAGAGCGTGGTTAAAAATGCGGACAAGCTTTTTAAACCTGCCTCATATGATATAAGAGCCTATGTAGGCGAACCGGGTGATTTTTTCAGCGAGAAGGCTGTCTTCACACCGGATGCGGCAAAAACTGCGGGCATCCTCATGGGCGGGCTGAGCTTTGCTCTCCGCAGCGGTGAAAAGACTGCACTGAATGAGGGCGATACGTGCATAATAGGTTATGACAACGGCCCCACTTCAAAAGCGCTGGCGGAATCTTTTGCCGAAGGGCTGGCGGAAACAGGCGTGAATGTTAATATCATAGGTGTTTCCGGCTCCGGTCAGGTTTATCAGAACCAAAACCAGCTTGGTGCGGATGCCCATGTGCAGATAACCCGCTCCCATGTGGAGGTTACTACCAACGGCGCAAAATTCGGCATCGGAATACAGGGAATACACACCTACCTGCTTAAGCAGATGAATGAGGCGCTGAAAACAAACGCCGCCGTCCGTTTCGGCTCCGCAAAAGGGAAAATCACTGATAAAACCGATGAGGCATACTCCGTTTACTTTGACAAAATGGTGAAAACATACAAAGCATATTTTGCGGATAAGGATACATCCAAAATAGCCGTTAACCTGTTCGGCGGAACAGGCTGCAAATATGCAGAACTTTTCCGTGCAGTGTTTGGGGCGGATGTTCTGCTCCTCGGCGCGGATCTGGATGTAAATTCCGGCGCGGCGCTGGCTGATCCCACCAGAAAAGAGATGATAGAAAAAGTCGCCGGATTCTCCGAAGCTCTCGCAGAAGGTTTCCGCATACATTCCTTTGATCTGGATGCGGACAGAGGCTCTGTTACCTCCGGTGCTGATGCTCTTAAGGCAGGGGCATCCGGGCATTATCTCGGTGATGCGCTGGCTTATATACTTGCGGATTACAAACTGAAAAAATCTGTGCCTGAACTGCTTGAAAAGCTTTCCGAAAAAGGCGTGGCAGCGGAAAAGGCGGAGAGGATAAAGGAAATAGCTGAAACAGTTTATATAGATGCCCGATACACCAGCGGGGTGAAAAGCTATGTGGAATCCCTCGGCGGCAAAACTGTTTTCCATACAAAAGGGCATTCCCTCTGGAAGGAGACAATCACGGCGAATATGGCTGAGATGGCGGAGCTTGCCGGATATGGGAGCATATCCTCATTTGTTGCGGATACAGGCTACAGGGATTACCAGATAGAAGCCTCGCTCCACTTTTTCACCACAGATGTTGAGGACGGAATACCCCGTGATGATGCTGTGGAGAACATATTTGTTCTGGAGCAGGTGTTTGCCGAATCCGGAATAACAAATCTGAATGAATATTTCGCTTCAATCCCCTTTCGTTTCATCACCAAGGAGATAAGGACAACTTCGGTGAGCAATGAGGCGAAGGAGCATATCACAAACGAAATCGTCAGGGTGATAAAGGATACTTTCAGCGGGCTTAAAGGTGTCGAAACCATGGAGTTTGACGGTCAGATACGGGCGGACTGGGCGGAAGGATTCATAATGTACGGCATGTCCAACACATCCCCCAAGCTAACCTTCATGGCGGAAGGAACAACGGAGGAGATAAGGAACAGTGCCCTGCGTTTTCTTCTCGGTCTCCACAACCACTTCAAGGCGCAGTACGGCGACAGTGAGCCCATGGATCTGGCTGAGAACGACTTTTTCCTGAAAGAAGCGGGCTATAATCTGCCTGAACCCGATAAAGTCAGGCTGGATGACCCGGAAGTCAGGGCATTTCTGAAAGGCTTCGGAATAGACAAGGTTTTATAAAAATACAGAGCAAGGAATATATATGCTGGCGAAGAGAATTATCCCCTGTCTGGATGTTAAGGACGGAAGGGTTGTTAAGGGGACAAACTTTGTGAATCTGCGCGATGCGGGCGATCCTGTGGAAGTGGCGCAGATTTATGATGAACAGGGCGCAGATGAACTGACATTTCTTGATATAACAGCCAGCTCCGATAACAGAAGCATCATTCTTGATGTGGTGGCAAAAACTGCGGAGCGTGTGTTTATGCCTGTTACCGTGGGCGGCGGGGTGCGGACTCTTGATGATATACGCAATCTGCTGAACTCCGGCGCGGACAAGGTTTCCATCAACTCGGCAGCGGTCGCCAGACCGGAGTTTGTCAGTGAGGCGGCGCTGAGGTTCGGCTCACAATGCACAGTTGTAGCCATAGATGCGAAAATGAAGGCGGACGGCAGCGGCTGGGAGGTTTATACCCACGGCGGACGTAAAGCCACGGGGATTGATGTTGTTGAGTGGGCTGTGCTGATGGAAAAATACGGCAGCGGAGAGATTCTGCTGACAAGTATGGACAAGGACGGCGTTAAGGACGGGTTTGACCTGAAACTTACCCGCGCTGTGGCAGATGCTGTATCTATACCCGTCATAGCCTCCGGCGGGGCGGGAAACCCGCAGCATATGTACGAAGGGGTTACGCAGGGCGGCGCAGACGCTGTGCTGGCAGCAAGCATATTTCACTATAAGGAATACTCAATAGCAGAGGTGAAAGAGTACCTCGCGGAAAGAGGCGTTCCGGTAAGGATGGTATAAATGAACACCGAGATCATAGGAAAACTGGTAGAAACTGTCAGAGAAAGAAAACGCAACCCGCAGGACGACTCATATACCTGCAAGCTTCTGGAAGCGGGCGAAAATAAGCTTGTCAAAAAGCTGGGCGAGGAAAACGCCGAGTTCATAAGAGCTTTCCTGAAAGAGAGCGATGAATCAGTGGCGGGGGAAGCCGCAGACATAATTTATCATATGGTGGTTGCGCTGGAATACAGGGGAGTGGAGTTTGAGGCCGTCCTCGGTGTTCTTGAAAACCGTTTCGGGAAATCCGGCATAAGAAAATGATTTACTCCCACATATTTGATGAGGCCGCCCCTCTTCTGGAAAATGCAGAAATTCAGGATTACATTCTGGGGCTTGACTATACAGCAGTCAAAACCGATGCGGGAAGCGGCATGGCCTACACCTTCCGGGGTGAACTGCCCATGCACAAATCCGCCAGAACCATGGAAGAGGATCTGCGCGGAAGAAACGCACTGGAAACGGCAGAGAAGTATTATTTCTCAGAGAACAGCTTCGAGGCGGGAATCGGCCTTGCGATTATCAACTCCGCACTCAATAACAGAACCTCAACAGCAGAAGATTTTCTCCGCCCTGAGACATTCAGGGGGAAAAAGGTAGGCATGGTCGGCTGGTTCCGTCCGATGCTTGAGATGATGGGTGAGGCGAGGGCGGAACTTAAAATCTTTGAGCTTAAGGACATAGAGGGAACATACAAGCCGGAGGCCGCAGCGGAAATAATGCCGCAGTGTGATGTGGTGATGATTACGGGGGTAACATTCATCAATAAAACCTTTCATACATATGTGCCTCATATCCGTAAGGATGCATTCAGGATCATTCTGGGGCCGACCACTCCTATGTCCGTACACCTTATTGATGCCGGCTGGCATCTGGCAGGGTCAAAAATACTGGATTTCGCCGCAGCGGCGGACTGCATAGCCCACGGCTTGGGTACGAGGAACGTTAAGGGCGCTGTGGAGAAGATCTGGATCTGACAATTAATTTACGTTTTCAATAAAAATAGATATTGACATATGTGAATCACGGGAGCATTATAGCCACCATGAACAATGTAAAGGCATATTTTAACTACTTTTTTAGCGGCTTTTATTTTTACTTCTTCTTTGAAGAGGCTGCTTAGGGTGTAGTTAAAATACAGGAAATGTATAAAATAACAAGGCCGCGGGCAGCAGAAAGCCCCGCGGCCTTTTTTTTGTCCGCATAAGGGGTCTTTTCTCTCACCGCCGCCGGAAATTTTCGGAGGAAAGTTATGATAGTAGTAATGAGAATGGACGCGGAAGAACAGCACCTGAAAGACGTGGTGGCAAGAGCAGAGGAACTCGGTTTCAGCCCCCACGTCATCTACGGAAAGGAGCGCAACGTAATAGGCATTGTGGGCACTAACGTCAAGAAAGACAGTGTCTGCGTAATATCCGAGATGCCCGGTGTCGACAACATAGTCCCCATCAGTAAACCCTACAAACTCGCCAGCAAAGAAGTCAAACCTGAAACATCAATCGTGGACGTATGCGGAGTAAAATTCGGCGGAGGGGAAATTCCCATAATCGCAGGCCCCTGCTCTGTGGAGTCAGAGGAGCAGATAGTCCGTTCCGCTCAGATGGTTAAGGCGGCGGGCGCAAAAATCCTCCGCGGCGGCGCATTCAAACCCAGGACAAGCCCTTACGCTTTCCAGGGGCATGGTGAAGAGGGGCTGAAATACCTCGCCACTGCAAGGCAGGAGACAGGTCTTCCCGTATGCACGGAAGTGGTAAACCCCAGAAACGTTGAGCTTGTTTACAAATACACTGATATGTTTCAGGTAGGCGCGCGCAATATACAGAACTTCGCGCTGCTTTCCATGCTGGGGCAGACAGATAAGCCTGTTCTGCTTAAACGCGGCATGTCCACTACTATAGAAGAGTTCCTCATGGCTGCTGAGTACATCCTCAGTGAGGGGAACCAGAGAGTCATTCTCTGCGAAAGGGGTATCAGAACGTTTGAGACAGCAACAAGAAACACGCTTGATATAAGCTGCGTTCCTGTTGTTAAGGATAAATCGCACCTGCCGATAATCATCGACCCCAGCCACTCCGGCGGACACAGGCAGTACGTATCGGCTTTGTCTAAATCAGCCATCGCAGTCGGAGCGGACGGTGTGATAATAGAGGTTCACCCCGAACCTGACAAGGCATGGAGCGATGCCGCACAGACCATCAGCCCTGAACACTTCATCCAGCTTATGGGCGAAATGAGAGCAGTTGCCCTCGCCGTCGGCAGGTACATGTAAGCTCAGACCGCAAAAACTCCTTGCCTCCTGCTTTGAGTTGTCAACATATACCGCTTATCCCCCGTCAGGTTATCCCGGCGGGGGATATTACTTATTTGGTTTTAAATGACTGAACCTTGGATGCCAGATCCTTTGCTCTTGCATTAAGGATGTCTGTTTCTCCGCTTATGTCATGCAGCCGCTCATCATTATTATCTGCAACCGTATTGATTTTTTCCGCATTCTCCGCAATAAGCGATATTGCGCTTGTCTGCTCTGAGGTGGATGACTGAATCTGCCTCACCATATCTGTTGATTCATGGGAATCGCTGATGATCTCTTTCAGTGCTTCTCCGGCTATATGGGCAACCTTGCTCCCCTGCTCAACCTTGGTCACTGAGTTCACTATGTTTGAAGCGGCTTTCTGCGACTCTCTCTGCAGGGAGATAATCATCTCTGATATTTCCTTGGTCGCAGTCTGTGTTCTCTCGGCAAGCTTGCGCACCTCTTCCGCCACAACAGCGAAGCCGCGTCCCTGTTCGCCTGCTCTGGCCGCCTCAATGGAAGCATTAAGCGCCAGAAGGTTGGTCTGATCGGCTATGTCATTTATCACTTCGATGATGTCGCCGATTTTGTCAGTGGAAATTTTCAGATCCTCCACCATCATTGAGGACTCGTTTATACTGCGTGTAAGCTCTTCCATTTTGGTGATCATCTCGGTAACGGCTTTGTCCCCTTTGGCCGCAGCGTTCTGCGTCTGAACAGCCTTCTGGTATGTAAGGCGGGAGTTCTCGGCGATGCTCTCCACGCTGGCGTTCATTTCTGAAACTGCGGCGGAAAGCTGATCCGTGTCCTCCTTCTGGGAGGTGATACCCTTTCCGATTTCATCGATGTTGAGATCAAGCTTTTCTGTCGCTCTGGTTATATATTCGGCCTGCTCCTGAATATCTATTACAATTGACTTGATATAATTGATGAACATGTTGAAATTTGCGGCTATGGCTCCCAGTTCGTCATTACCTTTGTGCTCCATGTAGCGGGTTAGGTCGCCTTTTCCTGTTGCGATGTTTTTCAGCCTTGTCTCCAGTACCTTAAGCTTGGTGAACAGAACCTTTCTGCTCATGTAAACTGTGCTGACGCTGAGAATAAGAAGAATGAGCACCATGGCAGTGAAATCTTTTATGATTACTGCTCTGACTGTGGCGTTGATGGGTGCCATGGGTATCATGAACTCAAATGCGCCGTGTATCTCCCCGGCGCGCCAGTTTTCCATATGCCGGTGAGTTCCGCCTTGGCCTCTGAAACTCTGATCGCAGATACCACAGGTATAACCTGAACCAGCTTTGCGGTATCTTTTTTGAGTTCATCTATATTGAATGTTTCGGTGTGAATGAGCGAATTGGAGTATTCCCTTATCCCTTCCGCCATGGTGATGATTTTTCTCGCTTTGTCTATTTCAGCTTCAAACGCCTTTTCGCGCGCATTTTTTGCGTTAAACATGAAGAGGCCTGAAAAGCAGGCAATGAGGAAAATATTGATGAAAACGGTCATTTTAGTGCTTATTTTCATAAACTGCCCCGTAAGGTTATTTGGTTTTCAGATGAAGCTGGCTGGCGGACACATAAAGTGTTCATGCAGATCAGATATTTCGATAATGTAAATTATAATGGTTGATAAATATTACTGTCAAGGCAGCTTGATGCAGTAATTATCCGGAAAAATGCCTGATTTCGCTTGATCAATTTTACAAAATCTATAAAGTGGCGTACTTTGAGGTAATGCGCACCGGAAAAGGGCGTGTTCAAACAAAAGGAGTTTGTCAGCTATGTCAGTAAGAGTGAGATTCGCACCCAGCCCCACCGGGCACATACACGTAGGAAACGCCAGAACGGCGCTTTTTAATTATCTTTTTGCACGCAATATCGGTGGCACTTTCATTCTGAGGATAGAGGATACAGACTTTGACCGTTCCACCCTCGCCAGCGAGGAACTGATCTATGAGGACATGAAATGGCTGCTCATGGACTGGGACGAAGGCCCCAGAAAAGGCGGGGAACACGGCCCCTACAGACAGTCAGAACGGTTTGATATATATAAAAAATACACTGAAGAGCTCCTTGAGAGAGGTCATGCGTACAAATGCTGGTGTACAAAGGAAGAGCTTGATGCTGAAAGGGAAAAGGCGCGTATAGAGAACCGCCAGCCCGTTTACAGCGGCAGATGCAGACATCTTTCCCCCGCACAGAAGGCCGAACTCGAAGCTTCGGACGCTCCTTACGCTATCCGTTTTAAGATTGATAAAGAGGTTGTGCACATTTCCGACAGAATCAAGGGCGAGATAGATTTCGAAACCGGAGTTTTCGGCGATTTCATCATTGTCCGCCCTGACGGAGTGCCTGTGTACAACTATGTGGTGGTCATAGACGATGCTCTGATGAACATCAGCCATGTGATAAGAGGGGACGACCACCTGAGCAACACCCCCAAACAGGCGCTTATTTTTGATGCCCTGAGTTTCAGCCGCCCTGAGTTCATACACATCCCCATGATTCTCGGCGAGGACAGGTCAAAGCTTTCCAAACGCCACGGCAACACAAGCATTGAGCAGTTCCGTTCACAGGGCTACCTGAATGATGCCCTGTTCAACTTCCTCGCTTTGCTGAGTTGGTCTGATGAGCAGGAGAGGGAGATAATAAGCAAGGAAGAACTGATAAAATCGTTCAGCCTTGAGCGCATATCCACCAGCGCCGCAGTCTTTGACTTCGGGAAGCTGAAATGGCTTAACGGCCAGTACATCCGTATGAAAACTCCTGAGGAGCTTGCGGATCTCTGCATGCCGTTCCTTGTTGATGCAGGTCTTCCCGCGGACAGGCTGGAAAGGGAAGTTTATGTTAAGATGATCGCCTCAATCGCGAGCAAGATGGAACTTCTCGGTGACGCGCCGGAGGTTATGAAGGTATACTTCCAGTATCAGACACCGGATGAGGAAGCCGCCGAGTACCTTAAGCTTGAAACAACTCCGGCGGTGCTTAAGGCTTTCAGGGAAAAGGTAGCCGCTTTCAGCGGATATATTAAGGAAGAGGAATATAAGGACATACCCAAATCTGTGCAGACAGAAACAGGTGTGAAGGGCAAACCTCTTTTCATGGCGATAAGAGTAGGCATATCCGGCTCCGTTAAGGGACCTGAAATAGATAAAATGGCAACACTCATGCCCGTGGACGAACTGCTGAGAAGGCTTGACGCAGCTCTGGAGATAGCTGGCTAAATTACTTTTAACCTGTGAGACATATACGACTCCATGGATGGAGTTGCGCCGTGCGCAGCGAAGGCAGGTTTAGCCTGCCGCGAGCGTGTGAAGAAACGGACAGGATGTACCGTTTCTGAACTATAGGAAAGGAATTTCAGGCACATGGATGTGCCCGTGGAGTGCGTACCGCAGCGTATGCGAGGAACGCAAACGTAGCCAGAGCAGCAAGGAGCTTTGCTCCGCAGGCTGCGAGTGAGGGAAAACTGCATGGACGCAGGTTTTTCGGAACTATACTAAGCGATGAGATTGCTTCACCCTTTCAGGGTTCGCAATGACACAAACGCTCCCAAGGAAGGGAGCGCGCCGTGCGCAGCGAAGGTTTGCTTCGCAAACCGCGAGCGTGTATCCAAAATTTTCAGGATGATAAATTTTGGATTGTAAAGACAGTTCAAAAACTACAGGATGTAGGTTTTTACGAACTATAGGAATATGGAATGAAAAAAATCGGAATAATCGGACGCCCGAACGTAGGTAAGTCCACACTTTTCAACAGACTGGCGGGGCAGAGAATCGCCATCGTGGACGATATGGCGGGCGTTACCCGTGACAGAATAGAATTTACTGCCGAATGGCTCGGCAGACGTTTCCGTGTGGTGGATACCGCAGGATATGATCTGAAAGAAGAAATTGTAAAAAAGGAAATGCAGCGTCAGTTCATGTATTCCCTTGAAGAGGCAGACTTTTTCATCCTCATGGTTGACGGACGCGAAGGCGTTCACCCGCTGGATGAGATAGTGTGCGGACTTCTGAGGGAAGGCGGAAAAGACTTTGTAGTCGCTGTAAACAAGATAGATTCATCCTCTGCGGACAACCTCGCCTATGACTTCTTTTCCATGGGCGTTGACAAGGTTTTCCCCATAAGTGCAACCCACGGGCGAAACGTGGACGACCTGATGGACGAGATAATCTCCCGTCTGCCGGAAGATGAGGAAGAGGAAAACTTCAGCTATGACGGCCGCATTAAGCTGATCGTCACCGGTCGCCCCAATGTGGGCAAATCCAGCATGATCAACCGCTGGCTCGGTGAGGAGAGGCTCATTGTAACTGATATTCCCGGCACTACAAGGGATGCTGTGGACACTCTCTTTGAATATGGTGATGAGAAATATGTGCTCATAGATACCGCAGGTATCAGAAAAAAATCCGTCATGTTCAAGGACAGAATAGAAAAATACGGCTATTACCGCTGGGAGGACGCAGTTTCCCGCTCGGATATAGCAGTCTGCCTCATTGACGGGGTTGAAGGTCTTAACGAACGCGATGTTAAGGTTATTGCGGATGCATGGGAAGCGGGCAGACCCGTTATTCTCGTTGTCAACAAGTGGGACGCTGTGGAAAACAAGGATCAGGCCGCAAAGGAAATGAGAGCTGACATAGAATTTAAGCTGCAGTTCCTTAACAATCCCCCTGTTATATTCGCTTCCGCCATGAGCGGCAAAAACGTTTATAAAATTTTCGAGGCCGCAAAGGGTCTCTATAAGGAATATACCAAAAGGGTAGGCACAGGAGAGGCTAACCGTGTTCTCCAGACCGCCCTTGAACGTCACCAGCCTCCGGTGGTTAAGGGAAGAAGGCTTAAGCTTTACTTCATGACACAGGTGGCGGCATGCCCGCCGCAATTTGTTATCTTCGCCAACTATCCGGATTCGGTGCACTTTTCATACCAGCGCTTCGTGATCAACATAATAAGGGAATACTTCGGTTTTCAGGGTATACCCATAAAGCTGTTCATAAGGCAGAGAGGGGAGAAGAAAGAAAGCTGACCCTCTCTCATCAAACAGGGCTGAAGAATTGCAGGCGCCGTTTTCCTACTTTGGGCAAGCGGCGCTTTTTTTGTTTCACGGTCAAAAAAACGCCGAAAAATAAGCTTTCTGTTATGTTTTAAAAATACGTAAACTGCTTATTGAAAGTATATAAATATTGTTATATAAACGATGATTTACCCGTAAAACGGGTATTCAACGGTCATATTATGCGAGGGTAGACTAATGAGGTATGATCTTGCCAAAAGCGGAAACGGCCTGACTTATGAGATACGCAACATAGTTAATGTTGCCACCAAACTCAGTCAGGCAGGTGTGGACATTTACTGGGAAAACATAGGCGATCCCATTGTCAAAGGCGAAATTCTTCCGGACTGGATGAAAGAGGAACTCGCGAAAATTATCATGGATAACAACGCATACGCCTATTCGCCCACCAAAGGCGTTCTGGAAACCAGAGAGTACATAGCCGCACAGGTTAACGCACGCGGCGGAGCGCAGATCACAGCGGAGGATATTATTTTCTTCAACGGTCTGGGCGACGCAATCGCGAGATCATACAGCGCGATCAGGGTTGATGCGAGGATCATCATGCCCGAACCCACATACTCCACGCACCTTCTGGCGGAGGTCCTCCATGCTTCCTTCCCGCCGAACACATACCAGATGAACCCATACAAACACTGGGCGCCGGATATTGACGAGCTTGAGAGCAAGGTGAGAAGCTTCCGCTCCATAGTGGGTATACTGGTAATCAACCCCGACAACCCCACCGGCTATGTCCATACGGAAGAAGGGCTCAGGCAGATAGTGCGCATCGCCAAAGAATATGACCTTATGCTCGTGTTTGATGAAATATACGCAAATATGTCCTACAACGGCTCAAAAACCGTGCTGCTCTCCGACATAATAGGCGATGTGCCCGGAATAAGCATGAAAGGGATCAGCAAGGAGTATCCCTGGCCCGGAGCGAGATGCGGCTGGATCGAGGTCTACAACTATGACAAAGACCCCGCTTTCCAGAGATATGTGGATGCCATCCTCACACAGAAAATGTCTGAGGTCTGCTCCACCACATTTCCGCAGATGTCCATTCCGCGCATAATGTCTCACCCTGAATATAAGCCTTATCTCGCTGAAAAAATAAAGCATTACGAAAAACTCTCAAACATAGCCTACAGCATCCTGCGTGATGTCCCCTATGTAGTGGTGAACAGGACAAACGGTGCGTTCTATATGTCTGTCGTGTTTAACGAGGCTGTCCTCAACAGCAAGCAGAAACTGCACATCGAGGACGAAGGCGTAAGAACATACGTGGAAAGCATAACTGGCTCCAGTATAGAGAATGACAAGCGTTTTGTTTACTATCTCCTCGGCGCCACAGGCATCTGCGTTGTTCCGCTTACATCATTCTTCACAAGCAAACCCGGCTTCCGCATGACACTCCTTGAACGAGATGCAGACCGCTTCGAATTCATGGTACGCCGCCTCGCCGAAAAAATAGTGGAATATGTAGAGTCTTCCGCAAGGTAATACATTCCCATTGACGGGAATGCGCCGTGCGCAGCGCAGCCGCATTCGGTTTTAAGAAGGATATTTTCTTGAAAAATTAAGGAAACCTTTCTTTAATGAAAAAGAAAGGTTTCCTCAAACTCCTTCCAAAGAAACCAAATCTTTTAAACCAGTTTTAAAATCTGCGAAGTCTCCTAAAGAGGCTTCGCCTTTTTTTGCCTATTATCCCTTTTCGCGGAGAGGAAAAAGACATATACTGATCAGACATGCCTTATATGATTTATTCTCGGCGCGAAAAATAAAATCAGCTTATTGGAATTGCAGCACTATGGAAGACGTAAAGATCTGGGAAGAAGTACTTAAAGAAGCGAAAAAACACTGCTCCGACGATGTGGTGTCCACATGGATAAAGCCTTTGCAGATGGTTGAGGTGAGGGGGGATCTGATCACCCTTCAGGCTCCGAACAAGTTCTATAAGAACTGGGTTGAGGAGAAATATCTTGATACATTGAAGAAAATATTCAATGAAGGGCTGTCCATTGATGCGGATGTGCTTATCATCACGGGTGATGCACCCAAGGCGCAGACAGTTTCTCAGGCTCCGGTGACTTCTTCCACAGTGGCGGACTACAAAATTCCGGCTGCTTCCAACCTCAACCGGGATTACATTTTTGAAAACTTCGTGGCGGGAAGTTCAAACCAGTTTTCACATGCCGCGTGCCTTGCGGTGTCCGAAGGGCATTTCCAGAAGTACAACCCGCTTTTCATTTACGGCGGTGTGGGTCTTGGAAAAACGCACCTCATGCAGGCGGCGGGCAACAGGATTATGGAGAGGTTCCCAAAACTCAAGGTTCTGTACATTACCTCGGAGACATTCACCAATGAGATGATCCAGTCGCTGAAAACCAAAAAAATGGATGAATTCAGAAGCAAATACCGCAATATAGATATGCTGCTTTTTGATGATGTTCAGTTTTTGGCCGGAAAACAGAGAAGCACAGAAGAATTTTTCTACACTTTCAATACATTGTACGAATCGCAGAAACAGATAATTCTCACCAGTGATAAAACGCCCAGTGAGATTCCCGACCTTGAGGAGAGGATGCGCAGCCGCTTTGCATGGGGGCTTATCGCGGATATTCAGGCTCCCTCAACGGAGGAGAAGGCTGCGATCATAATGAAGCGCGCAGACATAATGAATCTTAAGCTCTCCGATGAGCTTGGGATGTTCCTTGCTGAAAATATCAAAACGGAGAACATAAGGGAGCTTATAGGGGCTCTTGTCCGTCTCAGCGCTTACGCATCTTTCCATAATGAACCGCTGAGCATAGCCCTTGCGCGGAAATCGCTTGATAAATTTCTTGTCCGCAAGGATAAAATGGTCACTGAGGAGAATATTATTGATGCTGTGACAGGCTACTTCAATGTGAAGATGAGTGACCTCAAATCCAAGAAGCGCACAAAAAGCATATCCCTGCCGAGACAGGTTGCCATGTATATATTAAGGAACAAGCTGAATATTTCATTGCAGGAAGTGGGTGAACTCTTCGGCGGAAGGGACCATTCAACTGTTCTTCACTCAGTGCAGTCAATTGAAAAGAAATGCAAGGAAGACAAGGAGATTCAGGAGATTATAGCTGCACTTGAGAAGAGTCTGTACCAATGATGTCAAATCCTCCATCCATGTGAATTTGTTATACACGCTTGCGGCAGGTTAAACCTGCCTTCGCTGCGGTACGCGCTCCATTCCTTGGGTGGGTTTACGTCATTGCGAACCCTGAAAGGGTGAAGCAATCTCATGCTGATGCCCGGAACCTTGCTACCCGTATGCCTTCATGGCGAGTTTGAACAGCCGCACGGCCTTTTTCAGGTCGGCCTTCACCCCTTTCCCTTCGTGATACATGCATGCGAGGTTATACAGAGCTTCCGGGTGACGCTGACCAGCCGCCATAGTCAGCCACTTCACAGCCTCTTCGTAATCCTTCATTGTTCCCTTGCCGGCTGCGTGCATGAGCCCCAGTTTGTTCTGCGCATCGGCATTTCCCTGAGCCGCTGCTTTTGTGTAATATGCAAAGCTTTTGTCATAGTCCCGCATAACATATTTTGCTGCCTGATGGTAAAACCCCAGCTTGTACTGAGATTTGTCATGCCCTCTTTCTGCTGCTTCCTCAAGGAGTTTCACCGCCAGCAGCGGGTCTTTGTGTCCGGTGTCCCCTTTGATAAGTATCATCGCCGCGCGGTATGCCCCTTCGTTTACACCTCTTCTGGCGGAAGCTATGTAAAGCTTAAGCGCACGTCTCAGATCCTGCGGGAGGCCGAACCCGTTTTCATACATAGTGCCGAGGGCGAACACAGCCTCAGGGACATTTTCATCCGCAAGTGCGGAGAAGATGCGGTAGGCCTTATTAAAATTCTTTTCCTCAAGGGCAGCTGCACCCTTTTCCATAGTGGGTTTTCCTGCGGCGAAGAAAATCCTTTTAAGCAGTTTTATTTTAAGGCTCCTTTAACTGTGTGATGCTACAGATAACAGGTGTTATGCCACAATTAGCTTTATTTTTTAACAGTTTTATTATAGTATGCAGTTTTTACAGGGGTAAGACCAATTTATTTCAGGGAGTTACGGGGATGAGCAGGAAAAATTCCGATTCCGATAAGGTTCAGGCTGTTGAAGTCAAGTGCCCGAAGTGCGAGTTTACCCAAATCAAATATATCCCTAAAGAGCAGATCGGTAAATGTCCCGAATGCGGCTCCAACATGATTATCTCAGAAATTCTTGAAGAAGGAAAATCCTATTAGGAGGAAGTAATATGAAAAAATTACTGGTAATTCTTGCCGTAATGCTGATGAGCTTTGCCTGCTCATCCGAAAAAAAAGAGGCAGCCACTGCTGGTTCCGCTCCCGCTGCGGCCGGTTCCGTGCTTGACGAGATAGTGAAAAGAGGCGAACTTCATGTCGGTCTTGAAGCTGGCTACATGCCCTTTGAACTCAAGAACAAACAGGGCGATATTGTGGGCTTCGACGTTGATATGGCTGAAAGAATGGCAAAAGACCTCGGTGTTAAGCTTGTTCTTGTGAACACAGCATGGGATGGAATCATTCCTTCTCTTCTCACCAAAAAGTTCGACATTATCATGTCCGGCATGACTGTTACTCCTGAAAGAAATATTCAGGTTAACTTCGCAAACCCCTACATCACAATCGGCCAGACTATACTTATCCACAAAAAACATGAAGGCGTTATTAAAAGCTACACCGATCTTAATGATCCCAAATACATAATCTCAACAAAACTCGGCGTAACTGCTGACTATGCAACTAAGAGATATATGCCCAACGCCACAATCAGACTGTTCGAAACTGAGCAGGAAGCTGTTATGGAAGTTATCAACGGCAAAGCGGATGCTTTCGTTTATGACCTTCCCTACAACGCGTCTTTCTTCTCTCAGAACAGCGAGAACCTTGTTTTTCTTGATGACCCCTTCACTTACGAACCCCTCGCATGGGCGATCAGAAAGGGCGACTACGACTTTATGAACTGGCTTAACAACTTCCTTGCTCAGGTCAAAGGCGATGGTTTCTACGAGGAAACATATAACAAATGGTTCCTTTCCAGCGACTGGCTGAAAGACGTTCAGGAATAATACGGAGTAGGTTATAGTGTCCCGTTCAGCAAAAGACCTCGCCTGGAATATTGCGTTTTATGCGCTGATTGCCGCCATGATAGGCGGCCTGTATGTAGCTACGCTTGAAATTGACTACAAGTGGCGCTGGAACAGGATTCCCCAGTTCATCATCTACTCTGCGGAGGAGACAGTCAAGGCTCCCTTTGACGGCAGAGCCGTTGTTCAGAAAGGGAAGATCAGTGTTGTCCCCCACGATGGAGGCGAGCCCTTCGTTGTAACGAAACCGCAGGAAAGCAAACTGGGTGACGGCGATACGGTACTGAAAGGGCACACTGTTGCCGTGAATAAATCGTGGAAGGCAGGCCCGCTTTTAATCGGGCTTGCCACCACACTTCAAATATCGTTCTTTTCGATAATTTTCGCCGTAATCATCGGCGTTTTTGCCGGGCTTGCGAGAATTTCGCGCAACCCGCTGTTCAAGAAGCTCTCCATTCTTTATGTTGAGCTCATCAGAGGCACTCCGCTTCTGGTGCAGATATTCATATTCTATTTCTTTATCGGAACCGTCCTTTCCCTCGACCGCTTTACGGCGGGCGTTGCGGCTCTGGCGGTGTTCACCGGCGCATATGTGGCAGAGATTGTCCGCGCAGGTATTCAGTCAATCCACAAAGGACAGATGGAAGCTGCCCGAAGCCTCGGCATGAGCTATACAAAGGCGATGATTCATGTGGTTCTTCCTCAGGCTGTCAAAAGAACTCTCCCTCCCATGGCGGGTCAGTTCATTTCACTCATAAAAGACTCCTCCCTTGTTTCGGTAATCTCCATTACCGACCTCACAAAGGCCGGCAGGGAGGTCAGCGCCACCACTTTCAGCCCGTTTGAGACATGGTTCACGGTTGCGCTTCTTTATCTTGTGCTCACATCAGGTCTTTCCGTTCTGGTGCAGAAGCTTGAAAAGAAAATGGCAAGCAGTGATTAAAGGGAGGCGCGCAGATGATTAAAGCAAGAGATGTGGTAAAAACCTACCCCAACGGCGTTAAGGCGCTTAAGGGTGTTGATCTGGATGTAGCTCAGGGAGAGGTGGTGGTTATCATCGGTCCTTCCGGTTCGGGCAAATCCACAATGCTGAGAACACTTAATCTCCTTGAAGAAGTTACTTCGGGAGAAATTGAGATAGACGGAAACTCGCTCACGCATCCCAAAACGAACATAAACAAGCTTCGTGAGGATGTGGGGATGGTTTTCCAGAGCTTCAACCTTTTCCCTCATAAGACTGTGCTGGGCAATATCATTCTTGCTCCGGTCAAGGTGAAGAATATGAAGCACGATGAAGCTGTTAAGATAGCTGAAAACCTGCTTGCGAAAGTCGGCCTTGCCGACAAGCGAGACAGCTACCCGTCCCAGCTTTCCGGCGGTCAGCAGCAGAGGGTGGCAATAGCCAGAGCTCTCGCCATGCGCCCGAAGGTCATGCTTTTTGACGAACCTACCAGCGCACTCGATCCTGAGATGATAGGAGAGGTGCTCGATGTTATAAAAACCCTCGCCAAGGAGGGGATGACAATGGTTGTGGTCACTCATGAAATGGGCTTTGCCCGTGAGGTGTCAGATCGTGTTGTTTTCATGGATGAGGGGCTCAAAATCGAAGAAAACACTCCTGAGGAGATTTATAACAATCCTCAGAATGACAGGCTAAAAAAATTCCTCAGCCAGATACTGTAATATGGAGCAGGGAGGCTTTCATGAGCCTCCCGTATTTCCCGCTTCCAGCCTTTTTCTTTCCTCTTCAATGTTTTTGCTTATGAGAAGAACAGCCAGAGCATAGTTGGCGCTGTTGTTGTAACGCATTATTGTTCTGAAATTGCTGAATATCGCCCAGTGTTCAAAGCCTTTATCCGTCTGGAGGCGTATTACGTTCACTTTCTCCTCCGGATTTGCCGTAAGAGCAAAGATTATGCCTGCATCCTCAAGCTCTTTTACTGTGAATTTCGGGTCGTACCCCTGCCCAAGAAAACTGTCAAACCCTGAGCCGCGAAGCTTTATTGCGGTGGGTTTATCCTTCTGCCAGCCGAATTTGGCAAGGTAGTTGCCGACGCTGCCTATTGCATCCGTTTTGCTGTTTACAAGATCGACTATATTATCTCCGCCGAAATCAACGCCGTATTTGCTTATGTTGCTGGGCATAAACTGCGGTATGCCCACAGCACCTGCGTATGAGCTCATGAATGAGAAGGGATCCATGCCGTTCTTTTCCGCATAGGCTAAAAGCGCTTCAAGCTCGGAGCGGAAGTAGTCCGCACGTCTGGGATAATAAAAACCCAGAGTGGAAAGCACGTCCACAGCTCTGTGAGGCAGCTTGTAATCCCCGTAGTTGGTTTCAACGGCAAGTATGGCGGCGATTATTTCCGGCGTGACCCCGTATTGTGCGTACGCCAGCTCAAGGCTCGGTCTGTGCTCAAGGTAAAACCTGCCGCCTTTATTGCTGCGGTTGTCAGTTACCATGCTCTTCCGGTACATCCCCCAGCCGCTTTTCTCGAACTGTCTGTCCATGAGGGAGAGAGCCTTGTCGGAATATTCGGCGCTTTGGATAAGCAGAGCAGTTTTCAGCGGATCAATGCCGTATTTCGAGTACAGCCTGTCCGCAAATGCGAGGGCTTCGTCAGTGAGAGGGACGGCAAATGAGGGGGTTCCGGTGAATGCCACGAGCAGCAGTGTGATAATAAGTTTTTTCATAGATGTTCTATCGGCTCCGGTTATTGCGATCGTTATATAAAATTTGTAAAAAACGCAGTGGTTCCTTTAATTTGTTGACATTCATACACCGATGAATATCATAGCCCGATGATAGTTGCACCTTCAATACTCAGCGCAGATTTTTCAAGACTGGCCGAAGAGATACAAGCCATCGACAAAGGCGGGGCGGACTGGATCCACCTTGATGTCATGGACGGTGTCTTCGTGCCTAACATCACCTTCGGTGCGCCGGTGGTGAAGCATCTTCGCAAAACCACCGAAAAACCCTTTGACGTGCATCTCATGATCATCGACCCGGACAGATACATCAGGGATTTTGCCGATGCGGGCTCAAACCTCATCACAGTGCATTATGAAGCGTGCACACACCTTCACAGAACAGTGAGCGAGATCAAAGTTCACGGATGCAGGGCAGGTGTCTCTCTTAATCCCCACACCCCTGTTTCTGTTCTGGAGGAGATTCTGCCGTTTCTGGATATGGTGCTGATAATGTCTGTAAACCCCGGTTTCGGCGGGCAGAAGTTTATAGAGAGCTCTGCCGCCAAGGTTGCAAAACTCGCCGAAATGAAGAAGGCTCTCAGACCTGAGCTTATCATTGAGGTTGACGGCGGGGTGACCGACAAAAATGTAAAAATCCTTGAAGAAGCCGGCTGCAATGCAGTAGTTGCCGGAAGCTACGTTTTCGGCGCATCCTCATACGCTGACGCTATAAAATCACTTAAATAATCCATTTCATTTACGTCTTTTAACATATTTTAACATTTTTCAAGTGAAGACAGTCCTTTATCGTGTTGCCCATTATTCCCGCTCCGTGGTATAATTACTACAAAAGATGTGTTACGCCTTTTTCACTTGTAAGCCCTGCGAAACTATAATGGCGGACACGGGTCTTGGAGATAAGCGGCATGCTGCTGTGCCCGAACCTTTTTCGGTATTCGGGCATTTTCAGTCTTCAAAAATGCCTGCCGCAGGCTGCGAGTGAGAAGAAACTACAGGACGCAGGTTTCTGCGAACTATTAGTAAAGGTGAGATACTCAGGCACATGGATGTGCCCGCGGAGCGCGTACCGGAGCGTATGCAACTCCAAGGACTGGAGTTGCGCCGTGCGAAGCGAAGCCTTGCTCCGCAAGGCGCGAGCGTGTGAGGAAACGGACAGGATGTACCGTTTCTGAACTATTAGTAAAACGGATGCAGGTATTTTTGTAATTAAACCGGGAGGCACAGGAAGTGCCGACGCCGTGCGAAGCGAAGCCGTGTTCACCACGGCGCGAGCGTGTACAAAAATACCACAGCATGTAGGTATTTTTGTAATTAAGTAGGAGGTCAGATATGGCATATTCGGTATTGGTTGTCGATGACGAATCGGAGATCAGGCTGCTTTACCGCACAGAGCTTGAAGACAGCGGCTATAAAGTATTTGAAGCTTCAAACAGTGCCGAGTGCTTTAAGATACTTGAGAAGGAGAAGATAGATGTTATCCTCCTTGACATCAAGCTTAAAGGCGAAAGCGGCATAGACATACTCCAGGAGATCACCAAAAAGTACAAAACGGTGAAAACAATCCTCGCAACGGCTTACAGCGCCTATCAGGATGACTTTTCCACATGGCTGGCCGATGGTTATTGGGTTAAGTCCCCGTCTGATCTGGAGTCTCTTTTGACCGAGATCTCGACCGTTATAAAGAAGAACAAAGTCTGAGCGTAAGCGAACCGTATCTGTATCTGAAATATAAAATAAGCGGCGTTAAAACTGCGCCCTGAAATAAAAACAGCATAAACAGCGAGAGGATAGAATGAAAGCAGTGGTTATGGCCGGCGGATTCGGAACAAGGATTCAGCCTCTTACATCCAGCGTTCCGAAGCCTATGATTCCGGTTATGAACAAACCTATGATGGAGTACATTATCGACTCCCTGAAAAACGCGGGGATTGTGGATATAGTAATCCTACTTTATTTCAAGCCCGAAGTTATCAAAAGCTATTTCGGCGACGGCAGCAGCAAAGGGGTGAACATCCGCTATGTTCAGCCGGATGATGATTACGGAACAGCGGGAGCGGTCAAAAAGGCCGAAGCGTATCTTGATGAGCGGTTCATAGTGATGAGCGGTGACCTCATTACTGATTTCAGCATACAGGAGATAATAGGCTACCACGACTTCAAAGAGTCCAAAGCCACCATAACCCTTACCTCCGTGCCCGATCCTCTCCAGTTCGGCGTGGTGATAACAGACAAGGAAGGGCAGATAGTCCGTTTTCTGGAAAAACCGGGCTGGGGCGAGGTTTTCAGCGATACAATCAACACCGGCATATATGTTTTTGAGCCGGAAGTTCTGAAATACATACCTGAGAACAGCAACTTCGACTTCTCCAAGGATCTCTTCCCCAAGCTGATGGCTGGCGGAACGAAGATTTACGGCTACAACGCCAAAGGTTACTGGCGTGATGTGGGCAACCCCGATTCCTACCGCGCCGCACTGCAGGACATTCTTGCGGGCGAAGTGGAACTGCCTCTGGCGGGAACGCCGAATGAGCAGGACAACGGAATCTGCTACATGGGCACAGATGTGGAAGTGGGCGAAGGCGCGGTTTTCGAGGGGCTTGTTCTTCTCGGTGACGGCTGCGTCATAGGAAAAAACGCCAAAATCAAGGACACTGTAATAGGCAGAGGATGCACCATCGGAGACGATACATCAGTGGAGTCATCCATACTGTGGGAAAATGTTGAAACAGGTTACGCCTGCAATATAAAGAACGCCGTTCTCTGCAACGGGGTAAAGCTCGGCAAAAAGGTTCTGGGGGAAAGCGGCTTCATAATCGCTCAGGATACTGAGGTGGGCAACTACGTAATATTCGAGAAGGATGTTATGGTGTGGCCTAACAAGCAGATAGAGGAAAGCTCAATAGTGAGCAGCAACCTTATCTGGGGCGATAAATGGAAGAAATCCATATTCGAGGGGGGGAAGGTTTCCGCCCGCACAAATGTGGAGATGAGCCCCGAACTGGCGGCCAAGCTCGGCTCTGCCTTCGGCAGTCAGCTTCCCGCGGGTTCCCGTGTGCTTCTCAGCCGTGACTATCACAGAGGTTCACGCATGCTTAAACGCTGCTTCCTCGGCGGTCTGCTCTCAACAGGAGTAAACGCCACAGATGTGCGCATGTCCCCCGTACCGGTGATGACGCACAAGCTCTCCACCTTCGGGGAGGTTGCGGGTGTGTATTTCCGTCAGTCGCAGACCGATTCCACCCACACGGAGATTCTGTTCTTTGATGAGCACGGAAGCCCCATCGACTCCAACTTTGAGAAAAATATAGAGCGCGTCTTCTTCCGCGAGAACTTCCGCCGCGCCTCCCACGAGGAGATAGGCGAAATATACGAGCAGCCCATGGTGAAGGAGTTCTACCGGGAAAGCTTCATGCGCAACATAGACATATCCCTTGTGAAAACCCGCAGGTTCAAGCTTGTTGTGGATCTTATGAACGGCACAACGGATAACGTCTACCCCGAAATCCTCAACAAAACAGGCACGGATTCGGTAATCCTCAACGCATATCAGGACGAGAAGAAGCTCTCCAAAACCATCCACCAGCTTGCCACATCCATCAGGGAAGTGTCAGAGATTGTGAAGGTTATGGAGGCCGACCTCGGCTTTGTAATATACCCGCACGGCGAGAGGCTGAACATAATCACCAACGAGGGGAAAAGCTTCCGCTCCGACAGGGCGCTGATGTTCATCCTGAAGCTTATGGATCTCACCGCAAAGAAGAAGAACAGGGTGTACCTGCCCGCTTATGCTCCCACTGTGCTTGATAAGGAGCTCAGAAATGTGGAGATAGTAAGGGGGAAGATCGCAGGGCTCAAGAGCGAGTATCTGCGTAACTTTGACTTTGTGGGGAACCTCAGTAACAACTATATGTTCACCGACAACGGAACCAACACCGACTCGATGTTCGCCTCCATAAAAATCCTTGAACTGCTGGCGAAGGTCAGCTTAAGCGTTTCGGATATTATGAAGCTTATCCCCGCATACTACTTCGTGCATAATGTGATCAACTGCCCGCTTGAACTCAAGGGTTTCCTGATGCGCAAGATGAGCGAGGAGGCCATGGATAAGGAGGCCTCTTTCCTTGACGGAATAAAAATACTCCTCGGTGCGAGAGGCTGGGTGCATATGGTCCCTGATCAGTATTCGGCGAATGTGCATGTGTATGTGGAGTCCATGTCCGAGGCGGACGGAAAAGAACTTCAGGATGAATACATAGACAAAATCCAGTCATGGCTGGAGGAACAGGCCTGAGTATGAAGAAACTGAATCTCGCTTTTTTATGGCATATGCACCAGCCCTTCTATAAGGACGGGCAGGACGGAACATACCACATGCCGTGGGTGTTCCTGCACGCCGTGAAGGATTACTACGAGATTCCAGCCTACCTGAAAGAATATAAGGGGATAAGGCAGACCTTTAACCTTGTCCCCTCTCTTCTTGTCCAGCTTAAGGACTATGAAGATATAAATGTTGACGACATTTTTTTCAGAACCATGCTGAAAAAACCCTCCGAGCTCACATCGGAGGAGAGATGCGGGCTTGTGCCCCAGCTTTTCATGGCAAACTTCGCCAACATGATCGCCCCTTTCCGGAGGTATGCGGAGCTTTACAGCAAAAACAGCCGCAGCGGCATGTTTGAGAACACGGAAAGGCTGTTCAGTGATGCGGAGATACTGGATTTGCAGGTGCTTTACCTGCTCAGTTGGACAGGGAACTTCTTCCGCAGGGAATACCCGCTCATTGAAAGCCTTATCGCAAAGGGGAAAGGCTACACTCAGGAAGATAAAATCAGCCTGATGGAAACCCTGTGCGAAGCGGTGAGGCGGATAATCCCCCTTTACAGGGAACTGCAGGATGCGGGGAGCATAGAGGTTTCCGCCACTCCGTTTTACCACCCCATACTGCCCCTGCTCATAGATCTGGATTCCGCCAAGGAAGCCATGCCGGAGATACCCATGCCCGCCGCCTTCGGCGATTTCGGACGTGACCCTCAGTGGCATGTGGAAGCGGCTGTGAAATATTATGAAGATATTTTCAGCAGCAGACCTTCCGGTATGTGGCCGGCGGAAGGAAGTATCAGCGGGCGGGCGGCGGAGCTTTTTTCCGCTAACGGAGTAAAATGGATCGCCAGTGACGAGGATGTTCTGGCGGGTTCATCAGGTCTGAATTTCTCCGTTTCGGCGGAGAGGAAAAAGCTTTACCGCAGGCATTATTACGAAACAGCAAACGGGAAGATAAATATATTCTTCCGTGACAAAATATTAAGCGATCTGATCGGCTTCACCTACAGCGGTATGGATGCGGCAAAAGCAGCGGATGACTTTGTGGCGAAGCTTAAGGTTATATACGATTCGGTGGATGAATCCTGCGTAGTTCCTGTGATTCTGGACGGGGAGAACGCATGGGAATACTACCCTGAAAACGGGGAGAAGTTCTTCCGTGCCCTCTATGAGCGGATCGGTCGTGAAAAATGGATAAACACCGTAACCATGTCAGAGGCTGCGGAGCTTGCGGATGTGCCGCAGGCGGAACTGGATAAAATCCGTGCGGGCTCATGGATATACGGCAACTTCACCACATGGCTCGGTCACAGGGAAAAGAACGAGGCATGGAGACTGCTCAACGCGGCAAGACAGGCTGTGGACAAGGCTCTGGATGCGGATAAGAAAGAAAAAGCCATGAACGAGATACGCATAGCTGAAGGGAGCGACTGGTTCTGGTGGTTCGGCGATGACCATTTCAGTCTTCAGGCGGATGTGTTCGACAAGCTGTTCAGGGGGTATCTGATCAATGCGTACAGAATCCTCGGAACCGGCATACCGCAGGAGCTTTATATCCCCATAAAACGTTCCTACAAATCGGGGCTTATAAGAAAACCGAAGTATTTTCTCACTGCCGTTCCGGACGGCGAGGTGACAAGCTTTTTCGAATGGCTCAGCGCAGGGGAGTTTGATCTCAAGTTTGACTCAGGGGCTATGCATGCCTCATCAAATGTGCTCCGCAGGCTTTTCTTCGGGTATGATGCGGAAAATTTGTACCTGCGAATAGAAGGTGCCTTTAACGGAGCCATGGACAAGGGTTATGAGATAGAGACAGAGGTAACGGGAAGCAGCCCAGCCAAGTTCCGCATCCCCCTGAAAACAGGAAGAGGAGAAAACGGCGGCGGCATAAAATGGGGCATAAACCGCATAGCGGAAATTGCCCTGCCGCACAGAAATATGCCCGACAACACCGGAAGGCTTTATATAATATTCCGTCTGCTTAAGGACGGCGAGGCGGTGGAACGCGCACCGCAGTATAATATGGTCGAGGTCGATCTCTCCGATAACTTCGGTGACGACTGGATAGTATAAATATCTTGCGAAGCGGGTTAAAACTTTTAATCCGCTCCGCATGTGCAGCATAAACAAACAGGAAGAATAATTATGAAGATGCCGTTTCTTTTCGGAATACACTGCCACCAGCCGGTGGGGAATTTCAGCCATGTTGTGGACGAGGCTGTGGAGCGCTGTTATGCGCCTTTTATGGAGGCGGCGCTGCTTTATCCGCAGTTCCGCTTCGCGGTTCATTACAGCGGCTGGCTCCTTGATTACATCAGGCAGCACCACAAGGGCGTTTTCGGCAGTATGAAGAAGCTGGCGGATAATAACCAGATAGAGTTTTTCACCGGCGGGTATTACGAGCCCGTGCTTTCAGCCATCCCCTCGCAGGACAGAAGGGGGCAGATAGAAAAGCTCAGCAGCTACATTAACAACCATTTCGGGCAGATGCCGGACGGTCTCTGGCTCACTGAGCGTGTCTGGGACCCGGCTATTATCACGGATGTCACAGAAGTCGGTGTGCGGAATATGATTGTGGATGACTATCACTTCATTTCCGCAGGGTATTATAAAGAGATGCTGAACGGCTACTACATATCCGAGCAGGACGGCAGGAGAGTAAACCTCTTCCCCATAGATAAGAATCTGCGCTACCTCATTCCGTTTAAGGAGGAGGCGGCGATAGTGGAGTATCTGGAAAAAACCGCTGACAGCTGCGGGAAATGCTCTGTGATATTCGACGACGGAGAGAAGTTCGGCGTATGGCCTCATACCTATGAATGGGTGTACGAAGATGGCTGGCTGGAAAGGTTCCTTGATGTGGTTATCTCATCAGACAAATGCGAGTTCGCGTTCTTCGGCGAAACCGCCGACAGGGTGAAGCCCGCGGGACTGGCGTATCTGCCCATAACCTCATACCATGAAATGGGGGAATGGTCGCTCTTTGCAGGCAGGATAGAGGAAATGGAAAAGCTTCAGGAGCACCTTAATGCAGAAGGGCAGGAGGAAGCTGCTGAGGTTTTCGTTAAAGGGGGCATATGGAAAAATTTCTTTGCCAAGTACCCTGAAAGCAACCGTATTCATAAACGCGCACTGAGGCTCAGCGGCTATGCGGCGGAGATGCAGGACGAAGCGCTGACTGAGGCTCTTTACAAGGCGCAGTGCAATGATACCCTGTGGCACGGCATATTCGGCGGGCTTTACCTGCCGAACCTGCGCAACAACTCATGGAGCTTCATAATCGAGGCGGAGAAGGAGTATGAGCGCCTTGCAAGAAATCTTCCTATGGTGGAGACCGCTGATCTGGATTATGACGGCTATGACGATGCCTATGTCCGTATGAACCTGTTTAACGCCAGCTTCACCTCAAGGGACTGCGGGCAGATGACCACCCTTGAGCTTAAACGAAATAACGTTAACCTTATCAATACAATATCCAGAAGAAAAGAGGCGTACCACGCTATGCTTCTGAAAGAAAAAAACGAGGACGAACAGAAAAGCGGCATATCCACCATACATGATCTCAATGTGGAAATAACGGACGAGATGAAAGCCATGCTTGTTTATGACTGGTACAACAAAAACTCGTTCATAGATCACGTAGTGTCTGAATTTGAGGCTGAGAAGTTTGCCTCATGCTCATTTGCGGAGCTTTCGGACTTTACAAACCAGCCTGCGGAGATGACTGCGGAGGCGGATTCTCTCACTTTTAGGCGCAAAGGCGGCATATACCACAGCGGCGTGACATACAGTGCGGAGATAATAAAGAGATACAGTTTCACAGATGAAGCAGTGGAGTTTAAGACCGAGCTTGTGACAGACTGCCCGGCGGAGCTGACTTATGTCTGCGAGATGAACTTCCACCTCTGGGACATGACGGGTATCACCGTGAACGGTGAAGAGTGCGGCATGTGCCATAAGGGCGGCTCGTTTGAAATAACCGACGGAATCACAGGCAGAATAATCCTTGAGACTGATGCGGGAAGTGCCGCCTCTGATATTTTCTCCACTGTTTCCCAGTCGGAGAAAGGCGTTGATCTCACCGCGCAGGGAGTTTCCCTGTTTATCCCTGTCAGGTTTAAGGGCAGGGCGGGCTTCGCAGGAAGACTCAGGGCGGAATGATCGGTTGATCGCCTGAAAGTACAGGTATATTATTATATTCATACGGTTTGAATAACAAAAGGGAGCAAAATGTCGGAACTCAGGTTTGACCCTGTTAAACAGAAATGGAGCGTAATCGCCACCGAGCGCAGCCGCAGACCCCACGATTTCCTCGTGGAGCGTCAGGACTATGCCCAGGGTGAAAAAACACATATAAACTGCCCCTTCTGCTACGGAAATGAGGTTCACACCCCCCATGAAATTTACGCCATGCGCGCATTCGGCAAAAAGAACGATGCCAACTGGCTCACCCGTGTTGTCCCCAACAAGTACCCCGCCTTCGGCATTGAGGGGGAACTTAAAAGGAGCGGCAGCGGGATATACGACACAGTGACGGGAATAGGCGCACACGAAGTCATAATAGACACCCCCGTGCACTCCATGCGCCTGAAAACCTACGACAGAATGACCGTTTACAACTTGTTTTACACATTCAGGGAGCGGGTGCGGGATCTCTCAAACGATACAAGGTTCCGCTACATAATGCCTTTTAAAAACTACGGCCTCGGCTTCGGAACCAGCATCACCCATCCGCATTCGCAGGTGATCGCGCTCCCTGTTGTGCCGAACATTCTCAAAACCAAGCTGAAAAGCGCCAAGGAGCACTACAGGCGAAAGGAACGCTGCATCTTCTGTGACATACTTGAGCAGGAGCACAAGGACAACAGCCGCATAGTGTACGAGAATCAGGACTTCATCGCCTTCTGCCCCTATGCCTCAAGCTTCCCGTTTGAACTGTCCATCTACCCCAGACAGCACGGGCACAGTTTCTCTGTGATCACCGAGAGCGGGCTGACCAGCCTCGCTGACATGATAACGGAGATTTTCCACAGGCTGGACAAGGTGCTGGAAGACCCGCCGCTGAATATGGTTATACATACCTCGCCCCCGCTGAATTACCGTCCGGGCAAGCCGGACTTCTGGCACAGCATAAAGTTTGACTACCACTGGCATATAGAAATAGCGCCCAGACTCACAGGCTACGCGGGCTTTGAGTGGGGGACAGGCTTCCACATCAATCCCGTTCGTCCCGAAGAGGCGGCGGAATACCTCAGGCAGGCGGGGGGCGTATGAACATAGTGCATATCACAGGCGAAGCAGCCCCCTTTGTGCAGACAGGGGGCCTTGGAACCTTCGTTGAGAAACTGGCCGCCGCACAGGCCGCAGCCGGGCACATTGTGCGGGTCTGCATTCCTCTTTATCTCCTCACCGAGAGGGACGCAGGGGAGATAAGAGACACGGAGGTAAGGATAAACGTCAGCGCAGGGGACAGGGAATATGAGTTTGCAGTGCATTCTGCGCTTGTTTCCGGCGTTGAGTATCTGTTTTTTGCCAATCCGGAGCTTTTCAGCAGGGGCGGCATATACGGCTCAGGCGATTTTGACTACTCCGACAATGATCTCAGGTATGCGGCTTTTTCTCAGGCATGCCTGTTTTACTTTGCGGGCGGCTGCTCATCACCGGATATTCTCCACTGCCATGACTGGCAGGCGGGGCTTGTGCCTCTTTATAATTCCCTGCTTTTCAGGGATATGAAATGGAAAACGGTTTTCACTGTGCACGATGTCCAGTGTCCGGGGCTTTTCCAGCGGATGGATCTTGAAGAACTCAACCTCCCGTGGGAAGTGTACGACATTGAAGGGATAGAGTTTTACGGACAGATAAGCTTCCTCAAAGCGGGGATAGTTTACTCTGATTTCATAACAACCGTCAGCCCCGCCTACGCGCGGGACATACAGACCGAAGGCTTCGCCGGAGGGATGGAAGGTGTTATGACAAAATATTCATACAAGTTGAAAGGAATCCTCAACGGAATAGATTATAATGTATGGAACCCTGGTAATGACTGTTATGTTTCATGCAGCATCGGCAAGGGTAAAAACTGGAAAAAAGAATGCAAAAAAGAGCTGGCAAAGGATTTCGGCATAAATCCGGACAGACCTCTTTTTGTTATGATAGGCAGGATGAGCAACAGAAAAGGCCTGGAGCTTGTGCTGGACGCAGCGCCTGATCTTGCGCAGAAGGAGGCCGATTTTTTTATTCTCGGCCACGGCGACAAGATGTATGTGCGTATTATAAAGAAGCTGGCCGGAAGTTTCGGCAATTTCTTTATACATACCAGATATGACCATGCGCTGGCGCACAGGCTTTTTGCCGCGGCGGACTTCATACTGGCTCCGTCCGTGTATGAACCTTTCGGCTCGTCCCACCTCATAGGAACACGTTACGGCGCAGTGCCCCTTGTCAACCCCGCAGGCGGGGTGGAGGACACTGTTAAATATTTTGCCGAGAACGGCTGCGCGCTGGTGATGAAGGAATACACTGTGGCGGAACTGTTAAACAAGGTTGATGAAGCTATAAAGATGTACAGCACGGGCGATTTAACGCAGAAGGTTATGGAATCCTCATGTTGCGCTGATTTTTCATGGGAGAGAGCAGCGGCACAGTACCTCGAAATTTATCTGTCACCGGACGGAGGATGAACATGAATCTCTCTGAAATGAGTAAGAAAGAGCTTTACAGGCTTGCTGTGGAGCTCAATGTGGAAAACAGGTCAAAAATGACCAGAGAAGAGCTGGCTGCGGCTCTCACTGCGGCTATGTCCGAACAGAAAGTTTATTCCAGTACGGAGCAGCATAAGGCTGAGGCGGCTCACGCCATGCCTGAGAAGGTGCGCCCTGCCGAATATCCCATACCGAACAGGTATCAGATAGACACTGCGGTTCTTCTTCCCATAAATCCCCGCAAGGAATATGTTTACTGGGAAGTTTCGGATAATACCGTAAACCGTTTCAGAACGGAGCACGGCAGCCCGGATGCGGCATTTGTACTGAAAATCTTCGGCAGCACCAGCGGGGAAGACTCGGAAGAGCTTGCCAGTGTCCGCGTGGGCAGGTACGGCAACTGGTTTTTTGACCTTTATGTGCCGGAGAGGCTGATCTGGGCTGAAATAGGGCTGATGGACAATAAGGGCAACTACTTTGCCGTGGCGCATTCACGCAAGGTACGTATGCCGTCTGATAAAATAAGCGAAATTATTGATGAGGAAACCTGGATGACAGTTGGGGAAAAAATTGAGGACATATACCGTCTTTCCGGTGTGAACGAGCTTGACTCGTCCGTTCCGGGAAGCGTTCGTATATTTCAGGAGGCGATGAGATTTCTGGAGAAATCCGTATCCTCCGGCGAAACAGCAAAAAGAGAGGGAAGATAATGTCCGGCTGCTGGATGTTGGTTCTTCACTCGCACCTTCCCTTTGTGAAGCATCCTGAATTTGATTACTTTCTGGAAGAGCACTGGCTGTACGAGGCGATAAGCGAAACATATCTGCCTCTTTTGATGAACATGAAAAAGCTTGAAGAGGAAGGAGTTCCGTTTCGTATTACCGTTTCGGTGACTCCGCCTCTGGCCGATATGCTTTCGGATACCATGCTTATGCAGAGGTTCGAGAAATATCTGGACAGGCTTATAGAGCTTGCAAACAAAGAAAAAGAGAGAACCGCGCACGACCGCGCACAGAACCGTGTTGCGTGGATGTATCTTGAGCGCTTTGAGCGGCTTAAGGAGTTTTACACAGGCTTTTTAGGCAGGAGCGTGCTGAACGGCTACCGTTATTTTATGAATAAAGGCAGTCTGGAGATAATCACCTGCGGGTTCACCCACGGTTTTCTGCCGCTGATGAACGGCGACAATGCGGTTCGCGCGCAGATTGAGCTTGCGGTTAAAAGCCATGAAAAGAAATTCGGCACACCGCCCAAGGGTATATGGCTGCCGGAATGCGCCTATTACGCCGGGCTTGAGAAAATTCTCTCCGATTACGGCATAAGATATTTCTTCGTTGATACACACGGGGTTCTCTACTCCAAACCCAGACCGCGTTACGGCGTGTACGCTCCCGTGTACACCTCAAACGGAGTGGCCGCCTTCGGGCGTGATTATTACTCCTCAAAACAGGTCTGGAGCAGCAAGGAAGGCTACCCCGGAGACACATGCTACAGGGATTTTTACCGTGACATAGGCTACGATCTGGACGCGGAATATATTGCGCCTTACATAAGCCCCGACGGAACAAGGGTTTTTACGGGCATGAAGTATCATAAAATAACCGGAAGCAGTGAGCACAAGGAGATCTACGAACCCGAAGCGGCAAAGAGCAAAACAGCGGAACACGCTGCCCACTTTGTCGCGGAGAGGGAGAAGCAGATAAAAGAACTAAACGGCATAATGGACAGAAAGCCTCTGGTGGTTTCTCCTTATGACGCGGAGCTTTTCGGCCACTGGTGGTTTGAGGGGCCCGATTTTCTCGCAAATGTTTTCCGTGAGATAGATAAAAACCCTGAAATAACCGCCGTAACCCCTATGGAGTATCTTGCGGAGTTTCCCACCAACCAGATGGTTGAGGTGAATCCGTCCTCATGGGGTGACAAGGGCTATTACGATGTGTGGCTTAATAACGGAAACGAGTGGATTTACCGCCACCTGCATTTCATGGCGGATGCGATGGTCAGCCTTGCCAGAAAACACAGCAGCACAAAGGAAGACTTCATCAACCGTGCGCTGAACCAGATGACAAGAGAGCTTTTTCTGGCGCAAAGCAGCGACTGGGCTTTCCTTATGACCACGGAAACAGCCACTGAGTACTCAACAAGAAGAACAAAGGAACATATACATAATTTTCTCAGGCTCAGGGAACTTGTGGACAACAGGGATTTCGATTATGATTTCCTCACGAAGCTTGAAACAAAAAACAGTATATTTCCCGAAATAGATTTCAGGGTATATGCCTGAACAAAACGGAGGAAACCATGATTTCCAAGAAAATGGAAAAAGCGCTGAACGAACAGCTTAACTTTGAAATGTATTCGGCTTATGTTTACCTTGCCATGAGCGCCCACTGTGAAAGCAAGGGGCTCAAGGGCTTCGCCAACTGGTTTAATGTGCAGTATCAGGAAGAGATGATGCACGCCATGAAGTTTTATAACTTCATACTTGACCAGAGTGCGGAAGTGGAGCTTGAGGCCATAAAAAAACCTAAAAAAGATTATGATACGCTTCTTTCGATCTTCGAGGAGACTCTTGTTCATGAAAGGGAAGTTACGAAAAGGATATACAAGCTTGTTGACCTTGCCCTTGACGAAAGAGACCACGGAACAAATGCATTTCTCCAGTGGTTTGTGACCGAGCAGATTGAGGAGGAGTCATCCGTTAACCAGATTATAGATAAGCTTAAACTTGTTCAGGGCAACGGCAACGGCATATTCCTTCTGGATGCCGAGCTTGCCACGAGGGTTTTCACTCCTCCGGCTGCTGCAACAGCTTAATAAGATTAGAGCCTCCCTCCGGGGAGGCTTTTATATTAAGCCTCAGTCCATCGGCAGCAGGGCGTAGCCTTTGTTCTGGTACGCCGCAAGGCTGATATAGCCGTTTTTCACTATCTCCACGCCGCTTATGATATTTGCTGAGTCTATCTTCATGTACGCCAGCGAAAGGCCGCATTGCTGAAAGCGCACTCCCATATTCCTGAGTTCGTTTATCCGCTTGTGCATTATTTTCTTGAGGCCTGTGTCCATGCTGCTGATATATTTGTCTGACTCTGTCATAAAGGCGGATGCATCACCCCTGATGATTACTATGAACAAGGGTTTCACACCTTCGCTCTTTAAGTTTTCAATGGTTTTTCTTATGGCGACAAGGCGGAGATCCAGAAGGTTTGCCTTGCCTTGGTTCAAATCAATAACTGCCCTGACCGTAGTGAGACCTGAAAGCGAGTCGGAGTGGCTTTCCTCCGCGTATACGGCATATGCAGCAAACAGCGTGAGGAGAACCGCGACCAGAATTTTTTTCATACTTCCACCGCAGATTCTTTTTGATGACATTATACCAGATTTTATGGATTTTTTAGCGGTTTTGTGCAGAAATTCATATATTTTACATCAATATATCTGTAAGGCAGGTGCTCATCACGCCCTTCTGGAATACCGAGGCGCGGGGCTTGGGCTATCTTTTCCGGCCTGTAGCCCGTATCAGCCATGAAGAAGCTTTCTTCAAATGTTTTTGCGTCATACTGCGGAACCTTGAGGGCGAGCGAATGGCAAATCAGGGTCTGTCCGCTGCACAGTTTTCCGGTTTCCCGCTCCCGACCGTCGCTTTTGAAGGGGTTGAGCTTTTTCATCATGCGTATCATCTCCGCATCATCCCCGAACGGATAGCCGGATTTTATAAGCACTGCGTTCCCCTCACCCCGGCAGCTCATGTTCAGCGAATCCCCGCCGCGGGCGTAGTACATATAGATTGTTCCGGCGGGCATGAACAGCGCCCTGCGCTTTTCGGTGTAGCCGAGGGAGGCGTGGCTCCCCTTTTCGTGCATGTAATAGCTTTCGGTCTCGATAATCTGCGCCTTGAGCCACACTCCGTCATGCAGACGGAATATCACCTTGCCCAGAAGATCACGGGCTACCTCGCACGGTGTACGGTCAAAGAATGATGCTTCAAGCTTTTTCATGGGAATCAGCGGGGCTAAGCCCCGCTCCGTTTGAATTTTGATGTGATGAATGAATAAGCAATATAGATTCGTTTGGATTCTTTGGCGAAGAGGGGTCCCAGAACCGCAAGCAGCAGTACATAAAGCACTGCAAAGGACTGCACTACCGGGAGCAGTCCGCCAGCCTTGCCTATGCTTGCCATAATGATGGAAAACTCTCCTCTGGCAACGAGGGTGAAACCTATGTTCATAGAGGCTTTTGGTGATACTCCGGCTACTTTGCCCGCAATCTGACCGGAGAAGAAGTTTGCCGCAATAGTGAGCAGAACCCCTATGACAGCAGCACCCGCTGCACCGCCGAGAGTGGTCGGATCAATGCTGAGGCCGAAGCTGAAGAAGAACACCGCACCGAAAAAATCCCTGAAAGGGATTATCATATGCTCAATCCTCTTTGCATGGACTGATTCAGAAAGTACGAGACCGAGAAGCAGGGCTCCTATTGCTTCTGCCACATGTACAGTTTCAGATGAACCTGCTATCATGAAAAGCAGGGCAAGAACGGTCAGAAGGAAAAGTTCAGGGGATTTTATATTAAGCGCTTTGTCAATTTTACCTATTATCTTCCTTCCGATCGCAAGGAAGAAGATTATGAATCCCAGAGCAGAGAGCGATGTAAGCAGAACTTTGGTAAATGATGTGGAACCGCTGAGCACTAGGCCTGAGAGTATGGACATATGAATGGCGATGAACAGGTCATCAAACATGATCATTCCCATGATTATTTCTGTTTCAGGGTTAGCCGTTCTTTTCAGATCCACAAGAACCTTGGCTACAATAGCAGTTGATGAGCTGGTCATTATACCGCATATAACCATGGTTTCAGCCAGAGGCATGCCCATCATCCATCCGAGAAGTAGGCCGGAGATAAAGTTCAGACCGACGTAAAATGCACCGCCAGTAACGATAGATTTACCGGATTTCAGAAGACGGGAGACTGAAAACTCAAGCCCCAGATAAAAGAGCAGGAATAATACTCCTAGCCTGCCTAGAAACTCTATGAAGTGTGCACTTTCAAGAAAGCGGAAGTCAAATATACCTATCTGAGGTGCATGCTGTCCCATGACCATACCAATCAGTATATAAAAAGGTATGACGGAAAATCGGAGTTTCTCTGATATTAAACCGACGGAAGCGATCAGTGCCACCGCCAGACCTATTTCAAAAACAAGTGTGTCCATAAGGCTCCATAAAAAGAATCACTGGGGATCATTGAGATCCTTACTATTAAATCTGCGGTTTTCAGCAGTTGCCTGCGTTCATGAGTTCCTTGAAGAGTTTTATATGCTGACGCTCACCGGCTATAACCACCATGGCATCCGCTGCAAAAACGCAGTCCGGACCGGGGCTCACTGTCTTTTTATCTTTTTCCACAATTGCAATAATGGAAACTCCTGTGAGCTGACGTACTTTGAGCCCGCCTATTGTTTTGCCTACCCAGCTTGAGGAAGGGTCAACTTTGAGCCATTCAATTACAAGATCGTCTATTTCCACGTCAATCGTTTCGAGTGCCTTAGGCTTGTAAGTGATTCCGCCGAGGATTCCTGCCAGAGCTCTTGCTTCTTCGTCTTCAAGGCTGCCGACAGGTATGCTTTCCTCCGGATCATCGTGGCTGAAATAATAGACTTCCCGCTTGCCGTTATCATGAACTATTACAACGATTTTGTCTTTTGCCCTTGTTTCAACGATAAATTTTCTTCCTATACCGGGTAAATCAGATTCCCTAATCTGCATATTCTGCATACCTCCGTGAATTGTTTATGTGTTTGTTTGATTAAAGACCAAAGATGCTAAAAAATAGAAAAAAGGCGATATTTTGATTAATAAAGCATATAACTTAAGATATTTCAAGTCTGAATAAGTTTATGAAAAAGCCCCGCCATTTAACAGACGGGGCCAGATATTTCTGTCGGTAAGGTAAGCGTGATGATTACATCATGCCGCCCATTCCTCCCATGCCGCCCATATCGGGCATGCCGCCGCCCATGGCGTCTTTCTTCTCAGGGATCTCAGTGATGAGAGCCTCAGTAGTAAGCATAAGGCTGGCAACAGATGCGGCGTTCTGGAGTGCGCTTCTTGTAACCTTTGTGGGGTCGATAACGCCGTCCGCAAGCATATCAGTGTACTGTTCTGAGTATGCGTTGAAGCCGTAGTTGTTGCTGGGGTTGTTTTTAATTTCGTTAACAATGATTGAGGGCTCGAAGCCTGCGTTCGCAACGATTTGTCTGAGGGGGAACTCAAGAGCTTTTCTCACGAGTTCAACGCCGATCTGCTCGTCGCCGTCAAGAGCCATTGATTCAACAGCTTTAAGGGCTTTGATAAGAGCAACGCCGCCTCCGGGGACTATGCCTTCCTCAACTGCCGCTTTTGTAGCGTTGAGAGCATCTTCCACTCTGGCTTTTTTCTCTTTCATTTCTGTTTCAGTCGCAGCGCCGACTTTGATAACGGCTACGCCGCCAACAAGTTTGGCAAGTCTTTCCTGAAGTTTTTCCCTGTCGTAGTCGCTTGTGGTGTCCTCAGACTGTTTTTTGATCTGGTTTACGCGTGCCTGAATCTCTTCTGTTTTGCCTGCGCCTTCAACTATGGTTGTGTTCTCTTTGTCCACAACGATTTTTTTGGCGCGGCCGAGGTCAGCCAGTGTAACAGTGTCGATTTTGATGCCGAGGTCTTCGCTGATAACCTGACCGCCTGTAAGAACGGCGATGTCTTTCAGCATTTCCTTTCTTCTGTCGCCGAAGCCGGGAGCCTTAACAGCGCAGCAGTTAAGAGTGCCGCGGAGTTTGTTCACCACAAGTGTGGCGAGGGCTTCGCCTTCAACATCTTCAGCGATGATGAGGAAAGGTGCGTTCTGTTTTGCAAGCTGCTCAAGAACGGGAAGAATCTCTTTCATGTTGGAGATTTTTTTCTCGTATATAAGTATGTAGGGGTTATCAAGAGAAGCTTCCATGTTTTCGGGGTTTGTCACGAAATAGGGTGACAGGTAGCCTCTGTCGAACTGCATACCTTCAACAACATCAAGAACTGTGTCTGTTGATTTGTTTTCTTCGATTGTGATAACGCCGTCTTTGCCGACTTTTTCCATAGCCTCAGCTATGATTCCGCCGATTTCTTTGTCGTTGTTGGCGGAAATAGTGCCGACCTGCTCGATCTCTTTTTTATCTGCAATGGGTTTGGAGATTTTTTTAAGCTCGCCGATAACAGCCGTAACCGCTTTATCAAGCCCTCTTTTGAGCTCCATGGGGTTAGCGCCTGCCACAACGTTTTTCATGCCTTCTCTGTAGATTGCCTGAGCAAGAACAGTGGCTGTGGTTGTACCGTCGCCAGCTATGTCAGATGTTTTGGAAGCAACTTCCTTAACCATCTGCGCGCCGAGGTTTTCAAGAGCGTCTTCAAGCTCGATTTCCTTAGCAACGGAAACACCGTCTTTAGTAACAAGGGGTGAGCCGAATTTTTTTTCTATTACAACGTTTCTTCCTTTGGGTCCGAGTGTAACTTTAACCGCGTCTGCGAGTTTGTCCACGCCGCGTCCGATGGCGCGTCTGGCCTCTTCACCGAAAACTATTTTCTTAGCCATGGTATTAATTCCCTCCGTAATTAGTTAAGGATGCCGAGGATGTCATCCTCACGCATGATAAGGTATTCTTCATCGCCGAATTTAACTTCTGTTCCTGCGTATTTGCTGAACAGTACTTTGTCGCCCGCTTTAACCGTGAGCTCAACCTTGTTTCCGTTGTCAAGGTATTTGCCGGGGCCTGTAGCGATAACTTCGCCTTCCATGGGTTTTTCCTTTGCACTGTCGGGAATGATGATTCCTGAGGCAGTTTTCTCTTCGCTTTTGAAGCGTTTAACGAGAACTCTGTCCTGAAGCGGCTTAATCTGTGCCATCTTCTTCCTCCTTATATTTTTTGTTTTAATTGCCCTAATCAGGTTATTAGCACTCTGAGGTGTTGAGTGCCAACAGTGTTATTTTTATAGATCGCGGGCGAAAAAATCAAGAGAAAAATACATGAAAAAATGAATAGAGTTATGAATATGGAAAGGGTGGGATAAAGGCGGGCACAGCCGTAAAAATACCTGCGGCTGTGCTGCCTGTGATTACTTATGCAGTTCTATATAGTTCTGTAAGCCCTGAAAAATACCGTAGGCTATCTTCTTTCTGTGGGCACTGCTTTTCAGCATCTCAGCTTCTTCCCTGTTTGAGATGAAGCCCGCCTCAACCAGTATGGAGGGCATCTTCGCACCGACAAGAACATAGAACGGAGCCTGTTTGACCCCTCTGTTGTTTCTGTGGTTTGCCGTTCCGTAAACCGACTGAGTGAGTGATTCCTGTGCCTTGGCAGCAAGCAGGAGCGATTCCTCAAGTTTGGAGTTCAGCATTATATCTTTCAGGATTCCCTGAAGGTCGCTCATGGATTTTTCCGTGGCCATGTTTTCCGCCGCGGCGACTTCCAGAGCCGACTGATCTTTGGTTACGTTAAGTACAAAGGTTTCAAGCCCGCTGCTGTTTTTGTTTCTGCTGGCATTGACATGCACAGATACGAAAATATCCGCCTTAAGCCTGTTCGCTATGGCTGTTCTCTCTTCAAGCGGGATGAACACATCCGTCCTTCTGGTGAGGTGCACCTCAAGATCTGTGTTCTGCTTGAACAGTCTTTCAAGCTCAAGGGCTATGTCGAGGACAATATCCTTTTCCTTAAGCCCGTAATATGAGGCTCCGGGGTCTTTTCCGCCGTGACCGGCATCGATCACAATGCGGCGCACCTTAAGGCCGAAAACGCTGGCCAGAGTGGCCTTTGAGAGGTCACGGTCATTGGTTATGTTTCTATCCGCTGTTTTCAGTGTTTCCGGCTGTTTGTTGTCTATACCCTGATTGCTTACGTCTATGACTATTCTGTCCGGATTGCTCATGGCGAAGACAGTGAAGTCCTTAACATTGTCGCTGTCCAGAACAATGCGTGTAACGCCGGGGCGGTTCGGAGCCCAGCGCACAGAGCGGAGCAGACCGTCTTTTATGTCTATCTCCTTAGGGATGGAGGCATCTATTGAGTCGGTCTGGAGGTCTATGAAGAGCCTCGGCGGCTTGTTGAACTCAGGGTTTTCCCTGAGCCAGTGTTTCATGAACTCAGTGGGTTTGTTCAGGTCTATGACCACTCTGGTGTAGTCGCTTGCGGCGAAGTGGCGTATGCTTTTTACCACCTTGTCGCTGGTTCCGCCCGCCTTAACGCCGTAGTAATTTTCACCTGCTTTCTGGTCTGATGCAGCCTGATCTGTGTAAAAGCTGTCTGTGCTTTTAACTGCGGGCTGTGAAACTGTACTCGCCGCTGAGGTGGGGTTCGACTTTAGTTCGGGCACTGCGGGAGGAAGGTTTTCCTCAGGGAGTGAAGCCAAGGTGCGGGGGGCAGGGGGCGGAGCAACTGTGCGGTCTTTTCTTTCTGCCGCGGCTATGAGTTCGTTTATCTGCTCCAGCTTTTTCTTTGCTGCCGGGGTATCTTCGGATTTCGGGAATTTTATCAGCATCTTGTTCAGCGTGAACCTTGCTGAGGGGTAATCCTTGCTCGCTATGTAGATGTCGGCAAGCTGGATATACGCAAGGGATGCCAGCCTTGTGTTGTAGTTAACCGCCAGCAGGTTGAGGTTTCTGATTGTTTTCAGGAGATCATCCCTGCTGTTAAAGCGTTTGTAGCTTCTGTAGTATGTCTGCGCTGTGTAGTGCAGGGCATCATCCGCCAGCGCCCCTGAGGGCTGAACGGAATATATCTGGAAAAACCTGTCAGCCACATTCTCATAGGATTTTCGTGTGACTTTGGAAGACTTTTCTATGTAGGCCAGATCATTCTTGGCCGAGTTATACTTGTCAATCAGCTCCTCCGCAAACGCGGACGCGAAGGATGCAAGCAGAATTAAAATCAGTAAAAGGGTTTTTTTCTTCACGCTACAGTTTCCTTTTCAGGTATCTTCCCGTGTAGGATTCGGTGCATTCGGCGCACTTTTCGGGAGTACCTTTGAAAATTATTGTTCCTCCCCCGTCACCGCCTTCGGGTCCGAGGTCGATAATATGGTCGGCACATTTGATAACATCAAGGTTATGCTCAATGATGATAACAGTATTTCCGCTTTCGGTCAAAGCCCTGAAAATTTTCACAAGCTTGTTTATATCATCGAAATGCAGCCCTGTTGTAGGTTCATCAAAAATATAAACTGTTTTCCCCGTGGGGCGCTTCATCAGCTCCTTTGCGAGCTTCACCCTCTGAGCCTCTCCGCCGGAAAGGGTTGTTGCAGGCTGGCCGAGCTTAATATAGCCCAGACCAACATTGACAAGAACCTCAAGCTTATTCTTTAATTTCGGCACATTTTCGAAAAACTCAAATGCCTGATTCACTGTCATATCAAGCACATCTGAGATATTTTTATCTTTATAGCGGATGTCCAGCGTGTCGCGGTTGTATCTCTTTCCGCCGCAGGCATCGCATTTAACGTACATATCCGGGAGAAAGTGCATCTCAATCTTGATATATCCCTCACCCTGACAGGTTTCGCAGCGCCCGTAGCGGACGTTGAAGCTGAACCTTCCCGCCTTGTAGCCGCGTTTTTTCGCGTCCGGCGTCTGGGCGAAGAGATCTCGCATATCGGTGAAAATTCCCGTGTAGGTTGAAGGGTTGGAGCGGGGCGTGCGCCCGATCGGGCTCTGATCTATGTCGATCACTTTGTCGATGTGCTCCGTCCCTGTGATTTCGGTGAATACCCCGCCGCGCATCCCTGTTCCGTGGAGGCGTTTCATCAGCGCGGGGTAAAGTGTGTCCATTATGAGTGTTGATTTGCCGGAGCCGCTCACCCCTGTTACGCAGACCATCAGCCCAAGGGGTATTTCAATATCCACATCCTTGAGGTTGTGCTCCTTGGCTCCTTTCAGTGCAAGGATACGCTTTTTATCGGCCTTTTTTCGTTTGGGAACCTCTATCTCTTTGATTCCGCAGAGGTAAGCTCCGGTGAGGGAAGCTTCGCAGTGGCGTATCTCTTCCGGCCTGCCGCTGAAAACAATGTGGCCGCCCTTGCGTCCTGCGCCGGGACCCATGTCTATTACATGGTCACAGGCGGCGATGGTGTCTTCGTCATGCTCAACCACGAGGACAGAGTTGCCTATGTCGCGGAGGTTTTTCAGAGTGGCGATGAGCATGTCGTTGTCACGCTGGTGAAGCCCTATGGAAGGCTCATCCAGAACATAGAGAACGCCTGTCAGCCCTGAGCCTATCTGGGTGGCGAGCCTTATCCTCTGCGCCTCTCCTCCGGAGAGTGTGGATGATTTCCTTGAGAGGGTTATGTATTCGAGCCCAACATCCTTAAGGAAGCTGAGGCGGCGCTTTATCTCTGTGTTGATTTTGTCTGCCACCTCTTTTTTGAAGCCTTCAAGGTGGATTCCATTGAAAAAGTCCAGAGCTTCCGTGATGTTAAGCTCTGATGTGTCGTATATATTTCTGCCGCCCACAGTTACTGCAAGGCTGGTTGGCTTGAGTCTTGCTCCTTTGCATTCGGGGCAGTCCATGGAGGCCATGAATCTGCGCGCCGTTTCCCTGTCGGTCATGTTGTCGGAGTAGAGCTTTTCACGGAGCCAACCCACAACACCGTCAAACTTTTTCTCGTACTGAACCTTCTTTTCGCCTCGGAATGTTTCCAGCTTAAGGGGAGTTTCGCTTCCGTTAAGCATTATCTCCTTTTCCGTCTCTGTAAGCTTTGAGAAGGGTTTGTTCATGTCAATGCCGAACTGCTGGGATATGGCTACCAGTGTGTTGTAATGGTGAAAGTTGTCAAACTGCTCCCATGGCTTGAGCGCGCCGTCCCTAATGCTTAATGAAGGGTCAGGGACAATAGCGTCCATATCAAAGACCGATTTCTCGCCCAGACCTTCGCATTCCGGGCATGCGCCGAAAGGGTTGTTGAATGAGAAGCTGCGGGGCTCTATCTCCTCTATGCTTATGTTGCATTCAGGACAGGCGAATTTTTCTGAAAAAAGGCGTGTTTCGCCGTTGACATCTATCTCCGCCAGCCCTTCGGAGAGCTTCAGCGCGGTCTCCACCGAATCAGCCAGTCTGCGTTGGAGGCCTTCTTTCAGCTTAAGCCTGTCTATGGAGACGCTTATTGAGTGCTTTATTTTTTTATCAAGGTCTATCTCTTCCTCAAGCCTTCTCTGCTCACCGTCAACCAGTACGCGGACGAAGCCGTCCTTGAGGAGTTTTTCGAATACCTTTTTATATTCGCCTTTTTTCCCTCTGACTATGGGGGAGTATATCTCCACTCTGGCATCGTCAGGGTGTGAGGTTATGAAGTCCACTATCTGCTGAACAGAGTAGCTCTCCACCTTTTTGCCGCAGGACGGGCAATGCACATCCCCCACACGGGCATAAAGGAGGCGCATGTAGTCATAAATCTCGGTTATTGTCCCCACTGTGGAGCGGGGGTTTTTGCTGATCGATTTCTGCTCTATGCTTATGGCGGGGGAGAGAAAGTCGATTGAATCCACATCGGGCTTTTCCATGAGTTCAAGGAACTGCCTTGCATATGCGGAGAGGGACTCCACATATCTCCTCTGCCCTTCGGCGTAGAGTGTGTCAAAGGCAAGAGTGGACTTGCCGGAGCCGCTGACTCCGGTTATAACCACAAGTTTGTTTTTAGGAATTTCAAGATCGATGTTTTTTAGGTTGTGCTGCCTTGCGCCTTTGATGATTATGTTGTCATTCGTACTGTGTCTTGTCATCCAGCGATACCCAGATTATCCTTTCATATTTTTCATCGTAGATGAAGACAACCTTCTCCTTTTTTTCTCTCATGGTTATTTTTTCTCTGAAAATCTGAACATCCAGCCCTTCGAACATGGTTCCGCTTATCTTTATTTTCGGTTTGCGGTGGTGGGCTGATTTTATAAGTTTCTGGATCTGTTCCTCAGTTTTCGTCATATTGTCCATGACCTGCTTGCGCAGGACGAGAAGCTGCTTCACCTTCGGATTTTTTAAAATTTCCTTGTTGGAAGTATCAAGCTTACTGAGAAATTCGTCAACCTTTTCCAGATTCTGAATGTATTTATCTTTGTTATCCTGGAGAATTTTCAGTTCATCTTCAAAGTAATACTTGGTTCCGACGCACATCAGGAAATTTGTATTCCCCTTTGTGCCGGACTGGTTGATGTTGATTTCGGAGAATGCGGTGATCTTTCCGCCTGCTATGATCCCCGGAGCACCTGTAGCCTGAACGTATCCGCCGGCTTTTATATTGGTGTTGTAAACGTATTTCAGTATTTCCACATTGCCTCTGGCGGCAATGTTCCCTTTTTCCGCGTAACCCACTGTTACATCACCTGCGGCAATCACATTGTTATTTACTTCGCCCTTGATGCCTGTCTTGATTACTATGCTGCCTCCGGCGACCATGGTGGCATCCTGCACTATGCCTTCCACCATGATGTCCTTCTCCGCCTTTACGGAAAAGCCGCTGAGCACATCCCCCCGTATATGCACAACACCGTTGAAAACGATGTTGCCTGTGGAGTAGTCCACATTGCCGGGCACACTGTATATGGGGCTTACGCCGAGCTTATTGTTATGGAAGGTGACGCAGCCGTCCACTGTGGCGTAGTATTCTTTTTCATGTTCATCAGTGGTAATGCCGTCATCCAGAACAAGCTTAATATCATTTCCTTTTTCCGCCGGGATCTCTTCGTTGCGCACGGTAAGTCCTTTGACTCCGTTTGTGAACGGGCGTTTGGTAAGGAGAAGGTCGCCTTTTCGGGTGAGACGTATATTGTCTATATTTTTGTAGTCCACCCTTCCGTTAGACAGGAGGCGGGGCTGGCTGTTTACAGGGTCAAAGTTCAGCATGACCTGAGCATCGGAACCGTTTATGGGCTTGATCCCTTCAGCAAACATCATGTTTTCTATTATTCCGCCTTCGGAATAGATCTCAAAGGCCTGTTTGATTATCTCTGTTTTGAGGTTAACGCTTATGCCGTTTTCAGCAATCAGGCTCATCACGCGCTCAAGGGTATAGGTCTCACCGTCATTCACTGCGGGGTAAAGGGAGATATAGGCGCGCAGTCCGTCTGCGGTAACACTGATGTCAATGATGGAATCGGCTGATTCCATGGTAGTGATTTTGGCGATGAGAACCCCGTCCTCTTTTTTGAGGATATAGTCAGCCGGGGTCAGATCATACTTCTGTGACAGAAGATATTTGAACTCTGTCTCATTTTTTTGTGTGTGGTTTTTAAGTTGGTTCATATCGCAACGGCACCCTAACTTTGAAAACCGTGTATTCACCCGGTTTAGAATCAACACATATAAAGCCGGAGTGAGCCTCGACAATCATCTTAACGATGGCAAGACCCAGTCCCGTTCCCTTTATCTTCCCCGAAGTGAAAAAGGGGTCGAAAATTTTGTTTATCATATCCTGCGGAATGCCTTTTCCGTTGTCATATATATTAAATTCGCAGAAGCAGTCGGTAATGGCGGCACTGACGCGCACCGTTCCCTTCTCAGCCAGAACATCCACAGCGTTGCCTATGAGGTTAAACAGCATTCTGAATATTTTTTCCCTGTCCAGCCAGAGTTCGGGATCTGCTTCGTTGATGAACTCCACTGTAACTTTCGTATCTCTGGTGAGAACCCGGAACTGCTTTGCCAGATCTTTAAAGAGGTCAGACACGCGGAACCGGACGAGGTTTATGGACACCTTCTGCCTTGAGAAATCCAGCAGATCCAGCGTGAGGCCGTGTATCCTCTTAACTTCCGAGTGGATCGACTCTATATAGTCCGCCACTTCGGTATCAAGCTCGGTTATATCTATCAGTTCAAGATAGCTCTGCACTATATTCAGCAGGTTTTTTATGTCATGTGCTATGGAGCTGTTCAGCATGCCTATAACGCGGAGGTTCTCGCTCTTGCGCATATCCTTCATCAGGTTGAACCGCTCAATGCCCAGCGCGCACTGGGAGGCGATGTAGCGGGCTATGCGTACATCGTCTTCGGTGAAGTAGTCATGCTCTTTGTCTGTGAGATTGAGTACGCCTATGACCTTATTGTTTGTCCTCACCGGAACAGACATGAAGGAGGAGGCTCTGTAGCCCATCTCCTCGCGGGATTCCTCAGAAAGGTTTACCACGGTCTCCACACCTGTCTCGGCGACTCTGCCTGCTATGCCTTCACCGAGGGCTATCTCAATGTTGCCGGGGTCTATTTCAAAGCCCGAATGGGCGGATATGCTGAGTCTGTGCCCGTTGATGAGCATGAGGGATGACCGCTTCACTCCGAGGTATTCCCTTGCGATGGAAATAATGGAGGGAAGAAGATCGTTTACATCGAAAATACTGTTCATCTTTTCGGAAATCTCGACCAGAACTTCCAGCAAATCGTTCTTCAAGTCTCAACCTTTGATAATTATTTATAATTATGTTATCGGATATTCTGTTGTATTTATTAGTACATTAAGTTGTTTTATATAGTTCGAAAACGGTACGTCCTGTCCGTTTCCTCACACGCTCGCGCCTTGCAAAGCAAGCCTTCGCTCCGCACGGCGCAGCCCCTTCCATGGGGCTGTATGTATACTAGAAACGCTTGACTATATTATACTGCATGTCTCTTTGCGCGGCCTTGAAGCCGGCGTGTTCAATGTTGTGGACAATCTCCTCCACGCTCATGCGGAAGGATGCCCCGCAGGAAGCCACAACATTCTCCTCTATCATAAGGCTGCCGAAGTCGTTTCCGCCGAAGCGGAGCGCCGTCTGGCCGGTTTTGGGCCCCTGAGTAACCCATGAAACCTGAAGGTTTTTTATATTGTCCAGATAAATGCGCGCAGCGGCAAATATCCTTAAATATTCCACAGGGCTGACCTTTTTCCCGCCCAGTTCCGTATTGTCCGGCTGGAACGGCCACGGGATAAATGCTGTGAATCCGCCGGTTTTGTCCTGCAGTGTGCGGATTCTGTCAAAGTGCTCCGCTATTTTCTCATATTCGTCATCAGCCTTGAACATCATGGTGGCACTGGTTTTGAGCCCCTGTCTGTGCGCCTCTTCCATAACTCCCAGCCATTTATCCGAGAGTATTTTGTTTGGGCTTATGCGGAGCCTTTCCTCATCTACCAGCAGTTCCGCTCCTCCGCCGGGGATAGAGTCCATCCCCGCTTTAACGAGCCTTGATATTGTTTCGGCTGTGCTGAGGCCGCTTATCTTCGCTATGTGGTGAACCTCAGGCGGGCTGAATGCATGCAGCCATACTCCAAGGGATTTCATATAGGAGAGCATCTCCTCGTAAAACTCAATTCCGAGTGTGGGGTGGAGCCCGCCCTGAAGCAGTATCTGTGTTCCGCCGAGAGCCTTTGTTTCGTCTATTTTCTTCTTAAGCTCATCCTTATCAAGAACATAAGCGCCTTCCTCATCCGCTTCACGGTAAAAGGCACAAAACGAACATTTGCATGTGCAGATATTTGTGTAGTTTATGTTTCTGTCTATTACAAAAGTCACCACCCCTTCAGAATGGAGAGATTTCCTTATTCCGTCCGCTTCGCGGGCGAGTTCGTACAGGTCAGCCGTTTCAAGCATTCTGATGGCATCCTGTTTTGTTAACCGCTTTTTTGTCATTATTTATATCTGCCGTTTGTCCGTTTTATAAAACTGTTTAATATTAAATATTGCATATCAGGAGGGCAATTAAAAGAGTTTTTTAACTTTCGGCGCGGCTTCCTGTCTTTTCTTGGTATTTAAAAAGTGAACAAAAAAGTTTATATTCAGTCAGCGGTGAAGAATGAGAATCCTGATTGTGGAAGACGAACCGGAACTTAATGAGCAGCTGAGGCGCACTCTTGAAGCGCAGAGGTATTCAGCCGACAGCGCCTATGATGGTGAACAGGCTCTGGACAGGCTGGCGGAAGTGCCTTATGATCTTGTTATTCTGGATGTTATGCTGCCGAAGCTTGACGGTTTCGGAGTGCTGCGCGAAGCAAGAAATATGGGCGCTGACTCCCCGGTTCTCATGCTCACCGCCAGAACTGGAACCGATGATAAAATAAAGGGACTTGATTCCGGCGCTGATGATTACCTCACGAAGCCGTTTTCCACTGATGAACTGCTGGCCAGAGTCCGCGCTCTTCTCCGGCGCGCAGGGGGGCAGAATGCCTCTGTCCTGAGTGCGGGGAGCCTCTGTCTTGACACGGCAAAGCGTGAGGTCACTGTGGAAGGCAAACTGGTTGAACTCACCCAGAGGGAGTTTTCCATCCTTGAGTTTCTTATGTACAATAAAAACCGTTCGGTGTCCCGGTTCAGCCTTGCCGAGCATGTCTGGGGGGATGATTTTGAGCCTTTCAGCATGTCCAACTTCATGGATGTTCACATAAAAAATCTCCGCAAAAAAATAAGCTCCGGCGATGGTGAATCAGTGGTGAAAACCATAAGGGGTGTCGGGTACATCATCAGGGACAGTCAGGAATGAGCGTACGTCTTAAGATCTCACTTCTTATTGCTTCGGCAGGTCTCATTTCAGCCCTTATTTTTTCTGCCTCTGTGCTTTTTGAGATGCTGGAGCAGCCTTTCAGGGTGATGGATGCTGAACTTCGCACGGTTGCCTATGAATCCGTAATATCATTTGATCAGGTAGGGAAGAGCGGGCTGAGGGACAGCAGGCGCTACTGGCTCAAAATATACAGACCGGGAGAGACGGAGCCTTTGTATATTTCTCATCTGGCGGAGAAAATTGACCTGCCGGAGGGCAGCGGAAGAAAAACTCTTGCTTATGCCTATGTACCGGATGATTTGTCATATGTGGAGCATGACTCCCACGGAAGAACTGCTTTCAGAATGCGCCGTTTTGTTATCGAAAAGGAGAAGACAGGTGTCTTTGACGAGGACAGCGATTACAGCGGCAGCTATGACAGTGACGGGCATAAATATATTGTTTATGCGGCCTTGTCCGCTGAAAGGGTAAGTGATGAGATAACCGACCTTGTGCTCAGCGTTGCAGCGGGGCTTCTGCTTTCGATGATAGTTCTCACTGCGGTGAGCTATATAATAGCAGGCTATATACTCCGTCCGGTGCGGCTTATGAATGCACGGACAAAAAATATCACAGAAAGGCATCTCAGTCTGAGAATACCCCTTAGAAAAGATGCCGGAGAATCTGATGAGTTTAATTCTCTGGCAGTAACGCTGAACGGTGTTTTTGATCGTCTTGAGAATGCCTTTAACAAGCAGAAAAGGCTGATAGCCGATGCCTCGCATGAGCTTAAGACTCCGCTGAGCATAATGCGGCTCATAACTGATGAGGTCAATGCGGCGGGCAGCATATCGGCAGATGATGCCGGAAGGCTTTCTGGTCAGGTTCTGCGTATGGAGAGGCTGGTGAAGAATATACTGAATCTCTCCTCTCTTGAACTGGACAGCAGCATCGCCGCTGAAACTGTGGATCTTAAAAAAATTCTGGAGCAGCTGAAAGAGGATTATTCTCTTTTCGCCTGTGAACGGGGCATAAGCCTTTCTTCCGGCTACAGCGGGAATATGACAATGAAAGGCGATTATGACAAGCTTTTCAGGGCTTTTTCCAACCTTCTAGACAATGCTGTAAAATACTCGGATGACGGAGGGGTAATAAGGTTTGCTGCAATGCGTACTGACGAAACCATAGAGATAAAAGTTTTTAATACAGGCGCAGGTATTCCCCCGGAGTCTCTGGACAAAGTGTTCGAGCAGTTTTACAGGGTTGAGGAGTCCAGATCCTCAAAATACGGCGGTTCCGGTTTGGGGCTTGCCATTGTTAAAAGAATAGCGGAGCTCCACAAAGGCGAAGTGAAAATTGAAAGCGCTTACGGTGAATCCGTTACAGTTACGGTTATTTTGCCCGCTGTCTGAAAAAATCAGCCAGCTTCATCAAGTCTTCATTTTAATACTGTATAACTCTGTGTATGAGAGATACAGGATTTACCCTGAACAAGAGTCTGATAGTTCTTCTTATTCTTGCTGTTTATACAGGTGCTTTTGCCTATCGTGATGTTCTTTCAGTGGATATTATGGAGGCGCGGAACTACATAACCGCAAGGGAGATGGTTGCTGACGGGAACTGGCTTTTCCCGACCCTTAACGGTGAATTGAGAATAGCCAAGCCGCCTCTTCCAACGTGGATAACGGCATTTGTATTCATGCTTGCTGAAACCGATAATGATCTTGCTGCAAACCGGATTCCCTCGGCGTTTGCCGGGCTTATTATGCTTGCAGGAGCCTATTTCATTTCCCTCCATGTGACAAAGTCGAAAAGGGCGGCTTTTTATTCGGTAATAGTCCTGAGCACCAGTTATCTATTTTTCTACATGACCCGTAAAAATACATGGGACATCTACGCGCAGGCGTTTATGACTGCTTCCATAGCTGCGTACTGCCGTGCTCTTCCTGCCGGAACAGCGGGAGAGAAAATTCTTATGTATGCACTCGCCGGACTTTTCGCGGCACTTTCTTTTATGAGCAAGGGTCCGGTGGCATTTTACGGACTGCTTGTGCCTTTTCTTGCTGCGGGGTTTTATTTTTTCAGGCTCAGACCCGTCAGTTTTTACGGTTTGACCGTTCTTGTGGCTGTTGCGGCTGCACTATCCCTCCTGTGGCCGATGTATATATATTTCCATGAAACACACTCAGCGCTCAGCACTGCCGCCGCAGAGGCGTCAGCCTGGGCTGACAGGCATGTCAAACCCTTCTGGTACTATCTCCAGTTTCCGCTGATGTCCGGTCTTTGGGTTGTGTTTTTGCTCCCTCTGCTTGTTCCGGGGTTTTCTTCCGCACGTCTCGGCAGGCGGAGGGCAGCCTTTTATCTGATATGGATATTTGTTTCGTTTATTCTTCTTTCTGTAATACCTGAGAAAAAGGATCGCTACCTTCTGCCGGTTATTATTCCCGCCGCGCTCATGATAGGCGAGTATGTGAGCCTCCTCACCGGGAACCTTAAAAAGACAACGGCTGACAGTGTCGTCCTCGGAATATGGAGCGGCATCTCTTTTTCTCTCGGAGTCTTTGTGTTCATATCCGCCGCTGTGGTGCAGGTATGGTTTGCGGCTTATGACAGCATGTTTTTTTTAGCGGGGGAGGCGCTTGTGCTTTTCTCTGTTGTTTCTCTTTCTCTGAGCTTTATCAGACGTGAGACTCATAAATATATCCCCCGGTCCGTGGTGGTTTTCTGCCTTTCGGTGATTGTTGCTGTGCCCGCGGCGGAGTCTTTTGTGCCTAATAAAGATTTCAGGATTCTGGAACAGGCAAGAACAGAAACGGTGCATGCATATGATGGTGACTTTTACGGAGATCTCAGCATTAAGGAGATCTGGGCGGTGGGGCGGAAAGTGCGTCCCGTTGATGAATTTATTGATAATGAAACAAGGGACACAGCGGTTTTTATAACTCAGGGTGATCTGAACGGGCAGGAGCTCAGCAGCAAGGGCTTTTCGATGGAGCATCTCAAAACATATTCACCGGAGGCGGGGAAGCAATGGAACTTTTATATAGTCAGCAGGAAAAAGTGATGAGACCGGAAATTTCAGTGGTTATTCCGTTTTACAACGAAGCAGAAAATATTGACACAGTATGCGCGGAACTCCGTTCCGTGCTTGATTCATCCTTAAACCGCAGATGGGAGGCGGTGCTTGTTGATGACGGCTCCACTGACGGCACAGGGGATAAAATAAATCAATGGACGGAAGAAGCCTGCTTCCGGGCTGTTCATCTTCGCAGAAATATGGGGCAGTCCGCAGCGCTTTTTGCAGGTTTCAGCGCAGCCAGAGGCGAGTATGTGTTTACTCTGGACGGTGACGGACAGAATGACCCGGCAGATATACCCCTTATTCTGGAAAAAATGCTGGAGCTTGGTGTGGATATGATGTGCGGGGTGCGGGCTGAAAGAAATGATAATTTTGTACGCAGGCTTTCAAGCAGACTTGCCAACAGGCTCCGATCACGGCTGCTCGGTGACAATATAAGCGATGTCGGGTGTTCAAGCAGAGGTTTCAGGCGTGAATGTCTGGAAGGTTTCCGCTTTTTCCGCAATGCTCACAGGTTTTTCCCTGCTCTCGTGCAGATGGCAGGCTACACTGTCGCTGAAATGCCCGTGCGGCACAGACCAAGAAACAAGGGAACCAGCAAATACGGTGCGGGTATAAACAGCCGTCTGTGGGTGGGCATAACGGATCTTTTCGGGGTGTACTGGATGAAGAAGAGATATATCTCCATATCCTGTTATGAATACAGGGCGAATCAGGAAAACAGCCTTAAGCTTTACATCGCCTCCGGAGAGTAGCAAGGCACAAAAGCTTTAGCCTTGTATAAACAGGGCGGAAGTATTACACTGCCCTATGTTTGAGTTCCTGTATCAGACGGATCTGCTGCTGACTTTTATTATGGTCTTCTTCCGCATTTCGGGCATAGTTTTCAGCGCCCCCATGTTCAGCAGCCAGCTTATTCCGGACAATGTTAAAGTTGCTGCCTCCCTTGTGCTTGCCGTTGTGGTTTTCCCCAATGTTCAGTCCATAGGGCTTTCCAATATCCATCCTCTATTGCTTATTTTGCTTATAGCAAAGGAGATTCTTCTGGGTGTAGCCACCGGGATGATGGCTCAGCTTCTGTTTGTAGGTGTGCAGATCGGGGGGGAGCTTGCCGGTTTTCAGATGGGGTTCAGCATGGTGAACTCCTTTGACCCTTCGATGAACATGCAGCTTTCCATCATAGCCCAGCTTAAAAACATAGCGATGATACTCTTCTTCATTGCCCTTGGCGGGCATCTTATGGTGATAGGGGCAATGAGCGAATCTTTCCGTGCTGTCCCTTTGGGTGTGTTTACTCTTAAGGCTGAGGGGTTTCTGTATATCACAAAAATGCTCAGCGCATCTTTCCTCACCGCGCTTAAGATAGTGGCTCCCATATTTGTGGTAATGCTCTGCACCCACGTTATAATGGGTATAATGGGCAGGCTTGTTCCGCAGCTTAACCTCATGATAGTCGGTTTTCCGCTCCAGATAGCTGTGGGGCTTTCCATTCTCAGCATAAGCCTGAACTATTTCTTTATTGTGTTCGAAAAGCTCCTCCATGAGTATTTCATGCGGGTTGCGACATTATTTTATATCTTCGGCGGTAACTGATGGCTGACAACGATTCGGAGAAGACCGAACAGCCCACGGGGCGGCGGATTCAGAAAGCCAGAGAGGAAGGCAACGTTGCCAAAACAAGGGAGCTCAGTGCTGCTGTAACCTTTGTTGCCACTGCCATATTCATGTATTTTTACATTTCCACAATGGCGGACGAACTCATGAAGTTCATGCGTGAGTCTTTTATGTCCCTTGATTATGCGCTTGATGAGAAAAGCGTGATAAAGCTTATGTTCTTTGTCATAATTTTTATGACGAAGCTCCTTGCCCCTGTGCTTGTGATGCTGTTTGTGGTGAATATTGTTTCAAATGTAATGCAGTTCGGCTTTATTTTCAGCCCGAAGGCACTTGCCATCAAGTTCGACAGGCTTGACCCTGTGAAGGGTTTCGGTAAAATATTTTCCAAACGCAGTCTGGTTGAGCTTTTTAAATCTCTGTTCAAGATCTTCGTCGTTGGGCTTGCCGCCTACTATATCATAAAAGGGAAAATTCCCACTATCCTCCGCCTCGGTGATTCCGAACCCATAGACAGCATAATGTTTTTTCTCATGCTCATGTTCGAGCTTTTCCTTAAGATAGGCGTTCTGGTGCTTATACTTGCCGTTATCGACTTCATGTATCAGAAATGGCAGAACACCGAAGACCTCAAGATGACAAAACAGGAGGTAAAGGAGGAGTTCAAACAGATGGAGGGCGATCCTCTGATCAAGCAGAAGATCCGAAGTATGCAGAGGGAGATGGCGCGCAAGAGGATGATGTCTGATGTTCCGAAGTCTGATGTCGTGGTTACAAACCCTACCCACTTCGCCGTAGCGCTGAGATACCGTCCGGGCGAGGATAAGGCGCCCACTGTGGTTGCCAAAGGGCAGAGGCTTCTGGCACTGCGCATAAAGGAGCTTGCCAAGCGGGAAGGGGTGCTTGTGCATGAGGATCCGCCCCTTGCCAGAACGCTTTTCAAAACAGTTGACATAGGTGATGAAATACCTGAGAATTTGTATAAAGCAGTTGCAGAAATACTTGCCCTTGTAGGGAAATTTAAGCATATGAGAAGGTAGTTTAAGTGGCGCAGTCCAGTCTTATGACAAAATTGATAAAACAGGGCGAAATAGGCTTCGGTCTGTTTTTTATCGGCATAATCATCGTCATGGTTCTTCCTATGCCCGCCGTTATTCTCGACCTTCTCCTTGTGTGCAGCATTGCCCTTTCCGTTCTTATACTCATGGTGGCGATTTACGCGGATGAGCCGCTTAAGTTCTCCACATTTCCGTCTGTGCTGCTTATCATTACCCTGTTCAGGCTTTCGCTGAACGTTGCCTCCACAAGGAGAATCCTCCTGAACGGTTCGGAGGGCGAAGGCGCGGCAGGAAACGTTATTCAGGCATTCGGACAGTATGTTGTGGGCGGAAACTACACGGTGGGCGTTATCATATTCCTTATCCTTGTGCTGATCAACTTCATGGTTATCACCAAGGGTTCAGGCCGTATAGCGGAAGTCGCAGCGAGATTCACGCTGGATGCCATGCCCGGAAAACAGATGAGTATCGATGCTGACCTCAACGCAGGGCTCATAGACGAGGCAGGGGCGAAGGCGAAGAGAGCCAAAATTCAGCAGGAAGCAGACTATTACGGAGCCATGGACGGTGCGAGCAAGTTCGTCCGCGGTGATGCCGTTGCGGGTCTTATCATAACAGGCATAAACATAGCGGGCGGTCTTGCCATAGGCGTTCTCCAGAACGGAATGGAAGTGGCCGAAGCCGCGGGTGTTTTTACAATACTTACAGTGGGTGACGGTCTGGTGAGCCAGATACCCTCACTCATAGTCTCCACTGCGGCCGGTCTCATAGTTTCCAGAGCGGGCGGCGGGGACAAAGACCTCAGCGGACAGCTTGCCAGACAGCTTTTCCGCAGCACCAGAGTGCTTTACATAACAGGGGGCATCCTCCTTTTCTTTGCTGTTGTTCCCGGAATGCCGTTTTTCCCGTTTCTTTTTCTCTCCGCTATCTTTTTCAGCATCGCCTACTCTGTGAAGAAGGGTGCTGAACAGCCGGAGGAAGAGAAAGAGGAAGAGGAGGAGGAACGCAAGCCCGCGACAGAGGAGGAAGAGGTCAGGGAGCTGCTGGAAATGGATACAATGGAGCTTGGAATAGGTTTCAGCCTTATCCCCCTTGTGGATTCCGCCCAGGGCGGAACGCTTCTTAACCGCATAAAATCAATACGCAAGCAGATTGCCCTTGAGATGGGGATCATTGTCCCCCCTGTGAGGATAAGGGACAATCTCCAGCTTGACGGAAACGGATACAACATACTCCTCAAAGGTGTAAAGGTTGCCACGGGAACAATCTTCCCCGACAGGTTTCTTGTGATGAACCCGGAAGGGAGCGTGGACAAGATAGACGGAATACCCACCAAGGAGCCTGCCTTCGGGCTTGCCGCCAAATGGGTGGATGAACGCCAGAAAGAGAAGGCGGAGCTAAACGGCTTCACCATAGTTGACCCCGCAACGGTGATTGCAACCCACCTCACGGAAGTGATAAAGTCCTATGCCAACGAACTCATCGGAAGGCAGGAAACCCTTGAGCTTGTCAACGGCGTTAAGGAAAAATTTCCGAAGCTGGTGGAGGATCTCGTGCCCGGCATACTGGATCTGGGCACTGTGAACAGGGTATTGCAGAACCTGCTGAGGGAAAGAATCTCCATCCGCAACCTGCGGAGCATTCTGGAAGTTCTCGCTTCTTACGGGGTGCAGACCAAGGATGTGGAAAACCTCACGGAGAGGGTGCGCCTCTCGCTGAGAAGGCAGATAACGGAAAGCCTCCTCGCGCCGGACGGAGCACTCTATGTATTTACTCTGCCGTCCGAGATTGAGCAGCTTCTGGCGAAAAATTTACAGCAGGGTGACGAAGGAAAGGATATACTTATAGATCCCCTTGCTGCGCAGAAGATACTTTCCAAGATGATAGCCAAGGTGGATGAGGTGTCACAGAAGGGGTTCAGCCCCGTTCTTGTTATTTCGCCGCCCCTGCGTTCGGCCATGAGGCGTTTTGCGGAGAAGTTCATTAAGAATATTAATGTTATATCCCACAATGAAATAAGCGAGAATGTCAGGATAGAAAGCCTCGGCATGCTGGAGATTAAGATATGAAGATAAAAAAGTACGAAGCATACGACATGGCTGAAGCGATGAGAATGATCAAGCAGGAGCTCGGCTCCGAGGCTGTCATTCTCTCCACCAGAAAAGTCGTTAAAAACAACAGCTTCGGTCTTTTCTCCAAGCCTCTTATTGAGGTTACAGCCGCGGTGGATATGGACGAGCGGATTCTCATGGAAAAAACCGCCAAGGCAAAAGCCGCCAGACCCAAGCCGCAGGGCTCAGGCTCCACTTATAACGGTTTCGGCAAAATGGCAGCACCGAAGGAGGATGATGAGTTCAGGCCGGAAACCTTCGCCTCTGACATACGCCGCCCGTCGCAGGAAACAGTCTACAGATCAGAAACATCCAGACAGGCAAAGCAGATTAAACCCGAAACCTACCAGCAGGGCGGGGTGGACAAACTGGCCGAGCTCATAAACACCCTTGGGCTGAACCGCTTTGAAAGCCTTATCTCTGACGTGGCCGAGATCAAGAAGCAGATGCTTGAGATGAAAAGCGTCCTCACCGAGAACATAGTAGTCGACCTGCCGGAGCAGCTTAAGGAGTTTTACTCCCTTATGGTGAAGAACGGCGTGGATGACGTTATCGCATATAAATTCCTTAAACGTATAGAAAAACGTGCCACAGCAGGGCTTACCAAAAGCCAGATACGCAACCTCATTGTCCAGCTGCTTGGGGATCTCATCCCCATCGAGAAGGACTATTTTTCATCCCTCAACAGGAAGATTGTTGCCTTTGTCGGCCCCACAGGAGTGGGCAAAACCACCACTGTGGCGAAAATCGCAGCCAATCTTTCCCTAAAACTGAAAAAAAGAGTGAGCCTCATCACCATAGATAATTTCAGGATAGGCGCAGTGGAACAGCTTAAGACCTATGCTGAAATTGTGGATATACCCCTTCAGGTTGCCTCCAGCCCTGAGGAGCTTCAGGCTATACTAGCCCGCACGGAGGGCTATGATTACGTCTTTGTGGATTCCATGGGCAGAAGCCAGTTCGACACTGAGCAGATAGGCGATCTCCGCAGATTCCTCAGCGCAGGGGACAGGATGACCGTTGCCCTTGTCATGTCCATGAGCAGCAACCACGCGGAAATGGCCGAAACCTTTGAAAATTACAGCGCGCTCATGCCGGAATATGTGGTGTTTACCAAGCTGGATGAAACAAAATACTTCGGGCCTATGGTGAACCTGCCCATCCGCAAAAAGACTCCTGTTCTCCTTCTTTCCACAGGTCAGAATGTCCCTGATGATATGGAAATTCCCGATGGCAGGAAGATTGCTAGTCAGATCCTCAGGGATATTCCGGGGTTCTGGAGTGAAAGATGACAGATCAGGCGCACAATTTAAGACGAAAAGCATGGGATAAAAAGCGGCGGGCAAAGTATATTTCCGTCTCCAGCGGCAAGGGAGGGGTCGGCAAGACCAACTTTGTGGTAAACCTTGCCTACTGGCTGGCGAAAATGGGGAAAAAAGTTCTTGTTTTCGATGCGGATTTAGGGCTCGCCAATGTTGATATACTGCTTAATCTCACCGTAACCGCTTCCATCCGGAAATATATGCAGGGGGAAGTGGAAATAGAAAATGTAATCAAGAAAGATATTTACGGATTTGATGTAATCCCCGCTTCCAGCGGATTCTCAGACCTCACCAACCTCAGCGAGAGCGAGTTTGAAAAAATAGTGGAAATATTCGTAAATCTTGACGGAGCTTACGATTACATACTGTTTGATACCGGTGCGGGCATATCTGAAACCGTAACGAAATTCGCTGCCATAGCAGACACTGTGATAGTGATCACCCAGCCTGAGCCAACTGCGATTACCGATGCATACGCGTTTATGAAGGTGGTGCACTTTGACCACGGAATAAACCGCATCCGCTTCGTGCTCAACAGGGTGGACGATGTGAACGGCGTAAAAAATATTTACATGAGCATGAAAAACGTTGCGAAGAAGTTTCTGGATGTTGAGCTTGACCTTCTCGGACACCTGCGCGAGGACAAGCAGGTGATAAGCTCTGTAAAATTTCAGAAGCCCGTGTGCGAAATAAACCAGAACGGAGCATACTCCCGCGATATTTACAATATAGCGAGAAATATTCTGGGGCTCCCCGCCGAAAACACCCGGAAGGAAGGACTCTACAGCCTTCTTAAGGGGGTGTTCAAATGAGTTTCCTCCACAGGGAGATAGCGCTTATGCTGGCCACTGTGGCCTTTGTTTCTTCATTTGTTTACAAGTTCTTTCTGCTTGAGGTAAAATTGACTTATGTGACGAGGGATATTATAATGTTTTTCATTATTTATTACGTAACCGAAAAACTTTTCCTCTACATAGACAAGATTATGATTAACTACAGGAAGATACTTTGATGCACTATGAGGCAGGCGGCGCTGTAAACAGGTTTTCCCCCGAAGAGCGGGAAAAAATCATTCAGGAGTTTATGCCCAGGATAAAGTCCTGGGTTATCCGTATGAGTGCGTCTCTTCCTGACAGCGTTGATCTTGACGACCTTTACTCCTCAGCATGCGTGGGCCTGATAGAAAGCATGGACCGCTTTGACAAGGACAGAAATGTGAATTTCTACACCTTTGCCGAAAGGAGGATCAAAGGCTCAATCCTCGATACTCTGAGGAGCCTTGACTTTCTTCCCCGAAACGTGCGCACAAGGCTTAAACAGCTTGAGGCATTTATAGAGAGAACCTACAGGGAGCAGGGTTCACGCCCCTCCGTGGAGGAAATAGTCGCCGGGAGCGACTTTGAAGCGAAGGAGGTCTACCGCCTTCTTGAACTTCAGGACAATGACAAACTCCTCAGCCTCGACGAATCAGTCGGCGGCGAAGGGGAAAACAACCTGATCGATTTTATAAAAAGCAAGGGACTCACCCCGGAAGACGAAGCGGTGAAGAATAAGCTCATAGAAAGGCTCGGCGAGGAGATAGACAGCCTCCCCGAAAAAGAGAAATACGCCATTACCCTTTATTATTACGAAGAGCTGACTATGAAGGAGATTGCAGAGGTTCTTAACATTACAGAATCGAGGGTTTCACAAATCCACTCTGCGGCCGTGACAAAACTCAAAAGGAGGCTGAAAGAGTTCTATGAATAAAATCAAGGTTGTTATTGTTGATGATTCCGCATTTATGAGAAAAGCCATTGAATCCATGCTCGCCAAGGATTCAGAGGTTGAGATAGTCGGGCAGGGGCGCAACGGTCTGGATGCCGTTGAAATGGCGAGAACCCTTAAGCCCGATGTAATGACCCTCGATATTGAAATGCCCAGAATGGACGGACTGAGCGCTCTTGAAAAAATAATGAGCGAGAATCCTCTGCCCGTCATTATGGTCAGTTCCCTTACCACAGAGGGCGCGGAAGCCACTATGAAAGCCCTTGATCTGGGCGCGGTGGACTTCATACCGAAAGAGAAATCATTCGCCAGCTTCGGCGTTATGAATATAGAGGACGATCTGCGCAATAAGATAAAGCAGTTCGCCAGAAGAACAAACCTCATGCGCAGGCTGCGCCCTGCATCATTTGCAAGACCCGCTGTTCCGAGCGCCCCGTTCGGAGGGCTTCAGGCTCCAGCAGCCCCGGCCGGAAAAACCGTTTCCAAACCCGGCCATAAGCGTATAGTGATAATCGGAACCTCCACCGGGGGCCCCCAGTCGCTCCAGAAGGTTATACCCAGACTGCCCGGCGACATCGGAGTGCCGATAGTTGTTGTGCAGCACATGCCGCCGAACTTCACACAGTCACTCGCGCAGAGGCTCAACTCTCTGAGCAAGCTGAATGTCATAGAATCTCAGGGGAATGAGAAACTTGAGCCCAATACTGTTTATATTGCAAAAGGCGGACAGCACCTGAGAATAAAGAAAATAGGCGTAAACTACGTCACAGAACTTAATTCAGACGCGGGCGGACACCTTCATGTGCCCAGCGTGGACGTAACAGCGGCCTCTGTTGCGGAAGCCGCCGGGAAAGATGCCCTCGGTGTCATCATGACCGGCATGGGCGCTGACGGCAAAAAAGGGCTCCAGCTCCTTAAACTAAAAGGCGGAAACGTCATAGCGCAGGATGAGGAATCAAGCATAGTCTACGGAATGCCCCGCGCTGTGGTCGAAGCGGGAATAGCTGATGAAATCGTTCCCCTTGACGATATATTTAACAGGATAATATTCCATTGCAGGTAATGCGCAGAGCAGTATTTGTATGTTGCGAAGCAGAAGAGTTTTTGAAGGGTTAGAGGGAAACTTTGTTCCTAAAAAGTTTCCCTTGGTTTGAGAAAAATATTTTTTTTAAAGCTAAGCCGAGAAACCCTTTTTTAACGAAAAAAAAGTGTTTCTCAGACTCTTCCCCAAAAACTGAAATTTAAATATTTAAACAGGAAAGCAGATGGCAGATATTTTAAGTCAGGAAGAGATTGATGCTCTATTGTCCACCGTGTCAACGGAGGATGATTTATCGGACAATTCGATACAGCAGCTTGACTTTGTGCCCAAGAAGATTTCGGTTTACGATTTCCGCAGACCGGACAGGGTTTCAAAGGAGCAGCTTCGTTCGATCCGCAATCTTCATGATAAGTTTGCGCGCAACTTCTCGTCTTCTCTGTCAAACTTCTTGAGGACCATCACAGACATAACTCTGGTGAGCGTGGATCAGATGACATACGGCGAGTTTCTTATGTCTCTGCCTGACCCCACCAGTTTCAACATTATAAGTATGATACCCATGGAGGGGAACGCGGTTCTGGAGATAAACCCTTCTCTGGTGTTTCCCATAGTTGACAAGCTTTTGGGCGGCCCCGGCCAGCCTCTGTTCCAGACCCGCGAGCTTACCAGCCTTGAGCAGCATATAATTGAGGGGATAATAAGCCTGATTCTCAAGGATCTTGAGGATGTATGGCGGCAGATTGTTCAGAATATACGCTTCAAGAAGGAACTGAGCGAGAACAGCCCTCATATCATTCAGATTGTTGCTCAGAACGAGGTTGTGATCCTTGTGGTGTTTGAGATAAAGTTCGGTGAGGCCACGGGGATGATGAACCTGTGTATTCCTGCCATAGTTCTTGAGCCCGTTCTCGGCAAAATCAGCAGTCAGGACTGGCTGATAGGTGCGAAAAAGGGCAGGTTCGGGGACAATGAAAAGCATATCCTTGATATGCTGGAAGAGATAAGGATTCCGTTCCGCGCTTCTCTGGGGCATACGACGCTGACGATAGAAGAGATAATGAATCTTCAGGAAGGCGACCTTATCATGATGGATGCGAAAGCAGGCACGCCTTCAAGCATACACATTAATAACAAAAAGAAATTTTTCGGCCACATAGGAACGCTTGGCGTGCGTAAGGCTGTCAGAATAAATGAAATAATAACGGAAGAAGGTAATGAGGAAAGAACTGGATAAAGGCAGGTATGCCGCTTTTACTGGAGTAATAACAGATATGTTTGCCTCTACCTTCGGCAGCATGTTTGATAAAGAGATAAGTATTTCCATGTCCGATGCTTATGCCGGTAATGCGGATGAGCTTATGTACGGGTACGAGGGGCAGACCGTGGTATCCGTAACTGAGGAGAAGTCCGGCTTTGACGCAGGCTTATTCTTTTATACAAAGGATATAACGATGCTCGCCTCTCTGATGCTCATGATGGATTCGGAAGGCACAGATGAGCTTGGCGAGGATGACCCGGATGCGGTTAAGGAGCTTTGCCAGCAGGTTCTCTCCTCACTCAGCGTACCCTTGGAGGAAAGGCTCGGCAAGAAGGTCAGCTTCAAGGTTGACGATGTAATCAAGAATGAAAACTCCGCTCTCTTTCAGTCTGAGAGCTATTTTATAGCCGATATGAAGTTCACCATAGGGGACCGCAAAACTGCAATGCGTTTTTTTATGGACGAGGATCTTCTTTCGCTGTTTTCCTCTAAGAGCGGAAGCTCCGGTTTTGCCCATGATGATGAACCGGATTTTGCCACAGCGTTCACTTTTCCGGATGATCCGGACGACAGAATGGGCGATCCGATAGGCTCCATGGGCTCATCCTCCGTATCCGGCGGGCAGAACATGGATATGCTGCTGGATATTGATGTTCCGGTAAGTGTTAAAATGGGCTCCACAAGGATGTTTCTTAAGGATATACTTACTATGGGTTCAGGAAACATTGTGGAGCTTGACGAATCTGCGGATGAACCGGTTGAACTCGTTGTTAACAATAAGGTAATAGCCCGCGGAGAGGTGGTCATAGTTGATGGCTACTTCGGTTTCCGTATCAAGGAAATCGTAAGCAGGGCAGAGAGATTGAAGAAATTAAAGGATTGACTTTGGTGTTATAATATAAATAATATGGTATTATGACATCTCAAGGCGGAGGATTGAATGGCGCATCATCACGTTGTAATAACAGTGGACGACTCTTCCACTATGAGAAGAATCATTAAAAACACTCTTCTCAAGCTCGGCTTCTCAAACATACTGGAAGCTGGGAATGGTGTGGAAGCTCTTGATGTCATGGCGAAAAACAAGGTTGATGTTGTTATTACCGACTGGAACATGCCGGAGATGGACGGTCTGACTTTTGTAAAAACTCTTAGATCCAAGGAAGAGTACAAAACAATGCCGATCCTTATGGTAACGACTGAAGCCGCCAAGGAAGACATACTCACTGCACTCAGAAGCGGTGTGAATAACTATGTGGTAAAACCCTTTACCCCCGATACTCTTAAAGAGAAGATAGACAAACTTCTGGGTCTGTGATTATGAACCATTTTAAGGACGTTAATGAGCTTCTTGATATTGCAAGAAACATCAGTAACGGAAACTATGACGTTGTAGGAATCGATGTCAACCCTGAGAGCGAACTCTTTCACATCGCAGAATATTTCAGCAAGGCTGTCAATAAGCTCAAAACAGTCAGCAGCGCTGTTGAGGATGCCTATGAAGATCTGCCCGGTTTCGAGAGCGTTCTTCACAGCGTAATCAAAGACTCTAAGGAAGCTTCCGAAAACGTTCTTGAATGTGTGGATAAAATCAACTTCAACATAGACGATATAAAGGAAAACCTCTCTTCTCTCAGAAAATACGCCGAGAGCGGGGACTTCAGCAAGATAAACGGTGTCCTCGACCGCCTGCGCGATAAAGGGCTTGCCGGGCAGGATGTCAGCTTCGATATAATAGCCTCCCTCGAATTTCAGGATATAACCAAACAGAAAATTGATAAGCTGATTAAGATTATTTACGACCTTCAGGAAAGACTTACCCACCTCGTGCTTATGCTTGGGGTTAAAGATAGAAAAATTGATGTTGAAACCCTTGAAAAACTCAAATCAAAAGACGGTATAATGGAAAATCAGAACCTCGTTGACGAACTGCTTAAGGAGTTCGGTATATAAACGAGGCACATGGATGTGCCGTCGCCGTGCGTAGCGAAGCCTTGCTTTGCAAGGCGCGAGCGTGTATGTCAAATTCCCATGGATGGCGAATTTGGCATTATCATGTTTGACGAACTGCTTAAGGAGTTCGGCATATAAACGAGGCACAGAACTTTGTCATTGCGAGCATAAGCGAAGCAATCTCAGATCTTTTTAAGTGCGTTTGAGTAAATTTTGACTGTAAATTGTCTTGAAGTAATTTCCCCGGCTGTTATTTTACTTTCAGACACAAAAATATCCGCCCGGCGGAAATCTGACACAGCTAAACATTAAGGAGGTTCCTATATGGACGGCATCGGCGACATGCAGGATCTTGTACAGGATTTTATTCTTGAAACAGATGAAATTATAGAAAGTCTCGACCATGACCTTGTTGAGCTTGAGAACAGCAAAAACGATCTGGATCTCCTTAATAAAATCTTCCGCGCCGCTCACACCATGAAAGGCGCCTCATCCTTCCTCGGATTTGATAAAATGGCGAACCTCACCCACCATGCGGAGGAGATTCTTAACAAGCTCCGTAAAAACGAAATGCAGGTTAACGCCGTGATCATGGACATACTCCTTGAGTTTGTGGACGTAACCAAGCATATCCTTGCCGACATAAAAGCCGGCAAAAACACTGTGAAAATAGATGAAACTGTTAAAAAACTGAAACTTGCCAATGAAGGCAATTTTGATGAAATAGACGGCAGCGGCGAATCATCCGGCAAATCAGGCACTCCCGCCCCATCAGGCAGACGCGCCGATAATGATGTAAATCAGGTCAAGAAAGCAGCCATGTCCATCGAACAGACTATCAGGGTGGATGTTTCAAGGCTTGATTCTCTCATGAACCTTGTGGGTGAGCTTGTTCTCAGCAGAAACAGAATAGGGCAGATCTCCGGCGAACTTGAGAAAAAGTTTGAAGGCGAGTTCCTCATAGAGCAGCTTATGGAAACCACTTCACAGATTGGGCTCATTACTACGGAGCTCCAGCTCGCGGTGATGAAAACAAGAATGGTTCCCATCGGCAAGGTTTTCAACAAATTCCCCCGTATGGTGCGCGACCTCTCCAGAGAGAAAAACAAGGAGATTGAGCTTGTCATCACAGGTGAAGAGACAGAGCTTGACAAATCCGTTGTTGAGGAAATAGGCGATCCGCTTATCCACATGATCAGAAATGCCGTTGACCACGGTGTGGAAGGCCCTGAGGAAAGAAGGAAAGCAGGTAAGCCTGTGAAGGGCACTGTTCATCTTTCAGCCTATCATGAAGGCAACCACATAGTGGTTGAAATCAGGGATGACGGAAAGGGGATGGATCCCGGAAAGCTCAAAAAGAAAGCTGTCGAAAAAGGGGTTATTTCTGCTGAGGAAGCTAAAAACCTTGATAACGAAGGCGCTTTCAATCTTATCTTCAAGCCGGGCTTCTCCACTGCTGAGAAAATTACAAGCATCTCCGGCCGCGGCGTTGGGATGGATGTTGTTAAAACAAACATAGAAAAACTGAACGGTATCATAAATATAGAGTCTGAACTCGGACACGGGACACGCTTCCGCCTTAAACTTCCCCTCACACTTGCCATCATTCAGGCACTGCTTGTGGATGTTTCAGGAGAGACTTTCGCTATTCCCCTTGTTTCCGTTGTTGAAACAGTGCGTATCAACCTCAAGGAAGTTCATAACTTCGAGGGCAGGGAAGTCCTTAAACTCAGGGACTCTGTTCTCAGTCTGCTCCGTCTTGACGAGATCTACGAACTCGAAGGCTCGTACAAAGATGATATATACGTAGTTGTTGTCGGCCTTGCCGAGAAGAAACTCGGCTTCATAGTTGACAAGCTTGTGGGGCAGGAGGAGATAGTTATCAAATCCCTCGGTGAATACCTCGGCGGCAATGTGGGCATAGCGGGCGCAACCATTATGGGTGACGGGCGCGTAAGGCTGATTATTGATGTTGCCGGTGTAATCGACATCGCAGGTAAAATGCCCAGACGCTCACGCAAGAAAAAGAAAACCGGAGCAGTCAAGAAAAATGCCAACAGTGTAAATGTTCTTGTTGTGGATGACTCCGCTACGGACAGAAAGATAATGAACCGCCTCCTCTCCTCCACAGGCTGGATAAACGTTGATGAAGTATCCGCCGGAAGGGACGCGCTTAAATACCTTGAGAGCAATGACCCCGATATAATCGTTACAGATATTATGATGCCCGATCTTGACGGGTATGACCTGTCCAGAGCGATAAGGGAAAGAGGATATGAAAAACCGATTATTGCAGTTTCCGGCAGATCCGAAGTCACGGACAGAAAGAAAGTGAGCGCCGCAGGGATAAACGCTTTCCTTCTTAAACCGCTGAACCTGCAGACAATGCTTGATAAGATAGATGAGCTCCTTGCCCAGAAAGCTTCTAATTAGCATTACCGCGCTTCTCCTGTTCGCGGGGGAAGCGTACTCCGCTGTTTATGTCTATGAGGTTACAACCGTGAGCCGCCGCTTTCAGACCGCCTCCATGCTCGGTCCGAAAGCTTTTCTGTTTCATAACGGCGGAAGCGACATAATCAAAAACCTGAAAATTGTTCAGAAATATCCCGGAAATGATTTTAATAAAGCTCTGGAGGAAAACAGACTTGGGAATGCCAACTACCGTCCGCTTCTTTATGAAACTCCTCCTGCCGATTCTAATTATATACGTTTTATTTGGTGGCGTTGAGAAAGCCGCCGCAGACGGGCGCAAACTTTTCCTCATCCACATAACCCGCGAGGGGAGTTCCGCCGTTACCACTATGCATGTCCGTGCCGAGGATATAGAGGAGGCGCGCAGTCAGATTGTGCTGAACGGCTGGAAGCTTATCCGTATTGAAGAAAAAGAGGCGGCTGAGCCCTTTCCGGCCGATCATAAATTCCGCTATACCGGTGATAAGAAACCCGCCGCAGGGACTGCCCGTGATAAATCCGTAACCGCCGAAACCCTCCCGTCGCAGCAGGCTGCTTCTCTTGGCTCTGCTCTTCCGGCAGGTTCACCTGCTATTCTCACTGATGACAACTACACTTACATAGGCACACTCTATTTTAATATAGGCGAGTTTCAGACGGATGTTCCGCCGGAACTCAGCGCGAAAATTTCCTCCCTCAGGGATTCCGGGGAATACCTGATTCTGGGGCACACCGACACACTGCGCGTTATGGAAAATAACCGTTTTGACACGAACTTTGATCTTGCCCGCAAAAGGGCGGAATTTCTTAAATCAGTGCTGACTGCTGACGGAATATCCTCCGTCAATATTGACGCAAAGGGGATGGGCACACTTATGCCCGCTGCGGAAAATATGAAGAACGGTCAGCCCATGAACAGGAGAGCGGATCTCTATGGCCGAAGATGACAGAATAAAGTATGAGGATTTTTATAATATCAGCCTGAAAAACTTCTATGAGCTGGTAACGGAAATCCTCCATGACTTTCATTTTGCAGTGCACAGATCCGTTTATGACGGTCAGGGTAAAAGACGGATTGAGATCTGGCGCTCCTCCAAGGATGAGAATGACAATGCACTTGTCTGGCTGGAGATTGTGGATTCCGGCAAGGATCTTGACCCCTACATAAGCACCGATGTTCTGCGCACCATGAACGAAGAAAATGTGATAAAGCTTTTCTTCTTCACCAACGGCTCCCTTGAAAAAAAGGAAAAGGAAGTTCTGGACGGCAGGGATCATTATATCTTTACCCCCACAGATATAATGGAGACCATAAACGCCCTTGATAAAAAGAAAAAATATAAACATCAGAAAAAGAGGAAGTCAAAAGGGGTTCCGAGCGGCTATACACTCCTTAAAAACTATCTCAAAGGCAGACAGACTGAACGCGGCTCAGTGACAGTGCCCACCAGCAAGGTTACTATGGTTGCAGAGAAATATACCAAAATGACAAGGGAAATTCTTGATGAAGTTGACCGGATGGAGGATATAAACAATATCACGCCTGAGATCAGAGACAAGTTCAAGAAAATTCAGCATGACATTCTGCCTGAAATTCTGAAAGTATCCGTTTTTAGCTTTACCGATAAATTTGTTGATGTAAAAGTCAGGCTTTTCTCTCTGCTCCAGTACCTGCTGATCTATGTGGGTGCGATTATTGAATATGAATCAGAAGATGAGATGAAGCGCAGCCGCGAACAGGTGGAGCTTGATCTCCAGTTTCTGGAAAGTCTGGAAGGCTCAGTGGATGAATATAAGGTTTCCCTCATGGAGAGAGCGCAGAAAATAGCGTGGAAACTTCTCTATATGTCCATAGCAGTAATAGTTTTTTTTGCCTCTTTCTTCCTTATTATGATGACGGAATGAGAGGAAATGATCTTAACTGTTTATAATGATAGTGAATTTTGTTATAACATGTTTTAAGCAAGGCTTGACAGCAGCAAAAGGAAAATCCTGAAAATTCCTGATAAGAGTGGTATTATTTGTTAACTTTGACGGAGCATTATATTATAATCAAGCTAACTGCCTGCGGCAGCTTTGTATAAAAAATAAAAGGGTTACGGCTGGAATAGATGGAGTTTAACCAGGAAATTCTCAACTACATGAACGAAATAGTCATGGTAGTTAATGACAGATACGAAATCATGTTCTGCAGCACCCCGATGAAAAATATTACGGGGAAACCTTCTGACAGGCTGATAGGCAAGAAATGCCATCTTGTCATATTCAACAGGCTTGAGCCCTGCCCCAACTGTCAGCTTGAATTGCTTAAAAGCGGCAAAATGGCCGTGGATATAGAGCATGATACAATAACCCACAGGGGCTTCCGCAAGCTGCTCTCTTCAAAATTCCAAAAACTCTCGGACGGAATGTATGCCGAGATCATGGACGATATAACAAGCACAAAGAAGCTTATAGACAAGCTTACACACCATACAAAGGAGCTCAAGGCCTCGAACGTGATCCTCAATCTCCGCAGAAAGGAGACGGAAAAGGAGCACAAGTTCATCATGAACACTGTAAACTCTCTCAATGAGGGGGTCATGGTTGTTAACCCTGATATGTCCGTGAACATAGCCAACCAGAACCTGGTGGAAATGTCCAGACAGAGGGAATCTGAGGGCAGACCTGCGAAATGCTATGAAATGTACGGTTATACTGAGCAGTGCAGGGACTGTCCCATGCTGGACAAGAAGGTGACACGCTCATTCCGGGAAGCCTTCGGCAAAAAGCTCACCGTGAGCTTCAACAGGTTTGACCAGTACATAGTGGAGAGCATAAGAGACACCACTAAAGAGCTTAAGCTCATAGACGAGATAAAAAGCCAGCAGTCAGTCCTTGAGGAGAAGCAAAGGCAGATGTCTCTGCTGAATAAAGACCTTCTGCGTATGAATGAAAGGCTCAAGGAAGCCCAGAGGATAATTGACGAGGAACTCAGACAGGTGGGCGAGATACAGGCCAGCCTGCTTCCGGAGGTTCTGCCCGCCATAAACGGTTATGACTTCGGTGCTTTTTACACTCCGGCGGAGCATGCCGGCGGTGATTATTACGACTGCATAGAGATGAGCAACGGATATTGGGGTCTGGGAGTTGCTGATGTTTCCGGGCACGGAATCCCCGCATCTGTTATAATGGCTATAACAAGAGCAATAATGAGGTCGTACACCTATGACATAGTGGCTTCTTCCGAGGCGCTTGCCATGGTAAACGAAATCCTCTGCGACAATATACATACAAATGACTTCGTTACCATGTTTTACGTGGTGCTGGATTCCAGAACCGGCAGATGCAACTTCGCCAGCGCGGGACACAACCCCATGCTGTTTTACGACAAATCTGAAATGCTTGTCCGCAAGGTTACCGCTCAGGGGCTTTTCCTCGGCGCTTTTGACAGTGTGGAGTATGAGCAGGGCGGATTTGAGATCGATTCGGGCGATATTGTGTTCATGTACACAGACGGGCTGAACGAGGCCATGAACGGGCAAAGGGAACAGTACGGCTATGACAGACTGATTTCAAAAATAATGATGTTCAGCGAACTGTCCGTGAGCGAGATGATTAGAAACATTATGGACGATGTTAAGCTATTCGCCGACGGAGTGCCGTTCGAGGACGATATAACCATACTGGCATTCAAAAAGATTTAGGAGGCAGCAATGTTCGACGTTCAGGGTAAAAACGGAAAGCAGGTAGTCTACATCAAAGGCGAGGTTAACGCGCAGACAGGCGGGGAGCTTAAGAAGAAAGTTCTGGATATGTTTGCTACAAACAATGCCGCGGTTCTCTCCTTCAAGGGCGTTGTGTATATGAACAGCTCCGGGCTCAGAGAGATAATTGACCTGCTCAAAAACGCAAACAAAATGAAAAAAGAACTCGGACTCTGCGAAATGTCTGCTGATATAAGAGAGATGTTTGCCTTCACCGGTCTTGATAAAGTATTTAAAATTTATGAAACAGAGGCGCAGGCACTGGGGTAGGAAATGGGCGTTGAACTTACCAGAAACAAAGACACTCTCCGCGTTGTAATAGGCGCTGATGACCATGTGGAAGGGCTTAACGAAGGTCTGGCGGCTGTAAGGGCGGAAACAGGGATTTATAAAGTGGTTCTCGATCTCAAAAACTGCCTGTTTTTGCAGAGTAAATCTCTGGCCACCATTCTGGCTTTCAAGAAAGAGGTGCAGAAAAAGAAAGCTGAACTTCTCCTTGTAAACGTCAGTGAAGAGGTGCATCAGCTTTTTGATATGACAAACCTCCTGCCGCTGTTCAATATTTCTCAGGACTACACTTCGTTTAATGCGGATGAGCTTCTGGAAAAGTTATTCGACCCCGAAGAGGCGGACAGAGTCTCCGACTACATAGCGGAAAATTACACAGACGATATAAAGGCAAGGCTGTACGATGTGCTTGAGGGGGATGATCCTCTGCTTAAGGAGTACGCAGTACTTACCATAGGAAAAGCCCATGACTATGATGCCACTGAAAGGGTCAAAGAGTGCCTCGACAGTGACTCCGGCTCCGTAGTCCGCGCGGCTATACTTGTTTTAGGCTGGTTCGGCGAGCTTTCTGTTAAGGAAAGGCTCTATGAGTTCCTTAAAAGCAGTGTGAGTGATGTGGCTGAGGCTGCTGCCGGTTCCATTGCCCTTCTGGCCGATGACAATGATGCTGAAAAGATAGGCTCTCTTCTCACGGCTGAGAGCCCCCGGCTTCGTATAGTAGCTTCCCAGGCTCTTTCTCTCATCAACGATTCAAAAAGCTATGCCATTCTGCTTGAGCATCTTAAAGCCGAGAAAAATGAGGATGTGCGGGCATTTACAGTAAAGAGCCTCGCAGGGTTCAATAAGCCCGGCGTGGCAGACATTCTCCTTGCCGGTTTTGATGACGAATCCCTTAAGGTAAGGGAAGCCTCCGCAGGCGGCCTTGTTCGCATCAAAGCCAAGGATAAGGTTGACGAAATACTTAAACGGATTACAGATAAGGACAGCTGGGTGGGTTACTTCGCTGTGAAGGCGCTGGGCGAAATGCACAGCGAGGTCAGCGCAGAAAAGCTCATAAGCGCTTACGCCGCTGTTGAAGAGAATGTGCGGCTTGCCATAATCGAAGCATTAGGCAAAATCAGGTATGATTCCTCTGCATTTTTGCAGGGGCTGGTTAAGGATGACAACGAGGATGTTCGCAAGGAGGTTCTGGGAGCCCTTATGAAAATCAAGCCTGAAAGCGCGGCGGAAACCGCAGCCTTGATGGTTGCTTCTGATGAAAGCTGGCTTGTGCGCTTTAAAGCTGTGGAAATTCTGGACACCATAAAGCCTCAGGGCTATAAGGATATTCTCCGCGGCAGACTCACAGCGGAAGATAACAAGTATGTCCGTGAAAAGATTCAGAATATACTGGAAGTGTTATGATTCAAATCGGAACGATCAAAATAAAAGATGACGAATTTGTTGAGCTGAAGGACATCATCTACAACAGTTCCGCCATATCTTTTTCGGACAGCAAAAAATATCTGCTTGAAAACAGGCTGACGAAAAGGCTTCAGGAACTGAACTTCAGCAGCTTCAAAGACTACATCTACTACCTTAAGTATAACGTTAAGAAGAAAGAGGAGATGGAGATTCTTCTCAACCTCGTGACAATAAATGAAACCTACTTCCTGCGTGAGCGCGCCCAGATGGATTACATGATAAAAACCGTAATCCCTGAGCTTCAGGCAAAGGGGAAAAGAAGTATCCGGATATGGTCTTCCGCCAGTTCCTCCGGCGAGGAAGCCTATTCAATGGCGATTCTGCTTAACGAAGCGGGTCTCCTGAACAGAATGAGCATTGAGATATATGCTTCGGACATCAATACCGAGGTGCTGGAAACGGCAAGACAGGCCGTTTACCGCAGTGTATCGTTCAGAGGGGTTCCCCAGCAGATAGTTGATAAGTACTTCACCAAGGACGGGTTTTCGTTTAAGCTTGATCCGGCCATAGCCTCTCAGGTCAAGTTTTTTCAGGGCAACCTGCTCAGCCCTATGGTCGCCTCCAAGTTCGGCAAAGCCGATATAATTTTCTGCCGTAACGTGCTGATATATTTCGATATGGAAGCGAAGATCAAGGTGATTGAGACCTTCCATAAAACACTGAACGATCCGGGTTATCTGTTCCTCGGCCACTCCGAAACCCTGAACAAGATAAGCGATAAATTCCAGATGAAAAACTTCGGCGGCGGCATAGTTTACCTGAAATAGTTTCGCCCCATTCAAGCTCCAGCAGGTGTCCTCAGGCACATGGATGTGCCCGCGGAGCGCGTACCGCAGCGAATGCGAGGAACGCATAGCGCAGCCAGAGCAGCAAGCGGTTTTACCGCGCAGGCTGCGAGTGAAGAAAAACTGCAGGACGCAGGTTTTTCTGAACTATCAGGGTGAAGGATCTCACTGGCGTTTAATCCATAACGGCCTAACTTATATAATACGGATTGCTGCCGATAAGAAGATCAGGACAGCCACAGATTCAGCATCATATAAGTCGGAGGTGAACGTATGGCTCCCGGTCCGATTGATGTTCAGGTCATCATGAACAAAACCCCTGTTACCGAAAAGGTGCAGGAAGTTATGGAAAGAAACGCGGAACAGCGCCATGCTCATCTTGCTTCTGAAATGGCAAGGCAGAATGAGCAGAATGCCCGTTCGGTCACAAATGTACCCCGCTCCGAAAATCCCAATATTGATGACAGAAACCGCAAAAAACGGGATGAGGGAAAGAAGAAGCGGAAAGCCCCGCCGGAAAGCCAAACGGGGCATTTTATAGATATTGAGGCGTAATAAGTGATAGTCCGCGCAAGGCTCAGCATTATATATCCTGACGATATAAGAACAGTTTACGGCCAGCTTACCTCCAAGGCTCCCCTTGTTTTACAGCTTGCCTCATACTCCCCCGCAATGATGTCTGACAGCCTTGAGATGACGCTCCAGTGGCACGAGGCCGGCGCATCCAAGTGTGTTCAGGTTGAGTTCAGCAAGGCCGAAGGGACACAGATATTTCTCAAAGTCGTCAAAGACCTGCGCGGGAAAGCGGAATGCGCCCACAGAGTGGAGTATAAAGGCTTTTTTGACATTAAAAAAATATCGGCCGATGAATATTCCTCCTATGCCAGAACGGCGGAAAGGAATAACGCTTCCAATAAGAACAGTATGGTAAATAAGATTCAGTCGATTATCCCAAACGAAAGCATAACCAATCAGCATCTTTTCCGCTTCCTTATCGAAATGGATTCCAAGCTGGAGAAACTTGTATATCTTGCTGAGGCCGAAAACAAGGAAACCGATCTCCAGACTGTTAAAGCGCTCTATATAAGCAGCGAAGGCTGCGGCTTTTTTACTGACGGTACGCTGAAAATGGGCGAGCTTATCTTTCTGGAAGCCAGATCCTTCGACACCGGAGGCAGACTGCGCTTTTCCGCTGTGGGCAAAGTGACCGGCGGTCGCAAGACGAAGCTGGGCATACTGGCGGATCTTGAATTTACCGATATGGAAGAAGCTGTTAAGGAAAATATCATCAGATACGTTTTTGAAAAGGACAGAGAACTTTTAAAAGAGGCGAGGGATAAATGACAACATCCGCTCTCTTGATAATAACATATATTATTCTGCTTGTTCTTGTGCTGGTTGTTGCGGCTCTTGCTGCGAAGGTACGCAGGCTTGAGAAGAAGCTTATAGAAGTCACACCCTCCGATTTGTATCCGTTTATAGAGGAGCTCAGAGAGCTTGTGATAGAGAGTGAGCACATAGCCACAAAGCTTGAAAACTCCATCAGAGAAAGGGAGAGCGTGCTGGAAGACCTCACGGTGCTTGCGGATTCCAAACTGGCCGATTACGGCAGGGCAGCGGAAAAGGCAAAACCGGAGAAGACCCTTAAGGAAAAGATAAGGGAGCTTGCCGAAGACGGCATGCCCGATTCTGAAATAGCCAGAAAGCTGGGCATCTCCACCACAGAGGTTAAGATAGTGCGCAGCATGGGCGCATGAAAGTAGGTTCCGGCGGACAGCCGGGTCTGACAGACCAGAGCGGAAAACTTCTGGAACTGATGGAGGGCGAGAAGCTGGGCGGTTCCGTTGTGCGCAGAATGAACAACGGAATGTATCTTATAAATCTTAAAGGCCGTCAGGTTACCGCAACCCTTGACACTGAGCTTGGCGAAAGCACCCGCTTCCGCGCTCAGGTGGTGCGCAGCGGTTCTCAGGTCGAACTTAAAATAATCAGAAATTTTGAAGACGGTTTTAATTCCGCAGTGGTGAAACCCGCGGCGCAGTCCGGTGTGCAGACAGAAGACGGTGCGGATGCGGTGATATTCCGCCTGCTGAAAGGCACTGTTCCCGGTGTTAAAGAAGGTGGCACGCTGAACCTCAATATAGTGCGCACAATGGGGGACGGGCTTAAGCTGCTGGATGCGCTGGGCTACCTCTTCAAGGCTGACATAGGTCAGACAGTGCTTAACACCCTTAAGGCACAGATTCTTAAAACAGATCCTTTCCTTGAACTCATGGTGTTGAAAACCCCCATAGAAAACCTTGACCCGCTGAGTGTAAAAACCGAGGTAGGCAAGTTCGATTTCGCGGCACTTCTGAAAAGCACAGGGAAATTCTCAAGCCTCAGCCTGCTTAATCTCAGCGCGGATGACATAAAGGCGGCCATAAAAGAGAGCGGCATTTTTTTTGAGAATAAGCTGGCAAACGATGAACAGGTCACGGGTGATGAAAAGTTCCGCGCATACTCAGAGAAGGATGTTCCGGCGAGGGAAGCAATAACGAGGCTCCAGCTTGTGAATGTTCTCATGGCGGATGGTCTGGTGAGTTACCTGAAAACAAAGGACGAGGATGTAAGCGATGCCCTTGTCAGGTACAAAAAGGATGACAAGGGGGGCGGAATCATGTATATCTCCCTTGAATTCAGCAAAATAGGCAAAACATTCATCACAGTAAGACAGATCGGTGATGTTTTTGATATATTGGTGAAAAGCGAGACCGATATATCGGAAATGCTTAAAAACACAGAGGTTGAAAGCGCCCTTATCCGCTGGAAAAAATATGAACAGAAGGATGAGACGGTTTTCGAAGTAAAAAAGGATTCTGCATTACATTTGGGAGGTTTTGACGCCACAGCATGAAAGAAAAAATGATTGAAATACTTTCCTACATGAATATTCCGCTGGAAGGTCTGATTAAAGCGGGTGTGATTCTCTTCTTTGTTTTCCTTGCTTACGCTGTACCGAGATTTTTTATACTGAGGCTCATTCATGCCGCAGTTAAGCGCAGCGCTGCTGAGTGGGATGATGTTTTCCTTAAGAATAAGGTATTTAACATAGTTTTCACGCTGCCTCCGGTATTCGTTATACATTACGGAATGCAGTTCTTCCCGGCATTTGAGACTCCGCTTATCAGGCTTCTGAATGTTTATATAACTGTTATGATCGTGGTCTTCGCCAGACGGCTCCTGCGCTCCGCCGTTGAGGTTTACGAGCAGTTCCCTGTGGCAGTAACAAGACCCATAAAAGGATATGTGCAGCTCATTGAGATATTCCTGTTTATCATGGGGGCGATTCTCGTTGTCTGCTTCTTCCTCGGCAAATCACCGTGGGCTATACTGAGCGGAATAGGAGCAATGACTGCAATAATCATGTTGGTGTTCAAGGACACCATCATGAACTTTGTAGCCAGCCTCCTTATTATTTTTAATGACCTTGTCCATGTGGGCGACTGGATAGAGGTTCCCGGAACCGGAGCGGACGGAACCGTGACTGAAATGGCTCTGCACACTGTAAAGGTGAAGAACTTTGATAACACCATAGTCACCATCCCCACCCATAAGCTGATAGACGGTTCTTTCCGGAACTGGAGAGGAATGCGGGAATCCGGCGGAAGAAGGATAAGGCGTTCTATCCTGATAGATCAAAAAAGCATACGCTTCCTGACGGAACAGGATATTAAAAATCTGGAACGGATAGACGTTCTCAGAGACTACCTGCAGCGGAAAAAGGATGAACTGGCAGAAGCCAATAAGTGCGTTTCCGGCGAATGCGGCGTAAACGGCCGCAGACTGACCAATATAGGCACTTTCAGGGCGTATATCCTCGAATATCTCAGACAAAAAAAAGAGATAGACAAGAGCATGACCTTTCTGGTAAGACAATTGGCTCCGACTGCTGAAGGTCTGCCCCTTGAGGTCTATGTTTTTTCCAATGACATAAACTGGGTGAGCTACGAAGGCATTCAGTCGGATATTTTCGACCATCTGCTTGCCGCTGTTAGGGAATTCGATTTAAGGGTATTTCAGAATCCCAGCGGTTACGACATCTCAGACTTGGCAGATAAACTTAGCATTAAACAGATTAACGGCTGATTAAAACAAGCAGTAATTATTTTTTCTGATAACAAAGAAAAAACTTGTTTTGTTTATAACGATATTTTATATTCTTTCAAACGTTAGCCTGTTATTATAAGAATAAACGTTATGATTGTGCAGTTTCGCACAACACATGTTTCATTAGCCCGTCAATGGGTATTTTTAAGGAGTATTTTATGGTTTATAAGCCGGATGTAAAGCCTGTCCAGTCAGTTTACCACGCGCTTCAGCTTTTTGAAGTGTTCAGGACTGCGGAAAATAAAGACGAGTTCGGAGTTACCGAACTCAGCAAGTCACTGGGGCTGCACAAAAACAATGTATTCAGGCTGCTTGCCACCCTCGCTTCCAGAGGCTACATAGAGCAGAACTTCAACACGGAAAACTACCGTCTGGGGATAGGAATATTCAACCTCGGCCAGAAGTTCGTCAGCAAGCTCGGCATACTCAAGCTTTCCAGACCCTTCATGGAGAAAATCGTCGCCGAGGTTAACGAATCGGTCTATATAGGCATACTCCGCGAAGGTAATGTTATTTACCTTGATATAGTCGAAACAAACCTCCCGGTGCGTGTTGTTTCCCGCGTGGGCAAGGATGTACCCGCATACTGCACCGCTATAGGCAAGGTTCAGCTTGCGTACTCCTCGGAAGAGGAAATAAACAAAATCTATATGGGCGCAAGGCTCAAGAGATATACAGACAACACAATCACATCTCTCCCGGTTCTTAAAAAGGATCTGAGAAGTGTTGCTGAAAATGACTACGCTCTGGATAATCAGGAGTTTGAAGAGAGAGTGCGCTGCGTTGCTGTCCCTGTGAAGGACTATCTGGGAATCCCCGTTGCCGCTCTCAGTGTGACAGGCCCTGCCTGCCGCATGACGGATGAGAGGATCATGAACCAGATTCTCCCCGTGGCCAGAAAATATGCCCGCGAGATAAGCAAGCGCTTGGGCTACCACGAATAAAAGATTGCTTAGGCCCCGCTTGAAGCGGGGCTTTTTGATGTCAGTTGTTATATTTGATGTCAAATTCCTGATCGCTCATAAGAATCAGAAATACAGATTCAACTATGGCCACCAGTCCGGGTATGAATGTCCAGCACAGAAGCAGGTAAACAATTCCCCAGCCTGTTTTCCCCAGATAAAACTTGTGTATGCCGAATCCGCCGAGAAAAAATGCCAGAAGCGCAGCAGCAAGCCTGTTTCTTCCTCTTTGCGGATATTGCCTTACTCCGCATTTCGGGCATATTTCAGCATTCCGCCTTATCACTTCTCCGCACTCAGAACAGTATTTTGTAGTGTATGACATCATATCCTCCGATCTATTTACATTACTCTTCGGATAGTTTTGTTTCAATACTATGAGGCAAAAAAAAGGCCGCCCCCTTACGGAGACGGCCATGAAGTCTTAACTTTTTACATGAGCTCAGGCAACTGCGCCTGTGGCTTTCCTTGTCATTAGTATATAGACGATGGCTGCTGCCACGCATACAGATGAGTAGGTTCCGAAGCCGATACCTATAAGGAGGGTAAAAGCAAATCCGTTAATAACCTCACCGCCGAGAAAGTAAAGGGCGATTACGGCAAACAGTGTTGTGCCGGAGGTGATAACGGTTCTGGTAAGTGTTTCGTTAAGGCTTCTGTTAAGAATATCTTTAACTGAAAGGGATGAACCGCCTTCGGCTTTAAGATTTTCGCGCACCCTGTCAAAAACTATAACCGTGTCGTTGATGGAGTAACCCACGATAGTGAGGATGGCCGCAACAATGGTGAGGTCAATCTCTCTGCCGGTGATGCTCAGAACTCCGAGTGTTATTATAACGTCATGAGCCAGAGCAGCCACAGCGCCTACCGCATAGATAGGTCTGAAACGCACTGCAATATAGATCAGCATGCCTATAAGAGCGTAGATAACGGCGTAAAAGGCTTTTGATTTAAGCTGTTCGCCGACCTGAGGGCCGACCTGCTCAATTCTTACTATCTCAACCTTTTCATCTTTGAAGGTCTGGATCAGCGCATTCTGAACATTTTTAGATATTACATCGAGCTCTTTATCCAGCTTCTCCAGACGGATCAGCACATCGTCACCGTCACCGAAGTTCTGGATGATCGCATCGCCGATCCCTGCGCCGCTTATGGCTTTTCTGATCTCATCAAGGTTAGGATCCTTTTCGAAATGAGCCTGTATAACAGTTCCTCCGGCGAAGTCTATGCCGTAGTTAAAGCCTTTTGACAGGAGGATTCCGAAGCATATCACAGTGAGTATGATGCTTATGGTGAAATAGTATTTGGAGTAAGAGAGAAAGTCTATTTTTGTTCCGGGTTTAATTATCTCAAACATTTCAGCCACCCCCTATATGCTCACGGATTTTGTTTCGCTTCCGCCGAGAATGGTGGCAAAAACGGTTCTGGTGAAGAACAGCGCCGTGAAAAGGGACGCAAGAATACCGATGGAGAGCGTTACCGCAAAGCCTTTAATGGGGCCTGTTCCGAACTGGAAGAGAACCACGGCTGCGATGATTGTTGTTATGTTCGAGTCAAGGATAGTGGAAAGGGCTTTTTCATAGCCGTACTCCACAGCATTAAGCGATGTTCTGCCTATGCGTATCTCTTCTCTTATGCGCTCATAAATAAGAACATTGGCATCAACCGACATGGCAAGGGTAAGTATCATGCCCGCTATACCCGGCAGGGTGAGCGTGGCTTGAAACTGGCTCATTACAGCGAAGATAAGCAGGAAGTTAAAAAGAACCGCAACGTTTGCGATGAGTCCTGCAATCCTGTAGTAAATTCCCATGAATATGATAACAGCGGCGATACCTGCGATTGCTGCCTTAAGGCCGGAGTTGATGGAGTCCTGACCGAGTGAGGGGCCTACCGTTCTGTTTTCTTCGATGCTTACAGGAGCCGGAAGGCTGCCCGCTCTCAGAACGATTGCTATCTCTTTGGCTTCCTCAAGTGTGCCTATTCCGTCGATTATGGCGCTGCCGCCCGCTATTTTTGATTTGATCACAGGTGCGGAGTAAACATTATCGTCAAGGACGATAGCCATTCTTCTGTTTACGTTCTGACCTGTAACCTCTTCAAACAGCTTGCTTCCTGCTGAGTCCAGCGTGAACTGAACTGCGGGAAGGTTGTTCTGCGTGAAGGAAACGGAAGCGTCCACAAGGTAGTCTCCGGTGAGCACAGCCTCTCTTTTGAGAACAAAGGGAACACTGCTGAGCACCTTGCCGGTGTTTTTATCTGTGGTTTTCTGATAAAGAAGAACTGAGTCAAAGGGTATATTCCCTCTGACAGCGTCTTCGGGGTTAACTGTTTCGTTTACGATGTGGAACTTAAGCTGAGCCGTTCTGCCTATGAGGCTGATTGCCCTTTCGGGCTCAGTTATGCCGGGAAGCTGAACCACAACCTGGTTCTGTCCCTGACGCTGGATAACCGGTTCGGTAACGCCGAACTGGTCGATCCTGTTTCTGACAACCTCAAGCGACTGGTCAACGGCGTATTCCTTAATCTGTTTAACAGCGGCATTGTTAAAACGGTAGCTGAGGATGTTGCTGCCGGATGATGCCACAGATTCAAGGGTATCGTATCTGTCAGAGATGATTTTTTTGACCTTCTCAGCATCGTCCGTGTTGTTGAGGGCGATGTTGATTCTGCCTCTGTTATCCATCTGCACATAGCCGAAGTTGACCGATTCTGCGGCGAGTTCCTTTCTTATTTTAACGGCAAAGCCTTCAAGCCTTCCCTCAACCGCCTTTTCGGTATCCACGCCGAGAACGACATGCATACCGCCCTGAAGGTCCAGTCCGAGTTTCATGTTTTTGCCGTAGGGCAAAACGGAAATAACAGCCCAGACCGTTACAATCAAAATGATGATCCATCTGGTCCTTAGTTTCATTAGGTTTATTTCTCCCCGGCTGAAGCTACGCTGGCCACACCGCTTTTAGCGGATTTGACTTTAACGCCGTCAGCTATTTCGACGATGAAAGTGTTCTGGTCGGCGACTCTGTCAATTTTACCGTAGATACCTCCGGCGAGGATCACTTCGTCACCTGCTTTAAGCGCATCGAGCATTTCAGCGTGTTTTTTCTGTCTTTTCTGCTGGGGTCTGATAAGCAGAAAGTAGAATATCGCGAAAATGAGAATAAGGGGTAGAAGCTGAATTAAAGCTCCGCCCTGTCCGGGCTGTGCGTTTGCAGCCAACATAGTACCGTTAAACATTGTCTCCTCCGAAACTGATTTTATCCAGAATTTCCTTTTTGAAATCCTCAAAGAACCCATTATTTATAGCATTTCTTGCCCGTTTTACAAGAGAAAGATAGAAGTGCAGATTGTGGATGGAATTGAGCTTGAGAGCCAGAAGCTCACCGGATTTGTACAGGTGTCGCAGATACCCGCGTGAGAAGTTGCGGCATGTGTAACATCCGCATTCCTCGTCCACAGGTGCGTCAGAAAGCCTGTGTCTGGCCGCTTTTATGTGCAGCTTGCCGTTGTTTGTGAAAAGAAGTGCATTGCGGGCGTTTCTCGTGGGCATAACGCAGTCGAACATATCCACGCCGCGCTCTATTCCGTTCAGCAGGTCTTCCGGCGTGCCGACACCCATAAGGTAGCGTGGCTTGTCCGCAGGCATGTAATCGGTTATGAAATCAGTGATCTCATACATCGTGGGTATATCCTCCCCAACGCTGAGGCCGCCGATTGCGAATCCGTCAAAGGGGAGGGCACATATCTGTTCCGCGCTGCGCTTTCTCAGGTCGGGGAAAACTCCCCCCTGAATTATGCCGAACAGCGCCTGATCCTCTCTGGTTTTGGCTTTAAGACATCTTTCCGCCCAGCGTGTGGTAAGCTCAAGGGATTTTTCCACGTATATCTTCTCGCTGGGGTAGGGCACACACTCATCAAACGCCATCATTATGTCAGCGCCGATCTTCTGCTGTATCTCCATTGATTTCTCAGGGGAGAGGAAAAGCTTGCTGCCGTCAAGGTGGGAGCGAAACTCAACCCCGTCCTCATTTATCTTATTCAGCTTAGCCAGACTGAAAACCTGAAACCCGCCGCTGTCTGTCAGTGTGGGTTTGTTCCATGAATTAAACTTCGCCAGCCCGCCGAAATGCGCCACAGTGTCCTCGCCGGGGCGGAGGTGGAGGTGGTAGGTGTTGCCGAGAATTATCTGAGCGCCTATTTCATCCAGCTCACGGGGGGCAACCCCCTTGACCGAGCCTACAGTGCCAACAGGCATGAAAATGGGCGTTTCGATCTCGCCGTGGGGAGTTACAATGCGCCCTGCGCGTGCTTTTGACTTTTCGCTTGTTTTTTCCAGTGTGAATCTGAGCATTATATTTCCTGTCTGATATTTTCAAATTTCAGGTAGCTTTACTTTATGAACATGGCATCGCCGTAGCTGAAAAACCTGTATCTTTCCGCCACTGCGTGTGCGTATGTGTTCATCATGAAGTCCCGTCCGGCAAATGCGCAGACCAGGACAAACAGTGTCGATTTGGGCAGGTGAAAGTTCGTTATGAGAGCATCAGCCGCCTTGAAGGAGTAGCCGGGTTTAATGAAGATGTCCGTTTCTCCGCTTCCTGCACGGGCTATGCGCTTTTCGTCAGTTACGGACTCCATTGTCCGCATGGCTGTTGTGCCCACGCAGATAAGCTTTTTCCCTTCATTTCTGAGGCTGTTTATTCTGTCCGCGGTTTCATCGCTCACATGGTAGCGCTCTGAGTGCATGCGGTGGTCTTCCAGGTGATCTGCCTTCATGGGGCGGAAGGTCCCTATGCCCACATCAAGGGAAACCTCAAGTATCTGCACACCCTTGTTCCGCAGTTTTTCCAGAGCACTGTCAGTGAAGTGCAGCCCTGCGGTGGGTGCGGCTACTGATCTTGCCTCCTTGGCGTACACTGTCTGATAGCGGATTTTGTCCTCATCGCTGTCATCCCTGCGGATATACGGAGGAAGGGGAACATGCCCCCACTTTTCCATCACCTCTTCCGGTGTATGGGTGAGGAAGCGGACTATGCGGAGCCCTTCATCAAGAAATTTCTCTATTTTTATTACCGCTTCGCCCACATTAACCTCCGTCCCTTCCTTCACCTTCCCTCCTGTGAGGGCTGTGAACGAGAAATCGGAAATTTTGTCCAGCAGAAATATCTCCACCCTGCCGCCGGTGGGTTTGAAGCCTTCAAGGCGGGCGTTCATTACACGGGTGTTATTGATAACAATGAAATATTCATCATCTATAAGTTCGGTAATATTATGAAAAAGCAGATCACGGACAGAACCCTTCCTGTCCGCAAGGAGCAGGCGTGAGCCGCCCCTTGTCTCAGGAGGGTATTGAGCTATAAGTTCTTCCGGGAGCGGAAAATCGAACAGTTCCGCAGGGGTCTTCATCAAACGTTCCGTCTTATGAATTCCTTAACCGCCTCTGCGTTATTAGGCATATCAGAAACTTTTCTCGGCAGACCTTCCAGCGTCACTATTCCGGCGGGTTTTTCAGGCGCTTTGCCTGTCGCTTTCACAACCACATCGGGAAATTTTGCCGGATGCGCTGTTGAGAGGCATATGACAGGAGACTCTGTCTCAAGCCTTAGCCCTGCCGCCACTCCGCATGCGGTGTGTGGATCCAGCGTGTAGCCTGTGGTTTTATAGAATGAGGCTATGACATCCTCTGTCTCTTTGTTCGTGGCGGAGTATGTGCCAAATTCCTGCTGAACTTTTGCTGTGTCAGTTTCGGGGAATTTTATTCCTTTCTCCGTTTTAAGTGTTTTCATAAGGCTTTCAACCTTGGCAGCGTCCTGATTATAGAAGAAATAAAGGTAGCGCTCAAAGTTGCTTGCTATCTGTATGTCCATTGAGGGGCTGTAGGTTGCCACAACCTCTCTGGAGGTGTAATCCCCGTCGTTTATGAAACGGCTGAGGATGTTGTTTTCGTTTGTAGCGAGTATGAATTTCTCAACAGGCAGCCCCATGAGCTTCGCATAATATCCGGCGAAAATATTGCCGAAGTTGCCTGTGGGCACTATGAAGATCGGCTTTCTGCCGTTTTCCGCCGCGCGGAACGAGCACCAGAAGTAATATACTATCTGCGCCAGAACCCTTGCCCAGTTTATGGAGTTTACAGCGCCGAGTGAGAAGTCATGCTTGAATTTCAGGTCGCCGAAGATCTCTTTAACAATGTCCTGACAGTCATCAAACGTGCCGCTTAGAGCGAGGTTGAAGACATTTTCATCGGTTACTGAGGTCATCTGCATCTCCTGCACAGGACTGACCCTGCCTTTGGGGTGCAGAATGAAGATGCGGATATTTTTCCGGCCGCGTACGCCGTAGATGGCCGCACTGCCGGTGTCGCCGCTGGTGGCGCCGACTATGTTGAGCTTCTCGCCCCTTTCCTCAAGTATATGCTCAAACAGGTTTCCGAGAAACTGGAGAGCTATGTCCTTAAAGGCGAAAGTGGGGCCGTGGAAGATTTCCGCTATGTACAGTCCGCCCTTTTTGACAACGGGGATAACCTCCTCCGTGTCAAAAGCGGCGTAGCTTTTTTCTATAATCTCTTTCAGCGTCAACGGTTCAATATCCGTGGCGAAGCGGCTTATGATCTCGTAAGCAAGCGAGGGATACCCCAGCGCCGAAAGCTTTGTCAGCTCATCCGCAGTGAATGCGGGAACACTTTCAGGCACAAGCAGACCGCCGTCATCGGCAAGCCCCATCATAACCGCGTCTTTAAAAGAAACAGCGGGAACTTTCCCCCGTGTGCTTACGTATCTCATAATTATTAACCTACAAGCTCAAGAGCAGAGAAGAAGTATGCGATTTCTGTTGCTGCGGTTTCGGGTGCATCGGAACCGTGAGTTGCGTTGTTGTCGATGTTTTTGCCGAACTCTTTTCTGAGCGTGCCTTCTGCCGCTTCTGCTGGGTTAGTTGCGCCCATGAGGTTTCTCCATTCTTTAATGGCTCCCTCTTTTTCAAGAACCATAACCACACAGGGGCCGCTGCTCATGAAGCTGGTGAGGTCGTTGAAGAAGGGTCTTGCGCTGTGAACTGCGTAGAAGCCTTCAGCCTCTTTTTTTGACATGAATATTTTTTTGAGGGCAACAATTTTGAAGCCTTCTTTTTCGATGCGGGCAAGGATGTTGCCTGTGTTGCCGGCGGCAGTTGCATCAGGTTTTACGATTGCGAAAGTTCTTTCCATTTCAGACCTCCATATACTAAAGCAAGCTATATAAACAGAACTGAGTGGAAAAATCAACCGTTTCGGGCGGAATTTAAAGGGAAAAGGGGAAGGCGGCCTGGAAAAAGCCGCCCTTTATGATGAAATTTTCTTTTATTCCAGTATCAGTGCTATAAAAGACAGATTTTTGTCAGTTTTATTGGCTATGGAGTGCGCCTCGCCTTTGGCGGTGATCATCATGTCGCCGGGAGTGAGTACGTCTTCCCGTCCGTTGTCGTTAACTTCGGCGAATCCGTCCAGAAGAACGTAAATCTCCATATCTTTTTCGTGGTAGTGATAGCCTACAGATGCTTCCGGCGGGAGATCCATGAAAGCGAAGGCCATAATCTGCCCTCCGTACTGTTTCGCCGCTTCATAGGGAATCTGAACTGCGGTTCCCGTTCCTCCCCTCGGTTTTTCGATGTGCTTAGCCTCAATATCGCTTACGCGTACTATCATATTGCCTCCTTGGGTTTATACACGGAAGTATAAATCATCTGAGCGTCAAGATAGTATATATTATCGGTTTTGTAACCTTTTTCCTTAAGGAACTGGTAGGCCAGCCTGCACTCCCTGCCGGACTTGCAGTAAAGGACGGTTTTCCTGTCGTCAAGAATGCTTTCTGCAAGTTTACGGAAGGCCTGAGGCGGTATATTTTCAGCCCCTTTGAGGTGATGCATTTTAAAATGGGCGGAGTCCGATAAATCAATAAGGCGGAGATTCTGTTTTGTTTTGAGCATATGCATCAAATAATCAAAATCGATTGCGCCGTTTTCGATGTCCTCTCTTCGGGTCATATGCGTGTAGATATACGAGAGACACACAAGCGTTAAAGCTCCTCCCAGACCTGTCAATAAACTGTTTATCATAATAAACCCCGTGAACACACGTTCTTAATCAATTATGCACAAATGATCTTAAAAAATAAAGCGGAAATGAACGTATAAATAAAAAAGGTTTTTAAAAAAATAATGTACAGATTTTGCGGTTCCTATTAAAATCATGTATCATTCCGTTTAGGGAGAATTGAGAAGTGAAATTAAGAGTCGGCAGCGGGTTTGATGCCCACAGGTTTGCAGAGGAGAGAAAACTGATCATCGGCGGAGTGGAGATCCCTTATGAAAAGGGGCTTGCCGGACACAGTGATGCTGATGTTCTTCTTCACGCGCTTACGGATGCCATAGCCGGCGCTGCTCTCCATACTGATATAGGCGGACTGTTCCCGGATACTGACAGTAAATATAAGGGGATAGATTCCCGCATTCTCCTGAGAGAGGCCGTACGTCTGGCCGCAGGGGAAGGGTGGAGAGTTGTTAACGCCGACTCCACTATAATAGCGCAGATGCCGAAAATGGCTCCCTATATATATGATATGCGCAGGAATATAGCTGATGATCTCGGTGTATATATAGATGAGGTAAGTGTTAAGGCAACAACAACGGAAAAGATGGGTTTTACCGGAAGGGGCGAGGGTATTGCCGCTTCTGCGACCGTTCTTATAGAAAAAATATAATTTATTGAGGTTGGTATGAAAAAGTTATTGGTATTCGCACTGCTGCTGGTTTCAGCGACGGCTTTCGCCGGAACAATCAAGCTTGGGGCTCTTTTTTCAGTGACAGGCCCCGCGGGCTATCTCGGTCTTCCCGAAAAGCAGACAGTGGAAATGCTGGTTGATCAGGTGAATGCCGCAGGCGGAATCAACGGCAATAAGATAGAGCTTGTGTTCTATGATACGCAGGGGGATGAGAACAGAACCCTCAGCTACTTCAAGCGTCTTGCCACAAAGGATAAGGTTGTTGCTGTCCTCGGCCCGACCAGAACCGGTTCAACTCTGGTAATAAAAGACCTTGCGGAGAGGTTTAAGCTTCCTCTCATCTCCTGCGCCACAAGCCAGCAGATTGTTACACCTGTAAATAAATATGTCTTCAAAACTGCCCAGTCTGATACCCTCGTGGTGGAAAAACTGTTCGAGCACCTTGTCAAAAGCGGCAAGAAGAAGATAGCGATCATCACCGAGCAGAGCGGCTACGGCACGACAGGCAGGGATGCCCTTCTGGAAGTTGCTCCGAAGTACGGCGTCAATATAGCTATTGAGGAAAAATTCCGTGATACGGATAAGGATATGACGAGCCAGCTTGCCAAAATCAAAGCGGCTGATGTGGATGCGGTAATCTGCTGGGGAGTAGGGCCTGCTCCTGCAATTATAGCGCGTAATGCCAAGGCTCTCGGCATGGGCAATATATATATGACACAGGGTGCGGCTTCAGCCAAGTTTATTGAACTTGCGGGTGATGCGGCCGACGGCATAAAGCTCACCGCGGGCAGAATCATAGTTGCTGACCAGCTTCCCGAAGGTGACAGATATAAAAAGGTGCTGATGGATTACAAAAAGAACTTTGAATCCAGATTCAATGCTCCCGTAAGCGCTTTCGGCGGACATGCCTACGATGCATTCCATATATTTAAGATAGCTTATGAAAAATCCAAAGGCGACCTGAACAAGCTTCCCGCAGAGATAGAAAAGGTGAAGGGATTCATCGGCATAGCCGGAGAATTCAATATGTCTCCCTCTGATCACACCGGGCTTACTAAGGATGCATTCGTGATAGTTGAGATTAAAAACGGCAAGTTCATTCTCGCCGAATAAGTAAATAGCTTATAATACACAGTAAATAAAAAAATTAAAATTTTTCAAAATAAACGGTTGACTTCTTCCTGCCGTTTTCGTATAACTACCTTCCGCTGCACGGGAGACCGGGTGGCGGAAGGGTCTAAAGCCCTGATGAGAAAGACGAAATAAAAGTTAAAAGTTTTCTTAAAAACATGTTGACTTAATCCGCAGCTTTCTTTATAACAACTTTCCTCTCCGGGACGGGCTTGAGTGCCGCAGAAGGGAGAGGGATAAGTTTTCCAGAAGTGTTTGACAGAAGAATAAGTCGTTAAGGCGGTTGATAAAACTTTTAAAAAAAGTAGTTGACATCCTTGGTGGAATTTCTTATAACTACCTTCCCTTGGAGATTGAGCTTAGTTGCTTGAGAGTCCGGGGGCTGTTGTTTGAAAGAGGAATTTGCTGAGGGGTT
>JAEWZN010000013.1 GCA_023395255.1 Deferribacteres bacterium
AACAATGACAGAGGCGACAGACCCCAGTACGGCGACAGAAGACCTCAGGGTGACAGACCTCAGTACGGTGACCGCCGTCCTCAGGGTGACAGGCCTCAGGGCGACAGACCTCAGTATAACAATGACAGAGGCGACAGACCCCAGTACGGTGACAGAAGACCCCAGGGTGACAGACCTCAGGGTGACAGGCCCCAGTATGGTGACCGCCGTCCGCAGGGCGACAGACCGCAGTATGGCGACAGAAGACCTCAGGGTGACAGACCGCAGTACGGTGACCGCCGTCCGCAGGGCGACAGGCCTCAGTACGGCGACAGAAGACCCATGGATAAAGACAGGGGCGACAGGCCGCAGTACGGTGACCGCCGTCCGCAGAGACCCTCTCAGAACACCGGGACAACGCCGAAAGATGAAATTAAGCTTGAGATCAAGAAAAAGATAAAAGATAAACCGGAGCCTCAGAAGACTGAGGTTAAGAAAAAGCCGGTTAAAAAGTCCGACAAACCGAAGAGCTTCCACAAAACAGTTGCGGAAGGGTTTGACGAGCTTACCATTGAGCATGAAATAGATACGAGTGTGGTTCAGGCTGCTCCCGTTGCGGTTAAGGAAGAGGAAGAAGAGGCCGAGACTGTAAAAAGAAAGCCTCAGGTTTCAAGACCCAGACCCGATAAACGCAGAAGACGTCAGGAACCGGAAGCTAAGGTTATCGTGCGTCCTTCAAGCGTGGAAATAGGCGAAAACATCATAGTTTCTGACCTTGCCAAACTTATGGCGGTGAAGGCGACAGAGCTTGTTAAAAAGCTTCTCAGCCTCGGAGTTATGGCTTCCGTGAATCAGGCGGTGGATGCCGATACAGCATCTCTTCTTGCTGCTGAATACGGCATAGATGTCAAAACCAAAGTGGTTACGGAGGAGGATCTTCTCCCCACTGTGGAAGACAAGCCTGAAGATCTGATTCCCCGTCCCCCCATTGTTACTGTTATGGGACACGTTGACCACGGTAAAACATCGCTTCTTGACGCAATCAGGAGAACATCCGTTGCGGAAAAAGAGGCGGGCGGGATTACGCAGCACATCGGTGCGTATGAAGTTGAGCTTGACCACGGCAAAATCGTTTTCCTCGATACACCCGGTCACGAGGCGTTCACAACTCTCCGTGCAAGAGGCGCACAGGTTACGGATATAGTAATCCTTGTTGTTGCTGCGGATGACGGCGTTATGCCCCAGACCAAGGAAGCAATCGACCACTCCAAAGCGGCAGGCGTTAAGATTGTCGTTGCGGTAAACAAGATAGATAAAGAAAACGCTAACCCTGATATGGTAAAGCGTCAGCTTGCAGATCTCGGCATAATCTCCGAAGAATGGGGCGGCGATCACCAGTTTCAGGAAATATCAGCTAAAAAGAACCTGAACATAGATACCCTGCTTGAAAGAGTGCTGCTTGAGGCAGAAATGCTGGATCTCAGAGGCAACCCCAACAGACCTGCAGAAGGTATTATCATCGAGTCCAAACTTGATAAGCAGAAAGGTCCGGTTGCGACTGTGCTTATCAGAAACGGAAGCCTGAAAAAGAGCGACAACTTTGTATGCGGTACTGAGTACGGCAAAGTAAGGGCTATGTTCAACTATAAAGGAATGTCTGTTAAGGAAGCGGGTGTGTCTATACCTGTTGAGATAATGGGCTTTTCCGATGTTCCCCAGTCTGGCGACAGGTTCATTGTTACGCCTGATGAAAAGGTGGCAAAACAGCTTGCAGAACTCAGGGCTGATAACAAACGTGAAAAAGCGCTCATGGAGAAAACAAAAGTTTCTCTTACCGACCTTTTCGCAAAAATTAAGGAAGGCGAGCTGAAAGAGCTTAATATTGTTCTTAAGGCTGATGTTCAGGGCTCACTGGCCGCTCTTGAAAACTCGCTTAATAAACTTACGAACACCGAAATCAAAGTTAATATCATCCACTCAGGAGTGGGCGGTATCAACGAAAACGATATTATCCTCACTGCCGCTTCAAACGGTATCATATTCGGCTTCAACGTAAGACCGGATGCGAAAGCCAGAGAAAAGGCGGAAAAGGAAGGCGTGGACATCAACCTTTACTCCGTAATCTACCAGATTGTGGATGACGTTAAACAGGCGCTTGAAGGTATGATCGACCCGAACCTCAGAGAGCAGATTATCGGTCAGGCCGAAGTCAGACAGGTATTCTCTGTTCCGAAAATAGGAAAAATCGCCGGTTCATACGTTACCGACGGTAAACTCCTCAGAACAGCCGGTGTCCGTGTTGTCAGAAACTCCATTGTTCTGTATCAGGGGAAAATATCTTCTCTCAAACGTTTTCAGGACGATGCGAAGGAAGTTGTTGCCGGATATGAATGCGGTATCGGCATAGAGAAATTCAACGATCTTAAGGAAGGCGACGTAATCGAAGCCTTCATAACCGTAGAAGAAAAGAGAACGCTGGACGATGTTAAGAAAAGCGATCTTGAAAAACAGAAAGCTCAGGAAGCTGCCAGCGCTGAATAACACTTACAGGATGTAAGTGCGCCGTGCGTAGCGAAGCCGCTTCTTAAGCGAGATTGCTTCACCCTTTCAGGGTTCGCAATGACAGTAAACTATGTCACTGCGAGGAGCGAAGCGACGCGGCAGTCTCAGCTTTGTGTGCTTTTGTCAAGAAACGCACACTTGCAGGACGCGGGTTCGCCCTCTCTGTTTCCCCCTTTGCAAAGGGGGATTAAGGGGGATTTTAATTGGTTTGCATAAGCTTATGGTCATAGCTTCTGTGGTTTTTGAGCTTGGGGTTGAACAGGCCTTTTCATTGAAAGATAAAAGGCGGGTGATCTCCGGGCTCAAGGCAAGGCTGAAAAATAAATTCAATATTGCGGTAAGCGAAACCGGTTCCCATGATATATGGAACAGGGCTGAAATAGCCGTTGTTACGGTTTCTGCCGAAAGACAGCATGCGGAAAGCATGCTCTCTGCAGTTATGGATTTTGTAGAATCATACGGAGAGGTTGAGGTTATTTCCATTAATGAGGAAATATTCTGAATGCCTTTTTCCGGTTTATAAAGGTTAGGAAATTGCACAGAATAGAAAGAGTATCGGAACTCCTGAAAGAGGAGATTTCAAGGATAATACAGTTTGACGTGAAAGACCCCAAGGTTAAGGATGTTGTAATCACCTCCATAGAGGTGACCAGAGATCTCTCACAGGCGAAGGTGTACTTCACCAGCTACAATAAGGAAAATCTCAAATACATCCACCGCGGGCTGATGAGCTCCGCCGGGTTCATAAGGCATCAGCTTCAGAAGGCTGTGCATCTTAAAAAAGCGCCTTCCAAAATCATATTCTTCATTGATGATTCCGCAAATTACGGAAGCCGTATTGATGAAGTTCTCCGTGAAATAATCAAAGAAGACGATGAACGGGATAGTTAATCTTTACAAAGAAAAAGGGATGACTTCCTTCAAAGCCGTGGACAGGATGCGGAGGATTCTCGGCGTAAAGAAATGCGGACACCTTGGCACTCTCGATCCTCTGGCTGAGGGTGTGCTGCCTGTTTGCGTGGGGAATGCCACTAAGTTTGTGGACTACCTTATGGATGTGGACAAGGAATATATCGCCGAATTTACACTCGGTATGAGAACCGATTCCTTTGACACCGAAGGCACAGTGCTTGAGGAAAACAGCAGCATTCAGCCCGATATAACAGAAGTTGAAGCGGTTTTCAAATCGTATGCAGGAGAGCAGGAACTCATAGTTCCCGCCTACTCATCTAAGAAGATTAACGGTGAAAGAGCATACAAACTTGCCCGTAAAGGGGAGATAGAGGATGCCGGAAAGCGCATGATGCGCATATACTCCGTTGAGCTTGTTGAATACGCATACCCCAAAGGTGTGATAAAAGTTCAGTGCGGCAAGGGAACATATATCCGCAGCATAATACATGAGGCCGGGCTGAAAATCGGTTCATTCGCTGTGATGAGCGGGCTTATACGCTCTGCTAACGGCATGTTCCGTGTGGCATATTCCGTTACCCTCGGAGCACTGGAGGAGATGGCCGCAAAGGGAACTCTCACTGCTGCGGTTCATCCTGTTTCCTCTATGCTGAACTGGAAACACGCCATAGTCAAGGATGAGGCTGTGAAGCTTGTTTCCAACGGAGTATCAGTAAAAGAATGGAACTACGCCTGTCTGCCCTTTGAAGGGAGCAGTGACGGCGAAATGTTTTTTATATCGGAAAAGAACGGGCGTGTGCTTGCTATTGCTGAGAAAACGCGCAGCGGAGGCTGCCCGCTTAAGATAATAAAAGTGCTTGTGTAGGATAAAACGCGAAAAATAGGGTAAAATACAGAATAGGCATGTAAAAATATGCTGTAACTGTTAATATTGCCTTGTTTTTTGGCAGCAGATTTGTTATAAATTCAGGCTTAGCTTGTGGAGGTATTTTAATAATGGTCATGACTAAAGAACAGAAAACAACATTGATCGACAAGTTCAAAACACACGAAAAAGACACAGGATCACCCGAAGTGCAGGTAGCTCTTCTCACTGAAAGAATCACTTACCTTACCGACCACTTCAAATCCAACCCCAAAGATCACCACTCCAGAAGAGGCCTTCTCCTTCTCGTAGGGCAGAGACGCCAGCTTCTTGATTATGTGAAAAAGAAAGATTTCAAAAGATACCGCACGATCATCGAGACTCTCGGAATCAGGAAATAACGCATGGATAAAAAACTCGATACCGTATCGGTAAGCTTGCGTGAAGATGCCGAACCCATAATATTTGAAACGGGCTGGAAAGCAAAGCAGGCCAACGGAAGTATCTGGATTCGTCAGGGCGGAACGGTTATACTTGTCACCGCTACCGGAAGAAAAGACGCCTCAGACAGCGTGGACTTCTTCCCCCTTACTGTAAACTACGTTGAAAAATTCTACGCAGTGGGCAAAGTGCCCGGCGGCTTTCTTAAGAGAGAGAACAAACCCTCTGATAAGGAAACCCTTATAGCAAGGCTTATCGACAGACCCCTTCGTCCTATGTTCCCCGATGGCTTCAGGAACGAAACTCAGGTTATTGCCACTGTTGTTTCATACGACGGCAAACATTCGCCTGATGTTCTTTCCATCAACGCGGCCAGCGCTGCGCTGCTCATTTCTGATATTCCCTTCAGCATACCTGTTGCGGGTGTAAGGGTAGGCAAACACAACGGACAGCTTATAATCAACCCCTCATACGAGATATTCAGCGAACTCACGATGAATATAGTTGTTGCAGGTTCGGATGATGCCATTAACATGGTGGAAGCCGGAATGGAAATGGTTACCGAGGAAGAGGTTGTCGAGGCGCTCCAGTTTGCCCATGATCAGATAAAAATTCTTTGCGGCATTCAGAAGGAATTTGCTGAAAAATGCGGAAAACAGAAATTCGAATATAAGGATTTCTCTGTGCCCGCGGCGGTTCTGGAAGAGGCTGAGAAAGAGCTTAAAGAAAAAATCAACGCAGCCCTTGTTATCCCCGGCAAGCTTGAGAAATACGCCGCCCTTGACAAAGTCAGGGACGAGTACTTCGAAAGTGTTGAGGAAAGACTCGGCGAAGAATACGCTGATAAAAAAGGCTTTTATAAAGAAGTATGGCACCATGTCGAGAAAAAAGTCTTCCGTGACTTCTCTCTGGACAGCGGAAAAAGGATCGACGGACGTACGGCGGAAGATGTACGCCCCATCGACATCGAAACTCACCTTCTCCCCATGCCCCACGGTTCCGCTCTCTTCACCAGAGGCGAAACTCAGGCGCTTGCTGTAGCCACTCTGGGTACTAAAACTGATACTCAGATGCTGGACAACATTGAAGGCGAATCGAAAAAACGCTTCATGCTTCACTACAACTTCCCCCCCTTCTGCGTGGGTGAGGTCGGTTTCCTCAGAGGTCCCGGAAGAAGAGAGATAGGTCACGGCGCGCTTGCAGAAAGAGCGCTTCTGTCCATCCTTCCCGCTGAGGCTGATTTCCCTTATTCACTCAGGATTGTTTCCGAAGTTCTTGAGTCCAACGGCTCGTCCTCAATGGCGACTGTATGCGGCGGATGCCTCAGCCTTATGGATGCGGGTGTTCCCGTTAAGGATGTGGTTGCAGGCGTTGCTATGGGTCTCATAAAGGAAGGGGACAGGTACATCATCCTCAGTGACATCATGGGAACCGAAGACCATCTCGGCGATATGGACTTTAAAGTAGCCGGAACAGAAAACGGCATAACCGCTCTTCAGATGGACATTAAGATTGAAGGTCTTTCAAGGAAGCTTCTTGAGGAAGCCCTTGCACAAGCTAAGAGATCAAGGCTGCATATCCTCGGTAAAATGAAAGAAGCTCTCCCCACTTACAGAGAAGAGCTCGCCGAGACAGCGCCCAGATACCAGACCCTCAGAATTAACCCTGAGAAGATCGGCCTGCTCATCGGACCCGGCGGAAAGAACATTAAAGCGATAGTTGAAGACACCGGCGCCCAGATCGACATTGACGATTCAGGACAGGTAAACGTATTTGCCGTGAGCAAAGAAGCCATAGAAGCAGCCATAGCCAGAATCAACGGTACGGTTCAGGAAGTGGAGCTTGATAAGGTTTATCAGGGCAAAGTTAAGAAGATAATGGATTACGGCGCTTTCGTGGAGATAATCCCCGGCGTTGAAGCCCTGCTTCACGTTTCCCAGTACAGCAATGAGCGTATCAACAGCATCGCGGATGTTCTTAAACTCGGCGAAATTGTTGAAGTGAAATACCTCGGCAAAGACCAGAACGGCAGACACAAAATCTCCAGAAAGGTGCTGCTGTAAGCTCTGTTCTTTACGAACTTTTTCAAATAATTACTAAAAATAATAAAAGGCACACTTTATGTGTGCCTTTTTTGTAGATTTCTATGAAACCCATACTTACTTATCACGGTGAAATACCCATTTTGACAGACAGTTCGGGATTTGCCAACGGGCTTGTCTCCCTGTCTGTGACCTTTAAAAACGGCAGCATGTCTGAAACACTCGCAGCCAACGGCGTTTCCCATTTTATTGAACACCTCGTTTTCCGCGGGAGCCGCAAATACACGCTGGAAGAGATCAGCAAGGAATCTGAGCGTCTCGGCGGCTACATGAACGCCTACACCACCAAGGAGCAGACAACTTTCTATATCAACGGCTTCTCCGGCAACTTTGACAAGTTCATGGATATACTGCTGGATATAGCGTTTTTTCCTAACCTCTCCGAAGCGGATTTCAAACACGAACAGAAGGTTATCCTCACGGAAATAGCCTCGCTCAAGGACAGCCCGGAAGAGTATCTGGATGAGGAAGCCGAGGGGTATTTTTTTGAAGGCCACCCCATGGCTATGCCTATTTCAGGTACGGAAAAATCGGTAAAAGGCTTCGGGATCTCCGAACTCAGAAAATTTTACAAAGAGAAATACACCGCAGGAAACTGCATTATCTCCGTCGCTGGAAGCGCAACGGCGGAGGATGTCATAAACGCTCTGGATAAGAGCGGCGCGGACATCAGTTCGAAGGCTTCAGCCCCGTTAACGGCAGCATGCAGAGGCAGAAAGTTTGACAAAACCCTCAGTCTCGGTGTGGAGCAGGTGTACGCAGAGTATATGATGCCGGGATGCACTGCTGCGGATGATGAGCGGTTCGAGCTTTCCGCTCTGAACATGATTCTGGGCGGGCTGATGAGCTCACGCCTCTTTCAGGAGGTCAGGGAAAAACGCGGGCTCTGCTACAACATCGAAACGGATATGAGCCTGTATTCCCTGTGCGGGGCGCTCTCTGTCTTTTTCAGCTGTGATCGTGCCAACCTGAACGCAGTGGAGGAGATAACAAGGAAAGAGATAAGAAAAATGGCGAAGCACGGCATAACCGAAAGCGAATTTGAACTTGCGGTAAACCAGATGCTATACGGCTTCTGCTCAGGGCTTGAAACCTCTTCCGGCAGAATGTTCTCCAATCTCAGGCAGTTTTTTTACCACGGAAAAACAGTTGACAGCGACAGCATAACTCAGAGAATCAAAAGCATGACACTTGGCGGCGTTAACGCTATTGCGGAAAAATATTACTCAGCGGAGGAGTCCAGATGCCTGATATTACCGTCAGAATCATAAGCGAGCACGGAGAGGAATTTGTTCCCGCATACCAGACGGAAGGCGCAGCGGGCATGGATATAAGGGCAGGGGAGTCTGGCGAGATTGAGGCGGGAGCCTTTAAACTGGTCAAAACCGGACTCAGGATGGCGATTCCCGCAGGATATGAGGCGCAGATCCGCCCCAGAAGCGGCCTTGCTCTGAAACAGGGCGTAACTGTCCTCAACTCGCCCGGCACAATAGACAGCGACTACAGGGGCGAGGTGGGTATCATACTCATAAACCACTCAAAAAATACATTCAGATACGAAAAGGGCGACCGCATAGCCCAGGCTGTTTTCGCCAAAGTGACAAGGGTCAGCATTCAGCCGTCAGACACCCTTGATGATACAGAACGCTCCTCCGGAGGCTTCGGGCATTCGGGAGTGAGGTAAATTTTTATTTTTTATATCTGAACCGGAGCTAGCGTGCGAAAGAACTCAGCAAGTTTTATAAGCGGTTTGTCCATAGGTACACTTGGCGGACTGATAGGTCTGGGCGGGGCTGAGTTCAGGCTTCCTGTTCTTATATCATTTTTCAGGTTTTCCGCTCTGGATGCTGTCATACTGAACAAGGCGGCCAGTCTTGTTGTGGTTGCCTCTGCTCTTCCTTTCAGGGCGCAGTCTGTTCCGGTAAGCGTTTTCAGCGACCACTGGACAGTAATTCTCAACCTCCTGGCTGGCAGTGTTCTGGGCGCATGGATCGGAGCCAGCTTTGCTGTAAAACTGCACTCAAAGACCTTTTTCAGAATAATTTCCGCTATGCTTGTTATAATCGCATTCATACTGCTTTTCAGTCACAGCATGCGGGCGGAATCCGCTTCATTTTTCGCGCCCGGCATTGTGCAGACTGTTCTGGGTGTTGCCGCAGGGTTTGTAATAGGCGTTTTTGCGTCTCTCTTGGGGGTGGCAGGCGGAGAACTGCTTATCCCTACCCTTATTCTTCTCTTCGGGCTTGATATAAAAACAGCAGGGAGCCTTTCCCTCGCGGTGAGCCTTCCCACAATGCTTGCGGGCTTTGCGAGGTATTCAAGGGATCAGAGCTTTGCCGTGATAAAGAGGAACAAAGTATTCATAATCTATATGGCGGCGGGTTCCGTAGCCGGAACCTTCATCGGCGGCAGACTGCTGGGCGTTATCCCCGAATACATACTTATTCCCGCTCTTTCGGCGATACTTTTCATTTCCTCTTACAAAATATGGAAGCATAAGTGAGCCGGATATTGGCAGAGTGTACGTGAAAGCGTACATTAATTATCAGGAGGATGCTATGTCTGTGAAATCAGCGACAGAGGCGAGAGCCAATTTTTTTAAACTCATTGATGAAACAGTCGCTTCCCATCACCCTGTTACCATTACGGGCAAGCGGGGCAATGCTGTTCTTATATCGGAAGAAGACTGGAATGCTATTCAGGAAACTCTGTATCTGCTGAATATTGAAGGAATGCGTGAAAGCATAGTTGATGGGCTGAATACTCCCTTGAGCGAATGTGATAAAGAGCTTGATTGGTGATGCGGACACTTTATTTCACCGAACAGACGCAGAAAGACGCAAAAAAACTCGCTGCTTCCGGTCTTAAAGAAAAGGCAAAAGAGCTTCTGGCTATTTTATCAAACGACCCATACCAAACTCCGCCTCCCTTCGAAAAACTGAAAGGAAATCTTGAGGGGGCTTTGTCCCGCAGAATTAACATACAGCACCGCATGGTTTATCAGGTTTTGGAGAATGAGGAATCGGTTAAGATCATAAGACTCCGGACTCATTACGAGTAAAAAGTAAAATCCGCACTCCCTTCCCAAAAACCGCATGAAAAAAATCTTTTTTACAAGTATACTTGATTCACATATAAGTTTTTCTATATAATTTTCAGGGGGTAGAATATGAGGATTTCCGAATATAATGTAAGACCGGACCTGCCGAACGAGCTGAAAGCCCTTGAGGAGATTGCATATAACCTCTGGTGGTGCTGGAATGATGATGCGCTTGAGCTTTTCAGGAGCATAAACCCCGCCTCATGGGAAAAGTCACGCCATAACCCCATTGCCGTTATCGGCAGCCTGACAAAGGAAAGCTACGAAAAACTGATGAAAGACCCTGTGTTTATGTCCCGCCTTGAGGCTGTGCATAAACAGTTTGAAGAATACATGACACTTCCCCGCTGGTTTGAGCTTGAACATGCAAAAAAAGTCGAAGAAAAGATGCATGTTGCCTACTTCTCCGCGGAATACGGAATACACGAATCCGTTAAGCTCTATTCCGGCGGTCTGGGTGTTCTCTCCGGAGACCACTGCAAATCCGCCAGTGATGTGGGCATACCTTTTTCCGCAATAGGTCTCCTTTACAGAAACGGTTATTTCCACCAGTATCTTAACTCCGACGGATGGCAGCAGGAATATTACCCCTACAACGAGTTTTACAACATGCCGATGCGCCGTGCCCTGAACCCCGAAGGTCAGGAGGTTTGCGTTGAGGTTATGGTGGAAAACCGCAATGTTAAGGTCAATGTCTGGCGCATGGCGGTGGGCAGGATAGAGCTTATCCTCCTTGATACTGACGTTGAAGGAAACTCAAAAGAGGACAGGCAGATAACAGGCCAGCTTTACGGAGGCGACTCGAACATGCGCCTCAAGCAGGAGATAATCCTCGGTATAGCGGGCTACAGGGCGATCCGCGCTATGGGCAGAAAGCCCACGGTTTATCACATAAACGAAGGCCACCCGTCTTTTGTGAACCTTGAACGCATAAGGAACTATGTTTCAGAAGGAATGGAGTTCCGCACCGCGGTTGAAGTTGTGCGCAAGAGCACCATTTTCACCACCCACACTCCTGTTCCCGCAGGGTTCGATATTTTCGGAACAGATCAGGTTAAGCGTTTTCTCGGCCCGCTTTTTGAAAACTGCGTCCTGAACATAAATCAGCTTATGGGCTTCGGCAGGGTAAACCCCTTTGACGAGAGCGAAGGCTTCGCCATGGCTGTATGCGGAATAAAGCTCAGCACATACAGAAACGGTGTGAGCCGTCTGCACGGAGAGGTTTCCAGAAAGATGTTCAAAAACATCTGGCCGAACGCCCTTGAAAACTCCATACCCGTGGGACACGTAACCAACGGCGTTCATTTGCCCACATTCATATCCGAAGAATTTAAAACCATATACAACAGATATATAGGTGAGAACTGGTATTACAAGCCTTATGACTTCACAATCTGGAGCAAGGCGGAGAACATCCCCGATGCGGCTCTCTTCAAAGCCAAACAGAGGCAGAGGGAAAAGCTCATCGCATTTGCCAGAAAACACCTGAAAAGCCAGATTCTCCAGAGAGGAGGCACATCAGGCGAGCTTGTGAAGGCGGATGAGGTTCTCAATCCTGATTATCTCACAATCGGCTTTGCCAGAAGGTTTGCCACGTATAAAAGAGGCTACCTTCTCTTCATGGACGAGCAGAGGCTCCATCAGATACTGAACAACGCAGACCGCCCCGTGCAGATAATCATAGCGGGCAAGGCACACCCCAAGGACAACGGCGGCAAGGAGATTATCAAAAAGATTTTCCACATCTGCCGCAAGCCGATGTTCAGGGACAGGGTCGTTTTCATAGAGGATTATGACATTGAAGTGGCAAAATACCTCGCTCAGGGTGTGGATATATGGCTGAACACGCCGAAACGCCCCATGGAGGCCTCCGGCACAAGCGGAATGAAGATAGCAGCCAACGGCGGGCTTAACCTCTCTATCCTTGACGGATGGTGGGACGAGGGCTACAACGGTGAAAACGGCTGGGCAATCGGCGCAGGCGAGGAATACGAGAAGGAAACCTATCAGGATCATGTAGAGAGCATGGAGCTTTACGACAAGCTTGAGAACGAGATAATACCTCTCTTCTACACCAGAGACAGAGCAGGTGTTCCCCGCGAATGGACAAGGATGATGAAACAGGCGATAAAAACATGCGCCGCTTTCTTCAACACCTCAAGAATGGTTATGGACTACACCAGCCAGTATTACGTGCCTGTGCATGAGCTTAACTCCGCCTTCCGCGCCAACAAGCATGAGGAAGCGAAAGAGTATGTTCTTTGGAAGGACAGCATAATACAGAGCTGGGACAATGTGCAGTTTGTTGATACAAAAGTTGAGGCGGAAGACCTTAAGATGGAATCCGGCGTGATATTCAGCGCGGCTGTGCGGACGGATGCCATAAGGCCGGAAAACCTTTCCGTATGCGCTGTTGTGGAGTTTGACGGTGCAAGCGGCGAGTTTAAAGACCCTGAGTTTGTGGAGCTTGAGTTCACCGGGACAGATAACGGGGTTTACAGTTTCTCCAGCAAAACCAAGCTGAAAAAAGCGGGCAAGATGAAAGTTGCCTTTGCTGTTCTGCCGAGACATAAGTTTATAAAGGAGCGCTTCGAGCTGAACCAGATAAAATGGGCGTAAGATACTATCTCCCTCACTCCAGCGGATGCTTTATCTGCGGTGAGGAAAACACTTTCGGCGTGGATGCACGCTTTTATGTGGAAGATAATCATGTAAAGGCGGATTTGTGCATCCCCGCCCGCTTCTGCGGTTTTAAGGGCGTTGTACACGGCGGAATTGTCTCCGCCCTGCTGGACGAGTGCATGGGCTGGAGCGCCAGTGTCTTCGGCACTATGGATACGCTCTGCTTCACCAGAAATCTCAATGTAAAATTCAGAAAAAACACTCCCTCAGAAACTCCTCTCACCCTTGTTACATCCTACTCAGGAAAAAACAGGATGTTTTATGAGGCGGAGGGGTGTATAAAGGACAGTGAGGGAACGGTATATGCGGAAGGCTCCGGACAGTTTATAGCTGTTCCGGCGGAGAAGATGGACGAAACTATAAACTACCTCCGGATGGATCCTTCACTTACGTATCATCCTGTTTTTATTAAGATATATGAAAACTGGAAATCAGAGCGCAAAACTCAGGCAGGGGGCTGACCATGCTGAAAATACTTGTCAACGGAGTCACTCTCGGACTCATAAAAGGCGATATAACCGAACTGGACACAGATGCGATAGTAAATGCCGCAAACACTAACCTCAAGCTGGGGAGCGGCGTTGCCGGAGCCATAAGGGCAAAAGGGGGCGAAAGCATACAGAAGGAATGCGATGCCATCGGCTACTGCCCGCTGGGTTCCGCTGTGATTACCGGGGGCGGAGATCTCAGGGCTAAATATGTGGTGCATGCAGTGGGTCCCAGATACGGAATAGACCCCGCGCCGGAGAAAAACCTTTACGGAGCAGTGTTCACCGGGCTTATGACTGCTGAGGCAAAGGGGCTCGCCTCCATTGCTCTCCCCGCTGTTTCAATGGGTATAAACGGCTTCCTGGAGGATGAGGCGGCAGAGATAATCATCAAAGCCATAACGGACTTTGCTGAGAATGCGCCGGAAAATCTGAAAAGGATTGTTATTTGTCTCTATTCCGATAAAGACCTCACCATATTTGAAAGGGCGGCAGCAAAGAAATTTTAATCATTTGTCGGAAAAACGCCTTTTTTCCTCTTCTATCCACGGAATAAATGTGCTATCTGATTTTTATTATTAGATGATTTTAAAGAGGGTGCGGTGACAAGAGACAATAAAATGTATTTCTTTCTGTTTCTTCTTACCGTTGCCTCCATAGTCGGCCTCCAGACATGGCAGACACTCTTCAACAACTTTGCGGTGGAGCAGGCGGGTGTAAACGGCTACCAGATGGGGGTTATTCAGTCCGTCAGGGAGATTCCCGGCTTTCTAGCACTTCTTGTTATCTACGTTATCAGGTTCATCCCGGAGCATAAAGTCGGCGCACTTTCCATAATTTTTCTGGGTGTCGGTGTCGGCCTCACCGGGTTTATGCCCACTTACTACGGACTGATATTCACCACCCTTGTCATGTCCTTCGGTTTTCACTATTACGAAACAGTGAACCAGTCACTCACCCTGCAGTATTTCACCAAGCAGGAAACGCCCCTTGTGCTCAGCAGGTTCAGGAGCATCTCCGCCGCATGCAGTATAGTTGTCGGCCTTATTGTGATGGGTATGCTCAAGGTGTTCGATTATAAGACAATCTACCTTATCGTGGGTATTTTTCTTACTGCGGGCGGTGTTTACTGCCTTTTCATAGACCCGACCAAGAAGAATATGCCTGTACAGCGCAAAAACATGTTCCTGCGGAAAAAATACTGGCTGTATTATGTGCTTACATTCCTTGCCGGAGCAAGAAGGCAGATTTTTGTGGCGTTTTCCGTGTTTCTCATGGTGGAGAAGTTCGGTTTCTCTGCTTTTGTCATAGCTGTGCTTTTTGTGGTGAACAACGCTGTGAATTATTTTCTTAACCCCATGATAGGCAAGGCAATAAACAAGTTCGGGGAAAGAGGCGTTCTCTCTCTGGAATATGTGAGCCTGATAGGCGTTTTCCTTGCTTATGCTTATGTGGACAATAAATGGATAATAGCTGCTATGTATATAATAGATCATATTTTCTATAACTTTTCAGTCGCCATAAGAACCTTCTTTCAGAAGATAGGTGATTCGGAAGACATAGCGCCCACAATGGCGGTGGGGTTTACCATCAACCATATAGCGGCTGTTGTGATACCCCTTACCGGCGGGCTTTTATGGATGCTGAACTACCGCATTCCTTTTGTGGCGGGTGCTGTTCTGGCGTTTGTGTCCCTTGTGTTTACGCAGCTTATCGACAGGGAAATGAAACTGAGCGGGCAGGATTGACACCACGCCGGACGGAATATAAAATTTCTTTGAATTTTTCATAGTTATTATTGTCTTGTAAAAACCAGATGCGTATTTTAGATTCGGACAGCATACGGCGGATTCTCTTGAAGAGTTTCTGCCATTGATATATTCTGGAATAACAGACGGAGATTTTGAATAGTTATCTGACTCCATGGATGGAGTCACGCCGTGCGTAGCGAAGCCTTGCTTTGCAAGGCGCGAGCGTGTATTCAAAATTTCCATGGATGGTAAATTTTGAATTATTATATAAAGGAGTCAAAAACCTATGAGAACATCAAACCCTATGCTTACGGACAAAGCATTTGAAAAAGCGGCCGCGGCCGCCAGAGGGGAAAGGGTGGCAGCATCCAGCGCCACATATTCCAGAGGGGAGAGCGGAGCCTCCCTCGGAACAGCCGCTGCCAGATTCGACGGCGAGATGACAATAAGAGGGACGGTTAACAAAACCTTCATCCTTACTGCCATCCTGCTTATAGCAGGCTATATTCCATGGAACATGGCTGTCAGCGGAAATGTGCAGTACCTTTATCCGCTTATGATCGGCGGTATTATAGGCGGGCTCATAGTGGCAATTGTCACAACATTCAAAAAAGAATACTCCGCAATAACCGCCCCCCTTTACGCTGCCCTTCAGGGGCTTGCTGTGGGCGGCATATCCATCATGTTTGAAATGCGCTACCCCGGCATAGTTCTTCAGGCTATTATGCTTACTGTTGCTGTGCTTGTGGCTCTTCTTCTTGCTTATTCAAGCGGCTACATCAAAGCCACCGAGAACTTCAAGCTCGGCGTTGTGGCGGCCACGGGCGGAATAATGATTCTGTATCTGGCAAGCTTCATTCTCGGTTTTTTCGGCATACAGATGAGCTTTATGCACGATTCCAGCCCGCTCAGCATAGGCATAAGCATTGTGGTGGTTATTATCGCCGCGCTTAATCTTGTGCTCGATTTCGACTTTATAGAAAACGGCGCTGAAATGGGCGCACCTAAATACATGGAATGGTATGCGGCGTTCGGCCTGATGGTAACGCTTATCTGGCTGTATATCGAAATACTCAGGCTCCTTGCCAAGCTTCAGGACAGGAAGTAATTTTGCTTGTAGAAAAAAACGGCGCGGAATACATCTGCGCTGTTGATGATAAAGATATTTTACAGATAACCTCCACAAACAGAGGCGGGTACTCAGAAGGGGAATACGCCTCGTTCAATGCCGCTCTGCATGTGGGGGATGACTGTTTTAAAGTGCTGAAAAACCTTGAAAAGCTTAAAACAGCGTGGGGGATAAACAGACTTGTGACCCTCACTCAGGTTCACGGTGACGTGATTCGGGAAGTAACTGCGGAAAATATTGCTGATGTTATGTTTTCCGAAGGCGACGGACTCTTCTCCCATGAGCGGGGCATAGCACTGGGCATACTCACTGCTGACTGCTGGAATGTGCACCTGATCGGCCGTGAGTGCCTCGCCAGCCTGCACTGCGGCTGGAAAAGCTTTGCCGCAGGCATAACGGTAAAGGCGCTTGAGATGTTTGAAAAAAACGGCGACAAGGTTGTTAAGGCTGTGGTCGGCCCCGGAATAAGCACTGCTAACTTTGAGGTGGGAAGCGAGGTTGCTGATATTTTCAGGTCGGCAGGACACGGAGCGGGTGTGGAAAACATCTGCGGAAAGACCTGCTTCTCCATCGGCGGAAGCATTGAAAAAGTGCTGAAAAACGCGGGTGTGCCCGAAGTTGTCATGGTTAACGACTGCACATATGCCTCTGATTATCTCTTCTCATACAGAAGGGACAGCGGCAGAACAGGAAGGATGATCTCCATCCTGATGAGGAAATAAATTGTTCAGCGAACGGAAAGAAAAAATAATGCGGGAAGCCGCCGAAGCTCTGAGAAGGGCAGGGCGGACAGACAGCGTGACTCTCCTTGCGGTGAGTAAAACTTTTCCCGCAGAAAGCATAATGGATGCATATGAACAAGGGCAGAGGCTCTTCGGTGAAAACAAGGTGCAGGAAGCGCTGGAAAAGCATGAAAAATTAAGAGATTTAAAGGATCTTGAACTGCATTTCATCGGACATTTGCAGACTAATAAGGTAAAATATCTTAAAGGCAATTTCAGCCTGATTCACTCTGTGGACAGGGTTCCTCTTCTTAGTGAGATGGAGAAGCATTTTGCACGTGAAAACAGGGTGCAGGATGTGCTGATTCAGGTTAATGTCGCAGATGATCCCGCCAAATCCGGCGTGGATGTCGCGGAACTGCCCGCACTGCTTGAGGCTGCCTCAAAATGCAGACACATAAGAGTAAAAGGCTTTACCATGATGCCCCCATTGGTTAACGAGGCAGAGGAGAACAGGGTTCACTTCGCTCGCACAAGGGAGCTTATGGAAGAGATGAAAGGAAAATTCGCATCGGAAAATATAGATCTGCAAATTCTCTCAATGGGAATGAGCGATGATTTCACTGTGGCGGTGGAGGAAGGCTCCACGCTGATCAGGATAGGAACAGCCCTTTTCGGCGGGCGCTCCTGAAAGGAGGAAGTTGTTTAAATGATTATTATAATTGGTTTTGCTATAAAATTTATAGTATGCGTGATTCTGCTCCATGCAGCCATGACCTCGCAGGAGCTCCACTTTAACCCGCTGGGCAAGCTGGTCGCCTCCGTGACCAACCCGGTATACATGAATATGCTTAAGATGACCAAAAAGCGCACAGACACACTTGCGCCTGTTTTTGTGGCGGCTTTGGCTGTTGCATACGGCATTGCCGTCTCTTTTCTCGGCGGAACCGGGCTTATCAGAGGCTTTTTCTATGCTTTTGACGATGTTCTGCGCTTTATTCTGCTTTTTTATATTATAGCCGTTCTGGTGGGGAGTACAACAAACCGCTTCGGCTCAACCACTTATTCCACATTCTTCTACCGCATAGCTCTTCCTTGGGTGAAGCTGACGAGAACTTTTATAAACCTGCCCGGAAATGCTGTGATTTTTCCGGCACTAATTGTGCTGTTTGCTCTTTTTATTGCGGTGGACACTCTGTTTCACATCTGCTTTTATATGACCACAGCAGGAGCAGTGCACATAGTGCCCGCTGTTAAAGGAGCCGCCGCCGGAGGCATAAGGGTTCTTATGGATCTTCTGGGTCTTTTCACATGGCTTATCATAATCCGCGCGCTTATGTCATGGGTGAGCCCCGATCCGAGAAACCCGGTGGTTCAGTTTGTAATCGCCATGACAGAGCCTGTTATGGAGCCTTTCAGAAAGATAATTCCGCCTCTGGGCTTCATTGATATAAGCCCCATAATACTGCTTATAGTTATATATTTTGCACGGACAATGCTGGGAAGTCTTATAGGTTTGCTGTAGCTTGCTTTTTTTATAAATACGACCATATTGGAACTATAGTCTTTTTCCCCGCCGCTTAGACTGACGGCGGGGCTGTTTTTTCTACTCAGGGGGAAGCTATGTGGCTTTTCAGGTTTTTATACTCAGTAATGATTTTTCTTGTATTTGTCCTGATGCATGAGTCTCTCGGCATCGACATCTACTACGCCGTGACATACGCGGTAGTGCTCATTTTTTCCATTTACTTTATCGAGAGCCTTTTCTCGGACTTCAAGAGCTATAAGTTTCTCGCCGGAGCGGTGGGCGGAATTGTTTTCTCTCTCATCGCTTATCTTCTGGCGACTATTTTTGACTCTCTGGTGACAAACGAGGCGGTTAAGCTCGGCATCTATTTCTTCATGCTTTATCTTGGCATAATACTCGGAATGAAGGTGCACTGGGTGTTTGAGCTCTTATTCTCCAAAATATTGAGCTCAAAACAGAAAACAGTGAAGTACGCTGCCCAGCAGAAGGTTCTGGACACATCCACGCTCATAGACGGCCGCATTGCGGACATTGTTGATACGGAGCTGATGGAGGGTGCGCTGGTTATTCCCACATTTGTGCTTAAGGAGCTCCAGAATATAGCAGATTCCCACGATCACCTTCGCAGGCAGAAGGGGCGCAGGGGGCTGAATGTTCTCAAGAAGCTTCAGGAACAGACTAAGATTCCCGTTGAGATAAACCAGATGGACTTTACAGATCTGGGCACTGTGGATGAAAAGCTTGTGGCATTGGCGAAGAAGCTTAAGTCATACATCATCACCACTGATTTCAACCTGCTTAAAGTGGCGGAGATACAGAATATAAAGGCAATCAACCTTAACAACCTCGCCATGGCCATGCGCCAGAACATCCTCCCCGGCGAAGACCTCTCAATCACAATAGTGAAGGAGGGTAAAGAACACGGGCAGGGTGTGGGCTATCTGGATGACGGCACAATGGTCGTCCTAGAAAACGGCCGCAAAATGATGGGCGAGACAGTGAAGGTGAACGTTACAAGCCTTCTCCAGACAGAATCCGGACGTATTATATTCACCAAGGTGCGTTCTTGAGCGTAACCGCTGTCATACCCGCAGCGGGTGTGGGAAAGCGCTTCGGCGGAGATGTTAAAAAGCAGTTTGCCGAGTTTGACGGCCGTCCGGTGCTGTATTATTCGCTGAAATGCCTCCGGGATGCCTTTGAGTTTGATGAATTTCTCATCGGCGCAGGTGAGGATGACTTCGGCACAGTGAAGGAAACTGCGGATGCTCTGGGCATAAAATACCGCATGATAAAGGGGGGGGATGAGCGCTGGAAAACTGTGCTGAACTGCCTTCTGGAAGTGCGGAGCACACACGTGCTGATACACGATGCGGTGCGTCCGTTTGTTCCGGCTGAGGTCACAAGGGAAACGATAAAAACTGCCGAAAAGTCAGGCGCATGCATATGCTGTGTTCCGGTGCGGGAAACTCTGAAAAGAATAACCCCGGACGGAATAGAGGGCACTGTGGACAGAAACAGATATGTCCTCAGCCACACCCCGCAGGTGTTTGAGCTTCGCAGGCTTCTTGCCGCCGTTATGGACGTATCAAGGCAGAAGCTGAACCTTACGGACGAGTCTATGGCAATGGAGATGGCGGGGCATATGGTTAAATATGTGCAGTCCACTCCGGAAAATATAAAGATCACCTATTCATCCGACATTGAACTGGTGAAGAGTCTGATGAGCAAATATCACGGTAATATATGAAAGTTATATACGCCAAAGGCACTCAGGAAGAGATAGCAACCGCCATTTACGGGCAGATTGCCCACAGGGAGACACTGGACTATTTCATGGACTTTCCCCGCAAGGTTCTCGGCGGCATAGTCGGCAACAACCTTCTGGGGAATATGGGGCTTTTCGCCCTGAAAAAGCTTACGGCTGTCATTTCATCCAAGTATAACAAAAATGACCTTGTCTTCTGGAAAACATATTCGGAGCTTCTTGGGCTTGACTATTCTGTAGTGTCCAAAAGTCTTTCCTATCCCGACATGCTTCTTTACCTCGTGGGCAAGTCGGGCTACTTCATCAGCGGTATGCCGCAGATATTCCTCGGCTGCTCAAGCCTTGCCGTGAAAAAGGGCGAGGGCATCATCCACGGCAGAAATCTGGACTTTTACGGCGGAAAATACTGGACGAGGGATCACGCCCTGATCGTTATCAAGCCGAAGGATAAAATAGGTTCGATAACCCTCAGTGCGGACGGGCTTCTGCTCCCCGGACTGACAAGCATAAATGAGGAGGGGCTTGCTGTCTCCCTGCATGTTCTTTTCACAAGAGAGGTTTCCCTCGGCGGTGAGCCTGTTCTCGGCATAGTGTCAGACATTATGGCTACATGCAGAAGTATTGCGGATGTCCGTGAGCTTCTGGAACGTAAGAAAACCGCAGGAGGATGGGGAATCCTCATCACTGACGGCAAGACTGGCGAATGCTCTGTGTTTGAGATGAACAGCAAGGGTATGAGCGAGTTTAAGGTCACTGAGAACAAGTTCAGCTACGCAAACATGGCTCATACACCGGATAAACGGTCGGATGAGTTCGTACCCGCTTACATCTGGGTGCAGAACAACTTCTACCGCAAAAAGAGAATGGACGACATGCTCAATTCCATGTGGTTCGGCGTTGATCATATAAAAATGTTCAAAATCCTCGGCGATTTTTATGATGTGGGGATGAAAAGGGATCTGTACGCCGGATGCACTGTTGCAAACAGCAACACCATTTCCAGCGCAAGTTTCAGCTTTGCTGATGACAGGGTTGCAGTTGCGGACGGAACCACACCCTCCACGGCGGGTAACATTTACGATTACTCAATCTCAGACCTTTTTGCGGGTAAAACCGAGCCTCTGCGGGTGATAAAACCGGATACACCGCACTCGGAAGTTATGGAAACATATACTCTCTCCGGTTGTGACCATTCCGAAACCCATAATTATGAAGAGCTTGTGAGCATAATGTCCGGTCTTAAAAATATGAAGCAGGATGAATACGCCTTTCCGCTGTTCCTCTCGGTTTCATACGCCAAGCTGGGAGAATATCACAAGGCGCTGGAATTTGCGGATGAAACCCTCGCTCAGAAGCTTGACCACTACAGGGAGGGGACTGTGCTGATGATGCGCGCCATGCTGATGGATATTTCCGGCAGGAGAGGGGAGGCTATGAAGGAGTATGAGCACATCCTCAAAGAATACCGCTACCCGTGCCTTACCAGAAAGTCGCTGAAATATTACTCCGCCCCCTGCGGACAGCGCGACATAGATAAGATAGAGCTTAACTGGTTTATGTCCTTTGTGCTGCTTCTGTGACGAGGTATCATAAATTGACTGAAACCCGTTTATCTGGTATGAATTTCTGATGGATTTCAATATTGCAGAATATATAAGATTTATGTCTCTGGCCATTGTGCCGTTCTTTTTTGCCATCACTGTGCATGAGCTTTCTCACGGTGCGGCTGCGTACATGCTGGGGGATGACACGGCAAAAAAACTCGGCCGCCTGACCCTTAACCCCTTTGCCCATATAGACATCATGGGGCTGCTGTTCCTGCTGATTACACAGCTTTTCGGCTGGGCAAAGCCTGTTCCGGTAAACTTTTCCCGCATAAGGCATAATAAATACGGGATGGCGATTGTGGCCGCCGCCGGGCCTGTTTCAAACATAGCCGTGGCTCTGGCTTCGGCTCTTCTGCTTCAGGCTATACTCTTCATCCCCATTCATGCAGACACTATGCTGGCGAGGGTTGCTATGCCTGTTGCCATAATGCTGAAACTCTCAGTGCAGATAAATGTGGCGCTTGCAGTGTTTAACCTGATCCCTATTCTCCCCCTTGACGGCGGGCGGATACTCACCAACTTTCTTCCGTTTGAGAAGGCCTATAAATTCTCCCAGACGGAGCGCTACGGCTTTATCATCATTATCCTGCTGTTCCTCACGGGCATTTTCGACAAAACGGTTCTCCCCGTGATCCGCTATCTCACGGCATTTCTCCTTTAAGAATTTGATAAGAGGTAAAAATAGATGAAAAGAGTTTTAAGCGGAATGCGCCCCACGGGCAAACTCCATATAGGACATTACTTCGGCGCTCTCAAAAACTGGGTGAAGCTGCAGGATGAGCACGAATGCTTTTACTTCGTGGCGGACTGGCACGCTCTCACAACCAATTATGAAGACCCCGAAAACATTATAGAAAACAGACGCGACCTTGTGCTTGACTGGCTGGCCTCCGGCGTTGATCCTGAAAAGGCCACCCTGTTTGTTCAGTCCAAAAACCTCTACCATGCGGAGCTTTTCCTTCTGCTCTCCATGATTACACCTGTGAGCTGGCTGGAAAGATGCCCCACCTACAAGGAAATGAAACAGGAAGTTACAGATAAAGACCTGTCAAACCTCGGCTTTCTCGGTTATCCGGTTCTTATGAGCTCAGATATAATAATATACGGCGCAAACTACGTGCCCGTGGGGATAGACCAGCTTCCCCATCTTGAGATAGCCCGTGAGATAGTGCGCCGCTTCCAGTTCCTTTACAATGCTGAGGTGTTTGTGGAACCGGAAGGACTTCTGACGGAGATTCCCAAACTTCCGGGGCTTGACGGCCGCAAGATGAGCAAAAGCTACGGCAACGCCATCATGCTTTCCGAAGACCTTGATGAAGTGGAGCAGAAGCTCAAGCGCATGAAGACAGATACCCGCCGCCAGCGCAGAACCGATGTCGGTGATCCGGAAGTCTGTCCCGTTTTTGACTATCACAAGGTTTTCTCCACGGAAGAGGAGAGGGCGTACATCACAACCGAGTGCAAAAGAGCAGGCATAGGCTGTATGGACTGTAAAATGATCCTGATTAAGCACATGAGAGCCTTCCTTGAACCTATTCAGGAGCGCAGACGCAGGTTCGAGACAGAGATAAAGGATATGGACGGGTTCCTTGAAAGTTCGCAGAAAAGAGCGAACGAAGAGGCGGGAAAACTTATGGAAAAGGTGCGTGAAGCCATTAAAATATGAACAGCGAACTTCTTGATGTTTCACTGGAAAACTTTGAGGGACCGCTGGATCTCCTGATCCACCTCATATATAAGAACGAGCTTAATATTTACGACATTCCCATAGCGATCATTACCGAAAGCTTCATTTCAGCAGTGAAAAAGATGGAGCAGCTTGATATAGAAGTCGCCTCGGATTTCATAAACATGGCGTCATACCTTGTGTATCTCAAGTCCAGAATGCTCCTTCCCAGAGACACCTTCTTTGAGGAGGAGCTTGACCCGGAAGAAGAAAAATATCTCTTCACGCAGAAGCTTGTGGAATACTCCTTTTACAAGGATGTTTCGCTTTTTCTCAGAAAGAGTGAGGAGGAATCCTCCAAGTTTCTCATGAGAACAGACACGGTGTTCATCGCCAAGGAGCAGGCGGACACGGAAGACCCGTTTCTGCTGGCGGATTCCTTCTTTGACCTCACCACGAAGGAAAGGAAAACCAGAATGGTGGTTGAGAAAAACATTGTGGATTTCAAAGAGGTTGTGGCAAGGCTGAAAAGCCTTGTGACAAGGAAAATCCGCATGTTCTGGAGCGATATAGTCCGCTCATGCGGGAGCAGGAAAGAGGTTGCCGTTTCGCTTCTGGCGGTTCTTGATCTGCTTAAAAATAAGGTGGCAAATGCCTCCCAGAGTGAAAACTTCGGCGAAATTCTCATAGAGAAATCAGAGGAAGAGGATGGATAAAACAAGGGAAAAGAAGATTTTTTACGCCTCGCTTTTTCTCTCCGGCACTCCGCTGGAGAAAAAGTTCTTCCGCGCCTTTTTTGAGCCTATGAACCTCGAAAACAGGCTGCTGGAATACGCTGAGGAGTTCAATAAACTGGACACCGGGCTTAAAATACGCATGGTATCAGGCGGATTTCAGCTTGTTACTGAGAGCTCGCTGGTTGAGGAGCTTCGCCCTCATTTCGGTGAAAAGTCCGATGCGCTGGGCAGGGCAAGCCTTGAAACAGCGGCGATAATAGCATACAAACAGCCTGTGACAAGGCTTGAGATAGATGAAATCAGAGGCGTTAACTCCTCCGGCACGGTGAAGTACCTCCTCGACCGCAACCTGATCAAGGTTGCAGGCAGGAAGGATGTTCCGGGCAAGCCGCTTCTTTATGTCACCACCAAGCAGTTTCTGGAGTATTTCGGCATGAACGACCTTTCAGAGATGCCCACGTTCCGCGAGTGGCAGGAACTCAAGCAGAGCGGCGGATGAGTGTGAGACTTAACAAATTTCTCTCGGCAAACTGCGGTGTTTCCAGACGTGAGGCGGACAGGCTTATCGAAAGCGGGCTTGTGCGCGTTAACGGCGAAAGGGTGAGTGAACTCGGCGTTCAGGTTTCGGAAGCGGACAGGGTTGAGCTGGACGGCAAACCGGTAACAGAGACGGAGCTTGAGTATTACAGATTTTTCAAGCCCAGAGGAATGCTCACCGCCTATGGTGACGGAAGAGGCAAGGAAACTCTGGAAGCCATACCTTACCTGAAAGAAAAAAAGCTCGCCTACTCCGGCAGGCTTGACTATGACAGCGAAGGTCTTATTATTTTCACAAACGACGGTGATCTGATCCTCAGGCTCCAGAAGTCCGAATTTAAGGCGGAGAAGGAATACCTCGTCTGGGTGAACGGCGATTTGAGCGAAAGGGAGCTTGATGAAATCAGGGACGGTCTGCAAACGGATGAGATGCATTATCTTCCCTGCGGGGCGGAAAGGATAAAGGCCGGGAATTTTCGTCTGATACTCACCGAAGGCAAAAAACGGCAGATCCGCGAGATTTTCCGGTTTTTCGGACTGCGTGTTTCAAGGCTGCTCAGGGTAAGAATAGGAAATATAACCATAAACGGACTCAGAACAGGGGAGCTTAAGCGGCTTTCCCTGAAAGAAATCACGGAGCTGAAAGAATGTACAGAGTAAGAGTTATAAAAAGTTTTGCATCAGCGCACAACCTGCGCGGATACGAAGGGGACTGCGAAAATCTCCACGGGCACAACTGGAAGGTGGAGGCATACCTCGCTTCCGATAAGCTGGATAAAATAGGCATGCTGGTGGATTTCAAGGTGCTTAAGAAACACCTTAATGAGATCCTCGACGGGCTTGATCACAAATATATCAACGAGCTGGAATACTTTAAGACAGTAAACCCCACCAGCGAGAACATGTGCAGATTCATCTACGATAAGCTTAAAGAGCATTTCGGCACTATGGTTGAAAGGGTTGTTGTGTGGGAGAGCGATAATGCCGCAGCGGAATACTGGGAATAAGGGAAGAATAAACGAGGTTTTTCACTCTGTTCAGGGTGAAGGGCTTTATGCCGGAGCGCGCCAGCTTTTCGTGCGTCTTGCCGGGTGCTCTGTGGGCTGCGACTACTGCGATACACAGTTTGGTGCGCCGGAAGCCTTTGAGGTGTATGGCAAAAACATCTGCAATCCCGTAACTCCGGAGGAGTTTTTCGTCTCCGTATGCGCCGGGATTGACCTTAGCCTCCTTCATTCCGTATCATTCACCGGGGGCGAACCCACGGAGCAGATTAAGTTTCTGAAAGAAACAGCGCTCCTTTTCAAACAGGCCGGATGCCGTCTTTTTCTGGAAACTTCCGGTTACAGGCATGCCGAACTGAAAGTGCTTAAGCCTGTTTTTGATATATTCAGCGTGGATATTAAGCTCTGCCGCGGGGACTGGCGGGAAAATCTGGCAAAACTTCTGCCTGTGCTGAAATTTCTGGGCAAAGAAAAATATTACCTGAAAGCTGTTTTTGACGATAATAACACGGAGGACGAACTCACAGAGGCAGCCGCTGCTCTCCGCAAGGCGGGTGTTAAGGAAGTTTTCGCCCAGTCGGTGGATAATAAGGCTGATTTTAATAGAATAGACACCGTTCAGGTGATATTCTCAAAGGAAGGGGTCGAAATGTTTTACCGTCCTCAAATACACAGGTTTCTTGGGATAAGATGATGCTTTTTTTCGGCAGGAAAGACAAAACCTTTCAGGACGCTATGTCCTTATACTCCAAAAAGAACTATAAGCAGACTGTTAAGGTCTGCGGGGAAATACTCGCTTCCCAGCCGGATAACTTTGAGGCGTTGAATCTCATGGGGGATGCTTACTGCATGATGAACGACAAGGAGAAATGCCTTGAAGTTTACGATGCGCTCCTCAAAAAGTTCGAGGGGGGGAATTATCTTGATAAATCCATAGCCCTGATAAAAAAAATCATCCGCAACTATCCAGATAAAGAAAACTACCTTGAACGTCTGGCCGACTTTTACGGACAGAAAGGGCTTGTGCGCGAGCAGATAAATATATACGCCGGTCTTCTGGAAAGCAGGGCAAGGCGCGGCTTTGTGCAGGAGACTGACCGTCTGGTGCGCAGGCTGACTTCTGTTAAGTCTGCCAATTCTTCCGATGTTTCCGCTCTCATCAGTGTCATGCGCCGTTTCGGCTCATCAAACGAAGTGAGGCTCACAGCAGAAAAAGGCCTCGGACTCAAAAAGATAGATCCTGCGGATCTCACTCTTTTCATAAACTGCGCAGTGGAAACAGGCGCGGACAGCCAGCTTTATATAAAACACCTGCCCGGCTACATAAGCTCAAATCCTGAGAAGCTCCCGTCCCTCACGGATGTGATAGCCGAGCATCTGGAAAAGAATTTTGACAAGGAATATTTTGCCGAAATTATAAACAGTGCGGAGCTCACGGCTCTTGTCCCTCTCCTTGTACGCTTAAAACGGAAATACCCCAGACCTGAGATATATTCATACCTGCTTGAGAATGCGGCATCCGAAGGGCATGGGGACAGCTTTGAGCAGATATTGGCGGAAATAGCCTCCGTTTCCGACGCTGTGCTGGATTACGCTTTCGCTAAAATGTGCTTTAAATTCATTGCAGAAATGCAGACTGTAAGCACACTCGAAAGCATGCGCACTATTATTGAAAAAGCGCAGGCAATGGACATGAAGCATCAGGTGCTTGACCTGCTCCGTGAGGCATACGCCAGAATAGGGGACAGGGAAAATGCCCGGAGGGTGGAGGACGAGCTTTACGGCAGAAAATCAGGACTCATAGGCGGGGATAAGGAAGCGGATACGCTGAGTGTAGCCTCTTTTGATCATGCCGATGATCCGGAAGTGAACGAGATCCTTGAATATTCCCTCATGGATTCCATCCCTTCAAAGAAAAAGACTGTTGCCAAGCCTGAACCTGTGATTGAGATTCCGGCTGAGCCCGAAGTGGATGACTTTTCCATAGTTACCTCCGAGTTCGATCTAGATTCTTTTGCCAATGAACCTGCCGCTGCCGAGGAGTACGGGCTTGATCTGGATAAGTTTGCCTCCTCTGAGTCAGAAAGCAGCAGTGACGGACTGATCGAGCGATACGGCGAGGCCGCGCCTGACGAAACAGATGACACAGAGGAGGAGGTTCACCTTCCCCACGGCATGCTTCAGATTGATGATGACTTTGACGAGACCGAAATCTTCGGTGATATAGAGATAAAACCGCAGACTGCACAGCCTGAGCATGCTGCTGTTCAGGAGCAGTATGCGCCGAAAACAGGGCTGGACGACCTTTTTGATGATCTTGAGATTGTTGTGGAAAAGGAAGAACCTGTCCGCGAAGAAGAGCATGAGGCAGGGGCGCTGAGTCTTGATGATCTTAGGTTTGACTTTGAGGAGGGCGGGTCTGCCGCTTCCGAGCCGGAGAAAAAGAAGGAGCATGCTCCGTCCATAACCTCCGGCGCACTTGATGAGTTACTGGAAAAATAGGGCGGGATGTTCGGATTATCTGAGCGCAAAAAGAAACTTATGCTGCTTAAAGGCAAATTTACTCTCAAGCGGATAGGGCTTTATGCGTTTCTTCTTGCCGCGCTGGTGGCTGTTAACCTCGCCGCCGGTTCAAATATTGTAAACACCGGTTTTCCCTGGTATTCAAACGTATCAATCTTTCTTCTTATAAATATTAATATCATCCTGCTCCTTGTGGTTTTCATTCTGATTTTCCGCAACCTCGGCAAGATGCTGGCGGAGCGGCGGAAGAACATTTTCGGCGCGCGGCTGCAGAGCAAGCTGGTGATGTTTTCTGTAATACTCACAGTTATTCCGGTTTTCATAGTTTTCGCATTTTCAAGCACTGTCATAAACAAAAGCATAGATAAATGGTTCGATGCACAGATAGAGCAGGCGCTGAAAAGCTCCATAGACCTGATGCAGAAGTATCAGAACAGGCTTGAGCAGGACATAATTGAGCACAGCAACACCCTTGCTCAGGTCATTTCAAGCCGCGATTTTATGCAGGCGAGGCATAAAAAGGAGCTGGATGCCTACATAAAGGAATACTCCGCAAAAAACCAGATAGACGGCATAGCCGTGTACAACAATCAGGAAGCGAAAATAAGCTCCGAAGAGAAGGGCGGCTTCTTCTTCTTCTCATTTGTAAACGGAGATGTGGTAAACGAAATCCTCAGTAAACAGAGGGTCGCCCGTTATGAGTTCTTCGGTTATGAGCAGATCTACTGGGTCGGGCATCCTGTTGTTTCCAAAAACAACGAGAACCTTGTTCTCGGAGCAGTTTTTATATACCGCAAGGTTCCTGCAAACGAGGCGGAAAAAGTCTCCAAAATTCTCGATTCCTACAACAACTACAGCCAGACGCAGTTCTTTGCTGAGCCTGTTAAAAACTCATACAAACTGCTGCTTGTGCTTATGACGCTCCTGGTGGTTTTTGCGGGTATATGGGGCAGCCTTATTTTCTCTAGGGGCATTACCCAGCCGCTGGAGAAACTCGCTGAGGCATCACTCAATGTTTCCAAGGGGAACCTTGACTTTAAGCTGGAATCCGTGGGGGATGATGAGGTGGGGGTTCTCACCGGAGCTTTTAACGACATGGTGAAGAGGCTTAAGGAGCATAACGAGGAGCTTAATCTGAAAAATGAGAAGCTTGCGGAAATGTTCATGCAGATAGCGAAGGATAATCAGTACATAGACACGGTTTTCAAGAACGTAAAGTCCGCAATCGTGCTTTATGACGAAACCCTGCATCCGCTGAAATATAACGACCCGGCGGAAGCGCTGAGGATAAACAACCCCGACTCTTTCGAGAATAACGTAATGAACGAGCTCCGGGAGTTCATGCTGATTACCAAGGCTTCTAAGCATTTCCAGACCGAGCTTTCTGTGGGGGACGACCTTCGTACCTTCGCTGTGACCATCACCAAGCTTTTCGGTGCTGATGAGGATGTGGAGAATGTGGTTATGGTGCTTGATGACCTCACGGATATTATACAGAACCAGCGCATGAACATCTGGCGTGAGATAGCAACCAGAATCGCCCATGAGATAAAGAACCCCCTCACCCCCATTAAGCTTACTGCCGAGAGGGTGAAAAAGCGTCTCGGCAAAACCCTTGAGGGGCCGGAGGGTGAGCTTGTTAACAGCAGCATGGACACTATTATAACCGAGGTGAACGAGCTCCAGAACATGGTGAACGAGTTCAACTCCTTCTCCCGTCTGCCGGATCTCACCAAAGGAGTGTTCAACCTGCGGGATCTTCTGGATGAGGTGACCGATTTTTACTGTCAGTCTCACCCTGACATCGAATTTGTTTACGAAAGCCGCGACTGCCACATAAACGCAGACCGAAACCAGCTTAAACGCGTTTTTTATAACCTGCTTAACAATGCCATACACGCCATAGACACTGGCGGCAGAATAATTCTTTCCGTCACTGATACTGACGGCATATGCCGGATAACTGTTGAGGACAACGGGGCGGGCATAGCGCCGGAGGACATAGGCAGGGTGTTTGTGCCTTATTTCAGCAAAAAGGCCGAGGGAACAGGGCTGGGGCTTGCCATAGTCAAGAAGATTGTTGACGAGCACAACGGAACCATTACAGTGGAGAGCAGACAGGGTGAATACACCAGATTCACCCTTGAACTGCCCAAAGGGGTGTGACGTGAAGACGCTCATTATTGATGACGAAAAAAATATATGCACCACTATACAGGGAATCCTTGAGGATGAAGGCTTTGAGGTGGATTACGCCCTGACCTTCTCCGAAGGCTATGAAAAACTCAAGAGCCAGATGTATGACTTCCTCTTTCTGGACATATGGCTGCCGGACAAGGACGGGATAGAGGGCTTGAAGGAGATAAAGCGCTATTACCCCGAAATTGAGGTTGTTATGATAAGCGGCCACGGCAACATAGAAAACGCCGTAGAGGCCATACGCTTCGGTGCGTGGGACTTCCTTGAAAAGCCGCTTTCCCTTGAGCGAATAGTTCTTATAGTCAAGCACCTTGAGGACAAGCTCAGGCTCATACACGACCTGCGGGAATACAAGTTCAACACCCTTAAGCGCTATGACCTGATCGGCACTTCCTCCCGCATGGCGGAACTTAAGAAAAAAATAGAGAAAATAGCACCCACAAACGCATGGGTGATGATTACAGGGGAAAACGGAACAGGCAAGGAGCACGTTGCCAGACTTGTGCATATGCTCAGCAAGCGGGACAAGAAAAACTTTGTGGAGATAAACTGCGCCGCCATACCCTCAGACCTTATTGAAAGTGAAATGTTCGGCCATGAAAAAGGCTCATACACAGGAGCCCACGCCACCACAAAGGGCAAGTTTGAAATGGCTGACGGCGGAACTGTTTTTCTGGATGAGATAGGGGATATGGAGCTTGCAGCGCAGGCCAAGCTGCTCCGTGTGCTTGAAACCAGCCAGTTTACCCGTGTCGGCGGGAATGAGCTGATCAGTTCTGATTTCAGGCTCATCTGCGCCACCAACAAAAACCTTGAGGAGGAGATAAAGGCGGGCAACTTCCGCGAGGATCTCTATTACCGCATAAATGTTGTTCCCTTCGTTGTGCCGCCCCTGAGAGAGCGCAGCGAGGATATACCATCCCTTGTGAGCTTTTTTGTGCGGGAGGCCTGTTCCATGAACGGAATGCCGCTCAGGAAGATAGACGAAGAGCTTATGATCGCCTTCACCCGCTTTGCGTGGCCGGGCAATGTCCGCCAGCTTAAAAATATTGTGGAGCGGATGGTGGTTCTGGCGGATGAGGATACGCTTACCGTTGAGGATGCTCCGTCGTTTCTTCTCGGTGCGCCGGAGAAACCGGTTAAGTATGACATAGAATTCAGCTACACTTTGAAGCACGCCAAAGAAAATTTTGAGAAATATTACATCCAGAATGTTCTAAAGAATAATGCATGGAACATAAGCAAATCGGCTAAAACTCTGGACATAGAGAGAACGTATCTTCACAGGAAGATAAAGCAGTACGATTTGGACAAAGACAAAAACGGCGGCTGAGTGAAAAAACTTATAAATATTTTTTTTGAGGCTGTTCAGGGGGTTATCTCCTACAGGCTCAGAACATTTCTTTCCGTTTTCGCCATAGGTCTGGGGATTGCGGCGGTGACCCTCGTTGTCGCAGTGGTCAACGGAGCCTATAAATCCGTAACCGAGCTGATAAGCACCTTCGGGCCGGACACTGTCATGGTTTTCGGCGGCGGCAGAAACATGGCCGGACACGGCTTCCGCTCTATGACAATCACCGTGGACGATGTGCAGGCGGTAAAGGATGCTTTCCCCACAGCTTACAGCGTTCACCCCTTTCTGCCCAACCCCAGTACAAGAATATCCTACCGTGACAAGCACCACAGGGCATTTGCCATAGGTACTCCCACAGCATACACGGATATGGAATCGTGGGAGTTGGCTTCCGGCAGGGATATTCTGCCTATAGATCAGGAATCTGCGGCGAACGTCTGCGTTCTGGGCGACACCGTGAAGAGGACACTGTTTGATGAATCCGATGATCCGATCGGCAAATATGTGAAAGTAAACAGCTTTTACTGTCAGGTGATAGGTGTGCTTAAGCCGGTCTCCCTCATGGGAATGCGGGGCGACATGAACGACAGGTTCATCATGCCCATGTCATCCGTCATGAAGCGCATCTCCGGTCAGTACAAGCATATAATGATGCTGAGGGTGAGCTTTGAGGATATGGGCAACCTGAAACAGAGAGCGGAGGAGCTTGAAAACTTCCTGCGGATGCGCCACAACATAGCAGACGATCAGGACAGCGACTTCATGATAATCAGCCCCGACATGATAATGAAGTTTTTCTTCGCTGTCAGCGGGGCGATAATGGTTTTCATCGGAATAATGACACTGCTCACTGTTTCCGTGGGCGGATTTGTTATGGCGAACATGTTTCTTATATCCGTGCAGGAGCGCACAAAGGAGATAGGCATAAGGCGTGCGTTCGGGGCTACCAAGTCGGATATTTTCAGGCAGTTTATCCTTGAGTTCGGCATAATAACAGTTCTGGGAGCCCTGCCTGGTTTTGTTCTCGGCGCGTTGGGGGCTAAGGCGGTTTCAGGCTTCGGCATATTCACAGCAGAGATCTCCCTCAGCGTATTTTTCGCAGCGCTGGCTGTCTCCATTCTTATTGCCGCTGTATTCGGCACTGCACCGGCGGGCAGGGCGGCCTCTGTTAACCCCATTAACGCCATAAGGAGCAGATGAATTGAGATACCTGCTTACTTTTAAGATAGTTATAGATGTTCTGCGCGCATATAAGGTGAGAACCGCTCTGGCTGTTACCGGGGTTCTGCTCGGCACATTCGCCGTGATTCTGGTGACAAGCCTTACGGCATCGCTGGAAAAAAAGGTGCGCGAGGAGATAGACAAATTCGGCGAAAATACGCTCACAGTTGTTGCGGGCAAGGTGCGCAGAAGAGCCTCCGCACAGGTGATATATCAGTCCACATCCCTTAAGCCGTCCGACCTGCGGGATATACTTGACGAGGTGAGCGGAGTGAAGACGGCGGAAGCATTCACCATGCGCACGGCTCTTGTGACCTACAGCGGCACAACCATAAGCACCAGCGCAACAGGTGTCACGCCGGACGGATTCAGGCTGAAAAACCTTGTAATAGAGAACGGCGGCATGTTCACCGATGCGGAGAACAGAAACATGGCGCGGATCTGTGTCATAGGCTCCGAGGTGAAGACAAAGCTTTTCGGAAACAGCGATCCGGTGGGCAAAACAATCCTGATATACCGTGTTCCGTTTATAGTCACCGGAGTTCTGGAGCCCATGGGAACAGACCTCACGGGGGCAAGCCTTGATGATGTGCTGGTGATGCCGCTGAACACTCACATGAAACGAATAACCAATGTGGACTATGTGGACGGCATAATGGTGCAGATGTTCAGATACGAGGACGAGGCGCAGGTAATCGCCGGAACTCAGAACGTATTGAGACGAAACCACAAAATCACGGAAGGGAAGGAGGATGATTTTGACATTATCTCACCTTCTGATATGATGGAGATGCGCACAGAGGTTCTTAACATTGTGAGCTTTCTCGGCAATATCACTGCCGCAGTCAGCTACCTCATAGGCGGACTGGGGATATTCTCCATAATGCTCCTTATCGTCGGTCAGCGCAGACAGGAGGTAGGCATACGCAGAGCAGTGGGAGCCCGCAGGCGGGACATAATGCGCCAGTTTCTAGGCGAGTCCGCATTCATAGGCCTCAGCGGCGGCTTTCTGGGCGGTGCTTTTGGTTTTCTTGTGTGTTATGCGGTTTTCGCGACAGGGAAGCTGCCGTTTGCTTTCAGTTCGTCAGGGGGCGTTGCCGCATTTGTATCATCCCTGCTCATAGGCGTGGTAGCCGGAGCTTACCCTGCGTCACTGGCCGCTAAGGTTAAGCCTGTGGATGCGCTGAAAAGCTGAAAAATTTCCATGGAAGGAGAATTTATTATTATGGACAGCTTCTTCGCTTTGCTCAGAATGACGGCTTCGGAACTGAACCCGAAGGGTGAAGGATCTCAGAAAAAATTTCAAGGCAGGTTTTTATGAAATCAGTACGTTATATGATAATGTCCCTCACGCTTTTTATCGTGGCGTTCGGAATGATCTACTATACAAGCAGGTTTATGGGTTCTGAGTCTGACTTTGACTCCTTCCAGCAGTCCGCAGGGAAGGGGAGCTTCGCCTCTGTTGAAAAAAGCAAGGACGGCGGCGTAAGCACGGTTCTGTTCAGGGGGATGAAGCTGTTTACAAACGGTTCAGGGCTTGCTTACGTATGCACAGGGGATATAACGGCGAAAACAGCGGATGATGAATCAGCCAAAATGATAATGAAATACAGATACGATATTCTCAATTATGCTCCGCAGGCGCTCAGCCCGCTGAAGGATTTTTCCCCGGAATCACTTAAAACAGCCGCCGCTGAAACCGCAAGGCTCTATAAACAAAGAAGGCAGATTCCCGCGGATGTGGAATTTGCCTTTGCAAACTGGAACTGTGTCCCTGCTCAGTAGAGCACGAAGCTTTTTTCATCTATATTTCTGATCGCTATCGGGATTTTGTAAGCGCTCGTGAGGTGTTCTTCGCTTATTCCGCTTTTATCGCCGAAATAGAGCGTTGAGCCGTTTTCCAGAAGAAGTATCCTGTCCGCATAGCGCACCGCAAGGTTCAGATCATGCAGAACAATCAGCGTGGCAAGGTTTCTGCTTTTTGTGATATTTTCCGCTGTTTCCATTATCTCCACCTGATTTCTGACATCCAGATGGTTTATGGGCTCATCCAGCATAAGCACGTCCGCATTCTGCACCAGAGCCCTTGCTATCAGCGTTTTCTGAAATTCACCGCCGCTTAGCTCCGTCACACATTTATCCTTCATGTGCCCGATGCCCAGTTCGTTCATGACATCCTCCGTCATTCCGTGATCCTCAGGCTTGGGGTTCCATGTCATATAGGGTTTTCTGCCTATGAGCACGGAATCGTAAACACTGCACGGAACAGCGTGGGTTGTCTGAGGGAGGTAGGCGATTTTCTGTGCGGTTTCCCTGCGCTTCATGCCGCCTACACAGCAGCCGCCGACGCATACACTGCCTGAGGCTGGCTTTAGCACACCCGCCATGATCTTCATCAGGGTTGTTTTCCCCGCTCCGTTGGGGCCTATTATTCCGCAGATTTCCCCTTTTTTCAGTTCAAAGGAGACATCATCAAGTATCTTTCTTCCGTTTTTAAGCGTGTAGCAGATATTTTCAGCCCTGACCATATTTGATTGACCTCTTCATAAGCAGAAACAGAAACATGGGAACTCCTGCAAAAGCCGTTATAACTCCGACCGGGAGCGAAAGCGGATAAAGCATAACCTGCGCCAGAAGATCAGCACCGAGAAGGAACACACCGCCCAGAAGGGCAGCCGCCGGGATGAGAAAACCGTGCCCCGTGTGCCTGAACATCAGCCGCACCATGTGCGGGGCGATGAGCCCCACAAAGCCTATTACCCCATAAAAGGCAGTTGCGAACGCCGCCATAAGTGATGTGATTATCAGCGAATATAAACGAATTTTCTTTACTTCCACACCGAGTCCCGCCGCGTGGAGCTCCCCCCATTGGATTGCGTTGTAGTCCCAGCTGAAACGGAATGAAAACAGTATGCCGAACGCCATTACAATGAGAACTGTCACGGCCTCGCTCCAGCCGCCTTTGCCCAGATCGCCGAATGTCCAGAACACAGTGGCGGCAAGCTGGCTGTCCGTGGAAAAGTATTGCAGAAGCATGGTACAGGCGCTGAAAAAGGCTGACATGGCAACACCTGCAAGAATGAGCCCCTGAGCGGACATGCCCTTCACAAATGAGAACATCAGTATGATAAACGATGCCAGCACAGACCCGGCAAAGGCTCCGGCGGCTATTATCCCCATATTCCCGAAGATGAGCCCGCTGCCTGTGTTTATCATAGCGCCTGCGCCGAGAACGATTATTGCGAAGGTAGCGCCGAACGCCGCCCCCTGTGACAGTCCGAGGGTAAAGGAGGAGGCCAGCGGGTTGTTGAGTATGTTCTGGAGTATCACCCCGCTGACGGACAATGCTCCGCCCACCGCAAGAGCGGCGAGAATTTTAGGCATGCGCAGATGCCATATGAAATATTCCAGGTCTTCATGCTCACCGCTCATGAAAAGGGCGGACAGGGTCTGCCCCCATGTGCTCTCTATTGCGCCGTGCTTAAGCCCGGAGAGGACAAACACGGTGAGAAGACATACAAGGACAGCCCAGAAATATATTCTGCCCCTCATAAGCCGGGCTCCTCAACACTGAACCCTTTACCGGAGAGAGTGATTCTTTTGAATCCGCCGGAATCCTCTCTGACAACACTGAAAAGCCTTCTGCCTGTGAACATCTCTATTATATCGTCTGCCTTTTTCTCAGGATCGAGGTCTGCATATTTTTCCGGGTATGCGGCCTTTGCTATGAAGAAGGAGTTGGCGAGCATCAGGTCTATATTTATGAAGTAAAATGTATTGGCGAGAATCATATAGGCGCTGCCGTCCGTGAAGGGCTTCATTCTGCTGAAATAGGCAGGTTCTTTTGCGGCATGCTGCGCAGTTACGGCAAATCCCGCACTGTCCACAAATATCAAATCGGTCTTCATCATGGCGGCAAACTCTTTGTCTATAAACAGATGCCCCTTGCGGCCGATTTTATCTGCCGCATTTTCCACTCCGGCCAGCCGGAAAGGGAGGAAATGTGCCTCAGTGCTGTTTATTCCCTGTATGCCTTTGTATGAAACTGCGCCTATGTACGCACACTTTTTCACCGCAGGGGGAGAGGAAAGCTCTTCCTGAAGGCTCTCCATGTATGTTATGAGTTCTTCCGCTCTTTTGTCTCTGCCGAGAATTTTGCCGGCTATCCGGAGCGATTTGTATATATCATCAAAGTTTACCCCTGAGTAACCGTAACTCAGCACAATTACGGGGGTTCTTGTTTTCCGTTGGAGCAGTTCCGCTTCTGAGGCATCAGCCGTTATTGTGAATATCACATCAGGCTTGAGGGAAACTATAAGCTCTATGTTCGGCCGTCTGGCAGCGCCGCCTTCTGCAACTACAGGGAGAACTGCGGTAATCTCCCTGTTGGCGTATACATACGGGCGTTTCTCAAAGGTCATGCGGTCTATCTTTTCGATACCTATGACCGTGTCCTGTGCTTTGAGGAACGATACATAGCTCATGCTGCTCCCCAGAGGAATCACCCTTTCAGCTTTCGCAGGCACGGTAACCTTCCGCCCCAGCATGTCCGTGACGGTAAGAGTTTCTGCCGCCATGCTTACGGATGCGGTGAGAAGCAGCAGGAAAAGAGCTATTTTTCCCATATTACAAGCTCCAGACGGACGGATGCCCTGTCATATGCCGTTCCTGAGGAGTCGGTATGTTCTGCTACAATTTCGGCAACAGCCTTTTCGCCGTCTGTGACATTATAACCTGACAGAAATTCCATGCAGTGTTCCCTCATCTCTTTTGCGGGCATTCTTTTTTCCCATACTTCGTCTATTATGACGGATTTATACCTTATGCCCGATTTTTCAAGCCATGCCTTAAGGACGGGAGTATCGTTAAACTCTTTGGGCTCAACGCCGCATTTTGCATAAATTTTCAGCATGAGATCTGAATGCTTTTTGCCAGCAAAACCAAGATAAACCACATATTTTTCAGCGAGTGAGTTAACCATTGCGAAGTCCTTCTCCGTTCTCACTGCGGGGGTGGTGGAGCAGAAAAGCATGCCGAACTTTTTAGCTCCGGAGTCAAATGCTTCCCAGTCGGTGTGCACGGTGGTGATATTTGTCACACCCTCTTTTGCGGCATCTTCGTTGAGTATTCTCAGCATTTCCCCGGATATGTCAGTGGCTGTCACCTCTGCGGATTTTTTTGCCAGCCTTATGGTGTATTTTCCGCTGCCGCAGCCCACGTCAAGAATACTTAACCCTGTCGTGTCAACTCCGTTTTCGTTCATCAGCTTAAGAACTTTTGCCTCGAAAGTGTCCTCCGAGTCCGTATATCTCGGATACCCGGCCGCTCTTTTATTCCACATTGTTTCTGCCTTTTTTGAATCCGCATTTCTCTGAATGTCCATAGAGCTCCGCCTTAATTTATTTTTTTAAAATGTCCATCTGACGCTTGCTCCGGCATTAAATCCCATTGCGGGGTAGCCGGATGCTTCTTCGTACTCTTTGTCAAGAATGTTGTCCGCATATATCTCAAGCACGGTGTTTTTCAGTATTTCATAGGCAAGGCTGGCATCAACAAGGGCATAGGAGGGGAGGGTCTTTTTACCTGTTGTTTCATACTTGGGGCGTTCGCCTATGTAATTCATCCCCATGTCAAAGGTGAGCTTATCTGTGATTTTCCATACGAATCCGGCGTTTCCTTTGTATTCGGGTATGTAGTCAACCTCGTCTGATGATGAACTGAAATTACTGTCCGTGGGGTCGCCGCTTTTTTCCGATTTCTGGTAGGAGATTCCGGCATTCACTGTGAGATTTCTGAGCACTTTGTATTCTCCGCTGAGGGATGTGCCTATAAATTCCGCATTGTCCACGTTATACTGAGCGTTTACCGTTGTCGCAGGGTCGGCTGTGGTGGGCAGTGTTCTTCTTATGGAGTAGTTGTCTATGTCGTAGTACCACGCGGAAAACTTGACGAACCCTTTGCCGCTGAAATCATGCCTGTAAACAAAGTCAACCGCGTTGACCTCTTCGGGCTTTATGCCCCGCCCTGCCAGCTCATCCACGCTGTCTCCGTTGGCGTAGTGAACAACATCCGGCATGGTAGGTGTTCTGTAGCCTTGGTAAACATATACCGCCGCCTTATCCTGCGGGGTTATGGCATAAGTCAGGCCTGCCTTGGGCGAAAGATTGCTGTCGTCAAAGTTGTGGGTAAAGTTCTCGGTTTTGTATTTGTCATACCTGACACCCAGATCAAGTGTTAGGGCGCTGTTTATGCCCCACGAATCCGCAAGGAATACTCCGTCCGTTATTATTCTCTGACTGCTGTCCGTTTTGCCGAGGGTGGCGGGCTGAACAATCTGTCCGTTGTTTGGGTTTATGCGGGTTTTCACATCCGTTTCCCCGCCCCGGAGGTTTTTGCGTTCAGCACCGAAAAGGATTGTGTGGGCGTTTATTTTCGCTTCTGTTTTGGCTTTGAAGCCGTAGCTCCTGTCCATTTCAAGCTCACGCTCGTATATAACATCACCTTCTTTTACCAGACCGTTGTTGCTGTCTTTAGCGGCGAAGTTTTTATCTGTGCGGTCTTCGTAAACCTTGTATGCGCTGAGCTCAAAAAATGCGTTGTCGGTTATGTTCTGAGTATATGCGGTATTGTATATGAACCTTTCCTTCTCCTGATAAGCGCCTTCGTTCGGGGTCATATCAGGCCCGCCGCCCCCTGCGAATGAGTCTGATGTTTCCACAGTGGGAAAGTCAGAATCATAGTCGGCAGTGCCGGGAATATTTGCGATTATCATGCCTCTGCGGGATTTGGTGTAATCCACTCCTGCCGTCAGTTCCGCTTTCCACGGCAGTCTGAGAAAAAACTTAGGTGCTATGTGGGTTACTTTGTAGTCACTGTTTCTGAAGTATTCGTCAGCTTCCTGACGGCTCATGCCGAGGCTGATACCGAAATTGCCGAACATCTGTGAGTAGCTGCCGCGTATGTTGTAGAAGTCGTCAGCTTCGTCCCAGCCGCCTATTGTGGCATAAATGCTTGCCTTGGGTTTTGATGTGGGGTGCGCTGTGTACGCGTTTATTACTCCGCCTATTACATTGCCGTATTCGGCGGAGCTGCCGCCTTTTATCACTTCGATTCTGTCTATGTTATCAAGGGGGAGCATGTTGAAATCTATGTAGCCGGCTCCTATGTTCCCTGTGGAGTTCATGTTTACCCCGTCTATGTTCACCTGTATTCTCTCGCTGCTCTGGCCTCTTATGGTCAGTGTATTTGTACCGTCACCCACCGAGCTTTTCCTGGTGAGGTTGATTTCAGGGTCTTTGGACAGGAAGTCTGCTATATTGTTGCTTCTCTTTTTTTCAGTCACTTTAGCTTCCGATGATTTTAAATCTTCCTGCACAGCGCCGGACACTGTTACTTCTTCGAGATAAATTGTGTCCTGCATCATGGTTTCGGACATGGCGGGAGTGTTTATTAAAAATAAACATATAGCCGCCGCAAACGGTATTTTCCTCATATCTCTCTCCTTAGAACTGACAGATTATATTTTCTGATTTTCAGAAATATAAAATTTTTCCCTGTGATCCAATATGTTGCAATGGTGAACAAATACGCACCTGTTTATAGGCACGTCTAACAAGTTTAAGATAGGCTGTCAATAGTTTTAGGTGAGTTAAATTTGTTATGCACCTATGCGAAGAGTTATATGGCTCTAAGTAAAGAGATAATGCTACATATTCTTTATTACGTGTTACCGGATAATGCAATTTCTTTTTGACTTTTTGCCCGTGAAGATCTATTCTTTATTTATTAGACGAACATTTGTTTGCCCGTGCTGCGGTTATGTGTTGCGTCACTGCGAGGAGCCGAAGCGAAGAACCCTTTCAGGGTTTCGCAATGACGTAAGAGCTCTATGGATGGAGTTGCACCGTGCGAGTGAAGCCGCTTTTTAAGCGGCGCGAGCGTGTATAAAAAATTCCCACGGATGGAGAATTTTTTATTATCAATATAAGGAGGTTGTCATATGTCTGAACCCACAAAAAGGCAGAAACAGTTTCTGGACTTTATCGAAGAATTCACGGAGGCGAACGGATATTCGCCTTCCATCCGTGACATAGGCGAGGGGCTTAAGCTTTCCTCCACCGCAAGTGTGAAAAAGATGCTGGACAGGCTTGCGGAGAGCGGATTCATCCGCCGCGCATCATCTTCTGCGAGAGGGATAGAGCTGATGAGGAAGCGCTCCATTCCTGTAATAGGACGGATCAAGGCGGGCATGCCCGTTATGGCCGAGGAAAACCTTGAGGGCTACATCTCCCTGAAAGATCTTGTGAGGTCTGACTCCTTTTTCCTCCGTGTGGAAGGGGACAGCATGAAGAACAAGGGTATTCTGGACGGTGATTTTGCTCTTCTCCGCCCCAGTCCGGTTATTGACAACGGGAAGATAGGTGCATTCCGCCTGAACGGAGAAATAACCCTGAAAACTTTCCGCAGAAACAGGGAAGGGATGTTTCTTGTGCCTGAGAATGATGACTACCCCGTTATCCCCGTGCACGACGGAGACGACTTTGAAGTTATCGGTATTCTGGACATGGTGCTTCGGTTCTTCAAAGGGAACTATGATATTAAATATTCATGAAAAAATCCGTGTCGGCGCTGTTTTTGACGGCGGATTTCCAAAGCCCGTATGGTTTGGTCTGCACGGTGAAAAGGTGCTGATTAAGGAAGTCTGCTATAAGTGGAAAGAGCGCGAAGGCACTGATGTTATATACAAATTTACTGTGACAGACGGTTTTAATATCTTCGAGATAATGTTCAGCAGCATGGAAGTCTGCTGGTATCTGGTTGCTATGGATGAGGCATCATGATTCTCTGTATGGATATGGATGCTTTTTTCGCATCGGTTGAACAGGCATCCAACCCTGCTCTGCGGGGGAAGCCCATTGCCGTTGTGGGGGCGAAGGAGCGGACTGTTGTTGTTACTTCGTCTTACGAAGCCCGCAAATACGGTGTTAAAACAGGCATGAGCAAATACGAAGCGCTGAAAGTCTGCCCGTTTCTGACTATTGTGAATGCGCGCAACAGGAAATACACTTACGTATCAAAGGAAATAACCGCTTTTCTGTATAAAATAACTCCCCATGTGGAGCCTTATTCAATTGATGAGGCGTTTCTTGACATCAGCGGTACGGGAATAGCCCCGCAGGATGCGGCATATATGATAAAAAGCTTTGTTAAGAAAAACTTCGGCATAACCTGCTCAATCGGCGCGGGGCCGAACAAGTTCATAGCGAAGATGGCCAGCGGTGTCAAAAAGCCGGACGGATATTACTGTGTGGAAAAAGACAATGTGATCGGCTTTCTGGACAGGTTCCACCTGAAAAGCTTCTGGGGAATAGGGCGCAGACTGACCAAACGCTTTGCTGATATGGGGATTTTTACCCCGGCGGATCTCAGGGCACTGGGCAGGGAGCGTCTTGTGGAGATGTTCGGTGTCAACGGGGATTACCTGTACGGGCTTGCCTGCGGTGAATACGCTCCCGGAGTGAAGACCGAAGAGGAACACATGAAATCCATCGGCCACAGCCTGACCCTGCCGGAGAATATTTCAACAAGGGAAGAGGCGGCCGGGTATCTGCTCCAGCTTTCGGACATGGTTTCATCAAGGGCGAGGCGGCTTCGCTATTCCGGCAAAACCATAAGTGTGACAATACGCTATCCTGATATGGGGACCTTCTCACAGGCGCATACCATCCCTTTTTTCACCTCCGCCACTCATCACATATACGCCGAGGCGCTGGAGGTGTTCGGTAAGCTCTGGAACGGCAATGATATAAGGCTTCTGGGTGTGTGCATCTCAAGCCTTGTGCCCGACTGCGTAACACTTTACAATATAGAGGACAGCGGCAAAAACTGGGAAGGGATTTATTCGGCGATGGATGAGATAAACACCAAATACGGCGAGCGCACTCTCCAGTTCGGTTCAGTGCTGAACTGCCGCCGCAAGGGTTCCAGCGTAATCTCGCCCGCATGGCGCCCCACGGGCGGCAGACATGTGAATATTATGGACGGGAACTAATCAGCTTGTATGGCACTCTCTGGAACAGTGAAAACAGCCGTTCGCTCTTGGGTATTTCTTTTTTGCTTCAATAACTGCTCCATGACATGAAGGGAAATCTCCCAGATATTCTCTGTTCTGCGGTTCGGGCATCCATGAACACCCATCCTTATGGACTTCATGATCTCCGTTTGCCTGTGCGTTTTTATTTACATAATAACGTGCCATAAAGCACCTCCTTTTATTTTCAAATTGTAGCTTAGAATAACATAGTGATCAATTGTCATGGGATATATCTGAATTTTTTTTATTAAGCGCCCCTTGCAATCCGTAAAATTCATAATATAATAATCTCCGTACCGGGCCCCTCTGGCATTTTGTCCCCGAAATGCGATGTCGGTATGTTCCGTTCGGAACCTCAAATATGGGGCTGAGATGTTCTATGAATACCATTCATGCATTCCTTTTTTCTGATTTTCTTCACAAACCTGTGTGGATGTGGCTTGTTTTTCTGGCTGTTGTCCTGTTCCTTCTTGTTCTTGATCTGGGTGTTTTCAACCGGAAGGATCACGAGATAGGCGTTAAGGAAAGCCTTCTGATGTCTGTTTTTTATATAGGCATAGGTCTGCTTTTCAGCCTCTGGGTGGGTAAAATACTCGGCAGCGAGAAGGCATTTGAGTACCTCACTGGCTTTGTGGTGGAAAAGACCCTTGCTATGGACAATATATTTGTTATAGCTATGATTTTCTCTTACTTCTGCGTACCTAGAATCTATCAGCACAGGGTGCTTTTCTGGGGCATTCTGGGAGTAATCGTGCTCCGCGGTATAATGATAGGAGTGGGTGCGAAGCTTGTCAGCGAGTTTGAGTGGGTGCTGTATATTTTTGCCGCCTTCCTCATTTACTCCGGCGTGAAGATGCTGTTTAAGCAGGATGACGAAACTGATATAGGTGCAAATCCCGTGTTGAAATTTATACGGAAAAAGATCCGTGTAACGAGGGATTTTCACGGGCACAGCTTCATAGTGTACCGTACAAACCCCAAAACCGGGCATAAGTTTTTATATGCCACTCCGCTGCTTCTGGCGCTTATTTTCATTGAGATAGCGGATGTTATTTTTGCAGTGGATTCAGTGCCAGCCGTATTCAGCATAACAACAGACGCTTATGTGGTGTACACCAGCAATATATTTGCGATTCTGGGCTTAAGATCCCTTTACTTCGCACTTGCGGCTGTAATTTCCAAGTTCCATTACCTCAAGTATGCCCTTTCTATTGTGCTGATATTCATAGGTTCCAAGATATTTGTTTCCGAGATGCTGCATCTGGTGAAGATTCCTCCGGCAGTGAGTCTCAGCGTGACTCTCGCCATACTTGCCGCAGGTGTTGGCGTTTCACTGGTTAAGGGGGATAAGAAAGCTTAGGCTTCTTCCTCTTCCGTTTCCGTAATTCTGACAGGTCTTTCAAACAGGGTGGCAACGAATGTGTTGCCGCCTTTTTTATTTTTTTCCAGCGTTATTGAGCCGTCGTAAAGCCCGGTGATGTGCTTCACTATGGAGAGGCCAAGCCCGGTTCCGGTCTGGTTACGGTTTTTTGATTTATTCACCGTGTAGAAGCGTTCGAAAATCCTTTCCCGGTCTTCATCCGGAATAACGGGGCCTTCGTCCGACACCTGAATAACTGTTTCATCATCCTTTACGGAAATGCTTATCTCTATGACCTTGCTCAGGCTGTATTTATGGGCATTGTCCGTGAGGTTTGTGAGCAGGGTCATAAAGTGTTCCCTGAGCACGGGTATATCCGTGCAGTCTGCCCTGAACACTGTCTTCGCTTCGAACCCCTCGTAGCGTTCATTAAGCTCCGCCAGCACTGCTTCAAGCTGCAAAGGTTCATCCACCCTGAATCCGCCCGGTATATGCTCAAGCCTGTGGAGCTCCAGAATATCGTTTATTATGTTGTTAAGCCGCTTGGAATTGCTGTGGATTATGGTGAGGAACTTCTCAAGATTCTTCCTGTCCACGGAAGTATTGGCAAGAAGCGTCTCCGCGTAACCCATTATCATCGCCAGAGGGGTTTTGAGTTCATGGGTTATGTTGCCGATGAGTTCCGTCTTAAAGTCCTCATACTGGGTGCGTTCGGTTATGTTATAGAGGACAATAAGGATCTCTTTGTCGAGATAGCGCACGTGGACATCAAACATCTTCTGGCGCAGTTCGAGGTGGTGTATGCCGTCCTCCTGCCACTCCAGAACCCTGCTGACAAAGTTGATTGTGTCCATGCTGTTCAGGGAATCGACTATGTTTCTGCCGTGGGTGAGCTCACTGCCCAGATGCTCCGCGGCTTTGCTGTTGAAGTGCTTTATTCTGTGCGATGTGTCCAGAAGGATGATGCCTTCATTGAGTATGCTGAAAACATGCTGGAGTTTGTGACGCTCGTTCTCAAGCTCGTCCTGTTTCCGTGTCATGGAGCTGTACATCCGGTGAAAGATGTCCGAAACTTTGGACATGGTTTTATCGCCGAATACAGGGAAGCTGATATTTTTATCCCCCGCTTCAATCCTGTCTGCAATATCTGCCAGCTTACGCATGGGGATGGTTATTCTTCCGGCAAGCAGAAAGGAGATAAGGCCGGATGTTGCGACAGAAAGGAGAATCAGCCGGAAGTTATAGTTGATTGATTCTCTGTTTCGCTCCTCCGTTTCCGCTTCGGTAATGTGTTCGGAAACAACACTGCTTTGTCCGTTTGCTCCTCCGTGTGCATCTCCCGCCGGTCTGCCTGAGTAATGGAGTGTAAGCATCAGAACAAGGGTGACCGGAACGAATATGGTAAAGAAGATGCTGGTAAAGAGTCTCATGTATCGGCGCGGTAACCTATTTTAGGAACTGATTTTATAATCTTTCCTTTGTCGCCCAGTTTTTTTCTGAGTGAGGATATGTGGGTGTCAACCGTTCTGGAGTACACATCCGTATCATAACCCCAGACAGCGTTTAAGAGCTGGTTTCTGGTGAAAACCCTTTTAGGGTTGCGCAGGAAGGTCACAAGCAGCTCATACTCCTTGTTGGTGAGCACAACTTCTTCTCCGTCGGTTTTAACGGTGTAATTGACAGTGTCTATGGTAATGCCTGATTCGGAGATTATTTTGTTTTCCATTGCCGGTGTCCGGCGGAGGATTGCCTTTACCTTTGCCGCAAGTATGTTCATGCTGAAAGGCTTGGTGAGATAGTCGTCAGCACCGTTTTCAAGGCCTTTGATTATGTCGTTCTCTGTGTTTTTTGCGGATATTATGATTACAGGTATGTGTACGTATTTCTGATTGTGGCGCACTATGCTGAGGAAATCCATGCCTTTCAGTCCGGGAAGCATGAGGTCAAGCAGTATGACATCAGGGCTGAAGTTTTCGAGGTGAATAAGCCCGTCATTGGCATCGGCGGAGCATATTACTTCGTAGTTTTTCTGCTCCATGTTGAACTTGATGAGGTCGCTCATTTCCTCGTGGTCTTCAATTACCAGTATTTTGATCATATTGACTCCTTTTTATGCGCGGTCAGGCGCAATGCGGCCGTCAGTCCAGCTTCTGGTGGCGGACAACCTTTCCTTCCACCATAAAGTAGACAAGCTCGGCTATATTTGTTGCATGGTCGGCTATTCGTTCTATTGATCTCGTTATCTGCATCAGCGAGATTACCCCGGCTGTTTTTTTGATGTCTTCCGCTATGTAGGTGAGAAGCTCCCGGATAATCTGCGAATGCAGGCCGTCTATTATGTCGTCCCTTTTTATAACGTGGTAGGCTGCCCCTGTGTCTTTGTTGAAGTAGGCGTTCACTGCATCGTTCAGCATAACTGCGGAAGCTTCGCCCATTTTCGGCAGGTCAATATAGGGTTTTATCTGCGGAACTTCATTCAGCCTGAGCACTTCCTTTGAAATATCAACGCAGTAGTCTCCTATGCGTTCAAGATCGACTATAATCCGGGAAGCAGTGAGAACAAAACGCAGGTCAACCGCCTTCGGCTCATAGAGAGCAAGGATCTTGCGGCAGAGGGCATCCACCTCAATATCAAGGTTGTCCACTTTGTCATCCCAAGCGATAATTTCACGCGCCAGATCACTGTTGCGATCCACAAGGCTTTTGACGGAGCCTTCTATCATTGTTTCGCACTCTTTTGCCATTTCCGCTATCAGAGCCTTAAGCCTGATATAATCAGTTTCATGCTGCTGTGACATATAACACCCCTTCATCAAACATAAATGTTATATTCATCCGCAAATGCAGGTTTTGAAGTCTGTACATATTGCCTATGGTGAATACTTGTATTCATTATATCAAACACGCCGCTTTATTAATATGTGTGTTTGAACCGTATATTGAAAAACAATTTAACATATTTTAATTCTGTGACATTGATGTGAGATATTTGTCAAATAGATGTTAATTAATTTGTTTTCCCTGCCGGGAGGAACTTTTTTGAACATATATACATAATTTGCCTTTCAATTCTTTTTAGACTGTATTAAACTTTGTTAGACAAAAACGCAGGAGTGTTTATGAGAGACAGAGAACTTTCCGGAAGCATGGAAGACTACCTTGAGACTATACTGTTGCTTCAAAAGGAAAATCCGGTTGCCAGAGCGAAAGAGATTTCGGAAAAGCTCGGCGTCAAGATGTCGTCAGTAACAAATGCACTCAAGCACCTTTCAGAAAAGGGCTTCATTAACTACGACCGCTACAGCTTTATCACACTCACCAAAGAGGGTGAAAAATATGCTGAAAATATCTTCCTCCGCCATGAGGTTCTGAAAAAGTTCCTCAAAACCGTTGTCGGGCTCAGTGAAGACCACGCGGAGGAGAACGCCTGCCGCATGGAGCACGTCATGGATATGGACGTTATCAGCAGGATCAACAAGCTTGTTGAATTCCTTGAGAGAGAGAATATTTCTCAGGAGTTTAAAAAGTATCTTGAAGGGAAAGACTAGTCAGAGCGGGCAGCCTTAAAAGGGCTGCCGTTATTTTTTCAGAGCCTTGAACTCTCTGAGGAGCTTACCCGTTACGGAGGTGAGAAGATTCATCTCCCTTTCCGACCATTCCTTTGAATCAAAAAGCATGCTTATTTCCTGTAGCCTTATCCTGTTGTTTTGTCCGTTAAGATAACCTGACACATCAAGAAGATCTGCAAACTTATCCCTGAAAACACGTTTCTGTTCCGCTGAGGCGAAGCTTTGTCCGGTGATTGTGATTTCCTCTTTCAGGAATGAGCCTCTCAGTTCCCACAGAACAACGAGAACCGCATGGGAAAGGTTCATGCTGGGGCATGATGCTTCCGTGGGCAGGGCGACCCTGTAGCGGCATGCTGAGAGCTGTTCATTGGACAGCCCTCTGGCTTCATTGCCGAAAAGCAGTCCGATGGTCTTTCCTGCGGCTATTTCGGTTTTTACGGTTTCAGCAAGTGAGGAGTAGGGAAGGGTGCTGCCCCATGGGTCTCTGGGGCTGAAGCCTATTATGATGTCTTCCTCAGTGGTGAGTTCTCCGAAGGATGCCTTTTTGACGGCATTGTCAAGAATGCGGGAAGCATGCACCGCATATCTTGACGCCGCCTGTTCCCTTCCTGAGAGAGAACCTGAGAATTTCAGCCTGTCAAACCCGGTATTGGCCATTATGCGGGCAATATAGCCCAGATTGGCCGCTCCTTCGGTTTCAGACAGAAGTACGGTGACTCTCTCTTTCGGGTCAGACATTCAGGCTTTGTTGCTGAGGCTCAGCATCAGACGGTAGTTTTTCATTACCTTGCTGTAATATACCTGCGGCAGTCCGCTTCCGCTCTGGAGCTTTTTGCGCAGGTTACCCGGTCCGAGGTTATAGGCGATTATGGCGTGTTTCTGGTTATCGTATTTATCCATGAGGTATGAGAGGTAGCCTATGCCGAGTTTGATATTTGTGACGGGGTCAAAAAGCTCGTCAGCCCTTCTTATGTTCACATCCTCTTTCTGGTCGGATATGTAGCGGGCTGTGCCGGGCAGGAGCTGCATAAGCCCCATGGCGCCTTTGTCGGAGACTGAATTTCTGTTAAATGAGCTTTCCGTCTTGATGACCGCCAGCACGAGATAGGGGTCTATATCATGCTTGCGTGATTCGCTTACAATAAGGTAAGCAAGATCCATACTGGTCAGCCCTCCCTGAGAGCGGCTGAATGTAGACAAAATATCCCTGACATCCAGAACCTGAGTTGCGAATGTCATTTTTTCCCTTTCAGCGTTCAGTTTCTCTGATACGCTGACCATTTTACTCTGCTGTTCCTGTGCTTTTTCTTCCATACCGCCGAGATTGTAGTTTACGATGTTAAGGAAGAAGAAGTTAACGGCGAGCAGGAAGAATATAAACACTGACAGCATCAGCGCTATAGGTCTGGCCTGCATTTCGATAGCTTTCATTCTTTAAATGACGCTCCTTGCGTAAATTAGGTTCGTATTAACGGAAAAATCATTCTCTGAAAAAATCAGAGTACAGAACCTTAATTTTTATATCGTCATGCTTCTTGTTGCGAAAAAATAGTCCATGGAGTATGAACTGTAAAGTGAAAAAATTACACTTCACTCAAAAACACTGTCAGGATAAAGGAAAAAAATTCAATTTTTATGTTTGTATTCCCTCCGCTTTTCAAAGCTGAATTTGTAAAAAGGTATAAAAGGTTTTTTACGGATGTCTTTAAAGACGGCATTTTAACCACGGTTCATAACCCTAACACGGGCTCCATGAAAAACCTTCTTACACAGGGAAACCCTGTGCTGTGTTCTGTTTCGGATAACCCTGCCCGTAAGCTGCCATGCACTCTGGAGGCAATGTGCGTAAACGGGGAGTGGCTTGTGGTTAACACTATGGTTGTGAACCGTATAGCCGAGAGCGCCATAAATGACGGTGAGATAGAGGAACTGGGCAGTGTGAGCCTTTGCCGCAGGGAGTACCCGTATGATGAGGCGAGGCTGGATTTCTATGTGGAGTCAGACAGGGGCAGGTTTCTTATTGAGGTGAAAAACTGTACTCTGTACGATGACGAAACAGTGATGTTTCCCGATGCGGTGACAACGAGAGGCAAAAAGCATCTGGAAGTCCTGCAAAGGGCAGTGAAAGAAGGGTATAACGCGTGTATGCTTTACATGTGTCAGGTGAAGCGGAACTCCTTCCGCCCTGCACATGAGATAGACCCCGCATACGCCGCCGAATTTGAGCGGGCAAAAGCCGCCGGAGTGAAAATTCTGGTTTATTACACTGATTTTGATCCTGAGAAGGGGACGGTCAGTCTGAGGAAGATGGTTTAAACCTGCTGAGTTCTGCTCTGCTTACGGATAAAGACAGCGGCTTCTGCTTTACTGAGCTTTCCTGAGGCAACAGCAATGACCATTTCAGCAACGTCATCTTCCGGTGCGTCAAGTTCGTAACCGTTGAGCAGAAGGAAAACCAAAGCGGCTGCTATCCCCACACGCTTGTTCCCATCGTTAAACGGGTGGTTTTTGGCAATATGAAACAGGTATGCGGCAGCCATTTCAAAAATATCAGTATGAAGATATTCACCGGCGTAAGAAGCGGGCGGCATGCCAAGAGCTGATTTCAGCAGTTCAATATCCCTTATTCCGAGCATTCCGCCGTAGCGGGCTATTTGATCTTTATGGATTTCAAGCACTTCGGACAGACTAAGAAATCTCATCGGAATTATTTGCTCTTATTCGCTTAGTTTTTTGAGTGCTTTCGGATAGCGCTCATTAACTTTTTCGAGAGCATTTTTGAATGCGTCAGTTTTGTCTTTATCTTTAACAGGTGAAAGTATAAGTATCTGTCCGTCTGTGGTTATTTCAAAAGCTGTTTCTGCGTTTGCTCCAATCAGTTCCAAAATAGGCTTTTCAATAACGAGTGCCAGACTGTTCCCGTGCTTTGTCAGGTTTTTTATCATGCCAAGCTCCGAAGATTATACAATGTTATAACAAAGATATTACCAGATAATGCCTGTGTCAAGGAATGTTATAGAAGGAATATGCTTACATACACCCGATCAAGGCGTACATCGCATCGGTATCTCTTATCTGCCCGGTTTTGATTTTCCAGTCCAGTTCGGCGAAGCGGGCTGCGAGGGAGGCAAGCTCACCGGGCTTCCATTTGGAAGCATCGGATTTGATTTTATTGAGGATAAACATCCGCTCCTGAAGAGCGGAAGGAACTTTTTTCTGTAAATATATCTGTTTCATTCTGCGGGCAAGGAGGACAAAGATTATAGTTACCGCCTCATCCCCCTTGAGCAGGTTGTCCAGTATGCGTATGCAGCCTTTGCGGTCTCTTCCGGCAAAGCTGTCGATGAAGGCGAATATGTTTTCCTGCTTTTCTGCCGTGATGAGTTTGAGTATATCGTCTGATGATGCGGGTTTTTTGTGGGCATAATAAAGAGAGAGCTTATCCGCCTCGCTCCTTACCTGTTTTATGTCTCCGGCGAAAATATCGTATATTTCGTCTGCACAGCCGTAGTCGCAAGGGAGAGAGTGCTTCTCAAACGACGCCTTTACCTCCATCACGCTGTCGCGGCGGGTTTTCTTCTTCTCTATTATTGTTCTGAACCCCTGAAATGCACCGAGTTTTTTTTCAGCATCAGCATCTGCGGTGAGAACAATGACCGCCTCCGGGCATCTGTGAGCCTGATTCATGAAGGCTTCAAGCTCTTTGATTTTGTCTGCGTTATGTACAACGGCGAGCTTTATGGGATTGAAAAGGGAAGGGGAGGACACAAAGCTGAAAAAGTCGGAAAGGTTCATTTCATCCCCGAACCAGACGGTGTCCTCCGGGTCGTCCAGAGATGCGCGCACTTTTGCCGTTTCCTCGTCAATAAACCCGGCAGAACCGAGTATTATCAGCTTGGAATCATGGTCTGAAGTCATGGTAAAAATCCGTTAAAGCCTGTCTGATAACATAGCTGACAGCATCTGTTCTGTTGCGCTTGTTTTTGCCCAGATCGCTTGTCAGGTCGTAAACTGTTCTCCCCTTGAAAGGTTTGTTGAAGATCTCTTTTCCGGTTCTGTCGTGTATAATAACTTCCAGTTCGCAGGCAACGGAAGAGGTTCCGGTCTGCCCGGTTTTGGTTACGATTCTGGACTCAAAGTTAAGCTGTTTCAGCCTGAGATCCGCTATGTATCTGCTTTTGCCGTTGTCGCCGAGTGCTCCACGGCTGCTGAAAAAGTTGACGGCTACATTCTCAATCTCCCTCTCAAGATCAGGCTCAGAAGACATATTATAGACACTGGCTATTGAGAGGGTGTAGTTAGCCCGCTCGTCCAGACCTGCCATTTTATACCCGCAGCCGCTCACTGTCAAAAGAATGAGGATGAGGGCGGAGAGTCCGCCCCTGAAGCCTTTCAGCATTTATTTCACCACTATATTTATCAGTTTATTGGGGACGAAGATTTTTTTAACGATCTCCTTCCCGTCGGTGTATCCCTTCACCTTGTCATCATCAAAGGCGGCTGTGAATGCATCATCCTGTACGCAGTCACGGGGGAGCGAAAGCTGTGAACGCACCTTGCCGTTTATCTGTACAACAACGGTGACTTCATCTGTCTTGGTGTATTCCTCAACATATGAAGGCCAGTCACTTCTGGAAAGGATTTCTTTCATTTTTGCCTCTTCCCACAGTTCCTCGGTTATATGAGGGGTGAAGGGGTTAAGAAGTTTTAAAAGAGATGAAAGAGCCTCTTTGAAAACCTGCTTCTCTCCGTCCGCCTTGAGTCTGGTTTCCGCTTTATAGAGGAAATTCACGAACTCCATGAGCGCGGCAACGGCAGTGTTGAGGTGGTATTTGTCTATATCCAGCGTAACTTTTTTAATTGTTGAGTGGGTGTGGTACAGCATCTCTTTTATGAATGCCTCATCCCCGCCTGTGCCGAAATCCTGCTGCATGAGTTCAAGGTTGTTTTTCACAAGCCTCCACACCCTGCCGAGGAAACGGAAGGAGCCTTCCACACCCTGATCGCTCCATTCAAGCTCATTTTCAGGGGGAGCGGCGAAGATGATGAACAGCCTTGCCGTATCTGCACCGTATTGCTCTATCAGCTTGTTGGGGTCTACCACGTTCTTTTTGGATTTGCTCATTTTTTCAACGCGGCCTATGATTGCCGGTTTTCCGCATTTGCAGCATTTTCCGTCTTCCGCCTCTTCGGGGAAGAGCCAGCCGTGCTCCTCGCACTTATAGGTTTCCTTGCAGACCATACCCTGAGTAAGAAGCCTGTTGAAGGGTTCATCAAAGTTAATATAGCCGAGATCTCGCAGAACCTTGGTAAAGAATCTGGAGTAAAGCAGGTGGAGGATGGCGTGCTCTATACCGCCTATGTACTGATCAACGGGCATCCAGTAGTTCGCTTCGGTTTTATCAAACGGAGCGGTTTCGCATTTGGGTGAGCAGTAGCGGAGGAAATACCATGAGGATTCCACAAATGTGTCCATTGTGTCGGTTTCCCTTTCCGCCGCACCGCCGCATTTCGGGCATGCTGTGTTGAGGAAGGCGGCTGATTTTCTCAGCGGACTGCCTCCTTTGCCTGAAAGCTCAACATCTTCCGGCAGCCTCACCGGAAGCTGGTCTTCCGGCACGGGTACTGTTCCGCATTTGGGGCAGTTGATGAAGGGAATGGGCGCGCCCCAGTATCTCTGGCGGGAGATCTGCCAGTCACGCAGACGGAAATTGACTGTGCTTTTGGCTATTCCTCTTGCCGCAAGGTGCTCAACCACGGCTGTTTTTGCCTGTTCGTTGGGCATCCCTTCAAATTTGTCCGCACCGACAAGCTTTCCGGGGCCTGTGTATGCCTCTGTCATCTGCGCCGGATCAAGTGTCTGATCATCGGGCATTATCGTGACTACTATATCCAGATCATATTTTTTTGCGAATTCAAAGTCTCTCTGGTCGTGGGCGGGTACGGCCATTACTGCGCCTGTTCCGTAGTCCATGAGTACAAAGTTGGCAATGTAAACAGGCATTCTGCGGCCGTTCAGGGGGTTGAGAACATATTTTCCGGTGAAGAAGCCCTTCTTCTCCTTATCATCCGCCATGCGGTTGATTTTGTCCTCTTTGAGTATGTCCTCCACGAATGCGTGTCCGCCCTGTTCCTGCGCTGTTCCGGCAAGAAGCCTTTTCACAACAGGATGCTCCGGCGCAACGGACATGAAGGTAGCACCGAAGAGAGTATCCGCCCTTGTGGTGAATACGGTGATTTTTTCATCTGTATTTTCGATGGTGAAGTCAATCTCAGCTCCGTAGGACTTGCCTATCCAGTTCTGCTGCATGGTGAGAACCTTTTTCGGCCAGCCGTCCATGTTTTCGGTGCAGGCAAGGAGCTCTTCGGCGTAGTCGGTGATTTTAAAATACCAGCCGTCCAGTTCTTTTATGCTTACCTCGCCGTCGCAGCGCCAGCATTTGCCGTCCTCTACCTGCTCGTTAGCAAGAACAGTCTGGCAGGATTCGCACCAGTTGAGGTGTGATGTTCTTTTATAAACAAGCCCCTTCTCGTACATTTTGATTACCATAAGCTGTTCCCACTTATAGTATTCGGGATCGCATGTGGCAATTTCCCTGTCCCAGTCGTAGGAGAGGCCGAGTTTTTTAAGCTGGGTTTTCATGTATTCTATGTTGCTTTTTGTCCATATGGCGGGGTGTGATTTGTTTTCGATCGCGGCGTTTTCAGCGGGCATGCCGAAGGCATCCCAACCCATGGGGTGGATTACGTTGAGGCCTTTCATGAATTTGAAGCGGGATATGACATCGCCTATGGCGTAGTTGCGCACATGCCCCATGTGGATTTTTCCCGAAGGGTAAGGAAACATTTCAAGACAGTAAAACTTTTCTCTGGACGTATCTGCTTCAACTTTAAAAAGCTTGTCATCCTCCCATTTTTTCTGCCATTTATGCTCAATCTCTGCGGGATTATACTTCATTTTCCACTCCTATCGCCCTATAAAAAAAGACGGGACGGCAGTCCCGCCTGATCCGCAGAAAGTTAACACATATACGCCTCTGTCCGCAAGGATAAAAAGCGCTGTACATCTGTTCTTATCACTATTAAATCTGGCGGAATTTAAGATTTTTTATTATAACTTCTGTTTTGAATGCCGCTGATTATTGCTATAATTGCTAAGGCATATAATGATTCTTTTTACGGAGTCTGAATTGAAGATTACGGGCGAAAGTTTTCTTGAACTGGCATATACACTTGTGAGGATACGTGACCTTGATGTACTTCTGGAAACGATTCTCAAAAGGATAAGGGGAATGCTGGGAGCGGATGCGGGCAGCATCTTTATTTATGATGATGAAAAAGACGAGCTGATTTTTAAATATACTCAGAACGATTCGGTTCAGCTTCCTTTTAAGGAGTTCTCCATCCCCGCGGATGAGACAAGCATAGCGGGCTATGTGGCCAAAACCGGCAACACCCTCCGTCTTAAGGATGTTTATCATATGGATGATGAATACCCCTTCGGGTTTAATGTCAGCTTTGATAAAATGTCCGGCTACAGAACAAAGTCTGTCCTTGCTTTTCCCATAACTGACCTTAATGACCAGCTTACTGGCGTTTTGCAGATAATAAACAAGAAACGCTATGAAGTTCCCCTCACACTGGAAAATGTCAACAGGATCGTTCTTCCTTTTAATGACAATGATGAAATGGTCGCTGAATCGCTCACAGGGGTTATCAGCCTCGCCCTTGAAAACGGCGTGTTGTACGACAATCTGGAGAAAATGAACGAAAGTTTTATTACCGAGCTTTCAAAAGCAATGGAAAACAGGGAACCTTTCCGCATGGGGCATGTCAACAGGATTACAGCCATATGCGAAACTCTGGCATCGGAGATGCACCGGGATCTGGATGATTTTCCTGATTTCTTCATGAACAGAATGAAGGAGAAGATACTCCGTTATTCCTGCCGCCTGCATGACATTGGCAAGCTGTTTGTGCCGGAGAAAATACTTTCCAAGCAGGAGAAGCTTTACCCCGGCATGACCGGAAATATAGAAAACAGGTTCAGGCTTGCTAAGGCCTGCGCAAGGCTCAACGGGAGACCGGAGGAGCTTGTCTGTGAGCTTGACAGGCTTCTCGGTGTGATAAAAAGTGCGAACATCTCCGATATTGATGATAAAATAGCGGAGGATCTTGATAAATGCGCGGGATACATGTTTGAGGATTCAGACGGGGAAGAGATAAAGCTGCTTACGGACGAGGAGCACGGGCTTCTCAGCATACGTGAGGGGATATACACCGATGATGAGCTTAAGCGTCTGCGGTTCCACGCTTTAGGCAGCTATGAGTTTCTCAGGAACATTCCATGGACATCGGAGCTTCGGGATGTTCCGGTAATCGCCGCCAGTCACCATGAAAAATGTGACGGCAGCGGCTACCCTTTCGGAACCACAGGCGGGGATCTGCACATTTTTTCCAGAATAATGGCAGTTGCCGAAGGCTATGACCATTATACGGCGGATCCGCGCCCCTTTGGCTTTTCAATGATGCCGGATGAGGCTGCCCAGGCGCTCAGGAAAGATGCGGAGAACGGCACGCTGGATAAAAAGATAGTTAACTTTTTTATAAACAAGGAAATATACAAAAGATTCTGAACTCTCTCCGTTATTCTGCGGAGAGACAGCAGGAGGAACACTTGAAAACCGTATTGGTAATTGATGACGATGAGAGCCTGAGGCTCCTTCTCAGAGACGAATTCACTGACAGAAACTTCAATGTTGTCACAGCGGGTGACGGCGAGGAAGGGCTTGTCAGCTTTAATGAGGAGAATGTGGATCTTGTAATACTCGATCTTAACCTCCCCAAGATAAACGGAAGAGAGGTGCTGGAGCACCTTAAGGCGCAGTCGCCCGATATTCCTGTGATTATTTACACGGCCAACCCGGACATGATTTTTGACACGGCGGATCTTGCCCATGTGGAAGTTATACTTAAATCCACTGATGTTGAAGAGCTTATGGAGTGTTCGCAGAAGCTTGCATATGTTTGATGAAAGACTTTACCGCGGGTTTCTCACGGCAGAGAGCTTCGGCAGAAACATACTTGTTTTTAACGAAACAGATTCGACAACGGCGCGCCTTCTGGAAGCCGAAACTCCCTATTACTCCGTTGCAGTTGCAGAAAGCCAGACAGCGGGCAGAGGACGCAGCGGCAGAAAGTGGGTTTCTGAAAGCGGAGTGAATCTCTATTTTTCCGTGAATCTTCCGCCTATGCGGATTGAGCAGCTGCTTCCGTTTAATATTGCCATAGGTTTTGCCGTGTGCGATGTTCTGCGGGGGACGGCGGATGTCCGTCTGAAATGGCCTAATGACCTCATGGCAGGGGGTAAAAAGCTGGGAGGAATCCTGTTTGAGACATCCCTCAGCGGCTCTGTCACGGAAAAGGTTATCCTCGGCATAGGCATCAATGTAAATATGACTGATTTTCCTGATGAAATAAAAGGGATAGCCACATCCCTGAAAGAAGAGACAGGCGTTAACTATTGCAGGGAAGAACTGCTGGCCGAGCTGATGAACAGGTTCGAAAGCTTTTCGGCGGCGTTTCTCAACGGCGGCATAAATATAGTGCGTGAATGGGAAAAGTATTCGGCTTCCCTTGACAAAAAGATAGCAGTGCACAAGAATGGGGTCAAAGCCGTTTTTACGGAAAGAGGCATAACCCCTTCCGGCTTTCTCATTGCAGAGGATGAAAGGGGAGTTATAGCCGAAATAGTTACCGGTGACGTTGGATATGATTTTAGCGGTTGATATAGGCAACACAAACATAGTCTTGGGAATATTCGAAGGAGAGAGTATAAGGTGCAGTTTCCGCCTTCATACGGACACCCAGCGCACCACAGACGAATACGCATCCACAATAATGCTACTCCTGAAAAACAGAGGAATAGAGGTAAAAGACATCAGAGGGGTGATAATATCCAGCGTTGTCCCTCAGCTTATTTATTCCTTCACAAAGTTTTCCATGAAATACATGAGCCTTGAACCTATGGTGATCGCTCCCGGCGTTAAAACAGGGATGCCGATACGATATGAAAACCCCAAAGAGGTCGGCGCGGACAGGATAGTAAACTCTGTCGCAGGAAGAGAGAAGTTCGGGGCGCCGCTGATAGTGGTTGATTTCGGCACTGCAACTACCTTTGATGTTGTAAATGCCAAGGGCGAATATGTCGGCGGAGTTATATGCCCCGGTGTTAAGCTTTCCGCAGGAATACTCCACTCAAAAACAGCGAAACTTCCTGAGATTGAAATAGAAAAAGTGGAAAAAGTGGTGGGAAAAAATACTATACATTCGCTCCAGTCGGGGATATATTACGGCTATCTGTCCATGCTGGACGGGCTTCTGGAAAGGATCATGACGGAAGAGTTCGGACGCTGTGACGTAACAGTTGTGGCCACCGGCGGCCTCGGCAGTATTTTTTCTAAGGATTCAAAGTATATCGAACACTACGACCCGGATCTCACACTCACAGGACTGAGGCTGATATATGAGAAAAACCTTTAGTCTGGCTGTTGCTCTCTTTATGGCGGGCTGTGCCGCAAAAGGCCCGGAAGTTTCCCCGCCTGACAGGGCGGCACTGGCGGAGTCGCGCTATAAAATGGGCGTGGCGTATCTCAACACCGCTACGGACTACAAGGCTTATCAGGAGCTGAAAAGCGCTCTGGATCTTGCACCTGAGAATGATAAATACCTCTACACCATGGGGCTGTTCTTCATGAAGAAGGAGCGCTATCAGGAAGCTGAACCCTATCTGAAAAAAGCGCTTGATAAAAAGCCCGGCGATTCGGAATACATGAATGCCTATGCGGCGGTTCTGGCAGGAACAGGCAGGCTTAACGAAGCTGTCGAATACTGGGACAGAGTCATTAACGATCCGGGTTATCCGTATCAGATTATGGCGCTTTACAACGCAGCGGGCGCTCTCTATGACGCAGGCAGATACAGTCGTGTTCCTTCTTATCTGGACAGGGCTCTGAACATAAACAGAAGATATGCGGATGCATACAGGCTTCTTTTTAACACGTACATAAAGCTCGGCGACAAAGCTAAAGCCGAGAAAGTAATGCTGCAGACGGCGGAGATGATTCCTGATGACCCGGACAACCATCTCACCGCAGCGGAATTTTATTTTGACAGCAGGGAATATTCCAAAGCCGTTCCCTTCCTTGAGCATCTGCTTGAGGCATTTCCCGACACGCGGCAGGCAAAAAGAGCGGGAGATTTAATGAAAAGATTGGGGTTGATGAATGAGTAAACTCGGTGAACTTCTTAAAAGCGAAAGAATAAAAAAGCAGATAGATTTTGACACGATTACTGAAAAAACCAGAATAAGCGAGGAGATACTTCTCCGGCTTGAAGCAGGGGAGTTCAGCAGGCTTCCCAGCTATGTCCACGCAAGAAATTTCGTGAAGACCTACTCAAATTTCCTCAAGCTTGAACCCGAAGAGGTTGATGCATTATTTGATGAGGAATGCACCAAGGAATCCTTCTACAGGGAGATACACTACGTTTCCTCCCCCGTAACCCATGAACCTATCGACAGAAAAAGCCCCGCAGGTTTTGTTGCGGCACTGATCATAGTTATTGTGCTTGTTATTGCCGGTGCATATTTCTTCATGTCCATGAAGAACAACAACGCAATGGTGAAAAAGGAAACAAAAATCAGCATAACAGAAAGTGCTCCGGAGCAGAATGATTCGGAACCGCAGAATGTAATACCTCAGGCGGAACCCATGGATAACACCACTGTTATTTCCCCTGATGTTGTGGAAAGCCCCGATGCTCCGGCGAGAACTGCGGATAATGCAACATCTGCGGCACAGCCTGCTCCTGCTCCCCAGACAGCGCAGCCCCTTCCTGCAACTATGCCCGCACCTGCACCCGGAATGAAGGCCGTAGTGCTTACTTTCAGTGACGTGTGCTGGGTGAACATAGAGATAGACAACGGAACAGTTTATGATTTTATTGCCGAAAAAGGCATCGAGAGAACTGTGGAGTTCAAGGAACATTTCATTCTTAACCTCGGTAACGCGGCAGTGGCGGAAGTGCATGACAAAACCACACGCTACAGAGGATTCGGCGAGTACAGAAAGCCGGTTAAGAACCTCAGATTCTCCTATGATGCATCCGGCAAGCTTATTTATCAGAGGCAGAATTAATCCTTGCAATTTAGTATCCGCAAACTTATTCTAAAAGAGACATTTATGGTGCGAATAATATGAAAGGCATTAAAGCCGCAGTTTACGCTAACGATTCCCTTCTGCTCGGCGAGGTTCTGAGCAGGATAGAAGAGGAACTCCCGCTTCTTGAAGTTAACATTTACTCCTCTGAGGACTTCCTGCCCGCCATTGCTGCGGAAAAGCCCGCCTGCGAGGCCAGAAACATAAAAGACCTCGGTGATGAGGAGATAGCGGTTATACTGGGTGATCCGGGAATACACGCGGATGCCATACGGAAGCTGGATGCCTCCATTGTTGACTGTACCGGAATTTTCAGCGGCTATGACGATCTTTATGAGGTAGCAGAACCCATAGAATATATAACCCGCCGCTTTAAGGGCGATAAATCAAAAGTGAGAGGCAGCCTGATGATGCCTGCGGCTCTCTTCGGCAGAAACGCCATTGATGATTTGATAAGCCAGACGAGAAACCTTTTCTCATTCGGGCGGGACAAGTCAAAGGTGTTTGAGGAGAGGGTGGCCTTTAATGTTCTGCTGGGCAGTGATGACAGTTCAAACATAATGAGCGGCTACAAAAAAAGGCTTGAGGAAACCACCGGGATGAATCTTAATTTCAGGATGATCCCTGTCTCCACTCTTTTCCTTGCGGATTTTTTCCTTGGGGACAATGTTGTTTTCTCAGAAGAAGGCGGCATGTTTTACGAGTTCACCGCCTCAAGTCTGGAAGAGGCCATGGAGAACGAAGGAATAGGCGTTATAAAGCATCCGTCCGGCGGCATGATAAGCTTTGCGGGCGATTATATAAAGGTTCTGACAGGGCAGGTTACAGCGCATCTGAAGGAACTGACAGGAGAATAGAATGGCTTTTTTAGACAATGTTGCGGGAACAAAGCCCGACAGCAGAGTGGTTGATAAAATGCTCCCCTTTCTTACGGAGCATTACGGCAACCCCAGCGCGCATTTCTACCCTCTCGGCAGGGAATCGTTCGAGGCTGTGCAGGAAGCGAGAAAGCAGGTTGCTGCGCTTATAGGGGCGGAGGAAGAGGAAATCATTTTCACCTCATGCGGCACAGAGTCCAACAACCTCGCGGTGAAGGGTGTGCTCAAGCGTCAGGACGGGAAAAAGAAACACGTTATCATAAGCGAAATAGAGCATTTCTCTGTGCAGAACCCGCTTATATCCTTCATGAACGACGGTTATGAGATAACCAAGCTGAAAGTGGCGGACAACGGTCTTATAAATCTGGAAGACCTCAAAAAGGCTATCCGCCCCGATACGGCGCTTGTCTCTGTTATGCTCGGCAATCCGGAGATTGGCACTGTTCAGTTCAATGAGGAAATAGGCAGAATTTGTAAAGAGAAGGGCGTTATATACCATATAGATGCCGTTGCCGGTGCAGGACATATGGAAATCGACGTTAACAGGCTTAACTGCGATCTTCTTTCCCTTGCCTCGCAGAATTTTTACGGGCCCAGAGGGGCTGCTGCTCTTTACATAAGAAAAGGAACAAAAGTCGCCTCGCTCATGCAGGGCGGGCATCAGGAGTTCGGCTACAGAAGCGGTTCAGAAAACGTTGCCGCCATAGTGGGCATGGGCGAAGCCGCGCGCATAGCCAAAGAGGAAATGCACATATACTCCGTTGAAATGAAAAGGCTTTCAAAACGGCTCTGGGACGGGCTTGCGAATATGTTTGACTTTTTGCATTTTACGGGGCATCCTGAACGCCGGCTTCCGGGACATGTAAGTTTCTGGATAGAGTTCATAGAGGGTGAGTCGCTGCTTATGTGGCTTGCACTTAAAGGAATATATGCGGCGAGCGGTTCCGCCTGCTCGTCAAACATCCTTGCCGAAGACGAGGAAGACCTTCAGGCTTCTCCCGTTCTCACGGCGGTGGGAGTACCCAGCGATATTTGCGCCGGATCAATTACTTTCTCTCTTTCCCGTTATACAACTGACGAGGAAGTGGACAAAGTGCTTGAGGAACTGCCCGGTATCGTTAAAAGACTTTGTGAAATGTCTCCCGCTTACAACAGAGGAAACTAGGAGGTTACAATGGCAAAAGGACCATACAGCGAAAAAGTGATGGATCACTTTATGAATCCCCGCAACATGGGTGAAATAGAGGGCGCAAACGCTGTCGGAGAAGTGGGAAACCCCGCCTGCGGCGACGTTATGAAAATTTTCCTTGACATAGATGACGCAGGAATAGTTAAAGACGTTAAATTCAAGACATTCGGCTGCGGAGCGGCTATCGCCTCCAGCTCAATGGCTACGGAACTTATAAAAGGCAAAAAAGTTGAGGAGATACTCGCCCTGACAAATCAGGCTATTGTAGATGCTCTCGGCGGTCTTCCCCCCGCAAAAATCCACTGCTCTGTAATGGCGGAGGAGGCTATAGAGGAAGCACTGAAAGACTTTTACATCAGAAAAGGCGATGATCCCGCAAAAGTGCAGAAAATGAAAGAAGAGATAAAAAGCGCTGCAACCGGAGGAAATTAATGAGCTTGAAAGAAAGAGTTGAAGCAGTCCTTGAGCAGGTAAGACCCGCGCTTCAGGCGGACGGAGGCGATATAGAGCTTCTGGGCGTTACTGAGGACGGTATAGTAAAAGTACAGCTTACAGGCGCATGCGGAAGCTGCCCTTTCAGCACAATGACGCTGAAACACGCAGTTGAAGGCAGACTGAAAGATCAGATACCCGAAGTTAAAGAAGTTCAGTCATTCTAAAAACATATCATATGGTGCGGGGATTCTTCTCCGCACCAGTTAAATATTCCTCTTTTCAGATATTATCACTGCGTCTTTTCGTATAAAATAATGCTTTTTTCCATGCCATAATTGTTTTATAATCTTATCTTTAATAACCGGTCGGGATAGTGGTGATGAACAAAAAAAACAAGAGCCCTGAAACCCTTTTTCACTCATTTCTTCAGTCAGTAGACAGACATAAAAACAACACAGCATTCATATACAGATCAGCGGAGCAGGAACACAAAGTTACTTTTGAGAAACTTTTTGAGGATGTCCTGATCCTTTCCCGTGCTTTTGCGGATAAAAAGATTGTGAAGGACACCCGTGTCCTCCTCCTTTCGGACAACCGTTATGCATGGATAGTGACTGACCTTGCCCTCACTTCTCTGGGTGCGATCAGCGTTCCGCGAGGCAGCGAATGCCCTGAGCAGGAGCTTGCCTTCATCATGGAGCATTCCGGCTGCGAGTTCATTATCTTTGAGACTGAAAAGCTTTATGACGATCACAAAGCCTTTATAAATACTCTGGACAGGGTAAAAGGCATATTCATAATGGAAGGGGAACACAGGCATAAAATTTTCTCCCGTGTTTATACCTATAACGAACTTCTTACGGACAGAACCATATCGGATGAGGACATAGCCCGTTTCAGAGCCAGAAAGCATAAGCTTTTCAAGGAAGATGTCTTCACACTTATCTATACATCAGGAACAACAGGCGTGCCCAAAGGGGTTATGCTCACGCACGACAATATAATGTTCAATCTTGAGGTTATTCCATGGCTTATCGCGCTCAGGCCGGATGATACATGGCTTTCCATCCTTCCTACTTGGCATATTTTTGAGCGCGCCGCGGAATATGCGGCACTTATGAGCGGCTGCTGTACCATCTATTCATCAATCAAAACCTTTTCCGCAGACCTTGAGCATTACAGACCGACGATTGTGGCAACTGTTCCACGCTTGTGGGAGTCTATGTACACCAAGGTTAATGCCGCTCTTGAAAAGCAGGGAAAAGCAAAACACAGAATATTCAGCGCACTTGTGTCAGTCTCCTCAGCCTACAGAAGAAACAAACGCCGCCTGAAAGGGCAGCTTCCTGTTTTTGAAAAAGAACCCGCAATGAAGAAATTTATCAATGATATGAAGGCATTTGCCGCCTGTTGCGCTCTTTATCCCCTGAACAGGCTTGCTGTGAAAAAGCTGAAAGCAGTTCAGGCTAAATTCGGCGGAAGGATGCGGCTTGCGATCAGCGGCGGCGGCAGTCTGCCTCAGTATCTGGATGAATGGATAGATGCTCTGGGCATAAGGATAATCAACGCATACGGAATGACGGAATGCGCTCCGGCCATAGCGGGCAGGGCGCTGAACTGTGAGATCTTCGGAACCCTCGGCCCTGCAGTGGGTAATACCAGAATCAGAATAGCCGATGAGGAAAACAGATCTCTCCCCGCCGGGGTTGAGGGCGAAATTCAGGTGAAAGGCCGTCAGGTTATGCCCGGTTATTATGACAATGACGAGGAGAATGAGAAAACCTTCACCGCTGACGGATACCTCAAAACCGGGGATCTCGGCAAGCTGACGCTTACCGGAGAGCTTGTCATAACAGGGCGTATCAAGGAGATTATTGTTCTTGCCAATGGCGAAAACATTGACCCCAGCCGTATTGAATCCACCATAACCAAGCTTCCCTTTGTTAAGGACGCTGTTCTTGTCGGGCAGGACAGAAAAGGGCTCGGCGCTCTGATTGTTCCTGATCTTGATAAGCTTAAGGAAGCCTTTCTGCCCAAGATTGAGAACATGGTGCATGATGTAGAGGACATGCTTAAGGACAGCAGGGTTATTGAACAGGCAAAACGCGAGATCAATAAGCTTCTCAATGCCAAAAAAGGGTTTAAACCCCATGAGAAAGTGCACAACATCCACTTCATGGAGAATGACTTTGAGCCCGGCAAAGACCTTACCAACACGCTGAAAAAGAAGAGACACGCCATAGAAAAAAGGTATCAGGGCATTATACAGAAACTTTTCGGAAAAGATTAATACCGGGAGGAGTTTATTATGGAATATAAAAAAATACTGGTTATGACGGATTTTTCAAAGGACTCTAAGGTGGCGGTGGAAACTGCTGCAAGCCTTGCTTATAAGTTCGGTGCGGAGCTCAGTGTTCTTCATGTAGCCCATGACGAGGCGCACTTTGATCTTTATGTGTTTGAAAAGGAGCTGGACTCCATAAACAGGAAAATAATAGAAGAGGCGGAAGCCTCATTCTGCCGCCTTGAAGAGGAGGTTCCCCTCCTTAAGGATGTAACATGGGAATCGCTTATAAGAAGAGGCGCTCCCTATGAGGAAGGGCTCCACGAAATTGAAAGCAGGGATTACGACCTGCTTGTTCTCGGCTCTCACGGAAAGAGAGGAGTTAAACGCTTTCTTTACGGAACCACTGCGGAAAAGATGATACGCAACTGCCCCGTCAGCGTTCATGTCACAAGGTACGAATGCATAGGGCTGAAAAAATAAATAAGGCGGGGCTCAGACCCCGCTTCTATTGTCCGTGTTCCGGAACTTTTTTTTAACTTTCAGATAACAATTATCAGTAATATTATGTGTAACCTCTTCTCAGCAATGATTACGGAGGTTGCACAGCATGTTCACGATGAACAGAAAGAAAATACTTTTGACCGTTTTTGCGGTATTATGCGCGGTTGTTATTACAGCTTGCGGAAGCGGCAGCAGCAAAAAGCAGGAGGAGCATTCACCTGTTTCTGTCAGACTAATCCACACTAACGATCACCACTCCTATCTTGACAGCGGAGCCTATGATCTCAAACTCGATAATATCACCACGAGAGTTCAGCTAGGGGGCTTTGCGCGTCTTGCCACTGTGATTAAGGCAAAGAGAAACGCAAACAGCATAGTTGTCAACAGCGGTGAGCTCGCCGGAACGCTTTATTTCTCCCTTTTTCACGGCGAAGTTGATTTCAAAGTGTTCAACGAACTCGGATTGGACGGCTACACCCTCGGAAACCATGAGTTTGATGACGGCGATGAACGTTTGGCGGAGCTTATTGAGATGACAGATTTCCCTATTCTCTCATCAAATATGCATCCCGAAGCGGCAAGCCCGCTCTACAGAGTTAAAGACCGTATAAAACCATACGTAATCAAAGAGATCGGCGGGGAAAAAATCGGTATTATAGGTATACTGAAAGTCGAAAAAACCAAGAATTCCTCTATGGCATCAGACAACATCACTTTTGATGATGAGATTGAATCTGCTAAGGCGAACGTAGCGGAGCTTCAGTCTAAGGGAGTGAACAAGATCATCCTTGTGAGCCATGTCGGGTATTATAATGATATTCTCTTCGCTAAAAACGTTCCCGGAATCGATATAATAGTAGGCGGCGATACACATGACCTTCTTGGTGATGCTGATGACCTTGCTGAAATAGGTCTTGCCCCTTCATTCGGCAGCCAGACAGGCCCTTTTGACGGTTATACTCACGACGGGTTCGAGAATGAAGATCTTGGCGCTTACCCTACAACGGTCATAGGTGCTGATGGCAAACCTGTTCATATAGTCACCGCATGGTGTTATGCTTACGGTGTCGGTGTTCTGGATATAGACTTCAATAAGGATGGTGTTGTGACCAAGGTCAACGGAAATATCATTCTTCCGGTTGGTGACGTATTCCAGAGGGCAAACGGATCAGGCACTTTTGAGCAGGTCACTGCTGAGGTTAAAACCCAGATACTTGCAGCTATTGAGAGATCGCCCATACTCACTGTCGCGGCTGTTGATCAGACAATAGATGATATTATAGAACCCTACCGCGCTCAGAAGGATGCTTCCCTCAACGAGGTCATCGGTACGGTAACTGTGACTATGGATAACACCAGAGTTCCTACAGCTTTTGCCGCGTCCCAGACTCCTACCGGCAGCTACGCCGCATGGGTTGTGGCTGAGGCGTTTAAAAATACCAACCATAAGATAGACGTTGCCATTCAGAACGCGGGGGGCGTAAGAACACCTCTCATGGCGGGTCAGATTACCGCAGGGGATGCCATAGCTGTTCTTCCCTTTTCAAACACAGTGGTTATGCTTGATATGAAAGGCTCCGATATTGTTCAGGTACTTAATGAAGCCGCGTGGTATTCCATCCACTCAGGCTCATCAGGCGCTTTTCCTTACTCTTCCGGACTCCGCTATGATGTTAACCTCAGCGGAGACAGCATGAGCATCATAACGAATGTTGAAGTGCAGGACAGAGACACCGGAGTGTGGTCAAATATTTCTGCAAATACTGTTTATACTGTTGCCACAAACTCATTCACTGCTCTGGGCAAGGATAACTACCTTTCCTTCGAGAGAGTGAGGGAGGAGGATCCCACTATTTTTGAGGACACAAGCATTCTCTACAGCGTGCCTCTGGTGGATTATCTGAAAAGCCTTCCGGCGCAGACTCTTCCTCCGCTGGATGTTTCGCTTTACTGTCTGAAATCGGTTACCAACTGATAAAACAAAAAAGCCGGACACAGTAAAGTCCGGCTTTTTTTCTATTTTCTGAACCATTCACCCATGGCATCTATTGCTTCAACAGTGTTTTTGCATTTTTCCCTTAAAAAATCATCTCCCAGCACTGTATCCCTGCCCAGCTGCTCTGACTTTTCTATGGCTGCCCCGCCGTCAAAATCCACATAGGAGAGGCGGAGGGTAAGTTCATCCGCAGGGCGTCCGAAGCAGCCTCCGGCAAGTGTCGCTACGCCTGTTTCCTCAAGGAGTTTTTCGCACATGGCAGAAGAACCATGTATTCCCCGTGCTGAGAGCTTGTCCTTGAGCGGCGAGAAATCCGGGAACAGATAGAATCCGCCGTCAGGGCGCACAAGCTTTGCCCCTGCGCTGATGAGTGTATCAGCACAATATGTTCCCAGAGCTTTGAGCACCTTTCTTGAATGAAAAAGATAGTTTTCTATCCGGCTGTCCGGCGTAAATGCTTTTACTGCGGCATACTGCACAGGGGCGCTTACGGATGTGAAGGTCTCACTGGCTGCAACAGCCATTGCATCAACAATTTTTCTCAGTCCTGCGGGAACAGCAAAGGTTCCGAGCCTCCACCCTCCTGCGCCGCACCATTTGCTCAGTCCGCCGGAAACTATTGTTCCCTCCGGGTAAAACCTTGCTATTGATACATGGCTGCCGTCATGGTTTACCTCACCGTATATCTCATCGGAGAGTACAAGCACATTGTGCCTTCGGGCAGTTTCCGCCAGAGATTCAAGCTCTGCCGGGCTGTATGAGTAACCTGTGGGATTATTAGGGTAATTAAGCAGCAGGAGTCTTGCGCGGTCGGGTTCTTTGGCGCATTCTGCCTCAAGGGTGTCCGGTGTGAGCAGCCACTTATTGTCCCTCTCTGTGTTCAGCCAGCAGACTTTTCTGCCTGTGAGTGCCGCCTGCGGGGCATATGAAACCCAGCTTGGCGAAGGGAGAAGCAGGTCGGCTTCGTAAACAAGCTGGAGGATAAACATAAGCTCCTTTGAGCCGGGGCCGATTATTATATCATCTTTTGTGAAGCTGAGCCCCTGTTCTCTGCCGTAATAGGCGGCCACAGCCTCCCTTAACTCTTTCAGCCCGCGGACAGGAAGGTAATCCTTCTGGTGTGCGTTATCCTTAAGCGCCTGAACAACAGGAGAAGCAACAGGGAAAGGTGACTGACCGAGCCCCTGCTTATAGACCTTTTTGCCCGCTTTTATCATGGCATTGCTGCGTTCGTTTATGCTTAGCGTTGCAGAGACGGGCATGTTTTTAACCGTGCAGCTTATCGGAAGATGCTCTTTCATATTTCACCTGAAAAAAGTAAGGCGGGGTTTCTCCCCCGCCTGTATTTGCTTTATGCAGTCTGTCTTCTTGCTCTGAATTTTTGTTCCAGAGCTATGAGCCCCATAACTCCGAGACCTATGAGATAAACAAAATACCTGCTGCTTTCCGGTATATTCAGGTATTCATTTATCGAGCCCGGATGGAAAAGAACAAGGCACGCAAACAGGAAGAAGGGTATTTCATACCACTTATTCTTGGTTATATACCATCCCTGCACTGCACTTGCAAAGGCAAATGCTCCGAAGCATGCCATCACAAATACCAGTATGCCCTGAGTCCAGCTGAAAACATTATGCAGGATCAGGTCAGTGTTGAAGATGAAAAAGAAGGGTATGATAGCCGTACGCATGTCGTATGCGAACCCCTGAAGCCCTGTGGGAATGGGTTCAGAGTCAGCAATCGCAGCAGCGGCGTAAGATGCGAGCCCCACGGGAGGAGTATCATCCGCCAGTATGCCGAAGTAAAAGCAGAAGAGGTGTGCTGCCATAAGCGGAACAACAAATCCGTAAAGCCCCCCGACCTCAACAATTATAGGTGCGGTAAGTGACGCCATGACTATGTATGTCGCTGTCGTGGGAAGCCCCATGCCGAGAAGAAGGCTGGCAACAGCGGTTATGAAAAGAAGCAGGAATATGCTGCCTCCTGAAAGCTGCTCAACAATCATGGTGATCATGCCGCCGATCCCCATGTTAACTACACCGACTATGATTCCCGCGGATGCTGTGGCGAGTGCGACAGCCACCATGTTCCGGCTTCCGGCTATAAACCCCTGACTCATTGTCATGACGGCTTCAAAAAAGCCTTTGCCCAGCCCCACAGCCTTATCCTTGAGTCCGTTTCTTATCCCGCGCACAAATATTATTGCGATAAGAACCAGAATAGCGTTGAAGGCTGCTTTTTCAGGAGAGTGACGGAGAACCACAAGCTCATAAACAAGCATAACAATGGGGAGCAGGTAATGAAGTCCGCCTTTGAGGGTAGCGAAAAAGCGGGGTGTTTCCTCTCTCGGAAGCCCCTTCATGCCGAGTTTGCTCGCCTCAAGGTGAACTACGTAAAAAAGTGCAGTGTATGAAACAAAAGCGGGAATAGCCGCTGCCTTTACAACTTCTAGGTAGGGCACATTCACATATTCAGCAATTATGAATGCCGCCGCGCCCATGATCGGGGGCATTATCTGACCGTCCGTACTGGCCGCAACTTCCACAGCCGCCGCTTTTTTGGCAGGGTAACCCACTTTTTTCATAAGCGGAATGGTGAAGGTTCCTGTGGTAACTACGTTTGCGATGCTTGAGCCTGAAACAAGCCCGGTGAGACCGCTGGCGACTACTGCCGCCTTTGCCGGCCCTCCCTTGAATCTGCCGAGGAGGGAGAGGGCAAGGTCGATGAAAAACTTACCGGCTCCCGCTTTGTCAAGCATTGCTCCGAGAAGAACGAACAGATAAACTATCGAAGCGGAAACACCGAGAGGGATTCCGTATATGCCTTCTGTTGAAAGTGAAATCTGGTTAAGGTATTTGTTCAGTGAAACACCCTTGAACGCCAGTACATCGGGCATATACGGCCCAAGGAAGGCATAGGCGGTGAACACAAGCGCTATTATGGTAAGTGCCGGGCCGATGGAGCGTCTTGTCGCTTCCAGAAGGAGGACAAGTATGGTAAGACCCGCAACTATGTCTATGGTAATAGGTGCACCCTGACGTGTAGCCAGCCCTTCCCACGCGATCATTATATAAAGCGCGGCGACTGCCCCTACTGCTGCCAGAATGTAATCCAGAATACTTATCTTGTTTAATGAAACCAGTTTTTTCAGCCATCCCGAAGGTTTTTTTATGATTGGGATGTTAAGGAAAAGAAGAACAATCGCAAATGCGAGGTGTATAGCTCTTGTTTTTGTGCTGTCGAGAATAAGCCAGCTTGCAAGCGAAAGCTGGAACAGAGCCCATGCGACCGCGATAACGCCGATGAGGATGCGCTCAAATTTACGCAGGTGTCTTATCTCACCCACTTCTTCACGCAGAATTTCTTCTGCCGATTTTACCTTTCTGCTCATAGAAACCCCTTGAATAAAAAGGGAACCCGCCCTTGTGAGCGGATTCCCTTTAAGAATTTTTTGGTTACTGGATAAGAGACTTGTCTATGAACTTATCAAGCCCTGCCTCTTTGTAGTATTTAAGTGCTCCGGGGTGTATCGGGGCGGAGAGACCCTGAAGAAGATCCTGTTTTTCAAGGTTCTCGAATGCAGGGTGGATTTTTTTGAACTCTGCGAAGTTTTCAAAAACTTCTTTTGTAATAGCATAAACCACACCGGCATCAACATCTGAGGAGGTTACGAGGGTGGCTTTCACGCCAACGCTCTCAACATCTGCTTTGTTGACGGCTGTGGGGTAATCCTTGATGGCTATTTTGGCTTTAGCGTAGTAGGGATATTTTGCGATAAGCTTATCAACGGGAGCGCCGCTTATGGGAACTATGGCAACTTTGATTCTGCCTGATGTGGCTTCCTTGATGTTTCCGTTAGGGTGTCCCACTGTGTAGAAGAAAGCGTCAAGCCTTTCATCCTGAAGCAGGCCGGGAGCTTCAACAGCTTTGATATACTCTGCTTTGAGGTCGCTTTCTTTAAGTCCGAAAGCATCAAAAAGGTCTTTGGTGTTCTGAAGCTGGCCGGAACCGGGGTTGCCCACGTTTACTCTTTTGCCTTTCAGGGTCATTATATCTTTAATGCCGCTGGCTTCGGAAGCGATAAGCGTGATTGTTTCAGGGTGAACGGAGAAAACGGATCTCAGTTTTTTCTGAGGGCCTTTATCTTTCCACTCATCCTGACCGTAGAAAGCTTTATATTGAATGTCTGACTGTGCTATGCCGAACTCAAGATCACCTGCGAGAACAGCGTTTACGTTGTAAACTGACCCGCCTGTTGATTCAACAGTGGCTTTGATACCGTATTCTTTTGATTTTGTGTTTACCATACGGCTGATTGCTCCGCCTGTGGGATAGTAAACCCCTGTAACGCCGCCTGTACCGATTGTAACGAAAGTGGTTTTGGCGAAAGAAACGGGAACTGCTGCTGCGACCATGAAAAGAGCCGCAATAAGGACTGTGAGTTTCTTCATGCTTTCCTCCTTTATTTGTCCCTGAACCGCATCACAGTGTTCATCTGCGCTGTAATCCGGCTCCGGGAATAACATACGGATGTGTCATAGCGAAAGAGGTAAGACCACTTCCGGGCTATGGCTTGAATTCTGATTAAATGCCCCTTCGTGCATTCTCTGCTAGTATAAGAATAACCGATAGGAACGCTATGTGTCAACATTTTCCTTAAAATGGAAATAATAAAATATCCTTTATTTATAAACAATTATGCTTAATATTTGCTCACAATTATAAATTGCTGGTTAAAAAATCATCAGAGGTCTTTATCGGTCTACCATCTGCCCGTTAATGATAATTGAAAATATGAGTTTATTTATCAACGGACTGCTTGAATAGAGGTGTTTTTAAGTGTAAGATTAAAAAATACAATTATTTTTTCCGGTGTGTGGATAATGGATTTGTTTGAAAAAGATAAGCGTTCTTACGCGAGAACGCCGCTCCGTACTGAGTTTTTTATCAGGAAAGAGGGAGAGGGCGAGCTTTTTGAACCATTTAAGGTTGTTGATATTTCCGAAAAAGGCATGCGTGTCAAGGATAACGGAAAACTCAGGGGTTCTGCTGCTTTTGAGATCGGCACTTATGACAAGGTCAGGGCTTTCGGTGTGAAAGACGCAGGAGAGAACCCCACCTACAACGATACTCTCTTTGTGGGTATAATGAAAGGGCGTGCCGTCTGGTTTGACGAGCACTGGACAGGAATAGAAATATACGAAATATCAAAAGAATGTGCGGAAAAGCTTCGCATGCTCTCTTACTGAAAATCAATAATTTTCATCTGGTGAATTAATGAATTTTGTTTTTAATCTGCCCGGAACCGTCGAATGGAAGGACGGCGAACTCTTTTTTCTTGACCAGACACTGCTTCCTCTGGAGGTTGTGAGCGAAAAGCAGGAAACAGCCGCACAGGTTTGGGACTCCATAAAAAGGCTTAAGGTCAGAGGTGCGCCAGCCATAGGAATCGCAGGGGCATACGGGCTTGCAGTAGGCATGAGGGATAAGCAGAACCTTTCTCCCGAAGATTTCCTTCGCGAACTTGCCGCCTGTGCCGAATATCTCAACTCATCCCGTCCGACTGCGGTTAATTTAAGCTGGGCGCTTAACAGGGTTGTTTCTAAAGTCAGAAACTGCGGAATTTCCGATTCGCATGAGCTTTACAGGCTTCTTACGGCGGAGGCCGAGCTGATACACACAGAAGACCGCGCCATATGCGACGGAATAGGGGAGTACGGCGCGGAGCTTATAAAGGATGGAGCCGGAGTTCTTACTCACTGCAACGCCGGAGCACTTGCCACATCCGGCATAGGCACGGCAACTGCGCCAATGTACACCGCACATGCAAAAGGGCGCAGTTTCAGGGTTTTTTCCGATGAAACAAGACCGCTTCTGCAAGGCGCCCGCCTTACCTCATGGGAATTGCAGCGCGCCGGGCTGGATGTTACTCTGATATGCGATAATATGGCCGCCTCAGTTATGGCCGGCGGTGATATTGACCTTGTCATAGTGGGAACTGACAGAGTCGCGGCAAACGGTGATGTCGCCAACAAGATAGGTACTCTCGGTGTTGCTGTGCTGGCAAAACATTTCGGCATACCTTTTTATGTTGCCTGCCCGTCTTCGACTGTTGATCTTACAACACCCTGCGGTGCGGATATTGAAATAGAGGAGCGGGAAGCCGAGGAGGTGACATCCTTCGGAGCCAGACGAACCGCGCCTGAAAATATCAAGGTGCGCAATCCTGCGTTTGATGTCACTCCCGCTGAACTGGTGACCGGAATTATTACCGAGAAAGGAATTATAAGGGCTCCGTACCAAGAGGCACTGGTAAGGATGTTCGGAAAATAGACAGATTTTCTGTACTGTTTTTCGGGACTGCTTTTTGCGGCAATCCCGCAGCCCTCAGCGCAATGGATTAGCTGGTGAGGGCTTTCAGTACATCTCCGAGGGAAACAAGGCCTATGAGCTCATCGTTTTCTGTTACCGGAAGACGGTGAACATATTTCTCAAGCATTATTTTTGCCGCATCTTTAACATCAGCATCCGGGCTTATTGTGAATCTGGGTTCTGACATAACCATGCGCACAGAGTTATCCGTAAGTTCTTTGATGTCAATAAGCGGAATGGCATCCGCATCGTTCAGAATATCGGGCAGAGCCATCATAACGTCTGATTCGCTGAAAACACCCACAATCTTTTTGCTGCTGTTAATAACAGGAAGTCCTGAAATCTTGTTTGTTCTGAGGCGGAGGATAACCTCTTTTATCGTCTCATCAGGTCTCGCTGTGATGACCTTGGTTGTCATTATCTCTCTGATCTTCAAATTGAACTCCTTTACATCTGCATTGCTATATCTTTAAGCAGATCGCGGAGAATTACCCCGTCGGGCGATTTCGGCAGTGTCCTTGTGAATCTTATTTCACTGGGCAGAGCGATTTCACCGATTTCTTCAATAATCCGCTCTCTTAATTCTCTGACAGTGGTGTCGTGATAGCTTTCATCTATTTCTTTTTTCAAAACGCTGAATGCAATAAGAGCATCCCCGCGTTTCTCATCGGGAATGCTGACCACGGCGCAATCTTCAACGTTGTCGTGTGTTTTTATAGCTTCTTCAATCTCAATCAAGCTGAGCCTTTTACCGCCCAGGTGGAGAACATCGTCCATCCTGCCTTTTAGGGTGAGATAACCGTCTGAATTGATTTCGGCCGAGTCTCCTGTTTTGAAGAATACATTATTATTATAAGATTTCCAGTAAATTTTTTTATAAGTGTCATAGGAATTATTTATAGTTCTGCACAGTGACGGCATAGGCCTGTCCAGAACCAGAGCGCCCTGAGTGTCCGGTTCCGGAAGTATTTCACCGCTGGCGCTGTTGATTATCTTCACCGAAACTCCCGGAAGAGGTTTTGCAACCGTGCCGGGTCTGCATTCCTCATAACCGGGTATGGCAGACGCAATCGCGCCTCCGGTCTCGGTAATGGAGTATATGTCGAAAAGGGCAGCGTTATAGTTGCCCAGTGCTCTGGCTGTCCACTCCCTGACATCGTCTGTCATTTTCTCTCCTCCGGTGGCTATCAGTTCAAGGGTGTCGAGCTTCATATACTTCTTCTTTTTTTGCGCTGCGTTCATAAGGGATTTCAATATTGACGGACGGGTGTATAGTTTGTTTACGCAGAATTTATCGCATATGTCGTAGAATCTGTGTGCGTTTTCCATGTCGATGGTGTCTTCAAAGACAAGGATTGTCTCACCTGCCATGAGGGGGCCGTACACAAGATAGGAGTGCCCGGTTATCCACGCAATATCCGCCGTGCACCAGAAAGTATCCGTGTCGCGCGCATCAAACATCAGCAGATACGAGAAATAAGCCCAGAGAAGATAGCCCGCAGTGTGGAAAACAAGCGCTTTCGGGTCTTTCATGTTTGTTGAGGTGTAAAGCATAAACATGGGGTCTTCGGCGCGGGCAAATTCATGCCCCTGATTTTTCGCTATGGAGTAGTGCTCATCACTGATGAGATCATGAAACCATATATCCCTGAGCGGCTTCATGTGTACCCTTTTGGATACCCGCTCCACAACTATGCAGTACTGCGGCTGATGGTCGGAAATTATCAGAGCGTTGTCCAGCTTGTTTTTCAGGTTCTGGTTAGCGGTGACAGTTCCGTCAGCGGTGATGATTACCTTCGGGCGGCAGTCGTTTATTCTGTCCGCCAGAGAATCTGTGGAGTAACTGGTGTGATACACAATATGCACTGCGCCGAGCTTAACACAGGCAAGCATTGAGATAATAAGCTCAGGTATATTGGGAAGATGAAGCAGAACTTTGTCACCTTTTTTGAGTCCGAGTTTTTTTAATGCGGATGCACATTTTATTATCTCAGAATAAAGGGACTGATATGTATAAACCATCTGGGAGTGATCCGCGCCTTTCCAGATGATTGCCGCTTTATTTTTCTTTGTGGTATTAAGATGTTTACCGAGAATATTCTCAAGCGGGCAGAGGGTTCCGTTCTCGTAATATTTCGGCGAAAATTTTTCCCCCCAGTACAGGGAAGTGTATTCCTTCTCCCATACCAGATATTTTCTGGCGATATAGTCATGAAACTTCTCATAGTCTCCGCTGAGGGAGCGCAGTTTATCCATCTCCGCCTTATCAAGAGAATGTCTCTGGAAGTTTTTGCAGTTTTCGGCCAGTCTCGAATAAATGGACATGCTTCACCTCTGTGATGCTGAAAAATAACACGTTTGTTTAAAAATACACAAGTACAAAATTTATATCTATTATGCTAATAGGCGCTTTTTTAATGAAAATGAATAGGCCTTGTTTTAAATTATATAATTAAAATGTTCCTGTTCTGTTTTCAGCGTCCTATTATTTTGGAAAAATATCTCTTTGTTGAGTCCTGAAGCTTGCTTGTCACCTTGAACGCTTCTTTCAGAAGATCCGCCTCCTGATCGCTGAGTAAATCGGGATCAAGGTAATGGCTGGGGGCGTTGCCCTGTTCTATGAGGTTTATCTCATTCTGGAGACGCAGGTAAGTAAAGGACTCAAAAGCTGCCTTAAGGTTCTCTATGGTTGACTTATTAAACAGCTTTCTTTCAAGAAGAACATCAAGCCTGTCCAGCGTGGTTACTGCGTGCACCCCCTGCTCAAGGGTGAACATACGGGCGCAGTCCACTATAAATATGCTGCCGTTCTCCTTGAGCGACAGCTTTCCCTTATGCTCCTTTTCGCCGGATGTGATGAATCTGCCCAGAAGATTCAGTGGAACCTTGTGTTTGAAATCCAATTCCATCATCTGGAAAAGAAAGAGAGGATTGGCCTTTATTTCCTGAAAAACTGTTTCTCTCAGGCTGTTGCAGAGCGATTCCTCACCGACGATGGGCATAAAGTCGAAAAATATTGATGAATAACGCACTCTCTGCGGTTCCGGCACACGCACCCATCTGCTGACTCTCTCCTTCCATTCGGAAAGCCGTCCGCGCCAGTCGGGATTGTTTACCATCACCTTGCCGTTGCAGAGGTGGTAACCTACATCCGCTAGGGCAGAAACAAGCCTTTCCGCAAACGGGTCAAAAAATGCTTCCACATCTTCATGGATCTCGTCAGGGTAGTCCTCGAATATGAAGCCGTTGTCCTGATCGGGCCCAAGAAGCATCTCTTTCCGCCCGCCGCTCCCCATTATTATGAAGGTATATTTGACAGGCGGAAGGCTGTGCCCCTCTTTCAGCATGGAGGAAAGAACCACCTCAAAGCAGCGGCGTATTATGCTGTGATGTATATAGGAGAGGATTTCCATTGTTTCCACATGTGAGCGGTTTTCGGCCAGAAGAATTTTGGCAACTTTCACAATTTCGCCCCTGATGTGGGTGAGCTCCTCTATTGTTTCCGCTTCCTTTGCGCTGCCCACCAGAAGCATTGACTTCTGGCTGCGGAATTTCATCAGATCCTGAATGGAGACTATACCGACTATATTATTCCCTTCAAGGATGGGAAGATGCCTGATACTGTGGCGGAGCATGAAGGTGGCGGCCTCATACATATATGTATCCGGGCGCATGAAGATTGGGTCCGGGGTCATTACATCTTTTGCTGTGAAATGTTTAAGGCAGTTGTCCGTATCAGTGGCAAGCACCTTGCGCACCATGTCCCTTTCCGTGATTATGCCAGCCATGTTGCCGTCATCCCCGCGGACGACAAGGGCGGCTATGTCAAGCTCGGTCATTTTCATGGCGATGTCGCGCACCGGAGTTGTGAGTCTGCAGGTTTCCACGGGTCTGGACATTATCTCTATAAGGCGCTTCTGAAAAGGGTATGCCTCCATCTGCGCAACCGGATCGAGGGATTTATGCTCGGTCATTTCGCGGTAGAGCTTTCTTATCTGCGAGTAGATTGCCTTGTTAAAGTAATTGGATATAATGGGTTGCTGCTGAGCCATATTGAGAAGCGGCTCTTTAGGGATAAGCAGGCAATGGGTTTCCTCCATTGTTTTTGCACCGGCTGCGTAGTTTTCGCTTGTGAATATGGGCGACCAGCCGAAGAAGCCTCCCGGTTTGCGGTAGTCCACCACCATCTCCACGCCTTCGCCTGTTTCCGCGGTTATTTCCACCAGCCCGCTTTGTATGAAGTATAAATATCCGTTAGGTTCGGAACGCTGGGTAAAGAGTACGACCCCGCCGGGATAAACGGCGCTTTTGGAGAGAGATTCAATATCATCTGCCGCTTTCTGCGGAATATGGTTAAAAGGTTCGCATTCGTGCAGTCTTTTCAGCTCGCTCATAGTGTTTACCCCGTAAATGGATGCTCTGTGTCATTATAACAAAAAAGTCCCCGGCCGGAGACTTTTTTGAAGAAAACATAAATATAAAAACAGTAAGACAGTCAGTTTATTTGGCGGCTGCTACCTTTTTCTTTCTGCCGAAAACAAAGGGGTGTGCCTGCTGGCGGAGTACGAAGTCTGCGAATATTTTACCCCAGATTGTTATGCCTGCCATTGCTGACCATTTGTCATAGGGGTAGCCGAGGGCTACCACGCCGAAGGCGGTCCAGAGAGTGAATATTCCGGCTACAAGGTTTATTATACCTGCATAAGGAGCCCATTTTTTGGGGTTTGCAGGTGCTTCACCGCGTTTAAGGGCGACTTCCGAATAGTTGTTCTGTATCAGAATACGCCATGCACGGCGGAGCCAGAAAAAGGTTAATGGGAACAGCGCAAGAAACAGAACCCATGTGAGCGCCAGACTAACGTAAGAATAATGCATTTAAAACTCCTTTTAGTACTAACTATTCCTTTTTCTTTTAATGTGCTCCGCCGGATTATCTCCGGCGGAGCATTTGTTAATCAATTTTGGTCAAAGGAAAGAGGTCTATTAGTGTCCGCCAGTGGCTTCGCCGGCGCCCTTGGGGATACGTACGTTTTCTACCATCTCAGCTATATGAGAGGGAACAGGTGTGGTCATGTTTTTCACAGCGAAAGCCACTGCGAAGTTTATGACTGCGCCTATTGCACCGAAGGCGTTGGGAGATATTCCGAAGAAGAAGTCCTTGCCGCCGAACAGAGCGAAGTATTCAGTTCCTTTGATGTAGAATATGCCGGTGTGTGCAAAAACATAGAACATAGTGGCGAAGAGACCTGCAAGCATGCCCGCTATCGCGCCCTGCTTGTTCATTGTTTTGCTGAATATTCCCATCATAAGAGCGGGGAAGATAGACGATGCCGCGAGACCGAATGCTATCGCCACCGTACCTGCCGCGAAGTCGGGCGGGTTCATTCCGAGGTAGCCCGCACCAACTATTGCCGCTGCCATGGCTATACGTCCTGCCATAAGTTCGCCTTTCTCGGTGAGATCCTTCATGAACATGTTTTTCAGAAGGTCATGTGAAACTGCGGATGATATTGCAAGAAGAAGACCCGCAGCCGTAGAAAGAGCCGCTGCAAGACCGCCCGCCGCCACAAGTGCTATAACCCAGTTGGGGAGCCTTGCGATTTCGGGGTTTGCAAGAACCATAATATCCACGTTAACTCCGAGCTCATTGCCCTGCCAGCCAGCTGCTTCGGCTTTGGAGAGAAACTCGGCATCTTTTGATTTATCGTTGTAGTACTGGATGCGGCCGTCAGCGTTCTTGTCTTCAAATTTAAGAAGACCTGTGACTTCCCAGCGCTTGAACCAGTCGGGACGGTTGTCATAAGCTATGCTTGATTCTTCAGCAAAAACATCGCCGCCGGACTGAACAGCTGTGTTGATTGTGGCATGAAGGTTAAGGCGAGCCATAGCAGCAACTGCGGGTGCAGTTGTGTAAAGGATCGCTATGAAAACCAGCGCCCAGCCTGCTGAGGAGCGGGCATCTTTAACTTTGGGAACTGTGAAGAAGCGGATGATAACGTGGGGCAGACCCGCAGTACCTATCATCAGCGACACCGTGTAAACAAACATGTTCAGCTTGTCTCCCGGCAGTGCGGTTGTATATTTTCCGAAGCCGAGGTCGTTTACTATGTGGTCAAGCTTTTCAAGCATGTGCATGTCCGAACCGCTGAAAGTTGAGCCGAGACCGAGCTGAGGAATAGGGTTGCCGGTAAGCTGGAATGATATGAATATTGCAGGGACAGTGTACGCAAGGATCAGAACGCAGTACTGAGCAACCTGAGTATAGGTTATGCCTTTCATGCCGCCGAAAACCGCGTAAACGAAAACTATCGCCATGCCTATTACAACACCTACGTTGTTTGAAACGCCGAGGAAACGGGAAAATGCCACGCCGACACCGGTCATCTGACCGATAATGTACGTGGTTGAAGCTACCAGAAGACAAATTACTGCCACAATTGTTGCTGTGTCAGAGTAGAAACGTGCTTTGAAGAAATCAGGTACTGTGAATTTTCCGAATTTTCTCAGGTAAGGTGCCAGAAGCATTGCAAGGAGAACATAGCCCCCTGTCCATCCCATAAGGAACAGAGCGCCGCCGTAGCCCATATAACCGATCATGCCTGCCATTGATATGAAGGAGGCCGCAGACATCCAGTCCGCTCCGGTTGCCATACCGTTCATAACCGGGTGAACACCGCCGCCCGCTACATAAAACTCTTTTGTGCTGCCCGCACGCGCCCAGAAGGCAATGCCTATATAGAGGGCAAATGTTAAGCCGACCACAAGGTAAGTTGTTGCTTGTAAACTCATTATCCCCTCCTTACTTTTCTGCTACATCAAATTCTTCGTCAATTTTACCCATCAGCTTCGCATAAATGAAGATGAGAGCGACAAAGATATAGATGGAGCCCTGCTGAGCAAACCAGAAACCGAGGGGGTAACCGCCCAGTTTGATTTTATCCAGCGCGCTTGCGAACATTATTCCTGCTCCGTAAGAGCATAAGAACCATACGATCAGGACATTGCGAATAAGCCCTAATACCTTTTTCCAGTAAAGCTCATGTGACTTTTCCATAAAAACAACACCTCGCTAGGTAATTTCTGTACTCAAGTGGTTTTTAAGTCGTTTTTCTGAGTGAGAGGCCTCCCTTAACCATTGTGAAATCCCGGTTAATATATAAGCTTATAATTAACCCTGTTTTCTGTTCCGATAATAGTAAACCGTTTTAAAATTGTCAACACTAAAAAATCCAGTGTTATATATGGTTTGTGTGCAGTATACAATTTTACCATTTCTAAGTTACGGTAAAAATTAAATATTGGTATGTAATCCTGCGTTCAATGTTCCTGAAAAAAAAGTTTATGAAAGCAGAAAACAGCTTTATTTTATTGTTTATATGCGAGACAAAGTTTCATGCCTTATTATTTGCTTAATATCTTATCTATAAATGTTTATATGAATTTTAAACACACTCTTACACTTGTTTACAGTGCTAAAAATGTATTTAACATTAAATCCTGAATATATGTAAAACAATGCTGTTCCCGGAATCAGTTGTCAGTATATTCGGTTTTTAATTGTTTAATGTGTTTTATAAATAGAACTATGTTTTCAGATATTGACGCTAAAGCTTCCGAAAAAGTATCAGAGGGAGTGATTTGTCAGATTAATCAGTTTACTGTCAGAAAAATTAAAATAAATATATTAAAAGTAAAAGACGGCTGCATGGAAGCTTCATGCGCACTTATATTTCATTTTAACATACAAAATGTCCATCTGTTGTAAAAAAAGTAAATGCAGGTGCGGATGAATAGGGGGAGTATCGGGGAAAGCAGTCCTGCCCTCTTAAAGGTATGATAAGAGGGCAGGGGGTTGTTTACTTATCTTTCTTAATGAGTACGAGCCTGATTGTGCCCTTAATGGGCTGGAAGAAATAATCCGGTGTGTCGGCGGTTGTCTGCCCCTGTTTAACGAAAGTGTCCTCTTCGGCGGGCATGAATTCATAAGCCATTATGAGCTCTTTTTCATCCTTTGAGGGTACATAAAATTCAAAAGCCTTATGGCTGAGCATTTTTATGCTGCCAAGGTTTTTGATTACGTGTGATTTTTCCTGATACTGCCCTCTGAGAGCATCCGAAACATCAAGAGTTACGTTGCTGGCAAAGGTTCTGCTTATGTTCTGGATTACGCCTTTAACCATGACTCCGCTGCCCATGGGTGAGAAATCGTAAAAGGCTCTGAAATGCTCAGACACAGCCACATAGCCGTAATCCTCGCGCAGTTCGCTGGTCGGCTTGTAGTTCAGCGGGGCTCCTGCGCATGAGACTGCGAAGATGCAGGCGCACAGCAGAAGGCTAAATTTTAAAAAGTTCTTTTTCTTTTTCATATATGTCCATAAGTGCCGATTCGAGTTCATCTGCATCCTCCGGTGTCATTCCGAGATATTTCATTGAAATCTGGAATTTCTCTGTATCGTGATGGTTGTTGATTCCTATCAGTTTGGATTTGGTCAGGTTGTTGGCGAAGCATATAAGATGCGCCAGATCCTTATAACTGCTTTTGTCAGGCTGGTGATGCCAGCGCACAACGTCAGTGAGGTGTCCGGGCATGCCCCATTTCTCCAGAGCCAGCCCGCCGACATCAGTATGGTCAAAGCCGAGGTTTTCGTTCTCCATCTGCCTGAGATCCAGCTTTTTGTTGTATGCGTCCTGCACTATGGATTCGTAGCTGCTCACCTCTTTTGCCAGTATAAGCTGACCAAGGTCATGCAGGAGTCCTATTATGAAGCATTCCTCCGCAAGGGCAGGTTTCGCTTTCAGAGCAGTAAGACGTGCGCTGATGGCGACAGTGAGTGAATGCTCCCAGAGTTTCTGTTCCAGCAGACGCAGATTGCCTGAACCGAAAAGCGCCTTGGATGAGAGTGAGATAACGAGGTTTTTCACTGTGCTCATCCCAAGGTAGGTTATCGCCTGTTTTATTGTGGAAATTTTTGAAGAGGGGCTGTACAGGGCGGAGTTCGCCAAGCGCAGAATCTCCGTTGTAAGTCCCATGTCCTTGGAAACGCAGTAAACCAGATCCGTTACGTGATATTCCGGATTTTCAAGGATTTTCACCACCTTAAACGCCGTCTGGGGTATTGGGGGAAAATCCCTGACCGAGTCCAGTATGCTTTTCAGTTTGTCAGACTCATTAATCCGTTGCATTTATCTACCGCGAAGACTTTTTTTTATTCGTCGTCTTTGTTGTCGAGGGGTATTGATTTTGCCTCTATCGCTTTTCTTGAAGAGCTTTCGGGCTCTTTTGACACGGGCTGTTCCTTAGTTCTTTTCTTAATGTCGGCTATATCGAGATTTTTATCGGCGATTTCAGCCTCAATGGATTTTATCATTGAGTACTCAGGCTCAATCATATCCACTTCAAGGTAGCCTTCCTTAACGAGTTCAATGGCTTTCTTGCCGAGGAGCTTGAGCCTTTCGTCCTTTTTCTTTTTAAGCGCGACTATATCAAGCTTGATTTTGGCTATTTTGGTGAGGCGGAGGACTTCTTCCTTGCCTTTTTCATAGCTTTCTTTCAGCCAGTCGCCCATTTTTTCGCCTGTGTTGTGGACTTTATCTTCGAAGGAGCCGTGTCTGTGTTTGTAGTTGCCGTAGTTGCTGCGTTTTTTGGCCTGCTCACGGGGGTCTTCCTTCTCATCAGTTTCTTCATCAAGGTCAACGTCTGAGCAGCAGGATGAATCATGGGCAAACTTTTTACGTGCCTCAAGCTCTTCTGTTTCTTCTGTCTCTTCCTGACTGCGTTTTTCTTTATCCATAATTTCCTCCTGTTTATCTCGTCAGAATCTCTATTTTTTCCTGCTGCAGATAAATTATGCAGATCAGGATGATATTTACAAGAAGCGAGAATATAAACAGCACATACCCTGCAATATATGCCTTTGACTCCTTTACCGCAGCTTTTTTTGCCGGGAAGAGATTTTTTATCTCAACCCACGGGGCGTAAACTGTTGCAGCCATATCGGTTTCAAGGATTGTTCCGTTTTTGAGAGCCTCCAGAAGCTCCCTTTCGCTGAGCCCCTGTTTTGTCTCTCCTGCTGTCATTACATCAAACTTAGCGGCCTTTTTTTTAACCGGGTAGGTGCGCCCGCAGGAGGGGCACTCCGTTTTCTTCCCTGCTTTGAAGGAAAACTCAGCCGAGCAGTTTTTACATATGCCTTTTATCATTCCCATCTTTTAAAAAGCCTGTGGTCTGTTTTAAGTATATCAAATATTTTCCCGATCATGAAAGAGATAAGATCGTCAATGGATTCCGGTTTGTGGTAAAAAGCAGGTGCGGCAGGGATAATGACCGCTCCGGCTTTGGCAAGTCTGGTAAGGTTTGCCAGATGTATCAGGTTCAGCGGAGCCTCCCTGAACAGAATAATCAGATCACGCCTCTCCTTCATTGCCACATCAGCGCAGCGCTCCACCAGATTAGAACTCACTCCGGAGGCAATCCTCCCCACGCAGCCCATGGACGCAGGGGCGATTATGTAATGATCCACCATGAAAGAGCCGCTGGAGACCGGGGCGGAAAAGTTTCTGCTGTCATGGAAGATGACATTTCCGCCGTACTGGGCACTGCCGGGCTCTTTCCCTGTTTCGATCCTGATATTCTCATACCCGTCGGGCGTTATGCAGACATGTACCTCCGCATCAAGCTTTGCAAGCTCGTCCAGAAGTCTGAGTCCGTAAACAGCCCCGCTTGCGCCGGTTATGCCGAGAAAAAACTTTTTCATAAGTTATATTAAAGAAATATATCGACGGCTGTAAAGAGGAATATGGTTACGCTGATGTACGCATTCAGATTGAAGAACGCCATATCCAGCTTTGAAAGATCGTTGGGTTTGAGGATAGCGTGCTGATACAGCATGAAAATACCTGTGAGCATTACCCCTGCGAGATATACCCACCCTAAACCAAACATGAACTTAGCTGAAAAGAAAATCAGGAAAGCCAGAGCGTGAAGAGCGCGGGCAAGGTACAGGGAGCCTGTGACCCCTATATATCTCGGTATGGAGTGAAGGTTCTCCTCTCTGTCGAAGTCAATGTCCTGACAGGCGTAAACTATGTCAAACCCCGCCACCCAGAGAAGGACGGCAGCACCCAGCATCACTATGGACGTGCTCACTTCACCCCTTACAGCCACCCACGCGCCTATGGGTGCAAGACCCAGCGCCACGCCGAGAACAATGTGGCAGAGAAACGTGAAGCGTTTGGTATATGAATAGAGTATGAAAATTCCCAGAGGAATAGGGGAGAGCCAGAAACAAAGCGGATTGAGCATGTATGCGGCGAAAAGATACACAGCAAACGATACCGCTGTGTAGAGTCCTGCCTCTTTTCTGCTTATTCTGCCCGCGGGAATGTCTCTCTTTGCGGTTCTCGGATTGCGCGCGTCTATTGCCGCATCCGCAAGCCTGTTAAAACCCATAGCGCCTGAACGTGCGCCGAGAACGGCTATGACTATCCATAAAACCGTAGGGAGCGACGGCAGACCTTCAGCCGCCAGAAGCATTCCGGTGAACGCGAAGGGGAGGGCGAACAGAGTATGTTCCACCTTTATCATGCTTAAAAATGTCTTAAACTTTTCCAATTTTAGTCACCAAATCAACTGAGAATGATATTATAAATGCTTTCGGCAAAGTCATCCGAAGCGTTGAGGCTTTCTATCCTCGTTATATTTATTCCCTTAGCCTTTATGTGGCTGATATATTCTTCATCAAGCTCAATGAGCGTTTCAATATGATCGGAAACAAATGAGATCGGCACAACAATTATATTGTCTGTACCCGCATCGGCAAGCTGGTCAAGCTTTGTGCTTGTCTCAGGTCCGAGCCACTTCACGGGGCCTGTGCGGCTCTGATAAGCCAGAGAGTAGTTGTAATGGCGGAGCATATCTTTGATATAGTTTATCTGCTCTTCCAGATGGACGGTGTAAAGATCCCCTTTTGCGAGGGTGTATTCCGGCAGTGAGTGAGCGGAATAGAGAATGTGGCACTCGGTGAGCGGTTTTCCAAGGGATTCGGCAGCTTTGTAAATGCGCGCTATGAGGCAGCTATTGTAGCTTTCATTGAGATGCCAGAACGGGATGCGCTTCATGTGGCCTTTGATGCTGACGGTTTTCAGCTTTTCCTCAAACCTTTTGAAGCAGAGCCCGCTTGTTGTGTAGGAATCCTGCGGGTACATGGTCATCACGTATATATTGCCGAATTCCGAGCCGTCCAGCCTGTTCAGCTCATCTTCAATATACGGGTGGTAGTAGCACATTCCGGTTCTGACCTCCAGTTCCCTGCCGGTTTTGGCATGGTACACGGAGGCTGTTTTTTCAAGAACGGTTTTCATGTGCTTTAACTGAGGTGAGGAGCCGCCCATTTTTTCATATAAAGGGGCGACTTTTCTGGAACGCGATTTCGCTATTATTCCCGCCAGAATATTCTGCGGCCATGAACCGATTTTAAAATCGATTATGGTGCGGTCTGAAAACAGGTTCTTGAGAAAGGGGCGGATCGCCTCAACAGAGTCGGGCCCGCCCATATACATAGCGAAAAGAAGGTCTTTCATTAAACGCCTTTAACTATATCCACAAGGTGTTTGACATTTTCAACAGGAGTTTTGGGCATTATGCCGTGGCCGAGGTTGAAGATGTGTCCTTTGAGTGATTTTCCTTCCTCAAGGATGATGTTTGCGTATTTTGTGATCGTGTCCTTATCAGCGAAAAGAAGCGCCGGATCCATGTTGCCCTGAAGGACAAACTTGTGATCCAGAGCGGCATCCGCCTGTTTAAGACTGGTTTTCCAGTCTACGCCGAGGGCGGCGCAGTTCAGGTTTTTTATCAGCGGGTAGAAGGATGAACTGTCCTTTGCGAAGTAGATGAAATGAGCGCCTTTGACAGATTCAGCAACTCTCTGCACATAGGGGAATATGAATTCTTCGTATTCATATGTGGAGACAAGCCCCGCCCATGTGTCGAACATCTGCACAACGGGGCAGCCGCTGTCTACCTGAGCCTGAAGGTAGGAGATAGTGTTGTCCGTAAGTTTTTCCATCAGTACAGTGTAGGCCTTTGTGTTGTTGTGCATGAGTTTTTTGACTTCGAGGAAGCTTTTTGAGCCTTCACCCTCTATCATATAGCAGGCGAGTGTGAAGGGTGCGCCTGAGAAGCCTATGAGCGGCACATTCAGCTTGCTGATCATGAGCTTGATGGCATCCATGACGAACTTAAGCTCCGTCTTGGGATTGACAAGCCTCATTCTGTCTGCGTCCTCAAGGGTTCTGACAGGGTTTGAAATATATGGAGCGGGTTTGAAATCCAGATTAACTCCCATCGGCTCGATGGGAACGAGAATGTCGGAAAAAAGTATTGCGCAGTCCAGTCCGAAAGCATCTATAGGCTGAAGCACGACTTCGCAGGCAAGCTCAGGGGTTTTGCAGAGCTCAAGGAAGCTGACCTTACTTCTCACGTCTCTGTATTCCTTCATGTACCTTCCTGCCTGTCTCATGAGCCAGATGGGCGGTCTGTCGGTTTTTTCCCCGTTCAGTGTTCTTAATAAAAGGTCATTGAAAGCCATTTAGTTCTCCGTAAAATTTTTTGATACCATTATAATTGCCATGAAACTATAGCAACACATCCTCATTCTGCCAAGTCAATTAGTATACCCATGATTGTAAAAATTATGATCCGGACAAATTTAAGCTCTTTTCATTTGTTAATTCCGTTCTATTTCGGTTAATATTTAGTATGTTATTGCGATCTGATAAGCGTTTTGGTAGTCTGTACGCTCCCGCTGAGTTCGTCAGGGACGGGATGCAAATTATACCTATAGAAGAGGGCAGCGAATGGCAAAATTTGATGTAATAATCACGGATCATATCTCCGAGGAAGGCGTTAAGATACTTCAGGATGCGGGAGATATAAACGTAGACATCAGAGCCGGCATTAAAAATGACGACCTGAAACAGATTATCGGCAACTACGACGCAGCAATCACGAGAAGCGGAACCACCGTCACAGCCGAACTCATAGAAAACCCCGGCAAGCTCAAAATTCTCGGCCGCGCGGGTGTGGGGCTCGACAATGTGGACATAGAAGCCGCCAGCAAGAAAGGGATAATCGTTATGAACGCCCCCACGGGCAATACTCTTGCCGCGACAGAGCTTACAATGGGCATGATGCTTGCCGCTGTGAGAAAAATTCCCGCTGCGAATGACTCTGTAAAATCTGTCAAATGGGACAGAAAGAAGTTCATGGGTATTCAGCTCCACGGTAAAACCCTCGGTATAGTCGGCCTCGGACGTATAGGCGGAAACGTTGCCATCAGGGCGAAAAGCTTCGGAATGAAAATTGTCTCCTTTGACCCGTACATAAAACAGGCCAAAGCGGATGCTCTGGGAGTTACCCTCTGTGACAGCCTTGAGGAGGTTCTCAGGCAGGCGGATGTTATCACCTTCCATACTCCGCTTACAGATGAAACCAAAAACCTGATCACAAAGAAAGAGATAGATATGATGAAGGACAACGTGGTGATCGTTAACTGCGCCAGAGGCGGTATAGTTAATGAGGACGATCTCTACGATGCCCTCGTATCCGGCAAGGTGTTTTCCGCTGCCGTGGATGTTTTCACTAAGGAACCCCTCGGCGAAAACAGGCTTCTTACCCTCGACAACCTCTTTGTTACGCCCCATATAGGCGCAAACACAGAGGAAGGTCAGCGTGATGTGGCGCTTCTCATCTGCCAGCAGGTGGTGAATGCTCTGCACGGCAAATCATATGAAAACGCCGTTAATATCCCCTTCATGAAGTCTCAGCTCAGCATTGAAATGCAGAAATATTTTGAGCTTATCGAAAGAATGGGGCATCTTCTCGCACAGCTCACAAAAGGCAGACCCGAAAGAGTGGAAGTGACTATGGTGGGGCACAAGTTTGACGAAGACTTCTTTGAGAGAACATTCGACACGCCGTTTAACTTTCAGGCTTTCACAATAGCCGGTCTCAGAGGGCTTCTTGAGTTCAACGTGAAAGAGACTGTTTCCTATATAAACGCTCCGTACATCGCAAAAGACAGAGGCATAGACATTCAGGAGAGCAAAACTCTTTCATACGGCAAGTTCAATGACCTGCTTGTCATGAAGGTGACTACGGATAAAGAGGAAAAGGTGATAGGCGGAACGGTTTTTCCTGATGGTTATGGCCGTATTACCATATTCGATCAGTTCTTCCTTGATATGATCTGTCAGGGCACATACATCTATATCAGAAACACCGACACCCCCGGCGTTGTGGGCAAGATAGGAACCCTGCTCGGCAATAACAATATCAACATAGCCGGCTTTGAACTCAGCCGTCTGAAAGGCGGGGATGCAATTTCGTTCATCTCTGTTGACAGCGAAGTTCCGAAAGCTGTTCTTGATCAGATTCAGGCGATCCCCGGCATAATAGAAGCCAAGGTCGTTACTCTTTAATATTTAATGACTGAATTAACCGTATAACTGCGGCAGGAATCCGGACGGCGGACATAACCCGCCTTCCGGAGGAAGCTGCTGTCTGAAACGGGCGGAAGTGCGGTATTTTTATTTTTCTGAAAAATCGGTGAAATCTAAAGAACGGTGGTGCGGTCTCTGCCGTCGCGTTTGCTGATGTAGAGAGCTTTATCAGCGTTCTGGATCATCTCTTCTGAGTGGGCGAATTTATGGTCAAACTCTGTTACGCCTGCGCTGAATGTTATTTTGAAACATCCTGTTTCGCTTTCAAAAACTATATCTTTCAACCCCTGCTTAATTCTTTCAAGGGCTATTACTGCGTGTGCAGTGTCTGTTTCCGGGAAAACGATTGCAAATTCCTCCCCGCCGTATCTTGCTGCTATGTCAGTTTCGCGGATATTTTCACCTATGATGACAGCAAACGCGCGGAGAACTTCATCCCCCTTGGGGTGTCCGTAACTGTCGTTGACTTTTTTAAAGAAGTCCAGATCGAGGAGGGCAACAGTAAATCTGTTGCCGTATCTTTTTGATTTATCAAATTCGCTTTTCAGCCTGTCTTTAAAATATGAGTGGTTGTACAGAAGCGTGAGACCGTCTTTTTTCGCCATCTGTTCCAGAAATTCGTTCTGTTCCAGAACATTTGTGGATGCAAAAGCAAGCTCAAAAACTGTGTTTTCAAGCTCTTCCGTCTTTTTTTGCAGCTCAACATTCATTGCGAAATATTTCACAAGGGTATTGTAGTGGATAATGAGATCCTCAACCGGATCATCCGTGTGAGTAAACTCAAAGAAGTAATCCTTGGAAAGTGACAGAAAATGATGGTCAAACTCTCTGTTTGCTATAAACAGAAAGAAGTTCTCAGACGACATCATGGAAGCAAGCTTTTCCGCAGTGTCATCTTTGCGGACTTCGTAAATTATCACCCTGGAACCGTCCTCTTTTCGGGCGCAGTCCCAAGGTATGCTTTCCGGGAAAAGCTGCTTCAGTGTTTCTGTCGTTTCATCGCTTTGTGTGCAGCGGTAAACTGTGGGACTAACCTGCATCCTCCGGTCTCATATGTGGGAAGAGAATTACTTCTCTTATGGACTGGCTGTCAGTAAGCAGCATCACCAGTCTGTCTATACCGAGACCCGCGCCGGCCGTGGGCGGAAGCCCGTATTCAAGAGCGCGGATATAGTCGCTGTCCATTGCGTGGGCTTCTTCGTCCCCCGCTTCTTTTTCAGCAACCTGTTTCTCAAATCTTTCTTTCTGGTCTATAGGGTCGTTGAGCTCATTAAAACCGTTGGAAACCTCAAAACCGCCTATGAAAAGCTCATAGCGCTCTGTAATTTCCGGATTATCCTTTCTTGATTTGGCAAGAGGGGAAACCTCTTTAGGATAATCTGTAATAAATATCGGATCAAAAAGTTTTTCCTCAACTGTATTCTCAAAAATTTCCAGAACTATTCTTCCTCTGCCCCAGTTTTCGTTTATAAAAATACCTAAGCCTTCGGCGGTTTTTCTGGCTGAATCATAATCTGCAAGCTGTTCCTGAGTGATCTCTTTTTCACCGAGTTCAACAATAGCCTGCTCCATGTTCATCCTTTTCCACGGGGATTCAAGATCTATTATACGCCCATTGAAAGGAATTTTCGCTGTTCCGCATATTTTTACGGCAATATTTCTCACAAATTGTTCGATCATGTCCATGAGATCGTGGTAATCGGCATATGCCATGTACCATTCTATCATGGTGAATTCGGGGTTGTGGCGTGTTGAGAGCCCCTCATTGCGGAAGCTCCGGTTAATTTCAAAAACACGTTCAAACCCGCCGATAACAAGCCTTTTGAGGTAAAGCTCCGGTGCAATGCGCATATACAGTGCCATGTCCAGTGCATTGTGATGCGTGATAAAGGGTTTCGCCGTCGCACCGCCCGCAATAGGCTGCATCATGGGAGTTTCAACCTCCATAAAGTCCTTGGAGAGGAAGAAGTTCCTTACCTCCTGTATGATAGCGCTTCTTTTGCGGAAAATGTCACGTACATTATCATTCATTATGAGATCCACATATCTTCTGCGGTATCTCTGTTCAATGTTCGTCAGTCCGTGAAACTTCTCCGGCAGGTCTCTGAGGGTTTTTGTGAGCAGACTGAATTTCTCTGCATAAACGGTGAGTTCGCCTGTTTTTGTTTTGAAGACAAAGCCGGAGATACTCACAAAGTCGCCTACATCGGTGAGTTCAAACACGCTGTACTGCTCTTCCGGTAAGTCGCCTTTTTTGAGATAAGCCTGAATATTTCCCGTTCTGTCTTTAAGGTTGAGGAAAGTAGCCTTGCCGAACTGCCTGATCGCCATGATGCGCCCGGCAACGGTGAAGGTGTATTTTTTTTCAAGAAGTTCATGTCCGTCAGTGTTTTCGAATCTTTCCGACACGTCCTTTATGCTGAAAGGAACCTTGAATGAGTTTACATAAGGTTGAACTTTTTTTTCGGCCAGTTTTTGAAGTTTTTCCAGACGGTGCTGATCCATGTTGACTGTGTTTTCTCCTTAATGATTGCCTGCGGCGAAACCCTTTGCTGAAGCAGTTTTCAAAGGCAGGATGTAATATATGAATAATGTGTTTTATCCATCTTAATGTGTTGACTTGTTATACAAAAATCTTTAATCTATTACAAGAAAGAAATTATTTATGACCTTTCCGGCATTTGAAGTGTCATTAATTTTGCCGAAACCGTCACATAATAGTTGCATAAGCATGAGTTTTGATTTATTTCAGCATGCAAGCCGGAGGTAAAAAGGAATGTTAAACGGTCTCTACAATGTTTTTTCTAGCGACCTTGCCATAGATCTCGGAACAGCCAACACACTGATTTACGTTAAAGGCAAGGGCGTAGTTTGCGATGAACCCTCAGTAGTCGCTATAAACAACCATAACAAAGAAACCCTCGCAGTGGGGGACGAAGCAAAATGCATGCTGGGAAGAACTCCGGCAAACATAGTTGCCATCCGCCCCATGAAGGACGGGGTTATAGCCAGCTTTGAGCATACGGAAAAGATGCTCCGTTATTTTATCCAGAAAACACTTAATAAGAAGAAATTCATCGGTCCCCGGATCGTTATATGCGTTCCCTCCGGCGTTACTCAGGTTGAAAAACGCGCTGTGAAGGATTCTGCCATTCAGGCGGGAGCCCGCGAGGTTTACCTTGTTGAGGAGCCCATGGCTGCTGCCATAGGTGCTGGTCTGCCCATTGAGGAACCCTCAGGCAACATGGTGGTGGACATAGGCGGCGGAACAACGGAAGTTGCTGTCATATCTCTGTCAGGTATAGTTTACTCAAACTCTGTCCGCGTCGGCGGGGATGAGATGGACGATGCCATCGTCAACTACATCAAGAGAAAATACAACCTTCTCATAGGTACAAGCACCGCAGAGAAAATCAAAAAGGAAATAGGCTCCGCCTTCCCCATGGAAGAGCGTAAAACCATAAAAATCAAAGGACGCGACATGGTGTCCGGTATTCCTCAGACGAGAGAAATCTCAGACGCGGAAGCCAGAGAAGCCATAGAAGAAGCTGTGACCAAAATTGTGGACGCGGTGAGAATCGCCCTTGAGAAAACTCCGCCTGAGCTTTCTGCCGACATAGTAGACAGAGGCATAGTGCTCACAGGCGGCGGCGCGCTCCTTAAAGGACTTGACAAACGCCTTGAGTCAGAGACCAAGCTCCCCATTCTTGTTTCAGACGATCCGCTCAGAGCGGTGGTGATGGGAGCCGGCAAGGTGCTTGACAATATCGAGCTGCTCAAAAAAGTAACTATAGACTAGTTTACCAATGAACGGCTGGAAAAAGATAGCAGGAATAACAGCCTTTCTTCTTTTCCTTATTCTGCTTCAGGTGCAGAACCCTGAAATTAACGGACCATTCAAAGGGATTTTCGGCAACGTCGTAAATCCCTTTATTTATTACTCTTCCAAGACTGCCGGATTTTTTGGTGACGTGTGGAGCGGGTATATAAATCTTGTTTACGTCCGTCAGGATAACCTTGACCTTAAGGATAAGAACGACAGGCTGAAAATGGAAAACTCCCTCCTTCGCGAAAAGGTTCTGGAATATGAAAGGCTGAAAAAGCTTCTAAACTTCAAAGAGGCATACAGCTTTCAGTCTGTCGCGTGCAATGTTGTGGGCAGAAACGTTGACGGCTACCTGAAATACATCATAATCGACCGCGGTTCGGAAGACGGGATCGAAGTGAAAGATCCGGTAATCAGTTTTGAGGGTCTGGTGGGTTCTGTCAGCGAGGTGTATAACAATACCGCGCGTGTTGACGTTATCCTTAACATTAAAAACAATGCCAGCGTTATGAACAAACGCACCAGAGCGGTGGGCATAATAAGAGGCAACGGCGAAGGCCAGCTTGTGGTTGACTACTACGACAGGCTGGACAAGGTTCAGATAAAGGACGAGCTTATAACATCAGGCCTCGGCGGTGTGTACCCCAAGGGGATAGCAGTCGGCGTGGTGGACAGGGTGGACGTGCGGGACACCGGTCTTTTTCAGGATCTGTTTGTGCGCCCCGTTGTGGATTTCTATAAGCTGGAAAATGTTCTGGTGCTGAAAAGGTAGCGCTTATGTATTATGTGCTGCTGATTCTCACTCTTCTTGTTCTCCATGTTCTAGCGAATTCGGTTTTCGGTTTTCTGAACCCCGTTTCGTTCATACTGATCGTCTATATTGCTGTACTGGAAAAACTGGATGAAACAAACTACATATGGCATGCGGTTATCTTTGGTCTTTTCAGTGATTTTGTCAGGGGCGGGTATCTGGGGCTGGGGGTTCTGATCTATTTCTTCTACGGAGTAATCACCCTCAAGGCAGGCGTGTTTTTTGACATGCAGAAGTTTTTTTCCAGATTCTTTTTCCGTTTCGGACTTATCGCCATACATGTCTTTCTGAATATGGCAATGAACGATTATCTGAAAACACCGTTCTTAGGTGCATATCTGTATTATCTGTTAATCAACACTCTTGCCTTGGTAGCGCTTGTGTTAGTCACGGAGGTCACCGGTGCTTTTAAAAGTACTGAAAGACGAAGTTCTGGAATATTATAAGCGCAGAACCTACTGGTTCATCGGCATAGTCATCCTGATGTTCGCCGGTCTTGTAATACGTCTGGTTTATCTTCAGATATATGAGTTCGATAAATATAAAAGGCTCTCGGAGAATAACCGTATCCGTATAGTTAAGGTGCGTGCCGACAGAGGCTTTATTTTTGACCGCAAGGGAAGACTCCTTGTCAAAAATACCCCCAGCTATGAGCTTAAGGTTGTAAAAGAGGATGCCGGGGATATTGACGAACTTATTCAGGGGCTTTCAAAATATGTGCATATCGACCGCGAGTATGCAATGAAATCAATCAGACGCTCATATTTCTATGAACCTGCGGTTATAGCCCGCGGGCTCACTTTTGAGCAGGTTGCCGAGATTCTCGAAAACTACAATGACTTCAAAGGGCTTGAGGTGGATATAGAGTCTGTAAGAGAGTACATGGACAGCAAAGCCTTGAGCCATATACTCGGTTATCTCTCAGAGGTTACTGAAAATGACCTCAAAAACGACTCCTCATATTCCAGCGGGGATATGATAGGTAAAACCGGAATAGAAAGAGTTTACGAGCAGGAACTGAGGGGAGTGGACGGCGCACGGCAGGTAGAGGTGGACAGCTACGGCCGCCCGATCAAAACCCTTTCCGAGAAGCACACTATCACCGGAAACGACCTTGTTCTCACTCTGGATATGGATTTACAGAGATCTATCCATAATATCTTCGAAGGGAAAAAGGGCGCCGCCGTTGTGCTTGATATAGAAACTTTCGGCGTAATGGCACTTTATTCAGCGCCTACATACGACCTTAATATATTTTCGCCCTTTCACACCTCCGGGGAAAGAATGGGCATTATGACCGATCAGACAAAGCCTCTCCTTAACAGAGCCATTGAGGGTGCTTATCCTCCCGGTTCGGTTTATAAGATTCTCATGGGGATGGCGGGGCTTCTTGAAAGGAAGATCTCTCTTGATTCAAGGGTAACATGCACAGGGGAGATGCGTTACGGCAACTTCACTTACAGATGCTGGAAGAAGGAAGGGCACGGCTCACTTGCTCTAATTGATGCCATAGCCGAATCCTGCGACGTGTATTTCTATCAGCTTGGGCTTAACCTCGGCATAGACGACATCGAGAAGTATTCGACAACTCTGGGTCTCGGTAAAACCACAGGCATTGATCTCCCCAACGAAAAATCAGGTTTCTTCCCCGGAAGAGACTGGAAAAGACGCAAGTTCAAGGAGTCGTGGTATCCGGGCGAAACGATCATCACCAGCATAGGGCAGGGTTATATGACTACCACACCTCTTCAGATAGCTGTAATGCTCGCGGGTATTTTTAACGGCGGAACGGTGATGAAGCCGAAGGTGGTTGAGTTTGTTCATAACCCTGTCACCGATGTTAAGATACATACGCCGATGGAGACAGTAGCGGAGATTGAGATCCCCAAGTGGATAGATGACGCACTCATGGACGGCATGGTGAAGGTTATCTACGGAAACACGGGAACAGGTTACAGGGCAAGGGTGGAAGGGGTGAGCTACGGCGGCAAGACTGGCACTGCACAGGTTGTTTCCCTGAGCAAAACGGAGCATATGAAAGACGATGAGATACCTGAGTTCATGCGTGACCACGCATGGTTCGGTGCTGTTGTCCCGGAGGATAACCCGAAATACGCCATTGCCATTCTTATGCAGCACGGAGGCTCAGGCAGCAGAAGCGCCGCCCCGGTTGCTGGTGCAATAGTCAATAAACTTGTGGATTTAGGATATGTTAGGGCTGAAAAAAAAGGAAATTGAGAATATAGACAAGGCGCTTGTCACAATCATTGCCATAGTTCTGACAATGAGCTGCGCCGCAGTTTACAGCGCATCATTTGATGCTCAGGCGGATGTGATAAGAGATTATTATGAAAAACAGGTTCTCTGGGTTGTTCTGGGGTTTGCGGTTTTCTTTTTTATATCGTGGGTGGGACATCAGCGTTTGGTAAAGTACCTTCCGGTGCTTTATGTTTTGGGCTGTGTGGCACTTTTTTTTGTTCTTCTCATGCCGCCTATTATGGGCGCAAGAAGATGGATTATTATTGGCGGTTCCCGTATTCAGCCTTCTGAGTTCTTTAAATTTATCTGGGTACTGACTCTGGCGCGTATGTTTATCACATACGATGATCTCAAGCTCGGTTTTAAAGATATTTTCATAAAGATCCTCCCGCTTTTGCCTCCGTTTGTCCTGATATTTCTCCAGCCGGATCTCGGAACAGCGGGCAGCTTCCTCATAATTTGGGGTATTGTTATTCTCTTCATAGGCATCAAACGTATACCGTTTGTTTTTGCCGCAGTTTCCGCCGCAGTGTTCCTGCCTGTGATGTGGATGTTTTTCCTGAAAGATTATCAGCGCCAAAGGGTGCTGACATTTCTTGACCCGGAGAAAGATCCCTTCGGTTCAGGCTACCACGTTATTCAGTCCAAAATAGGTATAGGCAGCGGCGGAATCTGGGGCAAAGGCTTCATGGAGGGCACGCAGTCCCATCTTAAGTTTATCCCGGAAAGGCATACTGACTTCATTTTTTCCGTTGTGGCGGAAGAGACCGGACTCGTCGGCGCTTCCATAATAATCTGCATGTTTCTGTTTATGATTGTGCGTGTGCTGAGCATATCAATGGAAACCAGAGAAGCCTCCGGCAAGGTCATATGTGTTGCAGTTGCAGCTTATATATTCTTTCAGTTTTTTGTAAACTCCGCCATGACAATGGGCATAATGCCTGTTGTGGGTATACCCCTGCCCATATTCAGCTACGGTGGGTCATCACTGCTTACATTCATGGCGATGCTTGGTCTTGTGAACAGCGTCGCAATGCGAAAATACAATCCAATAGGCGCGTAATTAATGCTTGATAATTCTCTTTTAACTATCTCCAAGCCCTCAAGGTATGTGAACCATGAAATAAACTCCGTTCATAAACCGAAAGAGGGCAGACTCTCATTCTGCCTTGCTTTTCCCGATGTTTATGAAGTGGGTATGAGCCATATAGGCTTTAAAATGCTTTACGAGAGGCTGAATGCCTCCGAACACATCGTCTGTGAAAGATTCTTTATGCCGTGGACAGACGCTGTGGCTGAGCTTAAGGAGAAGATATTCGTCTCCCTTGAATCCGGAACGGGGCTCAGGGAGTTTGATATACTCGGCTTTTCGCTCCAGTATGAGCTTTCCTACACAAATGTTCTCCACTCAATGAAATATGCCGGAATCCCTTATTTTTCATCTGAAAGGGGGGAAAACGACCCAATAGTCACTGCCGGAGGGTCATGCGCTATGAACCCCATGCCGCTGAAAGATATTATAGATGTATTTTTCATAGGTGAGATGGAAGGTGAGATTACACCTGTTTTTGAAACACTCGCCGGAATGAAAGGGCAGGGGAGAAAAGCAAAACTTGAATACCTGAACAGCCTTCCCTACACCTATGTTCCTTCTGTTGAGCCTGAAAAAAAGGTGAAGAGAAACATATACACAGGTTTCAGTGACGATGTGACAATAAACAGCCTCATAGTTCCCATGATGCCCGCCGTACAGGACAGGGTGGCCGTGGAGATCTCAAGGGGCTGCACAAGAGGGTGCAGGTTCTGTCAGGCGGGTTATATCTACCGTCCCTCCCGTGAGCGCAGCATTGAAGCAATAGCAAAGGATGCCCTGAATCAGCTTGCCTCAAGCGGGTATATGGAGGTTTCCATGCTTTCCCTCTCCGCCGCGGACTACAGCAGGCTTGAGGAGCTTCTTGTCACCATGACAAGGCTCATAAGCGCAGAGGGCTCATCCCTTTCGCTCCCTTCGATAAGAGCGGACAGGATACAGGACTTCATCTTCCGCGAACTGGCAAAGGTGCGCAAATCCGGCTTTACCATAGCTCCTGAAGCGGGCTCTCAGAGGCTGCGTAATATAATAAACAAGAACCTCACCGAGGAAGAGATAATTTCAGCAGTGCAGAAAGCCGCTGATGCGGGCTGGAACGGCGCTAAGCTGTATTTTATGATAGGTCTCCCCTTTGAAACGGATGAAGATGTTCTGGCCATTGCCGATCTTGCCTTTAAGGTAAAAAGAGCAGTGGGCAGGGGACGATTTGATATTAAGATCTCCGCATCAAACTTTGTTCCCAAACCGCATACGCCTTTTCAGGTTTTCCCTCAGAATACGGGGGCGGAACTGAGACGCAAGCAGATGCTGCTTGCCGATAAGCTTAAAAGCTACCGCATGCGCCTCAGCTGGCATGATGTGGAGCAGAGCGTTATGGAAGGGGTCTTCTCCAGAGGTGATGAAAGGCTTTGCAGGGTGCTTGCCCTTGCGGCAGACCGCGGGCTTATGTTCGACGGATGGAGCGAATGCTTCGACTCACACGCATGGAAGCAGGTGTTCCGTGATCTTGACCTCACAATGGAGGAGTTCGCCTCGAAAGAATTCAGGAAAGGTGATGCTCTGCCGTGGGGGAACATAGATTCCGGCGTGGAACCTGACTACTTTGAAGACGAATACGAAAAAGCCCGCAATGAATCCATCACCAAGGACTGCCGAGAGGATGCGTGTACAGACTGCGGCGTGTGTGATTTTAAAGATATTCTCAACGTTTACGCGGGTGAAAAACTCCCGGAGGAAACAAACCCCGCAGAACAGGAAGAGACGTTCCATTATGTATTTTATATAGAGAAACGCAAGGCAGGGAAATTCCTCTCCGCTATAGAATCCATCCGCCTGTTCACCCACGCGGCGAGAATAGCCCAGATAAAGCTTGCATTTACTCAGGGGTTCAACCCCCAGCCGAAGATGCGCTACCTCATCCCGCCTCCAGTGGGCGTTGAGTGTGCATGCGATCTGCTTGCCCTTGAGTGCGGCAGGCTGAACAACTTCGGCGAGGTTCAGAAAAGAATAAATGCCATTCTGCCTGACGGTGTTAAGGTTAAGCGCATCATCCCTTACAAGGTGAATGAGAAAAGGGTGGGTTTCGCGGGACGCTACCGTCTCGGCGGTGAACTGCCTTCCATGCTTGATAAACTGGCGGCAGAGGACAAGGCTTATTATATTAAGAAGGATAAGAAGGGCAGGGATAAAAAGGTTGAGCTTGCCGAGTTCATGCTCCACAGATCCGCGGATGAGGTTATCCTCCTTTCCGGAGATACGGGTTCGTTCAACCTGCTTGAGTTTTTCGCATACCACGGATTAAGCAGGGCTGAGCTTGATGTGGAGCGCAAAAACCTGTATATGTTCCAGAAACCGAGAGCGGAAAGAAGCCCGGACAGCGAAGACGAAGGGGATGATGACGAAAGCTGAAAGGTTCCGTCCGTTTTTTGAAAGACTGTATGAAAAATACAATACCCCTGAATATGTAGGCACAGACCCTATAGTCTATCCGTATACAGTTAAGGGGAACACGGAATTTGTGGCATTCTGCTCAAGCTGTTTCGCCTACGGCAATGTTAAGGCGATTCAGGGCTTCCTGATGAGCTTTTTCAGCGAATTCGGCACAGACCCTTTCTCTCTGGAAGACAAAGAGACAAGGCTTTACTACAGGTTTCAGAAACCGGCTGATGTCAGAGCGTTTGTGCTTGCTTTAAAGGAGCTTTACTCCGAATACGGTTCAATTGAGAATGCCTTTTCCTCAATGGGCGGAAGCCTTGAGGAATCGCTTATCAGCTTTGTCATCCATATGAAAAAACGGGGCGCGGCATACGGCGGCGGGGACGGCTACAGCTTTCTTTTCGCCGATCCTGTTAAGTCCGGGGCGAAGCGTTTGCGCATGTTCCTCCGCTGGATGGTGAGAAAAGATCAGGTGGATTTCGGCATATGGAAAAATTATGCCTGTAAGGACTTGCATTTTATCATAGACACACATATATTAAGATTCGCATATAAGAACGGGATAATCAGGAATGATTCCGGAACAAGAAAAAATCTTGATACTGTTACAGATTTTTTCAGAGAGATGAACCCTGACGACCCGGCTAAATATGATTTTGCAGTTTCAAGACTTGGCATAGCCTTTGGCTGTACCTACGGCGCGGATGAAAGATGTGTTTCATGCGCAGAGAGAGATATGTGTCCGTTTAATGAAGTCTCAGAGTGAGAATTGAGAGTGAAACAATCTTAATTCCTATGATTGACAAACGGATGAATTTGTATAGTATAACTTATAAGTTATTAAGGAGGAAACAATGGCTGTTGAACTTAATGAGTCAACCTTTCAAACTGATGTGGTAGAGAGCAGCTTGCCCGTTCTCGTGGATTTCTGGGCTGTGTGGTGCGGACCCTGCAGAATGCTTACTCCCACTGTGGAAGCATTGGCCAATGAATATGCCGGCAAAATAAAAGTCGGTAAAGTTAACGTGGATGAAAACCAGCAGCTTGCCGCTAAATACGGCATAATGAGCATACCCACTGTTATGGTATTCAAAGGCGGCAAAGTGGTTGAGCAGTTCATCGGTGTTCAGCCCAAAGGCGTTTATGAGGACGCTATCAAGAAATATATCTAGGGTGTTTTATGCCCTTTTATGAATACAGGTGCGCAGACTGCGGTACTGAGTTCTCACGCCTTGTTTTCAGGGCGGAAGACCCGGCTGAATGCACAAAGTGCTCCGGAACAAATGTCGAAAGGGTTGAGCATGTAAAGCATTCCACAGGCTGCGTATGCTGCACCCCGAAGGGATGTTTTCCGTCCTCTTCCGGCACTCCCGGAGAGTAGAGCGGTTTAGCAGCAGTATAACCATAAAAGAAAAAATTTAAGGCCTTCCGTGTCACTGCGGAAGGCTTTTGTTTTTTTATACCCCATAACAGTCTCACATATATTGAAGTTCCATGACTTAAGCTCCTCAGGCAAAGCCGTGAGAGGGCGTTTTCATAAAACAGACAGGGTGTCCTGTTTGATGTTATTAATTGACATGGAAGGCTTACTGAATTAAAAAATAAATATCTTTTTGACAAAATTTGCGGGCTGCCGTAAAAATGCGGTTTTGCTCCACTAAACCTAGAAGGGGTTGTACATGAAGAAAATTCTTTTAGCACTTTTAACGGCGGTTCTTTTCACCGCGGGCGCTTACGCCAAAGACAAGCAGATTAAAGCGGGCTTTATCTATGTCGGGCCCGTGGGCGATGCCGGATGGACTTACGCACACGATCAGGGCAGACTTGAGATGGAAAAACTTCCCTATGTAGACAAATCCACTTACATTGAATCTGTGCCTGAAGGTGCTGATGCGACAAGGATAATCACAGGGCTTGCCAAAAAAGGGCACAACCTGATATTCACCACCAGCTTCGGCTACATGGATCCTACCATTGAAGTTGCAAAAAGAAATAAAGACATCATTTTCATGCACTGCTCCGGCTATAAAACGGCCGAAAACGTGGGCACTTACTTCGGCAGAATGTATCAGCCCCGTTACCTTTCAGGCGTTGTTGCAGGTAAAATGACCAAATCAAACACAATCGGCTATGTTGCCGCTTTCCCCATCCCCGAAGTTATCAGGGGAATAAATGCATTTACCCTCGGCGTTAAAAGTGTAAACCCCGCTGCAACTGTAAAAGTTGTCTGGACACACACATGGTTTGATCCGGGTAAAGAGCGCGAAGCTGCTGAAAGCGTTCTTGACGCAGGCGCAGACGTTATCACCATGCATCAGGACACACCCGCCCCTCTTCAGGCTGCTGAAAAAAGAGGCGCATACGCCATCGGCTACAATGTTGACATGAAAAAATTCGCACCCAAAGCTTACCTCACTTCACCCGTGTGGAACTGGGGGGCTCTGTATAAAGTAGTTGCAGAGCAGGTGAGCAAAGGCACATGGAAAAGCGAGCAGATCTGGTGGGGTATGGAGCACGGCCTTGTTGATCTCGCACCCCTCAGCGACCTTGTTCCCGCAGATGTTAAAAAGATAGTTGAAGAAAGAAAAGCCGCAGTCAAAAACGGCACAAATAAAGTTTTCACAGGCCCCATCAAAGACCAGTCCGGCAAAATTGTTGTGCCCGCAGGCAAAACAATGACAGATGCCGAAATGCTCAGCATGAACTTCTTCGTTGAAGGCGTTCAGGGCTCACCTAAGTAATTAAAAAATAAGGGCGGTGCAGGGTGTAAAAGCTCTGCACCGCTTTTTTATTTTTAAGGGATCACATTGAAACCGTATCTTAAACTTGAAAATATAACAAAAAGCTTTCCGGGCGTTAAGGCTCTGGATAATGTTTCTCTGGACTGTTACGAAGGGGAGATCCATACCCTTCTCGGTGAAAACGGAGCGGGTAAAAGTACGCTCATGAGCGTACTGGCCGGGCTTTATAAGCCGGAAGCCGGAAGCATATCCGTTGACGGTTCCGAGGTTTTTATTTCTTCTCCGTCTGAGTCTCTTAAGTTTGGAATAGGCATGGTTTACCAACATTTTATGCTTGTACGTAACCATTCTGTCATGGAAAATATTCTTCTTTCTCTTGATAACCTTCCGGGGGTGATAAACAGGGGTGAGGTCTTTGAAAGAACGAAGAAAATCCTTGATGATTTCGGTCTCAGTATTAACCTGAATGAGCCTGTATGGAAGCTCTCCATAGGCGAGCAGCAGTGGGTGGAGCTTATCAAGCTTCTCATCCGCGACTGTAAGGTGCTCATTCTGGATGAACCTACAGCGGTTCTCACTCCGCAGGAGGCGGACACTCTTTTCGGCTTTCTTAAGAAGCTGAAAAGTCAGGGTAAATCCATTATTTTTATCTCGCACAAAATGCGTGAGGTCATGGAGCTTTCAGACCGTGTTACGGTTCTCAAAAAAGGGAAGACTGTGAAGTCTCTCACTGCCGGTGAGTTTGATGAGTCTCTGCTTGCGGGGCTCATGATCGGCACTGATGATGTGCCTCAGTGGGAGAAGACGGAAAAGGCTTTTGACGAGAAGATACTGGAAGTTAAAAACCTCTCTGTCGAGAATGACAAAGGGCTTTCCGACGTTAAAGGGATCAGTTTTGAGCTTTTCAGAGGCGAGATTCTGGGAATAGCAGGTGTTGCCGGAAACGGACAGAAGGCGCTGGCCGAGGTTCTCACCGGGTTACGCAGACCCACGGGAGGGCAGATAATCGTCAAGGGCGAGGACTTCACCAACCACAAAGGCAAAAACCCCTACATAGCGGGAATAGCCCATATACCGGAGGACAGAAAAGCCTTCGGCATAGCCCCTGAGATGAGCGTGGATGAAAACCTCATTCTCAAAAGCTATAAAGACAGCAAATTCAAAAACTTTTTCATACAGAACGCCAGAGCAATCAAAGAGAATGCCGAGGAACTTATTTCCAAATTCGCCATCAAGACCGGCCCTGCTGGCTCTCCCGTGCGGCTGCTCTCCGGCGGAAACATTCAGAAGGTTATCATCGCACGTGAGCTTTCCCTAAACCCGCTTGTGCTTGTGGCTCTGTACCCCACACGAGGGCTTGATATAGGCTCAGCGGAATATGTTCACAAAGTTATTATAGATGCAAGAGAGAACGGAATGAGCACTATTCTCATATCAGAAGATCTGGATGAGCTTCTCAAGCTCTCAGACCGTGTGGCTGTTATGTTCAGAGGGGTGATAACAGGTGTTGTCAAACCGGAAACAGCCACCAGAGAAGAGATAGGACTTATGATGGGCGGAGTGAAAAATGCGGATAAGATTTGAAAAAAGACTTGAAGCCTCAAAGGCTTTCCGTATTACTGCCCCGTTTGTGGCAGTTGCGTTTTCGCTTCTTACCGCGGGAATCATAATGATTTTTGCGGACATTAACCCTCTTGAAGCTTACAAAGACATGATAATGGAAGCCCTCGGCACATCTTACGGCATAAGTGAAACACTCGTAAAAGCCACCCCGCTTATAATCTGCGGACTGGGCATATCCATAGCCTTCCGTATGCAGCTCTGGAACATCGGCGCGGAAGGTCAGCTCGTCATGGGAGCCATAGGCGCTTCCGGTGTCGCGCTCTTTTCCGGAATCGAAAGCCACTTTCTGATGATTGCCGCAATGATAGCCGCTTCAATGCTTTCAGGCGGTCTCTGGGCAGTGGTGTCAGGGTTTCTTAAAGCGAAATACAGAGTGAACGAGATTATCGTCACACTCCTGATGAATTACATAGCCATATCCATCCTTTCCCTGCTTATATACGGCAGATGGAAGGATCCTTCCGGCTTCAACTTCCCTCATTCTGCGCAGTTCGCAGAAGCCGCACGCATGACATATTATTTCGATTCAAGGCTGCACACAGGCTTTTTCATCGCACTCGTGCTTGTTTTTCTTGTGTACGTATTCATGGAGAAAACAGTGTACGGCTACGAGGTAAGAGTCATAGGCGATAACCCTAACGCCGCTAAATACGCCGGAATGAACATCACGGGCGCAATAATCGGCACAATGTTTCTCAGCGGAGCCATAGCGGGCATTGCAGGTTTCAGCGAAGTTTCAGGTGTCCAGTACCGCCTTCAGGAAGGGGTGTCCATAGGCTACGGCTACACAGCTATAATAGTCGCGTGGCTTGCCAGACGATCTGCCCTCGGTGTGCTTATTGTATCCCTGATTATGGGTATTCTGCTTGTGGGCGGTGACAGCTTGCAGATAATGTGGCAGCTTCCCGTCGCCTTTGTGAACCTGTTTCAGGGGCTGATACTGTTTTTCGTGCTTTCATCAGACTTTTTCATAGCCAATAAAATGCGTATAACTTGGGGCAAATCATGATAGAAGTTCTTCTTGATGCAACAATAAGGGCGGGCACATCTATCCTTTTCGCCACAACAGGCGCGATAATCATGGAACGCTCAGGCGTGATCAACCTCGGTATAGAAGGGCTTATGCTTATCGGCGCACTTGCGGGCTTCGCAACCGCAAACCTCACAGGCAGCCTTTTTCTCGGAGTCTGTGCCTCGTTCCTTGCCGCTCTGGCAGCCGGAGCGATACACGGCTTCATAACTGTTTACCTCAGAGGAAACCAGATCGTATGCGGGCTTTCCCTCACTATGTTCGGCATAGGCTTTACAGCCCTTTTCGGTCAGAAGATGGTGGGTAAGACAATAACCGAGTTTTCAAGAACCGAAATCCCGTTTCTCTCCTCCGTTCCGTTTATAAATCCGCTTTTCAGACAGGATATGCTGGTTTATTTCTCCATCCTGCTTGTTATCGGCGTACACTTCTTTTTCCGCAGAACAAAGTGGGGGCTTTACCTCCGCTCAGTGGGTGAAAATCCCGCAGCGGCTGATACATCAGGCATAAGCGTAACCAGATACCGCATGATGGCTGTTCTGGTCGGTTCAGGCTTCGCAGGAATAGGCGGGGCATACCTTTCTCTGGCATACACTCCCTTCTGGGTGGAGAACATGACAGCGGGCAGGGGATGGATAGCGGTTGCGCTGGTCATTTTCTCCCAGTGGAACAGCACAAGAGCCGTATTCGGCGCGTATCTCTTCGGCGGTATAGATGCTCTCCAGCTAAGGATGCAGGCGATAGGGACGGATATTTCCGCCCATGTGCTCCAGATGCTCCCGTATCTTTTTACAATAATAGTTCTTGTAATATCCACAATCAGGCTTGGCAAGGGTACAACTCCCGAACCTGAAAGCCTCGGCATTCCATATGACAGAGAGGACAGAAAATGAGAAAAGCAAGCGCGGCTCTGCTTGAAAGAATAAAGAAATACGGCAGTGTAAACGGCGAGGTCGTCAAGGTGGACAGGTTTATCAACCATCAGGTGGATATTGAGCTTTTCCGCCTCATGGCGGACGACATGGCCGGGCACTTTAAGGATGCCTGTCTTACAAAGATAATCACTGCCGAAACCAGCGGCATTACCATAGCGCACCCTCTGGCAGAGGCGCTTGGGATTCCCTATATCTTCGCCAAAAAGAAGAAGCCGATCACCATGGCTGATTTTTACAGCGCTGAAAGCTACTCTTTCACCAAGCAGGAGCACACGACCCTGTACATCTCCAAAGAGGTGCTGACAGCGGAGGACAGGGTTATCTACGTGGATGATTTTTTTGCCAGAGGCAACACCCTGAAAGCTGTTAAGGAGATAGTCGCCCAGTCAGGCGCGGAACTTGCCGGATGTGCGGTAATCATTGATAAAAAGGGGGAAGAGGGCGTTTATTCGATCCTCACTCTTGATGAGATAAAGAAGGGGCTGGACTAAGGCAGCCTCTTTCCTGTTTTTTCTATAACTTCTTTAAGGCTGTCCGAAAAGCTGTGCCAGTCAGTAATATCAACAAACACAGGTATATCTGATGCTGAGAGCTCGTCCCTGATTTTTCCCAGAGTCAGAATATCAGCCGGAGCATATCCTTTGACAGCAATATCCAGATCCGAAAATTCTTTCGCTTTTCCTGTGGTTCTTGAACCGAAGGCTATTATTTCGTAGCCGCTGAGATGTTTTTTTATTATTCGGGTTATTGTATTGAGATAGTCTTCACTGATGTCAATCATTTACCTGCTCAAGAGCGGAAAGGAGCTTTTTGGCATCAAACAGAAATCTGCCTGCCGCACTGTATATGTAGTCTGCGTTTTTTGAATTGTATGTATGAGCGGAAAGGTTTCTGGCTTCGGCATATGAAAACCAGGGGAGAGGATCTGTGATCAGATTCTCTCTGGCGGCCATTCTGAAAATATCCTTTTTGGTTCTGATGCTTTCCGCTTCATCCGGACTGCGGTTTTCTTTGAACCACCTCTGAATAAATTTCCAGCAGAGTTCATAGGTTACTTCAAAATTCTGGATTACTCCGGCTCTTGCAGCTTCGAGAATATCCTCTTTCAGAATTTCCTTGTTATGCTCCACGGCATTTATTGCCCGCTCAAGAGCGTTCACAGAGTCTTTGAGAGGAGATAAGTCCAGAATCATTTTACTGCCTTAGTTCAGAAAATCATGCAGCTTTTTGCGCATGGCTTTTTTGCGGAGCTTGGAGAGTGCTCTGGCTTCAAGCTGGCGCACACGCTCGCGGCTTATTTTCAGCATATCGCCTATCTCTTCCAGAGTTTTCGGCGCATCGCCCTCTATGCCGAAACGAAGTTCGATAATCTTTGCCTCACGCTCGGTGAGCTCGTCAATGATGTCTCCCAAAGACTGTTTTAAGGTTTTGGAGATAATATCGTCCTCTATGCTTTTGGAGCCTGAGTCAAGAAGATCGATAAATGAGCGATCCTCACCGTCTTTTATGGGCGCTTCGAGGGAAAGATAATTCCTTGAAACGCGTAGCACGTTCTCAATATCGGACTCTTCCATGCCGAGGTATTCCGCAAGCTCACTGTTTGTCGCCTCACGCCCAAGCTGCTTGCTGAGCTTTTCTATTGCTCCGTTTATCTTGTAGAGTATGCCCGCCTGTTTGATAGGCAGTTTGACTGTTCCCGACTGCTCAGCCAGAGCCTGAATAATGGCCTGACGTATCCACCAGACTGCGTATGATATAAACTTGACACCTTTTGTGTGGTCAAATCGTTTTGCCGCTTCAACAAGACCGAGATTACCCTGATTTATAAGATCGGAAACGGGCAGACCCGTGTTTCTGTAGCGGTTTGCGATAGAGACAACGAACTTAAGGTTTGAGAGTATAAGGGTATTGAGAGCTTCCGTATCGCCCTTTTGTATTCTTTCCCCGATCTCAAACTCCTGTTCTTTGCTGAGCGGTTTATATCTGCTGATGCTGTTGAGGTAATGCTTCAGCGTATTTTCGCTGACAGGAGGCGGGGAATCATTATGAATTACTTCCTCAACCTCTGCGGATTCGGCAGGGCTTTCCGTCTCTTCGGTTTCTTCCTGCTCTTCCTGAAGGTCATCAAGTTCATGATCCATGTTTCAGCCTTTAACCCTTATAATTCCGAAAGTATATCAAATATATCATACTTTGGAACAAAAAACATTTATATATACTGCTTGTCCGCAAATGGTTTTTAACCAATATAAAAAAGGCGGGGGATAAACCCCGCCCTTTTTCAGGAGGTTGTACTGAAGTTCATGCCGTCTTGACCGTAGGTCAGCTTTATCTTCTGCTCTGCTTTTATGTCGCCTTTGATCAGCGCTTCGGCCAGTTTATTCTCCACAAGCTTCCTTATGGTTCTCTTCATAGGTCTGGCGCCGAAAGCAGGGTCAAACCCCGCTTTTACTATTTCTGTAATGACAGAATTATCCCAGACAAGTTCAACAGAATTTTCGCGCAGTCTCGCCGCAAATTCTCTCATAAGCATTTCTGCAATGTTATGAAGGTGTTCCTTATCCAACGGGTGGAAAACTATTATATCATCCAGCCTGTTGAGGAACTCCGGCTTGAAGAAGGAGGAGAGCCTGTTCATCACAACATTGTCGATGAAGATATATTTCTGCTCCATTGAGCCTTCTTTAGAGAACTCCTCCTGTATTTCCTGCGATGCTATGTTTGATGTCATTATCACCACGCAGTTTTTGAAACTCACTGTTCTGCCCTTGGAGTCAGTCAGTCTGCCGTCATCCAGCATCTGGAGAAGGATGTTGAACACATCCGGATGCGCTTTTTCTATCTCGTCCATCAGTATGACGGAATAGGGTTTGCGGCGCACTCTTTCGGTAAGCTGTCCGCCCTCTTCATAGCCCACATACCCGGGAGGCGCTCCGATGAGCTTGGCAACTGCGTGTTTCTCCATGTATTCGCTCATGTCTATGCGTATGAGCGCGTCTTCGGAGTCGAACATGAACTCGGCAAGTGCTTTTGCAAGCTCAGTCTTACCCACACCTGTGGGGCCAAGGAAGATAAACGAGCCGATAGGTCTGTTCGGGTCGCCGAGACCTGCTCTGTTCCTGCGGACCGCTTCGCTTACCGCTCTTATGGCTCTGTCCTGCCCTATGACTCTTTTGTGCAGGTAGTCTTCCATATTAATCAGCTTGTCCGCTTCTTCCTGCATAAGCTTGGTTACGGGAATCCCTGTCCATTTGGAGACTATGGCCGCTATGTCCTCTTCGTCCACTTCCTCTTTCAGCATTCTTTTGCTGCTCTGAATTTCGGCCAGTCGGGCGTTTGCTTCCCCAAGCTCTTTATCAAGCTGGACAAGCCTGCTGTATTTTATTTCGGAGGCGAGGGCGAAGTTTCCTTCACGCTCAGCCTTCTGCATCAGGTGTTTTTCTTCCTCTGCTTTTTCCTTTATCTCTCTGGATTTTTTGATAAGCCCCTTTTCGTTGCTCCAGTGGGCTCTCAGCCTGTCCGCTTCGGATTTGAGGTTGGCAAGCTCCTCTTCCAGTTTGGCGAGGCGGTTTTTGCTCACATTGTCAGACTCGCGCTTAAGCGCCTGTTTCTCTATCTCAAGCTGGGTTATCTTACGCTCTGTTTCATCCAGTTCGGTGGGAAGGCTGTCTATCTCCATCCTCAGGCGTGCCGTTGCCTCGTCTATGAGGTCTATTGCCTTATCAGGCATGAAACGGTCGCTGATGTATTTTTTCGCCAGATGTGCCGCCGCCACAAGGGCAGAGTCTTTTATGCGCACACCGTGGTGAACCTCATATTTTTCCTTTAGCCCGCGGAGGATCGATACAGTGTCCTCTACGCTCGGTTCCTTCACCATCACAGGCTGGAAGCGTCTTTCAAGGGCTGCGTCCTTCTCGATGTGCTTTTTATATTCGTCAAGGGTGGTTGCGCCTATGCAGTGCAGATCGCCCCTTGCCAGTGCAGGTTTGAGCAGGTTTGCAGCATCCATTGCGCCTTCCGCCGCACCAGCACCCACGAGTGTGTGCATCTCATCTATGAAAAGGATTATCTCGCCTTCCTTCTCCCTTATCTGGGTCAGGATAGCTTTGAGCCTTTCCTCGAACTCGCCCCTGAACTTGGTTCCGGCTATGAGCGCACCCATATCCAGAGATGCCACTGTCTTATCTTTTAGGGAATCAGGCACATCACCGTTTACTATCCTGTGCGCCAGACCCTCAACAATGGCGGTTTTACCCACGCCGGGCTCGCCTATGAGCACGGGGTTGTTTTTTGTTCTGCGGGAAAGCACATGGACGACACGCCTTATCTCCTCATCACGCCCGATAACCGGGTCAAGCTTGCCTTCTCTGGCAAGGTTTGTGAGGTTTATGGTGTATTTATCTATGGCGTTCATCTTCCCTTCCGGGTTCTGGTCAGTGACCTTTGATGAGCCGCGCACTTCCTTAATAGCTTTCTCAACAGCTTTTTTGTCCGTTCCTGTCTGCGAAAGCAGGGTGCGGAGCCTGTAACCGGCGTTGTCTATAATTCCTAAGAGTATATGCTCAGTGGAGACATACTCGTCCCCGAAGTCTTTTATTATCTTAAACGCCTTTTCCAGTGCCTTGTTGCAGTCTGGAGAGAAATACTGCTGACCTGCGCCGCTTACGGATGGCAGGGAGTTGACAATATCTTCCGTTCCTTTTTCCAGCGCACCGACATTTGCACCTGCCTTCTGGAGAAGGGGCTTCACAAGCCCGTCCTCCTGCTTAAGGAGAGCTATGAGAAAATGTTCCGGTTCTATCTGCTGCTGGTTCTTTTCGGAGGCGAGGGCAAGTGCCTGTTCAGCAGCTTCTTGTGCTTTTATCGTCATTTTATTGAAGTTAATCATTGTGCTTTACCTCCTTATGAGATTCTATTCCTTTTCTATCTTAATTCTAATAATTTCTTTGGGCGGGGAGGGGATGAGCGCCTTCTCCGCTTCCTTTGCCTTCATCTCCTCACCCAGACGCTGGCGGATGTATTCCTTCATTCCGTCAAGCTGGGCGTGGAGCACTTCTATCTGCTCACGCATATTCAGTATGATCTCTATTCCCGCAAGGTTCACTCCCATGTCTTTTGAGAGGGTCATTATGAATTTCAGCCTCTCAATATCCTCATCGGAGTAAAGCCTTGTGTTCCCCACCGTTCGGGAGGGGGTCACAAGCCCCATGCGCTCATACTGACGCAGTGTCTGCGGGTGAAGCTCCAGCATTTCCGATACTATGCTTATTACATACAGAGGTTTGTTAGCCATGTTCTTTTCCTTTTGAATTTATCGTCACTTGCGTTACTCTGAGCACGGTGAATAGTCTCTTTTTTGAGATTCTTCATTCCTCCGGAACTCAGAATGACGTTAAATGATACCGAAAGATGAGACTGCCGCGTCGCGTTGCTCCTCGCAGTGACATGAGCTCTGTCATTGCGAACGAAGTGAAGCAATCTCTCCTATCTTACCGATGCAGAACGGTACGTCCTGTCCGTTCTGCATACACGCTCGCGGCACATAAAATGTGCCTTCGCTCCGCACGGCGAACTTCCTTCCGTGGAAGCCTATATTTTTCCCTTCTTAAGCAATTCTTCGCGTACATTCGTAGCATACTTCTTCATCATTTCCCTGAGGGCTTCCCTGTCGGCTTCGTAGGCGACAGCGGGAATTTTCACATTCATCACCAGATAAAGGTCGCCTGTTCCGCTTCCTTTCAGAGACGGAACTCCTTTTCCTTTAAGTCTCATCTTCTGCCCCGGCTGTGTTCCGGCGGGTATATTCAGAGTTACAGCCCCGTAAGGGGTCGGAGCTTCGATTTTTTCGCCCAGTGCCGCCTCAAACATATCCAGCTCCACATCAACATAAAGGTTGTCTCCCTCACGTCTGTAGACCGGATGATCCTGCACATTGGTGACAATGTATAAATCGCCGGATGCTCCGCCGTTAAGCCCTGCGTTGCCTTTTCCGGGTATGCGTATCTTGGAGTTTTTGTCCACACCCTTGGGGATGCGCACCTTGATGCGTTCTTTGCTCTCAACCTGTCCTTTACCGTGGCATGCGGCACACTGTTTGACAGTTACCTGACCGGAGCCGCCGCAGCTTGAGCAAACGCTCCCCACGAAGAAGCCGCCTTTATTGCGCGATGTCTGCCCTGTGCCGCCGCATGTGGGACAGGCTTTCTTTTCGCCGCCTTTGCCGCCGCATTCGGAGCAGGATACAGAGTGGCTTATGTTCAGTTCGTATTCGTTGCCGTTTATCACATCATAAAAAGGGACGCGCACATTGTAATAGAGGTCGTCCCCGCGCATTACCCTGTTTTTTCCCGCCGCGGAACGTCTGCCGCCGCCGAAAATATCGCCGAATATGTCATCAAAATCGAAACCGCCGCCGAAGGTGTTTCTTATGTCATCAAAGTTTGCGCCGGAGAAGTCATACCCCTGACCGCCTGATACAAAGGCATCATGCCCCACGGAGTCGTACTGCCTGCGTTTTTCATCATTACTGAGAACGCCGTATGCCTCGGAGATTTTCTTAAACCTGTCCTCCGCGGTTTTATCACCCGGATTCACATCAGGGTGGTACTTGCGGGCAAGTTTCCTGTATGCCTTTTTTATCTCATCGGCGGTTGCGCCCCGCTGGACGCCCAGCTCCTCATAGTAGTCTCTGGCCATTTTTCACCTTTGTTTATTCTAAGCGGTGTTACTCTGTCTCAACCTTAATCACTGTGGGTTTAATCTCAGCGCGTTTTTTAAGGGTGATTCTGAGCACACCGTCTTTCAGATTCGCTTTTATGGAGTTCATGTCAATCGTGTTCGGTACTGCGAACGAGCGCTGAAATTTGCCGTATGCGCGTTCAAGCCTGTAATAGTTGTCGGATTCCCTGTCCAGCGGGTATTTTTTTTCACCCTTGATGGTGAGAACACCTTCCGCCACCTGAATATCCACATCGTTCTCGTCGATTCCGGGGAGTTCAGAGACCACAACGATCTCATCCTCCGTTTCATAGATGTCCACAGGGGGCATCCAGTCGCCGTATGAGGGCGCATTTTGTTTGTCGAAGGAATCGTTGAACATCTTGTTGATTCTGTCATGCATAGCCATAAGATCCTTGAGCGGGTCCCATCTTACAATTGCCATAGAAAACCTCCGTAGAAAATATTATCTGGGTCTATGAATAATACTTGAGCCGATTCATGTCAAGTGTTTTGACACGGATTTTATTATGGAACAAAAAACCAGTGTGACTGTCATATGTATCAAAGTGTTTTGGGCACTTGATTTAATAAGGAATTGACTATAATTATAAAAATGAACTCAAGACTCGCATGGTTTTTGCTGATTTCGGCGGTGCTTCACCTGATGCTTTTCATGTTTATAAAACTTGATGAGCCGGAGAAGAAGGAAAAGCCGATCAGTGTTGAAATAATAGAGAAGGAAAAAGAAACTCCGCCGTCTCCGCAGGTGAGGCCGACGCCCGCTCCTCCTGTGCCCCGTCCTCAGCCACAGCCCGAATCAGAGCCTGAAAAGGAGATAGTGAAGGTAACACCGGATGACAAGGCTCCGGCCAAGTCAGCAGAAAAGCCGCAGACAGGAGCAGCTAAGGATCAGCAGCGCAAAAGCGAGCAGCCGGGCAGGCAGCAGCCCGAACCGGAACCGAGAGAGCGTGTTACCCGAAGGGCAGAGCCTGATCCTTTGACAAAACCTGAGCTTCCGAAGATGGATTTTCCCCAGAGGGACAGCATTCATGGGCTTGACCGGAAAACAATTGACCGGATCCTGAACCCTAAGGACATCATAAACAGAACAGCCGAAAGCGGCGGTGACAGGGAAGGGGAAGACTCAGTCTCCATGCAGGAGGTCAAAACCCGTTATACATCTTACTTTTATAAATTCCGCCGTCAGCTTTACCAGACATGGAGCTATCCTTACTCCGCCGCCATGCGCGGGGAACAGGGAACGGTACGCATAAAGTTTGCAATACACAAGGACGGACGCATAACCGATGTTCAGGTGGTTAAAAGCAGCGGTTATCCGGATCTGGATAACGAGGCTGTACGCGCCCTGCGCAACATGGGCGGCGTTCCTCTCCCCGATTCCTATGACCTTCAGGTGCTCCGCGTGGACGGGTATTTCATCTATTACCTCAGCGGCGCAATAGACATTTACTGAGAATACAAAGGCGCAGGCACATGGATGTGCCCACGGAGCGCGTACCGCAGCGTATGCGAGGAACGCATAGCGCAGTCAGAGCAGCAAGCGGCTATGCCGCGCAGGCTGCGAGTGAGGAAAAACTCCATGGATGGAGGTTGTTCCGAACTATGGTAATACGGATGTGCCCACGGAGCGCGTACCGCAGCGTATGCGAAGAACGCATAGCGCAGTCAGAGCAGCAAGCGGCTATGCCGCGCAGGCTGCGAGTGAAGAAAAACTCCATGGACGGAGGTTTTTCCGAACAACGGGAGTCCGACAGGATGTGCGGAAAGGCGGGCAGTCAAGACGGGTATTTCATATTTTACCTCAGCGGCGCAATAGACATATATTTAAGGAGGCAACCTCGAAGAAAGGGGAGATTGCTTCACTGCGTTCGCAATGACAGACAGGTTTTGAGGGATGATTCAGAACTGCTGTTTTTACTGTAAAAATTCTGCACGAGGCGATGTAATACTTGTTTAATCTTTTTTAAGATAATATCATTACAACAATCGAAATATATGGAGCTGACATGAGCAAACAGTGGGAACTTAAATGGATGGCATGGGAAGTAACCAGAAAATGCAACATGAATTGCGTTCACTGCCGTTCAAATTCAACAATAGAGTCAGCGGAGGGGAACCTCACGTTTGACAAATGCAAATCTCTCATGGATGAGATAGGCGAGCACGCCAAGCCCGTTATAGTTATATCCGGCGGCGAGCCCCTTCTGAGGAAAGATGTTTTCGATATAGCCGCATACGGCACTGAAAAAGGCTTCCGCATGGCAATGGCGACAAACGGAATGCTTGTGGATGACGAAGTCTGTAAAAACATGAAGCAGTCAGGCATACGCATAGTATCTCTCAGCCTTGACGGAGCCACAAAAGAGGTGCACGACAACTTCCGCGGTCAGGAAGGGGCATACGAAAGCGTTATGAATGCCGCCGAGCATTTCAGAAAGCATGACATAAAATTCATAGTAAACTCATCCTTCACCAAGAGAAACCAGAACCAGATAGAAGGCACATATAAGCTTGCCAAGAAAATAGGCGCCACTGCCTGGTATATGTTCCTCATAGTCCCCACGGGAAGAGGGGAAGAGGTGATGAAGGAGCTTGTTTCCAAAGAGGATTACGAAGACCTTCTCAACTGGCATTACGACATGGAGCGCGAGGAGCAGGACATACTCGTCCGCCCAACATGCGCCCCGCAGTATTACCGCATTTGGCATGAACGCAGCAAGGCGGAAGGGCTTGACCCCGAACGCAGGAGCCTCTCTTTCGGAACGGGCGGCGGCAAAGGCTGCATAGCCGGACAGTCCATCTGTCTGCTCAACCACGAGGGGGATGTGTACCCCTGTTCGTATTTCCCCATGGCGGCAGGAAATGTCTTTAAACAGGGCTTCTGGGAAATATGGAACAACTCCGAGCTTTTCAGGGATATGCGCAGCTTCAAAGACTATGAAGGCAAATGCGGTGTCTGTAAATATCTCGGCGTTTGCGGCGGCTGCCGTGCCAGATCTTACGCTGTGAGCGGTTCGTACATGGAAGAAGAACCCTTCTGCGATTATATTCCGACAAACTACAAGCCCTGCGGCTGATAATTATTAATAATAAGCAATAGACAAAAAAGCCGGGGTGTATTACGCTCCGGCTTTTTTCATTTCCTCACCTTTCTGTTCTAAAATCAAACGTGTTTCATTATTATAAAAGCCGATAGTCCGGTTATGACGGCATTGTCCGCTCAAAGTTAATAATTTTCATATGTCTTTATATTGAACTGCTTGACATGGTTCAAATTCTGTTTTATTATCACCCAAGTTTAAGAGGGGCTGAATGCGGGTACTATCTCTTCAGTTGCCGATGACGCTGGGGGATGTGAAATCCAATAGGGATAAATTCCTATCAGCTTTGTCGGAAGTTATTGATGAACAACCGTCAATTGTTATCCTGCCCGAAATGTGGGCGACCGGTTTCGACTACCAGAATCTTAATGGATTCAGCGGGCAGACCGAAGAGATTTGTAACGATATTTCCCGTAGGCTTAATGAAAATACGCTGGTTATTTCCGCTCTGCCTGAAAGGAATTATAACAAGGTTTATAACACAGTATACGCGGTTTCATCCGCAGGCGTTATAGCACGTTACCGCAAGAATTTCCTTTTCACTCCTCTGGACGAGCATGTTTATATTGATAACGGTAAAGGTATTACGGTTTTTGAATTCATGGGTGTTAAGATCGGACTTCTCCTCTGCTATGAAATCCGTTTCCCCGAACTTTTCCGCATGACTGCCCTTGCCGGAGCGGAGCTCATAACCGTTCCCGCTGTATGGGGCGCGGTGAAAAAGGAACACTGGCTTACCCTTCTGCGCGCACGCGCGATAGAGAATCAGTGCTACATTGCCGGATGTAATACCAGTGTTATGCACGGCCGCAAGGACATGCCCTGCGGCTATTCCGCCATGTTTGACCCTTGGGGCGAGGCTATGTTTGAGCCCTCCGCAGAAGAAGGGGTCTACAGCGCGGTGATGGAACCTGCGAAGGTGACAGAGATAAGGGAGAAGATCCCAAGCTTCAACGATGCTTTAAATGCTTTTGTAATAGAGAGAAAAAACTAATAATGACATTAAGCTAAAGGAGGAAAGAATGTCTGAACTTCAGAGCAGGGTTCGTGATAAGAGCCTTCATCATCTTTTTATGAAACCTGAGGACACCATCAAGTTTTTCAAAGATGCCGACAACAGGATTATGGATCTCGGCTGGTCCGGCTTCACGCCCGTAGGTTACCCTAAAGTTGTTCCCATCGCCCTTGCAGACCATGTTGAAAAAAATAATCTTCAGGGCAAATGGAAGTTCAACCTTTTCATAGGCGCATCTGTCGGTTCTGAAACTGAAAACAGATGGGCAACACTGGACATGATTGACAGAAGATGGCCCTACCAGACAGGTAAGGACATAGGAAAAGGGATAAACTCCGGCAAAATCAGAATGGGCGATAAACACCTCTCCATGTTCGCTCAGGATCTCAGATACGGATTCTACACTAAAGACAGAGGCGGCAAACTTGACGTAGCTATTATTGAGGCTACTGCAATCACTGAAAACGGCGACATCATCCTTGCAGGTTCCGTTGGTGCTGCACCTGAAATTATTGACATAGCAGATAAAATCATCATTGAAATCAACACAGGCATGCCCTCTCTCGAAGGTATGCACGACATCATGATGACAGACCTGCCCCCTTACAGAAAAATTATCCCCATCACTGACGTTCGTCAGCGCTGCGGAACACCCTTTGTTCCCACTAACAAAAGCAAAATCGTTGCTATAGTTGAGTCTAAGCTGCCCGATAACGGACGCGCACTCAGAGGAACAGATGATGTTGCTCAGGCTATCGCAGACAACATAGTTGACTTCTTCACTCACGAAGTGAAAGCCGGCCGTCTGCCTAAAAACCTTCTGCCCCTTCAGTCAGGCGTTGGTTCAATAGCAAACGCGGTTGTGGGCGGTCTTACAGCTTCCCCTTTTGAAGACCTTGTTGTTTTCACTGAGGTTCTTCAGGATACTTTCCTTCCTTTCCTTGACTCAGGAAAGTGCAAATACATCAACTGCACATCTCTTTCACTTTCAGCGGAAGGCTTCAAAGAGTGGTGGGAAAAATTTGAGTTCTACAAAGATAAAGTTCTCATGAGACCTCAGCAGATCTCAAACAACCCCGAACTTATCAGAAGGCTCGGCGTTATAGGTATGAACACTCCCCTTGAGTTCGATATATACGCTCACGCTAACTCAACCTGCGCTGGCGGTACAAAAATGCTTAACGGTATCGGCGGTTCCGGGGACTTCCTCAGAAACGCTTACCTGTCTATCATGCACTGCCCCTCAGTCCGTGAGTCTAAAACTGACGAATTCGGTATATCAGGCGTTGTTACAAAAGCTCCCCATGTTGACCACACAGAGGCGGATCTTGACGTTCTGGTTACTGAGCAGGGTCTTGCCGACCTTCGCGGTCTTGCTCCGAAAGACAGAGCGCGCGAAATCATCAAAAAATGCGCTCACCCCGCTTACAAAGACTACCTCACTGACTACCTTGAGAGAGCAGAAAAGGCGACTGGCTACCACCATGAGCCCCACATACTCTCCGAAGCGTACAAAATGCATATCAACCTTGCCGAAAACGGCACTATGCGTTTCTGGAACAAATAATCACAAGGGCGGCTCTGAAAAGGGCCGCCTTTTTTAATTTAAGCCATCTTTGATAAACCTATCTCGTTATTCTGTTTTCTTATAATCCTCAAGATTTTTTTGTTTTGGCCGATAATACACTTATGCCGGAAAGGGGAGGAAGTGACGCGCCTTTGCTCTCCGGCATATGCGAAGCTTCGTTATTAACGTCGATGTAACCCTCACAATTCAAAGGATTGAATGAGCCCTTTCTTGCGGCTGCGGATATTTTTGCGTCCGCAAATGAAAAGGGCAGACTAAGGACAGTATTTACGGAGGTAATCATGCAGTCGATGACACTGAGCATGACCAGCACCCGCTTTGAGGCCACTACCTACTCAAAGCGCGGAGCATCAAACAGCAGCAGGGAAGCGGCAAGCGCTCCCTCTTACGGCACAGGCAACAAGGCCGGCAGCAGATATGTAAGCAGCGGTTTGGCCTTTATTCTTGATATTGCAGGGCTCAAAAAAGGGCTTGAGGATTTTGGTTCATATCTCAACAGCAGCACTTCCGGGAGCGAAAGTATGAATTCTCAGGGGTTTAAACTGAGAATCCAGTCTATTACGATCGAAGCCTTCTCCGAACAGAAGAGAGAGCACTCACGTATAAGCGAAGGGTTCAGGTTCAGCTACACCTCCATTGAAATCTCCATAGAGCAGAGTTCAGGTGCTGATGGTTCATCAGACCTTTATGACAGCTATTTCGGTGATGACGCTTACTGGGGCGCAGAGAAGACATCCGGCAGGATAATGGACTTTATAAAATCCATATCAGGCGGAGACCCCGAAAGGCTTGAGCAGGCGAGAAGCGGAGCCGTAAAAGGCTATAAAAGCGTGGAAAGCCAGCTTGGGACAATGCCGCAGGTATGCGTGGACACCCTTGAACTTCTCATGGAGAAAATAGACGCTTACAAAGAGGAAATAACAGCACAGCAGCCTGTTGATGTGACTGCGTAAAAATCCATATCTATTAAAGCATCGGCGGTTTCCGTCGGTGCTTTTTTTGTATTAATCCTATTAAGTTGCTATTGATTCACACTTTTTATGATAAAAACAATAATTTCAATTTTTGTTGACATTCAGTTTATGCTCTCAATATAATTATGTATAGAGTCCAAAACAGTAACGGGCATGAAACAGAAATAAACTGCGGATAAGTTATTTTGCAGTGTTGATTAGATCAGGGGATTCATATGAAAAAACTCAACGCAAGAACCAGTGTGGCACTGCAGGTGATTATACCTATGGTCGCAGTGTCAGTAATGATTTTTTCTGCAATTGTGCTCATTACCCACAAAATTAATAATTCAAATGCAGAGCTTATTGCCCAGCTCAGGGCAAAAGAGATGAACAGTATACTGACTCAGCTTGTCAGGGAGAGTGTGAGCGCTGAGCCCGATGCGGAACATTATGATTTTCTGCATAAATTTATTTCAACTAATAAGCTGGGGGAATTCGGTTATTTTTATATAATGGATTCCGGCGGAAACCTTCTTTATCATATCAATCAGGAAATGGTTGGTAAATCGCTGATAAATTTTGACTTTATTCAGGAAATGCTTAAAAAGAAAACCGGTTCCATCACCTATGATTTCTCAGGCAAAACCAAGGTGGTGAACTATAGTTTTTTCCCTGAAAAAAACTGGATTCTGGCTGCCGGATATGAGGTTAATGAGCTTTTTGCGCCTTTCAGGGCTGTTGAGTATAAAATAGTTTTTCTGAGCATAGGCGGGCTTTTCGTGCTCATAGTTGTTCTTGCCGCTGTGATGAAATATTTTCAGAAAAATATACGCCGTCTGCTGGATTCATTTATGGAAGTTGCCAAGGGTAATCTCAGGTTTAATTCCGGATCATCTGTTATAGAATCCGCATGCTCGGATAAGATCAACTGCGCGGCTCCTGAGTGTTCAGCATATGGGATTAAAGGTGTTCCCTGCTATCTGACAGTGGGGAGCGAAGCACCCAAGCTCGGTATGGAGGTTGAGTGCACCAAAATTCTGAATAAAACATTTAAGACATGCGATGAATGCAGCTTTTATAATTCAGAGATAAAATCTGTAAATGAATTTAACAGACTGAACCAGTTTAACTCGGCCATGCTTATAAAACTCTCAAAATCCATAATGAGCATAAAGGCAACAGCAGATAAGCTTGCCAGAGGTTCAGGCACTCTTTCCGCATCCACTGAGCAGCTGGGGGCAAATGTTACTCAGCAGAATCAGGAGATAGGTCAGATAACTTCTGCAATAAAGCAGATTAACGCAGGCGTGGAGGATGTGGCTGATAAAGTTACGCAGACAGAGCGCCTTGCCAATGAGAGCAGAATGTTTGCTGAGAGATCCGAAACTCGCACCATTGAGGGTGAAAAAATGATAAGCGGAATTGTTGAATCCAGCGAATCCCTGATCAAAAATATAGATACTCTCAAGAGCAATTCCGAGTCCATGTACAACATTCTCGAACTCATAAACGATATTGCGGATCAGACCAACCTTCTCTCGCTGAACGCGGCTATAGAAGCAGCCAGAGCAGGGGAGGCGGGCAGAGGTTTTGCCGTTGTTGCGGATGAGGTTCGCAAGCTGGCTGAAAGAACTGTGAACTCGGTCAAGGAGATTTCTAATATAATTAATCAGAACAACAAGCAGGTTGATAATGCCGTTAAGAATGTTGAAAGCAACATTACGCTTATCAGCGGTGTTTCTGAATTTATGACAAACCTGAAAGAACTTTCAGGGCAGACAAAAAATAACTCCATAGCCACATCTGACAACATCAGTCAGGTTGTCTCCGCCATACAGGAGCAGGCGGCGGCAATAAACCAGATGGATGAGGCAATCAGAAATGTTTCAATAGGAATTAACGAGATAAGTCAGGCGACTGACCTTCTGGCTGAAATGAGTGTTGCTCTGAGGAGTGACGGCAACACTCTGGAGAACGAGGCCGGAAGATACACATATTCTTAAACAGGGAATTGTTATTGGTTTATAAAAAAGAAACCCGCCAGTGTATGCTGACGGGTTTTTTTATTTTACTTTTAAGCAGCAGACTCAGCTCATCAGTTTTCTTAAAACAAAATCCAATATTCCGCCGTGTCTGAAATATTCGATCTCAATGTCTGTGTCCAGCCTGCACATGGTGTCAAACTCGGTCACCTTGCCGTCCGGCTTAACAGCTTTAACCCTGATAGTGCATCTGGGGGTTACGTTTGCCAGTCCTTCTATGGTGAAGGTTTCCGAACCGTCCAGACCGAGTGACTTCCAGCCCTGATCATTTTTGAAAACCAGAGGCAGAACGCCCATTCCCGCAAGGTTACTCCTGTGGATGCGCTCAAAGCTTTCAGCTATAACAGCCCTTATTCCCAGAAGTTTGGTTCCCTTCGCAGCCCAGTCGCGTGATGAGCCTGTGCCGTATTCCTTGCCTCCGAGGATTACTGTGGGAGTGCCGGATTCGATGTATTTCATTGCAGCGTCATAGATAAACATCTCCTCGCCTGTGGGAATATATTTTGTATATCCGCCTTCTCTGGGTTCCGCGAGTTTGTTTTTAATCCTTACATTGCCGAAGGTTCCGCGCATCATCACCTCATGGTTGCCTCTTCTGGAACCGTATGAGTTGAAGTCGTCCTTAGTGTTGCCGTGGGCGATGAGATACTGTCCTGCCGGGTAATCAGGCATGATTGACCCTGCCGGGCTGATATGGTCGGTGGTCACTGAATCGCCCAGCAGAGCTATGGCTTTTGCGTCTCTGATGTCCGTTACGGGAGCGGGCACAGGCTTAAAGCCTTCAAAGAACGGGGGTCTGCGGATGTAGGTTGAGTCTTTCTGCCATTCAAAGATTTCGCTTTCATTAGCGGAAAGCGCAGCCCAGAACTTGTCGCCTTCGAGTATGCGCCCGTACTCCTTGATGTAATCCTCGCTGGTGAGGCTGGATTCCACCAGCGCCCATATTTCTTCCGATGTCGGCCATATATCCTTGAGGTATACAGGCTCATCATTCGGGTTATATGCTATGGGGTCTGTGTCCATATTTATGTTCACTGTCCCCGCGAGAGCATAAGCCACTACAAGCATGGGGGAAGCGAGGAAGTTAGCGCGTACATTGGCGTGAATGCGCGCCTCAAAGTTCCTGTTGCCGGAGAGAACTGCGGCGACAGACATTTTATTGTCCTTAACTGTTTTTTCAATGATAGGATGAAGCGGTCCTGAGTTGCCTATGCAGGTGGTACAGCCGAATCCTGCCGTGTGGAATCTCAGCGCCTGTAAATAAGGCATGAGGCCTGATTTTTCAAGATAGTCGGTGACAACTTTTGAGCCGGGGGCGAGGCTTGTCTTGACATATGCGGGAACACGAAGCCCCTTCATAACGGCTTTTTTTGCAACAAGACCCGCACCGATCATCACAAACGGGTTTGAGGTATTTGTACATGAGGTAATGGCGGCTATCACAACAGAGCCGTTTTTCAGTGTGAAGTTCTCACCCTGAAGGCTCAGAGGCACTTCCGCGCCTTTTCCGGCATAGTCATCCATAACCTTGGGCAGGTCTTTGAGAATGATTCTGTCCTGCGGTCTGGCGGGGCCTGCTACACAGGGTTTGATTGTGGAGAGATCAAGCTCTACCACCTTGGTGTATTCAGGGGTTACTGAATCATCATAGAAGAGCCCGTTAGCCTTGGTGTATTTTTCAACCAGTTCAGCCTCGTCATTTCTGCCTGTGAAGCGGAGGAAGCGCAGTGTTTCCTCATCAACAGGGAAAAATGTCATAGTTGCGCCGAATTCGGGGCTCATGTTGGATATTGTTGCTCTGTCCGGTATTTTAAGGGCTTTGATTCCGGGGCCGAATGCCTCTACGAATTTTTCAACCACCTTATGCTTCCTGAGAAGCTCAGTGATGGTGAGGATCACGTCTGTCCCTGTGATGCCTTCCGCTATGGTTCCGGTGAGCTTGAGGCCTATAACCTCAGGGATAGGCATGTAATATGGCTGACCGAGCATTACCGCTTCGGCCTCTATTCCGCCGACCCCCCATCCCATAACGCCGATTGCGTTTATCATGGGTGTGTGCGAATCAGTGCCCACGCATGTATCGCATATTGCAACTGTTTCACCTTCTATCTGGCGTGTGTCGATAACTTTGCCGAGATACTCAAGGTTGACCTGATGGCAGATCCCTGAACTGGGCGGAACAATGCGGACGTTGAGAAATGCTTTCTGCGCCCATTTGAGCACAGCGTAACGTTCGCCGTTGCGCTTGTATTCGAGATCAACGTTTTTATCAAGGCTGTCCTCGCTGCCGAAGTAGTCAACCTGAACGGAGTGGTCTACTATGAGGTCAACCGGAACAAGGGGATTGATTACGGAAGGGTTTCTGCCCGCTTCCTGAACTGCATCCCTCATTGCGGCAAGGTCAACTATGCCCGGAATGCCTGTGTAGTCCTGCATAAGAACCCTTGCCGGGTGGTAAGGGATTTCCTTCGGAGCCTCATAGGCAGGCTTCCAGTTAGCTATCTCAAGAATGTCTTCCTCTGTAACAATCTGCCCGTCAAGCTTCCTGAGCATGTTTTCAACAAGAACCCTTATGGAGTAGGGCAGACGTTTTATATTAGCCAGTCCGTCCTTTTCCAGCTTGGTAATGTCGTACATTACGACTTTGCCTTTTGAGGTATCCAGAATCTTCTTGTAATCCGATTTGAGCATAGAGCTTCCTCCTACTTGGGTAACCTTTCCATGAACTTGCTTATCAGATCAATAGGCAGCGGGAAAACAACGGTGGAGTTCTTTTCGGACGCTATCTCTGTGAGTGTCTGTAAATATCTTAACTGTATTGTAACAGGGTTTCTTGACATTATCTCGCTTGCTTCTGCGAGTTTTTCCGCAGACTGCATTTCGCCTTCGGCGTGGATTATTTTTGCCCTTCTTTCCCTTTCCGCCTCGGCCTGTTTGGCCATTGCTCTCTGCATTTCACCGGGAAGGTCAACGTGTTTCATCTCAACTGAGCTTACCTTCACGCCCCACGGGTCGGTCTGTTTGTCGATCACACTCTGGAGCTCGTCATTGATCTGTTCACGGTTGGAGAGAAGATCGTCAAGCTCAAACTGACCGAGTATGCTGCGGAGAGTGGTCTGCGCAAGCTGGCTTGTTGCGTAGTAGTAGTCCTCAACTTCGAGAATTGCGCTTTCCGGTCTTAATATGCGGAAATAGATGACAGCGTTGACTTTAACGGACACGTTGTCTTTTGTGATGATGTCCTGCGGGGGAACATCCATAACCACCGTGCGGAGGTTAACCTTTGCCATTTTTTCCAGTGCGGGTATCAGGATGATTAGTCCGGGGCCTCTGACGCCTGAGAATCTGCCGAGACGGAAAATAACTCCGCGCTCATATTCTCTCAGCACTCTGACAGAGTTTGCCAGCAGTACAACGGCAAGGAGCACAAGCACTCCGAGGGATGGAAACATATTGACCTCCAAAGTCTGTTTATGTATCATTTTACACTCAATATCAAAAATTTGCCATACCCGTAAGGAGAAAAATTCCATGGGCATAAAAAGTATGACAGGATACGGAAAAGGAATTTCCGTTTCAGAGAGCTGTGATGTTAAAGTTGAGATAAAAAGTGTTAACAGCAAGTACCTTGACCTTAATATCAGAATGCCCAAGTATCTGTCTTTCATCGAAATTTCAGTGAAAAACCTCATCAGGGAGCGCCTCGAAAGAGGCAAGGTCGATGTCTTTGTGGATGTCAGCCTTAAAAAATCACAGTACAAGCCGAAGCTCAACAGAGAGCTTCTTCAGGGATATATAAACACTCTCCTCGCCGCTAAGGACGAATTTTCCCTTGACGGAAACCTTACTCTGGATCATGTTATCTCCCTTCCTGACGTGATAGGAACGGAAGAGGACAACTCTCTGGGCGATACTGCGGGGGCGGTTCTTATGGATGCCCTTAAAACCGCTCTTGACGGTCTTGAATCCATGAGGCTCATGGAAGGGGAGGCGCTTAAGGCGGATCTCCTTGAGCGTGTTGCTGTTCTGGAAGAAATGAACCACGAGATTGATGAAAACCGTAAAGATGTTTATAATTACTGGTATGATAAGTATAATGCCAGAGTCAGGGAGCTTCTGCCCGAAGGTTTTTCAGACGAGAGAATAGTTCAGGAAGCAGCCCTCTACGCCGAAAGGTGTGACATAAGTGAGGAAGTAACCCGCATATACGCCCACGCTGAGCACATGAGGCAGATTATCGGCTCTAAGGCGGCATGCGGCAAGAAGCTTGACTTTCTTTGTCAGGAGTTTAACCGCGAGTTTAACACAATCGGTTCCAAAAGCAGCAAGATAGGCGTAATCAACAACGTTGTCAGGGCGAAAAGCGAGCTTGACAGAATCCGCGAGCAGGTGCAGAACATTGTCTGACGGAAAAAACTTCAAACAGGGTAAACTTTTTGTGGTTAGCGCTCCCAGCGGGGCGGGAAAAACCACCCTGTGCAATAAACTGCTGGAGAACAATAAGGCGCTCCGGTACTCTATTTCATATACCACCAGAAAACCCAGATTTGATGAAACCCACGCTGTGGACTACTTTTTTGTTGATGTACCTGAGTTCAGGCAAATGATAGACGACGGCGAGTTTATAGAGTGGGCTGAGGTGCACGGCAACTATTACGGCACATCAAGGCGCACTGTTGAGGGGATCATAGCAGAAGGCGGTGATGTGCTCCTTGACATAGACCCGCAGGGGGCGCGTCAGCTTAAAACCACCCTCGGCTACGGTGTTTATATTTTCATAACAGCACCCAGCATAAAGGAGCTTGAAAAGCGCCTGAGAGGCCGCAGAACAGAGCCGGAGGACGTTATGAAGCTCCGTCTGGACAACGCCCGCAAGGAAATCCGTCTTTTCAGCGAGTATGACTATCTTATAATGAACAGAAATTTTGAAGAAGCATATAAACATCTTGAATCAGTCTATATTGCCGAACATCTCAGAACAAAAGATGTCAAGGACATATACGAGCTGATGGAAGAGGAGGATTAGATTTTATGCCAATGCTCGATATTGAAAAGAGAATTAAGGACGAAAAGGTTAAAAGCCGCTTCAAACTCGTGAGGCTGGCCAGCATCCGCGCCAAACAGCTTAACAGGATGAAGGACGACGACATCCCCGCCAAGCTTGAGAGATACCACAAGGTAACAACAAACGCCCTTGATGAAATCATTGAGAAGGCAGTAGATTTCGAGGAGACAGATGGCTAACATCCTCATCGGAGTGAGCGGAGGAATAGCCTGCTATAAAATACCCACCCTTTGCAGGCTGTTTAAGAAGGAAGGGCATGATGTCAAAGTTATCCTCACGGAGAACGCATCAAAGTTCGTCACCCCGCTTACCTTTGAGTCTGTAACAGGGAACAGAGCCTATACGGGTGAGTTTGATCCGGGGCTTGATCCCGAAATAATTGAGCATATCGATCTTGCGGGCTGGGCGGATAAATTCATAATCGCCCCTGCCACGGCAAACCTTGTCGCCAAGGCAGCCTGCGGAATAGCCGACAATCTTCTTACGTCCACTCTGCTTGTGTACACTAAACCTGTTTATTTCGTTCCAGCTATGAACACTAATATGTTCAACCATCAGGCTACTCAGGAAAACCTTTCGACCCTTTTAAAAAGAGGGCACATCATCATAGAACCGGACAGCGGCGAGCTTGCCTGCGGCACAAGCGGCAAAGGCAGAATGAAGGAGCCGGAAGAGCTTTTCAGACTCATAGAGGGCGAACGTCCGCTGGCGGGGCTCCGTGTGCTTGTCACAGCCGGAGCCACTGTTGAACCCATTGATCCGGTGCGTTACATTTCCAACTACTCAAGCGGGAAGATGGGTCTTGCTGTTGCGGCAAAGGCACGTGAACTTGGTGCTGAGGTAAAGGTTATCGCAGGCAGCATCAGTGCCGACTGTTCAGGTTTTGACACCGTGCATGTAAGATCCGCGGAGGATATGCTGAATGCTGTGAGGGAGCATGTCGCCTCGTGCGATATTCTCATCAAAGCGGCAGCCGTGGCGGATTATGCTCCGGTCGAAACCGCAGTGCAGAAGATTAAAAAGAACGACGGCGAGCTTGTTATCCGCCTGAAAAAAAATCCCGATATTTTAAAAGAGATTGCGCCGCTGAAAAAACACTCTCAGGTATTCTGCGGTTTCGCCGCGGAGAGTGAGAATCTCAGCAAAAACGCAATCCGCAAACTTAATGAGAAAAAACTGGATATGATCGTGGCAAACGATATTTCCAGAAAAGATATAGGCTTCGGCTCCGATGATAATGAAGCGGAGATCCTCTTCGCTGACGGTTCATCCGAACACTTCAATAAAGGCTCCAAGCGTGAACTGGCGGAGCTTATCCTCATCCGCGCGGCAGGGCTTCTGAAATGAGCTCTTTCGGCAAAAGCCTGATAGAGGAAATCTACGGAGTAAGCCACATCCTTAAACCCGCCGTTCCGGCAAAGCAGGAGATCAAAGACGATATGAAAACTCTGGCAGAAACGGTAGCGGCCTGCGAAAAATGCGCACTCTCAAAGGGCAGAACCAACTCTGTTTTCTCTGACGGGGATGAAAAAGCCGCGCTTATGTTTGTGGGCGAGGGTCCGGGATATGACGAGGATATGCAGGGCAAGCCTTTCGTGGGCAAAGCGGGCAAGCTGCTTACCAAAATGATAGAGGCAATGCAGTTTAAGCGCGAGGAAGTATATATCGCCAACATAGTAAAATGCCGTCCGCCCGACAACCGGGCTCCTTTCAGGGAAGAGGCGGAAGCCTGTATTCCTTATCTTTACCGCCAGATAGAGTATGTTAAGCCGAAGGTTATAGTGTGTCTGGGCAGCGTGGCTACTCAGTATCTGCTGAAAACCACAGCCAGTATTTCTAAAATACGTGGCGAATTTGTTGATATGAATGGCATAATGGTTATGCCTACATACCACCCAGCCTACCTTCTCCGCAGCCCGAACATGAAAAAGCCCGCATGGGAAGACTTACAGAAAGTTATGGCAGTTCTCGGCAAAAAATAATTAAATTCTCCGGTACATTTTACCTTCAAAAAATAATAAGTATGTTAAAATTTAGCATTACTCAATTTGAGGTGTGGTGATGAGAAAATTATTTTTGTTTGCGCTTGCGGCGGCTGTTGCAGGTTGCACAGGAGGGGGCCCAAAAGTTGACCCTATGTCTGCGCAGGTCACGGCGGCCGATGCGGAGATGGTGGTTATCCCCGATGTATGCAAGAGTTTTTACAAGTTTGACAAACCCAGAGTAGCTGTAGCCCAGTTCCTTAACAACACGTCCTACGGAAAAATGACAGCCGCGAATACAAGCTTCGCGGGTAAATCCAGCACTAAAAAAACAAGTGCAGGAGTTGCGGGTGTTGTTGCGGCTCCCGGTGCAGCAGGGATAGGCTATGTCGGAGCCTCCAAAACGGATACTACCTCCTCCGGACAGGTTGATACCTATATGAGAGAGGTTGCGCCCAAAATAGGTGAATACGCACAGTCAGCAACGGAAAACATAGTTGCCAATGTCGGCGGAATGGCCATTTTTGACAGATCAAGCCTTGAAAGCATCCTCAGCGAGCAGAAATTTCAGATGGCTATAGCTGATCCCGCGACTGCGGTCAGAGCTGGTAAACTTGCAGGTGTTCAGTATATTTTCGCCGGTACTGTGGACAGTATCAACGCAAAATATGTTGCGCCGGACAACAGCAAAACAGCCGATACCGGCAATGCATGGGCTAACCTTGCTCTTGCAGTGGGAAAAGCTGCCGCAAACACGCAGACAGGCTGGATAGTCAATGTTGAGATGACTGTTAAGATGATCGAAGTCGAAACCGGACAGGTAATCATCAACAACAAAGTGAAAGGACGTGAAGTCGCAGGCGGCGGACAGGGGCTTAACCCTGAGCTGATAGCTGAGGCAGCCAAAAAAGCCATGGGCGAAGCAATTGAGGATATTAAACCTACCCTTTCACAGAGATTTTCCCCCAAAGGCTACATCAAGCAGATGAGAGGCAATAAAACACTTGCCCTCGTGAATATGGGAAGCGATGCCGGGGTGAACTCCGGTGAAAAGCTTGAGGCCTTTGAGTTTATCGAAGTTGCCGATCCTTTCAGCGGACAGAAGTCATGTAATATGGCAAAAATCCCTGTGGATATTGTTATCTCAGACCAGATAGCCGCAGATCAGGCGTGGGCAAAGATTGACGGCAAACCCGAAGCTCTCGCAAGAGTGAAAACAGGCTCTATAATCAAGCGTCAGAAGCTTGAAGGACAGGGCATGTTTAAAAAAATGTTTTAACGCTTAATAAAGGAAGACCGGATTAAAAGTCCGGTCTTCTTCATTTTCTTTCCTTTTCTATGTGTTTTTTACCTTGTTAAGTCTTTTCATCAAAGTTAAAATCAGAAAAACCCCATTTTGTGAGGGACGGTCATAGCATCGAAATTTTTCGCCCTGTGTTTTATGCTGTTTTTTTCAGCCGCCGCATACGGAGCGGACAGTGTTTTTCCGCCTGAAACCATAAGCCATCTCGATATTCTCAACAGCGGCAGAATCACTGTCATCGGCTCGTCTCCCGGCGGGCTTAATATGAATAATGCACTCAGGCGGGCAAGGATAGATGCTGAGGAAAAGGCGCATGCTCTGCTTTCTGACCTTCCGGTGAGCGGACTGCGCACACTTGAGGATGCGGCACTGTTTGACAATGAGTCTGAGCATATTTTCAGGGAGCTTATTTCATCCCTTTCATCTTGCAGGGGCAAAGGTATATACGACAAAGTGAGTAAAAAAGGTTATTATTGTTTAACCGGAAGGACAGACCCCCTTGATGTTCTGGCGGAGAAATCAGCCGCCGTGGCCAGACCGGAGCCGGACAGCAGCACTGCGGAGTATGACTCTGTTATAATAAACGCAGCGGTGGGGATGTTTGTTCCCGCTCTGGCAAACAGGATATACACCGCAGACGGAACAGAGATATGGAACAGAAGCTTCGGACACCCGGTTTATGTTACGGATATGCCGGATGCTGTGACTCTGCTTTTTCAGGAAGGCAGACGCAAGCCCCTTTCCCTTAATGCGGAGCGGGTGGTTTCATACACTGATGTTTACTTGGGGAAAACAGCGTCTGGTGAGTTGACCCGGCTTCTGGCCGCAGGCGCGGATGTTAAAATAGTATTTGTGTTTCTAAAATAAATTGTTTGAATGAGGTTTGTATGAAAAAACTGTTTTTTCTGTTTATAGCCGTTTTTATGTGCTCGGCTGTTTACGCTCAGCCTGTGAAGGTGAGCGCAGTGGGCGAGGCTGATATAAGCGGAGGCGACACCGCTTCCGCAAGGACAGTAGCCATCGCAAGGGCTAAGTGGACAGCCCTTGAGGAGGCCGCAGGTGTTAAGGTTAAGTCTGACGCTATCTTACAGAACGCTGTGCTTGTGGACGAAGCCATAAAAACCGAGGTTCAGGGTGTTATAAAAAGCTTTAACATCACAGGGGAAGAGAAGGACGGCTCCATCTACAGAGTGCAGATTTCCGCCATGGTTGAAAAAAGCAAGGTGGAGAACGCTGTGGGTATAGTCTCCAAAAACACTACCATCTCCGTTATGCTGCCTGTTGTTTTCCCTAACGGCAGGGTGGAGGAATCCAGCGCCCTTTCTGAAAATGTTATAAACGAGCTCACTGCGCGGAATATGGAAGTTGTGGATATGGCTTCCGGCAACGGCTTCGGAGTGAAGGAGCTTGAAAGAGCCATGAAGTCAAACGACTATCTGGCGCTCAGAAACGCAGCCTTTAAAAACCTGTCAAACACTATCCTCATAGGCAAGGTTGAAACCACAGCCACAGCCCAGCAGGGGACAGACATAGGCTATGGTGTTTCACTGCCTTTTAATGTTGTTACAGGAAGGCTCACCTACAGGCTGGTTACTGAAAAATACGGCAACAGAGTGATTCTTGCCAGCGGGTATATCCCCGTGAGAGGTCAGGGCACAACCATTGAGGATGCCACATTCAGAATGACGGAAAACCTCCGCGATACGGTGGCCAATACCCTTGTGGGTATAGTTATGGAAAAAATGCAGGGCGCAAACAGCAGAATGGTCACAGTCCGCCTCATGGGCAGAACCGACATAGACAAGCTCATGCAGCTTAAGCAGATGCTGACCTATACAAGCTGGGTGCTTGAGGTTAAGGATCAGGGCGTGGATGCACTTGCTGTTACTTATCCTGAAAAATCCCTTTACCTTGCCACATCCATAAACGGGAGAGGCGGCTTCAAGGTGGAAAAATTCTCAGACTATGAAATAATAGTATCACCTCAATAAATTATAAAACCGGCGGGAGCTTATGAAGTTTATAACCTCATTTTTCAGGAACTATAAATTCGGGCTTCTGGCCGGTTTTCTCGTTTTTTCGGCACTCCTTTTTATCTTTCAGCCCCGATTTATAGATAAGTTTGCCCTAGGCATAGAGGACGGCAAGTTTCACTTCCGCTCCGCAGTGGGCATGACTCCTAAACCTTATGAAGACATGGTGATAGTCACCGTGGACGAATACAGCGTGAACAAGCTTGGCCGATGGCCGTGGCGCAGAGACGTCATAGGCGATCTTTTTTACAATCTCAGGCATGCGGGCGTGGTTACGCTGGATATTGTTTTTTCAGAGCATACAGAGCCGGAGCGGGACAGCTATCTGGCTGAAAAGATCTCAGAGGCTGATAATATAATTCTCGGTTTCTTCATGCGTGACAACGCAACGCAGGAAACAACGGACGATACTCTTGATGCCCTTGAGGACTGTGCGTACCTCTCATTCAAAATGCTGGACAATACAACCGCGGTTAAGGAGTTTCCCTACGCCGAGGTGAACATAGACGAAATAGCCCACATGGGGATGACCTGCGCCTATTTTAACACTGAGGCGGATGCCGACGGTCTCTACAGGCGCTATCCCATAACATATATTCATAAAGGCTACCTGTTCTCTCCATTGGGTATTCAGGCTTTGCGCTATTTTATGAATCAGGATGTGGAGCTTGTTATTGATAAGAACGGGGTGAAGAAGTTTGCCCTCGGCAATATTGTTTTCAATGAACAGAGTTATTTCAAGCTCAATTACTATGACGATGTTAAGTACATTTCAGCTTATGATGTTTACTCCGGGAAGGTAGCACCGGAGTTCTTTGAGAATAAGATAGTAGTTGTAGGCGTGACGGAAACAGGCGTGTACGATATGCGCCCAACACCCATAAGCCCCATCACCCCCGGAGTGTCGCTGCATTACACAGCAATAAGCAACCTGCTGGAAGGCCACCTTATAAAGTGGCGGAGCACATGGGACTATATGCTGATTTTCCCTGTCCTGCTGATTATTTCCGCTCTCAGCTTCATAAAAAAACAGTATCTGCGCTGGCTGCTGTATATTGCTGCGCTGGGTTCGGTTTTTGCTGTTTCCTACGGTGTTTTCATCTATTTCAATATATGGCTGAGGGAGTTCTACGCCCTGTTCCCGTCTGTGCTTATGATTGTGGGGACTGAGGCGGTGGCATTCTTCAAGACGGAGCTTCATGCCATTGAAGTGAAAAAGGCTTTTGGTTCATATGTTTCTCCTGAACTGGTGGAGGAGATACTCAATAACCCGGACGGACTGGAACTCGGCGGTCAGGAGAGGGATCTCACGATCCTTTTCTCAGATATACGGGGTTTCACAACGCTTTCTGAAAGCCTTACGCCCACTGCACTGGTTTCCATGCTGAACAGGCTGCTTGACCCCATGACGAATGTCATACTGAAAAACCGCGGTATGCTGGATAAATATATCGGCGATGCCATGATGGCTGTGTTCAATACTCCGGTTGATGTGCCTGATCATCCCGACAAGGCTGTGAAAAGCGCCCTTGAACTGCTCGAAACACTGAAAGAAGTGAACGCTGAGTTCGCGAAAGAGGGTATACCGGTTGTTGATATAGGCATAGGCGTAAACACGGGTACAGTGGTTGTGGGCAATATGGGTTCCAAGGTGCGCTTTGAGTACACGGCGATAGGGGACAGTGTGAACCTTGCCTCCCGTCTGGAAGGGCTGTGCAAGCAGTATAAGAACAGAATCGTGATCAGCGAATTTACCAGAAACAGGCTTACTCTTCCCGTTATCTGCCGTGTGCTGGACAGGGTGCGGGTGAAGGGCAAGCACAAGCCGGTGGAAATCTTTGAGCCCATGACGGATACGCCTGAAAACAGGGTACTTAAGGACAGTTTTGAAAAAGCTCTTGATAAATACTTCAACATGAATTTCAATGAAGCACTTACCCTTTTCCGTGATTTGGCGGAAAAATTCTCGGACGGGCCGTCAGAGGTTTTCGCTGAAAGATGCGCTGATTTCCTTGAGGAGCCGCCCGCGAAGGACTGGGACGGAGTGTACACTCTTAAATCAAAATAGGAAGTGCTTAATATGTCAAAGAAAAAAGCTATTGTTCTCGTAAGCGGAGGAATGGACAGCTGTGTAACAGCCGCTGTTGCCGCGCAGAATTACGAGCCTTGCTTTCTACATGTAAACTACGGTCAGAGAACAGAAAACAGAGAGTTCAAAGCCTTTGAGGATCTGTGTCAGGCTTACGGGATAAAAAGAAAACTTGTTGTGGACATCAGCTATCTGAAAGAGATAGGCGGTTCGTCCCTCACCGATGATGCGATAGAGGTTGAGGAAGGGGAACTGGACAGACAGGGTATACCCAAAACCTATGTTCCCTTCCGCAATGCCAATATCCTTTCCATAGCCGCAAGCTGGGCGGAGGTTCTCGAAGCCTCGGCTATTTTTATCGGTGCAGTGGAGGAGGACGGCAGCGGCTATCCCGACTGCCGCCGGGTGTTTTATGATGCCTTTGAAGCGGCCATAGATGCGGGAACCCGCCCTGAAACGAAAATTAAAATTGAAACTCCGCTCATATCCCTGAAAAAATCGGATATAGTTAAACTAGGTAAGGAACTCGGAGCGCCCCTTGAACTTTCATGGTCATGCTATAAAAGCGAGGACGAAGCCTGCGGCGAGTGTGACAGCTGCCTCCTTCGCCTGAGAGGGTTCAGGCAGGCCGGTTATGAAGACCCTATCCCCTATAAAAAGAGATAATGGTGTGAATTTATGAAAAGAATTGCCGTTATGACCAGCGGAGGCGACAGCCCCGGAATGAACGCTGCCATCAGAAGCGTAGTGAGAACAGGACTTGCCAACGGAATAGAGGTTTTCGGCATAGAACAGGGCTACAAAGGCATGATAGAGGACAAGATGCGTCTTCTCTCCAGCAAGGATGTCTCCAATATGGTTTACCGCGGCGGAACATTCCTCCGTAGCGCCAGATGCATGGAGTTCAAGACTGAGGACGGGCAGAAACTCGCAGTCAGCAACCTTGAAAAAAACGGCATAGAAGGGCTTGTGGTCATAGGTGGCGATGGCTCGCTCACCGGAGCAAAAATTCTGGCGGAAAACTACGGTGTTAAGGTTGTGGGTCTGCCCGGCTCCATTGATAACGATATACACGGAACCAACACGTCCATAGGTGTTGATACAGCTCTTAACACGATTGTACATGCCATAGACACCATAAACGATACCGCAAGCTCACACGACAGAACCTTCATAATAGAGGTTATGGGAAGGCACTGCGGCTATCTCGCAGTTATGTCCGCCATAGCGGGCGGTGCGGAGACTGCGCTAATACCGGAAGTTCCGTACAACCTTGAAAACATCATAGCAAAAATAAGGAAACGCTATCAGGAAGGCAAAACCAGAAGTGTTATAATCCTCGCCGAGGGTGTGGGCTCTGCCTATGACTTCGGCAAAACGCTGGAACTCATGGGTGGATTTGAAACCCGCATAACAGTTCTGGGGCATATACAGAGGGGCGGCAGCCCGACTTACTTTGACCGTATACTCGCCACAAGAATGGGGGATGCGGCGGTCAAAGGGCTGATGAGCGGTAAGACATCCTGCATGACGGCGCTCACGGGAAGGGATATTGAGCTTATTCCCCTCTCGGAGATTATCGGGCGGAAAAAGCAGTTTGATGCAAACCTGCTGAAAATGGCGGAAGACTTAAGCACATAGGAGTTACCCATGAGCGTTACCACCAAGACGGGGGACAAGGGGCAGACCTCTCTCTACACAGGGGAGCGGGTGGACAAGGATGATCCGGTTATGGAGTTTCTGGGAACCGGGGATGAGCTTGTTTCAAACCTCGGTGAACTGCGTCTGAGGGTCAGTGCCCATGCGGAGGATATACTGCGGATTCAGAAGACAATTTTCCGCATAAACTCATATGCCGCCACAAGGGAAGGGCGTGAAAAATTCCTTATCCCGCAGGAAGAAGTGGACTTTCTGGAAGGGAGAACCAAGGATTACGAAGGGATAATCGGCGAACTGCGCGGATTTATAATCCCTTCGGAAAATCTTGATGCCTCAAAGGCCGACATATGCCGCACCGTAGCCAGAAGGTATGAAAGAAGATTGATAACTTTGTCCGCTTATGTTAATTTTGACCCTGTTGTCAGAAAGTATGTTAACAGACTGTCCGACATGCTTTTTATGATGGCAAGAGTGATAGGAAAGGAGAAAGACTTAAAATGAGCCTTAAAGACATAATAACCGAAGACATGAAAACATATATGAGAGAGAAAAAACAGATAGCTCTTGATACGGTGCGCATGCTCCGCTCTGAGATCAAAAATGTTGAGATCAACAACAGACCCGCAGGCGAGCTTGATGATGAAGGAGTGCTGAAGGTTATTGCCTCTGCCGTGAAAAAACGCAGGGACGCAGCCCAGCAGTACAAAGATGCCGGAAGACCTGAGCTTGCGGAGAAGGAAGAGCTTGAAATAACTTTCCTTGAAAAATATATGCCCGCTCAGATGGGTGAGGAAGAGATAAGGAAAATAGTTGCGGAAGCCGCAGAAGGCGTTGACGTGAGCGATAAGAAAAACTTCGGCGCTGTGATGAAGAAAGTTATGGAAAAAACAAAGAACAAGGCGGATGGCAAGCTGGTTAATGAGCTTGTGAAGGCAGTGTTTGATGGAAATAACTGACATTGTACTGCTGATACTGATCGGCGCCTTTGCCGTGCGCGGGCTCATTAAGGGGCTTGTGCATGAGTTATTCGGCATAGGGGCGATAATAATCGGCTATATTACGGCTTATAAATATTCCCTGACGGTGGGAAGCCTTTTCAAATCTTTCGATTTATCGGAGAAATCCTTAAGCGCACTCGGATTTGTGATAGTTTTCATTGTTACATATCTGGTTGTGATGATAATTGCAGTATTTATCGGCAAAATCATAAAGAATGTGTCCCTTTCTGATGTGAACAGGGGCGGCGGAATGGTATTCGGCGCTTTTAAGGCGGCTGTCATACTTTCCGTCATTCTCACGTCCTTTGTCTCCTTCATGCCGAAGGAGTCCGGGTTTGTGAAAACAACCGAAAAAGGCGCTGTCTCCGGCTTTCTTATAAAGCTTTCCCCCGTCATATATGACATTGTGAACAAGTTCGGCGGCTCGCATGTTAATCCTTTCCGCGAGGAGAAGATAGAGCTTGAGCCTGTTGATATTTTCGGCGGTGATCCGGGGCAGAAAGCCCTTGAAAAGGTTAAGGAATCTGCCGGAAACATCAGAGACGGGGCAGAGGAAAAATCCGGCGACATCATGGATAAAGTAAAAAACATGACCAGAGAGGAAAAAGACGCTCTGGCGGAGAAGCTCCTCGCACCCAAGGCCGATCAGTAAATTCGGTGAATTACTTTGACAGACTCCCATATTGAATCATTAGAGTTTCCTCTATTCAGGCAATATCTCAGAGGTTCCTTCGTATCAAGCCTTTCCGCTTCCGTGCTGGAAAAGCTTGAGCCTTTCGGCGACTGCGGAACAATAAAAATGCGTCAGGATGTTATGGAGGAGGCTTTAAGCCTTGTGAAATCCATAAACATCAGCATTCAGAGAGATGAAGACTATCTCGCGGTGTATCCGCGCATAAATGATCCCCTTGCTTTCTTTGAGCCGCAGGAACTGATGGAGATACGTAAGTTTCTGATGAGTGCCGCCGCCCTCAAGGCTTCGCTCATTGACGCGGGCGCGTCGCACATGAAGGCATATCTCAGGGGGATGTCCGCACTGACAGATATTACCTCCGCAATAGGGGAAGTGCTGAACGATAAAGGCGATATACGTGATGATGCCTCTGTCAGGCTGAAAGAGATCAGAAACGAGCTCCAGTCAGCCAGAAAGAAGATACATAACGCGCTCAACTCCGTTCTTTACAGCCTGAATGCGGAAAAATTCATTCAGGAACTTGTGATAACTGAGCGCAGCGGACGCTTCACTCTGCCCTGCAAAAGCAACTTCCGCCAGTATATAGACGGTATAGTTCATGACCGCTCCGCCAGCGGACAGACTCTCTTTGTGGAACCGGAATCCACCGTTTCAATGAATAATACCCACCACGAGCTCAAGGCGGAGGAGCGTAAAGAGATTTTCCGCATTCTGAGCTCCATTATCCGCAGCATATATGAAAAACGCAGGGAGATACGCTCCACCACGGAAAACTACGGCGAAATGGCATTTCTGCTGGAAACTGCTCAGTTTTACAAGTCAAAGCCGCACTGCATGCCTGTTTTCGGAAGTGTGCTTGAGTTTGATCGTGTGCATCACCCCATAATCCTTCTTGAGAAGAAGGGCGAATCCGTACCCCTGAATATCAGGATGGAGAAAGGGGAGCAGATAGGTGTTATCTCAGGCCCCAACACAGGCGGTAAAACTGCGGCGCTCAAGTCTCTGGGGCTTAACCACATCATAGCCTCCTGCGGTCTGCCGCTGATGGGCAGATCTGCGAAGCTTTTCAGTGTTAAGAAGGTTCTGGCGGATATTGGCGATCATCAGTCGCTGGTTATGGATCTCAGTACATTTTCATCCCACATGGTAAACATCAGGGATATAATAAACGCTGCTGATGAAAAAAGCCTTGTGCTGATGGATGAGCTGGGAACAGGCACTGAGCCGCGTGAGGGTGCGGCCATTGCTGTTGCCGTGTGTGAAAGCCTCGCTGAAAAAGGGGCAGTAACATTTGTCACCACTCACTTTGCGGAGATAAAAAACTTTGCTCTTTCAAGGGCAGATTCAGCTATATTCGCCGTTGAGTTCGATTATAAAACCTTTGAGCCGAAGTACAGCCTCCAGAAAGGCGTGGCAGGCAAATCAGATCCGCTTGTTATTTCAAAAAGACTTGGGTTTCCGGAAGCTGTTGTAAAACGGGCGGAGGAACTCATAGAGGAAGCGAAGAACTCCCTTGAGATTGGTATTGAGGAAGTGAACAGGCTCAAATCAGAGCTTATAAAAGAGAAAGAAACCTACCGCAGCCGCCGGCTTGAGCTTCTGGAGCGTCAGGCAGTATTCGAGGAGAAGGAAAAGGCGCTTAAGCAGAGGCTTGATAAAAAGGAAACTGAGCTTCTGGAAGAAGCAATGCGGCTTTTTGAGCGTGCAAAACGTCTCGCCGGGGAAAAGCAGGGCAAGATTGACAAAACAGAAGTCCTTGAAGGCATGGAGAAATCCGCGGAAAAGCTCAAAGAGCTTAAGAAAAAGTTGAAACCCGTGCGGGACATTCAGGAAGGTGACATCATCTTCCTTGATAAATATGAGAAAAGCGGCAGGATAACTGCAATAGAAGGCAGCACGGTTTCCCTTGATCTGGGTGGACTTAAGATAAAGATGAAGCGCGCGGACATCATAGGCAAAAAGCTCCAGGATGAGGAAAGGGTAAAAGATGTTAAGCTCACCACAGATGCCGCGCCCGCTGTGCGCAGGGAAATTCTTCTCGTAGGCAAAAGGGTTGAGGACGCAATTGATGAACTGGACAAGTTTATGGATGAGTCCCTCTTAAGCGGGTTTGACAAAATATATATTGTCCACGGAAGAGGGACAGGGCAGCTCCGCCGCGGTCTGCACAACTACTTGCGCCATGACCGCAGAGTTAAAAGATATGCTGTGGCTTCAAACGAAGAGGGCGGACAGGCGGTAACAATCGCCGAGTTTTAACAGCACCTGTTCTTTATCTTTACCGCCATTGAAGGGTGGTTAAGAAGAGCCTTCAGCATGCGCTCAAGGAGAAGCTTCGGTTTGAAATCCTCTCCGCCGATGTTTTTCTGGAGCATTTTATCGGCTCCGGTGGCGAAGAGAATATGAGGCATAACCCCGTCAAGTGAGTTTATAACGTTTTTCAGTTCCTCGTGTGTGATGAACTTGCAGTGCATATCCATTACTATAAGGTAGAAGTTTTCGCCGTCCTGATTCTTTTTCTCAAGGCAGTAGAAAACTTCTCCCTTGCAGTTTGCAGTGGCGGCTCCTATGCCTGCTTTTTCAAGCTCAGCCTTTACTGTGTCGGTAAAGGGTTTTTCATCATCTATCAAAAGAACGTCATATGCTTTCATATTATGCCTCCCGGAAAAAGCAGCACCGCCTGGAATGCGGTAAAAAAAGTATCTCAACTGTGTACGCGCATATTCTCATATTTTATGAAACAATGGAAGTGAGATTTCACATTTTTATTTAGCTGACATATGTTTTGAGCATATTTGCTCTTATTGTTTTATATTATACCCATGATAATGGTTGACAATTGTCCATGTTTTAAATATACCTTAACAAAAGTTGATTAAATTAAACGAGCAAAGGTGGGAGATGTCAGAACATGTCATTAAAATCGGCGAGAGAGTCAGAAAGATAAGGAACCAGCGAGGCCTAACCCTACAGGATGTGGCTTCATTCACAGGTTTCTCCAAAGCGCTTATCTCTCAGATAGAAAACAATGTTGTCACCCCTCCCATAAACACTCTCTCAAAAATAGCAAAAGTTCTGAATGTGAAAATGACCTACTTCTTTGAAGAAGAGATAGATTACAACGACTACCATATTGTGAAAAGAAACGACCGCAAGCTTATCTTCCGCGAAGGTGTAAAGCACGGCTATATTTATGAAGAACTCGCCAAGGTGCGGGGATTCGAAAACCTTGAAATATATATGGTCACTATAAAGGAATCCGGAAGCGATAAAAAACTCTTCAATCACGAAGGTTACGAGTACATATATCTGAAACGGGGTAAGATTAACCTGTATCTGAATAACGAAGTCATCGAAGTAGAAGAGGGCGACTCCATCGCTTTTAATTCGCGCATCCCCCATTATCTTGAATGTCCCCATGGTGAAGCAAAGGTGATCGGCATTCTCCTCAAAACAGAAGGTCTGAAAGAACACCTCGAAAAACAGGAGAAATAACCGCCTGTTTTGATAACATCAAACTGTACATCCTGCCAGCTTTATGTACACGCTCGCGCCGCGGTAAACACGGCTTCGCTCCGCACGGCGCAGTCCCATCCGTGGGACTGTTCTGGTCATTGCAAATCATAGTTTCACTGTATTATCAGAGACTGCTTCGTCGCTTCTGCTCCTCGCAGTGACGTAATTTACTGTCATTGCGAACCCTGAAAGGGTGAAGCAATCTCTGTCTTGCCTCTTCAAAAACTACATCCTTTGTTTTTTCCGCACACGCTCGCACCGCTTAAAAAACGGCTTCGCTTCATAGTGACGTAATAATACGTCATTCTGAGGCTTTAGCCGAAGAATCTCTCATCTGATAGTACTAAAGAATACCTGTTAGTTTGTACCACCTTCATCCGCACATCATGGGAGCCTACGGCTCGCGCTTTTTGATCATATTCTCATGTTATCAGGTATTCAAAACAACATATGCTTTTGTTTTATGCACAAAATATACTAAAAAATAAGTATAACGCTTTTATAAGTTTTTTACCTTGATTATCAGCTAAACATAACTTTAAAAGTCTGAATTATTAGTACACATCCTATAAGTGTCTGAAACTGCACATTATATTTTCAAGGTATGATGGTCAGTCCATTTTTCATATTTAAACATTGTTTTATCAAATAGCCGCTATAAGAATCTGTAATATATCTATTGACAGAGGTTTTTGGATTTTGTTAGATTTCGTTCAAATTTTTATTAATTAAAATAAAATAACGTTCATCATTTATTGATGATCTGAAATACAAGGGGGATTGATGGCCCGTATTTTATCTGTAGACCCTGTTTCCAGAATAGAGGGGCACCTCAAAATCGAAACTGAAATTGATTCGGGTGTGGTTACCCGTGCACGTGTAGCGGGGAATATGTACAGAGGGTTCGAGAGAATGCTTCTGGGAAGACACCCTGTGGATTCTGCCAGAATAGCCCAGAGAATATGCGGTGTGTGCCACGAGGTTCACGGAGTCTCTTCCGTTATGGCTCTCGAAGAAATTTACAAAGTCACTCCGCCTGCAAACGGGCTTGTTCTGAGAGATATGATTCTTGGGCTTCATATAGTCACTGATCATCTGCTTCATTTTTATAATCTTTGCCTTCCCGATTATGCTGATTTTTCTGTGGCAGCGGCCTACAGCGGCAGCGACACCCGCCTGAAAGACATATCGGCGTGGATAAGAAACTCCGGCACAGGCTTCATCGGCGGTGTAGCGGAAGGGGACTACATAAGGGATAAGGACGCGGTATACAGGCTGGTGCTTCATTATTTTGAGGCGCTGAAAATACGCAGTGAGGCGGCTTCAGGGCTTGCTCTTCTCGGCGGCAAGGTTCCGTTTATCCATGCGCTCCTTCCCGGCGGCATAACCACGGAGATAACCGCGGACACTTTGATGAAGTATTACCATGTACTTGAAAAGACGGCTGATTTTGTGAATAACTCATTCCTGCCCGATGCTCTGGAGATTGCCCGCCGCTATCCGCAGTATTTCAAAATAGGCGAGACATACAACACATTCTACGCTCATTCATCCTTTAAAGACTCCAAAGGTACAAACCTCTTTAACGCAGGAGTGATAATAAACGGCGAGCGGAAAAACTTTGACTATTCAAAGGTTAAGGAGCTTCTGAGCGCCTCATTCTATGACAATTCCGGCAGACCCGATGAAAACAGACAGGGCGCATACAGTTGGATAAAAGCGCCGAGATATGAAGGTTTTCCTCTTGAGGTGGGGCCTGTGGCGAGGTTTGCCGTGAATAATGATGCTGGCTTTAAATCTCTCCTCGGAAGATTCGGCAGTACAAATATCACCTCATCGACCATGTCCAGAATACTGGCAAGGGCTTATGAATCAGTTAGGCTCTGTAATTATCTTTTTGAGCGCTCTGAGGATTTCAGGCTGGACGAACCCACCATACGTCCGGTTGACCTTCAGGCTCCGGTAACAGGGCAGGGTGTAGGCTTTTCCGTTGCGGCCAGAGGCGCACTTGTGCATCACATAACGGCGGAAAAGGGTAAGGTCACCGACTATAAAATGATTGTTCCCTCCACATGGAACTTCGGTCCCGCGGCAGACGGCAAAGCCGGGGTGGTTGAAAAAGCAATAACAGGAACCCCCGTGCGCTTTGGCGGTGAGGGCGGTTCCGTAGAAGTGGGCAGAGTTGTACGCAGTTTCGACCCCTGCACAGCCTGCTCAGTGCATTAGGGTGCTTTGATGTTAAGCAGAAGAGACTTTCTCAAAAAATGCAGAGATATATCGGTAGTGGCTTTCGGCGCGGACATATTCAGCGCGGAGATAGCCGAAGGGTTCATGAAAATAGCCGCATCGGACAGACCTCTGGTTTCCTTTATACAGGGGCAGAGCTGTACAGGCTGTTCAATCTCCCTGACATACGGCAATGAGACAAACTTTATAGATTTCATAATGAAGCTGATAAGACTTCAGGTTCATCCCAACCTCTCTTTCAGTCAGGGTGAAAGCTATCTGAAAATGCTGGATTCCGTGTCTGCTAAAGGCGGTCACGTTCTCGTGGTTGAGGGCAGTATTCCGGTTAAGATGAAAAAGGCCTGTATGCTGGGTGAGCACACTCTTTATGATGAGCTCAAAAAGCATATGGAAAAAGCATCGGCAATTATCGCCTGCGGCTCATGCTCATGCTTTGGCGGAATACCCGCCTCCGGAATGAACGAGACCGGCGCTGTTTCGGTTGAAAAGTATATGAGCATGGTCGGTATTAAAAAGCCTGTTATAAAAATTCCCGGCTGCCCCATCCAGCCTGACAGGTTCATGGGGACTGTGGCCTACTTGATAGCAACAGGCAAGCTTCCTGCAATGAAGGACGGCATACCGACTCTCTATTTCGGTGAACTGATACACAACAACTGCACCAGATTTCAGTATTTCTCGCAGGATATATATCTGGATGACTACAACAAGGACAAACATTCCTGCCTGCTGAAAAAGGGGTGCAGAGGAACCGTGACAAAAGCGGACTGCCCCACAAGGCGCTGGAACGGCAGTGTCAATGTCTGCGTGGAGAGCAATGCTCCCTGCATAGGCTGTGTTAATGAAAAATGGCCTTTTACATCTGACATATACATAGAAGCAAAAAATGTTGAGGATGTTCCGTGGAGCGACTTTAAAAAGTACTCCGAGAAGAGGGGACGCAAATGAGCATAAAAAGCATAATTCATTATCTGGACGGCCTTTCGCTTAAGGTCAAAATGGCAATAGCCTCCTCTCTTCTGGTGGCTCTCACTGTTTTCGGTGTTCTGGTGCTGGACAGCATAAGGCTCCATAAGGTGGAAACAGCACTCTCAAGCTACATGAACCAGCTTAAGGATATGATCTTCATGTCCACTTACGACTCGCTGAAAAAGGGGAACATGCATGTTTTTAAAAACATGATAGCAGAAATCGGCAAATATCACGATGTCGCCGAGTTCTCCCTTGTTCACACAGACGGGCTGGTGGCTTATTCATCCAGCCCTGAAAAGGTCGGGCAGAAGGTGGAGTATGAGTTCAACCCGGAGCATGAGGAAAGCTTCACAGACAACGGCAACATGGTTTACCATTTCCCCGTTAAAACCATAGGCTACTGCCTGCGCTGCCACACCGACTGGCAGGAGGGAACGGTAAATTCCTATTACCTTGTGAAACTTAAACGTGACGCGCTTATCAGCGTTCAGCGGATGTCTTTTATTTCCGATGTTTTTGTCCTGCTGTGCGGGATGGCACTGGTTTTCATAATATATTTCCTTGTGAACAGGCTGGTTATCAGGAATGTGGACAAGCTCCAGAACACCATTGTAAACGCCGCGGAGAACCTTGACCTGAGCCTCAAGTCAGACATTTCCTCCCGCGATGAGATGGGGGAAATAGCAGCCAGATACAACAAATTCATGGAGATTATCGGGCGGGATATAACAGGTACTTTCCGGTCTATTTCAAATGTGATGGAACAGGTTCTGCCGCTTTCCCTCTCTGCAATGCGCATTAAAAAGATGAATGACGAAACTCTCCGCCTTGCGGGCGAAGTGGCCGCGGCCAGTGAAGAGGTCAGCGCCACAGTGAGGGATTCTGCCGAGAATATACAGAACTCTTCCACCAAGGCTGATGAAACCCTCCGCCTATCAGAGGATGGCGGCATTGCTATGCAGGAGACCACTAAGCTTGCCTCTAACGTAAGCGGGCTTGTAAACACTCTGGCAGGTGAGATGCAGGATCTGCTTAAGTCGTCTGTGGAAGTGGGTGAGATTGTTCAGGTAATTACTGATATTACAGAGCAGACCAACCTCCTTGCGCTGAACGCCGCAATAGAAGCTGCAAGGGCAGGGGAAGCGGGCAGAGGTTTTGCAGTGGTTGCGGACGAAGTGCGCAAACTGGCTGAAAAAACCCATCAGTCGGCGGCGGATATTACAAAGGTTGTCAGTTCCATGCAGTCCAAGGTTCAGGCGGCTGTGGGCAATGCCGGAAAAGCCCTTGAGATAGTAAACCTTCAGGGGAGCAAGGTTGTCACCGCCAATGAGAAGTTCATGGACATTAAGGCATCGGTGGAGGAACTGAACGGGCTTCTTATGCATATCGCCTCCGCTGTTCAGCAGCAGTCGGCGGCGACTTCGCAGATAGCGGTGAATATAGAGGATGTGGCTAAAATGAGCGAAATGAACTCCGGCGGCATCGACAAGATGGTTAAAGGTGTCGAAATCGTGGTTCAGCAGCTTGACGAATCCGAATCCGAGCTTAAGAAGTTTACACTGGATGCGAAAATCATTCCGTTTATCCATGCGAAGGCAAGCCATGTTCTGATGATGAAGTCTGTCTACCACGGTTATATGTACAATGAGCGTGTGGAGATAAAGTCATTTGAGGAGTGCGAGTTCACCAAATTCGTCAGGAATGAGGGCGAGGCAGCCTTCGGCCGTGATCCTGATTTCGCGGCTCTGGATGCTCCTCACAGGAATGTCCACGCACTGGCGCAGAAGATAAAGCATATGCTTGAAAAGAGGGAGAATCCGGCAAATGAGGTCGATGCTCTCCAGACGGAGATTGAAAACTTCATCGGCAGACTTAATGTGATGATTGATAAGTATTCCTAAGATAAAGGGCGGGGTGTTCTGCGGAGGCTTTTTCAGCTTCTGTAGAACACCGCAAGCTCATCCAGCCTTGAAAGGCAGCGTTTCAGCTTCTTTTCAAACGGTGATTCCAGCATCGCCGCCGAAAACAGATCCTTAAGCTCATACTCTGATTTTATGAAAAGCTTTGTGTTGTAATAATAGCAGTGGTCTATAAGGTGGTTGAACCGCAGCGCACTGTTGAGCTCTTTGAAGGGCAGAAGTCCGTCTATGAACATAGCCTCGCAGTTTGAGGGGATCATGAAATATCTGAAAGGGTGGTTCTCCTCAAGGATTTTCATGAGTTTATCAAAATCTGTGCGGGTCTTCGCCTTGGCTTCGCCGATATAGTTGCTGAAAGCGTCAAAGAAGGATTCTGTTGAAACGTTCCGTTTCCATATCTTGTGTTTTTTGCGGTAGTCTTCCCCTTCCACCACAACGGTTTTGAAGGAGGCGGCTATCACGCCCATCTCCTTCTCAAACCTGTCTACCTGAAAGCGGAGCTTGCCGAGCTCACTCGGCAGCGTGTTTGAAGTGGTTACGATCAGCGTATCTTTATTAACTTCCTTAAAAAAACGCACCATTATAAGACACATGGCAGGGTCATCCAGCTCAAACTCATCCACGAGAAGCAGATCCAGCTTGGAGAATTCCTCTATGCATTTTTCCACACCGAGGTAATGGAAAAAGTAGTTCATCTCTGAAAAGCTCATGAACGCTTTTTTCATATCAGTCATGTTGTATGTGGCGCTGAGGAGGTGTGTTTTGCCTATTCCGTAGCTTCCGTCTATGTATATGTTGAGCGGCTTCTGGAAAGTCGGTTTGGGTTTAAAGAACGAAAATCCTTTTTTGACAGGCTTTTCATACTTCTTTTTCATCATCTCGGCTGTTTCTTTCAGCAGATTTTTGATATAGTGCTGAGAGGGGAAGTTTTCATCGGGTATGTAGTTGTCAAATGTGCAGCCTGAAAATTTCGGATGCGGCTTCAGATTGGCGAAACATTCCTCTATGGATACATTAAAGCTTAGTTTGCTTATGTCGATGTAGTTTCCGGCGCTGGTCAAGGCAATAATCCCCCGTAAATAACAGATTTGGAAAATTAGCGGAAAGGTTTGATTTCTGCAAGTGTTAAATTATAAAAAGTCTCCGGAGGAGTGATGGAAGCACTTATTAATGCCGCTCTTGAAGCTGGCGAAATTATAAAAGACGGTTTTAAAAAGAGCAAAGAGGTTAAATACAAGGGGAGCATTGACCTTGTTACCGAATATGATGTGGCGGTGGAAAACTTTCTGAAACAAAAGCTTTCGCCGCTTTTCCCCGAACACGTGATAATAGGGGAGGAATCCTCCACCGGTAAGGAGGAGCCGGAAAAGGCAATCTACATAGACCCCATAGACGGAACAACAAACTTTGTGCATTCATTTCCGTTTGTTGCAATATCAATCGGCTTTTATGAGAAAGGCGAGGCGGTGCGCGGCCTTGTTTACAACCCTGTGCTGGGTGAAATGTTCTGCGCTGAGAAGGGCGCGGGTGCGTTCCTCAACAATGAGCGCATACGTGTTTCAGAAACACAGGAAACAAAAAAGTCACTGATCGCTACAGGCTTTCCTTATTCAATTGTTGAAAGCAGATGCCCGGACGTGCTCTCCATGCTGGGAAAAGTTCTCAGCAATACCAGAGGTATACGCAGGGCAGGCTCTGCTGCGCTGGATCTGTGTTATACTGCTAAAGGAACCTTCGACTGCTATTATGAGTTCAACCTCAAGCCTTGGGATGTGGCAGGAGGGATATGCATTGTTCAGGAAGCGGGCGGAAAAGTCAGCGGTCCGGAGGGCAGAAAGCACAGCATAACCGGAGATTTTATAATCGCTTCAAACGGGCTTGTGCATGAGAAGATGCTGGAACTCATAAAATGCTGAAAAATAACTGAGATTGTTTGATTATTTGATCGCCTGTTCAGTGATAATTCACTTATTTCAGTTATCGTGTTAAGTGTGCCGTAATTAATTTTAATACGGCTAAAATTACTTTGACTTAAGCAGAACACCGTGTTAACTTTTGCCATAATTCATTTTCTGCGGCTGCCTCAGCCGCTTATGGTCAGGGAAGTATATGGAAAAGAAGCCTTTATTGAATGTGGACAACATCTACCTCAGCTTCGGCGGCATACAGGCAATAGCCGGAGTCCGGTTTCAGGTTTACGAGGGTGAAATATTCTCCATCATAGGCCCCAACGGAGCGGGGAAGACAAGCATTCTCAATACAATCACGGGCATTTACCCGCCCACCAAAGGGAAAATTATCTACGACGGAACAGACATAACAAGCACTCCGGTGCACAAGCGCCCGCAGATGGGCATTGTGCGCACATTTCAGAATCTTGAGCTTTTCAAAGGGATGACAGTTCTGGACAACCTCATGCTATCACGGCACATTTTCATAAAATACGGGCTTCTCTCCTCCATGCTTTACTTCGGAAAAGCAAGGAAAGAGGAAATAGAGCACCGCAAAAGGGTGGAAAAGGTTATCGACTTTCTCCGTCTCACCCACATACGTAAAAAGCATGTCTACGAGCTCTCCTACGGTCTCCAGAAGAGGGTGGAGCTTGCCCGTGCCCTCTGCCTTGAACCGAGGCTTCTTCTCCTTGATGAGCCGATGGCGGGTATGAACAGTGAGGAGACGGAGGACATGGCAAGATTCATCATAGACATCAATGAAGAGGCGGGGGTTACTGTAATCCTCATTGAGCATGATATGAAAGTGGTCATGGACATATCAACCAGAGTTGTCGCCGTTAACTTCGGTGAAAAAATCTGTAAGGAAGGTACGCCGGAGGAGATTTCATCCCATCCGGACGTGATAGCCGCCTATCTTGGGGAGGAGCAATGGGTTTAGACAGGACTCTTCCCTATTATCTGTATAAAAACTTCATGGAACAGCCCGCCAAGACCGCAGTCCGTGAGAAGGACTTCGGAATCTGGCAGGAATCGGACTGGAAGGAATATGCGGGCAATGTTGTCAAGCTTGCGCTGTACTTCGAGCATATAGGTATAAGACCGGAGGACAGGGTGGCCATAATCGGCGACAATAAGCCGGAATGGGTTTATGCGGAGCTTGCCGCCCAGCTTGTGGGGGCTGTGCCCTTCGGCATTTATCAGGACTCCGTCACGGAGGAGGTGAAGTATCTGCTTCAGACCTCCGGTACATCGCTGGTTATAGCTGAAGATCAGGAGCAGACGGACAAGATACTTGAACTCCTGCCGGAACTGCCTGCGGTTAAAAAAATAATCTACTACGATGATAAGGGGATGTATCAGTATGATGATGAAAAACTGATATATTTCAAGGATATTCTCGCCCGTGAAAAGGTCGGCGGGGAGTGGATAAAGCGTTATATGGAAGGGCGGCTCAAAAGCATTTCCGAAAACGATGTGGCTGTGATGTGCACCACCTCAGGAACCACAGGACACCCCAAGCTTGCCATGCTCACCCATAAAAACCTGCTCACAATGGCGGAAAGCCTCGCTGAGGCAGACCCGAAGAATGACAGGGATGAGTTTGTCTCCTTCCTCCCCCTGCCTTGGATAGGCGAGCAGATGATGTGCGTGGTCAGTGCTCTGCGCTTCCACTTTACGGTAAACTTTCCCGAAAGCACAGATACGGTTCAGGCGGATATGAAGGAGATAGGCCCAGATTTCGTGTTCTCGCCGCCGAGAGTGTGGGAGAATATGGCCTCCACAGTTCAGGTTAAGATAATGGACGCAACACCGTTCAAGCGTTTCGTATATAACAGACTGCTTCCGGTGGGGTATGAATACGCGGATGCGAAATTCAGCAGACAGACCCCTTCGCTGATGCTTAAACTGCGCTACGCCTTTGCTTATCAGATGCTTTTCCGCAAGCTCAAGGAGCGCATGGGGTTCAGCAACCTCAGAAGCGCCATGACAGGCGGTGCGGCTCTGGGGCCTGATACGTTCCGCTTCTTCCACGCTCTGGGCATCAACCTCAAGCAGATCTACGGCCAGACGGAGATTGCAGGCATTTCCTGCATTCACAGAAACAGCGATGTGGACTTCACCTCGGTCGGCGCGCCAATCAAAGGAACAGAGATAAAAATCACTGAAAACGGCGAGATAATCTCCCGCAGTGACGCAGTATTTGCCGGATATTACGGAAACAGCGAGGCGACTGAGGAATCCCTCCGTGACGGCTGGCTGTATTCCGGTGATGCGGGCTATTTTGATGAAAACGGGAAGCTGGTGGTCATAGACCGTATGAAAGACCTCATGCACCTGGAAGACGGAACAAGATTTTCGCCGCAATTTATTGAAAATAAAATTAAATTCAGCCCGTATATCAAAGAGGCAGTAACTCTGGGTGACGGGCGGGAATACATAACCCTGATCCTCAATATTGACATGAGCATTGTGGGCAAATGGGCGGAGAACAACAAAATCGCTTATACCACATACACAGACCTTTCCGCAAAGGAAGAGGTTTACAGGCTTGTGGCCGGGGAGCTGGAGTCGGTGAACGCGCAGCTTCTTCCGGAAATGAGGGTGAAGAAATTTGTTCTGCTTTACAAAGAACTTGATGCGGATGACGGTGAGCTCACCAGAACCCGCAAGGTGCGCCGCGGCTTCATTGAGGAGAAATACAGCGAAATCACCAAAGCCCTGTATGAGGACACAGAATCAGTTAACATAAAAGCGCTTATCAAGCTTCAGGACGGCAGGGAAAGGAGTATCGAAACAGATATGCGCCTTTACCTGATGGAGAATTAAGGATGGAATTTTTTGTTCAGCTTATAATAACCGGAACGGTGATAGGGAGTATTTATGCGCTCCTCGCCCTCGGATTTACGCTTATATACAAGGCCACTGATGTTGTTAACTTCGCTCAGGGCGAGCTTTTGATGGTCGGCGCTTATATCTGCCTGCATCTTACAGTGAGCTACAGTGTCCCCTTCTGGGCATCGTTTCTCATAACGCTCGTGTTCTCTTTCACCATGGGCTTTTTTATCGAAAAGGTCTTTTTGCGCAGAATGATAGGGGAACCTATAATCTCAATCATAATGCTCACCATCGGGCTTTCCTCAGTGATGAAGGCTATAGTTCAGATTTTCTGGGGAACTGACACCCGCACATATCCGCAGGTGTTCTCGCAGGAACCGTTTATGATAGCAGGGCTAAGCATCAGCCGTGTTTATATCTATTCCATTGCGGCGGTTGCTGTTTTTCTCATACTGTTTTCAATTTTCTTCAAGAAGTCAAAGGTCGGTGTAGCTATGCGCGCTGTCGCAAGCGATCAGCAGGCGGCTCTTTCCATGGGCATAGATGTTAAAAGGATCTTCGCTCTTTCATGGGGTATCGCCGCCGTTGTGTCTGCTGTCGGCGGAATATTCCTCGGCAATATCAACGGTATAAACACCACTCTCTCCCATTTCGGGCTTAAGGTTTTCCCCGTGGTTATCCTCGGCGGGCTGGACAGCATAGTGGGCGCTATTGTGGGCGGGCTGATAATCGGCATACTGGAAAACCTTGCGGGCGGCTACATAGACCCCCTTATCGGCGGCGGAGCGAAGGAGATTTTCCCCTATGTGGTGATGATTGCCGTGCTTATGATTAAACCTTACGGTCTTTTCGGAACCAAGGCGGTGGAGAAGGTATGAGCTACGTCAACTGCGGAAACTTCAAAACCTCTTATGAAAAAGATGCCGAGCTTTTTCAGACAAAGCTTTCCAGATTTCTTATATACGCATTCATTACGGCGCTTTTTGCCGTTCCGTTCTTCCTCGGCGATTATCTGCTGTATGTGATGAACCTTATCTTCATAGCAGTTATAGGCGCTGTGGGGCTTAACATACTAACTGGTTTTACCGGGCTTATCTCCCTTGGTCAGGGGGCGTTCATGGGTGTGGGCGCCTATGCGGCGGGGTATCTGTCTGTCACATACGGACTTCCGTTTTTCCTCGCCATCCCCGCGGCAGGGCTCATCACAGCAGTTTTCGGCGCGTTTTTCGGCATTCCCTCTCTGCGGCTCAAGGGGCTTTATCTCTCAATAGCCACCCTTGCGGCACAGTTTATAATCGAGTTCGGCTTCATCAGGCTTGAGTTTATAACAGGCGGAGTCACCGGGCTTTCCATAGATTACGCAAGCTTCCTCGGCTATGAGATAGACAGCGATTTTTCCTTCTATTTCCTTGCGCTTGTGCTGTGCATCATTATGACACTTGCTGGTGTGAACATGATGCGTACCAGAGCGGGCAGGGCGTTTCTCTCCATACGCGATAACTACATAGCCGCAGAAGCAATGGGCATAAACCTTTTCCGCTATAAGCTCACATCCTTTGCCATAAGCTCGTTTTATGCTGGCGTGGCGGGTTCCCTCTGGGCATACTACACCACAATTATCACGCCGGAGAACTTCACCATCGGCGTTTCAATACAGTATCTCTCCATGATCATCATAGGCGGTCTGGGCAGCATACTGGGCAGCATTTTCGGCGCTGTGTTCATAGTTATTCTTCCTGAGGTTCTGCAAAGCTTCTCCGACTGGGCAGGGGGCTACTACCCCAACCTTACGCAGATAATCGGCTCAATCAAGGAAGGCGTGTTCGGGCTTGTGATAATCCTTTTCCTGATGTTTGAACCGGAAGGGATGGTGAGAAGATGGAGACTGATAAAGGCCTACTGGAAACTCTGGCCATTTTCATACTGATTTGTAAGGAGGAAGATTTATGAAGAAGCTTGCGTTACTTTTAATGGTTTTTGCACTGCTCACGGGGACTGCACTTGCTGCCAAGCCTGTGAAAATCGGCGTTCTGGTGGATGAGTCCGGCGGAACAGGCGATGTGGGCAAACCCTACGGCGAAGGGATTAAGGACTGTGTGCGCTGGTTCAATGAAAACGGCGGCATAAACGGCGCTCCCGTTGAAATTCTGTATGTTGACTACGGCTATAAGATTCCCGCCGCGCTCAGCGCATACAAAAAGTTCATGCGTGAAGGCGTGGTCGCTATCCACGGCTGGGGAACGGGCGACACGGAAAACCTCGTGAAGATGGTTACAAAGGACAAGATGCCTTATTTCTCCGCATCATACTCAGAGCACATAACTGACCCGAAAAGCGCTCCCTATAACTTCATAGTCGGCGCTACTTACTCTGATCAGGTTCGTGCGGCTCTCAAATATATCAAGTCGCAGGGCGGAAACACTGATGTGGCATTTATTTACAATGACTCCGGCTTCGGACGTTCACCCTTCTTCCCCGACGGTGAGAACAGCGCTAAGGAGCTTGGAATAAAGCTTGTCGATAATCAGGTGGTTGACCTTAAGGCTCTGGATGCCACAAGCCAGCTTCTCAACATGAACAAGAAAAACCCCGGCTACGCTTTCATCCAGCAGACCTACATGGCCACATCCACAATCCTTAAGGATGCGAAAAAACTGAACATACCCACTAAGTTCATCGGGCTTAACTGGACGTTCGGTAAAAAGCTTGTGGAGATGACAGGGGCTGACTCAGAAGGGTTTATCGGCACAAACGCTTTCACTCTCTGGACAGATACAAATGTGGAAGGGATCAAATTCCTTCGCGATCTCAATAAAAAGTATCATCCCAATGTTACATACAGGGATGTTAACTACATTCAGGGGTTCTCCTCAATGTATGTGCTGCTCAACGGCCTTAAAATGGCGAACGGCAACTACAGCGGCGAAAACATCAAGAAGACTCTGGAAACAATGAAAAATTTCAGCACAATGGGACTTACCGCACCAGTTACGTTTACTCCGCAGAGCCATAAAGGTGTGCGGGCGCTTAAGCTGTATCAGGTTAAAGGCGGGGAGCTTGTGCCGTTTACTGACTATATTTCGGCGGACTGATGCTTAAAATCAACAACATAGAAGTTGTTTACAATGACGTTATCCTTGTATTGAAAGGACTTTCCCTTGAAGTGGAACAGGGCAGAATAGCCGCCCTGCTCGGCTCTAACGGGGCGGGCAAGACCACCACCCTTAAGGCGGTGAGCGGTCTTCTTCGTCCTGATGACGGCGAAATAACCGATGGGGAAATCTGGTTTGACGGGCAGAGGATCGATAAGAAAGACGCGGCGGATATTGTGAAGTCGGGCATTTTTCAGGTGATGGAGGGCAGGCGGGTTTTCAAAGACCTCACGGTGGAGGAAAACCTCATCGCCGGAGCCTACACCCGGCCGGGAAACACTGTCTCCACTGGGATTGAGCGTGTCTACAACTACTTTCCCCGCCTTAAGGACAGACGGAGCCAGCTTGCGGGCTACATGAGCGGAGGAGAGCAGCAGATGCTCGCCATAGGCAGGGCAATAATGGCAGCGCCTAAGCTTATCCTGATGGATGAGCCTTCTCTCGGTCTTGCCCCGCTTCTGGTTAAGGAGATTTTCAATATCATAACCACCCTGAACAGGGAGGAGGGCACTACCATTCTCCTTGTTGAGCAGAACGCAAACATGGCTCTTTCCGCCGCACATTACGGCTACATAATGGAAAACGGGCGTGTGGTTCTGGACGGAACAACGGAAGAACTCAAGGCGAATGATGATGTTAAGGAGTTTTACCTCGGTCTTTCGGAAAAGAAAAGCTTCCGTGAGGTAAAGCACTACAGGAGAAGAAAGAGATGGCTTTCCTAGGCGATTTTCAGCGTGTTCTGGCATTTATAAGGGAAAACTCCGCCCATCCTCTGGTGCAGGATGCTTTTGTACGCTCCGAAATATCGCCCTCCATTGTTAAAGATTACGAAACCTTTCAGTTTATAAACCCGCTCACAAAACAGAAGCTTTCTGAAATGCACAGCGGGGGTTCACTTCTGCCGCTCATTCTTTCCGGCGGTTATGTCTCCAAAATTTTTACTTCTCCCGGACCCGTGTATAACGTTAAGGGTGAGAGGTTTGAGCATTACAGGTTTTATAAGGCGCTGGAAGCCGCCGGGTTCATGGACGGGGATGTGGCGGTAAACACCTTCTCGTATCACGGCAGCCCCGCGGGTGACATGGTGGACGAGGCATGCGAGAAGTGCGGATGCGCTGTTTATCCTCTCGGCCCCGCGGACAGCGACAAGGGCGCGGAGACGATTCTTGCCGTGGATGCCAACGCATTTGTGGGAACCAGAACCTATCTCTTCAAATGCCTTGAAAAACTGGCAGGCAGGGGGAGGCTTGAGAAGGTTTTTCTTATGGCGGAGAAGCTTACCGAGGATGACAAGGCGGTGCTCTTTGCCGAATACGGCATAAAGGCTTTTCAGGCCTACGGAACCGCAGAGGCAGGGCTTATTGCCTATGAAACAGCCGGAGCAAGGGGCATGAAGGCTGATACAGACGCTTTGTTCATAGAGATACTGGACGCGGACGGAAAACCTGTCTCAGAAGGTGAAACGGGCGAGGTCACGGTTACTTTTATGAGCGGAACCACGCCTTTCATACGCCTTTCAACCGGGGATCTTTCTTTTATCGAAAACGGCCGTCTGGCGGGAATTTTCGGCAGAGCGGACTCATCGGTGAAATTCAAAGGCGTTTTCATACACTTCTGGGTGTTTGAAAAACTCTGCTCGGAACAGGGCATTTCAGGCGTACTTGATATTTATAATACCCCGGACGGAGCAGACAGTATGCGGCTGAGTGTTTCCGGCGGTGATCCGGATCTGATACATGCTTCTTTTTACAGGGCTTTCGGATTGCGTTTGCCTGAAATCGAAGTTGATGATACTATTTCAGAAACCCTTGTACGGGATACCAGAAAACAGCTTAAACTCAGGTAGGTGTTCTTTATGTTCGTTAAAAACTGGATGAGAAGAGAAGTAATTACTATTTCCCAGGACGAGACAATCCTTGATGCCAAACATGTTATGAAAGAGAACGGCATCAGGCGCCTTCCCGTAGTGGAGAACAATAAGCTTGTCGGTATCATAACCGAAAAGGATATAAAAGAGTACTCGCCTTCCAGAGCAAGCTCTCTTGATGTTTACGAACTTAAGCGGCTTCTTGCCAAAACGTTGGTAAAGGATGCGATGAACGTGAATGTTATTACTGTACATCCCGAAACTCCCATCGAAAAAGCTGCACTTATTCTCCGTGACAAACGTTTCGGCGGTCTTCCTGTTATAAACGATGCAGGTGAGCTCGCTGGTATCATCACTGCCATTGATCTCTTTGATATATTTGTTGAATCCATGGGCTTCTCCCACCAGAGCACAAGGATTGCAATAGTTCTGGAAGACAGAAAGGGGGCACTGGCTGAAATGACAAAGATTATCGACAGTCACGGGCTGAATATTGTCAGTCTGGCTACTTTCTTCCTCAAGAACACGGAAGGGGGAACTCGTGATGTTGTGATCAGGGTTAACGGTGAACAGAGTAAAATTGATGCTGCAGTCAGAGACCTTCGCTCAGCGGACTTTAATCTGGCAAGCGTGATCGAAATGAACGATATAATGAATGATGTTTAAATTTTAAGTTAACTCCTTTTTCTCCGGACAGCGAATCCATTTGCCGGATGAAAAGCATTTTATTTCACATAGCGAGAACCTTTATCTTTTCTTTTCAGGCTCTTACGCCTGCTGCAATCTCAATGCGCTAAAACTGACGCTGTTTTGCTTGTTTTTTAACAAATTATGTTAAAATACAGTTTTTTGAGGATTTACACATATCTTGAATACATCTATCTTTTAAGCAGAAAAGCATTTTATGTTTTGGTGGGGTATGAAAAATTTTATAATATTCAGTGCCAATACCGTCTATAGGGAAACTATTGCGGCTATGGCAGTTGATTTAGGCTTAAATTGCCTTGCATCTGAGTCGATTAGCACAAAGGTGCAGATTTCAATTAAGGAAATAACCCCTGAAATTGTGATTATTGATATTTTTTCCAGAGGAACGACAGATGATTTTGTCGCAATGGTCAAAGAAACATTTTTAACTGCCAGATTTATTTTCATAGTCTCGGAGGATAACCCGCTTCTGAGCTATTTTGTTCAGAAATACAATGTCAACGACCTTCTTTTTATTGAGGATGATACGGAAAGAACACGCAATAATCTGGAAAGAATACTGAGAACAAAAAATAACGGAGGTGCTTCCTGTAACACCGGAAACCTGACACTGAGAGAATGCGAGGTATTAAAGCTGATAGCCGCAGGAAAAACCAGCAGGGAAATTGCAGAGGAACTGTTCATCAGCAAAAACACAGTGGACACCCACAGAAATAAAATGCTTCAGAAATTAAATTTATCCAACTCCGCCTCTCTTGTGACGTATGCCTGCAAGTCGGGACTTTTATAATATTTACTAGATAGATACATATAGCTGCCCGTTTTCATGTTTGCCGGAGTCCGCAGAAGACCGCAGTTTTTATTCTGAGCCGTATAGTTGCGCCCAATGTTAAGAAATGTAAAAAGAAATCTATTGAGATCAATTTCACCTTGCCTGAGTTTGGGTTTTTTGCCATATTAAAAATACATAAAACTTGGTATAAAATTGCTTGCTTCCCGCCATTTTACTTGTTTTTCACGTAAGTCCGAAAAGTTATTATGCATTTGAGGGGGAACTATATATTATGGCTAGAAAAAAGAAGGACACCAAACTAAAAATTCTTGAACTCAGCGCGGCATTGTTTGCGGACAAAGGAAAAGATGCTGTAGGGATAAGGGAAATAGCCGAGAAATCAGGCGTTTCGCTGAATACCGTTATGTATCATTTCTCATCAAAGGAAAATCTCCACCACGAAACAATCAAACATCTTCTTTCAAACGGAATAGACTTCGGTGAAATTTTCAGAAAACACTGTGAAAATATGTCAGAAGGCAGCTACAGGCAGATTTTCGGCAGTATTATTTCCGAAATTTTTGCAGAAGGAATTAAACCGAAACACTCCACATATATAAACATGATCTCGAAGGTTATTTTCAGCAGAGATAAAACGCAGCTTGCTTTTTTGCTGGAGAGCTTCCGCGAAGCTGAGCTTCACTTCACCGATTTTTTTGAAAAGGTCGGAGTGGATGTGGAAGAAAAAGAATTGTCTTTTCTTATGAGTGTCTTCTGGACGCAGCTTTTGTATTGTGCCGGTGCAAAGAAACTCACAGAGCTTGATTCGGTTAATGAAAACACTCCCGGATATACAGCGGAAGCGACAGCGGATATTTTTATGCAGAGGCTGGGGGTAAGACAGACTTCCGGCGTGCGCTGAAAACACACGCCGGATATATGTTTATTCGGTAAACGCTCCAAGCACTGTTGAATGTGCTGTGGGGTATTTCACTGTCCTGTCAGCAAGGAAGTTTTCCATTTCACTGATCAGGTTAAGCCCCAGCTTTTCTTTATTATGAAGCACAAGCTCCGCAATGAGCCCCACGGCGGAAGGCATTGAATCATCAAAAGTTTCGAGCACCTTTCCCGCTCTGTCCAGATGAAGAAGCCCGTCATAGGTAAACTCATCCAAAGCCTGTTCCAGTATAGACTTGGCTTTCAGCAGAAATCCTTTTTCAGAAGTGATGTCAAAAAATTTCAGATACATGTCCGCTGTGAAGGCATAGTCCTCAAGGGTTGCATAATTGAAAATATCCCCTGAGTAATTGATTCTGTTCAGATGTGTTCCGTCAATGAGGAAATGCTCAAGCTTGCCGAGGAGCATTTTAGCCTGCTCAAAGTAATATTCATCTCCGGCTGTTTCGCTGTATTCCAGCAGTGCCTTGCAGAATAGGGCGTTCTGGGAGAGGATGACCTTGTTGTCCTTAGCCGGTTTTTCTTTATAGGCAGCGCCAGCTTTCAGCTTATCGACAAACGGCTGCACAGCGATCCTGCTTTCATAGTCCGCCTTGGCGAAAGCTGCAACACCCTCATAGGGGAAGATGTGTTCAAACATCTTCTTTTTGTCGTCATCACTCAGAAGCACCATGTCGCGGTTGAATATTTTATAGTAAAACCCTTCTGAAAGCTTGCCTTTTGCATCAAGGCTGTCAGCATCCATGGAGGAGATAAGCCCGTACTCCGTATTAAACTCATCCAGTATGAAGTCTATGGCTTTTCCGGCTGTGTGCAGGTAGAGCATATTATCAGTCCTGTCAAACATGCGGATGAGAAAAATCGCATTAAGTGCATTATCATACAGCATTTTTTCAAAGTGCGGCGTACGCCACTCCTTATCCACAGTGTATCTGAAAAAGCCGCCGTGTATATGGTCGAATATTCCGCCGGAGCAGAGCATATCCGCTGTTTTTGTGAGAAATTTGCCGACTCTTTCTTTTTCGAAACGCTTCATCAGATAAAGAAGGGAGGGGATCTGCGGAAACCGGGCTCCCGCGCCGAAGCCTCCGTTTTCCATGTCCATAATACGGTAGAATTCGTTGTCAAATGCGCTTAAGGGCGTTGATTCAAAATGCTCGAAATCAAACTTAACTTCCCTGAACTCATCCAGAAAACTGAGGAAGTTTTTTGCAGTTTGCCTCACATGGGCGCGGTCTGTGCGGTAAAGATCACCTATTTTCTCAAGTATCTCCTTAAATGCTGGCAGTCCGTGACCGGGCTCCTTCGGGTAGTAGGTTCCGCCGTAGAATGGGGTTCCGTCAGGGAGAAGGAAGCAGTTAAGCGGCCAGCCGCCGTTAACCCCTGTGGACTGGAGATAAAACTGGTAACGCTTGTCAACATCGGGGTATTCTTCTCTGTCGACCTTAACGGGTATGAAATATTTATTTATGACTTCCGCGGTCGCCGGATCCTCAAATGATTCCTTCTCCATAACATGGCACCAGTGACAGGCGGAGTAGCCGACACTGACCATTATGGGTTTATCCTGTTCCTGAGCCAGTTTGAGAGTTGCATCGCTCCACGGATGCCATGCAACCGGGTTGTCTTTATGTTGAAGGAGGTAGAGGCTTCGTTCGTTTTTGAGAATATTTTCAAGCAATGTAATCACCTTTTGATATGATATTCAGTAATAAAACATAAGAATATGCGAAATTCAAGATAATTAAGCGAAGCGGCTGATAATGCTGTTTTGTTGCTGCGGAATTAAAAAAGGGAGCCGGCGGGCTCCCTTTTTTACTAATGGGTGAGGCAGGAATTATTTTGATTTTTCAATGCAGTCAACAACTGCAATAGCGGCCAGATTTACTATGTCTGTAACGTCCACTCCTCTCTGGAGAACGTGTACAGAGTGTTTGAAGCCCTGAAGGATCGGACCTATGGCTATACCGCTTCCGAGTCTCCACAGAAGCTTGTATGCGCTGTTGCCGGCTTCAAGGTTGGGGAAAACAAGCACGTTCGCATCCCCTTTGATTTTAGAGAAGGGGAAGGCCTCTCTGGCGATGGGCGGATAAACCGCTGTATCTGCCTGCATGTCCCCATCTATTATGAGTTTCGGGTCGATTTCGTTAACAAGCTTGATCGCTTTTTCCACTTTTATGGTTCTTTCCATACGGACAGAGCCGAAGTTGGAGAAGGAAAGCATAGCCACTCTGGGTTCAATCTGGAACTTTCTCAGTGTGGCTGCTGACTGAAGAGCGATCTGCGCGAGCTGCTCCGCCGTGGGGTCAATATTCACGGTGGTGTCAGCGCAGAGAACCATTCTGTCTTTAAACAGCATGAAGTAAGAGCCGGAGGGGGATGTATATCCCTTTTCCAGAGGCATAATTTCAAGCAGAGGCTTCACTGCGTCAGGATAGTTTCTGGAATATCCGTTAACAAGGCAGTCTGCATCGCCGTTTTTAACCATCATAGCCGCAAAGTAGTCAGTGATTTTGTGCATGCGTCTGGTGGCTTCCGCGAGGGTAGTGCCTTTTCTGCCGCGCAGTTCAAAAAGCTGTGCCGCGTATGAATCAATCTTGTCAGAGCATCTGGGGTCAATAATTTCGATGCCATGAAGATCAACATTAAGTTCCGCGGCAAGCTTTTTAATCCTCTCAACATCTCCGAGCAGGATAGGCTGGGCGATTCCTTCCAGTACGATTCTGTTAGCGGCTCTTATTATTTTTTCATATTCGCCTTCGGGGAATACAAGCTTTTTCGGGCTCTGTCTGGCAACTGAGATAGCCTGACGTGTGAACTCCTTAGCGAATGAAAGTCTTGACTCAAGCTGGTCTTTGTATACTTCAAAGTCTTTTATGGGCAGTTTTGCAACGCCTGTTTCCATAGCTGCTTTGGCAACTGCGGGGGCAACCCATGTCAGAACTCTGGGGTCGAAGGGTTTGGGGATGATGTAATACTTGCCGAATTCTATTTTTTCAACGCCGTATGCCTTGCATACGCTTTCGGGCACATCTTCCCTTGTGAGTTTTTTCAGTGCGTAAACGGCTGCCAGCTTCATTTCCTCATTTATGGCGGAAGCTCTCACATCGAGGGCGCCTCTGAAAATGAAGGGGAAGCCGAGAACGTTGTTAACCTGATTGGGGTAGTCTGAGCGACCTGTGGCGACAACAGCGTCACCTCTGACCTCTTCAACCTCTTCGGGTGTGATTTCGGGATCAGGGTTTGCCATGGCCATGATGATCGGCTTTCTTGCCATGGTTTTAACCATAGATTTGGAAAGTGCTCCCTTAGCGGAAAGTCCAAGGAAAACATCAGAGCCGTCAACAGCTTCATCAAGGGTGCGTTTATCGGTAACAAGGGCGAATTCTTCTTTATATTTGTTCATGCCCTCTTTTCTGCCGCTATAGACAACTCCTTTGGTATCGCACATGAAGATGTTCTCTTTTTTCGCGCCGACAAGAAGCATAAGCTTGCCGATTGCTATGCCTGCTGCTCCCGCGCCGTTGATTACCGTGACAACTTCATCTATCTTTTTGTCCACAAGCTCAAGAGCGTTCAGAAGAGCGGCTATGCAGATGATCGCTGTTCCGTGCTGATCGTCGTGGAAAACGGGTATGCCGAGTTTCTTTTTAACTTCTTCTTCTATATAGAAGCAGTCTGGCGCTTTGATGTCCTCAAGGTTGATCCCGCCGAAAGTGGGCTCAAGGAGTTCACAAGCTTTTATTACATCATCGGGGTTTTCGGAGTTGATTTCAATATCGAAAACATCAACATCTGCAAATCTTTTGAAAAGAACGCCTTTTCCTTCCATAACAGGTTTGCCTGCTGCTGCTCCGATGTTTCCGAGGCCGAGTACCGCAGTACCGTTTGAAAGAACCGCCACCAGGTTCCCTTTGGATGTATAGTCGTAGACGGCTTCGGGATTTTTTTCAATTACACGGCAGGGTTCAGCGACACCGGGCGTGTATGCGAGGGAAAGGTCTCTCTGCGTGAAGCAGGGCTTAGTGGGAACAACCTCGATTTTACCGGGGCGGCTGCCCTTATGGTATTCGAGAGCTTCCTCCAATGTGACTTTTTCGTTTTTGCTCATTTAGCTCCTCCTGACTTATCTGGGATAATATTAATTTTGTGTTTATGCATAGTCAACAATAATTTTATAATTACAATCATATGCTTATTTAGTTTCTTTAATGCGGAGCAGATGATTAATTTTAAGTTTAATAGATAAAAACTATACTTATGATTTTACTATTAAGAACGCAGTTTGACAACAAATATTTCACCACTTGGAATATATGTAGGGTAATTGATATACTATAGGTAATTTCAATTAATAAAGTCTTTGATTATAAATATATTAATTTCTATAGTGTTTGATTTGCCGATAATAGTATTGTGTTAAATTTTTGTCTGTCAGGTTATGTGAATGATGATTTGGTGTTTTTTGATAATTGCGCATATGTCCGTTTTATGGTGAACGGATCGGTGCGGCGGGTTAAACCATGGGGAGTAAGTTAACAATGAAATTTTTTTTATTTTGATCCCTGCCGCCGGAAAGCCTCATTGCTCCTTTGGGTTTGATGTGGTAAAAGTATTTATGGAGAAAGATAAGCATATCAAGGCTTTTGAGTCATTTCTGAAATATGAATACTCCGCAAGCGCAAACACTGTGGAAGCATATGTACATGATGTAAAAGACTTTCATCAGTTTACAGCAGGGAGGGACGACCCTTATTCCCTGAAAGAGGTCATAGGATTTATGACTGAGCTGAGGATAAGAGGTAACTCTGTGGAAACGCTTTTGAGGCGGCTTTCGGGCTTGAGTGCTTTTTTTGACTTTCTCATTAAGGAGCGCGAGCTTCAGGTTAATCCGGTGACCTTGGTCACAAAACCTAAGAAGTGGGAAAAGCTGCCCGCTTTTCTGGATTTTGCCGAGGTAGATGAGCTTCTGAAAGCTCCCGATGCTTCGACTCATTTGGGCTTTCGGGATCAGGTGATGCTTGAGACCATGTATTCATCCGGGATACGGGTGAGTGAGCTTATTAATATAAAATTGAACGATATAGATATGAAAAGGGGCATTTTCAAGGTAACGGGAAAGGGGAGCAAACAGCGCCTTGTTCCGTTTTATGAAAGCCTCAGGGAAAAGATGGAAAGCTATCTGGCTGTTCGTAAGGAATATTTTGTGAAGGAGTCCGACAACGGCTTCCTGTTTCTCAGCCGCACGGGAAATAAGCTGGACAGGGAATATTTCTGGATGATCGTGAAAAAATACTGCGAAAAAGCGGGCATTACAAAGCATGTTTCACCTCATACCCTGCGTCATTCCTTTGCCACGCATATGCTTACCAACGGCGCAGACCTCCGCACCATACAGCTTTTCCTCGGCCACTCCGACTTAAGCACCACCGAAATATATACTCATGTAACAACAGACAAGGCTAGGAATATCATGAATGAATGCCATCCGAGATTTTCCCGAAACAGAGGCAAACAGTGACACCGTCTGTTGTTGCATACGCTCCCACGGAAGGGAGCGCGCCGTGCGGAGCGAAGCCTTGCTTTGCAAGGCGCGAGCGTGTGTATAAATACCGCAGGATGCGGGATTTATACGGTAAGTCAGACAAGGCTAGGAATATCATGAATGAATGCCACCCCAGATTTTCCCGAAACAGAGGCAAACAGTGACACCGTCTGTTGTTGCATACGCTCCCACGGAAGGGAGCGCGCCGTGCGGAGCGAAGCCTTGCTTTGCAAGGCGCGAGCGTGT
>JAEWZN010000005.1 GCA_023395255.1 Deferribacteres bacterium
TTATAAACTTTAAACGTGAATCCATAGGTCGCTGCTCCTGCCAAGGCATAGACACCTCCATACGGGGTCTATAACATGTTACCTATGTCTACGGTTAATTATGTTACCTATGTCTATGCGTTATACATCCTCCCTAGCCCTCCTTTACAAAAGGAGGGTGTTTTGCTTTTATTTGCAGTGACTTCCCCCTTTATTAAAGGGGGACTGGAGGGGGATTTTACAGATATAAGCAAGTAGACAACTGTGTTTGTAAGCAGTCTGGTGGCTTTCCGGAAGGGAAGCCCTTTTTGCTATATGGCTATGCTTTTATAAAGCTCTATCACTTCATTGTTTTCCAGATAACGTTTCTTTCTGCCGCTTATCTTTTTTGCCGCCTCAAGAAGAGCCTTAACTGTTTCCGGTGTGTAATCCAGACCGTGGGACTTCAGAAGGTATTCCAGAATTCCCCTGCCTGAATGTTTGCCGACCACCAGTTTTCTCTCCATTCCCAGTTCCGCCGGGTCGAAGGCCTCATAATTATTGGGGTTTTTGAGGATTCCGTCTGTGTGTATGCCGGATTCGTGGGTAAACATAAGCTCGCCTATAACCGGTCTGTAGGGTTCTATGGCTCTGCCGGAGGCCTTGGAGACATATTCGCTCAGGTTCTTTATGCATGAATGGTCAAACCCGTCCTCAACGCCGTAAACATGACGGGAGGCCACGACTATCTCTTCCAGAGGTGCGTTGCCGGCTCTTTCACCGAGACCTATAACCGTGGTGTTGACATGGGTTGCGCCCGCTCTGATTGCGGCAAGGGAATTGGCAGTTGCCAGCCCGAAGTCGTTGTGAGCGTGTATTTCCACATCAATATCCGCTTCTTCGATTATGCGTCTGACTGTTTCATAGGTTGAAAAGGGGTCCAGTATGCCAACAGTGTCGCAGTAGCGGAAGCGTGCCCCGCCGTGCTCCTTAATCAGCTTTGCGTACTCTATTACAAAGTCAATATCCGCCCTTGAGGCATCCTCGCCGCCGACTGATACATAAAGCTTTTTTGATACGCAGTAGTCTATCACTCTTTTTATCTGATCTTTAACCCATTCGCGGTCTTTGTTCAGTTTTGTTTTTATCTGTATATCAGACAGGGGCAGGGATATTTCCACAGAATCCGCCCCTGCGTTTATGGAGGCCTGAATATCGCTTATCAGAGCCCTGTTCCATGCTATGATGCGGGCATTCAGCCCAAGATCGATTATGCGTGAGAAGACTCTGCTCTCTTCCTCGCCCATTACCGGGATTCCGGCCTCTATCTCCTGAACACCTATTTTGTCCAGACCTTTTGCTATTTCCAGCTTCTCATGGAGGGTAAAGCTCACTCCGGGTGTCTGCTCTCCGTCACGGAGGGTGGTATCGTCTATTATAAAGCTTTTCATATGAGCCTCCTCACAACGGATTTCCTTTGCTGTTTCATCTGCAAAACCCGTGCCATCGGCTGTTTTACTGCCAAATCTTTATTTATCAGATACTTATGCGCTTTGGTGCTATTGTAGCAACAATGACAAACTAACAATTATTGTAAGGTTTCGGACAAACTGACAATTTCATAAACTATTGATAATTAAGGAACCGGCATTTGGCAGGCTTCTTGCATATGGTGATGCATAAGGAGAGTGCGTTATGGACAGAGAAACAATCAGACAAAAGGTAGAGAAACACCCCTGTTACTGTGCCGGTGCGCACATGAAATATTCCCGTATACATCTCCCCGTGGCTCCCGCCTGTAACATTCAGTGCAACTACTGCAACCGCAAATTCGACTGCAGCAACGAGTCACGCCCCGGTGTAACAAGCGATGTGCTTACTCCCGAACAGGCGCTTGAGAAAACCATCTCTGCTTACCACGCTGTGGAAAACCTCAGTGTGGCGGGGATAGCAGGCCCCGGTGATGCCCTTGCAAACCCGGAGGAAACTTTCGGCACATTCAGGCTGATAAAGGAGTTCAACCCCGAAATTAAGCTCTGTCTCAGCACAAACGGGCTGGCATTGCCGAAATATGTGGATGAAATAGTGGAACTTGGGATCGAGCATGTGACAGTTACAATGAACGCTGTTGATCCTGAAATAGCTCTCAAAATATATGACAATGTCGGCGGGGAAAAAGGTATAGAAGCTGTTAAAAAGCTTCTTGGCAACCAGATTCTCGGAATCCGCATGCTTGTGGCGGAGAATGTGATTGTGAAGGTCAACTCTGTCCTTATCCCCGGAATAAATGACGAACACATAGCCGAAGTGGCTAAAACCATAAAGGAACTGGGAGCTTATATCCACAATGTAATCCCCCTTATGTCAAAAAAGGAATACGGAACCAGATTCGCGGAAATGGAAGTTCCTGAGCCTGACTGCGCAATGCTCGCCAAGGTAAGAAACGACTGTGAGGATGCCATGGGCAGCTCGGAGAACATAATGAGCCACTGCCGTCAGTGCAGGGCGGATGCTGTGGGGAAACTGGGAAGCGTTTCCAAAATCGGCGATCTTTCTCTTGATGAACATTCCAGAACACACAGCGGGGCTGTTTTCGGCAAACTGAACGAACTCGCCGTGGCGGATGTTCAGGCGGGTGTGGCCGGGCTGAAAGATTTGCTCCGTGAACGCACTGTGCGGGTCGCAGTTGCATCATCAACCGGACGTTATCTTGACTCCAACTTCGGCAAGGCAGGAAAGTTTGAGATATATGCCTTCAATGAAAACGGCTTTGAGCATGAGGAAACATTTGATCTGGCCTCTGCCATTGCTTTTTCACCCGAAACAAGGCTGGATGCCAGAACCAACGCAATAATAACAGGCCTCGGCACATGTCATGCGGTTGTATTCCGCAAAATAGGTAACAGCGCAGCGGAAGAAATGAAAAATCTGGGCATAGTTCCGGTTGTGGGAACCGCTTACAGCGTATGTCTCAAAGAGGCATGGAAAGCGGCGGAAAAAATAATTGCACCCGAAAAAGCGGAGGTGAAAAAATGATTGCAGCACCAAAACTCAGCCAGAGGGATTTTAACGGTCAGCTTATTAAAGGCACTGTTCTGGAAGTGGATGCCGGGCTCATTAACGCTTCCGTGATAATTCAGTCAGGCAAGCGCACAATAAGCATAGTGATGCCTGCCGCAGAGCTTGTTAAGGCGGGAATAGCGGTTAACAGCACTGTTTTCTGCCTTATGAGCGGCAAGGATATAACAATAATAACGGATATAAAGGAATACATGACAAGTCTTCAGAAAAAGAACCCTAATCTGGAGACGTATCTTGTGAAATAGATCTGCTGATTCCGCGCGTAATGCTCGCTTTTGCGTACGGATAAGAAAGCTAACACCTTTCGACCCTCCTTATGAAAGACCGGAGTTCGCCGCTCCGGTCTTTTTTATGATAGTTCGAAAAAACCTACATCCATGTAGGTTTTTCTCACTCGCAGCCTTCGGAGCTAAGCTCCTCGCTGCTCTGGTTGCGCTTGCGTTCCTCGCCTTCGCTGCGGTACGCGCTCCACGGGCACGTCCATGTGCCTGTAGCAAACCTTCGCTCCGCACGGCGGTTTCCCATCCGTGGGAAACTTTTGAGTCACTGCGAACGATAGTGAAGCAGTCTCTGCCCTTTTATATCGCCGCCTACCGTCCATGGAGGCGGCTGTAACCGCTCGCGGTTTGCATAGCAAACCTTCTCTCCGCACGGCGGTTTCCCATCCGTGGGAAACTTTTGAGTCACAGTGAACGATAGTGAAGCAGTCTCTGTTCTTTTTATATCGCTGTCTGCCGTCCATGTGCCTGATGCAGGTTAGAAGTTTACATTACCTTACTATATAGGTTGCTCCGAACTCCGGCACAATGAACTCAGCTTCCGGGAGCCCGGCGGCTTCCTTAGCCTTTATCAGGTCTTCAATCGGTTCGTCTATCCCCTCATCCGTAAGCTGAATCGTTCCGAAGTGGCTTCCTATGCTGAATTTTGAATTAATCTCCTGATGTATCCGGACAGCCTCCTCCGGGTTAACGTGGGAGTACTGCATGAACCATCTCGGTTCATACGCCCCGATGGGGATGACAGCCAGTTCAAACCCGCCGAATTTATCTGCAAGCATTTTATCATGGCTGCCCTTTGCCGTGTCCCCGGCAAAATAGATATTGCCAGAGCTTCCGGTGAGGACAAAGCCGCCCCAGAGTGTCATGTTTCTGTCCCTTAGGGTTCTTGCGGAGAAATGTCTCGCCGGAACAAATGTTATTTTCAGTCCCTTGAACTCCGCCTCTTCCCACCAGTCCATTTCTGTTACATTCTTAAACCCGGTTTCAAGCACATCCGGCACATTGCCCAGCCCGGTATATACAACGGCATCAGGAAACAGCCTGTGGAGCTTTTCAAGGGCGGGTTTGTCCATATGTTCATAGTGATTGTGGCTGATGAGTATAATATCCACCGGGGGCAGGTCTTCCATCCTGACTCCTGCGTCACGCACTCTCTTTGGCCCTGCCCATGTAAACGGGCTTGCTCTGTACGAGAAAAACGGATCAGTGAGTATGTTGAGCCCGTCTGTCTGTATAAGGAATGTGCTGTGGTTGATGAAGGTGGCAGAAAGCCCGTCAACACGTTCGTAAGGGATTTTCTGAGGTGTGCTTTCTATCCATTCAGGCCATTCTTTTTTATTTGAACTGAACCTCCACTTCCATACATCCCATGCGGAACGTTCCGGCCGCGGGTCATAGTTATGGAATCTTTCCCCGTCAAACGGCGCATTTGTATGTGCTCTTTCAACTTTTGCAGATGCTGAGCAGCCGCTTATCAGCAGGGCAAGAAGAATAATTCTCAAGTTCATCAAATCCCCCTGAGCTATATTAATGATTTATTAACTTTGACTTTTCTTTACACAAAAAGTTTCCGGTTTGTTGTAAATTCTATATTAAGAAAAATACTGGACAATAACTATGGTTAATTGCTATTGTTGGTTTTGTTTTGGTAATACCTCTTTCCCATATACAACGTTCTGCGGGGGGTTAAGCAGTGTTTTACGATGTTTACAAGTGGCTTGAACGATGTTTTTTTAATTCTCTTTCGAAGAAGATAGCAGGAAACCTGATATTTTTAACCGGTGTTTCTTTCTCGGCCTTAATTTATCTGCTTTCCGAAACGGAAAGCGACGGTTTTGTCTACTTTGTTCTCTTTGTTCTTTCATGTTCTTCTGTTTTTACATTCTTTTTCATGAGAAGCCTGATTGTAAGGCCAATCAGTGATGTCATCAGTACCCTTGATGAAATGAACAACGGTTCAAAGGATCTTTCCCGGCAGATTAAGTGCAGTTCCATTGATGAAATTGCTGATATGGTGGACAAGTTTAACCTTTATCAAAGGAATATTGCCGCCACAGTAGACGATATACGCCGTCTGGGGCTCAAAATTGCGGAAGAAACGGCAAAAACTGCGCGGAATATAGATAATTCCGCTGATGATGCAAAAAATCAGGGAGAGCTCGCAGGGATTATTTTCAATGCCAGCAGCGAGGCCACATCCGCACTGACGGATATTTCAGTGAGCACCTCCGAAATAACCGGGTCAACTTCCGAGAACCTTGAATCTGTCCGTGAAAGCTACTCGGACATGGTTAAGATTACGGAGGAGATCAACATAATCAAATCCGAAATAGACTCCTTTCAGCGGACAGTGTACAACCTGAGCCGCAATTCCGAGAATATCAGGCAGATTGTCTCACTCATCAATGACATATCAGACCAGACAAACCTTCTGGCGCTGAACGCCGCCATAGAAGCAGCCAGAGCAGGAGAGGCTGGCAGAGGCTTTGCCGTTGTTGCGGATGAGGTGCGCAAGCTCGCCGAACGCACCCAGAGCGCCACAAACGATATAAGCAGCAACATAGGCGGAATGACTGAGCTTGTAAAAAGTACAGACAGCGGCGCAAAGCAGATCGAATCCTACGCGGCAAATATTCAGAATGTTGTCACCGGAGCCACTGTCCAGTTTCAGAGCATGATGGACGACCTCGAAAAAAATAATTCAAACCTCCTCCGCATAGCCTCGGCTATTGAGGAGCTTTCGGTGACTAATAGCCAGATACACGAAAATGTAGACTCCATAAATGACTTAAGCGTTAATGTCGCCAGACATATGAAGTTTTCGGAGGAGTCCTCACACAGGCTCTGCGGCTTCACGGAAGATCTTCTGGACAATGTAGCCTCGTTTAAAACGGGCAACTCTGCCGTGGAAAAGCTGATAAACAGGGCAGGGGATATGAGGAATGCCTTCCAGAAGGAGCTTGAGGCGCTTTCCGCCAAATGCGATGTTTTTGACCGCAACTACAAGGCTGTGAAGAACACCAACCCTCAGAAATATGAAACCTCATACAATAAGCAGTTTGAATCCGCCATGCAGAAAATGTTTGATAAATTCCGCGAGGAACTGGGCTCAATATACACTCTCGGAGTCGATGCCGGAGGCTATCTGCCCACTCACCACAGCCAGTTTTCCCGCCCTATGACCGGAAATGCGCAGGAAGATCTCCTCAACAGCCGCCACATGAGGATATACAATGCCAATCAGGTTGAGAAGAGAAGGGCGAAAAACACCAAGCCTTTCCTGCTCCAGACATATGTCCGCGACACAGGGGAGCTTCTCAATGATCTCTCACTGCCTGTTTATGTCAGAGGCAAGCACTGGGGCAGCCTGATAATAGGCATTAAGCCGGAGCAGGTACAGGACTGAAAGATTTCCGCAGCCGGGCTTGATTTTGTACAGCTTAACGGTATACAATTCTTCATGGCTTACACTGAGAGGCGTATATGGTTGAAATGTTTACAGAACTGAGTCCGGTTTATCAGGCGCTTATAGCTACCCTCTTCACATGGGGGATGACTGCCCTCGGCGGTTCCCTTGTGTTCTTTTTCACCACAATAAACCGCAAACTCATGGACGGCATGCTGGGCTTTGCTGCCGGTGTTATGATAGCCGCCAGCTACTGGTCTCTCCTTGCTCCTGCCATAGAAATGGCTGAAAACAGCGGTGACACGCCCGCATGGATACCTGCTGTTGTGGGTTTTTTAGCCGGGGGCGCTTTCCTCTGGAGCATTGACAAGGTATTGCCCCACCTGCATCTTGGTTTTCCGAAATCCGAAGCAGAGGGGATCAAAACAGGCTGGCAGAGGAGTATTCTGCTGGTGCTTGCGATCACTCTTCATAACATACCCGAAGGGCTGGCGGTAGGCGTTGCTTTCGGTGCTGTGGCTTACGGACTTCCGTCTGCGGATCTTGCAGGCGCTGTTGCTCTGGCCATTGGTATCGGCATACAGAACTTTCCCGAAGGCACAGCGGTTTCTGTTCCGCTGCGCAGAGAGGGCTTGAGCAAGTTTAAATGCTTCTGGTACGGGCAGCTTTCGGGCATAGTTGAGCCGATTGCCGCGGTAATAGGCGTTTTGGCGGTTCTGGCTATGCGGCCTATCCTGCCTTACGCTCTTGCTTTTGCCGCCGGAGCAATGATTTACGTTGTCGTGGAGGAGCTGATTCCGGAATCACAGCTTGAAAAGAATACTGATATAGCCACAATCGGAACAATGCTGGGCTTCGCTGTTATGATGACTCTGGATGTGGCATTGGGCTGAAAGGGAAAATTTAATCCAATGCATATTTATTAACTTAATGTCACTTTTTGTCTTGCAAAAAAGCGTATGTGTAATATTTTGTGACGAGATATACAAGAGCAAACGTTAATATACACAAAAAGGTGATTGTTATGATTGGAATCGGGTTCGACAAACTTGACGAACTTTCCGAGGGTGTATTCTATGTGGATGAAAGACGCCGCATAATCTTTTGGAACAAAGGCGCAGAGGAGATCACGGGCTATCTTAAGTCTGAGTGTGTGGGGAGAATGTGTTACGATAACATTCTGCGTCACGCTGACGGCTGTGGCAGAGAACTTTGCAGGACAGACTGCCCCATGCAGAAAACCCTTAAAGACGGCAAACCCAGAGAACTGGATGCTTTTCTTCTGAGCAAAAACGGGGAAAGAGTTCCCTGTACGGTAAACATAAAGCCTCTGTATGACTCAACCGGAGCCATAAGGGGAGCAACAGAAAACTTCAGTATTCGGTAACATACTGAAACATTTCCGTTTCATCAAACAGTTATAATCCTTCGAAACTTACGGAGGATTATACATGCTTGAAACCGTTGCTGTGGTGCTGGGCATTGTTCATGCAATAACTATGCTTATCTTTGTCCCTGTCTGGAATGTGCTTTCCAAGCTGAACAAAAGTATAGGCGGCGTTAAGGATGCATTGCAGGATCTCAAACTTCATATATCTGAAAAATATTCCACAAAAGATGACTTCTACCGCCTTGAAAGGCAGTGTGAGGAGGCTGTGCAGCGCGCCCATGAAAGGATCGACGCGCTGACCGGCAAGTGGTGAGGCTTAATCCTCACCGTTATAGAATCTCCATTTCTTTTCGAGTATAAGCCTTGAGCCCCTGCGGAAGGTAAGGTAAGACCACGCCCACTGCGACACAACAAGGAAGCGGTTTTTAAACCCTGCCAGATAGTATATGTGAACCAGAAGCCACGCAACCCATGCAGGGAAGCCTGTGAGGCGCATTATTCCGAATTCGGTTATGGCCTTGCTCCGGCCAATGGTGGCCATCTGCCCTTTGTCTCTGTATTTGAAGGGCTTTCTGGGCTTCCCCTTAATCTCTTTCTCTATGAGATCCGCAAGGTAGTTCCCCTGCTGCATGGCAACGGGAGCTATGCCGGACAGCGGTTTGCCCTCATCATCCGGAAAACAGGCGCAGTCACCCGCAGCGAATATATCCGGATGCCCCGGAAGGCTCAGGTCGGCTGTGACTGCTATGCGGTTCATTCTGTCCTTTTCCACAGTAAAGTCAGTGTCAACCGAGTTTGCCTTAACCCCTGCCGCCCAGAGAACAGCCGTTGTCTCTATCCTTTCGTTGCCCACATTCAGGCCGTTTTCGTCTATGTTTGTCACTATGCTGTTTGTCCACACCTGAACACCAAGCTGCTCAAGGGATCTTGTGGCCCATGCTGAAAGCTTCTTGCTGAATGAGGGGAGGATGCGGTTTCCGCCCTCAATGAGTATTACCCTTGTGAGTTTTGCGTCAATATTTTTAAAGTCACGCGCGAGGGTGTAGCGGCTCATTTCTCCTATTGCTCCCGCCAGTTCAACTCCGGTGGGGCCGCCGCCGACAACTGCGAAGGTGAGATATTTTTTCTGCAGGCTCCGGTCGGATGTTTTCTCAGCGTTTTCAAAGGCAGAAAGAACGCGCCTGCGTATTTCTGTGGCCTGTTCAAGGGTTTTCAGCCCCGGAGCATGCTGCTCCCAGTGTTCATTGCCGAAATAGGTATGTTTTGCGCCGCAGGCTATGATCAGGTAGTCATACTGCAAATCGCCGAAGTCTGTGACAACCTTCTTCTCAGCGGAATTGATGCATAGAACCTTTCCCTGCACCACCTTGATATTGTCGTATTTAGCGAGCAGGCTTCTGACCGGAACTGCAATATCCGCCGGGTTGAGCCCCGCCATTGCCACCTGATAAAGCAGCGGCTGGAAAAGATGATGGTTGGCTTTATCTATGAGAGTCACATCCGCGTCTTTAACATTGCCGAGACCTTTGGCAGTATTTAACCCGGCGAACCCGCCGCCGATAATAATGATTTTTTTCATGTCTTCCTCCGGATGCAAAAGAGACAAAGCTAATGTATGCCGCTGATAATTAGTTATTTATTTTTGCAGGTCAAGGGTTTATTTTGGTTTTTTTAATGTTCTTTATCTTGATATAATATCACAGTGTTATACATATTATGAGGTTTTTTGATGTTTATTTATGAACAAATACTGAAAAACGTTGCCGGCGAACTGGGAGAGGTGAAGTCGGATGCCTGTCTGGGCAGGGCGGCACAAAAGGCGGCGGAAGCCGCGGAAGAGATAATAAACGCTGAAAAGGATAAGACTTCGTTTGAATTGATTGCATGCAAGGTGGGGTGTGCCCACTGCTGCGTTGTTTATATTACCGTGCTTTTGCCGGAAGCTGTCAATATTGCCCGTTATCTGGAGAGGGGAGGGGAAGGGGATAAATTTATTCCTCTTCTTGAAAACAGAGTAAGGGAAACAATGTGGACTGATGAGCAGGACTGGAGCCTGCTTGGTAAAAAGTGCATTTTTCTGGATGAGAGCGGCGCATGTTCGGTTTATCCGGTGCGCCCGCTGCTTTGCAGGGCTGTGACCTCTGTTTCCGCTGAGGACTGCCATGAGGCGCTTGCGTCAAGGATCATGGGAGAGGAGACTCCCGTGCTGATGAATCTCACAGTGAAAAAGGCATACGAGCAGGGATTCAGGGCGCTGGCGGACGGAATGAGCGGGGCAGGCATGGACAGCGCAGGGCTTGAGCTCACCCGTGCCGTGCTTTTCGCCCTGAAAAATAATGACATAGCCCGAAGGCTGAAAAACGGGGAGAAGATACGCCCCTTTTAAGCTGCAATATAAAGTGCCAGCCCGCCGGCTGCGAGGGCTGTTACGAATACAGCCATGACCCTGAGCCCGATCAGTCTATTGGAAATGAACAGCACAAGAAACCCCTTGAGCAGCGTGTTTGTGGCAGCAGCGGTCATTATTGCCATTGATGCCGTGGTATGGCTGAGACCTTCGTGAGCCAGCCTTGCCATTGAGATTGTTATGGCATCCACATCCGTGAGCCCGGAGAAGAAAGCAAGCACGATTATGCCCGCATCGCCGAAGGATTCCTTAATAAACTGCGAAAAAAGCAGAATTACGGAGATCAGGGTGGCGAATTTCAGCGCCGGTTTTATCTGAAAAGGGTTGCTGAGCGGCGGAACGTCCGCTTTTACCTCTTTGTCCCGCGAGCGTGTGAACCAGAAAAAGGCCATGCCGATATAAACTGTCAGTCCGCTTACAACAAGGGGAACTGCCACAAGTTTCAGCAGTTCCTTATTTACGACAGAGACCTCTATGAGCATCCTGGGAAACATGGTTCCGCAGGCTATGAGTATTCCGGCGGAGAAAACCCTTTTAAGCTGTGAGTGCTTGCCCAGTCTGGAGAAGGAGAGGGTAAGCGCTGTTGAGGAGACGAGACCGCCGAGGATTCCTGTTATCATAATCCCTTTGCCGGCTCCGGCTATGCGTATGGCGAAATATCCTGCAAAAGACATCCCGGTTATCAGCACCACAAACCACCACACCTCATAAGGGTTCAGTGCGGCGTAAGGGCCGTAGCCTTTGTCAGGCAGAACAGGCAGGAGCACAACTGAGATAAGCAGAAGCTTGAGCGTGGCGTGTATTTCCTTTGCCTCTAGCTTTTTTACCCATTGGTAAACAACGGGCTTCATACTCAGGATCACTGCTGTAACCACTGCGATGGATGAGGCTATTGTCATGAAGCCGAGGGAGGAAAGAATGCCGAGGCAGAAGGTTATGGCGGCGGCAATAACCGTGGTTATCCCGACCCCGTGAGGGCGGCCGCAGTCGCTGACGTGAACGGCGGTCAGGAGGACTGTAACCGCGGCAAAGGCTATGCCCGCAATGAGCAGGTTATCGTAAGTATTGCTTATAAAGCCTATTATGCCGCCCAGAAGGCCTATCAGTCCGAAGGTGCGCAAACCGAAAAAGGGCGAGGACTCACCGTCTATGACTTCTCGCCAGCCTCTTTCAAGCCCGATGAGAAGCCCCAGAGCAAGGGACAGAAACAAAGGGATAAACTCGTTCATGCAAGCACCTTCATTAATATATTTAATAATACTTTAGCTTATTTTATAAAGGATAACAAATGAAGAAATCCGAAAAAGAGGACAGAATCAGTCCAGAACTTTCAGGCTGACGTTGTTGCGGCCTGCGTCTTTTGCCTTGTAAAGCTCCTCATCGGCGGCTTTGTATATGGTGTCCATATCGAACTTGGTGTATTTTGACAGATTAATGCATATTCCGCCGAAGGATGAGGTCACATAGTCTGATGCAGTGTTGCCTGTGTGTTCGATCCTGAGGTTTTCCACCGCGCTGCGGATCTTTTCCAGAAAAGTGGCACTTTTTTCACCGTCCAGTCCGCTGAAAAGGAGGCCGAACTCTTCTCCGCCAAGGCGGAAGCTGTAGTCTGAGCTTCTGAGCATAAAGCCTTTTATGCAGTGGGCAATAGTTTTCAGCACCATATCCCCGCGAGTGTGCCCGTATGTATCGTTGTACTCCTTGAACTTGTCCACATCAAGCAGGACGAATGTAAGAAACTTACTGTCACGGCGGACTCTTTTAAGCTCGGCATTAAGCACTGTGTTAAAAAAGCGCCTGTTGTGCAGCCCGGTCAGCTCATCGGTGAGGGAGAGTTCTTCCACTTTTTTCCTGTCAGTTATGTCCTGCCTGATGGAGAGCATGCCTATAACTGTGCCTTCGGAATCGAATTTCGGGGAGACAGTGGCTTTTATCCAGTAGAGCTCTCCGTTTTTGCGCTTGTTTCTTATCTCTCCTGTCCATTTCTCACCGGACAGAACCATAAAGCGTATGTCGTCCGCTGTGGGCGGGTCATTTCTGTCATATTTGAGGTCGTTGTGCTTTTTACCGATCAGTTCTTCTTTGCTGTAGCCGGATATGCGGCAGAAGGCTTTGCTCACTGAGGTTATCAGCCCCTTCTTATCAGTCTCGGACACTATGACGTTTTCGTCTATTATATCAACATATTCATTCAGCTTGGCGTATGCATTTTTAAGCTCATACTGTGCCTTCCGCATTGCTGTTATATCCTGAACAGTTCCTGTTATAACCTTCTCTCCGTCTTTCAGAAGGGATGTTACCGCTTTTGCAAAGACCCACTTCTCCTGCCCGCCGGAATCTATCACCTTGTATTCCGTCTCAAAGGGTATGTTTTTTCTGGAGAGATCCTGAAGGTGCTTTTTAAGTCTGTTGCGGTCATTTTCGTGAATTCTCTCCAGAAAACTTTCCAGATCAAGTTCCTGTCCTTCCCTGATTCCGTGGATAGTGTAGAACATTCTGGAGAGCCAGAGCCTGCCTGAATACGGGTTCCACTCCCAGTTGCCTATGTTTGAGATGGTCTGGGCGTTCTCAAGGCTTGCCCTTGTTTTTATCAGCTCATCGTGGAGCTCTTTTCTTGTGGTTATATCACTGAAAGTGGCGGCAGTTTTGTCCACCCTGTCCGCGTTTCCGGTGAAGAGAGGCATAACATTCACAAGAAACCAGCGTGTATTCCCGTCATTTCTTTTCAGACCTATCACACTGTCCACAGAGGGCTTTCCGTTTGTTCTGCATGCTGCTATGGGCGGACAGAAACTTCCGGTTATTCTGTCCTCCTCGTCCACAAATTTCAGCCCGACCGATTCCAGAGTTCTGCCTATGATACCTGTATCGCCTATGCCGAACATCTCCCGCAGGCTGGCGTTTATGCCTATTATACGCCCCTGACCGTCCTGTAGCAGTACACCTTCGCGCATTACGGCAATAACGGTTTTAAAGCGTTTTTCTGTTTCCTGCCTCTCTTCTGTTTCTTTAATAAGAGCGATATGCTTTTCTTCCAGACGTTTTTCAAACTCCACCCTTTCGTCAATCATCCGGTTGGCATATTCGGCAAGGATTTTGAATTCAGTGAAAAACAGTTCATCCGATGTTATTCTGGCGTTTTCGTCCCTTCCGCGTTCAAAGAAAAGCATGAATGAGCCGAAGCTTCTCTTTATTCTGTCGGATATTCTGCGGGCGATTACCGAGATTATTATGAGTATGACAAAAAGTACGCCTATTGTTTGTATTATGCTGTTTCTGGTCCGCTCGGCAATCACGTTTCTTTCTGCCAGATATTCTGCTTCTATATCATCAATATACAGGCCGGTTCCGTAAATTACGTTCAGTTCCCTGTCTGTTGTGAAGTATGATATTTTATTTAGCGGCTTACCGCCTTTGGTTTTCGGATACAGGTAGGAGTAAAAAGTGTGATCCTCTTTTTCGAGGGCTTCTTTTATTTCAAGGTACGGATATTTTCCGGTGGAATCCTGAAACTTTTCAAAATACAGGGGGGGCTCGTATAAGGTTCCGAAGTTGGCATGCAGATAGCCGTCAAAATCAGCGACTATGAAATAACCGTCCTGCCCCAGTGTCATATGTGCCAGTGCGCGGAGTATTTTTTCACGCATTTGGCTGGTGAATGCTTCCCTGTTCAGCTGCACACCTATTATCAGACCTGATTTTTCTTCATATGCTGCGGATGCTGTCATGCTGTAAGGCGCCCGTTCTTCTTTCGGAGCGCTTGTGAAGCGGATATTAGCCCTGAACCCTGTAAGAGCATTCCGGTACAGTGTTTCATAGGGGTTCAGACCGTCTGCATCAGTGTATGACAGTGCATGGCTGCCTGTGAGTTCAGGCATTGAGGAGTGAGCGAGAAATGTTCCCTCCCTGTCCATTATAAAAATATCCGTATGAAGGTTTATGGCGAGGGAGACAAGGGTGTTTACCAATCGTTCCCGCGATTCGTATTCTGTTATCTTCTGGGCTGTAGCAAGAATATTTGTGAGGTTTGAGGATGTGAATCTGCCTATTTCGTCTTCTGTACGTCCCTTTTCAAAGTCCACGAAGGCTTTTACTTCGTCAACCTGTGAGCGGATAAGTTCTTTTCTGTTGTTAATCTGTGTTGTTTTCAGCGCTGCGGTTTCTTCCCCGAAGCGCTGATTTATCTCCTTTACCCACAAAAAACCTATGGTAACGACTGTGACAACAGCCGCAGTGAACGCTGATAAAAATATCTGTTCAGATAGGTTTTTGAATTTAAGCATCGGTCTGCCTTAATTATGGGGCATCACCCGTAGCTTGCAAGTGCGGATTCTGTATTTTCGTAAATCTTAAGCACTTTATGCAGACTGGTGATCCTTAGTATATCTGTGATTCCGGAATTTACCTCAGACAACCTGAGATCGCCGCCGGAGTGACGCAAATCCGCAGCGGCTTTAACAAGGGTCCCCAACCCGCTGGAATCAATGTAAATTGCTTTGTTCATGTTTATGACCGCATTGACGCAGCCGGACTCAGCGAGCTCTCTGATGAGCTTGCGGAAGTCTTCCAGATTGTCATAGTTTATGGATTTCGGCGGCGTTATGACAACGCTGTTGCCGCCTTCCTTCTTATATTTCCACATACAGTCCCATTTTATTATGAATTATATGTTCTTAACCCTGCTTTGTAAACTCAATGTAGAATCTCAGTTTTACGAGGTGAAGAATACATAGGCCATGTAAACAACATAGAGCGCAGCTATGCACCATGAAACAATGGATATTCGCCTGTGCTTTTTTGCGCTCTTATCAAGCTCTATTCCCAGAAGCACAAGGGCAACAACTATGGATGTGATAAGCACCGCCACTGTGTTTACCCTGCTTACTGATGAGTAGACATCACCTTTAAAGTAAAACAGGTCACATACGCCTATTATGGTCACATTGAATATATTGGAGCCAATAAGGTTGCCCACTGCCATGTTCACTGAGCCTATTTTTACCGCGGCTATACATACGGCAAGCTCAGGCAGGGATGTTACAAATGCCAGCAGAAAGTTGCCCACGAACGAGCCGCCCAGACCGGTGTCCGTCGCTATGAAATCTGCTGACTTGCTGAGAGCCAGACCCGCGGCAACTATGATTGCCGCTGAAACAGCAAATGAGATAAAGGCGGATGAAAGAGTTGTTCCGTTGACATCAGCTTCCTCAAGCTCCGCTTCCAGTTCGTCTTTATGAATGTAGGCTGTGTACATGGAGATAAAATAAACAGCGAAAATTGCTATGCTTGTCACGTTCAGCCAGCCTATGGAAGGCATTGGGACGAAGAGGCCAACTCCGCTTATCATAGTGAGGATAATGACATAAAGCCCGGTCGTGACGTTTGATTTGCTGGCATGGGCGAGTATGCTGCCTTTGCGGTACATGGCATCCATTATGAAGATAACCAGCATGTTGAACATGTTTGAACCGTAAACATTGCCGAAAGCCAGATCAGGGTTGTCCACAATGGTTACTGCTCCGACCGAGGATATAACTTCCGGCAGACTGGTGGAGGCCGCAATCAGGGTGAGGCCTATGAAGCTGTGCCCAAGCCCTGTTTTTTCGGCAATAACATCTCCGCTGACGGACATTTTTTTACCGGCAAATATCACCGCCGCAGCGGACGCGAGGAAAAGAAGATAATACATACTCAGCACACCTTAAAATATTTCAGATTAATTTTTTGAAATAAGCTACTCAAGCTCTTTCAGGAAGGTTATTTTCCTGCCTTCATAGGTTATAACTTCCTCTTCCGCAAGCTTTTTCAGCAGCCTTGAAAAGGTTTCCGGAGTGGTTCCGAGCAGAAGTGCAAGATCCCCTTTCGGAACCGGGAGGGTGACTGTGTTTTTCCCTTTGTGCTGGAGGGTTTCCAGATAATGCAGAAATCTGCCGCGCACATCTTTCAGGGTGAGGTTCTCGATCATGTTGACGAAATATTTTATTCGCCTTGCCAGAAGCCCTATTATCGCCATTGCCACCTTGGGCGTTTTCTCAATCTGTCTGAAAAGCTCCGCCGCATCCATCTCAAGGAGGATACAGTTTTCCATCGCTTCCGAGGTAACGGGGTAGCAGCACTCAAGCTGGAGGATTATCTCTGCGAACATTTCGTTCTGCCCGACGAAGTGGACTATTGCTTCCTTGCCTTCGTTGTTTGTTTTGTAGAGCTTGATTTTCCCTTCCAGCAGAAAGTAGATGTACCTGCCTGTCTGCCCCTCCATGAAGAGTATGCCCCCTTTGTCGAGGGTCTTTACCCTTGAGATCCTGTCGATGACATCCTGTACGCTGTCATCACCGAAAAAAGCCGTTAAAAATTTCTTTACTGCAGTTTTTTTATCCATTCTTGATCCATATCAAATCATTTACCTGTTATTCTTATATCATAACTCCAACAGAAAAAAAAAGCAGGAGGACAAATTAATGAGTATGTTTTGTATGCAGTGTCAGGAAGCGGCCAAGAACACGGGCTGTACGGTTAAGGGAGTTTGCGGTAAACAGGCTGATACCGCCCAGCTTCAGGATCTTCTCCTCTACACCCTTAAGGGTATAGCTTTCGCAGGCGAATACGCACCTGCCGGAGTTTACGAGAAAGAGGCAGGTTTCTTCACCATCAAGGCGCTTTTTGCCACAATCACCAACGCTAACTTTGACAATGTTAAGCTGACATCTCTTGTGAAAGAGGCTTTGAATATAAGGGAGTCCGTCAAGGCGAAAGCGGCTCTGCCCGCACAGACTCCGGACTGTGTTACATGGAAACCCGCAAACGATGCGGATCTCGACGCGAAGGCAGCCTCCGTTGGCGTTCTTCTTGAAACAAACGAAGACCTGCGCTCGCTTAAAGAGCTTATCACCTACGGCCTTAAAGGCATAGCGGCTTATGCTGAGCATGCTGCCGTTCTCGGTTATGAGGATGACGCTATCTACTCATTTGCCAAAGAAGCTCTTGCGGCCACAGTGAAAAACCTTGGCATGGAGCAGCTTATCGCTCTCGTTATGAAAACCGGTGAAGTGGCTGTTACCACAATGGCGCTCCTTGATAAGGCAAACACCACAAGTTACGGCAGCCCCGAACCCACAGAGGTTAATATCGGCGTTCGCAAAAACCCCGGTATCCTCATCTCCGGCCACGACCTTAAAGACCTTCAGGAACTCCTTGAGCAGACAGAAGGAACAGGCGTGGACGTTTACACACACAGCGAAATGCTCCCCGGTCACTACTACCCGGCATTCAAAAAATACAGCCATTTCGCAGGCAACTACGGCGGTTCATGGTGGCACCAGGATAAGGAGTTCGATACTTTCAACGGGCCTATCCTTATGACAACAAACTGCATAGTGCCGGTTAAGGATTCCTACAAAGACAGAATCTTCACCACTGGCATGGCCGGTTACCCCGGTGTTAAACACATAGCTGACAGAGCAAAAGGCGGCAAAAAGGATTTCTCTGAAATCATAGCGCTTGCTAAAAAATGCGCTGCACCCGTTGAACTTGAAACAGGCAAAATCATCGGCGGTTTCGCTCACGGAACAGTTCTTTCCATAGCCGATAAGGTTATCGAAGCTGTTAAATCCGGCGCAGTAAAAGGCTTTGTTGTTATGGCAGGCTGCGACGGCAGACACAAAACCCGCTCTCACTACACAGAAGTGGCGGAAAAACTGCCCGAAGGCTACATCATCCTCACGGCAGGATGCGCTAAATACCGCTACAATAAGCTGAACCTCGGTACAATCGGCGGAATACCCAGAGTGCTTGATGCCGGTCAGTGCAACGACTCATACTCACTCGCAGTTATCGCGCTTAAACTGAAAGAGGCTTTCGGTCTGGACGATGTTAACAAGCTCCCCATCTACTATGATGTGGCATGGTACGAGCAGAAGGCGGTCACCGTTCTTCTCGCCCTTCTTTACCTCGGCGTTAAAAATATCCACCTCGGACCCTCGCTGCCCGCGTTCCTTTCTCCGACTGTGGCAAACTTCATAGTTGAGCAGTTCAAACTCAGCCCCGTTAAAGAGGCAGACGAGTTTGTCGGAATGCTCGCTTAATCAAAAAACTTAACATACCGGAAGGGTGCAAACCCTTCCGGTTTTTTTATCTCTTGACTATCACCCTCACACGCAATATCCTCAAGAAAACACGATGTTATTGATATGAATTTTCATGGGGTGAGGCGTGCCTTCAACAGATTTAAGCAAGCTCAGAGTACTTTGCGTTGAGGATGACGAAATAGCCAGACTCTCCATTGTGAACATCATCCGCAGAAGAACGGCTGAGGTTTACATGGCCTCCAACGGGCAGGAGGGGCTTGATATTTTCATGGAAAAACGTCCCGACCTTGTTGTGGCCGACCTGGCAATGCCTGTTATGGACGGCTCGGAAATGATAGCCTCCATAAGGGAGCATGATCTGAATGTCCCCATTGTCATTGTCACAGCTTTTCCCGATCAGGGCAAAAACCTTGAAGGAGCGGACTATATTATGGTCAAGCCTGTCCACAAAGATCTCCTTCTCGAACTTCTCCATGCCTGTGTAAGAAAAATCAACGAAAAAGGAAAAGCCTGAAATCTTATTAACCGTCCATCTCTTTTTTATCTCAGTTAAAAGAATCAATTACATTATTTTTGCATTTTTAGTGAACTATTGCTAAGTTTTATTTTAAAAAATGTTAAGAAATTCAAAAATTTGTATTGTTGTTTGAGGTTAAGTTTGATATTCTTCGAAATATAAGCATATGACTGCCTTTAGTTAAATCATTAAAATAAAAACCACGGAGCAGGCTTATGAGTTGGGGAAGCAGAGTATACCGTTTCGGGCTTTATGCAACATGGGGCATAGTGTTTATCATTGCTTATATCTACTGTGTAAAAACCTATGGCTTTGCCCTTGGCGGCGGCGTGGGCTGGCTGCCTTCCGCTATCGCCGCATATGTCGCCGGGCTGATCTGGCCTGCGGTTATTCCTTTTCTGGCTTTCATGCTCATCAGCGGCAGGTTCGTGATTTAGTTCCTTAGGCAATTTGTACATTCTGTCAAATTGCCTCACACGCTCGCGGACTGCAAAAGCAGTCCTTCGCTTCGCACGGCGCAGTTCCATCCATGGAACTGTTTGAGTCATTACGAACTCCGCAGGAGTGAAGCAATCTCTCAGTATATTCAGAGGTTGCTCCGTCGCTTCGACTCCTCACAGTGACATAGTAATGCGTCATTCTGAACCCTGTAAGGGCAAGGCAGCCTGTTACTTTTTTTTGCCGAAATCGTGTCTGATTATTTTGTTTTCGGGGGAAGTACGGTTCTCTTCTGCGGGCTGTTCGGCTTTCTTTTCGGGAATACGGAAATTTACGATAAACTCAGGGGAAACCGGATCGTTGAACACTGCCGCCACCGCTTCATAAGGGATAAAAACCTCCTCCCATCTGCCGGAGAATTTCATTGTGACGGATATAAAACTGTCCTCCATTCTGAAATCACGGTATGACTGAGGGCCGAAAACAAGGACAATCCCCCTTGTTTTTTCTTCATCCACTAAACCGCGTCTGCCTATCACCACGCCCGGATGCGGTGATATGTGCATGAAAAACTTGAGGTAATTCGCACTTACGCTTCCAATAAGCTCTTTTTTGAAGGGTTTAAGAGAATCCATACTGATTTTATAGCAGGAAAATGAGTTTTTACAAACCGGATTTTCTGCTTAGGTCAGCAGGCTTTTCTGACAGTCCACAAGCTCGCGGATTGTGCTGTAGTGCTCGTTTGCCTGAAAAATCATCTTTGTGAACACCTCCGCTGTGGCCAGAGCATCGCCCAGTGCCGTGTGTCTGCCGTTGCACTTCACATTGTACACATCAAAAAGATGATCAAGGGTCAGGTGATCCTCCTTTTTGATAATAGCGCGGGAGTAAATCAGCATAGTGTCCAGCCACTGGTTGTGCAGCTGGCAGCCGAAACAGCTGTTCAGTTCTTTGTTTATCATTTTAATGTCAAAGTTAACATGATGGCCGACCAAGACTGATGTCCCCACAAACTTCATGAAATCAGGGAGAATTTCCTCCACCTTGGGTTTGTCCTGCACCATTTCATCCGTAATGTTGTGCCACTTTATGGACTCAGGCGGAATAACCATCTCCGGGTTGATGAATGTGTTGTAGAAATCGATTATTTTAAAGTTCTGCACCTTAACGGCGGCGATGTTAATTACCCTTGCCTTGGTAAGGTCCAGCCCGGTGGTTTCTGTGTCCACAACTGAGAATACTGCATCCTCAATTTTTTCACCCATGACAGGGTGGCTTTTTGCAGCCTCGCACATTTTATTGACATAAATTGCGATGGGGTCCTTCGGCTTATTCTCAACATTCTTCCTGCCGAACAGCTTAGCTATCATCTTTCACCGGATAAGTTTTTACTTTATGAACATTTGTAATTTATAACACAATTTCATTTCGATAATATTCTAAATATTTTTTTTCTCTTTTTCAAGCCTCTGTTTTTGGTTTATACTGTTTTTTACAATTGTTTACAGAAAAAAGGTGCATTTTTGTCGGATTCCTCTTTCGGTAAAAGGGTATGGACGGTTCTTAAAATATCCTTTCCCGCCGCTATGTATAATCTCTTAGGTATGGTTCAGTCCATGGTGGATATGCTTTTTGTCGGGCGTATTTCGTCCGTCAGCGTAGCCGCCGTTGGGGTGAGCATGCAGTATGTGGGCATGCTGTATGCGTTTATGTCTCTGTTTTATGTGGGGACAAACGCCCTTGTTTCGCGGTTTTTCGGTGCTAAAGACCCGGAAAAGGCGGGGCTTGTCAGCTATAACATGTTTGTTCTGGCTTTGGCTTTTTCTGTGCCCCTGTTTGTGGTTGGCTTTTATAAGTCACACGTGCTTTTCAATATTCTCGGAATGAGCGGGGAGATAGAGGAGATCGGCTCTGTTTATATGAAGATATACTGTTTCTCCATCCCTGTGCTGTTCGCTCAGGGGGTGCTTTACAGCAGCCTGAACGCATACGGCAAAACGAAAATCCCTTTTTATATCGGTATATTCGGCAATATAGTGAATTTTCTGCTGGACTATGCGCTGATCTTCGGCGCGTGGGGCTTTCCCGCCCTCGGTGTTGCCGGTGTTGCGTACGCGACTGTCATAGCAAGGCTTCTCGAATTTTTTATATATGCTTATCTGTGCTTTATCAGAAAGGAGATCGATTTTGTAATGCGTTTTTCGGGCGATCTGCTCCGCAGGGCACTCAAGGTCGGCTTTCCCACATGGATGGAGCGGATGATGACCTTTCCCACATATATTGTTCTTTCCGCTCTGGTGGCCAGATACGGAACAGAGGCGCTCGCAGGCTATCAGATAGGTCTGCGGATCGAGGGGATAGCGTTCATGCCCGGCGTGGGGTTCATAGTGGCTACAATGGCGCTCACCGGAAGACACTTGGGCGCAGGCAATCCCGAAGAAGCGGAGAAGGACGCAATGGCCGCCACTGTGGCCGCATGCGCATTCATGGGGACTGTGGGGCTTCTGATGTTCCTGTTTCCGGCTCCTCTTGCAAGAATGTTCACAACGGACGCCGCCACGGTGGCATCCGCCGCTGAATACCTGCGGATTATGGGTCTGAGCCAGATTCCTCTGGGAATATTCTTCGTGATGAGCGGAGCACTGAGAGGAGCAGGGGACACAAGGACAACGTTCATTGTAAATACCGCATGCATCTGGCTTCTGCGTGTTCTGCCCGCCGCCGTGATGGTGTGGGCTGGCATTGCTCTTTTCTGGGTTTATCTGGTTGCGGCGCTGGAAAGCGCTGTGAGAGCCGGACTGCTGGTCAGAGTGTTCATTCGGGGCAGGTGGAAAAGCATAGCTGTCTAGCTACAGCGGGTTATGACAGGCAAAGGGGCGGTCTTCCGTCAGCTTGGGCTTTTCTATGAGGCACTTATCAGTTCTGTTAAAGCAGCGCTTGTGAAAGACGCATGAGCTGTCATATTCTTCCGTGTTTTTGTCAATCACTCCGGGTATGGAGTAGAGCGTGTCTTTTTTTTCATGTAGGGTCGGCAGACATTTTTTCAGACTGAAGGTGTACGGATGGCGGATCTTGTTTTCCCGCAGGTCGGCGGAATCTGTTTTTTCCATTATTTCGCCAGCGTAGAGGATAACGCATCTGTGGGATATTGCCTGCATAAGTGAGAGATCATGTGTGATAAATATAATGGAGAGGTGCTTCTCCCTGTTGAGCTTGAGGAGAAGTTCTATAATCTGCTTCTGTATCGTGACATCCAGCGCTGTTGTGGGCTCATCTGCAATTAGCAGTTCAGGATCGCTGGCAAGAGCGAGTGCGATCATCACCCTCTGGTTCATGCCGCCTGAAAGCTGGTGGGGGTAGCTTTCCAGCCTTTCCGCCGGATAATCTATCTCAACCTCTTTAAGAAGCTGTTCGGCTTTTTTGCGGGCCTCTGTTTTGCTGATTGCTTTATCCGCAGCGCGTATAGCCTCTGTTATCTGTGTGCCGATCTTCATTACCGGGTTGAGAGATGCCGTGGGGTTCTGAAAAATCATGGATATATTTCTGCCCCGAACGGAGCGGAAGTCTTTTTCTGTTTCGAGAGATTTTCCCTCAAAAATAATTTCTCCGGAAAGTTTCTGCACCGGACGGCTGAGTATTCCCAGAACGGTTTTGGCGAGAATGGTTTTGCCGGAGCCTGATTCACCGCCGATTCCCAGAATTTCTCCTTTTTGGACATTAAGAGAAATATCACGTAAAATATGTATGATTTTTCCGGAATTTTTTATTCCGATATTGAGACCGTTTATAAAAAGCATGTTAAAATATATTTGAAATAGGATCCTTTGTCTATATTATATAAAGTATGAAGATATTCATTCATCTGCCGATAATTACTTCTTCCTGCTTTCCCGATTCGTTTTAGATGGCTGAGGTTCATTTTGCGTCCGTATTTTCCTGAGGCATCGGCAGTTGGATGCGCGGATTTGAGCTATTAAATGAGAGATTCTTCACATTCGTTCGCAATGACGGCAAATGCTTAACATTCCCATGGACGGGAATGCGCCGTGCGCAGCGAAGCCGAACTTGTTTCGGCGCGAGCGTGTATTTAAATCCGACAGGATGTGCGGATTTAAGTTATTAAAATGAGAGATTGCTTCACATTCGTTCGCAATGACGGCAAATGCTTAACATTCCCATGGATGGGAATGCGCCGTGCGCAGCGAAGCCTTGTTCACCAAGGCGCGAGCGTGTACTTAAAT
>JAEWZN010000016.1 GCA_023395255.1 Deferribacteres bacterium
TACTGACGCTCGCCCTGAGGTCTGTCACCCTGGGGTCTTCTGTCGCCGTACTGCGGTCTCTCACCCTGAGGTCTTCTATCGCCGTACTGAGGTCTGTCGCCCCTGTCGTTGTTGTACTGACGCTCGCCCTGAGGTCTGTCGCCCTGGGGTCTTCTGTCGCCGTACTGAGGTCTGTCACTTGAATCGGGTTTTGCTGCGGGTTTTTCTCTCTCTTCATCCCGCGATGGCAATTCCTTTTCCTGCTGAAGCATTTTTTCTCTCTCACCTTGTTGACGGCCTTCAGTAGCAGGTTTAGCAGCCTGAGCCGGGCCGGCAGATATGTTGTCCTGAGATTTTTCGGTCGGAGCGGAAGTTTTTTCAAAATTAACCGGGGCTTCCGCTTTTGCAGCCGAAACAGTCTGTTCCTTCGCCGCTACAGGTGCTTCCGCAGGTTTGGAGACAAAAGTCTCCTGAACGTTTTCAGCGCGGACGGGTGTTTTCACTTCCGTTTCTTTAACGTACTGTTCCCTCTGTTCATCCACTTTGCGGATGTTTTTTTCAAGGGCGCGCTTGCGGTTAAGCAGTTCTTCACGGGATAATCTTTTAGGCTGCTGAGGTTCATCCTCATTGCCTTTTATTTTTACTTCTCTTGCACGGGGATGTTTTTTATGTCTTTCAAGGGCTTTTTGAAGCAGTTCCTGACGCCTGTTCAGTCTGGAATGTTTATCCTCTTTTGCGGATTCGTCGGAATCGCCTTCGGTCAAATCCAGTCCCGTATTCTCATGCTCGTCATTTCTATTCAATTTTTTCCCCTCGTCGTTATTTTTAAAATCTGACATCAATTACACCCCGTCAAGCCAACTCTTTATTACGCCCGCGTTTTTCAGCGGCACAGATACAGCTTCCGCAAGTTTTTCGTCCGTAACCACAAAAGCGGCTCTCAAGGGAACATCCAGTTCCTCCGCCATTGTGAGCTTGGCCGGACATTTCATCACGGTTACGCCTTTTGCCTCTGCGAGGGCAAGTACTTTTTTAACAGTGTCCTCCGAAGCATCTTCAGGAATGAGCAGCAGTTTGGCCAGCGATGACTCAATCAGTTTTTCGCATTTAGAACTGCCGGCTGCCACAAGCCCCGCTCCCCTGCCTGATCTCAGCAGGGCAAAGAAATAGCCCGATGTAACGGAATATATTTCATTCAGAAGCTGTGTGTATTCCTTCCTGTTTATGTTTTCCTTAAAACCTTTGGCGAAAAGGTTTTTCTTCGCCGCCAGCTTAAGACATTCTCCGTCAAAGCAGAGGTAAACCCCGCGTCCGGGAAGTTTCCCTTTGCGGTCGTATATCGCCTTCCCTTCACCGTCCGTCACAAAACGGAGCAGCTCATTTCTGCCTGCTGTCTTTCCGCAGGAGATGCATGAGCGTTCACGGAGCAGCTCATTTCTGCCTGCTGTCTTTCCGCAGGAGATGCATGAGCGTTCGGGGATTTCAGGCTTTTTAACGGTCTTCTTCTCCGTCTTCGCTTTCTTCTTCGTCAAGTTCTTCAAGCTCGCCTTCTTCAAAAACGCCTGCCTCTTCAAGTTTTGATGAGAGGTAATCTATGGCCTTGTTGATAAGCGCTACCCCTTCTTCTTCTGTCAGTTCAAGACTCTCCGTCAGTTCGTCCGGCGTGGCGTTGGAGAGTTTTTCTATATCGTCAATACCGGCTTCAAGGAGCTCAGAGATAACTGAATCCTCAAGCCCTTCAAGGTTTTCAAGGTTGTAAAGCTCGTAGAAGTCCTTCATTTCCTGTTCCTGGGCAACGAGACGCTCTTTTCTTATCTCTGCGTATTCGCTCTCTTTCAGGACATCAATCCTCCAGTCGGTAAGTCTGGCGGCAAGCCTTACGTTCTGCCCCTTTTTACCGATTGCGAGTGAAAGCTGGTCATCAGGAACAACAACCTCAATAGTTCCTTCATCCTCAAACACGTTTGTAAGCACCACTTCCGCGGGGGAAATAGCGTTGCACACAAAGCGCACAGGATCCGGAGACCATTCCACCACGTCTATCTTCTCGCCTCTGAGTTCATGGCTGATGGAGTTGATTCTCGAACCTTTAAGACCGATACAAGCGCCGACGGGGTCTATATTGCTGTTCTGGCTGTAAACAGCTACTTTCGCCCTGTCGCCTGGTTCTCTTGCAACGGATTTGACATCTATTATCCCTTCAAAAACTTCGGGGATTTCTGTTTCGAAAAGTTTTCTCATAAACTCAGGGTGAGTTCTGGAAAGCACAAGCTGCGGCCAGCCTTTGTGCGTTTTAATATCAAGCAGAAGAGCGCGCACATAGTCGCCTCTGTTGAAATAGTCGCCTGCCATCATCTCCCTGCGGGGAAGAATAGCCTCGGTTTTGCCTATGCTCACCGTAAGCAGGTCTCTGTCGGCTTTGAGGAGGGTTCCGTTTACTATGTCGCCTTTTTTGTTATTGAACTGATCGAAAACGACCTGACGCTCTGCATCGCGGAGCTTTTCAAAAAGCTTCTGCTTCGCAACAAGCGCTGCCTGCCTGCCGAGGTCATCCAGAGTCACGGAAACCATAAGCACATCGCCAAGCTGGGGGTTTTCTTTATATTTTGCGGCTTCGTCCATATCTATTTCAAACCATTTGTTGGTTACGTCCTCGCTGACTTCTTTCGGAACAAGTATCTCTATATGTCCTCTGTCAAGATCCACAACCACTTCCGGTTCAAGGTATTTTCCTATTTTTCTGCCAACAGCCGCAACTATCGCCTCTTTCAGAGCATCAGCGAGAATTTCCCTTGAAACCCCTTTTTCACGACCCAGTTCATCGGCAACCTTAGCAAGTTCCCTTATCATTGCTCCTCCTAAAAATCGAGCTGTAAAACCGCTTTCGCGATATTGTCCAGCTTTATGCAGAATTCTTTATTTTCTTTTTCAACGAACAGCTTAACAACGCCGTTCTCTACACCGGTAATGGTTCCGGTGTAGCTTTTACGCCCCGTATCATCCTTTTCTTTGGCTGTGACTTTGCAGATTTTTCCGGAGAACTTGAGAAAGTCCTTCTCGCTGCGGAGCGGCCTTTCAAGTCCGGGAGTGGATACCTCAAGGCTGTAGCCGTCATAGGGGATAAAATCCGCTTCGTCCAGCCATTTTGAAATGCGTCTGCTTATTTCAGCACACTCGTCAAGTCCGGGCAGACAGTCCTCCCTGTCGATGATAATACGAAGGGTTCTGCCTGTTTTTTCCCGCCTGAAAGTTACATCAAAAATATCCACGCCTATCTCTTTAACGATAGGCACAAGCGCGTTTCTGACTTTGGACGAAATATCTTTCTCTATAAAATTACCCATATAAACAGCTACAAAAAAATTGGTGGGATAACTCCCACCGCTAATTTAACTACCACAATTTAAATTTCAATGCAAGATATTTTGAATCTGCGCGGGTTGCGGATATGAATTGAGTTTATATGCTGTAAACAGTGCAGTTTTTTTCTGACAGTTTTTCGAGAAGCCGCGCAGGAACCGAAGCATCCTCACAGCCGTGTCCGCCCAGATGTATTCCGGGCTTGATCCTTTCACCGTGAAAGTCGCTTCCTGCTGTTGCAATAAGGTTTTTTTCTTTCGCAAACCGGAGATACTCCGCTCTTTGCTGAGCATTATGATATGTGGAATATACCTCAATCCCTTCCACTCCGTCTATGAAAAGCTCCCTGATTTTGCCTTGCGGGTAAAGCCCCGGATGCGCCACTGCGAGTACAGATTTATCTGAAAGCACGGCAACACATTCTCGGTAATCAAGCAAACTCACATCAACATAGGCTCTGCCGCCTTTAAAAAAGTAGTCGAAATAGAAATTTGTATAAGGCGAGCCTGATTTAGCACCGCTGAGATAAGGCTCAAGCTCAGGAAGATTTTCCTCATGCTCCGCCAGCACCCGCAGAAATGTCACGCCCGAAGGGGTTTTCCCTGCGGCGGCTTCAATAACCCTGTCAAAATCCACCTTCATCCCTATGCTCCTGAGCTTATCTGTGCGCAGCCTTGCCTGATTCAGCCTGTTTGCGGCAAATTCATCCAGAAGCGCTGCCAAATCACCATCATCAGGATCTATGCCGTAAGGAATAAGGTGTATTTCCGTATCATCGTGATAAGTCGAAAGCTCCACAGCGGGGATAAACAGAACGCTTCCGTCACCGTCCCTGAAAGAAAGCATCTCGCGCACGGAGGAAACAGTATTGTGATCGGTTATGGAAAAAAGAGAGTAATCACGGGAACGCAGAACGGTGTATATATCCAAAGGAGACAATACACCGTCCGAACTGTGACTGGTGTGTATATGCAGGTCGAATTGATGAATAGTTCGCAGATCGGGACATCCTGTCCGGCTGCTCACACGCTCGCGCCGCTTGGAAAGCGGCTTCGCTTCGCACGGCGCAACCCCTTCCATGGGGTTGTGGGACTCATGCATATGGATAGTTCGCAGATCGGGACATCCTTTACCGCTTCGCATGCAAGTAAGTCTCCTTAAACGTCATTCTGAACCCGAAGGGTGAAGAATCTTAAAAACTAAACAAGTAGGCGGCTTGAGGATTCTTCGTTAAAGAAGAGAAAATCTTCCCCAGCCCTCCTTTGCAAAAGGAGGGAGTTTGCCTTTACCGACAATAACATCCCTCTTGACAAGCCAAGTTCGTCACTGCGAGGAAGCTGAGGCGACGAAGCAGTCTCTAAATATACTGAGAGATTGCTTCACCTTTACAAGGTTCGCAATGACATATTCCTGTGATACGACTGAAAACCGTCACTGCGAGGAGCCGAGGCGACGAAGCAGTCTCTAAATATACTGAGAGATTGCTTCACCTTTCCAAGGTTCGCAATGACTTAAAACTGATAACCCGCGTTAAACGCTGCAAGGTTCATGTCAACTGTTTTGGGCGGAACCTTTTTGGAGATCACGGTGCGCCAGAGATCCGCATCAAAGGGAAGCAGGGCTGCAAGCTTGCCCAGCATAACCATTCCCGCAACTTTTGAATTGCCAATGGCTGTTGCGGTTTTCATGGCATCTATCTCAAAAACCTCTTTAAAAGCTTTTTTAGTCTCCTCGGTCTGCCCGGCAGGGTAAGTTTCCTGACCGCCCGCAACAGAAGGGGGATAAATGCGGTATTTGTTTACCACCAGCGATGTGTTTTTCCCCGCATATTCAGGATAACGCAGAAACTCCATGTTCTCGAAAGAGATAACAATATCTGCCTCACCCACCGGGATAACGGGCGAAAGCACCTTAGCCCCGATGCGCACATGTGAAACCACGCTGCCGCCTCTCTGCGCCATGCCGTGGATTTCGCTTTTTTTAACATCCGCGTCACCCGCAAGGGCAACATCGCAGACTATATCGCTTGAGAGAACAGTTCCCTGTCCCCCCACACCTATCATTAATATATTAATATCTTTCATAATTACCCCCTTTGATGAATAGCGTTAAACCTGCATACCTTAACGCAGAGTTCGCAGCCTGTGCAGAGGGTTTCATCTATGAACGCCCTTTTCTCTTCCTTGTTCCAGAGGATAGCGGGACAGCCGAGTCTTGTGCAGATTGTGCAGCCGGAGCAGTTGTTCACATCCACATAGAAAGGAGGCTTGATCACGCTTCTGTCTGCGAAAATGCAGGGTTTATCAGTCACGATAACGCTGAGTTCCTCTTTTGCGGTTTCCTCTTTCAGAACCTTTATGCATTCATCAGGGTCAAAAGGGTTCACTGTTCTTATATTCTTCACTCCCATAGCCTCAAGAAGCTTGGGGAAGTTTATCTTCTGGGTAGGTGCGCCTTTGATGGTGCAGCCTGTTCCGGGGTTAGGCTGGTGACCTGTCATTCCGGTGATGCTGTTGTCCAGAATGATAACCGTGGATGTTCCGGCGTTGTAAACAGAGTTCAGAAGACCGTTTATACCCGTGTGAAAGAAGGTTGAATCACCAATAACCGCAACGGATTTTCTCGCCAGTGCGCCGTCTGTGGCTTTGTCCATTCCGTGCGCCATAGGGATGCTCGCCCCCATGCACACTGTGGAGTTAATGGCGCTAAGAGGCGGCAAAAGACCAAGGGTGTAGCAGCCTATATCACCCGCGGCGAAAAGCTTAAGCTTAGCTATGGCATAAAACATGCCCCTGTGCGAACAGCCCGGACACATATTGGGCGGGCGCGCCGGAAGCTGTTTGGGATCAAAAGCAGGTTCCTTGACGCTTTTTCCGAAAAGCTTTCTCACCTCATCCACGGAGAGCTCACCGCAGACGCTTCTGTTCAGAGGCTCAACCTCTATTCCCGCCGCTTTAAGCTCGTTCTCTATGAATCTGTCAAGCTCTTCAACAACATAAAGCTTTTTAACCTTTTCAGCGAAGCGCTTTATCTTCTCAAAGCATATCGGATAAACCATCTCAAGTTTAAGGATCGATGCTTCGGGCATGGCTTCCTTGACATAATGATATGTCACTCCGGCGCAGATTATACCTATCTCCTCACTGCGGAACTCCACAGGGTTAATAGTGAGCCTTCCGGTGTCTGCACAGTCAGAGAGCTTATCAAGTCTGTTTTCAACAATCTTGTGGCGAACTCTGGCATTGGCGGGAACCATAACCCATTTTTTTATATCATTTTCCGGTTCAAATATCGGAGGGGTGTTTCTGGCTTTGAGAGCAACAACCGATTTACTGTGGGAAATCCTTGTACATGAACGCACAAGAACGGGAGTACAGTATTTCTCGGACATTTCAAGGGCGATGCCGATGAAGTCCTTGGCTTCCTGACTGTCTGCGGGTTCAAGCATGGGAACCTTCGCCAGACGTGCATAGTGCCTGCTGTCCTGCTCGTTCTGGGAGCTGAACATATTGGGATCATCCGCAACCACGATAACCAGACCGCCGTTTACGCCGGTATAGGAGACAGTCATCAGCGGATCGGCCGCAACATTAAGCCCCACATGCTTCATACAGGTCATGGCGCGTCTTCCCGCGAGGGATGCGCCTATAACCGTTTCAAGGGCAACCTTCTCATTAGTTGCCCATTCGCTGTATATTTCATCATACTGAGCCACATGCTCGGTAATCTCGGTACTGGGCGTTCCGGGGTAGGAGCTCACAACCTTCACCCCGTATTCATACGCTCCTCTGGCAAACGCCTCGTTTCCGCTTAAAACTTCCTTCATTTAGCTTTCCCACCTTTTAACCATTTCATAAAGCTCATTTTCGGGGTATTTGGAGCCGAACTCCTCAAGAAGCTTAGCCTTTTCCTCACCCTGAGCGGCAAGGACGGCTCTGTAATACCAGAGAGGCTTCATGCTGCCTGATGTGATGTAGGCCTTGGGGTCCACATCCTTGGAACCGAGGTCGAAAGCAAGCCCCTTGGCAAGCTCGCCCAGTTCACCGGTTACCGCGACAAGGGTTTTCTGCGCATCGGGCAGGTTGTTGCCGGCTTCTATTATTCCGGCCTTAAGATATATATAGTTTTTTGATGATGACTTTTTATCACCGAGGGCTTTGAAGCTTGCGAGGCTCTCCGCACTGGCGTTTCCGGTTATCATTTTTGTTTCAGCTGCTGCTATTTCGGTATCCGCTCTCTCAGAGTTCACCGCCATAATCTGGCGTACTGTATAAGCTGCCACAAAAACAAGCAGGCACGCGCCCACAACAATCACTATTTTTTTGTAATTCTGAAACATAAAGTCTTCGACTTTATCGATCGGTACTTCCTGAACGGGCTGTTTTCTCTTCCTGACCACCTTAGCCTCCCAGTTTTCTTAAAAAAAGTTTTTTATTATTTTCAAAAACTTCTGCCGCCTGTTCTTTGCTGAGCCCGGCGCCCAGAAGTATTCTTTCCGCCTGTTCCGCACTCACCGCATCTCCGGGAGCGTGAAAATCGTTATTGATCACAAGTGATGCACAGTTCTCAAGGGCTGTTTTCGCCACATATCCGTTTGAGAGGGAGTGCCCCTTCCTAGTGGTTATTTCAAGGTGAACGCCCTTTTCCGCCGCAAGCCTGCAAAGCTCCGCGGAGATAAGACCCGGATGCGCCAGAATGTCCGCCCCGGCTTCAATAGCCGCCTTGTTGGTTCCATCTGAAACCGGTTCAGTGAGTGTTTCACCGTGAACCACAACAATATCCGCGCCGAAGCGTCTGGCCTCGTCAACAAGCCTTGCCACGGACGAAGGCAGAACATGGGTAAGCTCAACCCCTGCAAGCACCTTAAACTCAGGTGATTCCCTGTTGAAACGCTCCTTGAACCGAAGCAGGTTTTCAAGCACGAAAAGCAGGTTGGAGTCATCCGCATGGTCAGTGAATGCCATACCGCCGTAACCGGCCTTCTCCGCCCTGCGAGCAGATTCGGCAGGGACAAGAACTCCGTCGCTGAAAACCGTGTGGGTGTGCAGATCATACATCCGCATAGTATGCCCCCTGTTTTATATCACAAAACTTTACTTTGCAAGGAAACGCTTAACCGCTTCTACAGCCTCGTAAGGGTCGTCCTGCATCTGTATAAGATCAAGGTCGGAAGGATGGATAAACCCTTTTGAGAGCATGCTCTCCTTGACCCAGTCCAGCATGCCTTTCCAGTAGTCGCTGCCCATCATTATGATGGGGAAAGGCTTTATTTTCCTCGTCTGGATAAGTGTAATTGCTTCGAAAAGCTCATCCAGCGTACCGAAACCGCCGGGCATTATTATAAATGCGCGTGAATACTTCACCAGCATAACTTTACGGACGAAGAAGTAGTTGAAGGATATGCTTATGTTAGTGTAAGGGTTAGGCTTCTGCTCATAGGGAAGTTCGATGTTGCAGCCAACGGAGCGTCCGCCTTTTTCAAAGGCTCCTCTGTTTGCCGCTTCCATTATTCCGGGGCCGCCGCCTGTCATAACGGCTATGCCTTCATCCGCAAGCAGCCTTCCCACCTTGCGGGCCAGTTCATAGTCGTAGTCCCCTTCCCTGACACGGGCGGAACCGAAGACTGTGGCACATGAGCCCACTTTGGAGAGGGTTTCGAATCCTTCCACAAACTCGGCGAGGATTTTAAACACACGCCAGGTATCGCCAACCTTCATATCGTCTATGAGGTACTGAAGTCCGTTGAGATTAAGTTCACCGTTATTCAATTCAATCACCCTCTCTGTTTTGTAAACCGTACTGTTTTTGACTGATAAAAAATATAATAATTCATTTTTACAAAAGCTTCAAAGAAAAACATTTCCTGTTCATAACCTGATAAATAAACTGCCCGCTTTTATCAGTTCTGCGCAAACTTTATTGCTGTTAAAAGGTCATTCCCATGCGAACTACAGACAGTCGTCGATCTCTTTCCTGTTTCCCGGTGCGTTCTGTTTGTGTTAATATGCTTTAATTAATGACAAAAAGGTGACCTACAATGATGAAAAAAGCTGCGGCAGCCGCTTTCTGTTTTTCCTTTGCTTTTTCCGCCCATGCCCTCACGCTGGATGAGGCGGTAAACAAGGCGCTTGCGAACAACCACGAGATAACCGAATACAGATACCTCACCGAACAGAAGGAGAACCAGGTAGGCACCGCGCGCTCACCGTTTCTCCCTCAGCTTGATGCCTCATACGGCTACCAGCGCTCAAACGAGGACAACAAGTACGGCTCAGGCAAAAATCAGGCCTCCAGCGCGGATGTGACAGTGAGCTACAACCTTTTCAGAGGCGGAGCGGACAGCCTGAACCTCAGGGCGGCGAAATCATCACTTGAGGCACAGAAATTCATGGAAGAAAGCATAAAAGCTGATGTTGTGCTCAATGTGAAAAAAGCTTTTTTCAGTGTCTTACAGGCCAAAAAGGATGTGGAGGCGGCAAAGGAGAGCGTTGCCCTTCTTGAAAGCCAGCTTAAGGATGCAAGGCTCACATATGATGTGGGAATATCACCCAAAAATGAGGTGCTGAAAGTCGAGGCGGAGCTCGCTTCCCAGAAGCAGGCACTGCTGCAGGCTCAGAGCGCTGAAAATACTGCTGTTTTTGAGCTTGAAAGACTGATGAACGAAAACATTCCGGCGGACGAGGCTTATCAGGATTTCACTGAGCCGGAGCGCATGGAAATGAACTCCGCTTCGCTTTTTGACAGCCTCAAAACCAACAGAAGCGAACTGAAATACGTCCGTGAGCTTGTGAAGGCGCAGAACTATTCCGCAGATGCCACCAGACGCGGCGGTCTGCCCTCTGTCAGCGTGTCGGCTTCCTATAACTCATACGGTGATGATGCCAAACCCGCAGACAGGGAAACCTCATATGATGACGAAGTGATCTTCGGCGCTTCCGCAACATGGAGCATTTTTGACGGCAACGCCCGCAGAAGCACCGCGGCAGCCGAAAAAGCTTACGCAATGTCACTGAAACATCAGGAGCTTAAGACCACAGCCCAGATGAAATACCAGCTTGAAAACGCCCTTGAGCAGTACTCTCTGGCAACAGGCAGCCTTGAAGTAGCTGAAAAAGAGGTGGAATCAGCGGAAGAGAACTACCGCATAACGGAAAGCCAGTACAAGCAGCGCGTAACCACCGCCACTGACCTTCTTGACGCACGTGTTATGCTCACCAGAGCCAGAAATAACTATAACAAGGCACTGTATGATATTTATAAGGCAATGGCAGAAATAGAAAGAGTTGTGGAACAGAAGGTGTTTTAGCGCAAAAGAAGAAATCTGACTTGAAATATGCTTTTTCAAATGTAGGCATAAAAATTCATGAAAGAACAACGATCTATATATGAGCACCGCATTTTGTCACGAAATACGGTGCTCATAAACAATCTGAAAAATATCTTAAAAAATCAGTAATTAGTTACAAGTGCCTCTGTCATTGAAGTACGATTATTTTCATTTCCACCAACATGATAAAAATGATCATGTGTATAAATATTAAAGGATGACCACAAAGTTCCAACATAAGAATTTTCCCTGTAGTGATTACCATGCCATGTAGAAAGTAAAAACTTACTTTCACACTCGTTTAATAAAGAATACAGTTCATGTTCATCCCCATCGGTCCAACCATTGTAATAATCAACGTGTCTGCCAATGTACGGCGGGTCACAATAAATAAAATCACCTGAAGTTACCATTGAAAGTGTTTTTCTGAAATCCTGACATAGAAAAGTGAAACTGTTTGTATGTATTCTTTCGTAAACCCATTGAACTTGATTTGTAATCTTCGTTATATATGATTTTGCAAACCTATTAGGTTTTTTACAGAAAGGTATGTTAAATTCTCCTTTTTTATTAAAACGAATCATACCATTGAAACCAGCCCTATTTAAAAAAAGAAAATCAAGAGGACTATGCTCGGAATTAAACCTTTCTCTGACATAATAATAATGCTCTGCCCCTTTTTTAAGTAAAAGCGCTCCCTCAACCTCAAGAAAAGCCTTTATTGACGACGGGTTGAGATGATCATTCTGTAAGCATTTGTAAAAATTTATTAAGTGAGGATTAGAATCACACATTAAATATTCATCAAACTTTAAATTAAATCCCACTACTCCCGTACCCATAAACGGTTCAACCAGCCTGGAGCAATTGCAATTTTGAGTCAATTTTTGAATATAAGAAATAAGCTTTGTTTTAATACCCTGTGACTTAATCGGCGGAATCAAAACTTTTTGCTTAGTCATCAATCCCGCCTCTCTTGTTTCTTTTATAGATTAAATCAAGGTCACCCTTTCGGTATCTGACAAAATCCTCAATATTTGTTATTTTTTTAGTTTTTCCAACAGAATCTTTTATAGTAATTTCACCATAGTTCATCCAATAATCATCAAAAAAGTCTTCTCCAAGCTTATGGAACACACCTCTGCCTGCCAGTATGTCTTCAATATGCTTGATACTTCCAATATTGGCAGTGTTTCCGCTTCCACTTTTATCACTCGCTATTTTCCATTTTTCAACTATAAAAAACTGAAAGTCTTTAACAACCGATGTAATTTCGTGAAGCTTACTAATGTCATTAACACTTATCCCATCAACAGAACTGCCATCAGTACGATTATAAATTATACCTAAACAAAAATGCCCTAAATATCTATTATAAGGAAATTGAATATTCTTTTTTGAATCCCTTTCTTTAAAATATTTGCCATGCGAACCAAGTGTGAATCCATTACAATATTCTTGTTTCTCAAGTCTGTAAGTTGTTTTTAAATCTACAGCAAACATTACTGATTCATCAGAACTGTTGACAAATGTTAAATCAGGATAATAATTTTGGTGATCTGCGAGAACAATTTTATAGCCTATCTCATAAGCAAATTTTACTAAATGCGGAAATAGGTGAATCTCCAAAATTTTAGAAACAATCTTTGTATCAGCAGAAATTGTATAAACATTTTTAAAAACATCAATAAAACCTTTAATGCTCCACTGCCCATCAGCAGTGGAAATACAACTTTTTAAGCCCTTTATAAACTCAGTAAACTTTTTTTCGAAGAATATCTTATGTTCCATGTCTCACCACTCTTTGTTCCATTATAAAGAGTATTGAAAAAATTGCCACGACTTAAAACTGCTTACAAAGTAATAAGGCTCAGCTTTTTTGTATTTATCATCAGTGGTTGGAGAATTTTCCTTACTGTATAACATCCCCAAGTTTGAAGATCGGCAGATACATTGCAATGATTACGAAGCCCACTGCGCCGCCCACAAAAAGCATAAGGAAGGGTTCAATAAGCTTGGTAAGCCCTTCCACCGCCCTGTCAACCTCATCGTCATAAAAGTCTGCTATTTTCTGGAGCATCAAATCAAGGGAGCCTGTTTCCTCGCCCACCGAGATCATCTGGATAACCATTGACGGAAAAACGCCCGATTTCTCCAGCGGTTCAACGATTGTTTTACCTGATTCTATATCCCTTTTACTATCCAGAAGCGCTTTTTCTATAACCTTGTTGCCGCTGGTTTTCGCAACAATATCAAGGGCATCAAGAATGGAAACACCGCTTGAGAGCAGGGTTCCGAATGTGCGTGAAAACTTAGCCACCGCAACCTTGCGTATAAGATCCCCTATTTTCGGTATCCGCAGGAAAATCTGATCCAGCTTATATCGCCCTGCGGGTGAACGGGTATAGGTAAGTTTCAGCACTGTGAAGCTGACGATAATACTCGCAAAGATAAGCCCGCCGCCGTACCACTTGCTCAAAAAGTCGCTTATGGCTATGGCAAGCTGAGTAAGAGCCGGAAGCTCACCGCCGAACCCCTCATACATCTCTTTGAACTTGGGAATAATGAAAACCATAAGGCCGTAAACAACGGCAACCGCCACAATCAGAACCACAGTCGGGTATGTCATGGCGGCTTTTACCTTTCTTCTCAGCGATATAGCTTTTTCCAGATAGTTGGCCAGCCTGTCCAGAATTGAATCCAGCAGACCGCCCGCCTCACCTGCTGCGATCATGTTCACATACAGTTCGCCGAAGTCATTTTTATATTTTCCCAGAGCCTTATTGAACTCCGAACCTGTTTCTATTCCGCCTTTGACATCCACAAATATCTTGCGCATACGTTTCTTGGATGCCTGAGTGGCTATGATGTCCAGAGCCTTCACAATGGGCAGCCCGGCATCGACCATAACGCTCAGCTGTCTCGTGGAGATGAGTATATCCTCATCATTAACCTTTTCGGGCAGGCCTATCTCAACCTTACTTAGATCACGCTTAAGCTCACGTACCGCTATTCTGCGGTTTTTCAGCAGTTCCATTGCCTGCTGCTTGTTGTCCGCCTCAATTATACTCTGAATGGGCTGACCGCCGGGGTCTGTGCCTCTGTATTTGTAAACAGCCATGAGTCCTACCTTCTCTTTCTGGGGCCGCCTGCCCTGTCGATAAGCTGCCTTACCTCATCAGGGTAAACGGCGCGGTTAACCGCGTCTTCATATGTGATAAGCCCTCTGCTGTAGTTCTCAAACAGTGACTGGCTCATGGTCTGCATGCCGTGTTCGGACTGGCCTGACTGCATCATGGAGTAAACCTGATGAAGCTTGTCCTCCCTGATAAGGTTGCGTATGGCGGAGTTGGGAACCATAACCTCGCAGCACATAACGCGCCCTTTGCCGTCTGCCCTTTGTATAAGCTGCTGAGATATGACACCCTCAAGCACAAAGGATAGCTGCGCCCTGATCTGCGGCTGCTGATGCGGGGGGAAAACATCTATAATACGGTTGATTGTCTGCACGGCGCTGTTGGTGTGTAGGGTTCCGAAGGTAAGGTGTCCTGTTTCGGAAACAGTGAGTGCCGCCTCTATGGTTTCAAGGTCTCGCATCTCGCCGATGAGAACAACGTCAGGGTCCTGACGGAGAATGTATTTCAGCGCATTGCGGAACGATTTTGTATCCGCATGAAGCTCCCTCTGGTTCACAGTCGCCTTTTTATGCACATGAACATACTCTATGGGGTCTTCCACAGTCACAATATGCACAGGGTCTTCCGTGTTTATTTTGTCTATCATGGATGCCAGTGTGGTTGATTTACCGCTGCCCGTGGGGCCGGTAACAAGAATGAGTCCTCTCGGTTTATCGCAGAGTGACCTCACCACAGCGGGCAGGTGAAGCTCGTCAAAGGTGAGTATTTTATATGGAATCCGGCGGAAAGCGGCGGCTATTGCGCCCCTCTGCATGAAGAAGTTTGCCCTGAAACGGCTGACACCTTTAAGCCCGAAGGACAAGTCAAGCTCCCAGTCCTCCTCAAGCCTCTGCTTCTGCGCCTCGGTGAGTATGCTGTAGCAAAGCTGCTTGGTCTCGTTGGGCTTCATGGGCTCGCCCTCGATTCTCACCAAGTCGCCGCTGACACGGTATGTGGGGGGTGTGCCCACTGTTATATGCATATCGCTTGCGTCAAGCTCCACCATTTTGGAAAGAAGTTCCTGAAGGCTGTACATTTCCTATCCTCCGAAATCAGTCGGTGAAGGTGACTCTTACCACCTCTTCCACCGTGGTTATGCCGCTCTTTATCTTTTCAAGACCGCTGCGTCTTAATGATATCATACCGTCGCCGAGTGCCGCTCGCTTAATTTCGCCTGCGTTTGCTCCGCGGAGTATGCATTCGCGTATATTTTCCGTAATTTCCATTACTTCGTAAAAGGCAACCCTGCCCTTATAGCCTGTTCCGCCGCATTTTTCACAGCCTTTGCCTTTATGCGCCCTGAATGTGCCTATCTCATCCTTTCTGAAACCTATGCTTAACAGAGCTTCGGGCGGAAGATCGATCTCCTCTGTGCATGACTGGCAGATCCTTCTAGCCAGCCTCTGGGCAAGGATAAGGTTTGTGGAGGAAGCCACAAGGAAAGGCTCTATACCCATATTGAGAAGCCTGTTGATTGTACTGGGCGCATCGTTGGTGTGAAGAGTGGAAAGCACAAGGTGTCCGGTGAGCGCCGCTTTGATGGCTATCTCCCCTGTTTCATAGTCCCTTATCTCCCCGACCATTATGATGTCCGGGTCCTGACGGAGAAATGAACGGAGAGCGGCTGCGAAGTTGAGACCTATCTCATCCTTCATCTGTACCTGATTAACGCCGAAAAGGTTATACTCCACAGGATCTTCCGCGGTCATAATATTTACGTCCTCGTTGTTGAGGCGGCTGAGTGCCGAGTAAAGCGTGGTGGATTTGCCGCTGCCCGTAGGCCCGGTTACAAGCACCATGCCGTAGGGGCTTTCTATTGCCTTTATAAGCCTGTCCAGAGATTCCCGCTCGAATCCCAGCTTCTCCATATCAAGCTGGAGGTTGCTTTTGTCCAGAAGACGGATAACCACCTTCTCCCCGAAGAGAACAGGGAGTGTCGAAACTCGCATATCTATGGTGATAGATCCCAGCCGCAGCTTGATACGTCCATCCTGCGGAAGTCTGCGTTCGGCTATGTCCAGATCGGCAAGAATTTTTATACGCGAGATAACCGCGTCCTTTATGCTTTTCGGCGGGTTCATGAGTTCCTGAAGAACACCGTCCACCCTGAGCCGGACACGGAACTCCTTCTCATAGGGCTCTATATGAATATCCGAAGCTCCTTTTTTCACAGCCTCGTGCATGATGTGGTTAACAAGCTTGACAATGGGGGTGTCTTCAATATCCCTGCGGAGCTGTTCAAGAGCCACATTGCTCTCCTCCACAGTCTCTATCTCAAGATCATCCATGTCAAAGTCGCCGATCTCCCTCATAAGATCGGTTCTGCTCTCCTCGTCCTTCTCCTGACGCTTGCGGAGAAACTCATTCATCATGGATTCCACTGTTACATAAGGCTCCATGTTAAAGCCTGAAACAAAGCGGAGCTCCTCAAGTGCATATGCGTTGGAAGGGTCGGTTATGGCAACTTTCAGGGTTTTTCCCTGTCTGGCGAAGGGGACAACATTGTATTTTTTACAGAGGTCGGTGGAGAGAGCATCCGAAGCGGACTGGTCTATCTCTATCTCGGAAATGTCGACATAGGGCACACCGTACTGCCTGCTCAGGAGCTTTGCTATGGACAGTTCATCCACATAGCCCATATCAATAAGAATAGTACCGAGCCTGCCGCCTTTGCCTATCTGATGCTCAAGGGCTTTTTCAAGCTGCTCCTGAGTGATCAGATTTTCCTGAATAAGCATGCTGCCAAGCTTGGTGCTCTTCCTGACGGTGTTCAATTAGCGGCTCCGCACAGTTTTATTAGTTCCGGCATATCAATACAGGCTTTTTTGTCCGTCCAGATTTCAAATGCCTTATGAGCCTGATGAACAAGCATTGAAAAGCCGTTTACCGTCTTGCACCCGCTGTTTTCATAACATTTCAGAAAAGGTGTAACCCACGGTTTATATTGCAGATCAACTGCTGCCTGCGTACATTTTATTTTGCTCATATCAGCAAAAGGCGAACCATCCAGCCCTATGGAAGTGGCATTAATTACCGAATCAAATACCGCTTCCCTGCTGATATAATTATAATCACATATTTCTGCATTGTCAAAATTAAGAAATTTCAAAATTTTTTCAGCTTTTGCCGTATCTCTGTTAACAACAGTGAGTTTAATATTTCTGAAATCTTTTAAACAGCGCAGAACAGCCTTCGCAGCGCCGCCGCAGCCAAGCATAAGCACTTTTGAACCTGTGAAATCAAGCGTGTTTTCCCGCAGAGTTTCTGCGAATCCGTGAACATCAGTGTTAAAGCCCTTCGCGCGTCCTTCCTCAAACAATACTGTGTTTACAGCCCGGAGGTCTTCCGCCAAAGGGTCAAGCTCATTCATAAAGCTTACCACGTCCTCTTTGTAAGGCACTGTGACGTTAACCCCTCTGAACCGGAACTTTTTTAATGTATCAAAAACTTCCGGCAGCTTATCTTTTGAAGGGGTTTCAAAGCAGACATATCCGCCGTTGATTCCGGCGGATACAAGAAAACGTGAATGAAGAGACGGAGAAAGTGTATGCGATAAAGGGTTTCCTATGAGTCCGAGATTAAGATACATTTTCAGAGCCCGGTTTGCCATCTTTGTCAAAGGGTTCCAGAATCCCGGCGGAAATAATGTATTTTACCCCTTCTTCAACGGGTATTTTCAGTTCTATAAGCTCGCATTTGGGTATGATGAGGACAAAGCCGGATGTAGGGTTCGGCGTAGTTGGTATGAACACGCTCACGCAGTCCTGCCCTGTTGCTTTTGTGAAAAAGTCGGAAGCGTCCTTAGTGATGAACCCCATGCTGTAAATTCCTTTGCGAGGGTATTCCACCAAAACTACTTTTTTAAAGTTACTTCCGCCTGCATTCTGAAAGGTATCAACAATCTGGCGCATTATGCCGTATACGCTTTTGGCAAACGGAATCTTTGAGACGAAGACCTCAAGCAGGTTAAAAAACTTTTTGCCCACATAATGCTTCGCCACAAGCCCTATGCAGAGTATGGCAAGAAGAATGACCAGAAAAGAGAATAACTCCATAATATATCTGGGGATTACGAGGTCATACCTAATTACGAACATGTCGAAGTAAGGCAGAAGAAAGCCGGAGAACTTCTCAAATACAAAGCGGAGAAACCATACCGTCACCACTATGGGTAAACATGATAAAATTCCGGCTATGAAGGCGTTGCGCAAAAATATTCTGAATTTTTTCATAAAAAAGCATACGATAGGAAAATGAAGTTGTCTATATTTATCAAGTAAAAAAAATCACCATCCTTGGGATTTTTTTTACACACGCTCGCGCCACTTAAAAAGCGGCTTCGCTGCGCACGGCGGACGGCGCTTCCTGCGCCGTTCGTTTACACTTCTTCTTTGTAGCCGTGTTTGAAGATCTGACGCTCAAGAAGTCTGTCGTACCCGCTCCATCCTGCGTCCAGAACCTCATCTTTAACAAAGATGGAGGAGAAGGTATTTATTTTGGCATCCATATCATCTATATGGTGGAGGATAAGCGCTTCCACAGTCTTCGGTTTTTTCGGTGAACCGAACTCAAGGAAGCCGTGATGGCTCGCTATCATATGGCATATGAGATCCTTAACCTCTTCGGGGAATCCATCGACTTTATCAGCAAGATTCCTGAAAAGCATAATACCCTGAATGAGATGTCCGAGAAGCTTGCCGCTGTTCGTGTAATCGAAACCGAGTTTTGAGTCAAGCTCAACAACCTTGCCCATATCATGGAAAAGAGCGCCGAAAAGCAGGTGCTCCGTATTGGCCTTCTCGCCGTAGTAATCACCCATCAGCACAGCAAGCTTAGCAACGCTCAGCGTATGCTCAAGAAGCCCGTTGACGTAAGCGTGGTGCACGGCTTTTGCTGCCGGGCTTTTCTTAAATTTATCAATCATTTTTTCATCAGAGAAAAACAGCCTGATAAAAGCTTTCAGATAATCTGTTTTCACCCTCTCATCCAGAAGATCCTTAAGCTCCTTAAGAAGCTTGTCCGCATCCAAACCGCTTGTTGGCAGGAAAAGCGACGGATCAGCGTTCTCCTTTTTTTCCATCATGGTGATTTTAAGCTGAGTCTGCCCGGAATACTGCTGGAGAACACCCTCAACAGTGACAACATCGCCGCCTGCGGGCTCAAACGCCAGCCTGTTGCTGTCAAACATTATGCCGTTGTGCCTTGTTCCTTCGCTGTCGTTCAGCACGAGGCGCAGGAAGGGTTTGCCGTCCCTTGTTACGTTCTTGTTTATGTCAGTGAGCATAAAATCTTTTTTAATAGTAAGTTCCATTATTTACCGCCTACAGTTATCAAGGGAATACGCAGAGTGGGCTGTGCATCGGAAACAGGGACACCCTGCCCGCCTTTGCCGCAGGTTCCGATCCCGAAGCCGAGGTCTGTTCCCGCCATATCTATACTCTGCATCACTTCCGGTCCGTTGCCCATAAGCGTGGCATTTTTGACCGGTCTGTCTATTTTTCCGTTTTTTATAATATAGCCTTCGGTTACTTCAAAAACGAAGTCGCCGTTGACTGTATTTACCTGTCCGCCGCCCATATCAGCCACATAAATTCCGTTGTCGACTGATTTGATTATATCATCCGGCCTGTCATTTCCGGGGGCTATAAATGTATTTGTCATGCGTACTATGGGTTTATGCCTGTAGCTTTCCCTACGGCCGTTTCCGGTGGGTGCTCCGCCGTTTTTGAGAGCGTACAGCCTGTCACGCATATAGCTTTTCAGTATTCCGTTTTCTATCAGAACATTGCGGGCAGCGTCCGTTCCTTCATCATCAAAAGGGATGTAGCCGCGTTTAGGTTTCAGCGTTCCGTCGTCTATCACGCTTATAATCGGGTTTGCAACCTGCATACCGATCTTATTTTCGTAAACGCTCATCCCTTCTTCCGCCAGATCAGCCTCAAGACCGTGTCCCACAGCCTCATGCACCATTGTTCCGCCGGCCTTGGAGGCAAGCACAACAGGCATTCTGCCTGCGGGAGCATAATCCGCTGCAAGGTTGTTCAGTGCCTTTCTCAGTGCTTCTTTGCCAACCGTTTCCGGTTCAAACCCGTCCAGCCCTTCCGCGCCGAAAACACCGCCGAAGGATTCGTACCCCGTCTGGAGATCATCGCCGTCTTTGGCGACTGCATTAGCGTATATTGTTATATATGAAAGCTTTTTGGTCTTGTCATCACCAAGTGAGTTAATGATCCGCACATCCCTGAAAACATCCCCGTAGAAAGCGCGAACCTGCACAGCCCTTTTATCCCCATATGCCGCACGGCTTACGGTTTCGGCTATTTTTATCTTATCCTGCAAAGGGATTTGTTCGCAGGGCCTCTCGAAAGTGTAAACCGGGGCGGATTTTGTGAAATCAAGCACAGTTTCCGCGCCCTTTTCACCAAGAGCCGTGAGTCCGCAGGCTATTTCATCAAGTACATCAGGATCCGACGAGTTGGTATAGCCATAGAAGGTTCTGCCGTTTCTGATTAGTCTGAGCCCGACACCGGCATCATCCTCACTGGAAAGCGTGTCAATTTTGCCGTCCTCGAAAACGATAATGCGCCGGAAGGAGCTCTCTATGAAAATATCCGCGTAATCCCCGCAGGAGGCGAGTTTTTTAAGTATGCGAGCGTAATCAGGAGTTTTTACCAATTATCAACTTCCTCACTGAATTCCGTTCTGATGTCCGTAACGCCTATGCCTGTTTTGTTCAGTTCATCAAGTACCCTGAGCAGTTTTTCATAAACCGTGTCGGTGGAGTAGATAACCACATTCCCCTTAGCGCTGTCCAGTGTGCGGACTATGCCCAGCCCCTCGTATGAATCCACGAGGCTGTTTACCAGAAGAATGTTCTGCCTGTCCACATGGCACTTAACTTTTACGGTACGGGTCATCTGCAAATTCCATCAGTACTATTTCAACACCCTTAAGCTCATCCTGAAGCTCTTTTATGTCAAAGTTAAGGGCGTTTTCCAGATATATTTTGTTAAAGCCCGCGTCTTTCACCTTTTCGGCGAATTTTGCGGGAGCAATTGAGCTAAAGTCAGTAACGAAGAAACCGTCCTCCTCAAAGAAGCCTGTGCTCCTGAGAAAAAGCCATTCATCCTGTATAAACCTTCTCTCCTCAGCACTGAGGGCGGAAAGAACCCTGTTCAGACCGCTGTAGTAGAAGAGATCAAGCTTGGCGGACATTCCTCTGCATTTGAGCTCTGCCACATTGTAGTCGAGAAATGCAGGAAACAGCCCTTTGTTATGCAGACCGACCTTAGCCTTATTCATTTTCACCTGCCGAGAGGCTGTAGGTTTTCCTTACATTGTCCAGAATGCCGTTTACAAGCCCCGCTGCGGCTTCATCGCCGAATTTTTTGGTGAGTGTCACGAAGTCATCAAGTATGGCAAAATAAGGCGATTTACCGTCCAGAAGCTCATACAGGGCGACACGCATTATATTTTTCTCTATCTCGCCCATACGCTCAAACGTCCAGCCGTTTTTAAGGTATTTTTCTATCATGACATCGCTGTCAGCGGCTTTTGCAGCGGCTCCGCGGAAAAGGCTCTCTGCGAAGTCCTTAACCTCCGGTTCCACAACACCAAGCGGCTGCCAGAAAGTAAGGGGAATCTGAGTCGGTGTTTCCCCTGTCATGCCGTAACGGTACATCATCTGAAACGCGTATTCACGCGCCTTTGTGCGTTTTGATTTATCAGCCAAGTTTATTGTCCTTAATAAGATTTACAAGCTCAAGCGCGCCCATTGCACAGTCCGCGCCTTTGTTTCCGCTTTTTGTTCCCGCTCTTTCCACTGCCTGTTCGATTGTATCTGTGGTGAGAACGCCGAAGATAACAGGCACGCCTGTATCAAGGGAAACCTTGGCAACACCTTTTGAAACCTCTGCGGCTACAAAGTCGAAGTGAGGCGTAGCACCCCTGATGACAGCGCCGAGAGTGATAACCGCATCGTATTTTTTGGTAAGAGCAAGTTTCTGAGCCACAAGGGGAATCTCAAAAGCGCCGGGAACCTTGAACACATCGATGTCCTTCTCTGCGGTGTTGTGTCTCACAAGTGCGTCAACAGCGCCGCCGATAAGAGCCTGTGTAATGAAATCATTGAAACGGGAAGCCACTATGGCAAACTTAAACCCTTTCCCGTCATATTTTCCTTCTATAGCCTTGATCATAAGGAACTCCTTAGATGTTTAATTATATTTTATTCTGAATGCACACATTTCAAAGTTGAGACTCTTCGCATACGCTCAGAGTGACGCGGTAACCATGTCATTGCGAACTCCGAAGGAGTGAAGCAATCTCTCAGCAGAGAGAGAGACTGCCGCGTCAGGCTGTGCCTTCCTCGCAGTGACGCAGTAAAGCGTCATTCTGAGGCTTCTGCCGAAGAATCTCTCATTCTATAACATCAAACCGTATACGTCATTGCGAACTCCGAAGGAGTGAAGCAATCTCTCAGCAGAGAGAGACTGCCGCGTCAGGCTGTGCCTTCCTCGCAGTGACGCACCATCACAGATCCAGTTTATGCCCCATTTTGTCCTTTTTAGTAAACAGATATTTTTCATTTTCGGGGTTGAGGTCGCTCAATGTGCCCACACGTTCCACAACCTCAAGTCCGTAGCCGGAGAGGCAGCGCATTTTTTTGGGATTGTTGGTAATCAGGCGGATCTGTTTTATCCCCAGATGCCTGAGAATCTGCGCCCCGAAGCCGTAGTCACGCAGGTCTTCGTTAAAGCCCAGATGGATGTTCGCCTCTATGGTATCAAGCCCTTCGTCCTGAAGGTGGTAAGCGTTGATTTTGTTAAGGATGCCGATTCCGCGCCCCTCCTGAAACAGGTAGAGCACAACTCCTCTGCCTTCCTCCTCCACACGGTCCATGGCCTCATGAAGTTGGGAGGCGCAGTCGCATCTTCTGGAGCCGAAAACGTCCCCGGTGAGGCATTGAGAATGAACACGGACAAGCACGGGTTCATCAGTGGTGACATCCCCTTTCATAAGAACAACCGCCTCCTGACCGTCAGCGACGCTTCTGAAACCGAGGATGTTAAACTCGCCCGCATGGGTGGGGAGCCTTGCCACATTTGTTTCTTCTATGAGTTTTTCATGATCCATTCTGTAAGATATGAGATCCGCTATTGTAACTATCTTAAGCCCGTGAACCCCTGCAAATTCGTCAAGCTGGGGCATTCTGGCCATTGTGCCGTCATCGTTCATGATCTCGCAGATCACTCCCGCGGGTTTGAGCCCTGCGGCCTTCATGAGGTCAACGGAGCCTTCGGTCTGCCCTGCACGGACAAGCACGCCCCCCTGTCTCGCCCTGAGCGGGAAGACATGGCCGGGTCTGGCTAGGTCTTTTGATGTGGATTTATCATCAATTGCCACTTTGACAGTGTGAGCCCTGTCAAACGCAGAGATTCCGGTGGTCACACCTTCTTTCGCCTCTATGGAGACAGTGAAGGCTGTGCCGAAGCGCGCCGTATTTCCGTCTCCGCCCACCATAAGGTTAAGCCCAAGCCTATCGCAGCGGTCTTCCGTCATGGCGAGGCAGATAAGCCCGCGCCCGAATTTCGCCATAAAGTTTATGGACTCAGGCGTTACATGCTCAGCAGCAAGAACAAGGTCGCCCTCGTTCTCCCTGTCCTCATCATCCACAAGGATGATCATCTTACCCTGTTTAAGGTCTGCTATAGCTTCATCTATTGTTGCCAGATTCTTATATTTCATAAAAAAACACCTTTTATACCCTACAGCATGTTAAGAAGTGAAGTTATGCTCTTCCCTTCCTTTTTCTACCTTACTGCTCGTGTTTGCCATCCATGGAAACACTCGCCACACGCTCGCGCCTTGTGGAACAAGGCTTCGCTGCGCACGGCGGATTTTCTTCCGTGCAAATCTTACAGCATATTAAGAAGTGAAGTTATGCTTTTCCCTTCCTTTTTCATTAGCTTTTCAAGATAACGCGCTATCACGTCCGCTTCAAGGTTAACTTTGTCCCCTCTCCGCTTATCAAAAAGGACAGTCTCCTTAAAAGTGTGCGGAATAACCGCCACATCAAACGTCAGCCCGTTAACCCATGCCACAGTGAGGCTTATTCCGTCCACGGTTACGGAACCCTTCTCAGCTATGTATTTGTCCATCTCCTCAGGGAATCTGATCCGCAGCACATAGGAATCCCCTTTGGGAGTTATTGAGTCCACAGTTCCAAGCCCGTCCACATGCCCGCTGACGATATGTCCGCCGAGGCGGGTGGTGAGTGTCAGCGCCCGCTCAAGGTTTACGCGGGTTCCGGCGGCGGCTCCGGCAAGGGATGTGCGTTTCAGCGTTTCGTATGATATATCCGCACTGAAACTGCCGTCTGTTATCTCTGTTGCGGTGAGGCATACACCGTTTACCGCTATTGAATCGCCGATTTTGGCATCCTCAAGCACCTTAGAGCACCTGATTCTGATTACGGCGGAACTGCCTTTTATATTCAGGGCATCTACTCTCCCTGTTTCCTCTACAATCCCCGTGAACATCTGTTCCTCAGTTTTTCGGTCAGGTCAAGCACATGCGTACGGTAGTCGGTAAAGCGCCCGCTGATCAGTATATCTTTTTCAAAGTGCCTTATGTCAGTCTCCAGCATTTCCTTTGCGCCGGAGACGAAATCAGCGCCTTTACCGGCAACGGTCATAACCGCATCCCGTCCGCCGATTATTTTGGGGGCTATGACAAAATACCCCTTATCAACCAAATCCGCATCAAAAAAGGCTCCGGAGGTTTCGCCGCCCCCTTCGATGAGGATGTTCATTATCTTCATATCCAGCAGTCTGCATGAAAGCTCACGCAGGTCAAGCCCGCCGTTTATGCAGGAAATCTCAAGCACATGAGCGCCTTTTCCCCGCAGACGTGCAGCAGCGGCAGTTTCCGCCCCTTTCTCAGTAACATAAATAAGTTTATCGGGATTTTCCTCAAGCTTCCTGCCTTCGGGCATTCTGCCGTGCGGATCGAGAACAATTTTATAAGGGTCGTTTTCGGAATGCACATCCCTCACGGTGAGCTGCGGGTCATCGGCTATAACAGTGTTAACCCCTACCAGAACAGCATCGGAAACACTCCGGAGGTAATGAGCGTAAGCCCTTGACGAAGGGGATGAAATCCATTTGGAGTCCTTGGTTCTGGTGGCAAGCTTGCCGTCTATTGATGTTGCGGTTTTCAGTGAATAATAGGGCAGTCCGGTAAGGATGCGTTTTGTAAAATCCTCAATGAGCGCGGCGCAGAGCTCCTCACGATAGCCGAGGAACACCTCAATGCCATGCTCCATGAGAATATTGAGTCCGTTTCCGGCGTTCACCGGGTTAGGATCAACGACACCGACAAACACACGCTTTATGCCTGTTTCTATAATTTTATTGACACAGGGAGGAGTTTTCCCGTGGTGGCTGCAAGGCTCAAGAGTCACATAGAGATCAGCGCCCCGCACATCTCCGGCATCGTCAATGGCCATTACCTCAGCGTGTGCCTTGCCATACTCTGAGTGCCAGCCGCGGCCGATTACTTTTCCCTCTTTTACCACAATAGCGCCCACTATGGGGTTGGTTTTGGTAAACCCCTTTCCCGCAAGAGCGAGAGAGGCGCATTCATCCATTATATCAAGAGGATTTACGGTTGAGCTCAACTTTGGTTTCCTCACCTTTCATTATTCTGTTGATGTTTGTTCTGTGTTTATAGATCACAAAAGCAGCGATAACCACTGTAAAAATTTTTAATGATACGGGAGTGTCCATAAGAACAACTGCGGCGGCAAGAACTGCGGCGGCGGTTATGGAGCTCAGGGAGACCATACGCCCGACGTAAAACACCACGCCGAATGCCACAGCAGCCACCCCCAGCGGAACAGGAGCCAGAGCGAGGAAAACCCCCACAGCGGTTGCAACCCCCTTGCCCCCCTTGAAATTGAGAAAAACAGTGTAAGTATGCCCCAGAACAACAAGAACGGCAGCGATAAGCACCACATCGGGATAAAGCATGCCTGTTACCCACACGGGGATAAACCCCTTGAGCATATCTGCTGAAAAAACAGCGGCAAAGCCCCATTTGCCAAGGATTCTGGCGGCGTTGGTAGCTCCCACGTTTCCGCTTCCCACCGTTCTTATATCCACACCTTTAAGCTTCTTCACCAGAAGATACGCAGTCGGTACGGAGCCCACAAGATAACAAATAATAAGTAAAACAAATTTCATCTTACAAACACCTTATGCAGAAATGAGCGTCTCATGCCCACTGCGTCTGACTCGCAGACCTCATGACAGCAGAAGCACTCTATGCATTTGTCAGTTTCTATGAAAAATTTACCGTCAGTGCGTATCGCATCCACAGGACAGCTTTTTACGCACAGACGGCATTTTATACATTTTTCCGCGATAATGAAAGGTTTAACGAAAACCCTGTCAGATACCCAAGATTTAAGAAACTCCGGCAGAACCGGAACTTTTTTGGACACAGGAATTTTAACTCTGAACCTTCCTCCGGGCAAATCAGCCTGAATGTCTGATGTGTCATACCCTGTTCTCTTAGCGCCAAGAGTAGTCAGGCAGAAGTCTTCATCAAAACCAAGCAGACGGGTGACTGCCGCATCCAGTGCCACAGCATCGCTTGATGCCGCCATAAGACCAAGGTGAACAGGTTTTCCCCTTGAGGGGCCGTCCCCTTCGTGGGCTGTTATGCCGTCCAGCAGATTCAGAATCTTCCCGTCAAACATGGAAAAGAAATCGTATATATTATAAGCCAGTTCCCTGTCATCCGGATGCTCCCTGTGGTAGCCCACCTTGGCGTTGCCGGGAACAAGCCCGAACATGTTCTTAACACACAGTGTCAGCCCTGTGAGGGAGTGGGTTTTGAGCTTGGCTATATTTATTATTACATCAGCCTCGTCAGCCGCGGGGGCATAGACACGTCCGTTTTTCATTTTCGGCGCGGAGGCCTCCATGCGGACAGTGCGTATTCCGTGTTTTTCGCATATCTCAGTCATGCCCGTCTTTTTAAGGACAGTTTCATATTTGCCGAAGTTCGCTCCCGGACTGTCGCCGAGGAAAAGCTCCGCATCTGTATATCTTTTCAAGGCTGTCACGGCAGACTCAACAAACAGCGGATGAGTTGTGATCCCCCTTTCGGGAGGAGCGGCAAGGAGAAGATTGGGTTTGAGCAGAATTTTTCCCGCCTCTGCCAGCCTGACGGCATGGAGGGAAAAAAAGGTGTCAATAAACGAAACAACGGCAGGGTCGGAATACCCTTCTGCCGTACTAAGGCTTACTTTTTTCATCAGCAGGCTTGTAATAACCTCTGAAATACTCCCATGCGGAATACATGGAGAATATAAGCGATATGTAGACCAGTATTGTTCCTATAAGGTGTATGTCCAGCCCTAAGAGCTTGTTTTTGAAGATAATGCAGCCTACCCCGGTCATCTGGAAGCCTGTTTTCCATTTTCCGGCGCTGCCCGCAGCTATGATTATGCCTTTGCTGGCGGCAAGGTTCCGCAGGGCTCCCACGGCAAAATCACGGGTGAGGATAATCATGAGGATGAAGCCCTCAAGTCTGCCCATCTCCACCAGAGCGATCATAGTGGCGGCAACGAATATTTTATCCGCCACCGGGTCGAGAATTTTACCCAGATCAGTCACCATATTGTATTTTCTGGCTATATAGCCGTCCACATAGTCGGTAGCGGCGAACACAGTGTATATGACACAGGCGATTACATTAAGCAGAGGCTTGTCAAAATAGAGAAAAGCAAGAAAAACAGGAACTGAGATTATCCTCAGTGCCGTAAGCAGATTGGCGGGGTTCAGCTCGCGCTGTACTTTATTCATAAAATAACTTCCGTAATATTTTTAATAGCAGGGCGAATTATATACGTTCACGTCTTTATTTACAAAGAAAAATTTCAGGAGAAGAATATGCCCTCTCCCTGACTCTCCACAAAGGCGGTAACCTTTTCCTCCGCCAGCACAGAGGTGTCACACTTCATGAGATCCGCCACCAGATGCTCGCAGTCATGAACCTTAAGCTGCTTAATAAGCTTTTTCGCCCTGAGTATATGGGCGGGGCTCATACTGAGCTGCCTGTAGCCGAGACCCAGAAGTATGGGGATATATCTGGGTTCACCCGCTATCTCCCCGCAGACGGAGCAGTCTATCCCCTCTTTTCTGGCAGCGGTTATGATAGTGTTCAGAAGCGTGAGTATCGCCGGATGCGCAGGCCTGTAAAGGTACGCCACGTATTCGTTGTTGCGGTCTATGCCCAGCGTGTACTGTATAAGGTCGTTCGTGCCGACGCTCATGAAATCCACCTCACGGGCTATCAGGCCGCTGATTATGGCTATGGAGGGAAGCTCCACCATTATGCCCAGCTTTATATTGTCGGCAAAAGGTATTCCTTCCGCACGGAGCGATTTTTTAGCGGATTCGTACACCTCGCGCACCTTGCGGTATTCGTGCAGACCTGAGATCATGGGGAACATTATCTTTATATCCCCGTAGACGGAGGCGCGGAGGATGGCCCTCAGCTGTCTTATGAAAAACTCCCTGAAACGCAGGGAATAGCGCACCGCGCGGAGCCCCATTACCGGGTTCTGCTCCTTCGGGTGCGGCATCTCTTCTGAAAGTTTTTCACCGCCGAGGTCGAATGTCCTTATGGTGGTGGGTTTGCCGGAGTTCAGTTCCACAGCCTCTTTCAGGATCTGAAACTGCTGCTCCTCTGAAACATCCCCGTGCTGGAGATATATGTACTCCGTTCTGTAAAGCCCCACACCTGAGGAATTGTTCAGGTTTGAGAGGTGGATTTCGTCATTAAGCTCCACATTGGAATAGAGGTAGACATCCACCCCGTCCGCCGTGCGCACTTCCGTATCGCGCAGGTTTTCCAGAGCAGTTATATATTCGCGGTAGCGTCTTTCTTTTGTCGCATATTTCTCAAGGGTTTCGGCATCGGGGTTGATAATCACCACCCCCTCAAATCCGTCCAGAATAATAGTATCGCCGCTTTCGGCTATCTTGGAAATATCCTCAAGCCCCACAACAGCGGGCAGCCCCAGAGAACGGGCGAGGATGGACGTATGGGATATTTTGCTTCCCAGATCGGTAGCGAAGCCTTTTATCTTTTTTTTGAGTATATGGGTCGTGTCAGACGGGGAGAGATCGTATGAAACCACAACGGAGTTCTCCTCCACCTGCTCCAGAATATCGTAGCCTTCACCGGTGAGAAAACGCAGAAGTTTCTGCACTATATGAACAACATCGTTCCCCCTCTCGCGGAGGTATTCATCATCAGCCCGCTGAAAGACACGGCTGAGTTCCCTGCCTGTGTTGTGCAGGGCCTGTTCGGCATTTACCAGACTGTTTCTGACAAGCTCTTTGCTTTTCCCTATGAGCATTTCATCACGAAGAAGCATCAGGTAAACGTCGAAAATCATGGAATGGCTTTCGGAGTAAGTGTCCCTTCCCATCTCACGCACTTTTTCGATATAAGCGGTGGCATCCGCCACAGCCGCATCAATACGCGCGCACTCACTGCCTATTTCGTCCGGTTCTATCCTGCGTTTCTGAAAACTCACTTTCAGGCGGTCAAGGAGGTAGCATTTGCCTATTGATACCCCTTCGGACGAACCAATCCCCTTATAGATTTTCATTTCCCTTCACCGAACCTGTCAGCGACAAGGTTCTCTATGGCGCATACCGCATCATCGGCATCCGCTCCGCTGGCTATTATTTCAATAAAGCTTCCCTTCTGCGCAGCAAGCATCATAAGACCCATAATGCTTTTCCCGTTTACCTCGAAGCCGTCCTTCTTGACCTTAATATCGCAGGAAAACTTCTCGGCCACCTTAACAAGGTTCGCCGCCGCTCTGGCGTGCAGCCCAAGCTCGTTTACAATTTCCAGTTTTCTGTTAAGTAACTGCATTTAAACTCCCAATTGAAAAAATATTATGCCGCTCAGAATAAGATTGATCATCAGCCCAAGGGTTATATCCAGCTTTTTGGCGAGAATAAGCCCCATGGTCAGATAGCCGGCGGCAACAAAGAAGACATCCACGCTGATTTCAGCGCCGCTTTTAAAAAGATATGAAAGAAAAACGCCCAGAAAAAAGACGCTTATAAGATCAAAGTACTCAGGCCATTTGTTAAAGCCTATGCGGTTGAACCAGACTATGACATCACGCCCCAGCTCCCTCCCCAGACTGTAGCCTGTGAAAAGGAACGTGAAGTGAAAGAGGTTGAACGTAAGCAGATACACCATTATGCCTGCAAACGGGTTGACTGTGCCTGTGATGGCTGCGAAAACAAACGAAAACGGGCGGAGAGAGTGCCAGAAAAAGCTGTCTCCCAGTGCACCGAAGGCGGAGGAGTATGCCTTTTTAAATGTTTCGGGATCAGAACCGCTTTTATATTCAGTCAGCCACATGCCGAGGATGAAGTTCACCAGAAACGGGTGAGTATTAAAATATTTCCGCTGATTTTCAAGGCATTTTTCGTCTATCTCTATCCCGTCCCGCTTTGCCGCATCTCTGAGCAGGTAGTAGAAACCTGTCCCCTGCATGTTTTCATGGTTAAGCCCGGCGTGATAGAAAAGGCTTTTGAAAAGAGTGACAATATTTTTCATAAAACTGCCCAACCAACCAGAACACCGCAGAGAAACAGCACATACTTAACGTAGCTGTTGCCGGAAAGGAAGCGGAGCAGGAAACCGGAAAGAAATATAATGGTAAAAACTATATAAGGTATAAAATTGTCATTACCGGGAAGATAGGCAGCAAACCACTGATAAAGCGTGTATATGATCACAAATGCAAGGTTGTAGACTACCACGCCCTGTCCGAAATGGAAAAAGAGCCCCAGCCTGACCAGTTTTGAGGGATTGAATCTGTCGCCTTTATTAAGCTCTCTCATATAGAGCCTTTTGTTGAGTTTTCTGCATATATGAAGAGAAAGGGTAACAGGATAAGTGAACACTATAACAAGCATGAGCGCCAGAATAAAGTTACTCATCCCTGTCACTGCGTGGTATGACAAAACAAGGCTGAAAGCATAAGCGCCGAAGCTGTCGTCTCTGGAAATCCTTGTACCCACAGGCACATCCACAAGGCCGATGATTTCAAAAATCAGTCCGCCCAAAAAGCACAATTCCACTGTTCCGAATATCATTCCAATGACCACGGACACAACAAGAGGGCGGGAAATCATAGTATTGAACCCTGCGGCTCTGTCCACAGTGATTATCCCCGAAAAAGCTAACAGCAGAATCAGTTGGGTCATAACCCGCCTTTAAGGAGTTTTGAAAAGTTTCTTATTTCTACACTGGGTTCCCACGGAACCTTATGAATATACACTTCCACCATGTCCCGGATTGAACAGACCTGCTCAATCTCGTCCAGATCGAGAAACACGGTGTTGGAAACTTCCACCTTGTGCTCCCTGCATGCCACGCAGCCTATATTCACATAAACATCGTTGTCTATAAGGTCGGTACATCGCGCCAGATCATCCACAGACTCCATGAGGACAAGGGTATAGTCCTTTACGTTTTTGAGGCTGTCAAAGGAGGCGACGAACTGATCCACGCCCATAATCTCAAGCGTGCAGCCCGAAGGAAGGGCGCTCTGATAAATCATGCGCTGAAGGCTGTCACCCGCTATGCGGTCACTGACGACCATAATGCGGTGGATCTTGTAATACTTGACCCAGCCTTCTATCACCTGACCATGTATAAGTCTGTCATCAACACGAAAAATTATCTTCTTCATGATGTCTCTTTTAAAAGCTCTCCGGCAACTATAATGCTCTGCCTTGCGGAATCAGCGCACTCGTTGCACATCACCCTGATCGATTTATTCTCACGTCTCATCCCCAGAGCCTTGATAAGCATGGGAAGGTTAACGCCCGAAACCACCTCGACATTTTTTGAGCCGAGGTAAGCCATTGCCACGTTAGATGGGCTTCCGCCGAACATATCAGTGAACACTATTGCGCCCGAATCCTCATATCTGGCTATAATTTTCTCTATCTCATCGGCCACATCCGCCAGTGATGAGCCATACTCCATGGAAATCGTCTCAACACCTTCCTGAGTGCCTAAAATCATCTCTGCGCTTTTTTTAAGCTCCTCTCCGAACCTGCCGTGTGTTACAAGAACTATTCCGACCATCATTGTCACCTGTCCATATCTCTGTGCTTAGTTATAACTTTAAATTTAGTCGTTTCTTTCAGATATTTCGATAGATTTTCGGATACCGCAACGGATCTGTGTTTACCGCCTGTACAACCTATTGATACCGTGAGAAATCTTTTTCCTTCAGATAAATAGTTCGGAATGAGGAAATTCAGCATATCTTTAATTTTTTCAATAAAAATACCTGTTTTTTCATCAGAAAAAACATAGTCCTGCACAACTTTTTCCTGCCCGGTCTTTTCTCTCAGTTCATCGACAAAGTGAGGGTTCTTTAAAAAACGGACATCAAAAAGCAGGTCGGAATCCTCCGGCACACCGTATTTGAAACCGAATGACTGAACTGTCACGCTGAGGTTTACGGAATCATCGTCTTTAAAATATGACTCAATCTGTCGGGCAAGGTCATGCACCGTTTTGCGGGATGTGTCTATGACAATATCCGCTGTTTCCCTTATTTCCCGCAGGCTTTCCCTTTCGGACTTAATAGCTTCCGGCAGGGCTGCACCCAGAGGATGTGTGCGTCTTGTCTCTTTGTAACGTTTTATGAGTGTGGCATCATCTGCCTCAATAAAGAGAACCTGCGCGCCGTAATTATTTTTGAGAAGTGAGATAACCTCGGAAGCCTTCACGCTGTTTCTGCTGCGTATGTCTATAACAAGGGCAACTTTTGAGACATCCATATTGAATGTAAAGATAAGCTCAAGAAATTTTTCCAGAAGCTGCGGGGGAAAATTATCCACAGTGTAATAGCCCAGATCCTCCAGAACGGCAGCCGCGCGCGACTTACCTGCACCGGAAAGCCCTGTGAGAACGATGAGAGAAACTCTCCGCACTACTCTTCCCCCTTTTTAGGAATATTCTTAAATGATAATATCTCTCCGCTTTGAACGCTATTCTTTTTTCTTTTCGGGTTCATTCTGTTCAGCAGGTTATCCGAAAAATCCTTGGCGGAGTCATACCCCATAACTTTCAGAAGCTGATTTCTGGCAGCGACTTCCACAATCACTGCCATATTTCTTCCTGCAGTTATGGGCAGAACAATCATCGGGGTTTTTATATCGAGCGTTTCGTAGAATTTTTTCTCAAGACCTATGCGATCGCAGCTTCCCACCTGATCCCAATCCACGAACTCAATCACAAGCTCAATCTTTTTGCGCATGCGTATGGCGGTTACCCCGAACATATCCTTTATGTTCAGAATCCCCAGACCGCGCACTTCAATATGGTGGCGGAGAATATCGTTGCTCATGCCGACCAGAGTGTCGTAGCGTTTCTTAATGGTAACTATATCATCAGCCACAAGCCTGTGACCGCGCTTTACCAGTTCCACCGCGCACTCGCTCTTGCCTATGCCGCTGCGCCCCATGATAAGCACGCCGATGCCGTAAACATCCATAAGAACGCCGTGAACGTTTGTTTCCGGCGCGAGCCTTTCCTCAAGAAAGTCTGTTATAAGTTCTATGGCTTTTGAACTGAGAAGTTTTGTTTTAAAAAGCGGAATGCCGCATTCCTGAACCGATGTGAGAAATTCCTTCGGCAGTTTCAGGTTTTTGGTAACAATGAAGCAGCAGATTTCATGCTGCATGAGGTTGTCCGCCGCTGATTTGCGCTGTTTAGGCGGCAGAGTCCAGAGGTAGCTTATTTCTGTATTGCCGAGGATCTGTATGCGCCCCTCGTGCAGATATTCCGTAAAACCCGCCAGAGCCAGCCCCGGTTTCTGTATGCGGTGGCTGGTTATGAAACGTTCGTGAATCTGCTTTTTGCCGTGGAGGAGCCTGAGCCCAATGTGTTTCGCTCCGGCAGAAAGCAGTTCGGAAACAGGCATTTTATCCATGCAGATTCATCCGGATTATAATCCCCTTAAAGTTTTTCTTCCTCTTCGCGGAGAATGAGGCAGACATCGCTTATGCTTTTTGCCTGAAGCACTCTTTCCTTAAAATCGGTCGCCTTTACCAGCCGGCTTATTTTTGCCAGTGTTTTCAGGTGGAGATTCATCTGTTTTTCAGGGGCAAGGACAAGGAAAAGTATTTTCACATCCTTTCCGTCCGCAGACTGAAAAGGAAGCCCGCCGCTGAAAGCCAGCAGTATAACAAGGTCATCAACGGCAAGTTTGGCGTGGGGGATGGCTATCTCCTCTCCTACACCTGTGCTGCCGAGTTTTTCTCTTTCAAAAAGTGCCTGTAACGCTGATTCCCTGTCAGCGAGAGCGTTTTTTCCGTCCAGAAAATTCACCATCTCACTTATAGCGGAATCTTTATCCTGAGAAGAAAGGGAGAGGATTACCCTCTCCCCGTCTATGTAATCGGAAAGATTCATTAAATAAGCCTAGGAATCGATCAGACCGATGTTTCCGTCGTCTCTTCTGTAAACAACGCTCAGTTCGCTGGTTTCCGCATTGCGGAAAACGAAGAAGGTTTTGTTCAGAAGATCCATCTGCATAACAGCTTCCTCAACATCCATGGGTTTAACAGGCATGTCCTTGGAAACCACAACACGGGGTTCATCGCTGTCAAAGCTCTCAACATCAAGAACGTTGAGCTTGAGGGGAGCCTTGAACTCTTTTTCCATAAGTTTTTTGTTTTTCAGCTTTTCTTTATATTTCACAAGCTGCTTTTCTATTTTATCCACGGCGAGGTCGATGGACGCGTAAAGATCCTCGGACTTCTCAAGCCCCTTCATAAATACGCCTTTGGCAGTAATAAGCACTTCCACTATATGAAGATTTTTCTGAACCTCCAGAAGAACGTTAGCCTCTGTGATGTGGTCAAAGTATTTTTCAAGTTTAGCAACTTTCTTTTCTGCGTAGCTTCTTATGGCATCCGTAATTTCAATGTTTCTTGCAGTGATCTGGACGTTCATGCTACCTCCCGGTTTTTTTTCTCTGGGATTTGGTGGGTATATTCAACTCATCCCTGTATTTTGCAACGGTTCGCCGTGCAATTTTTATACCTTTTTTCTGCAAAATTTCCACAATTTTCTGATCGCTGTGGGGGCTGTCTGCGGGCTCTTCATCAATGATACCTTTGATCATCTCCTTCACCCTGTCGGTGGACATATCCCCTTCCGCCGTGTCGAGCCCTTTCACGAAGAAGGACTTCAGCTCCATGACTCCGTGCTCTGTCATGGCGTACTTGCCGGAGGTAACCCTGCTCACTGTGGACTCGTGCAGTTCGGTCACTTCCGCTATGTCTTTCAGTTTCAGCGGGCTGAGATGCTTTACATTGCCGAGGAAAAACGGCTTCTGCGCGTCTATTATAGCCCGCACCACGCGGTAGATGGCTTTCTGGCGTTTGTTAAGGCTCTTTATAAGCCATACAGCGCCCTTGATCTTCTCTTCCAGATACTCCTTGGCCTTTTCATCTACATTCGCGCTTTTAAGAAGACGCATGTAGTAGGCGCTTGTGCGGAGCGAGGGCATTCCGTCCTCATTAAGGACAACATCAAAGTCGTCCCCTTTGCGTGCTATGTAAACATCAGGGGTAACATGCCTGTTCTCCCCTTTCTGAAAAGAAAGCCCCGGTCTGGGGTCTGTCTTTCTTATTAAAAAAAGGAGATACTCAAAAGTATCCTGCTCGATACCGATGCTCTTCATTATATCGGCATATTTAAAGTTTATCAGTTCTTCTTCGTAATTTTCAAGGAGTTCAGCCACAAGTTCAACATATACTTCCTCGGTGCCGAAATCCGCAAGCTGTCGGCAGATGCATTCACGCAGGTTTGAACTGGCTATTCCGGAGGGCTCGAACCCCTTTATAACATCCAGAACAGCCTCTACCTGCCTCTCCTGACAGCCGAAATGCTCGGCCACCTCCGCGCAGGGCAGCCTGAAAAAACCGTCTTCGGACAGGTTGCCGATTATGTATTCGCCTATTCTCTCAGCCTCAGAGCCCAGCCCCATTATCTTAAGCTGAAACATAAGATGATCAAAAAGGTTGTCGCTGCGGCCTATGAATTTTTCAAAATCATAGCCTTCGTCGCTGGAGGGCGAGTACTGGAGCTCTTCGTTATCACGGTAGAGTTCGTCCCAATCCATTTTAAGGAGATCATCCTCAAAGTTGTCCTCGTTTTTGAGATCCTCGGCGGATTTTTCCTCCCCTTCCTGAACCTCTTCCAGCACGGGGTTTTCCTCAAGATAGGTGTTAAGCTCCTGCACCAGTTCTGTGATGGGCATCTGGAGGATATTAAGAGACTGCTTCATCTGCGGGGTGATGAGCAGCTTCTGGGCAAGTTTTGTCTGGAGACCTATATTAAGTTTTCCCGATACCATCAGATTTCGAAGCCCTCACCCAGATAGCGGCTGATGACCTCTTCATTGCTCACGATCTCCTGCGGGGAGCCGTGGCAGAGTATTTTCCCATCCGCTACAATATAAGCCCTGTCGGTTATCTTGAGGGTTTCGCGCACGTTGTGATCGGTGATCAGAACGCCTAAACCCATCTCTTTCAGGGAAAAAATCATTCTCTGTATGTCCGATACCGATATGGGGTCAATACCCGAAAACGGTTCATCAAGCATTATGACATCAGGCTCTGTGGATATGCAGCGCGCAATCTCCACCCTTCTTCTTTCGCCGCCGGAGAGGGAGTAGCCCTTTGAATCACGCACCTTCTCCAGCCCGAACTCACGTATCAGCCTTTCCGTGGTCTCCCTGTTGAGGGATTTATCATTGTTTTTGAGCTCAAGAGCTGCATATATGTTTTCATAAACGCTGAGCTTCCGAAAAACCGAAGGCTCCTGCGGGAGGTAGCCTATTCCTGCTCTGCTGCGCTCGTGTATGGGGCTTTTTGTTATATCTTTGCCGTTGAGGTGCACACTTCCGCCGTCCGGTTTCACTATCCCGGTGAGCATATAGAAGGTGGTGGTTTTTCCGGCTCCGTTTGGTCCCAGAAGACCGACTACCTCGCCCTTTGAAACCTTGAGCGAGATTCCGTCCACCACGGCGCGTTTTTTATAAACCTTGCGCAGGTTATCGGCAGAAAGTCCCAATTTAATTACCTTCCTTGGGGTTGAGTATTATTTTCACCCTTTTTTCCTGCCCTCTTGTGACTCTGGCTTCTCCGGTTTTGTTGTTTATATTCACCTGTTCGCCTTCGAGATAGCTTGTTCCCTGCCATACCTTAACGGAACCGCTGAGGACAGCCCTGTCCTCTGTTACGAATATCTCTGCCCTGTCGGCTATGGCGCGCATATCTTCCTTATTCATCCTCACATTGCCCCTGAAAAGCAGCCTTTCCACATCGCTTGAACCCTTAAGGAAGACATCAAGCTCTGCGGAGCGCACCTCAAGGTCGCCGCGCTTAACATACACATTTCCCCTGAGGATGTTTTTATCCTTGAGGATCGTCACGTTATCCGTTTCTATATGTATGGGGCCGGATGAGCCTACTGTAAAGTTCCCTGCGGCGTATACCGCTGAGAAAGCGGTGATGACAGCAAGGCTACATAGAATAATTAATCGATACATTGCCCTTAAACTCCGTTATCTTAGTTTTGAAGTCCATTTCCGCCCTGTCAGCCCTGATCACATTGGGACCCTGCATGCAGATGACTTCATTCTCCACGGTTCCGGTGTAGCTTTCAAAATCGTAGTTCATAATGCCTTCGTCTGCGGTTTTAAAGCGGAGACTGCCTGTCTCACCGCTTATATTCCCCTCCGCCACAAGATAGCGGTTCTGGAGATAATAACCCCTGTCGGCTCTGGCAGTTATCTTTTCATCGCCATCCTCAAACTCGACTGTAATGTCGGTGAGTTCGGCTATATTTTCTATCCTGTTGAATGACGCTTTAACGGCGGTGAGGCGGTAGTTTGCCCCTTCCCTGCCGGTCAGCATCTCAAAATCAGTTATCTCAAACACGTTTGAGGGCGGCACATAGCCCTTCACCTTTTTGCTGCTGCCGGAGCAGGAGAAAAGGATGAACAGCATAACGATTCCGCCCGCGGCGGCTAATATGATCTTAAAACGTCTTCCCATATTCCGCATTTTTTAAGTATATACTCTATAAATTCCCTGACCGCACCCTCTCCGCCTTTGGCAAAGGTGATGTAGTCCGCTTCGCTTTTCACGTACTCCGGCGCATCCGCAACCGTTGCAGATGTTCCGACCGATCTCAGCATGCCTATATCATTAATGTCATCGCCTATTGCGGCGCAGTCGCAGTCCTCATAGCCTTTTTCATCCCTGATCTGTCTGTAGAGAGCAGCTTTGTCCGCTATGCCTGTGTAGGCTTTTATCCCAAGCTCGGCAGCACGGATGTCCGTCACAACTGACTTTCTGCCTGAGATGATGATTATCTCAAGCCCTGCGCGCATAGCCAGCTTAATACCAAGACCGTCATGGACGTTGAAATGTTTTGTTTCCTCGCCTTTTTCGTTATAAATGATTTTGCCGTCGGTCATTACACCGTCAACATCGAGAAAGATGACTTTTATGTCTTTCTTCATGCAAGCCCGGCCCTGAGCAGGTCATGGAGATGTATTATCCCTGACGGTCTGCCCTGCGAGTCCACAGTAACCAGCGATGTTATGGAGTATGTCTCCATAACGGAGAGTGCCTTTGCAGCCAGTGCGTCATCAGGTATGGTTTTCGGAGTCTTTGTGCAGACTTCCTCAACCTTCATGGCAAAAACCCTGTCTCTGTGCTTTTCCATACCCCGTCTCAGGTCTCCGTCAGTGAGTATGCCTTTCAGTGTCCCCTGCCCGTCCACAACTATTGTGCAGCCGAAACCCTTGGAGCTTATGACGAAAACAGCATCCGAAACCAGAGTGCCTTCCGTAACCAGCGGCAGTGCGTCTCCTGTGTTGTATATATCCGCAACTTTCAGCAGAAGCTGTTTGCCCAGTGAGCCTGAGGGGTGGAAAATGGCAAAGTCCTCTTTTTTAAACCCTCTTTTTTCAAGGAGAGCCACAGCAAGGGCATCGCCGATGGCAAGAGCCGCTGTTGTGCTGGCTGTCGGTGCAAGGTTAAGAGGGCAGGCCTCCTTCTCCACGGAAGCATCCAGAACACAGTCGCTCTTTTTGGCAAGCATAGAGTTTGTTTTGCCCACTATGCCGATAAGCGGTATGTTAAATCTCTTTATAACAGGGAGAATCTCAAGAATCTCCTTCGTCTCGCCGCTGTTGGAGAGGGCTATAACCACATCCCCTTTAACAAGCATCCCCAAGTCTCCGTGAACCCCTTCCGCAGGATGAAGAAAAAGAGCCGGAGTGCCTGTACTGGCAAATGTGGCGGCAATTTTTTTGCCAATATGACCGGATTTGCCCATTCCGGTGACGACAACGCGCCCCTTGCAGGAAAAGATAAGCTCAACAGCGGAAACAAATCCGTCACCAAGTGAATCTTTAACTCTGTGCAGGGCATCTATCTCAATATCAAGGGTTTTTCTGCCCGCTTCAAGAATATCCAATCTATTCCCCCTTGCCTTCAAGCTCCTCACGCTCCTTCTTAAACTTGTAGGCAGCTGCTATAAAGCTTGAAAACAGAGGGTGCGGCTTCGTGGGTTTGGACTTGAACTCCGGATGGAACTGGCAGCCGAGGAACCATCTGTGTGTTTTGAGCTCAAGTATTTCAACCAGATCCTTTTCAGGGTTAACGCCCGTTATATGCAGACCGCCTTTCTTAAGCGCTTCTCTGTATTCATTGTTAACTTCAAGTCTGTGTCTGTGTCTCTCGCTGATAAGCTGTTCGCCGTAAGCGGCATGTGCTGTGCTGCCTTCTTCAAGCCTGCATGCATAAGCGCCGAGTCTCATGGTTCCGCCCATATTCTGAATGTTTTTCTGCTCCAGCATGTAATGGATGACAGGGTGCGGGGTTTCCTCCGCAAACTCTATGCTGTGGGCGTTCTCAAGCTTGAGCACGTTACGGGCATATTCCACCACCATGCACTGGAGACCGAGGCATATTCCGAACAGGGGAATATCCTTGATACGTGCGAAATTGACTGCGTTTATCTTCCCTTCCACGCCTCTGTCGCCGAAGCCGCCGGGAATAAGCACACCGTCCACATCGTCAAGGAATTTATCAGGAGTGTTCTCCTCAAGGTCTTCCGCATCGATCCACTTGATATTTACCTTAAGCTTGTTGGCTATGCTGCCGTGCAGAAGAGCCTCGGAAATGCTTATGTAAGCGTCTTTCAGTGAAATGTATTTGCCCACCACGGCTATATCCACCGTGTCCTCAGGCTGTTTGATTCTGTAAACTATATCTTCCCATACGGAAAGGTCTGACTCTCTCTCTTCAAGGCAGAGTTTCTTAAGGACAACTCTGTCTATCCCCTCTTTGCTCATTTTGTGAGGGATTTCATATATTGACGCGGCATCAATGGCATTGATTACGCATTCTTTTGAAACATTGCAGAACAGGGCTATTTTCTCCCTGTAGTTGTCATTCAGCGGGTACTCGGAGCGGCAGACGAGGACATCCGCCTGAATACCTATCTCGCGCAGTGTCTTAACTGAGTGCTGGGTGGGCTTTGTTTTCAGTTCGCCCGCTTTTTTCATGTAGGGCACAAGGGTAACGTGGATGTACATAACGTTGCTTTCCCCGTCCTCATAACGGAACTGCCTGATTGCCTCAAGGAAGGGAAGCGACTCAATATCGCCCACTGTGCCGCCTATCTCCACCAGAACTATGTCGAAGTTCTCGCTTCCGGCGCGGATGTTTGCTTTTATTTCGTCAGTTATGTGGGGAATAACCTGAACAGTAGCGCCCAGATAATCGCCCCTTCTTTCCTTGTCTATTACTGATTTGTAGATTTTTCCGGTGGTGTAGTTGCTCTCCTTTGTGGTGTTTGAGGAGAGAAAGCGCTCATAGTGACCAAGATCAAGGTCGGCTTCCGCCCCGTCTTCGGTGACAAAAACCTCTCCGTGCTGAATCGGGCTCATTGTCCCAGGGTCAACGTTAAGATAAGGATCGAGTTTTTTCACCGTTACCCTGTAGCCTCTGGACTCAAGAAGAGCGCCAAGAGACGCCGCAGTTATTCCTTTTCCCAGCGAAGACAGAACCCCGCCCGTTACAAAAATATACTTAGCCATTTCCCAACCTTTTTAAATATTCTTCTGCTTTTATTAAATCCTCTGCCGTGTCAACGGAGACGGGTTTATATCCTGTTACTACAACACGGATTTTCTCTCCGGCTTCCATAGCCCTGAGCTGTTCGAGCTTTTCTGTATTTTCGAGCCTTCCCGGCTCCATGGAGGAGAATTTCAGTAAAAAATCCTTTCTGAATCCGTAGATCCCTATGTGTCTGTATCTCTGCACTCCGCTGCCGTCCCTGTCATAGGGGATGGGGAGGCGGGAGAAGTAAAGGGCGTTTCCGTCAGCACCGAACACGACTTTAACCGCGTTGGGGTTGCCCGTGTCCTCGCCGTCCTCAAACGGGGTGCATGCCGTTACCATATTAAGCCCGGCATCATCCCTGAGCTCGGCTATGAGCGCATCTATAAGTTCCGGGTCGATGAACGGCTCATCCCCCTGAACGTTTATAACTATATCGTCTTCTATAAACTTTGCAACCTTGGCGACCCTGTCCGTACCGGAAGGTATAGCGGGATCGGACATTGAGCATTCCAGCCCGTCCGCCGCTGCGCAGGCATCAAGAACGCGTATATCATCAGTCACCACAATGACTCTGTCCGCAGAGGACTTCATACACCTTTCCGCAGTGCGCAAAACCATAGGCACACCGCCTATCTTCGCAAGCGGCTTGCCCGGCAGACGGCTTGACTCGTAGCGCGCCGGAATAACAACAACACTCATAAAAAACCTGACCTCAGGCAGATTTAAATCTTATCTGCATTCAAAACATTACATAATAGTATGAACGGCAGAGATTTTCAACAAGCAAAAACAATGCCGCACAATAACTTTTCTTCTTTAGCTTATAAACGATTTTAACAGCGGGATGAATCAGCTCTGCCGCATCACACTGACAGCAATGGCATAATCCTTGCCGTGCGATATGGAGACCTCAATGTCCGGGCGCTTAATGCCCCTGACATAAACCTCAGGAGCGCCGCCGCGAACGGGTAAAACCTCAATATCCGAAAAGCCTATTCCGCGCATTCCGGTTTTGAGAGACTTTGATATGGATTCTTTGGCTGCGAACCTCCCCGCAAGGAAGTTGAGCCCGTTTTTGTTTCTTTTATGAAAAACAGCCTGTTCGCGCTCCGAGAGTATCTTGTCCAGAAACCTCTGACCGAAGCGGGCGTAAGCCGCTTTTATCCTGTAAAGCTCAACAATGTCACAGCCCAGCATGGAGCGCGGCCCTGTCTATTGCTTCCCGCATGTCCTTCACCGCCTGAGTCAGTCCGGTGAAAATGCTTCTGGCTATGATGGAATGCCCGATGTTCACCTCATGCATCCCTCTGAGGGTAACCACTTCACCGACATTTTTATAGTTAAGCCCATGACCGGCGTTAACAATAAAGCCTGTTTCAAGGGCAAAATCAGCCGCGGTGGCAAGCTTGGTGAGCTCGCCCCTTTTCTGCATCCCCTGCGCCTCGGCATAGCTTCCCGTGTGAAGTTCGATGTATTTTGCCCCTGTTTCATAGGCTTTTGCTATCTGCCTGTTATCAGGGTCTATGAATATGCTCACTGCAATTCCTGCGTTCATAAGCTTCTCAACAGTGTATTTCACAGTGTCATAATTGCCTATAACATCAAGCCCGCCCTCGGTGGTGAGTTCCTCACGCTTTTCCGGCACAAGGGTGCAGGTTTCGGGCAGAACTGCGAGGGCAACCTGTATTATCTCCTCACTGCATGCCATTTCAAGGTTCAGGGGAATATTTATGGTTTCACGCAGAAGCATGACATCGCGCTCATTTATGTGCCTTCTGTCTTCCCTGAGGTGGACGGTTATACCGTCTGCGCCGCCCAGTTCCGCCAGAACAGCCGCCTGAACGGGGTCTGGCTCATGCCCTCTTCTTGCCTGTCTTACCGTGGCTACGTGATCTATATTTACGCCGAGTTTTACCATTACTTCCTGCCTATTTCATCCGTTATGCTTTTGGTTATGTCCTGCGCTATTTCCGTTATTTCGTCATGGTCATCACCTTCTGTCATGACCCTGATCTTGTTCTCCGTGCCGGAGTAGCGCACAAGCACCCTACCCCTGCCTTTCAGCTTTTCCTCTGCTTTTCTGATAAGAGCGGCAGACGCTGTAAGCTCTTCCAGCGGAACCTTCTTTTCCACCTTTTCATTGATCAGCACCTGTGGAAAGAGTTCGATAAACTGCTTTAATTCGCTGAGCCGCTTCCCGGTTCTGCGCATAACCTTCAGAAGCTGAATGGCGCTTACCATTCCGTCCCCTGTGGTGTTGTAGTCGGAGAAGATCATATGTCCGCTCTGCTCGCCGCCTATGTTGTAGCCGCCCTCAAGCATTTTTGCCAGCACGTATCTGTCGCCCACGGCGCAGCGCTCAAGGTTTATGCCTATACCGTTCATCGATTTCTCGAAGCCATAGTTGCTCATAACAGTCGCCACAAGGGTATTTTTGTTAAGCCTGCCTTCCAGCTTCATCTGACGGGCGCATATACCCATGATGATGTCGCCGTCAACCACCTCACCGTTCTCATCTGTGAAAATAACCCTGTCAGCATCGCCGTCAAAGGATATGCCCACATCGGCGCCCTGTTTTTTGACCAGTTCCGCGCTTTTTTCGGGATGAACGGAGCCCACTCCGTCGTTGATGTTTGTTCCGTTCGGCTCAACACCTATTGTGGTGACATTAGCGCCCAGTTCCATCATAGCCATGGGAGCAACCCTGTAGGCGGAACCGTTGGCACAGTCCATAACTATCTTCATCCCCATGAGATCAAGATCCTTATCCAGACTGCTTTTCACAAACTCAACATACCGCCCGACCGCAGTGTCTATCCTGTATGCCTTGCCTATGTTCTCGGCGGAGATCGAAACCTCGCCTCCGTGAACCATACTGTCGGTCTTCTGCTCTATGGCAAGCTCAACCTCATCGGGCAGTTTAAGCCCCTCTGAGGAGAAAAATTTAATTCCATTGTCGTAGTATGGATTATGAGAGGCGGATATAACCACACCGGCATCAGCCCTGAGACTGCGTGTGATGAACGCTATGGCGGGCGTGGGGATAACGCCTATCTGCACAGCGTCCACACCCATGGAGCATATTCCCGCCACGAGCGCATTCTCGAACATGTAGCCTGAAATACGAGTATCTTTTCCCACAACAATCCTGTGGGCTTTTTTGCCGTTTTTAAACTGCTGCGCCGCCGCCTGACCAAGACGAAGCGCGAATGAAGCCGTCATGGGGAATACGTTTGCCTTTCCCCTGACCCCGTCGGTTCCGAAATATTTTCTCACCCTTATTCACCTTTCCGTTCGAGCTTAATCCTAACCTTATCAGGGGTAATTCTGAGTACCTGATACCCCTCGGCTTTGCTTGAATATACTTTCATTGTGTATCTGCCGGGCTTGTCTGTATTTTCAAGATCCACGTAGAATTTAATCTTTTTCTCAATATTTTCGGGAGTAAGCAGGTCTTTACGCCCTTTCACCCTCACTGAGACAATATCATTGATCACTGCGGACAGGCCGCTGTCAAGGTTGACAGCAATTACTGACACATTGTCAACAGTGTCCTCAACGATGTTTTCCTTAAAGCTCACATACACTTCAACCTGTTCAGGCGCTGAGGTGAGCACTCCGTCAGTCTCTTTTATCCCTATGCTGTATGTAAGCCCTTCCTTCTTGGAGGAAAGGTTCACCGGTTTTGTCTCGATGGAGTTGATTCCGGCAAGCTTTTTTGTTGCTCCCTGAATCTCAACATACTCAGGGTATACAGTTACACTGCCAACCTTAAAACCCGGATGCGGCTCACCGATGAAGGTGGGGACAACCTTGGTTGATTTTTTAACCAGCTTGTCCACTGTGATATTTATCCCTTCCGGCTCAACCCGCACAAGCTCCACACCGGAGGGGAGTTTGATTTCAGAGGGTACAAGCCTGTGGTATGTATCACCGTAGCCCAGAGCGGAAACATCCACCTCAATTGTTACGGCATTGTAATCCAGAGCGCGCATAAGCCCTCTGGGAGTTTTGGCTGTGACATTCACATGGGTATCGGCAGAAACGGCCACAAGCTCGCCCTGCATGTTTTTAAACCTCACCGGAGCGTAAACGCTGAACTCCTGATACTCTCCTGTAACCAGGCCGAACCAGAGAGAAACAGCGATAACGATTGAAAGTATTTTCAAATGAAGGTTTTTCATTTTTTCTTAGTCCCTCTTCTGTCCGCTTCAAAGAGTTCTTTCAGCCTGACCCTCAGCATCTCAGCGTCAAGCTCCTCGCTCAGCACACCCTTGTGAGCCACGGTAATGGAGCCTTTCTCCTCGCTGACGGTCACGCTCACCGCGTCCGTTTCCTCGGTAATGCCTATGGCTGCCCTGTGGCGGGTTCCGTAGTTTTTACCTATGTCAACCTTCTTGCTCAGGGGGAGTATGCACCCCGCCTTGAGGATTTCACCGTCCTTTATTATCACCGCTCCGTCATGAAGGGGCGAGTAAGGGATGAATATGCTTATAAGAATATCTTTAGTGACAAGGCTTCTCAGTGTTTCCCCCGTTTCGAGGTAATGCTCAAGGTCTGTGTTGCCCTCTATAACGATGAGAGCACCTATCTGCCTGTTGGCAAGTATGCTTGCAGCCTTGACTATTTCATCCAGAACCTTGCCTGTTGATTTCCCGCCGGAGCCCAGCATCTTTGTTTCACCGAATACCGCCAGCGCGCGCCTTATTTCAGGCTGAAAGAGAACCACAAGGGTTATGAAAAGATAGCCTGTGAAATTGCTCAGTACCCAGCTTGTGGTTTTGAGCCCCATGTATTTGGAAGCAAAGGAAATAACAATAAGAAGAAGAACGCCCAGAATCATCTGTATGGCTCTTGTGCCCTTTATGAGCAGAAGAACCCTGTACGCCACAACGGCGATTATGGTTATATCAAGAATATCAATAAGTGTTACAAACTTTAAAAACTCAGGCATCACACCCTGCCTTTCTTAAGAAATCAACCACCTTAATCATCTCGGCGGTTTCCGCCACATCGTGGGAACGGATAATGTCAGCCCCCTTGAAAACGGCGACCGCCTCAAGGGATTTTGTTCCGATAAGCCTCTCCTGCGGCGGTTTTCCGGTTATACCGCCGATCATGGATTTTCTGGATACTCCCACAAGGAGCGGAAAACCCATTGAGGTGAATTCCTCCAGATATTTAAGGATAACGTGATTATCCGTTAAAGTCTTTCCGAATCCGAACCCCGGATCAAAAATTATGGAATCCTCCCTTACGCCCGCTTTCACAGCAGTATCCGCCGAATCGTAAAGGAAGTTTTTAACCTCTTCAAGCAGGTTGGCGTATGAGGGCGCATCCTGCATACTTTTCGGCTCGCCCTTTATATGCATCACACACAGCGCCGCGCCGAAATCCGCGCATACTTTTGCCATGTCCGCATCAAAGGTAAGACCGCTGACATCATTTATCATATCGGCTCCGTTTTCAAGAGCCTTTAGCGCTGTTTTGCTTTTATAAGTGTCTACAGACACAAAAAGATTCATTTCCTTAGCAAGCTTAACAGCGGGGAGTACTCTTTTCAGCTCCTCATCAAGTGAAACAGAGTCCGAACCGGGTCTGGTGGACTCACCGCCGATGTCGGTTATATCAGCACCCTGAGAGGCGAACAAAGCAAGCTTTGCCCTGATTCCCTCTTCGTCAGTGAGGCTGCCTCCGTCGCTGAAGGAATCCGGGGTCACATTAAAAATACCCATAACCAAAGGTTTTTCCAGTGAAAATTCCCTTCCGCATGAAAAGAATGAACGTTTTTTTGATTTTACGAGAAAAGATTTGAGATCGGCTGCGATCTCAGACAGATTAAAGGGCTGAACGGCAAGCCTTCCGGCCAGTGCTTTCAGCCCTCTTTCAGTGCCGATGATAAGAACATCCGTTCTCTCCACCGTACAGTTTACCGTGCCTCTGCACACGGCGGCATCTATACCGCATGCAAGAGCTTCCTGCTTTATAATATTACCCTGAGCAGGCTTAAGCCCGCATATTTTAACAGCGCGGGCTGCAGCTTTGTCTGCCATTCTCAGGGCGTAGGGGTCAACACCTACTTTTTTCAGTTCATAGATTATCCGCTCTTTTTCGGGCGTTACCTCAAACAGTCTCAACTTGCGCTTCTTCCCCTTCCTTAACCTCGGCGGATTCAGCTTTAACTTCGCTTTTTCTTTCGATGGGCAGAAGCATGGCGGGGTCTATCTCCCCTGATTCGATTTTTGCTGTCAGCTCATCTATTTCATGTCCGTCGATGGTTTCTTTTTCAAGGAGAAGTCTGGTGACGGCGTGCAGCAGTCCCATGTTATTTTTAAGTATATCCTTAGCGTTGTTATAACCGGTGAGCACGAAGCGCTTAACTTCCTCATCGATCATAACAGCCGTTGATTCGCTGTAGTCTTTCGTATGTCCGAAATCGCGTCCGAGGAACACCTGATCATCCTTCTTACCGAAGGCGAGGGGGCCCATCTTCTCGCTCATACCCCATGAGCAGACCATCTTGCGGGCTATGTCGGTGGCGCGTTCGATGTCGTTTCCGGCGCCTGTGCTCAGTCTGCCGTATATAACCTCTTCCGCGCATCTTCCCGCCATGAGAACAGCAAGCATGCCTTCCATAAACTCCTTGGTGTACATGTGTCTGTCATCCTCAGGAAGCTGCTGGGTAACGCCGAGCGCCATTCCTCTGGGGATAATGCTTACCTTATGAACAGGGTCAGCACCGGGAACAAGTTTGGCGACTATTGCGTGGCCTGCCTCGTGGTATGCTGTGTTTTCCTTCTCCGCGTCTTTGATAACCATGCTGCGTCTTTCCTTGCCCATGGTTACTTTATCTTTGGAGTCCTCTATGTCCTTCATGTCTACTTTTTCCTTGTTGCGTCTGGCTGCAAGGAGAGCGGCCTCGTTAACAAGGTTTGCCAGTTCCGCACCGGCAAAACCGGGGGTTCCTTTTGCTATGGTTTCAAGATCCACTTCGGGATCAAGGGGTATTTTGGTTGTGTGCACTTTAAGTATCTGGAGTCTGCCCTGCATATCCGGTCTGGGGACAACCACCTGTCTGTCAAACCTGCCCGGTCTGAGCAGAGCGGGGTCGAGAACGTCCGGCCTGTTTGTGGCAGCAATAAGGATAACTCCTTCATTGGATTCAAACCCGTCCATCTCAACGAGAAGCTGGTTGAGGGTCTGCTCCCTTTCATCGTGCCCGCCGCCGAGACCTGCGCCTCTGTGACGGCCTACAGCATCTATCTCATCCACGAAAATGATGCAGGGGGCATGCTTTTTACCCTGATCAAAAAGGTCGCGCACACGGGAAGCACCCACGCCCACGAACATCTCCACGAAGTCCGAGCCGCTTATGCTGAAAAAGTTTACGCCTGCTTCTCCGGCAACAGCTTTTGCCAGCAGGGTTTTACCTGTTCCCGGAGGGCCCACAAGAAGCACACCTTTGGGGATTTTACCGCCGAGCTTCTGGAATTTATGGGGATCTTTAAGGAACTCTATTATTTCCTCAAGCTCTTCCTTCGCCTCTTCGATACCCGCAACATCCTTGAAAGTGACCTTCTGCTGATCCTGCGTGAGGAGCTTCGCCTTGCTTTTGCCGAAGCTGAAAGCCTTGCCTCCGCCTCCGCCTCCCTGCATCTGGCGCATGAAGAAAATCCAGACACCGATAAGCAGTATCATAGGCAGCCATGAGATAAGAACCTGCATATACCACGGGCTCTTGTCAGGCGGACGTGCGGTTATTTTAACCTTATGGTCAACAAGCAGTTTCACAAGTTCGGGATCATTCGGAGCATAGCTTTCAAACTGGGTTCCGTCCTTGTACTGTCCGTTGAGCTTTTCCTGTTTAATGGTAACGGAATCAACCTCGCCGCTCTGAACGGACTGAAGAAAGTCCGAGTATGATATGTTCTTGATGACTCCCTGAGTTCCTGAAATAATGTTAAACAGGAACACCATGATGAATGCTATAACAAGCCAGAGAGCCATATTTTTATAGAGGTTGTTGTTCATTTCTCCTCCGAATTATATTTTAACTGAACTTTCAACCGCGTACCGCAGCTGAGCAAAAGCGATATATAACACAATATTGTCAAGCTTTTACTGAAACTCAACCACTCTTATATCCGCAAGGTTCCGGTATTTACCGTCATAGTCAAGCCCGTAACCCACAACAAATTTGTCCGGTATGGAAAAGCCCACGTAGTCAGGAGTGAAGTCCATTATACGCCTTGAAGGCTTATCCAGAAGAGCACACACACCGACATATTCGGGGTCGCGCACCTTAAGCATCTTGGTAAGATAATTGATAGTATAGCCCGTGTCCACAATATCTTCCACAAGAAGAACACATTTGTCTTTCAGTGGTTTATCAATATCACAGACAAGCTGCACCGAGCCGCTTGACTTTGTGCTGGCGCCTTTGTAGCTGGAAACCGTTATGAACGCAGTTTCAACCATAGGTTTATCAAGCCTTCTCACCAGATCCGCCATAAAAATGAAAGAACCCTTAAGAACGCCCACGACAAGAAGCTCCTTGCCCGCAAAGTCGTTATTTATTTTCTCTGCCAGCTCAGCGACTTTTCCGCTGATGCTATCTTCCGATATGTAACCCGCAAGTGTGTGCTTGTTCACGAACCCTCCGCAACTGTCCATAAATATACATAAAAACAGGTTCTATGGACACTGGAACTTTTCAGGAAAAAATACTTTTTTAGTCAACGGAAAGGATAAAGTCAAACAAAAATAATCCGTTAATAGTAATTGCCTAATCATCCTCAGCCTTGCGGAGAGATATATCCGGATTCTGAAAAACTCTTTCAGCCCAGATAATTTTACCGTCTTTCTCCGCAATAAGAGCCCTGTCTCTGTCAAAAAGTTCAGTTTTACTGTTTATAAAAATATCTTTAAGCTTTCTGCCGCCTATGCGGTCGCCGTTCCTGCGGGTTCTTACTGTTATTTCCGCATCAATGAGCGCTCCGGAAAACTCCAGCACCCTGCCGCCTGCTGTCAGTTCCCTTTCTCCCGCCTGCTTTACTGCGCTTACGGGCTTTATAAGTTCCGAGTGAAATACCCTCAGTCTGCCGTATGAGCATTCCGCGTTATATCCGTCCGGCAGATCGATCCGGACAGATTCACTCTCCGCAGCCAGTGCAAGAACAGTATCAACATGCCTTTTCTCCGCGCGGAAGCACCCGGAAAGCATCCGCCGCACAACCCACGCCTGTTCAAGCGGGCTCAGGGTAAAAAGCCTGTCTGTCTCGGCAATAAACACCCCGCCGCTGTGGCTGTATAGCCCGCAGCAGCGCTTCTCAGTCTCCGCATCAAGCAGGGCAGACTGCTCCATAAGCTGTATAACCTTGTCCAGAAAGGCGGGATTATATCGTTTTATCTCTGAAACCACCTCTCCCCTCACCCAGTTACGCAGGTATGAGGAGTCCAGATTCGTTTCATCGAAAGTGGTCTGTATGCCATTCTTTTCTATATATTCCAGAACATCTTCCGTGGATATTTTCAGCATTGGGCGGAAGATGTTTCCCCTCGTCAGCCTTATACCGCCGAGAGAGTAAGGGGACGCGCCCTGAAAAACCCTTATGAAGAAAGTTTCCGCCATGTCGTCTCTGGTGTGGGCGGTGAGGATCAGCTCAAACCCTCCCCTTTCAGCAGCGGCTTCCAGAGCCTCATAACGGAGCTTTCTGGCTGCATGTTCCAGCCCCTGCCCCTGTTTTGAAGCCAGTTCGGGAACATTTCTTTTCTCCGCATAAAAGTCTATACCGCGCTTTTCGCAGAACGCACGGCAGAAAGCCTCATCCCTGTCCGCATTTTCACCGCGTATCATGTGATTGACATGACAGGCTCCGAAGGCAATTTTCAGCCTTTGCGAATTAATATTAAGCCAGTGGAGAAGAGCACATGAATCCTTTCCGCCGGAGAAAGCGGCAAGAACTTTCCTGCCCGCCATGCTTCCGGCGCTTTCTTCCATGTATCTGTCAAAGGATAAAATCATTCTGTTTGCGGTAAATTTCCGTAAATGTCTTTTTCTTTGCCTCAAAGCCTTCACGGCCGAGGAGCCCGTAGGCGTACTGCTTGCCCTCTTCAACACCGGGCTGGTCGAAGGGGTCTATATCGTAAGCGAGACCGATTACCGGCACAACGTACTGATAAAGCATGAAAAGCTGACCAAGGGTATATTCGTCCAGCACATCCACAGTAAGTTTCAGTGAGGGCTTGCCTGTGTTTTTCAGGGCTGCCTCAGTGGCTTTAAGCTCAACATTGCAGAGTTCGCCCATTGTGTGCCCGCTCAGATAGTCATAAGCGGGGAAAGATGATTTCAGAGTTTTGTCACTTTCGTGGTTCAGGACTTCTATAAAAGTCACAAGCTTGTCCGAGGGACCTTCCTTGAAAAGCTGCACAAGGGAATGCTGATCAACAACGCCCACTGACGGAACAGGGGTGGAGCCGAAGAAGACCTCTTTTCCGCTGCGGTCGTACCTTTTGCCGAGACTTTCGCCCCAGAGCTGGCAGAACCACGCCGAAAACGATTTAAGCCTTGAACTGTAGGGCATCATGACGTTCATGTTGCGCCCTTTGTCCATGTAATACATGTAAATAGAGGCGAGAACGAGGATCATCTCGTAATTATCTGCCGTGACCGAGGCTCCGCCCTTTATGAGCCTGTCAATATCCATGCCCAGAACAGCAGCGGGAAGAAGCCCCACGGGGCTGAGCACGGAGTATCTTCCGCCCACATTAGAGGGAACATCAAACGCGCGGAATTTCTTTTCGGAGGCGATGGAGCGCATGATCCCCTTTTCGGGATCTGTTATAACCACCACTTTCTTTGATATATCTTTTACATTGCTTTTGAGCCATTCGTAGATGATGTTGAAGTTTGCGGCTGTTTCCACCGTGCTGCCTGATTTAGAGATAACGCACAGGAAAGTGTCGTCAGGTTCGCAGGTGTTCATTATGGAGGCGACTTTGGAAGGGTCGACATTGTCCGCCACCCATATTCTGGGCTTGCTCCCCCTTTCCCCGTAAGAAAGCGAGTTGTAGCCGAAAGGCAACAGAGCATCGCACAGGGTTTCAAGCCCGAGGGATGAACCGCCTATGCCCGCCACTATGAAGTCGTTCACGGAGCCTTTTATCTCCTTGGCGAAGCTTTTCATGGCGACTGTGTTCTGCCCTTTTAGGTTCGGGAAGCCCACCGCACCGGAGTTAACAAGGTCTATCAGTCTGGAAAGGCCTAATCTGGCTTTCTCCTTGTACTGCTCGAAGTCAGCCTCGCCCATGCCGCCTTTAATAAAAACGGATGACGTATAGTTATAATCCAGCCTGATCCTTTCCATCGCAAACCTCCAGAAAGCTCAGGGCCTCACTCAGCGTGCGTACCCTGTGTACATTTTTTAGCACATCCATAAAGGACTTTCCATAATTTTTAGTTAACAGGCGGTCATCCAGCACCACCCAGAGCCCCATATCATCCTCATGGCGGAAGAGTCTTCCCACCGCCTGCTTAAAGTAAATCACGGCACGGGGAAGGAAAAAATCCATGAAAGGATTGCCGCCGTTATTTTTAACCTTCTCGGATTTCTGTTTAAGAAAAGCATCATCCGGATATTCAAAAGGGAGCTTGTCCAGCACAACGCATTTCAGCCCTGTGTGAGCAAAATCCACCCCTTCGCGGAATATGTTGCAGCCTATGAATATGCCCCCTGTCTCCAGCTCGCGGTCGCTTATATCCACATTCCCCTGCATAAAAATCTTCTTGTGGGGCATAGTGTTTTCAAAGAGGGCTGCAAGCTCCTCCATCCTTCTCGTGCTGTTGCATATAACAAGCATTGAGCCCTCAAGGCGGGAGGCGAGTGAGGTGTATATTCCGTCAGCGTTTTTATCGTTCCATAAGCCTTTGGGAACGTAAATCCGTCCTCTGGTCTCGTAATCGAAAACCGCACCTGTTTTAAGTGAGTTGACCTCGCTTGCGTCATAGCCAAGCTCCGAAAGGAAATAGCCGAAGCTGTCCCCCGCGGTGAGTGTTGCGCTTATGAACAGAGGGGAAATGCAGGTTCCTTTCAGTCCTTCCCTGAAATTATCGCCTGCGGTAAGCGGAATAAACTTCACTGTGAAAGAGCCCGCTCCCGCTTCGCAGAGCCTCACTCCCTCCTCATTCCCGCGTATGGGAACAAGGGCGGCTTTCAGCTTGGTGAAAGGGTCTTTTATCTCTTTCTCTGTCTTATCCTCTATTATTCTGAAAACTGTTTCTATGTATCTGTCCACATCCCCTTTCATCTGCTCAAGGAGCATGCGGCTTTCCCTTACTCCGGCAAGGAGGGTGTTGTAGGCTCCGGTGGCTGTTTCCACATCCTTCGGAGAGAAATGCGCCTTGTTCTCACGTATCAGCGACATGAAGCTCCGCAGGTTGATGTCGCTCCCTGCGAACTGGGGGTAAATATCCGGCAGGGCGTGCGCCTCATCGAATATCACATGCTCTGCGAAGTCGAACACCGCGCCGAACTCGCTTTTGCTCTTCATTGCTATATCGCTTGCTATGAGGTGATGGTTGGTGACTATTACGTCAGACGCGTTCGCCGCCTCCTTCGCCCTGTAGAATGAGCAGTGGGCAAAAAACTGACAGCCGCTGCCGGAGCATTGGTAGCTGTCTGCGGTCATTTTCTCTATGACCTCCCCGCCGAACATGCCGAAAGGGATCTCTATCACGTAGTTTTCGGCTATCCCCTCAAACCACTTCACCGCATCGGGGTAAAAGCTTGAGTTCGGATAAACCAGACGGAAAAAACGCTCATGGCAGAAGTAGTTCCTGCGCCCTTTGAGGTAATACACCGTTGGGGAATGTCCGAAAAGCTTTGATGCTATGGGAATATCCTTGTTCAGGATCTGGAGCATGAGCTGTTTTGTCTTGGTGGATATTATCACCTTCCGCTCAAGCTCAAGGGCGGGAATAAGGTATGACAGAGTCTTGCCGGAGCCTGTGGGCGCCTCAACCACAGCCGGAACATGACCGCTCATAGATTTATGGATGAACTCCGCTATCTCCGCCTGCTGCTTCCTCGGCCTGTAGCCGCTCAGCACTGACGGCAGAAAGTCTTCATCTTCAAAGTAATTTTTTATATTCATATCATCACAGGAAAATTTATATCACACAGCGGCGGAAGTATAAACAAATTATTATTTACGCTAAAACGGGCATACAACAAATTGATAATTTAATTTCAATGAGTTAAACTAATCAAAAAGTTACAAGGAACTTCAAAATGATGCGGGCAGGTCTATCTAATATTTCTCCATCAGGTTCATCGAAAGAATACAATCAGCAACTGTTTATCTGGATAGATATTTTAGGTTTCAGCAGTATCGTTGACAAGCCGGAAAACTATACTAAGCTTGCTAGCATACTAGATAACTTCAAAATTTCATTTACGGATATACAAGGATGCCAAGCGGAAGTAATATCTGATGGGATAATAATAAACATAGATATTTCCGATCGAAACACTATTAGCAGAGTATTTAAATCAATCGGAGAAAAACAGTACGATTTTATCCTCAAGAATGAGCATTTTATTCGTGGAGGTATTGCGGTAGGGAGCAGGCTTGAACCAGATCAAAAAAACAAATCATACATCAGCAACGGACTAGCGAGGGCGGTAAAAATTGAGAACACAAAAATTAACTGGCCTATCGTTGGCACAAATAAAAATCATTTAAATGAAATTAGAAAAGTATTGAACATACAGGATCCTGATGAAAATTTTAATCTTATAAAATGCTTTAATAAAAATGGTGAGGATATTTACTTTATTGATTTTATTAACGAAGAAAACGCATTGTTTTATAAGTTAATTGATAATAAAATAACTGAATATAAAGAAGAAACATCAGTGAGAGGTAAGTATGTCTGGCTTTTAAGGTATTATCATCACAAGTTTAAAAAACCTTCACAAAATAATTGCCTTGATGGGTGGATTTTATGACATTTATAAATCTTGAATTACTAAAAAATAATCAAGAAGATGATAAAAGTGAGCTTGTTTATATAGATCAGATTGTAAGTAATAAGCTTTCAGTAATTCTGGGTTCACCTGGAAGCGGAAAAACATCTATTCTTAAAAAGTTTCAAGAAGAAAATAAAAGAACTTCACAATACACGACAGTCAGAGAATTTTTAATAAATAGCATTGAAATCAAGCAGGAAACTACTGTCTTATTGCTTGACGGACTGGATGAATACAGAAGTATAGAAGCAGATAAATACTTTGTAACAAGGGAGCTAGCAAGCAAGCTGCGGGGTATCTCTTCTAATATAGTAATTGCTTGCAGAGAAATGGATTGGTACGGTGATAATGATATAGAAGCATTAAAAGATTACCTAGACTCAGATGTTAATATTTATTACGTTCAGCTTTTGAGTGATGACAAAAAACATGAACTGGCGCAATGCTACGGTATTGCAAACACAGATGATTTTATTAAAAAATACAAAGATTACGGTTTTCTGGAAAACCCACAGATGTTCAAAATGCTGTATGAACTGTCCCAAAACTCCCCTGAACAAATTAAAACAAAAATGCAGCTTTTTGAAAAGTACATATCGTCAGCAAAAGAAAATAACCGCACAAGAAAATATTCAAACATAAAAAAGCTTAGCGAGCATGAAATTTTAGAATATGTCGGCTATTTAGCTTCTTATTATATACTATCAAGAGTCACAAAGTTTACTGATGATGTAATAAACAAGATAAGTACCGATAAATACAGCGAAGAGAACTTAAAAAAAGCACTTGATACGGCTTTGTTTAACGATAACTGCTTTACCCACAGAACAATTGCGGAGTTTGCATTTGCTTACTTCCTAAATAAGGTCTTTTTGAGTAGTGAAAGTGAAAATAATCTCAGAAAAATCCGTTCGCTGTTTATAGTTAATGACAGAATACCATCTGAATTGAGAGCAACCTATGCATGGCTATGTTCTATAAGTCAAAAAGAAGAATTAACTAACGCTGATCCCTACAATCAGATTATTTATGGAGACAACTCGCTTTTTGATATTGAATTAAAAAAAGAGATTATCAAACAAGTCAAAAAGTATTCACAGGAAACAGAGCCTTGGTTTATGAGCTCACTTCATGAACCGGAATTAATCGGATTCTATGACACCAAACTGGATGACTTTTTAATAAATGAATTTAAAGAGTCTCTAAATATAAAAACTCACTATCGTTTCTTCATTTCAACAATAATTTCAACTGCAACCTGCCCTAGTGCAAAGTTAATTGACTTTATTAAAAACTATATTGATGATAATAATGAGGATTATTCAGCTAAAACCGACTTTATCCAACTGCTTAAGGCTGATGTCAGCTTTTTAAAGCAGGTTCTGGATAAAATAAAAAATGCTGAGATTCCTGATTCAAGAGATTTGATAAAAAACAAAATTCTTAGGTATTTGTACCCTAAAGAAATCATTCCGCATGAAGTTGTTGATTATGTCACACTATATCATCCTGACAGCTCTTTTGACTGTCTCTTCTTATTCTCGACTCCTTATGAAGAGAAACTGAACCTTATTAAAAATCTTCTTATAAAGTTTAAAGAACCCCACAATAAAAAAATCAGAAGACGTTTATTTTTTCTGGAAAAATTCATCAATGATTACCTCCATGAAACAATATTCAGAGAACAAAATACTGCCGATGAAATATACTCAATTTTTTATGATTTAAGCAGTAGTTATGACTTCTTTCATTTTGATTTTGAAGCTTTCAGAATCAACTCTGAAGAAAATGAAACAGAAAAGCAAAACCGTCTGGAAAAGCTCTCAAACGATCTATACGCAAAGCATACAGACGATGATGCGAACATGGATATGCGCTATTTCATGATGAGTTTTTTCTCTAAATATCCTCCGACAAGACGAACAGAAATAATCATGAGTAAATTCAATAACACTAACTCAAAAGAAAAAAATGAATCTCTTTTACATATTCTCATAATAGGATTACCAAAAAATAAATCGAGAAAACCTAAATTAACGGAGGAAATCAAAGAAGTTATTAAATCACATAAGCTAGAAGAAACACTGAATGAAATGCTGAAACCTAAAAAGTGGGAAATTGAACAACGAGAACATGAAAAAAAGAGTAAAAAAGAGTCCATAAAAATCAAAGAAGATAATGAAACATATTTCAGTACGAGATCGGATGATGATATTCTATCTGACTTCGATGATCTTTTTTTTATATCCAGATTATTCTATATTACTCGTCAAAAATCAGAAATTAACTATCTGGAACAAAACACAGTTCAAAGACTCAGACAAATTATGAAACAAGCGATATTCCAACCTGTCAATAAGGAACTCTTAAGCTTGGAATCTTTGATAAATGACGCTCAATTAGAAAGCAGAAATGTTGATGACGTTTACTATGTATCGTGTGCTCTAAATAAACCGGAAGATCTTATTGCTCTCCATAAGACAATACTGGATTATGTTTTCATCCAATCATTAAGAAATGAAAATATTCATGGCATTATTCCATTAAAATTTCACAACTATTATGAAAAAGAGTTCAAATCGAAATCCGAAAATATTATTAAGAATTTTTTAATTAGAATTTGTAAACACTTATTCAAAGAAAACTATGAAACAGTTTCAAATTACTTAAAGAATACAAAATATAGCAGCCTCAGAAAGCTCGCCTCAATTTCAGTGTTCCAAAATAAAGATCTTTTTAATACATTTTTATTTGAGTTTTTAAAAATATATGCTTTTAAGCTTTCCACAAATGATTTAGAAACACTCCAGCGAAATTCAGGAATTAATCAGGAGAATACCAATATTATTGAAGCACTGTTATTATTAAATAACAACGACAAAGAAAACTTTACATTGGGATCTGCATTAGCTGTTTTCGGTTTGATGGATAAGGACGGAAAATACTTTTCATTTAAAATTACAAATGAAATGAAAGTACGTCTTATTGATTTCATGTTGAATGTCTTTAATACTGAGGATCTTATCAAACATAGAAACGGAGTCCAATCAATCCACGACCAGTGCGCATCATTTTTGAGAGAACACATTATAAATGATTTGCCTTATAACGATTTAAAATATTTATTATCGCAACATAATAATGAGGGCGACATATGGAGATACCGAATTTTAAGCCGTCTTAATCAAATAGAATCAACAAGAGCGAATAACGGTTACAATCCTTATTCAATTGAAAGTACAAAAAATTTTATATTATCTAAAGCAATAATAAATAAAAAAGATTTCTTCGAAGAAGTATACGCCCGGTTGAAAAAACTGAAAGATAAAATTCAAAATAACAGAAATAACGAAAAGGATGCATTCTATAATCATCTTAAAAAGACAAAGACAAAAAAAGATGAAAATATGTGCAGAGATGAAATAATGCGTAACTTATCGAATCTGTACAATAAAGATATTCTGATTACAAAAGAGAAATATGAGGCAAATAACAGAGTTGACATCAATATCAAGTATAAAGCAAATACGGACTATGAAGTGCAGATTGAATGCAAAAATGACTCGAACAGTGAACTTTATAAAGGGGTAAATGAGCAACTATATAAAAAATATCTGAATGGCTGTGAATTCGGAATATATATTGTATTTTTCTTCAATAAAACGAAAAATCAAGAAAACATGGTAAACAAAATTATAAGCAATATTCCACAAGAAAAAAGTGATTCCATTAAAGTTCTCTGCATAGATCTAACCTCTTAAAAATAAAACTGGCGAACAAAACATCTTTTTTATGCGTCCATTTTCTGATAGAATTTTTACCCGTCGGAGAGTTAAATGTTCAGAAAATTATCAGCAGTCCTCATAATTATCATCCTCAGCGTAAGCTGCGGAGCGGCAAAGCACGAAAAGCCCGCGCAGGCTGATGATCAGCAGCCGAAGGCGGAGGCTGTGGCTCCTGTTCATCCCGAACATCAGCCGGATGCCTCCGAGTCCAGCAGGGTCACTCCCACTGTTCTTGCAATACGCAAAATTGAAGACAGCGTGGTGAACATCCGCACGGAAAAAACCGTGGAAACAAATGTCAGCCCCTTCTTTAATGATCCTTTTTTTGACGATTTCTTCGGACTGCGCAAACGCAGCTACAAAACCCAGAGTCTGGGTTCCGGTGTTTTCATAAGCGATGACGGAACGGTGGTAACCAACTATCATGTGGTAAAAGACGCCACAACTATTTTTGTTATCACCCGCGACAATGCCAACTACGAGGCGGAGTTTATCGGCGGGGACGAGTCCATTGACCTTGCTGTTCTGAAAATAAAAGACAATACAAAGAAATTTCCCGCGGCCACCCTCGGCACAAGCTCGGATGTGATGCTTGGCGAACCTATAATAGCCATAGGCAACCCCTACGGTCTCAGCAGTTCGGTGACAACAGGCGTAATCAGCGCCGCGGCGAGGATGATGAACATCGGCAACAACTACAGCGTATTCATACAGACTGACGCACTCATAAACCCCGGCAACTCCGGCGGCCCGCTGATCAACATAAACGGTGAGGTGATAGGCATCAACACTGCAATCCACCGTCAGGCGCAGGGGATAGGCTTTTCCATCCCGGCGGACACCATAAAAAGAGTTCTACCCGAAATAATTAAAAGCGGCAAGCTGCGCCGCGGCCATGTGGGTTTCACAGTCAAGGATACCGCTCAGGGTGAGGACATGATGCCTGTGATCGAATCCGTTGAAAAAAATTCCAATGCCGAAGAGATAGGGCTTAAACCCGGAGATCAGATTATTGAACTCGGCGGAGTGCCCATTAACAGTGAAGAGGTAATGTACCACATTCTCCGGAGCTACCCCCCCGGTTCGTCTGTGGAAGTAGGCATCAGAAGAGCAGACGGAACCTTTAAAGGAAGACTTGTACTCACAGAAAGGCCATCCGATTTCGGATTAAAATATCTGGATACTAAATACGGTATTGCAGTGAACGAGAAAGATGGTTATCTTACCGTGGCAAAAAGCGAAGGTACGAGATATATAACAACGGGCGACATAGTCGTAGCCCTCAACGGAACGGAGCTTAACAGTCTTGAGCAGCTCAGCCGGATGATTGAGGAAAATCAGGACAAACCGTTCATACTCACTGTGTACAGAAACGGACGGCTTTTGCAGGTCAAGCTGAACCCTTGATCTTACAATGCAAAAAACTACATCCTGTGTTTTTTGCATACACGCTCGCGCCTTGCTAAGCAAGGCTTCGCTGCGCACGGCGGGCGGCACATCCATGTGCCTTGAAGATGACGGTGAGATAGATACGAGCACAGTACAATACACACGCCCAACGCTCCCAAGGACGGGAGCGCGCCGTGCGAAGCGGAGACGAACGAAGTTCGGCGCGAGCGTGTACGGAAATACGACAGGATGTACGGATTTTTGTTATAAATAAGAGGTATTAATGAGCAAAGCTTTTCTTGTGCTGGAAGACGGCACTGTGTTTGAAGGAAAAAGTTTCGGAGCAGACGGAACGTCAGAAGGTGAAGTGGTCTTCAACACCTCCATAACAGGTTATCAGGAAATACTCACTGACCCCTCCTACTACGGACAGATGGTGGCAATGACCTACCCGCTGATAGGCAACTACGGTGTTAACGAAGAGGATTTCGAGGCCGACCGCCCTTACCTCTCCGCTTTCATAGTCAAAGAGCACAGCAGAGTGCACTCAAACTACAGGTCTAACGGCAGTCTGGGTGATTTCCTTAAAAAATACGGCGTAATCGGCATAGAAGGCATAGACACCAGAAAGCTTGTCCGCCACATAAGGGAAAGAGGCTCAATGAACGCCGTTATCTCCACTCAGACGGAGGACATCGAAGCGCTCAGAAAACAGGCTGCAGGCATACAGACCATAGTAGGCAGAGACCTTGTGAAGGAAGTTACCTGTCAGAAACCATACGAGTGGACTCAGACAAGCTGGCAGCTCGGCACTGGCTACGGAAATGTTGAAAGCCCCAAATACCACATTGCCGCGATAGATTTCGGCATAAAAAGAAACATCCTGCGCAATATGGCGGATCTCGGCTGCAAAGTGACGGTTGTTCCCGCCACTGCCACAGCAGATGAGATAGATGCTCTCAGACCTGACGGAGTTTTCCTCTCCAACGGCCCCGGAGACCCAGAAGCAGTCACATACGGAATAGAGCTCACAAGACAGCTTATAGGCAAATACCCCATGTTCGGCATATGCCTCGGCAACCAGATTCTGGGTCTTGCCCTCGGCGGAAAAACATACAAGCTGAAATTCGGCCACCACGGCGGCAATCAGCCTGTTATGGATAACGAGACAGGGAAAGTCGAGATAACCGCTCAGAACCACTGCTTCGCCGTCGATATTGAAAGTCTGGGCGATCAGGTTGAAGTAACTCACATGAACCTCAACGATAAGACAGTTGAGGGGCTGAAACATAAAAAATATCCGATATTCGCCGTTCAGTACCACCCTGAAAACGGTCCCGGACCCCATGATGCAACTTATCTTTTCAAAAGGTTCGTTGACATGATAGAGGAGAGCAAGGCGTAGGGCGATGGTTAAAAAAATCATCGCCGCCGTTATTATAACGACAGTTATTGCTTTTGCGGTGACAGGTGTTCTGGGCTTATGGATCGTGAAATGCGAAAAGTTTCTGGAAACAACGGAAGTCACCCTTGAGCTTGACCTGCCTAAAAACGGCACATTTAATCAGTTTTACGACAGGGTGTTCACCTACCTGAACACCCCTCCCTATTTCCGGGAATACCTGATCCACGTCAAAAAGGCCGACAGGCGCATAAAATACGGCTACTACCGTGCCGAAAACATGCTGCTCAGGGATTATCTGGAAAATATTTTTAAGGGAACACAGTCCACTCTTAAGATAACCATCCCGGAAGGCTACAACATACACGACATAGCGTCAGTCCTTGAAAAGGCAAATATAATAAATGCCGAGGACTTCCTGAAAACGGCTCTGGATGATGAGTTCATTTTCAGACTGACGGGAATCCCCGCCCCCACCATTGAAGGCTTCCTTTACCCCGATACATACTTCTTTCCGCCTTATACCAAGGCGGATTATATTATACGCACAATGTACGCCAACTTCCTGAACAATCTGCCCTATGACTTCGCCGAACGCGCGGAGGAAAAAGGCTTAACCTTTTATCAGGCTTTGATACTGGCTTCAATAGTCCAGAAAGAGACCTACATAGATGAAGAGGCGAAAACCGTTGCCTCCGTCTTCTATAACAGGCTGAAAAAACGGATGCGGCTTCAGGCTGATCCCACAATAATTTACGGGAAATACGCCGAGTTTGACGGAAACATCCGCAAGGAAGATATAAGAGACGGTGAAAACCCTTACAACACATACGTTATACGCGGGCTTCCCCCCACTCCTATCTCCAATCCGGACAGGCAGTCCCTTGAGGCGGCGGCATACCCAGCCGAGACCGATTATCTCTTTTTCGTAGCCAGACAGGACAGGACACACGTTTTCACAAAAACATACGACGAACACCGCAGACAGGTCTATCTGCATCAGATAAAACGGGGGCAGAAATGAGAGTGGCCGCCATAGATATAGGCTCAAATGCCGTAAGGCTCATTATAGCTGAGGTTCAGCACGGAACCCTCACCGAAATTATCCACACGGACAGAATTATAACAAGGCTCGGCAACGGGCTTAAAAATACAGGCAGAATCTCAGAGGAATCTGCCCTGAAAACTCTCATTGCCCTCCAGAAGTTTGCAAAAGCCGCAGAGGAGCATAAGGCGGGCAAGCTGGCGGCTGTGGCAACCAGTGCAGTGCGTGAATGTTCCAACAGGGACGACCTGCTGATACCTGCCCGCGAGATAGGCGTGAATATAAACGTAATAGACGGCGAAACCGAGGCCGCCCTTGAGCTGGCGGGTGTGCAGTCCGGCATAGAGACAGGCGGACGCAGAACCCTGATTTTCGATATAGGCGGCGGTTCCACTGAGTTTATATATATTGAGCCGAATGTGCCCGCAAAGGTAATGAGCATACCCCTGGGTGTTGTGAAAATGGCTGACTCATACAACTTCCGCGATGTCTGCATCGAAGAGCACATGGACAGAATCCGCATACCACTGTTTACAATTCTTAACGATGTAAGAAAAGAGATGGATTTTCAGCCGGAACTCCTTATCGGCAGTGCGGGAACCCCAACAACCCTTGCCGCGATTGATCTTGAGATGAAAGAGTATGACTGGAGAAAAATAAACGGTTACCCCTTGAAAAAATCGAGGATAGAACAAATATTCACTAAGTTATGTTCGCTCACGGTGGAGGAAAGGCTCCTTCTGCCCGGAATGGAAAAGGGACGCGAGGATCTTCTTATCCCCGGAACCCTCATCACGCTGGAGCTTATGTGCATGACGGGAACGGAAACACTCACTGTTTCCGACTTCGGTTTAAGGGAGGGTCTAGCTGTTGCAGCCGCAAACAATTAATCTCATAGTCACGCCGTTCATAACCGGATTAGTCGGTTATGTGACCAACTGGCTTGCAATCAAGATGCTCTTCCGCCCGCACAGGCGGAGGTGGTATTCCTTCGGCTGGATAGGTGTGATACCCCGAAACCGCTCCAAGCTCGCCTCTAAAATCGGCATAATGGTGGGCGAAAAGCTCATAGGCGAGGAGGAGATAGCCAAGGCTGTCAAATCCGAGAATGTTCAGAACGCCATTTCCGCCACAATAGAAAAAGAGCTTGAGAAGTTTCTCAAGACCGACCACGGAAGTATAAGCGACATCCTTGAAAAAATAGGCCTCCATGAAGAAACAGTGATAAAAAAACTCACTGAGCTTCTGGCTGATGAAGCAACACTGAACAGCCTCAGCGATGCGCTTTCATCCATATCCGCCCCCATGCTTGAGCGTCTGGCGGATACTGAAATAAGCAGCCTTCTCCCTGACGGAGGGCTTGAGCCTGTCCTCAAAAAAGTGTTCACCGAGGGCAAATGGCAGCCCGCGGTCATAAATGAACTCTCCAACAGGCTAAACAACCTTGTTCTCTCCGGAAAATCATTCGCTGATATTCTGCCTGACAAGCTGAATGAATCCACAGGCAAAATTGCCGATTTCCTCACAGACAGGGCGCTGGATATTCTTGATAAGCTGTTTGAGGATGCGGAATCCCGCAAAAAGGTTGCTGAAAGGCTCACAAGCCTTAAAGACGGCATGTTCGGCGGAGGCGGAATAGACCAGCTTAAGCTCGGCTTTCTGAATATGTTCCTCAATGAGGACACTATAAACGACCTTGTGCAGGAGCACCTGCCCAAGCTCATCGGCGGAATAAAGGGCGATCCTGCCCTGAGACGCAGAATTTCTAACGGCATAAAAGGCAAAATAGACGATTTTCTCAAAAAGCCGCTCTATGCCCACGCAGGGAAAATAGGCTTTGAAACCATATATGAAGTAAGAAGCGATTACATCACACGGATTCAGAAATACCTCTCCTCGGAAGGCTTTGCGGAAAGTATATCAAAAGCCGCCTGCAACATGCTCACTGAACGCGGCGCTACCATCGGCTCCGCCGCACGGATGATAGGCATTGACCTCAAAAACGGGGATACGGCGCAGAACCTCATCAAAAAACTTGCGGGCTCAGGCGTGCTGAAAAACACCCTGCCCCATGCGATATACAAAATACTCAAAGGCATAAGGGCAGTTAACCTTTATGATGATATGCCGAAAAAGTCTTTTCTGGCGGTGAAAACCAAGCTTCTGGAGGAGATAAACATTCTTCTGGAAAAAAACGTGCCCGGCATGGTTCGCGCGGTGGATCTGCCAGGAATAGTTGAGAATAAAATAAACAAGCTGAACCTGTATGAGGTGGAGGACATTCTCTTTGACTTCATGAAGGATCAGTTTAAATGGATAAACAGACTGGGTTTTGTGCTCGGATTTCTGTTCGGGCTTGTTCAGATTGCCATTATCACACTGCTTTGAAAACAATACGTTTCTTGCGCTGGCTAACAAAAAATTACTTCTTGCAAAATGACTTACAAATACAATATTCTGTCTACTAATTTATATGTAGTATTTTACGGTGTTCGGTGAACGGTTTCAACATTCGGGAAATTATTGAAAAAGAAAGTGTAATAACACACTTTCAGCCTATTATCAGCCTTAAGGAAAAACGGGTTGTGGGTATAGAGGCGCTCAGCAGAGGCATTAAACCTGTCTGCGGTAGCATAATCCCCCCTTCTGTCATGTTTGAATCCGCCAAGCAGAACAACTGCCTTGTGGAGCTGGACAGGCTATGCCGCAAAAAAGCATTGCAGAATTTCCGCGAATTTGCGCAGAATGAAGACCTGATTCTCTTCGTAAACCTTGATGCATCAATCCTGGACATGATCGAAATAAACGGCAAGTCATGGACAAAATCATTTGCTGATGAGGCGGGCATAGACTGCAGCATGATAGCAATCGAAATAGTGGAATCACGCGTTGAGAAGAACGAAAACCTGGTTCACTTCGTAAAAAAGCATAAGGACTACGGTTTTTTCGTCACTCTTGATGACTTCGGCGCATACCACTCCAACCTTGACCGCATTGTAAAATCCAAGCCAAACATTATAAAAATTGACCGCTCGCTGGTGGCAAACATGAATAATGACTACTACCAGCAGTCAATTGTACGCTCAATAATAGAACTTGCCCGTAAAATAGGCTCCCTCACCCTCGCAGAAGGACTTGAGACAGAAGAGGATGTCGTCAAGTGCTATGAGCTCGGAGTTGACCTGTTTCAGGGGTTTTATTTCAGCCAGCCGATAACCGATTACAACAGCATAAAAGAAAGCTGCACCGAGGAGATTGAAAAAATCTCAAAAAGCATAAAGGTGCACCTCAACGGCATAATAACCAGAAAACAGCAGCAGCATAAACATTTTGAGGCGATTTTGGACAGGCTCGTGGATGAAATACGCTCTTCCGGCTCCGCCACTGAAACATGCTTTCTGCAGGAAGTCATAGACAGGCATCTGGAAATCGAGAAAATATGCATTCTGGACAGCGAAGGCGTACAGACCGCTCAGGCAGTCAGCAAAAACTGTGTTTCCAAAAACGGATTCCACAGACTTTACTGGCCAAGCACGGAAAACGTGGATCATTCTCTGAAAGATTACTATTATTTTCTGATGCGCCTTGATATAAAAAAGTTTTATACTGATCCGTTTATGTCCATCCTCTCCGGCAGGCTGTGCAGAACCATGTCATCCAGATACCTGCGCAGCGGAAGGGAAGAGGTTGTCTGCATTGATTTTGTAGAGGCAAAGGCGGATATGAATATTAATAAAAGCAGTTCGCTGTGAAAGTGGTGAGTCATTTGAACTTTGATATAAAAGCAATACTGGCGAAAGAATCTATAATAACAGCCTTTCAGCCCATAGTGAGCCTCAAAAGAAAAAAGATAGTCGGCCTTGAAGCTCTCACCAGAGGCTACGACACCGCAAACGACACCATGATCGCCCCGAATCTTCTTTTCGAAGCGGCGGATGAAGCGGATGCAACCATCGAACTGGACAGGCTCTGCCGCAGAACTGCCATAAAGAACTTCAGAAAGATAAAGAATTTTAAAGATATGGTGCTGTTCGTAAACCTCAACACTGCTGTTCTTAATCAGGACGGAGAACTCCAGATGCTCACCAAGCTGTACGCTGATCAGGAGGGTGTTTCCTACTGCAACATAGCAATGGAGATCGTCGAGTCCGCTGTGGAGAATAACAGTAAACTCATTGAAGTGATAGAGAAATACCGTGAACTCGGTTTCTTTGTCGCTTTGGATGACTTCGGCGCGCTGCACTCAAACCTCAACAGGCTGGTGATCACCAAACCTGACATAATAAAAATAGACCGCTGCCTTGTAAACGATGTCAGCAAGAGCTATTACCAGCGCTCAATCATAAAATCGATCATAGAGCTCGCCAAAACAATCGGCTCCCTCACCCTTGCGGAAGGTCTGGAGGAGGAAGAGGACATCTTCACCTGCTATGAAATGGGGATAGACCTCTATCAGGGTTTCTATTTTGCAAGACCCGGCGCATTTGATGAAATAGCAGTGGAAAACTGCATCAACCGGATACTTACCTGCGCTGATAAAATTAAAAGAAACATAGAAACATCCATTCATGAAAATAAAGAAAAGCATAAGGAAAACCAGAAGATTATCGAAGAGGTTGAACGGAGGCTGAACAAGCTTGCCATAAAAGACTTCTTTCAGGAGTTTCAGGAAACGGCAAACGAAAACGACTCTGTTCAGTGCATTTACCTGCTCGATTCAAACGGTACGCAGATAGGCCCCACCATCTGCGGCTGCGGTAAGAAGTCACTCAAGCAAAACCACTTTTTCAGGCCGGCCGAGGAACTGGACGATCATTCGTTAAAGGACTACTATTATTATATAAGCCATCTCGGACTGGAGAGGTTCTACACTAACCCGTATATATCCCTTGCCTCCGGGCAGCTTTGCCGCACTGCATCATTCCGCACGAATGCGGGAGCGAAAAACTATATAGTCTGCATAGATTTCATAGAGCAGAAGCTGAACGCCGAAACCTAAAGAACAGGCCCCAGTGTCCGGCATACACCCTCAAAAACACGCACAGAAAACGGACGGTTCCTCACAGCTTTAAGCTCAACCTCTTCGGAATGGCAGAGATAATAGCGGACAAGCCTGTCCACATCCTCGGCAAAGGCTCCGGAATAAGCCACTATGTTAAGCTCAAAATTTATCTTAAAGCTCCTGCCGTCCATATTGGCGGAACCTGTGATAACAAAATAATCATCAATAACAACAATCTTCGCGTGGAGCATTATGCCCTTTGTCTCATGTATCCTCACGCCGTTCTCTATAAGCTCCTCGTAATACGAGCGCCCCGCGGCGGCGGCAAGTGGCTGGTTGTTCCTGCCGGGGAGAATTACCGTGACATCTATCCCCTGCCTGCTGATATTCTTAAGAGTCTCTATAACAGGCTGATCGGGTACAAGGTAAGGAGTTACAATCACAACGGACTTTTTCGCCCTGTTCAGGGTGCTGAAAAGGGTGCTGTATATCAGCGGGCGAGGCATATGGGGACCGGAGGGCACAACCTGAACCGTGGTATCGCCGCCGCGCTCCACCTGAGCGCTTTTTATAAGCTCCTCTATGCTTTCCCCTGTGGCAAAAAGCCAGTCCTCGGCAAAAACCTCCTCCACCGGGTAAACCGCATCGCCGCCGAAGGAGAGGTGAGCATCAAACCATTTCCTGTTGCCGAAAAACCCGCCCATGTATTCTCTGCCTATGTTCATGCCGCCTGTGTAGCACACTCTGCCGTCCACTATTGCTATTTTGCGGTGATTGCGGAAGTTCATGCGCGACACTGTTTTAAACCCTAGCGGCGGATGGAAAACGGCTATATTCACCTTGCTTTTCTTAAGTCTCCGGTAAGTGCTGCTTAATGTGAAGCCGAAAGAGCCGAAACCGTCCACCAGAAGGTAGACCTTCACACCTCTTTCAGCTGTGTCTATGAGCAGATCTGCAAAGAACTGCCCCGCAAAATCGTTCCTGAAAACGTAATACTCCATGAGCACATACTTCTCAGCCGAGCTTATGTCCTCGCCGAGGAGCGAGTATTTCTCCCCTCCGCCTATTATAAGTTTCAGATTGCTGCACATATGCGGCGCAACCCCGGTTATCTTCTCCACAAGAGCGCCCAGACCGCTCTTATCAAACTCTTCATCATGCTTAACGTATTTCTTGAGGGCTATGGACTGGTATGACTTAAACTTCTTCTCAAGCATGCGCTTAAGTCTCGGATTACCGAGAAGTATGTACATCACTGCGCCTATGAACGGAAACAGAACAACTACCATAAGCCATGAGAAGTTCGCCCTCGCCTCCCTCCGGCCGGAGAGAATAACAAGCACAAGTATAAGTGATATAACTTCCCCCAGATGCTGAAAAAACAGATCCAAATAAGCGGTCATCTCCCGAATAAAACTCCCTGACGCAGTCCCTTTTCACGCATTACGCTTTTGAGAAGATTAATAAACTCATTCTTGGAGATTCCCCACCGGGGCGCAATAAGCGTTTCCCCTGCGGCATCACCCATAAGACGCGCAATGACAGTTTCCTCCGGCAGAAGCGCAATGCACTCCGCCAGAACATCCGCATATTCACGCACGTCCATAACCTTGATTTTACCCTGATTATAAATATTTTCAAGCTCCGTATCCTTCACTATGTGAAGATGATGGAACTTCACGGAATAAACCCCGCAGGCAGCGGCAAAGCGCACGGTTTCCAGCATGTCTTCACGGGTGTCATTCGGCAGACCGAGGATAATATGAGCGCAGGACTTTATTCCCCGCACAGAGGTTTTCCGCACTGCTTCCGCGAAATCCTCCGCTGTGTGGCCGCGTTTTATCATGCGCAGTGTCTCAGGGTTTGAGGATTGCAGCCCGTACTCCACAACTACTTCATAGCGTTTGTTTAACTCCGTCAGATAATCAAGCTTTTCATCATCCACCGTGTCCGGACGCGTACCTATATGAACAGACACTATGCCGTCATCAATGAGGGCGCTTTCCATTTTTGTTTCTATCTCATCAAGAGTACCGTAAGTGTTTGAGTATGATTGAAAATATATGATATATGCATTAATATTCTTCCGTTTCAGAGCCTCAATGCGCCTTTTCACCTGCTCCGTTATTTCGCCCACTGACGCACCGGAGAATGACTCATTATTGCAGTAAATACACCCTGAATGCCCCTTGGTTCCGTCCCTGTTGGGGCATGTGAAGCCCGCATCCACAGGCACTTTCCACACCTTCTGCCCGAATCGGCGGCGGAGATAGGTATTCAGATCGAGGTACAGGTTATCGTCCATCATGGCAGGTATAATAGATTCAGGCTTTCAGGAAAGAAAGATAATTCGGCACAGCAATCCAAACAGTTTGCAAAAGAATGCTGAAATTATATAATAGTAGCATGAAACATGAAAAACTTAACCGCCGCAGTCTGGAGCTTCATTACCTGATTGCGGATAAAATCAGAAAAGAGCCCTGCCTCATCGAAGAAGCAAAAGCAACTATTGAAAAATGGCTCAATATTGTTTCGCCGCATTCAAAACCTTACCTTGTGGAATGGAAAAAGATTTTAAACAGCAGTACTGAACAGTGTCTCGCCTTTATGACGGAAAATTCAGAGCATGCTGATTCTCTCCGCCAATCATCTCCCTTCGCTGGGATTCTGACAAATAAAGAACGCTTTGAGTTCCTGAACAAATGGAGAAGCAGCAATGAGGAGGCATGAACTTGAACACCTGCTCAGAGCAGCGGGAGCAGTAACTGATCAGAAAAAAATAATTGTTATAGGCAGCCAGTCAGTACTCGGCTCTGTCCCGGATGCTCCTGATGAACTGCTGATGTCCATGGAGGCAGACATGTACCCGGCAGAAAAGCCGGAGCTCGCAGATATTATAGACGGTTCAATAGGGGAACTTTCTCCTTTTGAAAAAACCTTCGGATATTATGCGCAGGGGGTCGGCCCGGAAACTGCAATTCTGCCCGCAGGCTGGGACGTACGCACAGTTGAAATACACAACAGAAACACAGATGGTGTGACAGGTATGTGTCTTGAACCGCATGATCTCGCAGCATCAAAACTGGCTGCCGGCAGGGAGAAAGATTCAGTCTTCGTCAGAGCAATGCTGAAACATCAAATAATCAGCATGAACAAACTTCATGACCGCATAAGCCTTCTGCCCGTTGACGAGGAAAGAAAGGTATACCTGAAAAAAATTGCAGAATCTTTGACAAAATAACCCCTCGGTCTATTTACATTACAGCATATTTCCCTTCTTGTATTTGTTGCTATAATATCTTACATTAACTCAAACTGTACCCGGAGCGCAAAAATGGCTTTAAAACCCGAACTTATAGAAGTGCTTGCATGCCCCAAATGCAAAACAGGCGTGAGAGTTTCAAAAAACGGCAAAGCGATAGTCTGTGACACATGCCGCCTTATTTACGAGATAAAAGACGACATCCCTGTAATGCTTATTGACGAAGCAAAACAGGTCGAGAACACGGAAGAGTATTAATCATGGAAATTCTCAGTTCCTCCTCCATGGCCGAGGCGGACAGGCTGACCATTCAGGAGACGGGGATTCCTTCCGCCGTGCTGATGGAAAATGCCGCCGCAGGCGTTTTTGACTATATAAGCTCACTTGAGATCCCCAAGGACAGAATAGCTATCGCAGCAGGTTCCGGCAATAACGGCGGAGACGGTTTCGCCCTCGCCCGCCGTCTGGCAAACGCTGGCTGCATTGTGGATGTATTTGTCTGTCAGCCTGAAAAGCTCAAAGGCGATGCAAAGCTGAACTACGATATTCTGCTGAAATTTCCCGTAAGCATTATAGAGCTTGATGACGAGGCTCCTCTGTTTGATTCATACGACATAACAGTGGACGCTCTCTTCGGGACAGGGTTTAAGGGTGAGATAACAGGCTTTTACGCCGCACTTATCGAATCAGTGAACGAAACATCAAACTTCGTAATCTCCATAGACATACCCAGCGGACTTTCAGGCAGTTCCCATAATGTTGCGGGAATATGCGTTGACGCTGATGCCACAGTAACATTCTGCCGCCCGAAAATTCCCCACTGCATGTACCCCGCCAAAAAATTCTGCGGTGAAGTGGCAGTGGTGGACATATCCATACCGGACTTTAATGTTGAGGCAGTTTCTGAAGGGCTTTACCTCGTTACGGAAGATCTCCTTCCGAGGCTTGCAAAAAGAGAGCCCGACTCCCACAAGGGAACATACGGACACGCGGTAATCGCCGGAGGCTCAGCGGGAAAAACCGGAGCAGCCGTTATGGCCTCAATATCCTGCTCCGCAGCGGGCGCAGGGCTTGTAACCTGCATGATACCGGCCAGCTTTAACTATACGGCAGAGGTCGGTGCACTTGAGATAATGAGCTTTCCGGTCGGTATAGAAGACCATTTCAAAGCCGAAGGCGCAGAGGAAGCAGCGGATTTCCTTGAAGGGAAAAGCGCTCTGGGCATAGGCCCCGGAATCGGCAGAAAGGAAGAGACCGGAGCATTCATCCGTGAAATACTGTCCAAAAGCACAGTTACCGCCATTGTTGACGCTGACGGCCTGTACCACCTTGACAAAGAAACTCTGGAAACGCTGCGCGGACGTGCAGTGCTTACTCCTCATATAGGTGAATTTGCCCGTATGACAGGGCTCTCAGCAGATGAGGTTCAGGCAGACAGGCTGAATTTAGCCCGCACATTTGCCGCACAGTACGGCGTGGTGCTTGTGCTGAAAAGTGCAGATACAATAACAGCAACTCCCGAAGGCATAACCTTCATAAATACAAGCGGTTCACCCGCACTCGCCAAAGGCGGCAGCGGCGACTGTCTCACAGGGCTTATAACAGGATTCATCTCACAGGGGTACGAACCCGCTGAGGCAGCTGTCCTCGGCTGTTACATTCTCGGTGCGGCTGCACGCAGGGCAGCAGAAGGCAAAAGCGAAAGAAGCGTGATGACCACTGACGTGATAAGCCGGATCGGAGCGGTGATAAGTGAACTTGAAGATTAACACATCATCACCGGAGGAAACCGCCAAAGCGGCAAAAAGCCTTATAAACGAGCTCACAGGAAAGACAGTTCTCCTCAACGGAAATCTTGGCGCAGGCAAGACAACTTTTGTGAAGGCCTTCGCCAAAGAGTCCGGATGCAGGGAGGAGGGCTCCAGTCCCACCTTTACCCTGATGCAGAGATACAGGGGCGAAACGGACATTCTCCACTTTGACCTCTACAGGCTGAACCACTTTGAAGAGCTTGAGACAATCGGTTTTTTCGAAACCATGGAGGAAAAAGCCACCAAGTTCATAGAGTGGGCGGAAAAGTTCAGGCTTCAAGACGAGCTTGAAAGTTTTGTAATAATTGATATAAAAAATCTCGGCGGCGATGAAAGAGAGCTGCACATAAAGGAATAGATATGATACCCAAATACTGCCCCTACTGCGGGGATCAGAAGCTTGAAGAGCTTGAACCGACAGAAGTCGCCATAGACAATATGATATGGACTATATATCATTACGAATGCCAGTTCTGCGGCGAGCTTTTCGACCGTATAATACCCGAAGGCGAGCTTGAGTGGGACAATATATCCCCGGATGATCTCGACTCCCTCATAGATGATGACGATAAACCCAAAGGGTATCCGCATTAACAACAGACCGAACCTCTCAGAAGAGGATGTAAACAAAATTCTCATTGTTAAAAACGGGCTGGAGGATCTCAACCTGATAATTCAGGAGATTGAGCATACCTACCAGATACTGGGCAGTGAAGAAATAACCGAGAACGAAAGGGAACTGAACAATAGAAGACTGAAATCGCTGGAAAAACTCATGGCTGATATAAACGCCAGAGTGAACACGGCGATAGACAAAGAGATAGACAAATCAAAATTTTCTTAAATATACGGAGCAGAGAATAATGCCGAAAGAGATACCGACGCGAATCGACCCGAAGGAATTTGAAGCAGACATCTACGCGGAATGGATAAGGGACAACAGGTTCCATGCCGATGAAAATTCGGACAAACCCGCTTACTCTATAGTTATACCCCCTCCCAACGTCACAGGCTCGCTTCACATGGGGCACGCGCTGAATAATACTTTGCAGGATATTCTCATCCGCTACCACCGCCTCGCTGGGTTTGAGGCTCTCTGGATGCCCGGAACGGATCACGCAGGGATAGCAACGCAGAACGTGGTGGAAAAACAGCTTGCCGCGGAAGGAACAGACAGACACGCCCTCGGACGTGATGCCTTCATAGACAGGGTATGGAAATGGCGCACGGAATCCGGCGGAACAATCATAAACCAGCTTAAACGCCTCGGCTGTTCCTGCGACTGGGAGCGTGAGCGCTTCACAATGGACGAAGGTCTCAGCGCCGCTGTCCGCAAGGTGTTTGTAACACTTTACAAGGAAGGGCTTATCTACCGCTCCGACTATATAGTCAACTGGTGTCCCAGATGCCACACAGCCCTCAGCGACCTTGAGGTTGAGCACGAGGACACGGAAGGCGGATTCTACCAGCTTCTTTACCCCGTAAAAGACAGCGATATAAAACTCACAGTAGCCACAACCAGACCGGAAACAATGCTGGGCGATACCGCCGTTGCAGTTCATCCGGAGGATGAGAGATACAAACACCTCATAGGCAAAACAGTTATCCTGCCCCTTATGAACCGCGAGATCCCCATAATCGGCGATGAATATGTTGATATGGAGATGGGTACTGGCTGCCTGAAAGTCACCCCCGCTCACGATCCCAACGACTTTGAAATAGGCAGAAGGCATAACCTGCCCGCTGTCAAGGTGATGGACGAAAGCGGCAAAATAAACGCCAACGGCGGACAGTTTGCAGGGCTGGACAGGTTTGTCGCGAGAAAACAGGTCATTGATGAGCTTGAGAAGCTCGGTCTCTTCGTAAAAAAAGATGCGCACATGCACAGTGTAGGTCACTGCCAGAGATGCACAACGATTGTTGAGCCCACAATATCAAAGCAGTGGTTCGTGAAGATAAAGCCTCTGGCGGAAAAAGCGATAGAAGGCGTTGAAACGGGCGACATCAAAATATACCCCGAATCATGGAAAAACACATATTACGAATGGATGTACAACATCCGTGACTGGTGCATCAGCCGTCAGATATGGTGGGGGCACAGAATCCCCGCATGGTACTGCGCAGGCTGCGGCGAAGTCATAGTGGAAACGGAAGACCCCGATACATGCCCGAAATGCGGCAGCGCAAGCCTCACACAGGATCCCGATGTTCTGGACACATGGTTCTCCTCCGCCCTCTGGCCTTTTTCCACAATGGGCTGGCCGGAAAAAACCAAAACTCTGGAAAAATTCTACCCCACATCCTGCCTTGTCACAGGGTTTGACATCCTTTTCTTCTGGGTGGCAAGGATGATAATGGACGGGTATAAGTTCATGGATGAAAAGCCTTTTAAAGAGGTTTATCTCCATGCCCTCGTGCGTGATCAGCACGGGCAGAAAATGAGCAAATCAAAGGGGAACGTAATAGACCCCCTTGTGATGATAGATAAATTCGGCGCGGATTCCTTCCGGTTCACTCTGGCCGCTTTTGCCGCTCAGGGGCGCGACATAAAAATGTCCGAAGAGCGCATAGACGGCTACAGAAACTTTGTGAACAAGATATGGAACGCCTCAAGGTTCATAATGATGAACTTTGACGAAGGCTCCCCCCTGCCCCCTGCCGACAGGCTGAAAATTGAGGATAAATGGATTCTCATGAACCTTCGCAAAACAGCGGAACAGACAGCCGAAGCCATCAAAAAATATGACTTCAACGAAGGAGCGCTGAGCATATACAGCTTCTTCTGGCATAAGTTCTGCGACTGGTACATAGAGTTCATCAAACCCAGAATCTACAATGAGGAGACCAAGGCAGACGCAATGGCAGTGGCGGCTTATGTTCTGGAAAAATCGCTGATTATCCTTCATCCGTTTATGCCTTTCGTGACTGAGTATGTCTATAAAATGCTCACAAACAAAACCTCCATAATGGCTGAAACCTACCCTGAGCCTGACTTTGCGTGGCAGAAGGAGATGGAGGAGACGGATGCCGTTATTGAGCTCGTCAGCCTTATCAGAAACGTCCGCGGCGAATACAATGTTTCCATGTCCAAGCAGCTTAAGGCATGGGTCAAAACAGACAGCGCCAAGACAAAAGAGCTCTTCACCCACGCCAAAGACAGGGTAATCAACCTCGCAAGACTTGAAAGCATGGACTTCACCGATGCTGAGCCCGCGGATTCAGTGGCAAACATCGCAGGCAGTTTCACAGTATTTGTACCTCTTCAGGGTCTTATTGACGTTGAAGCCGAGATTAAAAAGCTTGAAAAAGAGCAGAAAACGGTGGAAAAAGACCTCAGCGTGTACGGCGGCAAGCTGAAAAACGAGAAATATCTCGCTAATGCCGCGCCTGAAATCATTGAGAAAGACAAAAAGAAATTTGAAGAGGCAACGGCACTCGCCGCCAAGATAGAAGAAAACCTCAGGAGACTGAAAAGCCAATGCTGATAAACGGATATACCAGAAGGCTCATACAGCTTGCCCTCGATGAGGACATAGGCACGGGCGACCTTACCGCCGGAGCGTTTGAGTCCTTCAAATCTCAGGCGACTTTCAACTTTATCGCAAAGGAAAACTGCATAATCTGCGGAACCAAAGTTGCTCAGGAAGTTTACTTCATGCTTGATCACGAGGTTAAGGTGGAGTTCTCTGTCAAAGACGGCGACCGCATCACGGAGCGCCGCATAATCGGTCAGGTAACAGGCCCTGCAAGCTCTATCCTCACCGGTGAAAGAACCTCGCTCAACTTCCTCCAGAGGCTCTCAGGCGTTGCCACCAACACAGCAAAATATGTGGAAGCGCTTGGCGACTCAAATATAAAAATACTTGACACGCGCAAAACCACCCCCGGCTGGCGCAGGATAGAGAAATACGCAGTGAAGACAGGCGGCGGCTGGAACCACAGAATAGGCCTCTTTGACGGCGTAATGCTGAAAGACAACCATGTGGACGCAGCGGGCAGCATAACAGGCGCTGTTAAAAACGTCCGCCGCTTTATCCCCACCACTGTAAAGGTGGAGGTGGAAACCCGCAACCTGAAAGAGGTTGAGGAGGCTGTTCAGGCCGGAGCGGATATAATAATGCTTGATAATTTTGACATCACCACAATCGAAGAGGCTGTTAAAATAATTGATAAAAGGGCAAAAGTCGAAGTCTCAGGCGGGGTGACTCTGGAGTTTCTCAGGCTGCTCAGGAACGTGGATGTGGACTATGTTTCCATAGGTGCGCTCACCCATCAGGCCACAGGGGTGGACATCAGTCTTAAAATGCGGGGTTAGGCTTGAAAAAGGTTCGCTTTTTCGACGGCAAAAGCATTCTGGTTTTCGGCATAATTGCACTTGCTTTCTACACTCTGTGGCAGAGCAGGTTCAATGAGGCTCTGCCGGAAGGCTACAAGGCGGAAAAGCTTGAATTCCGCACCCTTGACGGACAAAACTTCACAACTGATCAGATAGGCATGCCTGTAATGCTTATCTTCTTCAATACAAAAACATTTTTCACCAGCAACATATACCCCAACCTCATTCTGAAAGCGATGCCTGAACTTAAACAGATTGAAAAAGCGGGATATGTGAAAATCATTGTCGTCACTGATACTGAACAAACGCCCGAATCAGTTAAGAAACTACTCGGACGAAATAAGTATAAAATCCTTGAAAATAGCATCTATTTGAGTAATACTGAACTATTGTCAGGCTACTTCGGTGTACGAAGCTGGCCTCATTTTTTTCTTATGGATAGAGACAACACAATACTTTATCAGGATAAAGTCCCTTCTGTAGACAAGGTTATCCGCATACTTAAAGGAGTATAAATGCAGGACTTTTTTAACTTTCAGGATATTAAGGAAGAATATGATGTGGTAATTCTCGGTGCGGGCCCTGCGGGTCTCACCGCCGCCATGTATGCCGCACGCGACAACCTCAGCACTCTCGTGCTTGAAAAGCAGTTTCCCGGCGGTCAGGTTGCCACAACTGAGTTTGTGGAAAACTATCCCGGCTTTCCTGAAGGGCTCATGGGGGCGGACTTAAGTGAAAAAATGTACGCCCATGCGGAAAAGTTCGGCGTTTTAATCCGCGCTGCGGAATGTCAGCATATTGAAGTTAAAGGCGACTACAAATACCTTACAATAAAGAACCTCTCCTTCCAGATAAAGGCAAAGGCGCTTATCCTCTGTCTCGGCGCGCACTGGAAAAGGCTTGACGTACCCGGAGAAAACAGATTCTTCGGCCGCGGCGTTTCCTTCTGCGCAACCTGTGACGGTTCCTTCTACAAAGACAAGGAGATAGCGGTAATCGGCGGCGGCGATTCAGCCGTTGAGGAAGGGCTGTACCTTACGAAATTCGCCAGCAAAGTAACCATAATCCACCGCAGGGACAAACTGCGCGCTGCGAAAATATATCAGGACAGAGCCCTCAAACACGAGAAAATGAACTTCATCTGGGACACGGTGGTAACAGGTGTAAACGGCGACCAGAAAGTAAGCTCAATCTCTCTCAGGAATGTTAAAACCGACGAGGAATCAGAGCTTGAGGTAGCCGGAATCTTCGTTTTCATCGGTCAGACAGCAGATACCGAGCTTGTGAAGGACTTAATCAAACTTGATGAAAGCGGGTTTATAGTTGCTGATGAAACCACGGAAACCAATATACCCGGAATTTTCGCCGCAGGCGACGTGCGCTGGAAACCGCTGAGACAGATAACAACAGCCGTTGCCGACGGCTCAGTGGCTGCCAAAGCGGCCGGAAAATACATCGGCGAAGTTTTTGAATCATAACATACGGAGTTTTCACATGAAAAAGGCACTTCTTGTTTTCTTTGCTGTTTTGCTTGTTGCAAATCTGTCCTACGCTCAGACAAAGGTCAGCAGAATAATGATGACATCAGGCATAGAAAATAAAGAGCCTGTGGACAACGTAAGCGCGGTTAACGGTGAAATGCAGGATATTTACTGCTTCACCGAAATCCAGACAGACGAATACCCCACTGAAATTACCCACATCTGGATATATGAGAAAGATATAGAGGCTGAGGTTAAGCTTTTTGTTGGTTCGCCCAAATGGAGAACATTCAGCTCCAAAACCATAACCCCTGAAAAAGCAGGCGAGTGGAAGGTGGAAATATACGCTCAGAGCGGCCAGCTCATAGACTCAGTGGATTTCAGAGTTAATGAATAATCCCCCCCTTCTCAGTTTTGTGCCCACTCCGGTGGGCAATCTGGGAGATATAACCCTAAGGGCAGTACAGACACTCCGTTCAGCGGATATTGTTTTCGCCGAGGACACAAGGACAGCCCTCAAGCTCCTCAGCCATCTTGAAATCAAAGTCAGGATCGAATCATTCCACAAGGATAACGAAAAGAAGACGATAAACCGCGTTATGGAACTGCTGAATGAAGGCAGGAAAATAGCCGTTATCAGCGAGGCGGGTTCACCCTGCATATCCGATCCGGGAATGTATTTGTCCGCTGCGCTACGCGAGGCAGACATAGCTTTTGAAGCCCTGCCGGGAGCCACAGCCTTTGTACCCGCCCTCACACTGTCAGGGTTTGACACATCCGACTTCTATTTCCGCGGGTTTCTTCCGCATAAGCTTTCCGAAAAGAAGAGCGAAATAGAAAAGCTCAGAAAAATCAACAGCCTCATAGTGTTATATGAATCACCGCACAGAGTGACAGAAACCCTTAGGCTTCTCATTGAAAGCTTCCCTCTCCCAATATCGCTCAGCAGGGAGATAACAAAGCTCCACGAAGAAACACTTAAGATACGCTCTGAGGAGGACATAAATGCCCTCACACTCAAAGGAGAGTTTGTTCTGGTGGTGAACAACAGACAGGAGGAGCAGGAAGAAGAGAAAGAGGATTTCAGGGAACTGGCAGAAAACCTGATCAAAGAAGGGCTCTCCGCCAAGGACTGCCTGACTGTGCTAAAGACTATGGGCGTTAAGAGAAACGCCGCCTACTCAGCTATTAACGAAATTATAAACCGCTGAACCTACAAGAAAAATATTCAATACTCCGAGCAGGACAATGAAAGTTATCTGCTTTTTCCTGATAAGTTTATTATCAAGCTTGGCTATATTTCCCTGGAGAGGCGCATCCACCTTGGACTTAACATAGTCCGCAAATTCCGCAAAATTTTTAAAGTAGGATGAAACAAACACAAATCTTTCAGCATCCGAGAGAATCATGATGGCGCGCATTTTCAGCAGTATCACCCCTATCTCCTCCAACGCATTCAGCTTTATGGACTTTCTGCCGTACACAGTGTACAGGCGCACCTCGTCCCCTTCGACCTCAAGCCTTCTGAAATAAAGGGACACAAAGTTAAATAAGGTAAAGCCGACCACAATTGCAGCGATAACCCACTTTACCCCGTTCATACCCGTAAATGCGTGTGAAACAGAGAAAATTACTGATGAAACTATAAGAAGAAAAGAAAGCGCCACAGCGGTCGTTCCGACTCTATAAACCGTCAATTTCAAGCTCCAGCGGGAGTTTAAGCAGGAAGTTACCGCTCTTGGTTTCCAGTTCTCCCATTTCGTTGTAAACCATGCGGATGTTATCACTTTTCAGCGCAACCATCAACCTTATAGCCGCACCTCTGAAATCATCCGGATATTTTGCCATATAGGTGTTAACCTGATCCATCAGCCTCTGGTTATGGTAATTCAGCAGATAATACAACATTTTGTAGTAATCGAAATACCTGTCCTTATACCCAAGGTTTTCAAGGGCGGAGAAGGATGCCTCGGCGTTCACAAAGTCCTCAAGCCAGATGAAATAGTACAGAGAAGCCTTGTAGAGCTCCGGGTATCTGAAATCCAGATTGTTCAGCCTCTGGAGATAATAAAGCGCCCTTCTGCTGTCTCCCATGTAAACCTGATAATAGAAAAGCTCCTTGAGAATCACATTGTCATTCAGGTAGTCATCGCCGTTTATGCCGTTCAGCTCTTTGGATTTCTTTACCTGCATATAGGCGCGCATAAACTTGTAGAACCTGTCTGTTATAAGATCCGGATTATGAACAGGCTGCTTGTTTTCAAGGAGGGCAAGAAGATCCCTCAGACCTGTTCCCCGGAAAATTTTATCACTTTTCAGCGTCTCAAGTCTTTCAAAACCCTGTCCGCTGAGATATTCCGAAAGTGTCAGAAGAGCTCTGAGGAAGCCGTCATCCGGTTTTTTCTTGCCCAGATCGTTTATTACGCTGCTGTAGTCGCCTACACCCATATCAGCCAGATATTTTGTATAGTAGATGATATTGGGCACTTTTTCCCTGTCGTCCTTAACATCCTCAGCCCTGTCCCGCACAAGGTTGTATTCCTGGTAGGCTCCGTTTTCGTCCCCTTTGAGCTTGAGGCATACCGCTTTCGCCAGATACGCAGGAAAGTTGTACCTGTTCTGGATTACGGAGTTGTCAAAGAATTTCTCAGCCAGATCAGCCCTGCCCATGGCTAGGTTCACAAGCCCCATGTTGTAAAGGGTGTAAGGGTTATTGCCCAGAAGGGTGTTAGCCTGCGTGAATTCCCGCAGGGCATCCTGATAAGCATAGGCAAGGAAAAGCGTGACCCCTTTGTTGTTGTGGGCTATGCCTTCGGAAAAGCGTACGGATTTCTGGAGCTCCTCAAGGGCAAGTATTCTGTCATTCTGCTGGAGCAGCTTATAGCCGAGAGCGACAAAATTCAGCATCTCATCAGGCTCTATCAGAAGCGGGTAAAGAACGGTGGAGAGTATATCCTCAAAATCGCCGTTAAACCTGTAGGAAAAGTTCATGTCATCAAGTACAGGCTCAAGATGGATCGCTATCTCAGGATGCCTGCTTATCCTTAAATCTCTGGTGAGAGCGTCATTAAAATGAACCTTAAGCTCTGTAAGCTTCTTGGTATTCCAGAGGTTTACTGTTTTGTACCAGAAATACTCCGGCTTGAAGTCATCTATGAGATCCGCAACCTTAAGCGCGTCATTGTAGTTGCGGTATTTCATCATTATATATGCACGGTAAACGTAGTAGTCATTATCCGTTCCGGGCGGAACCAGATCCAGAAGTTTCTGGGCGGGGAGCATGCTCCCTGCGTAGATATGATACATTGCTCCGGCAAGATTGACATAAGGGGATGCAGGGCGTGAGAAAACCAGTTTGCGGACTTCGTTCCCTTTATTCTCGTAAATTAGGGAGTGCTTGGCGTACATATACATCAGCGCGTCATCATTAACCGCCCTGAAACCTGCCATTATCAGTTCTCCGGCCTGCCTGTACTCGCCGAGAGCCAGAAGAATGTTGTAATCTGTTATGTAGTATGCGGTTTCAGAAGGGTATTCGGCCAGAAGCCCGGTCATAACGGCGTGGGCTTCATTGAGCGCGCCGCTTTTAAACAGGGCTGTAGCGTATCTGTGCCTGTAGTCCCTGTCATTGTTCATATCGGTGAGTTTTTTCAGTGCCGCCGCTTCCTCGGTGTAGCTTTTCAGCACATTGTAGTTTCTGGCAAGAAGCTCATAAACCTCTTCTGTTTCAGAGAATTTTTCAGCCAAAAGGAGATTGGCCACGGAAGCATGATAATTGCCTGTACGGAAATATGCAGTGCCAAGATTGAAATAGTCGGTGTAGCTTTTATACTCCAGACCCTCTATTATTTTGATGCCGCTGTCAAACTCGCCTATACTCAGCAGAAAATAGGCATAGTTTGACTTAACGAACCTCGACTTTCCGTCTTTTTTCAGTGCTTCCTCATAAAGCACTGTGGCGCGGGCGGTTTCCCCTTTGCGGAGATAGATGTTCGCCATATTAACAAGCAGCTTGCCGGATGCCCTGTCTTTCAGGAGCTCTGCCATGTAAAGCTCCGCCTCATCAAGCTTTCCGGTCTGGAGAAGTACCACAGCAAGGTTTATATAACCTTCGCTGAACTTGGGATCCTCCTCAACGGACTTGCGGAAATATTCCTCACTTTTATCAATATCGCCAAGCAGATAGTAACTTACACCCATATTATAGAACGCAACGGAACGGTTCATCTTAAGGCCTTCCTCATACTTGGCTATGGCCTGTTCGAAGTTCCCCTGCAAAAAGAGATTGTTCCCTTCCTCTATACCCTTATCCTGCTCGGCTATGGCAACGCCGGAGATAGGCTGACCGTCTGTGAAGTTATCTTCAATCAGCTTTATCCTCTCCTCCTCGGAGCAGGAAACAAGAGCAAGAACAAGGAAAAGAAACAATCCCGCAAGATACGGACTGTAAAGCTTCAGCACTGCTCTGGCTGCACTTATATTCATTTCCTTCAATCGTACTGCGCATAAACAAACTTATGGCGCTGTCATTAAAATCGTCCGCTTTTTTTAAATATTAATTCTTTTTTGGAAAATCAGATTTTTCATAACCTGATCCGCTTTTTTATTTTATGCAAGAACAAAATCAGAGATGGCAGCCCTTTTTTTTATTTTTTTGACAGATTTTCAGGCAAAAACAAAACAGAGGAAACATGGAGAGAAAACAAAAAGGCAGAAGCAAGCGTCGCTTCTGCCTTTTAAACGGCCGCCGGTTTGATCAATCAGCGGCATGTAACTAATATATGCTCATTACGGAAAAAATCAATAGATATTGAACACGCTGATATTACGGACAAAATTACGCCATGACCTTATTATCTATGGCCTTGTTTGCGAGTTTGTCCGCCAGCTTATTCTGCTCTCTTGGTACATGGTTAAAAGAAAACTTTGTTCCTTCAATGGTTTTAATAAGTTCCAGACGCATCTGCGCAAGGGTTTCGTTCTTCACCTTGTACTCGCCTTTCATCTGCTTAACAATCAGCTCGGAATCCAGATAAAAATTTACTGCAGCCGGGTTCCTGAGTTTTGCTTTACGGGCAGCTTCCAGAACAGCCCTGTACTCGGCCACATTGTTTGTTGCATGGCCTATATAAAGGCAGCCCTCTTCGAGGAGTTCACCCTCTCCGTTCAGAATAACAAACCCACAGCCCGCCTCACCGGGGTTTCCCCTTGAGGCTCCGTCGGAAAAAACTTTAAGTATCATTGATTAGTCATCATTAAGCGCATAGAGGAAACGCTGGCAGTTGGGGCACTGGTGGAGAGCCTTTCCTTTTTTAACTTCAACATAAAGCTGGGGCGGAACTTTGATATAGCATCCTGTGCAGGTTTCTTCGTTGACTCTGACTATGGCGAGGTTGTTTCTGGCGTGTCTTACTCTTTCGTATTTGGATATGATGGATTTTTTTACTACTGCCTGTGCTTCTTCCCTTTTGGTTTTAAGTCCGGCGAGTTCGGTGTTTGCTTCTGAATCTTCTTCCTGTTTCTGAGCTTCTTTTTCGTCAAGGCTTGCCTTGAGTTCACTCTCTTTGGCGTCAAGCTCCTCAACCCTTTTCTGTGAGGCGCTTACACTGTCCTGAAGCTCAAGGATTTTGTACTCCTCTTCGTTAACGTTCTTTTTGAGAACATCAAGCTCTTTAAGGACAGCTTCATACTCCTTATTGTTTTTAACATTAGGAAGTTTTGACTGCGCCTTGTCCAGCAGCGCCTTGTTCTCTGCGCATTCTCTGGTGAGCTTAGAAAGAACCGCCGTGTCCGCCGCATGCTTCGTTTTCACTGTTTCGCACTCGGTTTTAACGGATTCAAACTCGTTCCTCACATCTTTAAGAAAGCCCGGAACCTGAGAAACTTTCGTTTCCAGTTCGGCAATTCTGTTGTCCAGCTTCTGCAGTTCAATAAGCTGTTCCACTTCTGGGAGCATTGATCACCTCATATGTTTTATTGGAGAACTCTCATCAATAATGATTGTTTCTATGTTTAACTCTTTGCTTATTCTTTCAGCCAGATGCTCCATGTAGCATTTCTCTGTTTCAAAATGCCCCGCATCCACGATACACACACCGGCCTCGTAAGCGTCCAGCGCGTCATGGTGCTTCATGTCCCCGGTAAGGAGCAGCTTAACGCCGCTCTGCTTCCACATGGAAGCGCCGCTGCCTGTTATTATTCCGAAACCGCTGAACTTCGTATCAAGGGGAAAGCCGTTGTAGCGCACACTTTCGCAGCCGAGTTTTGTTTTCACTGTTTCCAGAAACTCCGCCAGAGTAAATTCTTTTCCGAAACCGCAGCGTCTGCCGAGGGAAAACTCAGTGCCTATCTCCATCTTGTAGACATCATAGGCAACTTCCTCATAGGGGTGAGCCTTTATGACCTCCTCAATGAGACGGCTGAGATTAGGCGCAGTCACCACCGTTTCTATGCGGTACTCCTCCACCCTTTCAAGCTCGTCCTTCTTGCCTATGAACGGGTTTGCGCCTTCCATGGGGAGGAATGTTCCTGTGCCTTCTATATTGAATGTAACTTTTGAGTAATTGCCGATGACCCCGGCTCCCGCTCTGTCTATAGCGTCACGCACTGCTTCCTCATGCCCTTTGGGAACGAAAACCGCAAACTTGTACCAGTTTTCCTTCCCCTCTTTCACGAGGCCGCCCTTTACGGATGCGCCAAGTTTTTCTGCCAGATAATCGTTTAAGCTGAAGTCCGCAAGGTCTGCGGATGTGTGGTATGAAATGATGCTGAGGTTTGCCTGAACGGCTTTTATGATTTTGCGTCCCAGTGCGTTTGCGGGATTTATGCTTTTGAGCTTGTCAAAAAAAAGGGGGTGATGAGTAATAAGTAACTCACACCCCGCATCAATTGCTTTGCTTATCGCCCCTTCACTGGGATCCAGTGCCAGAGCTGCCTTTCGGGTTTCAGCATCCGGACTGAGGCAGATTTGCAGCCCAGAGTTGTCCCAAGTGTACTGTCTGGACTGACACACTGCATGTTTTTCAAGAAAAGCGATTACGTTTTTTATACTGCTGCTCATAATTTTATTTAGAAAAAAATGGGCCAACTAGGAATCGAACCTAGGACCTCCCGGTTATGAGCCGGAGGCTCTAGCCAACTGAGCTATTGGCCCTTTATCCCGTTAAAAACGAGAAGGTTGTTTTACTTAAATATTAAAGCTTTGTCAAGAGCTATTCTACAAAAGTTTTAAGAATTCTGCTTCTGGTGGGGTGACGCAGTTTTCTTAAGGCTTTAGCCTCAATCTGCCTGATACGTTCACGGGTTACGCTGAACTGTTTGCCCACTTCCTCAAGGGTATGATCGGACTCGCAGTCAATTCCGAAACGCAGCTTGAGAACGTTTGCCTCGCGCTGTGACAGGGTGTTGAGTATCTGCTTGGTATGTTCGCGCAGCTTGAGGTACATAACCTCGTCTGCGGGGTTTGTGGCGCTCTTGTCTTCTATGAAGTCGCCAAGGCTGCTGTCCTCATCCTCGCCGATGGGCGTTTCAAGGGAAACAGGCTCTTTGGCTATTTTCATAACCTTTTTGATTTTCTCCACGGGAATATCCATCTTCTTGGATATTTCCTCCGGGGTGGGTTCCCTGCCGTAATCCTGCTGGAGCTGGCGGGTTATCTTCATCATTTTGTTTATGGTCTCTATCATGTGCACAGGTATGCGTATAGTGCGCGCCTGATCCGCTATGGCTCTGGTTATGGCCTGACGAATCCACCATGTGGCATAAGTGGAGAACTTGTAGCCGCGTTTGTACTCAAACTTTTCAACAGCCTTCATGAGACCTATGTTCCCTTCCTGAATAAGGTCAAGAAACTGTAGGCCTCTGTTGGTGTATTTTTTGGCTATGGAGACAACAAGACGCAGGTTCGCCTCTATAAGCTTGCTTTTTGCGTTTTCTGTTTCCCTTTCACCCTGAAGAAGCCCTTCGTATATCAGTTCAAGCTCCTGCTTGTCGCAGCCGAGTTTCTTGTACTCCTTAAGAAGGGTATCACGGGCTTTGGCAAACTTTTTCACCACAAGCTCCTTCTCGCTGGCTGATTTGCCGGTATCATCACAGGCTTTCAGTATATCCTCGTCTGTTATTTCGAGAGGGTCAGGAGAAGAAGTGATCTTCACAAGCTTGAGCAGTTTGCGGATGTCGCTCTGGGAGTCGATGACTCTGGAGTACATCTCTCTTATGTCATTTGCAATCTGGCATATTTTGGAGTAGTTCACCTTTATCTCAAGGAGCTTTTCGGTAATCTCATCCACTGTAGCCTGACGCTGCCTGTTCACTTCGATCATGTCTTCGACATTGATCGAGCCGTCCTTTATTCTGGCGGCGAGGTTTATGTTTTCCCTGAGTTTCAGGGTAATGTCCTCAAAAATGCATACAAACTGAGCGCGCATCTGCGCTTCCCTGTCTTCTGCGGCTTCTGCGGCTGCGGTTTTGGCTTTTTCTATCTCTTCAACAGCCTCTGCCACTGTTTTCTGGGGAGCAGCTTCCACTTCTTCCGTTTCCGCCTCTTCCTCAGAGCCTTCAAAGCTGTCTTCCTCTTCCGCCTCGTTCTCAGCATCGGCTTCGTGTTCGGTGTCTTCAAAATCCATTTCGCCGGACTCGAAATCAAGCTCGTCATCCACATCCACTATATCTTTCAGCCTCATGGAGCCGTCGTTTATCGCTTCGGATATTTCCATAATCTTTTTGGCAGTGGTGGGAAAAAGCAGAACGCTTCTGATCACTTTGCTTTGTCCGTCCTCGATTTCTCTGGCGACTTGAATCTCCTCTTCCCTGTTAAGAAGCGGGATATTGCCCATCTCCTTAAGGTAAAGACGCACGGGGTCATCCGTGCTCATGGAATCTTCTACTCCGGATTTCAGAGCGGAAAGAACCTCATCATCCTCATCGACCTCGTCATCTTCATCATCTGCGGAAAGAAGGCTGCTGTTCTTGGATTTAGAATCTATAACATCGATCTTGAGCTGCGCCAGAAGCATGAGTATTTCATCAATGAACTCTGCCGAACTCATCTCTTCCGGCAGGATGTCGTTTATCTCGTCAAAAGTGAGAAATCCCTTCTCTTTCCCCAGTGCGATAATCTGTTTAACTTCCGGGGTCTTAATCTTTTTCGACATCTACCCTAAACCTCCGATTTCTTATCAATAACTTCGTTCCGAACCAGGCTGTTCTGAAGGCGGAGAAGTTCCATCTTCTCCTCAAAAGAAGCTGCCTCGGATATTTTTTTGGTCATGTTTTTCTTGAAAGCAGGCATAGCATTGCTGATGATTTTACCCCTGTTTTCCATTGCGGAACGGTAATAATCTTCCTGAGACTCTTGCTGGATACGCATTTCGGCAATATCCTCACCCACTTCGGGATCATTGACAAGAATTTCGATACTACCACCTTCACTAAAAACTTCAACCAGTTTTTTAAATATTTTCCGCGCCACCGGATCATGGAAATAGGATTCGGCAACGCCTTCGGTAAGCCTCTGCCCCAAGTCTTCGGGAAGCTGGAACAGGCTTGAGAGGAAATGCCTCTCACATATATAATTCAGTCCTGCTGAATTGGTCTTCTTTAAGTTAGTTTTAGCAAGAGAAAGATCAACGTCTTTTTTCATAATGTCGGGATCAACATCAAAGCGCTTCGCAACAGCTTCAAGGTAATGCGCTTTTCTGTACGGATCCTTTATACGCATAAGCTTCTCTTTTATTCTGCCTAAATTCACAAGCTTCCTGTTGAAGTCGGATGACTTAGCCCTCAGCAGGTCAACCGTATAAAGAAAAAGATCCTTTTTCGCATCCAGAAGCTTGGCAAAATCCCCCGCTCCCTTCTGGAGCAGGAAGGTGTCGGGATCATCCCCTTTGGGAAGAAAGACGGCGTAAGGGAAGAAGTTGGACTCAAGAAAAACATCCAGCGCCTTAAGAGCGGCCTTGAACCCTGCCTCATCTCCGTCAAATAGAAGAACGACCTCCTGCGCGTAGCGTTTAAGCTGATCCACATGTTCCTTGGTCAGCGCTGTTCCCATTGTCGCCACGGAGTTTCCGTAACCTTTTTCAACCATGCGCATTACATCAAAGTAACCTTCTGTAATTATGCAGATTTCCGTTTTTTTTATCTTATCTTTCGCCTTATCAAAGTTGTAGAGAATCTCTCTCTTCCTGAACGCCTCAGTCTCCGGCGAGTTCATGTATTTCGGCATGGAACCGTCCATAGACCTGCCGGAGAAACCCACTACTTTGCCGGTTATGCTCCTGATGGGAAAGGAAAGCCTGTTAAAAAAGCGCATCCGTACGCCGTACTGCCCTTCCACAAACAAACCGGAAGCCAGAAGAACATCCTTGCCGTATTTCTTGAGATAAGGCTCAGTCTCAAGCCGGAGAGGAAAATAGCCCAGGCCGAACTCCTCCACTATTTCATCAGGAAACTTGCGTGAGGCTATGTATTCCCTTGCCTCTTTACCTTCCGCTGAAAGCAGCCTGCGCTTTGTTTCCAGCAGAATGTCCTCATGCAGACCTATAATCCCGCTGCGTTTGGAATCCTCCTTACCGAGTGTAACGTTTATTCCGTAACGCTCGGCAAGAAACATAACGGCATCCGTGAAGCTTAAACTGTGAAAGCGGGAAACAAAGGTTATGGCGTTCCCCCCTGCTCCGCACCCGAAGCAGTAAAACAGGTTTTTCTCAGGATTAACGTTGAACGAAGGGGTCTTCTCCCCGTGAAAGGGGCAGAGACCTTTATAGCTGTTTCCGGCTTTTTTAAGCTGAACAGCCTCTCCTACAATGTCGACAATGTCCGCTGAACTCAGAACCTCTTCGACGACTGTATCGGGAATTTTCATATATAAAAGGAGCTCCTTAAATTTAATAACTTAAATCCGCACATCCTGTCGGATTTAAGTACACGCTCGCGCCTTGGTGAACAAGGCTTCGCTTCGCACGGCGCATTCCCATCCATGGGAATGTTAAGTATAAGCATTTGCCGTCATTGCGAACGAATGTGAAGCAATCTCTCATTTTAATAACTTAAATCCGTACATCCTGTCGGATTTAAGTACACGCTCGCGCCTTGGTGAACAAGGCTTCGCTGCGCACGGCGCATTCCCATCCATGGGAATGTTAAGCATTTGCCGTCATTGCGAACGAATGTGAAGCAATCTCTC
>JAEWZN010000010.1 GCA_023395255.1 Deferribacteres bacterium
TTAGCTATTTTAGGTATCGAAAAGAAATGGACTATGCCAATCAGGGATTGGGGTGTAATATACTCACAGCTGTATATCAACTATGAAGACAGAATTACGACTTTACACAGTTAATATGACAGGCTCCTAAAAACAATCGTATGAGCATATATTGTCACTTCTTTTTACATGAAGTTATTTAAAATACACTTGTTGCGTGTTTCATGGTATTCTTTTTGTGTATAGAACACTCTTGGAGGTACCATGCCAGCAGCATATGCACATCTAACTATGGTCTCACTTCTTGCAAGTCGTCCAGAACTTCAGAGATTTACTTTTTTATCACGCAGTGCTCAAGGTAATCTGCTTTCTAATATCAAATTCTTCGAGCTTGGGGCGATGAGCCCTGACTATCCATATCTTCACATTGGTGACAGTGCATCTTCTGCATGGGCTGATTCAATGCATTACAAGAATGTTGGAGATCGGATCAGGGAAGGCATAAATTATGTTAAGTTACTAGATGATAACGAAAAATATAAAGCTCTCGCATGGTTGCTAGGGTATGTTGCACATGTTGTAACAGATGTAACCATACACCCCGTCGTTGAATTGAAAGTTGGGGTTTACGAAGAAAATAAAAGAGATCATCGTATTTGTGAGATGAGTCAGGACTTATATATTTACCGAAGGTTAAACACTGGGGAGTTGAATAGGGCACACTTAGAAACAGGTATTGCAACATGCACAGATGACGGAGACCCAGGGCGCATCGATCCCGTGATACGTAGCCTATGGGAAAAAATGCTTCAAAGCTCTGAACCTGAGTTTTATAAAAATGAACACCCAAAGATTGATTTGTGGCATAGTAAATTTCAATTTATGATGACTATAGCGCTTGCGGAAGGGCTTTTCCGTTGGTCACGTCATACTATAACGACCTCGCTAGGCTTGCAATATCCACCAGAACCCCAATTAGAATTTTGTGAATCATTGTCAACCCCTGGTGGAGTTCAAATGTCGTATGATGATATTTTTAATAAAGCCAAGGAAAATGTTCATGAGCACTGGGGCTTTGTGCTAAGAGCTTGCCTTACAGACGATGTAATTGACTTATCATGTTTCAAAAACTGGAACCTTGATACCGGAAAAGACGAGCAAGGTAACATAACATTTTGGGAGGAAAGTATATGAGAAAAGCATTTGTTCTTTTAAGTATCATTTGTATCAGTATATTATTTGCATGCACAACTCAGGCGCGTAAACCGATAGACGAACAAAAAGCTCCTTTCCGCAGGTTGACTACAGCAATTGTAGGTGAACTTTTGAAGAATGAACCGGGCTCAATAAGTGAAGATAAGCTATTGGAGTTAACTTGCAAAAACGATCCTTCGTTATGTTCACATTTTGAAGAGAATAAGATCAAAGTAAAAATTATTAAAGATGAGGTAATTCTTCTGTTATGTTCTTCTGACTCTTCGGAGGCTTTATTGGAAGATGTAAGTTGTACAGCCAAACTTGATCTATGGCGCTACGAGAAAAAGTCCCCATGTAGTTTTACAATTGACTCTTTAAGCTTGTGCAAATAAGCCAATCATAAAAGATGTGTTTTTTCAGAATGTGCCGTTAATCTAAGAAAACTGAAATAAATAATCACAATGATTTTAATATTATAATCTCCACATATCCATACCGACACCATTCATCTGTCAAATTTTCCCTTTATAACGGGAATATGCTGCCAATCAACAGCTTTTTTAGCTCTCTCTGATGATAATCAGATAAAATTCCCTTTATAACGGTAAAATGCTTGTTTTTTATTGCTTCTGGGTAAATAATATCTATAAACATGAAGTTTTCCCTTTATGGAGGGTATCTGTATGGAACTTGCTGAGATAATTAAAGATGCAAGGAAGGCGGCAGGGCTGACACAGAAAGAGCTTGCGGAACATGCCGGTGTTGCGAAAAACCTCATATATGACCTTGAAAAAGGCAAAATGACAATAAGATACGAAAATATTTTAAAGGTTCTGCACGTCCTTAATATTAAAGTGAAATACATTTCTCCGTTAGGCGGTTAAGATGCGTAAGGCGCTTGTATACCAACAGGGGATACCTGCCGGATTTCTCACTGAGACTGAACGCGGGTACGAATTTCAATATCTTCCTGATTATGACGGCACAGCAGTTTCACTCACAATGCCTGTGGCAGGTAAATCCTATCAGTTTGATGGTTTTCCGCCTTTTTTTGACGGGCTTCTTCCGGAGGGTTATCAGCTTGAATCACTGCTGAGAAGGCTCAAGATCGACCGCAATGATTCTTTTGCACAATTAATCGCTGTGGGGGCTGATCTTGTCGGTTCTGTCACTGTGGAAGAGGTGGCGGAATGAGATGCCCTGTTACCTACGAAGAGACGAATTACAGATACAGTGAAGCGGGTTTGAAAACCATAAATCGTAGTTTGAAAGAACTGCATGAACTGCCTTACACGAAAGACGAGCTCCGCATTGAGGCTGCGGCAAGGTCTGAAAAAATGTCTATTCAGGGTGTTCAGCCGAAGTTATCCGCAAGGCTGAATGTCAAGGGAGGCGTTTTTGAGCTTACGGACAGGGGCGGGCAGTATATCCTAAAGCCGCAGTCTGCCGATTACCCTGAACTGCCCGAAAATGAAGACCTGACAATGAGGCTTGCAAAATCTTACGGCCTGGATGTGCCGCTCCATTTCATGATTTACGGCAAAGACGGCGCACTCACGTATGTAATTAAGCGTTTTGACCGTGCTGGGAAAAGCAGGAAACTGTCTGTTGAAGATTTTGCCCAGCTATCCGGAGCGACACGGGATACCAAGTACCGCTCCAGCATGGAGCAGGTGGCGAAAATAATAGAAAAATACTGCACTTTCCCGCAGATAGAAAAAGAGAAGCTTTTTAAGCTGACCCTGTTTTCGTTTATCACAGGGAATGAGGATATGCACCTGAAAAACTTTTCGCTGATATATGAGGGCGGTAAAGTTCAGATTTCACCTGTTTATGATCTTTTGAGTACGACAATAGCCATTCCTCACCCTATAGAAGAGCTTGCATTGCCGCTGAGCGCTAAGAAAAACAAAATAACGAAAGATGACCTTGTGGATTATTTCGGGAAAGAAAGGCTTGGTCTGAATGAGAGGGTGATTGATAAGGCTCTGTCATCGCTTGAATCTGTTTCTGCGGAGTGGGGGAAGATAATTGAAATCAGCTTTCTTTCCGCAAGCATGAAGGAAAAGTATGTAAGACTGCTCACTGAACGCCGGAAAAGATTATTTTAGGGACTGTCCTAGATAAGTTGGATTTTATAGTGATTCAAGTCTTTTAATCCAACTGTGAAAATGCGGGCACTCACGTCTGATATTGCTTAAACCGATCTCAAGGGCAATGAGTGAACCGTAAAGAACTTTTTCATATTTATCACACAGTGATATTATTCGTTTTGAAGGTGCTGTGGATATACCGTCATTGATCATTTCCGGATTTTCAAATGACTTGCGGATGTTACGTATACTTTCTATCACATCAACACTATCAACAAAATAGCTGAATGCGTCAGGATTGCTGAACAGCAAGCCTTCAAATTCATGCATGATTATATTGGGGATGAAGTTCGCCATATTTATGTCTTGCCCTAAACTTCTTTCTGCCAACAGGATCTTTTCTTGGGTCGGTTGAGACTTTATGCGTTCAATATCGGGAAAATCGGTAACCTTATATAACCCGTAAAAATCTATGAATGTGGTAACAAAAGAAGCCTGATCTTCCCTGCACTTTTTGTTAATTTGCTCCTTCATGTTCTTATAAGAAGTTACTCCGCCTTTTCCTTGTTTACCGGTGCGAAGTACTATGGGGGTAACAAAAACATTTAAAGCACAAAAGTGTGCATAAAGAACTTCCCGTACAAACGTTTCCTCTGTTTGCCCCTCACAAAAGATGTAAATACGCTTCATCTTGAGGGTCTCCCACCTAGAAGGTTTTTTTGCCAGAGTTCGCCCAGAGAGTATTCTTCGAGCCACTCTTTAAGTTTTTCAGAATCAAGTCTGCGAATGTTGGTTCCTTCAGGTGTTCTGTCTGCGATGATGATGTCTTCAGCTTCAAATTCATTTAATAATTCAACAGATTGAGTTGAAATGATAATTTGCTTTGCTTTGGAAGCAGAGCGCAGCATGGATGCCAGTAATTTAATTGCATAAGGATGAAGACCAAGTTCAGGTTCGTCAATAATAATTGTGTCCGGCTGATACTCCTCAGGCTGCATCAGAACTGTCGTTAAGCAAATAAATCTAAGAGTACCATCTGACAGTGCATTTGCTTTAAAGGGTGTTTCAATACCTTTTTCTTTCCATTCCAGCTCGATTGATTCCTTATTGTAAGGATCGGGTCTTAATATAAAATCTCCAAAAAACGGTGCAACAAGCTGGACTGTTTTTACAATTCGGTTGTAGTCATTATCATGATTTTCTCTGAGCAGGTGAAGGAAAGCTGCCAAGTTACGTGCATCCGACTGGAAGCTTTCATTGAATGAAATACTGTGCTTTTGCTTTACAAGTGCAGTTTCGCTTGTGTCATGAAAGTGATACACGCGCCAGCTTTTCATGGCAGGGATAACATATCTGTCTATGCCTGTCTTTGTACCTTTATCATATTGAGATTCAAAATGCCCTGAACCGAGACTTCTATCACCTGATTTATTCCACCAAAAGCATTCTTTTGAGAACATCATTTTATTATCATTAGTCGGTTCAAGAGAGAGTTTATAAGCATTATTGCCGAAGAATAGCTCAGCGTTTATTTCTTCCGTTTTTTTTCTGCCACAGTAAAGAATATTATCCGGTCCACCCTGCTTACTTATGTAAGTTTGAAGCTGTTTGTCCAGAATCTGCTGAATAAGTTTAAAGAAAGATATGAAATTTGATTTGCCGGCTCCGTTTGAGCCAATCAATATGTTCAGATCATGCAGTTTAAGTTCGCATTCTTTAATTGATTTGTAGCCTTTAAGGATAATACGTGAAAGATTGTTATAATTCATTGTATTCTCCTTACTTTACTGAAAATAATCAATCTGGTTTGAATATCAATGAAGCTTAAAGTAGTGCCGAGGGGGGGACTCGAACCCCCACAGGATTAACTCCCACAGGTACCTGAAACCTGCGTGTCTACCAATTCCACCACCACGGCTTAGCATAATAGGGAAAGAAATATTATGATTTCCTTAATCCGTTGTCAACAGATAAATCCCTTATCTTTATTTATTTCCCGATGCCGTGAAAGCATTTTTCCACATGTTCCTTCGGAAGCTGTTTCCCTGCGAATGCTGTGGTAAGTGTAATCAGCGCCGACACGGGCAAGCCTATCACAAGCGGGTCAACCGCCGCCCAGATAGTGCCCTCCGCCAGAGAGTTCACACCGAAAACCGCCTTGCAGATCATCATCGGTGCGGAAACCTTATCATGCACAAAGAAAAGCCAGAAAAAGCTGATTATTGTACCCGCCGTAAAGCCAGTGAAGGCTGCGAATTTCGTGATCCGCCTTGAGTATATCGCTCCGAAATACAGCGGCAGGAAGGCTGCGGCGCATATGCCGAAGAAGATGGCCGTTCCCCTTGCGATTATCGCCGTTCCGCCGTCAAAGAACAGCGGCAGCCCCCACGCAAAGAAGTAGCTGAGCATGATAGTGAAGATTATGCCCGCTTTTGTGATAAGCACCGAATTGCCCGATTTTCCCAGCCATTTTTCATAAATATCCCTGCCGAGTGAGGTTCCCATGGCATGAAACTGTGAGCTCAGCGTACTCATTGCCGCTGAAAGCATGGTTATGGTGAATATAGCGGTAAACCACTGGGGCATGGCCTTGCTTATATAGAGAGGGATAATCTCCTCCACATTTTTGTTGGCGGCGACGAGGGATATTTTCCCCGCAGTTTCCTCATTCATATAATAGAAATACACATTTGACAGCGCGCCGACTATGAACGCCACTCCCACAGCCACAAGAACGAACACCCCGCCTATGAGCACGGCACGGTTAAGCTCCCTGTTGCTTTTAACGGTCATGAAGCGGACGATAAGCTGAGGCTGAGCCAGAACGCCTATCCCCACGCCCATTACCATAGTGGTAACCACCGTCACCCAGAAGGGGGAGCCGAGGGTGGGAAACGATGTCCATCCTGTGTGCCCCTGAGCGCCGAATATGCTCACGGCAATGTCTGCCATGTCTGTAAGTTTCTGGTGTGCTTCGACTACTCCGCCCATTTTCCAATAGGTGAAAAAGAGCAGAATGATCATCCCCGCAAACATCACAGAGCCCTGAAAGGCATCGGTATACATAACGCCCTTGAGCCCGCCCATTACGACGTAAACTGCCACTATAACAGTGAGGAAAAAGAGTGCCGCATTGTAGTTAACGCTTAATATCTGCGCTATGAACTTTGCCCCGCCCATGAGAACCACACTGGCGTAAAGAGGCATTGCGACGAATATGAGAAGCCCCGCGAGCCCCTGAAGCGTACGTGACTGAAAGCGCAGGCCGATGAATTCCGGAAATGTATGGGCATTGAGGTTCAGCCCCATTATCCTTGTGCGTCTGCCGAAAAAGACAAAGGCGACAAAAACGCCCACGAAAATAGTAAGAACCGTAAGCCAGAGAAGGCTCATGCCGAAAACCGCCGCCGCGCCGCCGAAACCCACAATCGCCGAGGTGGAGATAAACGTTGCGCCGTATGACATAGCCATCACGAAGGGGTGGATCTGCCGTCCGGCGACCATGTAATCCGCAGTGCTGACAGTGCCTTTATAGGCCTTAACAGTGAGCCAGCCGACTATGGAAAGATAGATTATGACAACAAATGTAAGAAGAGGCAGACTCATTTCCATCAGAGCGTCTCCTCAACTTTTCTTTCTTCCTCAGCCCATACCTGCTCCTGAAGAAATTCCTCATCGGTCATGTAGCCTTTGTTCCAGTTGATTATTCCGTAAATGATGCAGAGCATGGCGCTGAGAAGCATGAGAATAAACCCCAGCGGAACCGCCCATCCTGATAAACCGAGCATGTAAGCCCCCAAGAAAACAAATTAAATTTCGGAAGCTTACATTTTTTGAGAATTACAGACAATAAAAAACTGTCACTCCCGGACAGTGACCTTGCTGAAATGGGATTCAAAGAGGGTTTTCAGCGAATAAAACTCTGCCTTGGTCATCGGCGGGGAGAAGCGTTTGTCCAGAAGCGGCGTTGATTTCTGCAGAAACTGTAAAGCCAGAGGCACATCCCGCGCAAAGTCCGCCAGCCAGAAGAGTGATTCCTCATCCGGCTTTTTCCATGCGGTATAGCGCAGTTCAAAGGGTATGCCGCTCTCCTTGAGAGCCCGGATAGTTTTCACAAAAGGTTCGGTGGAGCGGGCTGTGCGGGTCATGTATTCTATGTCCTCCGCGCAGAAGCCTTTTATGTCCACCGCTGCGTAGTCCACCAGCCCTTTTTCAAGGAGCGGGATCAGCCTTGCCGGGGCAAAGCCGTTGGTGTCCAGCTTGATCTTGATTCCGTCATTTTTGAGAAAAGTGACAAAATCCGTGATATGCTCTGAAAAAAGAGGCTCGCCGCCAGTTACGGCGACGGCCCCTATATTTCTTACAGCCATATAAGAAAGAAACTCGGACGACTTATTGTCCCTTTTTCTGCCGGTTACCAGCAGGGGGTTGTGGCAGTATCTGCACCTCAGGTTGCAGCCGTGGGTGAAGACAGTTGCCGCCACCTCTCCGGGGTAATCTATGAGACTGACGGGCGTAAAGCCAGCAATAAAGAAGTCTGTGTGACTCATTTGGAAACTCTGAAAGTCCCCCTGTTTATAAATTCCTCTTTTTTCCCTTCGTTCCAGTGGCTTGTGGGGCTGTGGTAGCCGACCACTCTGCTGTAGACATCGCAAGTTGTGCCTTTCACTTCTGCCATTTCTTTTTCCAGTGCTTTGATTTTCTCAAGCTTTTCCATTTAGTGCCTCCTTGCGCTTTTATGTATTTAAGGTCTTATATTTCGGCCTTAAGCTTTTCCAGTTCTTTAAAAATTTCAGCCTTCTTCTCCTCCGCGCAGAGCGGGCACTCAGGGTGTTTTCCCTTGAGGTAGCCGTGCACCGGGCATACGGAGAATGTGGGGGTTATTGTTATATAAGGTATTTTGTAGCAGCATGTTATCTCTTTCAGCAGTTTGCCCACGGACGAGGGATCGTCTATGGATTCCCCAAGGAAAACGTGGAACACGGTTCCGCCTGTGTAAAGAGGCTGGAGCCTGTCCTGATGATCCAGTGCGGCGAAGAGATCTTTCGCTTTCTCCACCGGAATCTGCGTGGAGTTGGTGTAATACGGGCGGTCAAGGGAGCCGGAGGTGATAATTTCCGGATAGTCCTTGATGTCACGCTTGGCAAGGCGGTATGAAGTTCCTTCCGCGGGCGTTGCCTCAAGGTTGTAGAGCATGTCGTCATCTTCCTGAAACTGTGCCAGCTTGCCGCGCATGAAGTTAAGTATCTTTTCGGCGAATTCAAGACCTTCTTTATTCATAATATCCACGCCGATGAAGTTCAGCGCAGCCTCGTTCATGCCTATTATGCCTATGGTGTTGAAATGGTTTTTCCAGAACTGGCCGAAACGGGCATGAATGTCCTCAAGGTAGAACCTTGCATAAGGATAGAGCCCGTTTTCTGTCAGCTTTTCAAGGGACTTGCGCTTTATCTTAAGGCTGTCGCGGGCAAGCTCCATGAGGGAGGAAAGCCTTTCAAAAAATTCCTCCTCGCTGCCTGCGGTATAGCCTATTCTGGGCAGGTTTATGGTTACAACGCCGATGGAGCCTGTAAGCGGGTTAGCGCCGAAGAGACCGCCGCCGCGCTTGCGGAGCTCCCTGTTGTCCAGACGGAGACGGCAGCACATGCTTCGTGCGTCCTCCGGGCTCATGTCACTGTTTACAAAGTTGGCAAAGTAAGGGATTCCGTATTTCGCCGTGATTTTCATCAGCTCAGCTACTATGGGGTGTTCCCAGTCGAAATCTTTGGAAACGTTATAGGTGGGTATGGGGAAAGTGAAAATGCGCCCTTTGGCATCCCCCTCCATCATGACTTCCATGAACGCGCGGTTGATGAGGAACATCTCCTCCTGAAACTCGCCGTAGGTTCTGTCAGTCATTTCACCGCCGATTATCACCGCCTCGTCTTTGTGGGTGGAGGGAACGTATAAGTCCATGGTGAGGTTGGTGAACGGAGTCTGGAAGCCCACACGGGTGGGAACGTTAAGGTTGAAGACGAACTCCTGCATAGCCTGTTTTACTTCCTTGTAGGAGAGCTTGTCATAGGCAATGAACGGTGCAAGATATGTGTCGAAGTTGGCAAACGCCTGAGCGCCCGCCGCCTCCCCCTGCAATGTATAAAAGAAGTTGGCTATCTGCCCCAGCGCTGTGCGCAGGTGCTTGGCGGGTTTGCTCTCCACCTTGCCCGCAACTCCGCGGAACCCCTTCATCAGCAGGTCTTTTAAGTCCCAGCCGCAGCAGTATACCGCGAGCAGACCGAGATCGTGTATGTGGAAATCCCCTTCCGTGTGCGCTCTCTGCACTTCTGGCGGGTAGATTTTATTCAGCCAGTATTTGGCGGTTACTGTGGATGAAATGTAATTGTTCAGCCCTTGCAGAGCATAGGTTGTGTTGCTGTTTTCGTTTACACGCCAGTCACTTCCGCCGAGGTATGTTTCCACTATGGATTCAAACCCCTCCATGCTATCCGTGAGCGAGCGCATGTCTGCGCGCTGTTTTCTATATATTATAAATGCTTTGGCAGTTTTGGCATGCCCCTGTTCAATGAGCACCTTCTCCACGCAGTCCTGTATCTCCTCAACAGAGCAGGAGCCGTAGCGCTCATAAGCATCGGTGAGCTTTCTGGTAACTATAAGGGAAAGGGCGGCGGCGTTGTTTCTGTCGGTTCCGCCGACAGACTTTGCGGCCTTGAAAATGGCGTTTGCTATGCGTTCCTGATCAAAGGAAACAAAGCGCCCGTCACGTTTCATAACTTTTTCTATCATATAATCAATCCTCCGTAAAATAAGCGTAGTTCGAGCGGGAGGATGTTTAACAGCTAAAGATTATATGCGCTGAAATAACGGCGGCGTGTGATAATCTCATCCATCCCTCCGATGGGCAGTTTATTCCGCGGGGCAGGTATCCTGACTTGCCGTCGTCCTACTTGCTCAGCCTTCCCGTACATATTACAGTGGCGAAGAAAAGGAGCGTTCGTCCGGCTCACAGTTGCGGGGGCAGTGACGGATTTTAACCGCGCTTCCCTGAATCCCGTTGAGTTATTCTGCTATGAAGAGATCGATAAGTCAACCCTGATTTGGGTGAAAGAGGATGAAAAAGCTCCTGTTTAGAAAGCAGCCGTTTCTCAAGCCCGCCCCCGCCATGTTTTCAGGAGACGGCGGGCATTTGTCAGATGTAAATTCGTGTTCGATTTTTGTAATATTATATCTTTTAAGGTGTAATTTCAAGTGTATATTATATTATATGCGCCTTATAAGATAATATATTGAATCAGGGGATTACTGTATTCTTAACAGTATGAACAGGATTGAACAGGTAAGGAACAATATTCTTGAGGCTATTGCGGAATCCGGTCTTTCACGGCTAAAGGTGACAGAGAAGGCGGGTATATCATACCAGCATCTCACGCGCTTTCTGAACAACAGCACCGGCGGCGAGATAGGTATCGGCATACTGTACAGGCTGGCGGAAGTTCTTAATGTTCCAGTGAGCTATCTTCTTGGAGATACTGATAAATCAGGAGAATACAAACTCACCTCATGCGGAGCGCAGATCCCTCCTGAGTGGGATGAAGTGATGAAAACCGTGATGAAGATGGATGAGCGGGAGCAGGAGAAAGTATATAAAATGCTTTCAACCTTTATTGAACTGATGAAGTAATGCGGTCATGTAACCCTCCCTTAAAATAGTGCCTTTCATTAAGAAGTTTAACAGAACATATCGGAGTAAGATTCTTGACTTCTACATCTTTGACAGCTTATCTGAAGTCAGAACAAAAGCAGAATCGTGGATTGATGAATATAACAATGAAAGACCGCATGAATCATTAGACAACTTGACACCTATGGAGCATGCTGCAAATATGTGAAAAATCTAAGAGTGAAATGGCACTAAACTAGGTATGGTTACAAATACAATACTGCGATAAGCTAGCGTACAGGGCGTTAGCAAGAGTTATATACTGGAGTATCAATATGAAGTATAAAGAGGAACTTTCTTTCTTTTTGAGTGTCTTTATGGTAGAAATTACCTCCGTGATAGATATAAAATGCAGACATGAACATTCCTGAGTTGTGTCATACTGTTGTTATTATGTTTGATATACATACTTTAACTATAAACTTCGCATAATTTATGACATTATAAAATATTGTTACAAAGTGCTTAATGTGCCTTATTGCTTTCTAAGTTTCATTAGAGTTTGCAGTAGCTTATAATTATAGAGGTAGAATATTATGCTATTAACCTTGAAAAATATCGGGAAAATTCAAACTGCTAATATTGAGTTGAATGGAATAACGGTTATAGCTGGAGAGAACAATACTGGAAAGAGTACTGTAGGCAAAGTTCTTTATAGTGTTTTTAATAGTTTCTATAGAATTAGTTCTCAAATTGAGAGAGAGCGCACAGAGAGTGTTCGAAAAATTCTGGAGTTCATTTATCCTAGTGCAATTAGAACGCCTATGAGAGGGGACTCAGAGGAACTGGCAAGAAATATTGTGAATAGTTTAAATCTCTTTTCCAATGATAAAACATTGCTAGAAAGAGAAATTCGCAATAATATGGGCCAATATGATAAGAACTCAGAGAATACTGAATACTTGATGGAGATTACAGCCTCAATTGATAATATTCAAAAAGTTCTAAATGTATCTGATGAAGATATATTTAGAACTGTTTTGTCAAAAACGTTAAATGTAGAATTCGATGGGCAGATTAATAATATTTTCATAGAAGAAGAAGGGACTATTGAACTAAAAATAAAGGGCACTAATGTTTCAGTATCGGTAAAGGATAATGGCGTTGAATTCGTTAAAAACAAGTTTTCCTTGAATACACAAGTGGTTTATGTTGATGATCCTTTTGTGTTAGATGATTCTCGATATAGTTATTTTGTTTTCCGTTACGGGGCATACATGACTCATAGAGACCATTTGAGATCCATGTTGTTTGGGCAACAAAACAGCAATGTGATAGAAGAGATTCTTACGAGCGATAAATTGGAGAGTATTTACTCTCGTATTAATCCAATTTGTAATGGTAGCATTATTCGAGACAAGCGTTCGGGATTGGGGTATAAAATATCAGGAACAGAAAAAGTACTAAATATAAGAAATTTATCTACAGGACTTAAGGCATTTGTAATCTTGAAGACATTATTACAAAATGGAATTTTAGAGGAAAAGGGAACAATTGTTTTAGATGAACCGGAGATACACTTACACCCTGCATGGCAGCTTCTCTTTGCAGAACTAATTGTTTTGTTACAGAAAGAGTTTAATATGCATATATTGTTAACTACACATAGCCCCTATTTTTTACAAGCTATTGAAGTTTACTCTGCTAAGTATGAAATTGCAGACAAATGTAGGTATTATTTGAGTTCTGTGACTAATGACATAGCACGGATAGATGATGTATCAGCGAATGTTGAATTAATATATCAAAAACTTGCAAGACCTCTCCAAGACTTAGAAAATGAGCGATATAACAATGATTAATATTGTCGAATATCCAAATCTGTATCGTCATTTATCTACATTAAAGGAAACATCGAAAGACGACCATGATGGTTCTGTGTGTTTTATGACTGAATCTACTATACCTGCTGTAAATTTTGATGCTGTAAAGACCGAATATGTCAATAACTTGTCGATATCTAATATTCCGAAGTCCAATGATGCGTTAGTGATTGATTCTAATGAACAAGCTACTTTTATTGAATTCAAAAACGGATGCATGGACACTAAGAAACAGCACGGTGTGCGGAAAAAGATTTATGATAGTATGTTGATTTTTGCTGATATTACTGGGCAAGGAATTAGTAGTACTCGTACCCACATGGACTACATTTTAGTATATAACGAAGAGAAAAATATAGAACAATGTACTGATGTAACAGTAGATGCATCTGTTGCTATTCAGCCATCTGAATCTCGTGACATAATAGGGAAAAAAATAACACAAATGGGTGGAAAGAATTTTATTAAATTTGGTTTAGAAGTATTTAAGAATTATTGTTTCCGTAATGTGTATACCTATACGCCAAGTGAGTTTGAAAGCAACTATGTACAAACGTATCAGGCTTAGTATAATTAAAAGAGAGTTGGTTCCCATATCCTGCACAGTTTTTAGACTGAAATAAGGTGTAAACTCTTAGTCATTCTATCATCTTTTTCCCAAATCTGAATCCCTAATCCGCTGTAAGCTTCATGTGGTGTCCTGTCTCCCAGAGAAGAATGAGGTCTTCTGGCGTTGTATAAGTTTATCCAATTTGCCAGTCCTCGCTTAAGTTCATGTCCGTTATCGAAAGCATGGAGATATACGAAGCTGTATTTCAATGTTCTCCAGATGCGCTCAATCATGACATTATCCATCCAGCGACCTTTGCCATCCATGGAGATTCTCACGCCAGCATCCTTGAGAGTCTGTGCAAACTCATAGTTGGTAAACTAACTCCCCTGATCAGTATTAAGTATTTCAGGTTTCCGTACTTTTCAAGTGCTTCCTCAAGCGCAGCAACGCAGAAATCAGAATCAAGGCTGTTTGAAAGTTTCCAGCTCAGAACTTTTCTGCTGTACCAATCCATAATTGCCACCAGCTCTTTATTCTTCTGAAAAAAAAGGTACTCATTTATTGATTTTTTAAGCATTACATGGTGCTTTTTTGAAACCGTATTAGGCATCATTCTTAGAATGATGCCTAACTATACTGTTTTTTCAGTAGTTGATTCCGGCCGCCTGAACGCTTTCCGGGTCGTGGCTGTGGCAAGGGGTTACGCCGTATGTCATGTCGCAGTTCGGGCATTTTGCCTCGAATGTTTCCATGGTGAAGCTCTCCTCGCAGTTGGAGCAGTGGATGACCATGGGCATAGGCATGGGCATTGCGCCGTAGCCCATATGTCTGAGCTTGTTGACCACCTGTTTTCCGTTTTCAAATGTTCCTGAACATCCCTGATGCATATTCTATACCTCTCTGTATATTTTTCCGGCCTTGCCGTAATGCTGTACGTGTTTGCGGTGCATTTCCTTTTCATGGAAATGCATGAGACTCTCTGCATCCGCCCGGAGTGACTATGCTCTGCGTCATTCTGGACGCCGTGAAGAATCTCTAACCTTTCTTTGTTTTGAAACAATACATCCGTTGCGGTATAATTTACTTGATGGAGATCAAAATATGCAAAAAAATCTTTATCGTTTTAATTTTATGTATTATAGTGCGTTTATTAGGTAATATTGACAAATCACATTAGATTATTATTTTTATAACGGTTATGGGATAACTTTTTATGGAGGTAAGCATTGAAAAGACTGCTTCCGCTTTACATTAACAGGCTCAGCCCCTGTTACAGCCGTGATCATCTCGGCAACCACGGCTGCTACGCCAGAAACGATATACCCAGATTTCTCCACCTCACAGCCCTCGGCAGGTTTGACGAAGCCTTCTACGTGCTCAAGGAGACAAACCCTTTCAGCTCCGGCTGCGGCAGGTTCTGCGATCACCCCTGCGAAACGGCCTGCAACCGCACTAAATACGACCAGCCTGTGGACATAAAGGCGCTTGAACGCTTTGTTTCCGATGCGGGGTATGAAAAAGGCCTGAAACCGAAAATGACCGGAGAGGCGAAGGATAAAAAAGTAGCCATAGTAGGCTCCGGCCCCGCAGGGCTCTCATCCGCATATTTCCTTGCCCGCTGCGGCTACAGGGTGGAGGTTTTTGAGAAGCATGAAGTCGCAGGCGGCCTCCTTACGGAGGGAATACCCGCCTACCGCTACCCCCGTGATGTTTTTGAAAAGGAACTGGCCTTCATAAAAGAGACCGGAGTTGTGATACACACCTGCGCCAATATAAATAAGGAAAGCTTCAAGGACTTAGCCGGAAACTACGATGCGGTGATAGTCGCCACCGGAGCCCACAAACCCGGCGAACTGGGCATAGAGGGCGAACAGCTTGACGGGGTGGAGAACGGTATAGCCTTCCTGAAAAAGGTAAACCTCGGACAGTTTGAGAAGCTCGGCATAAAAAAAGGCGAGAAGATAGGCGTAATCGGCGGCGGATATACGGCGATGGATGTTGTGCGCTGTGCTGTCCGCCTCGGTGCGGAGCCCACAATGGTTTACAGGCGAACATCAGCGGAAATGACCGCTCATCAGGGCGAGGTTGAGGAAACAAAGCGCGAAGGCGTGAAGTTTAAATTCCTCAGAAGCCCGCTTAAAATAGAAAAGGCAGAAGATGCTCTCAGGCTCACTGTGCAGAAGATGAAGCTCGGCCCCGTGGACGAGAGCGGCCGCTCCAAACCCGTTGCCGTTTACGGCGAGACTGAGACCTACCACTTCGACCGCATAGTCCTTGCCATAGGCGACAAGCCTGATCTCTTCTTCGTGGGGGAGAAGTTCACTGTGGATTTCCCCAGAATGATCTGTCGTGACCTGCCGGAGGATGTGCAGAGCAGAATCTTCATCACAGGTGATGCCGCAATGGGCGCAACGGATAACACCGGAATGGTGGTTCGTGTGGTGGGGCTTGCGCAGGACACTGTGAAAAGTGTGCGCGAATACCTCGGCGAAACAGTGGAAACTGATAAAAACAGAAAGACAGCCTTCTACAATACATTGAACACTAAATATTTTGAGAAGAGCGGCAGACTGATAGAAGAAACACTCCCCTTTGAGAAGAGGAACGGAAACTTTGATGAAATAGTGAAAACAGTTGATGCCGACCTCGCTCAGCTTATGGCGGGAAGATGCTTCAACTGCGGAATCTGCATTCAGTGTGACTGGTGCTGGCACTACTCTGACGGCAGCCTGATCAAGCTCGAAAGGGAGTGGACACCGGAGAAGGATGCCTTCTACTATGAATTTCTCACGGAAAAAGTAAGCGATGCCACTTTCAAGAGCGTGGAAGCCTGTCCCAGAGCGGCACTGAGCATATCCTCCGCAGGGAGCGCAGCGGAAAGCCTCCGTGAAGAGCAGTACATAACGAAAAGCGAACTCGAAGGGGGAAACTGATATGATAACTGACGGACTTTCCCGTTCGGGAAATTTAAGCGTATTCGAGTTCTCCGGCGGAGAGGAGGGGCTTGCCAGAGGCGCATGCGGCCTCCTCGGAGTAGTTGGCGATTTCAGCCTTGAGGCGGTGCTTAAGGCGGCAAGATGTCTCCAGTACAGAGGCCGTGCCGGAGCGGGCGTAACTCTCAAGGGGCTTTATAAGGACACCAACTTTTACAACTTCCACATAATGTTCCGCAGCAAAGAGAAGATAGACGAGCTTGAAAACGTTATCGGAAGCTGGGGTGTGCGCATTCTGGACAAGTTCAACATGGTGCAGAAGAAGTATTACTACGACTACGACCTGCCCATAATTATGCATTACGCTGTTGTTCCCCCCTCTCTGGATGAAATGATGTACAGGGAGAAGATGAACGATGAGGCGCTGTACATGGTGAAGATGGTGAGCCGCTTCAACACAGCGTTCAAGGACGATGCGCGCATCTTCTCAAGCTCCAAATACAACGGAACCTTCCTGACCGCCTTTGAGCTGCAGGACACCATAGATATTTACAACCTCCACCAGTTTGAGGAGAGCTATTACGAGGCATGCCTCATTCACCTGCGCTGGCCCACGAGTAAGGGGCAGGGGCTCTGGTGGGGGCCGCAGCCGATCTCCCTCGGCGAGGTGGCGGGCGCACACAACGGACACCTTTCAAGCGATGTTTCAAATGCAAGGGCGCTTGAGCAGCTTGACATCCACCTTCATGTGGGCACGGATTCCGAGGCTCTGTTCCTCCAGACGGAATATCTGCTGAAAAAGGGCTATTCTCTCAAAGAGATAGAGTGGATAATCTGCCGTAAGTTCCCGCAGGAACTCGCTAATATGAGCGCAGAGGATCTCGCGCGGTATAAGGAGATTCTGGGTAATCCGGTGCTTGAGAGAATGAAGATCTCAGGTCCCGCAACAGGGATAATCCTTGTGGATGATGTGATGGTCGGCCTTACGGACAGGGATCATCTGCGCTCATTCAGCATAGGCATAAACGACAGGGTGGCTCTCATGGGGAGCGAGCAGAGGGCTGTCATAAGCGCTGCTTACTTCATGAACGAGGAACTCACGATGAGCGACCCCGAAGCGGGAAGAGTAATCGGCTTCGAGGTTAAGGACAAGAAGGTGAAACGCCTTGACTACGGGTGGAAGAACAATGCTTGAATATAAAAAAGAGATAGTCGTAAAACGGTCAATAAGATACACGGAACCCGCAGATACGGGGATATTCGCTCAGGGCGCAAAATACTGGGTGAAGGTCACTGATGATGCAGAGGAGCCGGGCAGGGGCTGCGTACACTGCGCAACCTGCGTGGAATCCTGTACCCACAACCTCACTAAGCCCGAATCCGGCACAGGGGTTTTCAGCATGGAGACACGTTATCTCGATGCGGACGGAAACCGGGTCGAACCGGAGGAGAAGGACAGTGCGGCATTTCTGGAGAAGATACTCTGGATAAACCCCGATGAGTGCTGTAACTGCAAAAGATGCGTGAAAATGTGCCCCCAGCGGGCGATTAAGGTTACGCACAATCCGGATTATCAGGAGATAGGGGTCACACTCTCAGGCTCCGAGGCCATAAACAACATAATCAGCCGTGCCGCGGGCAAATCAACTGTTTCCAGCGCACATCTGGGGAAATACCCTTCCAAGATGGATCAGGACTGGCTGATTGATGCGGCGGAAATACTCTCCCCTCAGCGTGACCACCTCCACGAGTTCGCCGGGCAGATGCGTAAGATGACCCTCGGTAAGAGAAAAGCCCGCTTCGTGTGCGATACGCCGATATTCGATGTTCACCAGAGCTACGGCTCAAACAGCCATGAGGCGATACTGGCCAGAATGGCCGCCAGCATAAAACTGGGCAGACCATTCTTCACAGGCGAGGGCTATATTCACCCCGACATGATGCCCGCAGCCAAACACTGCATACTCCAGTTCGGTTCCGGCGGTTACGGCCCGTGGCTTGAGCTTGATAAATTCGCCGGAATCTCCATGAAATACGGGCAGGACGCTAAAAAAGGAAAAGGCGGCAGACTTCAGGACAAGAAAAACGATTACGAAATAGCACTGCTCCGCTGTGTGGAGGCACTGCGCCACCTCACCGCGCCGAACCCCCAGCACCTTCAGTACTCCATAGAGGAGCTCCCCATGAGGGTGGAATCACTCCGTATGCTCCTTGGGGATGACAAGCTGATAGGGGCTGATGTTTACGGCACTGCGTGGAACTTCCCGGAAATAGCAGTTGCGATCGCAAAGGCGGGCTTTGACTACATTACAATAAAAGCCGGAGACGGCTCCACAGGAGCAGCGCACGCTGTTGACCTGAAAAACCGCGGTCTGAACGTGGTTTACCTTACCCATATGGCAGATCTCGCTCTGCGCAGAGAGGGGCTGAGGGAGGATATATCCATCATAGCCGAAGGCGGCGTGATGGACAGCTTCCACGCTTTTCTCGTAATGCTCGCAGGGGCGGACTTCGTGGGAATGGGCATGCGCCATCTGCATGTTCTGGGCTGCACCCTCTGCCAGAGATGCCACACAGGGCAGTGCGCATGGGGCATAACATCCAGACCTTACGGACACAGGATAGACCCCGAAACCGCCAGCGACAATATAGTCAGAATGGTGCACAGCTTCCACGAGGATATGGAAGGGCTCTCCGCCGGACTCGGAATGAGCACCCATTCGGATGTTGTGGGTTCCCGCCGCTTCCGTTATCACGGCGCTGATCCGCTTCTGTTTGCCACCTTCGGTCAGAAGGATTTTCCCAAACAGGTGCAGACGGTGATAATGAAGGAGAGCAGAAGCAAGGTCTTCATCCCCGAAAAGGAAGCCGCCGCAGCGCTTAAGGACAAGTTTGAGGCGGTTCTGGCGAAGATTGAAGGGGACAGCCTCACCATTGACATAGGCTTTGATCAGATAGAAAGCCTTGAGCTTAACTTCATGATGAAGGAAGCAGTGCGCAGAGGCGTTAAAAAGTTCTTCCTTGACAACGTCATGGGGCAGAGGGTCATAGGCACGGGGATCAAATGTGATGAGATAACCGTCCGCGGGCTTGTGGGCAACCATTCCTTCGCCTTTGTGAACGGAACAAAGATAAATGTGATTCCCAACCACTCCACAGTGACTACGGTTCCAGCTAATGCTCAGGTGGGCGTGGCGAACACCGCTAACCCCGGCGAAATAAACATAGCCGGAGATGTAAGCGACCTTTTTGCCGCTTACTCAGTGAGCGGAACTTACAGGGTCGCCAAAAGCGGCGGCGTGAGGAACCTTCTCCTGATGAAGGCTGGTGTGCCGGAGGAATGGAAAAACATAGACACCGAAAGGTTCGAAAATGCGCCAAAAGATGAAATTCTCCGTGAACTGATAATGAAATACCAGCGCAGAAGGGCACTGAGAAGCAGAATGAAGTGGGCTGATTTCGTTAAGCTCGCAGAAACCAAACTGAAAAAACGCAAGCCTCCTGTTGTGGTTTACGGCCTCGGCGGTGAGAGACGCATGGGCGACTACTTCATGGAGTATGCTCAGGGCGGAATCGGCGTGGTGCTCAATGTGGCGGATATAGCAAACCCCATCGGCTATTATGTCTGCAGCGGAATGACCGCAGGCGCGGCATATATCAGGGGCGAAATCCTCCCCGAACAGCTCGGAGCGGGTGTGCGCAAGCTGGATTACCTCACCCCGGAGGACAGAGGCTTCCTCAAAAAGCAGATAGAGGAGTTCATCGCCCAGTTCATAGATACTGACATAGACGAAAAGTACAACACCCAGCTTAAAGCCTTTGCGGAAAGCTATGCCAAAGACCCGGAGAAGATTTTCTCCGGCTTCTGCAAAATCATTCCCAAGGCCACAGCCGCGGAACACAACGAATAATATCAATCAGGCCGTCCTGGCGTATGTGATGCCGGGGCGGCTTTCTTTTTAAAGGGGCATTGCATGCATTCGCTGAAAAGGTTCGGTTCCGGCGGGGCGGCGGCGGAATATGTGGCGGATTACTGGCACTACAGGTCAGATTCCGCTGAGGCAGAAGAAGTTGAGATCTTTCCCGACAGCTATTTCAGCCTTATTTTCGACCTCAATTTCCCCGAAAACACATTCCTGACCGGGACAATGAACCGCACCGCAAAAACGTTTATAGATGGCGGCTCACGCCTTTTCGGTGTGCAGCTGAGGCCGTTTCTTGTTCCCGCTCTCATCAAATGCTCCGCCGCGGGCTTTGTAAACGGAGTGCTGGGTGCTGACTTTATAAAAACCAGAGTAAGTGAAATATGCGGGCGGCTGAGCGACTGCGGAACAGAAGATGAAATGAGGGATTCTGCCGAAACTCTTCTTCTTCCTCTGTTTGAGGATGCGGGAGCGGGCAACGGAACTTTCCGCAGAGTGTCCGAGGCGATGCTGAACGGCAGCGCCCCTTCCACGGTACGGGAGGCAGCATTCCATGCGGGAATCTCCGAAAAGCAGCTTGAACGGTATTTTCTTCTCCATACAGGTCTCGGCGTGAAGGAGTTCAGCCTCCTCACTGCGTTTGAGCGAAGCTGCCGTATGCTCGAAAGCGGTGTTTCCCCGGTTTCATGCGCCTATGAGCTCGATTTTTATGATCAGTCACATTTTATAAAGAATTTCCGCCGCTTTGCGGGTATTACCCCCACGGAATATCTGAATGTCGGATTTTTACAATACAGCGGACGGGCGTAGGGTTATTATCACTGCTGTGAGGTGAACTATGAAGCTGGCTTTAACTGCGGTATTTGTTAATGATATTAAAAAGTCCAGAGAGTTTTACTCAGGTGTGCTCAGGCTTGAGGAGCATATGGACAGCGGTGTGCATCTTTCTTATAACTGCGGACTTTCCCTCTGGCAGGAGGATTCCGCTCTGGAAACGATTCACGGGGGAAAATCTCAGCCCGGAAGCGGAAACAGGTTTGAACTCTGCTTCGAGAGCGAAGATCTTGAGACTGATTTTGCCCGCATTAATGACAGCGGCGCAGAGGTAATCAGCCCAGTTGCCGAACAGCCATGGGGGCAGAGGGTTTTCAGGGTTTATGATCCGGAGGGGCATATTGTGGAGGTGGCTGAACCGCTGACAATGACCGTTAAACGGTTTATTGCAGCCGGGTTAAGCGCGCAGGAGATAAGCGCTAAAACAACTATCCCTCCGGAAATTGTTGAGCAAATGGCGAAGTAGGAAAGGCAGCGCGGGGTGCTGCTCAGCAAAACCGGGACTGCCGCGTCGCTCCCGCTCCTCGCAGTGACATATTAAACTTCCGTCCGTCTGAGTGCTGCTCAGCAGCACTCCTGTTCGCACTTGGTCATGGCGTGTATCGCTTCCTCATCGTCGGTTTCCTCGAAAAAGTCCATGATGAAAGGGGCATTCTTGCAGACTATGTAAAGCAGCACTTCCCTTGAATCAAGCTTAGGGTCTCTTGAGTAGTATGCTTCCGGTATAAGGCTTATGAACTTGTCCCAGAAGGCGTTGCTTGTATCAGTTTCTTTCAGCACTCGCAGCAGGTTGTCCACCACTGCGCATGCGTTTTCAAAGCAGTTTATGTTTTTAAAGCTCGTGTAGCTCTCATCAACATTGATATTCTTTTTGCAGTTGCACATCTGATTCTTCCTCCCTCAAATAAGCTATAAGTATATAAGGTTTTGTGGATTTTGCCATGATTTCTGAAAATAAACATTAAGCCGGTTCTGTGCTGAGAGGAAAGATTAAGCACCCGGAGAGAGAACCGCTGCGGGCGCCTGTCAGAATCTATCTCGCTATTGCGAGCCTCAGATACTCCTTGAAGATGCATTTATCCATAATAAACGGGGTATCTGCCTGTTTTGCAATCTGCTCCCCTTCGCTGCTTACCACTCCTTCCTGAAGCCAGACAAGCCCGGCTCCCTTGAGCACTGCCTCACGCACCACTTCCGCGGCGAATGCGCTCTGGCGGAAGACATCCACAATATCAGGCTGAACGGGAACTTCCGCCACGCTGTCGTATGTAGGTATGCCCAGAACCTCTTTCTCCAGAGGGTTCACGGGGTAAACTGTATATCCGTTTTTCATGAGAAACTTCATAATGCCGTTGCTGGCTCTTTCGGGTTTGTTGGATGCTCCGACTATAACCACGGTCTTTGCGTCTGTCAGGAGAGATTTAAGCTGGTCATCGGTTAAATTAGTCATGGATTCCTCCGTTATTTTATATATATTATGATCTACATAAACCTGTGATGTGTCAAGGAAGGATATGAAATGATACAGAGCCTTTACAGCTCCTCATCCGCACTGCTGGCCTATTCCAGAGCGCAGGACGCAACCGCGCACAATATCGCCAATGTCAGTACGCCCGCTTTTCAGTCTTTTTCCTCAACTTTTTCCGAGATTGCTAATCAGGGCGGAGTGAAGCTGAACACAGTCCGCACGGATTACGGCACGGGCTACCTTATCCCCACGGGAAACCAGCTTGATTTCTCCATAAACGGAAACGGCTATTTCAAAGTCACTGACGCACAGGGGAATGAAAGCCTCACCAGACGGGGAGACTTCTCCGTTGACGCGGACGGCAACCTCGTCACGAGGGACGGCGGCATAGTCGCCGCAGGTGTAGCGGACGGCGGGCGGCTTGAGATAGCTTACAACGGCGAAATCTACTCTGACGGAGCCTACAGAGGCCGCATTGAGGTTGTTGACAGAAACGGCGAGCCCATGCCCGAAGGCTCCTTCACTGTTGAGCAGGGAATCCTTGAGGCATCAGACACAAACATGACCAAAGAGATCGTGGACAGCATGGTCTACCTTAATTCATATAAGGCAAACATAGTCACCACACAAACCGCAGATCAGATGCTCGGAACCATCATCGACATGATGGCGTGAGCGGACACAAGCCTAGCCTATTATCCTTAAAATATCTTCAAGCAAATCTTCGGTATCCTCAACGCCGAGGGAAAGACGAACGAGAGAATCGCTTATGCCCCTCGCAGCTCTTTCCGCAGGGGGCATGGCCGCGTGGGACATCATAGGCGGATATGATATTATGCTTTCCACCCCGCCGAGGCTTACTGCAAAAGCCGCGTACTCCATCTCTTTCAGCAGCCTGTGGGTGAGTTCAGCATTTTTAAGTTCAAAGGAGAGAACAGCGCCCGCGCCGTCACTCTGTGCTTTGTTTATTTCATATCCTTTATGGCTTTTCAGACCGGGGTAGAAAACCTGTCTGATGTTCGGGTGTTTTTCCAGCGCTTCGGCGATTATCTGCGCCGATTTCTGCCCCGCCTCCATGCGCACACCGAGGGTCTTGATCCCCCGTATCACAAGCCAGCAGTCGTTAGGGGGCAGAACAGCGCCCACAGAGTTCTGTATGTATTTTATCCTTTTACCCAGCGCTTTGTCCGCAGTTACGGCAAATCCGCAGAGAACATCGCTGTGCCCGTTGAGGAACTTGGTTCCGCTGTGAAGCACTATATCGCACCCCAGCTCCAGCGGCCGCTGGAGGTACGGGCTCATGAATGTGTTGTCCACAAGTGTGATCAGGTCATATTTTTTTGCCAGAGCGCTCATAGCCCTCAGATCCGTGATTTTCATCAGCGGGTTTGAGGGCGTTTCAAGGTACAGAGCCTTTGTTCTGCCGGGGATTACTGCCTTTTCAAAGGCGTTCACATCCGTAGCATCTGCGAAGGTGGCCTCTATGCCGAAACGGGAGAGCAGGCCTGTGAGAACGCGCCATGTTCCCCCGTACACATCTTCGCATACCACAAGGTGATCACCGGGGGAGAATATCATCAGTGCGGCGGATATGGCTGCCATGCCGGAGGCAAAGGCGTATCCGTGTGAACCGCCCTCAAGATCAGCTATGATTTTTTCCAGCGTCTCCCTTGTGGGGTTGCCGGAGCGGGAGTAGTCATACTCTCCGAACTCGGTCACTGATTTCTGCCTGAATGTGGATGCGTGTATAAGCGGCACGCTGAGCGCGCCCGTGTGCGGGTCTATGTCGTAGCCTGTGTGAACAAGGCGTGTGTTTCTTCCTGCTTTTTTTCCGGCCATATTTTATTCTCCGTTCTCAATTGCCTGTCTGAGGTCATCAATAAGGTCTTCCGCATACTCCACGCCTATTGAAAGGCGGAGCAGCCTGTCAGTCACGCCGAGGCGTTCTCTTATCTCCGGTTCTATATCCGCGTGGGTCTGCACAGCGGGGAAGGTGATCAGAGATTCCGTTCCGCCGAGGCTTTCAGCGAAGTGGAAAACCTTAACGCTTTTAAGAATCTGCGGTACAAGCGCAGGTTCGTCAACCTCAAATGATACCATGCCGCCGAAGGATTTTGCCTGTTTTGCCTGAACATCGTGTCCTCTGTGGTTTTTGAGTCCGGGGTAGAAAACCTTTTTCACCCTTGGGTGGTTTTCCAGAAACTCCGCGATCTTCCGTGCGTTTTCCGCCTGCTTTTCGATGCGCAGATGGAGGGTTTTAAGACCTCTCAGCACAAGCCACGCATCGTTCGGGGCGAGGACTGAGCCCACTGAGTTCTGGAAGAAGAACAGCCTGTCGCCCAGTTCCTGAGTTTTTGTCACCAGCACCCCTGCAACCACGTCATTATGCCCGCCGAGGTATTTTGTGGCGCTGTGGAGAACTATATCCGCACCCAAGTCAAGCGGGCGCAGGGCACAGGGGGAAAGGAATGTGTTGTCCACAACAAAAGTGATGCCCCTGTCGTTTGCAAGCCTTCCCAGCGCCTTAATATCCGCCACTTTCAGCATGGGGTTGGTGGGCACTTCCACAAAGAGCATTTTGACGGCTTTATCCTCAAGCGCCGCCTCAACCGCCGCCGTGTCTGCGGTGTCAGCATACACCGCCTCAATGCCGTACTGAGCGTAAACTTTCTGAAAAATGCGGTATGTTCCGCCGTACAGATCTTCGGTTATCACAACCTTATCTCCGGGTGAGAGAAGGCGTATTACATTATCCACCGCCGCCATGCCGGAGGAGAAGGCAAGTCCTCTTGCTCCCCCCTCAAGCTCTGCCATTGCGGTTTCCAGCGCCTGTCTGGTGGGGTTTGCCGTTCTGCTGTAGTCAAAGCCCGTGCTCTCTCCGAGAGCCGGATGGCGGAATGTGGCGCACTGGTGGATGGGTGTGCTTATTGCTCCTGTGTGCGGGTCTCTTCTGCTGCCCGCCTGTGCGAGAATGGTATCTATATTTAAATTTTTCATGAAAACACCTTAGTTTATTATGTTATGAATATCCGGCTGCGGTTACCGCGGGGAGTGTCCTGCAAGGGAGAAAATGCCTATGCTCAGCGCATTCGTGCGCCGTATACGGCAATTTCTTCCGTGCGGGTATTAGCTGCTGAGTGGATGGGAGTGGGCGGGCAACTGATTGATAGTGCGTTTAATTTGGCCATAAATACCTCCTGTGAATATAAAAATACCGAGCTGAGGCTTATCAGGCGCACAGCCCGGCGTATTTCCTTAAAAAGGTCTTCTTCCGTTAAGCCGTAACTTCGGGGTCTGCGTACAGGGTTGTGGAAAGATAGCGCTCGCCTGTATCGGGGAAAACCACAACAATAAGCTTCCCTGCGTTTTCGGGTCTGGATGCCACTTCCCTTGCCGCATGGAACGCAGCGCCGGAGGAGATTCCCACAAGAAGCCCGTCCTCTCTGGCGAGAAGTCTGGATGCGGCAAACGCCTCTGCGCTTTTTACCCTGAAAACCTCATCCACTGCCGTTTTATCAAAAACCTGCGGAACAAAGCCCGCGCCTATGCCCTGAATTTTGTGAGGTGCGGGGCTTCCGCCTGAAAGAACGGGAGATTCGTCCGGTTCAACGGCTATTATCTGAACGGAGGACTTCTTCTGTTTGAGAACCTGCCCCACCCCTGTGATTGTTCCGCCTGTGCCAACACCGCCGACTATTATGTCAACCTGTCCGTCAGTGTCGCGCCAGATCTCCTCCGCTGTTGTTGCCCTGTGGATTGCGGGGTTAGCGGGGTTGTTGAACTGCTGGGGTATGAATGAGTTGGGTGTTTCCGCGGCGAGTTCCTCCGCCTTGGCTACTGCTCCCTTCATCCCAAGGGGGCCGGGTGTGAGCACTATTTCCGCTCCGTATGCCTTGAGGAGTGAGCGGCGTTCAATGCTCATTGTTTCGGGCATAGTGAGTATAAGCCTGTAGCCCCTTGCCGCGCTGACGAGGGCGAGGGCTATGCCTGTGTTGCCGCTTGTGGGTTCTATGATAACAGTGTCCTTATTGATGAGGCCTGCGTCTTCTGCCGCTTTTATCATCGCAAAGCCGATCCTGTCCTTCACGCTGCCGCCGGGGTTGAATGATTCAAGCTTCGCCGCGATTCTGCCTTTTGCGCCCTGTGCTGCGCGTCCGATAGCCAGAAGGGGTGTGTTGCCGATTAAATCCGTGAGTGTCTCTGCTATTCTTCCCATTTGGTTTCTCCTTTTGTATATTAATTCGATAGATTTTATGTAGTTTTAAGAAAAATAGATCAGAAGAACGGTTATGTCAATAGTATATTTTAGCATGGAGTAAGCTTCCGCAGTTCCCCGGCATGAGGCAATGCACAGGGAAAGCGGAAGCGGGAGAACTCACCGCTGGGTTTAGTCAGCGGTGTTCATGCTCTTTTTTATTCCGTGCTGCCGCCATGTGTAGTAAACGGCAGGGATAATTACAAGGGTGAGGAAGGTGGAGGTGACCATTCCGCCTATCATGGGCGCGGCTATGCGTTTCATAACATCAGCTCCGCTGCCTGTCGCCCACATGATGGGTATGAGTCCTATGATCAGCGTGGCAACGGTCATTATTTTCGGGCGCACCCTCTGCACTGCTCCGTAAATAACAGCGTCATGCAGATCTGCGAGGCTGTTCATTTTTCCGGCATTCATGCGCTCGTCATACGCTTCATCCAGATAGACAATCATTATTACCCCGGTTTCAGCCGCAACTCCGGCAAGGGCTATGAGCCCCACCCAAACCGCCACCGAGAGGTTGTAGCCGAGGAAGTACAGGTACAGAAACCCGCCTATCAGGGCAAAAGGCACGGAGAGCATCACTATTGCCGTCTTGGTGACGGAACGGAAGTTCAGATACAGAATAACGAATATGAGCACAAGGGTCAGGGGGACGACTATGTTAAGCTTCTCCTTCACACGCATCATGTACTCATACTGTCCGCTCCACTGCATTATGTAGCCCTGCGGAACTGTGACAGCGCCGTCCACTGCCTTCATTGCGCGCTCAACATACCTGCCCACGTCCACGCCCGTATCCGTGTCCACATATATGTATGAGACAAGCAGTCCGTTTTCGTTTTTGAGCATGTCGGGCCCCGGCTTCATGTAAACCTCCGCCACTTCGCCGAGGGGAACATAGCCGCTTCTGCCGCCCGCTTCGCCTGAGCCCATGCCGCCTGATGCTTGTGTGTCAGCACTGCCGTTCATACCCACGGGTATCAGCACGCTTTTGATCGATTCAATGTCCGACCTGAACGATTTTTTGTAGCGCACGGCAACGGGGTAGCGCTCCCTGCCTTCAACGGTTCTGGTAACAGGCATGCCGCCGATTGCGGATTCTATCACCATGTTAACATCCTCCACCGTGAGGCCGTGCCTCGCCAGCCTGAACCTGTCCGGCTCTATGTAGAGGTAGTAGCCGCCGTCAGTGCGTTCGGCGTAAACGCTCCTTGTGCCTTCAACGGTTTTCAGCACTTCTTCGAGTTTTTGCCCTGTTTCCTGCAGAATGACCGGGTCAGCGCCGTATATCTTTATCCCCACAGGGGTTTTTATCCCGGTGGAGAGCATGTCTATTCTTGCCTTAATGGGCATTGTCCATGAGTTTACCCAGCCTGCCACCTGAACTTTGCTGTTTAATTCCTCAATGATTTTGTCCCATGTCATCCCCTCCCGCCATTCGCTTTCCGGCTTGAGAGTTATAACTGTTTCCGCCATTGAGAGCCCTGCGGGGTCTGTTGCGCTCATGGCGTTCCCTGCCTTGCCGAAGACAGTTTCCACCTCAGGCACGCTTTTTATCAGCCTGTTCTGTGTCTGGAGGCTTTTTGCCGCCTCCGCCGCGGATATTCCGGGGAGGGTGGTGGGCATGTAGAACACAGTGCCTTCGTTCAGTGTGGGCATGAACTCAGAGCCGAGCTTTTTTACAACAGGATATGAAGCGGCAACGGCTATGATTGACAGAACAATAACCGCATACCTGAACCTGAGCGCCAGATGCACAAATGGGCGGTACAGAAACACGAGAACCTTCGTCACGGGGTTTTTATCTTCCGCCAGTATTTTGCCTTTGATGAACATAACCATCAGCGCAGGGACAAGAGTGACCGAGAGGAACGAGGCAAACAGCATGGCGAATGTCTTGGTGTATGCCAATGGCTTGAAGAGCCTGCCCTCCTGAGATTCCAGCGTGAAGACCGGCAGGAACGACACGGTTATGATAAGCAGAGAGAAGAACAGAGGTGCGCCGACCTTCTTGGCGGCGTTTATTATTGTCTCCACCCTGTCCGCATTCGGGTTGTGCTCAAGCTGTTTATGGGCGTTCTCCACCATAACTATGGCCGCGTCCACCATTGCGCCTATGGCTATTGCTATGCCGCCGAGGGACATAACATTTGAGGTGATGCCCAGATGGCGGAACATTACAAAAGACATGATTATGGCAACGGGGAGGGTGATTATCGCCACCAGAGCCGAGCGGAAATGGAAGAGGAACACCACGCACACAAGGCTGACTATTATTATCTCCTCTATCAGCTTATCCCGTAGGGTTTTGATGGAGTTGATGATAAGCTCCGATCGGTCATAAACAGGGACAAGCTCCACCCCTTCGGGGAGGGTGTTCTTAAGCTCCTCGGCCTTTGCCTTGACACGCTCTATAACCTCAAGGGCGTTCTCACCGTAGCGCATAACTATTATGCCGCCCACGGTTTCGCCGTCTCCGTTCAGGTCGGCTATGCCTCTGCGCATGGAGGGACCTGTTTCAACCGAGGCCACATCGCCTATCAGCACCGGAACGCCCCGATCATCAAAATCGACCACGGTGTTTTTTATGTCTTCAATGGATGAGATGTACCCCAGCCCCTTAATCATGAAGTCCCGTCCGCTGAATTCCACGGAGCGTCCCCCCACATCACGGTTGCTGTTTCTCACCGCCTCTGTGATTTTCGTTATAGGAATGCCGTATGCGCGGAGCCTGTCCGGATCAAGGTTGATCTGGTATTCCTTTATGTGCCCGCCCAGTGATGCCGCTTCCGCAACGCCTTTGACCTCTTCAAAGGCGTATTTCAGATACCAGTCCTGAAGGGAGCGAAGCTCCGCGAGGTTGTATTTGTTCTGTGTGTCTTTCAGGGCGTACTGGTATATCCAGCCGACCCCCGTTGCGTCAGGCCCCAGAGAGGGGTTGACATCCGGCGGAAGCTGGCCGCGTATCTTGCTTATGTATTCGGAAACACGGCTTCTTGCCCAGTATATGTCTGTGTCGTCCTCGAAAATCGCGTAAACATACGAGAACCCGAAGAACGAGTATCCCCGCACAACCTTCACCTTCGGTGCTGCAAGCAGACTGCTCACCAGCGGATAGGTTATCTGATCCTCCACGAGATCAGGGCTTCTGCCTGTCCACTCGGTGAAGATTATGACCTGAACATCGCTGAGGTCGGGGATAGCATCCAGCGGGGTCTTCTTGACAGACCAAACCCCCCAGCCTGTGATAATGAGAGTGAGGAGGATTATGACAAACTTGTTCCTCGCCGAGTATTCAATGAGCTTTTCTATCATGTCAGAACCCCTTGACAGGGCTTATGCCTTTAAGCTGAGCTTCCGAATCCAGCAGGAAGTTGGCTCCCCTTGCCACTGTCTCCCCTTCGGAGAGCCCTTTGCGCACCTCGGTAAAACCGTCAGTCTGCGCACCTGTGAGTATTTCGCGGGGCTCAAACCTTCCTTCACCGAGGCTTACGAAGACAATTTTCCGCCTGCCGTCATCTATAACGGCATCGGACGGAACCGCAAGCACTCTGCCCGCAGGAAATTCAGCGAGAATCTCAGTGTACATTGAAGGTTTCAGCAGACCGCTTCTGTTATTCACAAGAAAACGCACCTTGAGGGTTCTGGTTCTCTGTGAAACTTCGGGGTAAATATAGTCCGCAGTGAGCTCATAAATCACGTTGGGTATTCCCGCCAGAGTGACATTGGCTTTGCTGCCGACCCTTATGTGTTTCAGCTCCTCCTCGTAAACATCTGCTATAATCCAGAGATTGGCGAGACTCACGGCACTGAAAAGCTCCATGCCGGGCTCAGTCTTCATCCCTTCGCTTACATTTTTGGCCGTGACATAGCCGGAGGCGGGGCTGTAGAGCGTTATTGTTCTTTTCGATCTGCCTGTTTTTTCTATTTCCTGAATCTGCTTTTCCGCAATATCCCAGTATTTAAGCCTTTGTCTGGCGCTTTCGGTGAGGCGTTTTGCGTCTTCGGCGAATACGCTTCCGTATGCCCCGCCGGAGGAGGGGCTGATGTTTGCAGAGTGCTTAAGAAAAGCCAGATACTCCTCCTGAGCGGCTACCGCCTCTGGGCTGTATATTTCGGCGACACGTTCACCCTTCTTAACGTTTCTGCCCCTGTAGTCAACATAGAGTTTCTCAATCCATCCGCCGAACTTGCTGTTAACCGAGAATGACGATGTCTCGTCCGCCTGCACTATGCCCGGCAGCTTCAATTTCTTTACAGATTCGCGGTATTCCGCCTTTGCGGGCTTTACGCCTAGTTTCTGTATAAGTTCGCCCGCGAGCTGTATCGAGGGTGCGTCCTCAAACATGCTGAAATCGTCAGCATATGCGGCCGGAGCCAGAAGGAACGCCGCCGCAGCAAAGGGTAAAAGGGTTTTATTCAGGTATCTGCGTGCCATAGAGCGTTCCTCCGGTAAGTGTATTGAGAGCGCTGAGTTTTTTCTGCCTCAGGGTGCTCTGCTCAAGGTATTTCATTTCGTATTCTATTGATGTGTTCACAGCGGCGATGACTTCCGAGGCGGGCATCATCCCCTGACGGTAACCGGCAAGACCCGAATCCCTGAGAAGGCGGGATTTTCCGATGACTCCGCCTCTGTAAAGCTCCATTATTCTTTCCGCCGCTTCTGCCGAGGCGACAAACTCCGTAACCATGCTTCGAAGCTCGTGGCGCATATCCGCCAGAAGTGTGTCCGCCTTGTATTTTTTAGCCCGTGCGGAATCCGCCGCGGGTTTCTGTTTTGTTTTGTAATAGAGGGGAAGGTTGAACGCCACACCCACTGTCCAGACATCGTCCATTTCGCTGAATCTGGGTTCGTAGCCGGCGGTGATTGTGAAGTCCGGGTACATCTCCAGCTCCTTCATCTTCACCTCTGCCTCCATCTCCTGAACCTCGCTCTGCATAGCCCTGACTATCAGCGAGTTGCTGCGGGCGAGGGTGTATATTTCCTCTGTGGTTTTCTCAAGGGGAAGCTCAGGAAGCTTTGCAAACTCACCGGAAACGTCCGAATCCTCCCCTGTAAGGTGAGCCAGAGAGGTTTTTAACATTCTCTCCTGCTCCTCAAGCATTTCCTTTGCTTCAAAAGCCATGTATTTTTCACGCTGGAACATCAGCACCTCCGCCGATGAACCCTGAGCGGAACGGAATCTGGCATCCGCCGCTGCCTCCAGCAGGCTGAGGAAGCCTATTTTGGAATCCAGAAGCCTTTTCGATTCCTGAATGCGGTAAAGATCGAGATAAGCAGCCCTTATATTGTAGATGATGCTGAGTTTTTCATTTTCTCTGCTGATTCCGGCTGTTTTTGTTCTGAACTCTGCCTGTCTGGTCTGCGCCTTGAGCTTTCCCGGAAAGGGGAACATCTGGCTGAACATCACCGTGAAACGGGTCATGCCCGCCATCTCGTCACCGAGGGTGATTCTGTCTGTGCCCTCGTTTATGTAGCCGAGGCTCACCATGGGGTCGGGCAGACTGCCCGCCACGGATTCCAGAGCTTTGGACGCTTTCACTTCATATTCCATGGACTCAAGCCTTGTGTTTTTTGATAATGCCTTGGCTATGAGGCTGTCTATATCCACAGTCTCGGCCTGAGCGGTGAAGCCTGTTAAAATCAATGCCGCGGCAGCGGCAATTGCAGTAATTCGCATTTCCCTGATCCTTCTTTAAAAAAACAGGCGGATTCCGCAAGTTACGGAACCCGCAGTTGACAGTTATCTCACGTCCACGCTGAAAGAAACCCTATTCATGGTTTTTGAAGGAGGAGCTACAAAACGCACCTCCACGTTCCACGGCCCTGTCATGCTGAGGTCAAGGACTGCCGAATATGCGCCGTTTTTGAATTCCGCCATGGTTTTGTAGTCCATAGCGGGCATGCCGGGCATAGCGGGCATGGAGTAGTAAACGGCAGTCTTCGCATCCTGAACGGCTTTGCCGTCCTTGTCTTTGATTACGATCGAAACGGTATTCTTGCCTTTAACGGGTGGGTTCCTGTCCAGAGAGGACACAACTGTGAAATCGCCTGTCTGTTTTGTGATTTCGAGGGGAGCCGCAAATGCCGAAACAGCGAGAATCAGCATGAGAGCAGCGGTTAAGATTAGTCTTTTCATTGATTGCCTCCTTAGTGCAAATCTTTAATGCGCCCGCATTAAGCACGGGGCTGTAAAAATTTTCACTGCTTTCCCATGGGAAAACAGAGGCTTTCAGGACTTTTCGAGGGAGGGTCTAACGGTTTCCGCAAACCGTGTTAATATACAAAATCTATAGTTTGAGTGTTAATACACTATGCCAGTAATCATACAAAGTCAATAGGAAAAAAAGAAGCGGGCGGGGCAGTTCATATCTTGCTCCTTATCCAGCCTCTGCCCAGAACCATGTCCCCGTCATAAAGAACCACGGCCTGTCCGGGTGCTGCCGCCTTTTCGGGCGTTTCGAAATCTATTCTGTAAGAGCCTGTTTCTCCGGCGAAAATTTCTGCCTTAATCGCTTTATGCCTGTAGCGGATTTGGGCGAGGCATCTGAATCCGTCCGCGGGGTTGAATCCCTCCCGCCATGTCCAGCCGTCTGCGGTGATGGAGTAACTCAGGAGATTTTTCTGCTCGTCTGTGATTATCACGCGGCTGTTTTGTGCATCTATTTCCTTTACCCAGAATCGCTTAAAGGTAGTCAGGCCGAGGTTTCGCCTCTGACCTACGGTAAAGTTATGAAAGCCGCTGTGCCTTGCCATTAACTCCCCCTTGTCTGTGATCACTTCGCCGTGTCTGGCGGGTGAGCCGAACCTGTTTCGGAGCATTTCTGCAAAGCTGTCAAACCCGCCCACAAGGCATGCATCCTGACTCTCAGTGCTTTCTGCTGAAGGCAGGTTCAGTTTGCGGGCGTATTCCCGCACCTCCGGCTTGTCCATGTCGCCCAGCGGGAAAAGTGAGCGTCTAAGCTGCTCGCCCGTCAGTCCGGCGAGGAAATAGGACTGATCCTTGTTTGCGTCCTTCCCTCTTTTCAGCACGGGCAGACCGTTTACGAAGTCAATCTGCGCGTAATGCCCTGTGGCGATGTATTCCGCATTCAGGCTGCGGGCAAAGTCCTGCAAAATGCCGAACTTCACATATTCATTGCAGAGAAGGCAGGGGTTGGGTGTTCTGCCGGAGTCGTATTCCCTCCATGAGCTTTCCAGAACTTTTTTTTCGAAATCCTTTACGCAGTCATAAACATAATGGCGGATGCCGAGAGCGTTTGCGGTGGAGCGTGCCTTTGTCATGCCGTCTATTCCGCAGCAGGAGGGGCTGTCTGACGCTTCGGAGCATTCGTGGAGCTTGAGGGTTACGCCTATTACCTCGCAACCCTGTTCGATGAGCATTGCCGCCACCACGGAGGAATCAACACCGCCGCTCATGGCGGCAACCACACGTTTTTTCACCATGTTTTCCCTCTCATTGAGTTAACCGTGTCCGCTACTATTGTCGCCGCCTGAATTACATTCTCTTCTGTTGTGCCTCTGCCGAGGGAGAAGCGCACAGATGCGCGGGCATCCCCATCAGAAAGCCCCATGGCCGTCAGCACGTGTGAAGGTCTGAAATCCGCCGAACTGCACGCCGAACCGCCGGATACGCACAGCCCTGCCAGATCGAGGTTTATTATAAGCAAATCCCCTTTGAGGCCGCTGAACGTTATGTTTGATGTGCCTGAAACTCTGGGCGAGCCCAGCCCGTTTATGCGGCAGTCAGTCACCTTTGCCGTTATCAGTGATTCCAGCATATCCCGCAGACGGGCAATCTCCGCTTCGTCCTTTTCCATGCGTTTCTCCGCTGTTTCACAGGCTTTTGCGAACGCCGCAGCCAGAACTGTGCTTTCCGTGCCGGGGCGCACAGCCTTCTCCTGACTGCCGCCCTGCATGAGCGAGGCTGCTTTGAGTCCGCGCCTCACGAAAAGCGCTCCTATGCCTTTGGGTGCGTACATCTTATGCGCAGAGAGGGTGAGGATGTCCGCGCCGAGCTCACGGACGTTTATCCTGATTTTTCCTGCCGCCTGAACAGCATCAGTATGAAAAAGCGCTCCTGCGGTGTGTGCCGCCTCCGCCGCTTTCCGCACAGGCTGGATAACCCCTGTGTCATTATTGGCAAGCATAACGGAAACGAGGGAAACCTCCGCAGGTATGTTTCCGGAGCTCACTATGCCGCCTGAATCCGCAGGGAGGTGATGAACCCTCACCCCCTTTGCAGCGAGGTATTCAAACGGTTTCAGAACTGAGCTGTGCTCAATGGCGGAAACAGCCGCCGAGCTCCCGGCGAAGCTGTGAACGGCTATGTTGTTCGCCTCTGTCCCGCCGGAGGTAAAGATTATCTCATCGGGAAACGCACCGATAAAAGCCGCCACCTTCGCCCTTGATTCATCCAGAAGACTGCGCGCCTTCTGCCCCTCTTCATGGAGGCTTGAGGGGTTTCCGTATATCTCCAGAGCGCGGAGCATTTCCTCTCTGACTTCCGGTGCGATGGGCGTTGCGGCGTTGTGGTCAAGATATATCATCAATTTTCCTTGCAATATCTGCTATAAAATATATATATTTACTGGATGAAAATAGATAATCCCTGAAAAGGTGTCAAGGTTAATTGCGGCTTAATAATTCAGAACCGCTATTTGTTGACAACTATTAGCGGATTATGTACATTTCTGTAACTGAGAAAGGATTTGTTTTATGTTTTCAATGAAAACCGTTTACGGCCTGAAGGCTCTTCAGTATCTCGCCGTGCACGGAGCCGGAAGGCACGTTCTTATATCTGAGGTCGCTGAAAAGGAAGGGATTCCCAAAAAATTCCTCGAAACCATACTGCTTACCCTTAAGAACGACGGTCTTCTCATCAGCAAAATAGGCAAAGGCGGCGGCTATCAGCTTGCTGTTGCTCCTTCGGAAATAACTATGGAGCGCATTATTCGCGCCCTTGAAGGCCCTGTGGCACTTGTTCCCTGCGTTACGGATGAAAACAGCAGCAAGTGCGACTACTGTGAGGATTTTGCCACCTGCGGCGTTCGCCTCTCCATGACCCGCATTACCGACAAGCTCATTAATGTTATGTCCCAGACCACTCTTGCCGATATGCTTGAGGATGTTGAGAGGGCGATTCAGAGCAAAAGAAATATCCACAACTACGTCATATAGCCTTCATTAACTCCCTGTTTTGGTGTATTCTTACTTGATATTATTTTTTCAGGGGGAAACACATGAGACGCACAAAAATTGTGGCAACACTGGGGCCTTCCTCATCAGATCCGCAGACAATCTCCGAGCTTATTGACGCAGGGCTTAATGTTGCCCGCCTGAATTTCTCCCACGGGGATCACGAAAGCCACGGCAAAATGATTGACCTTATCCGCTCAATCTCGGCGGAGAAAAATACATGCGTAACCATACTGCAGGATCTCTGCGGGCCGAAAATCCGCCTCGGCATCCTCCCTGACGAGGGGGTGGAGCTCAGAAAAGGGGAAACCTGCATTCTCGCCTCCGAGGCTTATGCCGAGGAAGGCGTTCTGCCTGTTCAGTATGACAACCTTGAGGCGGATCTTAAAAAGGGCGACCGTGTAGTCCTTGCGGACGGAACAATGGAACTCCACGTTGAAGCCGTAAACGGCAAAAAAGTTACCTGCCGGATTGTGCGCGGCGGCAGAGCCTTCTCCCGCAAAGGGGTCAACATGCCCACATCAAACCTCAGCGTAGTAGCTTTCACCGAGAAAGACCGGAAAGACCTCATGTTCGGCCTTGAAAAAGGGGTGGATGTGGTGGCGCTCTCCTTTGTCCGCAGCGCGTCAGATCTGGTGAAAATCCGCTCCATCCTCTCAAAAGAGAAAAACCCGCCCATGCTCATAGCAAAGATTGAGAAGCCTCAGGCTGTTAATAATATAGATGAAATTCTGCCCATGGTTGACGGTGTGATGGTTGCCAGAGGCGACCTCGGCGTGGAGATGCCTCTTTTTGACGTACCTGTGATCCAGAAGCAGATAATCCGCAAGGCGCGCAGGGAAGGCAAGGTGACAATAACCGCAACGCAGATGCTGAAAAGCATGGTGAACAGCAACCTCCCCACAAGGGCGGAGTGTACGGACGTGGCAAACGCTCTCTTTGACGGAACATGCGCCGTTATGCTTTCTGAGGAAACAGCCTCAGGTAAATATCCTGTTGAGGCGGTGAAGGTTATGGATGCCCTTGCCAGAGCCACGGAGCACCATGTAATCAGCGAATACAGCATGAAGAGCGATGAACACACAGCGGATAAAAAGAATATAGCGTGGGCAGTGGGGCGTTCTGCCTGCTGGCTTGCAAAGGATCTGGAAGCGGGCGCAGTGGTGGCGTATACGGAATCTGGCTTCACAGCGGCAAGCGTGGCAAGGTTCAGACCCTCCGCACCGATACTGGCGCTCACCCCGAACAGACGCACATTCACCAAGCTGAACATGCTCTGGGGGGTTGTTCCCGGACTGACGGAAGGATTTCATGATATAGAGGAAATGTTTTCCACAGCGGCTGAGATAGCGGTGGCGAAAAGGCTGGCGAAGAAAGGGGACAACATAGTTATAACCGCAGGTGTCCCGCTGGGCGTGAAAGGCTCAACAAATATGGTAAAGGTTTACGAAATTTAGAATATTCTGCCGCATATCACAGCACGGACGGGGATAAGCACCTCGCCCGCTTTCGGCAGGGAGGGGGAGCAGGGCATATCATCCTCTTCCAGCATAATTTCCAGAAGATTATTGAGAACCTCCTCGGCAGTTTCCAGCGCCTCCTCATAGGAACGGCTTTCGGCGCACAGTTCCTTAAAGTCCCTGAAACTTATGCGGTACATGTCATTTTTCGGTTTTATCCTGCACGGATAAGCGAGCTTCATTCTGATACTCCCTTTTTAATGCTTATAATAAGTATAGTCTCTGTCATGGGCTTTTCAAGCAAGCCTTGCTTTAACTCCGCATTTTGTTTAATATCGCCGCATAAATACATGGAGCATTAAATGGCTGACATAGCGATAGAGAGGATCTCCTTTCAGCTTGCCCCTTCTGCGGAAAGGGAAGTGAAGAAAGGGCATCCGTGGGTTTTTGACAAAGGGATCATCAAGCAGAACAAGGACGGACAGGCTGGAGCCTTTGCCGTGATATATGATAAAAACCGCGAGTTTGTGGGGCTGGGGCTTTACGACCCGGATTCACCCATCCGCATCCGCATGCTGCACAGGGGCAAGCCCGTCACCATCGATGCGAACTGGCTGAAAGATAAAATAAGTGCGTCCATATCCGCCCGCAGGAAGATTTTTGCAGACGAAAACACCACGGGCTTCCGCCTTGTGAACGGCGAGAATGACGGTCTGCCCGGAATAATAGCGGACTATTATGAAAAGACACTGGTCATCAAATTCGATTCAGGGATCTGGATTCCTTATCTGGAACTGCTCACCTCAATTTTTGACGAGCTTCTGAAGCCGGAATGCATAATCCTCCGCCTCAGCAGAAGCATAGACACCAAGAAACTCCCCGAAAAGGTGCGTGACGGAGCCGTGCTGAAAGGCGCTGCGCCCAAAGGTGCTGTGATTTTCAGGGAAAACGGCATCCTCTTTGAAGCGGAACCTACCCACGGGCAGAAGACAGGCTTTTTCCTCGATCAGCGTGACAACCGCTCAAAGGTTGAAAGGTATGCCAAAAACCGTGATGTTCTCAATGTTTTTTCATATACGGGCGGCTTTTCGCTCTATGCGGCCAGAGGCGGGGCATCCTCCGTCATAAGCCTTGATGTGAGCGAACCTGCGCTGAAAGCGGCGGTAAGAAACTTCGAACTGAACAGGGACGATATATTGATCTCCGAATGCAGGCACAGCACAATCTGCATGGATGCCTTCGAGGCATTGACGGAGCTTGCCAGACAGAAAAAAAGGTTCGGCATGGTCATTGTTGATCCGCCTTCGTTTGCCCGCAAGCAGTCGGATGTGGAGAGCGCTGTATCAGCCTACCAGAAGCTCACCCGCCTTGCGCTGGGTGTTCTGGAAAGCGGCGGCATACTGGTTTCCGCCTCATGCTCCGCCAGAGTTCCGTCCGAGATGTTTTTTGATGCTGTCACAAGGGCTGCGGCAAAAACCGGACGCCCCTTGCAGATAATGCAGAAAACAGGGCACGCCGCGGATCACCCCGTGGGCTTCCCTGAGGGTGAGTATCTGAAATGTCTGTTCGCTTTTACGAAGTAGATTATTAACGGGCATATTTTTACAGCAGGCTGTATATTTATGGATATTTGCCGGAGGTTCTTAGGATGAAGCTTTCTGAGGCTGAAAAACAGTTGGATATTCTCGTGAAAAAGGCAGGGGATGATGCGAAGCTTAAACGTGCCGAAATCTGCGGAGACATTTTGCTACGGTGAAAAAACTAACCTGCTCAGCAGATTCCGTTATCTGTACTGTCAAAGTGAAGAAAGATGACAAAGCAGCAGGATAAACCAAGGCTGATTGTTGTTGCCGGACCAAACGGAGCCGGGAATATAGCCTGAGCCTACTTCGCAAAAGCCTTTATAATATCCTCTTCCTTTCCGGCGACAATGAGTTCATCCCCCTCATGCAGCTTCATGTTGGGGTTGGTGATTATGCTTGTCTTGCTGCCGTTTTTCTTCACCATTACCGCATTTATCTGGTACTCCTTCCTTAAATCGAGCTCCAGAAGGCTTTTCCCTTCCATGCGGGCCGGTATGGCGACGCTGATCAGGCTAACGTCACCGTCAACTGTGAGTATCTCCATCATGTCCGGTCTGCTTATTCTGTCGGCGAGGCGCTTTGCCACCTCTCTTTCGGGGAGGATAACCTCATCCGCGCCTATTTTAAGGAGAAGCTCCTCATGGATCTTCCGGTTTGCCTTGGCGATTACGTGCTTGCAGCCGACTTTCTTAAGATCAGCCAGAGTAAGCAGTGCCTGCTCAAAGCTGCTCCCTATGCCGATTATGACTATGTCAAACTTCTCTATGCCGAGTTCAGTGAGTGTACCGTGATCCGTAACGTCAGCTATCACCGCTTCGGTCACGTTATCCTTAATCTGCTCCACTATTGTTTTGTCCCTGTCAACGGCGAGAACATTATGCCCCTTTCTGCTAAGCTCAGTTGCGATGCGGAAGCCGAATATTCCAAGCCCAAGAACCGCTATGTCTTTTTTCATTTTCATCACCCCAGAATGAGTTTTTCTTCAGGATAAGATATTTTCGATTCCTTTTTTCTGCCTGTCATTGCAATGAGTATGGCGCTTGGCCCGACCCTGCCTATGAACATGCATGCGGTTAGTATAAGCTTCTCCGCTGTGCCCGCTTCGGATGTGAGACCGAGGGAGAGGCCGACTGTGCCTGTGGCGCTGACTACCTCGAACAGAACACTGAGGAACTGAGTCTCCCTGAAAAGCAGTATCAGTGCGGAGGCGAAGCAGACAACCACGGAGTAAAGGAATATTATTGTAAATGCTTTCAATATGTTGGACGGAGGTATGGTTCGTCCGAAGACTCGCACCCCTGTTTCCCCCTCCACGGCTCTGCGGACTGAGACAGCAGCGAGAAACGCTGTGGTGGTTTTGATACCGCCCCCTGTGGAGCCGGGGGAAGCGCCGATAAACATCAGGATTATCATAAACATAATGCTGACGCTGTGCATCCCGGCGAGATCCACGGTGTTAAAGCCTGCTGTTCTCGTGGTGACTGACTGGAAAAGTGAGTCGATGACGCTCATCTGACCGTATTCGGTAAGGTAAAGAAGCGCAGCACCGCCGAAACTAAGGAACGCCGACATGCCCAGAACTATCTTTGTATGTATGCGGAGTCTGGATTTTTCTTTTACTTTGCGCATAAGGTCAAATATCACGTAGAACCCCAGCCCGCCTGCGGTGATCAGAAGCATTACGATGGTTTTAACCAGCCCGCCGGAGTTTGTGAGGCTTGCGTCAAATGTACTGAACCCTGCGTTGCAGAAGGCCGAAACTGAATGAAATACCGCCAGATACAGCGCATCGTAAGCATTATGGCCGTCCATGATGAACCCCGGCCAGAGCAGCGCAGCACCGGCAGCTTCGCATATGAACGTGTATGAAACTATATAAAAAAGAACGTTTTCGATCTCCCGCAGGTTGTAGCTTTCCGCCAGCCGGGATGCCATAAGCCTTGTGCCGAAGTCCAAATCTCCGGTGATGAAAAGGAGGAGGGATGAGCTGAGCGTCATTATCCCCAGTGCGCCGAGCTGAATGAGCAAAAGCAGAATTGCCTGTCCGGTGAAGGTGAAGTCGGACACGCTCATGACGGAAAGCCCGGTGACGCATACGGCAGAGGTGGACATGAATAGCGCATCCACAGGCGAAAGCCCGCCTTCCGCAGTTACAAACGGTGTCATGAACAGCAGTGCACCGGCTGCGATGAGCGTAAGGAAGGTAAGGATAAGATAGCCCTGAGGTGAGGGACGACGTTTCTTCATAAAAGTTTATAGCATTTTCCGCATATTTTTTACACTCAATTTTTTCTTTATATTTCCAGTCTTTTATGACTGACGGCATACAAATAATCTTTTTAAAACAAAATACTGCTATTTACATTTTAAAATATTTTCAGTAGAAGATAGAGCCTTCAATTTCGGCTGATTACGTTAGATATGTCCGTCAGGACAGATATGAAATCATGAAACATGAAATAAATTCAGGAAAAATCCCGCATGGCAAAAGCTTTTAACCAGAAACTCAGGAACATTGCGATCATAGCGCACGTTGACCACGGCAAAACAACCCTCGTGGACGCCCTTTTCAAACAGGCAGGCGTTTTCAGGGAAAATCAGGCGGTGGACGACCGCCTCATGGACAGCATGGATCTTGAACGCGAACGCGGAATCACCATCGCAGCAAAAAACTGCTCCGTCAGCTATAACGGAGTAAAAATCAACATACTCGATACCCCCGGCCACGCCGATTTCGGCGGCGAGGTGGAAAGGGCGCTTTCCATGGTGGACGGCGTTATTCTTCTTGTGGACGCTTCGGAAGGTCCTCTGCCCCAGACTCGTTTTGTTCTCGGCAAGGCGTTTGAAGCCGGGCATAAGGTCATAGTGGTAATAAACAAAATTGACCGTCAGGATGCCAGACCCGATGAGGTGCTTAACGAGGTCTACGACCTTTTCATCGATCTCGGCGCGGATGACGAACAGATAGAGTTTCCCCTCTACTACGCTATAGGCAGGGAAGGCATATGCCAGACCAAGCTTGAGGAAAGAGGAACTGACATGCGCCCGCTCTTCGAGGCGATCATAAATCACATCAATCCCCCTACTTACGATGACACGGAGCCTTTCCAGATGCTAGTGAGCGACCTGAGCTACTCAGACTATCTCGGCAGACTGGCGGTGGGCAAGGTTATAAACGGTTCATCACACACAAACGAAAACCTTGTGTGCATAAACGAGAAAAACGAGCAGATTCCTCTCCGTGTCAGCAAGGTGCAGACATACGAAGGCACAGGCATGAGAGATGTTGAAAAGGCGGAGCCCGGCGACATTATCATCCTCTCCGGTATAGAGAACATCATGATCGGCGACACAATCTGCACCAAGGAAGCTCCCAAGGCGCTGAAAAGGATCAAGATAGACGAACCCACTGTTTCAATGAAATTTTCCATCAATACCAGCCCCCTCGTGGGCAAAGAGGGCAAGTTTGTTCAGTCCTCCAGAATCCGCGAGCGCCTCTTAAAGGAAGCCATGAAAAACGTTGCCATAAGAGTTGAGGAAACCGACTCCCCCGACAGCTTCATAGTTAAGGGCAGGGGCGAGTTCCAGATGGCGATCATAGTTGAGACTATGCGCCGCGAAGGCTTTGAGCTCTGCATAGGCAGACCTGAGGTTATCACCAAAACAATCGACGGCGAGTTCTGCGAACCGATTGAACAGCTTTTTATAGACTGTGACGAGGCGTTTATCGGTGTTGTAACCGAAAAGCTCTCCCTGAGAAAAGGGAGGCTGACCAACCTTGTGAACAACGGAACAGGCAGGGCGAGACTCGAATTCTCCATTCCCAGCCGCGGCCTTATAGGCTACCGTGACGAGTTTCTTTCAGATACGAAAGGCACAGGTATAATGAACTCACTGTTTGACGGCTACGAGCCCCACAGAGGCGAGATAATCTCCCGCTTCACAGGCTCCATAGTTTCTGACCGCGCAGGGAAGGCAGTGGCTTACGGGCTGTTTCACCTTGAGCCCAGAGGCGTTCTTTTTGTGCGTCCCGGAGAACCTGTTTATGAGGGGATGATTATAGGCGAATACAACAAGGACAATGACCTTAATGCCAACCCCTGCAAAGAGAAAAAACTCACCAACATGCGCGCGTCCGGAAAGGATGACGCGGTCACACTCACCCCCGTTATGCCCATGACGCTGGAAAAGGCGATTCATTTCATCGCGGAGGATGAGCTTGTGGAGGTGACTCCTCTCTCTATCCGTCTGAGAAAAAGGATTCTCTCTCAGCAGGAGAGGCACACAGACAGATCAAGGAAACTTGCTTCAAAATAGAAATCATAAGTTCATAAACCCGCTGTCTGCTAAGGGCGGCGGGTTCCTTTTTAAATCAAATAAAACATAAAAGCCCGACTATTGAGATTGCGAAGCCAGCTCTCAAAGGTTATTCTTATATATAGCAACCACGTTTCATTATTATTCAGGGATGTACATATGAAGGGTTTTCTGCGTTTCGGCATTCTTATTATCCTCTTTACTGCGGCGTTTGCCGCTCTCTATGTCTCTTACACCGAGGTTCGTAAAAAGAGCCTTGAAAAACTGTCTGAAAGGCAGATGCTTCTCGCCAGGCAGGCAGCAACAGGTATTGAGGAATTCTTCGGCAGCTATACAAATATGTTCATGCAGTATGCCCTTGCTCCTGAGATGGTTAATTTTGACAATGAAGGAAAGCGTCTCATCCGCACCCTTTACACATTCAACAAAAGGCAGTTCAGGGCAGTAACCAGATACGATGAAAACGGCGTGATTATTTACACATATCCGGAAAGGCCGGAGTTCATTGGTACGAATATTTCAGATCAGGCGCATGTGAAGAAGATGCTGAAAAGCAGGGAGCCGCTTCTTAGCGATGTATTTACCGCTCTTCAGGGGTATCAGACGGTTACTCTGAATATTCCGGTTTTTGACGGAGCGGTTTTTAAAGGTGTTCTGGCCGCTTTGGTTGACTTTGAGTATGTGGCTTCAAAGTATGTGGGCAGCATAAGCATAGGCGAAACAGGCTATGCATGGATGATAGATAGAGAAGCGAACCTTATTTTCAGCCCTGCCCACGGGAAAAACCTTACCAATGTCAAATTTGAAGCCGCAAAGTATCCTGATTCCCGCGAGCTTGGCAAAATGATGCTCAAAGGTGAAACCGGCTTCAGCGAATACACTTACGACATGAAAATCGGAGATGACGTTATCCCCGTCAAAAAGCTTGCGGCATTTATGCCTGTGCATGTTCTGGACAATTTCTGGTCTCTGGCGGTTTCCATACCGGAGGATGAGGCATATGACGATCTTTCCGGTTTTTATCAGAAAATGCTTTTTATCATGGCGGTGATGTTTGCTGCATTTGCGTTTTACATAAATGTGGTTTTCAGGATGATGAAGCTCTCCCTTATGAATACTGAGCTTGCTCAAAGGGTGGCGGAAGAGGTGGAGAAAAGGAAGGAGCAGGAGAGAATGCTCCTCCAGCAGGCTAAGTTCACCTCAATGGGTGAGATGATAAACGCCATAGCCCACCAGTGGCGTCAGCCGCTCACAGCTATAGGCTTCGGCATTCAGGAAATGGGAGAAATGTCTAAGGAGAGACACCACACTGACGAATACATAGACGACTATGTGAAATTCCTTATGGGAATAGTAATGCATATGTCTGAAACAATTGATGATTTCAGGAACTTCTTCCGCCCGGACAAGGACAGGGTGGAGCTTGACATCAGGCGTACCGTCATGGCTGTTCACAGTATAATCAACTCCCAGTTTTCGGCAGCGGGGATAAAAGTGACTATTCTGTGTGAAACACCGGGGCGCAGGTATGAGGTTCATTCCGAGAAGGATATAACAGATGAAGATACGGAGCTCTATACTGTGGAGGGGTTTGAAGGCGAGGTTAAGCAGGTTTTCCTTAACATTCTCCAGAACGCCCGTGATGCGATAATACCCAGAATGGAGCTTATAAATATGGGGCAGGGGAGCGTGGCTGTGACCATCACTCCTTTCAGCAAATATATAGATATAGACTTCACCGACAACGGCGGCGGAATCAAGGCTGAATTTCTGGACAAGGTATTTGATCCTTACTTCACAACAAAAGGGGAATCGGTCGGCCTCGGTATAGGGCTTTTTATGTCAAAAACCATAATCGAGGAGCATATGAGCGGCTTCCTCATGGTTCGTAATGTTAAGGACGGAGCCAGATTTTCCGTTCGCCTTAACAGGAAATACCCCGATATAACGGAAGTGTGACGGTATTTTTCAGGAAATATGCAGTTTTGTTTTAATTTTAGTAAATATTACGTTGCAAAATCTGTGATAATGTTTATTGTATAATCGACAGGACGGTAGTATAAGAATTTCCCCCAGATGATTTCCTTATCCTAGAGTAAGCATCCCCCGCAGTGATTTGTATTCAGCAGAACAAGTGTGAGCCGGTCGGCTGCTTCAAGCGTGCCTGAAAAAATATAGTGAGATAATAATGAACGAAAACGAAACAACAGGCTTCGAGCACTTCGGACTCAGCGCTGAGGTGATGCAGGGCATCATCGAATGCGGATTCAAATCACCCAGCCCCATCCAGCAGCAGGCCATCCCCCTTCTTCTTGAAGGAAAAGACATGATAGGCCAGGCGCACACGGGAACAGGAAAAACTGCGGCTTTCGGATTACCGTCAATCAGCCGCCTGAAAAAGACAGGCGAAGTTGAAATGCTTGTCATCACCCCCACAAGGGAACTCGCCATGCAGGTGAGCGACGAACTCTACAGATACGGCAAATACGCCGACATCAACACAACAACAGTTTACGGCGGACAGTCATATTCACGCCAGTATGAGCGCCTCAGAAGAGGAACACCCATAGTGGTTGCCACTCCCGGCAGGCTTCTTGACATACTTTCATCAGGCAAAGTGAAAAGCTTTGCTCCTTCGATAGTTGTTCTGGATGAAGCGGATGAAATGCTGGACATGGGCTTTCTTGAGGATATTCAGAAGATTTTCACCTATCTTCCCGAAGACAGGCAGACACTTCTCTTCTCCGCTACAATGCCCGATTCCATAAGGAAACTGGCTGCTGCCATTCTCAAGGATCCCGCTCACATCAGCGTGATGAACAAAGAGAAAACAGTAAGAGACATCGACCAGAGATACTATGTAATAGAAGAGCAGGAAAGGGATGATGCCATCATCCGTCTTATAGACAGCTTCGAGCCTACCCGCTCTATCATCTTCTGCCGCACCAAAAAAGAGGTGGAACGCATATGCACCACACTTATAGGCAGGGGATATTCCGCAAAAGGCCTTCACGGAGATATGGAACAGCACCAGAGGGAAGAGGTTATGACCTCATTCCGCGACGGACGCATCTATACCCTCGTGGCTACTGACGTTGCGGCCAGAGGGCTTGATGTTAAGGACGTTACTCACGTCTTCAACTACCACATGCCTTTTGACTCCGAAAGCTACATCCACCGTATAGGCAGAACAGGCAGGGCAGGAAGCAAAGGTATAGCAGTCACTCTTGTTACTCCTCAGGAGCTCAGAGGGCTTAACCGCATCCAGCGCAGCATAGGCGATGTCATGACGCAGAAATTCGTTCCCACGCTTCAGGAAGTAAGGGATGAAAACATAGCAAAACTCGTGGACAAAGTTGCTGCCTGCGAAATAGACAAAAAAGCAGCGGAAGTTCTTGAAATGCTCACTGCTGAACACAGCGAAGTAAACATAGCCCTTAAACTTGTTTCCATGCTCCTTGATAAGGAAAGCTTCGCAGGGCCCAACCATATAGGCCTCAGCCAGAAAAGAATCGAAAGGGTTTTCGAGGACGAAAAACGCGAGCGCTCAGACAGGTCAAAAGGCAGAGGCGGCAACAGACGCTCAGCAGGCGGCCGCGACCGTTTCAGCCGTGACAGAAGCGAAAGAAGCGGCGATTCCAGAGGCAGCGGCTACAGCAAAGAACGCTCATCCTCAGACCGTTTCAGCAAAGACAGAAGTGAACGTCCCGCTGGCGACAGATTCAATAAAGACAGAGGCGACCGCCCCGCAGGCGACCGTTTCAGCAAGGACAGAAGCGAGCGTCCGGCAGGCGACCGTTTCAGCCGTGACAGAAAAGAAGGCGACCGCAGCGGCGACCGTTTCAGAGATAAACCCCGCTCCGCAGACAGCCAGCCCCGTCAGGGCGGCTGGAACAAATTTGACAGGGAGCCCCGCCCCGAAAGGGAAAAAAGCGGCGGTGATTCCTTCTGGAAAAAGCGCGGAGATAAAAAAGACTATTAAACTCATAACCTCCCTTCGGGGAGGTTTTTTTGTGCCTGATTCTGCTCTCTCATGTTAAGCTTGTATAAAAAGCGGAGGCGGATATGGGCAGACACGGCGGATTCTCGGAGGAAAGGGCGGATGCCTTGTTCTCACTTTTTTCAGGCTTTATTGAGGGAACAGACGGCAAAGAGCTTTTTGATGCATATAAGCCCAAGCTGGACGGCATTACCCCTCTGGAGGTTCTTGTCATGGGGGAGCGTCTTCTCAAAGAAGGCTACTCCGTTGAGAGCATAAAGAAGCAGGTCGAGAAGGTTTTCAACATCATAATCCCCGCCCTCAAAGAATATGAATGGGACGAGCCCGGTGAAGAGAGCGCCGTCCACTGGCTTATGGAGGAGAACCGCGCTCTGGCTTCCCATATGGACGGAATGAAAGGGAAAATAAGAGAACTCAGCAGTCTGGAACTTTCGTCAGTGGCCTATTCATCGGTTTATTCATCCCTTAAGAAAGACTTTCGCAAGTTAAGCGAATTTGAGCCGCATTACCTCAAAACGGAAAATGTTCTGTTTCCTTTTCTGGAGAAACACCAATATTTTGAGCAGCCGCTTAAGGTTATATGGTCGCTGGATGACGACATCCGCGCGGTGATAAAAGAGATAAACACCGCGCTGGACTCCGCAGACAGCCTTGGCATGAACGAGCATATAATCATAGGCAGACTTTTTATGCTGATGATGCGCATGACATATAAGGAGAATCTGGTAATTTTGCCTGCCGCTGCGGAATGTCTGAACGATACTGATAATTCGCGCATGCTGAGGATGTTCTCTGAGATAGGCTTTGCCTTTGTGCAGCCGCCTGAGAGTTCTGCTGCCCCGCAGGAGGATGCTGAGTACTGCGGCGGGCTTATAAAAATGGGCGGAACCGGGGTTCTCACAGTGCATCAGCTTGTCAGCATGATGAACAGCCTGCCTGTGGATATAACCTTTGTGGATGAAAATGATGAGGTGAAATACTTTTCCGCCCCTAAGGAGCGCTTCTTTACCCGAAGTCCCGCAATCATCGGCCGCAAGGTGCAGAACTGCCACCCGCCTGACAGCATAGATACCGTGAACCGTATAGTGGAATCTTTCAGGAACGGGAGTGAATCCGAGGCAAAATTCTGGATAAATCTCAGGGGAAAGATGCTTCTTATATGCTATTACGCAGTGCGCGATGCTGACGGAAAGTATCTGGGAACTGCCGAGGTAACACAGGATATAACGGAGATACAGGAGCTCAAAGGTGAGAGGCGTTTGCTTGAATGGGACAAAAGTTAGCGCGTAACAATTCAGTACAGGAAAATATGTAAAAATGATTTGACAGCAATTTATGAAAAAGACCTTGAAAATCTGCCTCTGATATTGCAAATTAAATTCTTTGTCTGATCCGATAATGCGGTTAACCAGAGGTAAGTTGATGCAGTTTAAGTTTTTACATAACAATCTTAATGTTTTTGATCTCGGTAAAAGCCTTGAGTTTTACAAGAAAGCCCTCAGCCTGACTGAGGTTCGCAGATACAATCAGGAGGACGGGGATTTCATACTCGTTTATCTCGGTGACGGTGTGACTCCGCATCAGCTTGAGCTCACATGGCTGAGGGACAGGGAAGAGCCCTACGACCTCGGAGAAAACGAGATACACATCGCCTTCGGCGTGGATGATTTTGAGGCCGCTCACAAACTGCACTCCGAGATGGGCTGCATCTGCTTTGAAAATAAATCTATGGGCATCTACTTCATAGAAGATCCGGACGGCTACTGGGTGGAGATTATTCCTAATAATAAGTAGCTGTCAGTTCCATGGATGGAACTGCGCCGTGCGGAGCGAAGCCGTGTTTACCACGGCGCGAGCGTGTGCGTAAAAAACACAGGATGTAGTTTTTGGAGCGTCAAGTGAGAGATTGCTTCACTCCTGCGGAGTTCGCAATGACGCAAACAGTTCCATGGATAGTAAATTTTTGCTGTAAGATCAGAGGAAGGCACAGCCTGACGCGGCAGTCCCCCTGCCCTCCATTGTGAAAGGAGGGCATTTTACGTTTATCTGCAATAACTTCCCCCTTTTTTAAAGGGGGATACGAGGGGGATTTTCAGGTACAGGCAGTCTTATCCCTTCATGCCGACAGTCTGACCGCTTCTGCGGATGGCAAACTTTGCTTTAAAGTCAAACCAGTGCCTTGTCTCTGTTTTTTATATAGCTGACCAAATCTTCAATAGTCACAACCGGATACCCATGAGCCTTTCCGAATGCGAGAACCTCCGGCGTTCTGGCCATTGTTCCGTCGGGGTTGGTGAGTTCGCAGAGAACTCCGTAAGGTCTGAGCCCGGCAAGGCGCATGAAGTCTACCGTTGCCTCCGTATGCCCCTTTCTCTCCAGAACACCGCCTTTTCTTGCTCTCAGGGGGAACACATGCCCCGGTTTGTTGAGGTCGGACGGTTTTGCACCGTCTTTTATTGCTGCTCTGATTGTGGTTACTCTGTCAGCGGCGGAAACTCCGGTGGTTACGCCTTCGGCCGCCTCGATAGTCACGGTGAAGCCTGTTCCGTAGCTGCTGGTATTGTTCTGAACCATCATGGGTAGCTCAAGCTCGGCTGTCTTTTCTTCCGTGAGGCACAGGCAGACTATCCCGCTGCACTCCCTGATGAGAACAGCCATCTGCTCAGGGGTGATTGTTTCTGCGGGGAATATAAGATCCCCCTCATTTTCTCTGTCCTCATCGTCAAGAACAAGGATTCCGCCACCGTTTTTCAGCGACATGAGGGCGTCTTCGACTCTTTCGAATGATGTTTTGGGTAAAATGCATTTCTGATTCACGTATAAACCTCTTCATTTTCGTAAATCAGGGCAAGATTCAAGGGGAAAACTAAGGCATGGTTGTTCGGCATGCGTTTAATCCTCTTTCGTCCGGACTGTACCGTCGGCTTCGGATTCTCACCGAATCTGCTGACCTTTGCACCTGTGCAAAGCGCTCGCGGGCTTGCCCGTTGGGCTTACCGCCGGTGGGGAGTTTCACCCCGCCCTGAGAATATGCTGTTATTATAGTCTTTTAGATTTCCGTGTCAATGGCTGTAATTTTCCTGTTACCGATTGTTACACACGTATAGTAAATAAAAATTGACAGGCTATGCAAACCCGTATTCAGCGGTGTTCTGCGACTATTTTTATTCCTTGTCATGAAAAGTTGACAAACGCCTAAGTGCTTAAATACAAGTGATTTCAGCCCTTTTGATATATTCTGTCAACTAATATTGACATCCGGTTGGCACGTTAAAATTAGCAAATGACTTGTACTAAAGCATTTTATTTCTGGCATCAATGTTGCTTAATAGTATGCATGGAAAATACTGAGAACCTCGAAATACTTTTTGCCGAAGACGAAGAAGAACTCAGAAGAGGGGTGAGCCTCTACTTCAGGAAGTTCGGGTATAAAGTTACGGAAGCTGCCAACGGATTGGCATGTATAGAAAAAATAAAGGAAAAGGAAAGCACCGGAAAAGGCTTTGACCTCATCCTCTTAGACATGATGATGCCGGAAATGACAGGACTTGAGGTTCTTGATTTTCTGCACAGAACAGGTCTCAGAATCCCCGTGTTACTCATAACAGGTTATCTGGATGTGAGACCGGAGGACGAGCATTCAAGAGAGATGATAATAGGCATGCTTCATAAACCATTTAGTCCATCTGAACTCATTGAGAGCACACACACAATTTTGCAAAGGAGCAGAATATCATGAGCTCAGTTATTTTCAGAATCGGCGTTTCCACCACGGCAGTTTCAGGAATTTTTATGGCATTGTTCGAATACTTAAATATCAGCACTGTTTCCGCTGTGCAGATGGGGCTTTTCCTCCTCATGTCTTTTTTGGGCATGACTGCGGCGGCAATAAAGGCAACAAGGATATATCATGCAGGAACTGACTGACAAAACAGGCGTTTATATGTCTCTTTGCGCCGGAGCCGCGGCTTCGGCGGCCGTTTTCTTCACAGGCGGCATGCTGCCGTTTTTTATAACACTCATCCTGAGTGCGGTGTGCGTTTTCGCTGCTTATTTCTCGGCTTTAAAAACGGCTGAGAAATGCGGTATACGCTCCGAAGCTGACAAACAGGCCGAGATGAACAAACTCCAGGAGTTTATGAAGTGTACAAAGAAGCTTCTGGATGACCGTGCAGATCTCATGCCGATGTTCTCTATTCAGCTGAGGAAAGTCATAAAGGACACGGAAGAATCCGCCAACGAGATCAGCAGCAACTTTATGAGCATAGTTGAGCAGGTGGAGAACCACAGCGAACTCGCAGGTTCAGCAATCTCAAACCTTATGGAGAATGACAGAGGCGGTCAGTCCATGATGGAAAAAAACCGTAAAGTCCTTCTGGAAGTAATAAAAACCCTAAAGGAAACCGGCTCTTTTTCAGATCTCATAAGCTTGCGCCTCAGCCAGATTATGGAAGGCGCTAACAAGGTCAACGCAACTGTCTCACAGGTGGAGTACATAGCGGATCAGACAAACCTTCTCGCCCTGAATGCGGCTATAGAGGCGGCAAGGGCAGGGGAACACGGCAGAGGCTTTGCCGTTGTGGCGGACGAGATAAGGAAGCTCTCCGAGCAGTCCAACCGTTTTGCCATGGAGATAAGAAACTCGGTGAAAATAATCACAAACGATATAGAAGGCATTTACAGCGAATCATCCAGCAATGCCAGCAGAATGAACGAGCTTGCCGTCTCCTCCGAGCACGATGTGGACGAAGCGCTGAGTCTTCTTGACGGCGGAATCAACTCCGCAAAGGAAACAATCAGATGCCTTCAGGAAGAAACAGCGAAAACCGCAGAGCGCATAAGAGGAATAGTAATTTCTCTCCAGTATCAGGATATAAACAGGCAGAGGATTGAGCACGTCATAGACCCTCTTGAAATAGTGGGCAAAGACCTTGTGCATATGTCCGCCGCAATGAACGATGTGGGGGGAAACCTCTGCACACTCCGTCTGAGCGATTTGGGCGCGCACCTCAAGACCATGTACACCATGGAAAGTGAAAGAGAGATATTTGAAAAACACATAAAAGGGTTCACCTCCAATACGGCGGGCAAAAGCAGAAAAGGGAAAGCAGCAGCCGTCGAGGCGGACAATGTTGAATTATTTTAGGAGAATAAAATGTTAGACATCAGAGAGGAAAAAATCGGTTCAGACTGTGTTCTTTCCTTATCGGGCGATCTGACCGTGTGCAACATAGGGCAGGTCAGGGAAAAACTTATGGAGCTTTATTCCACGGAAGATCATGTAAGAGTTAATATTGCCGGAGAATCCAGTATCGATTTCACGTTCTTTCAGCTTATGTGTTCTGCCCACCGGACATTTTCATCGGGCGGAAAGCATATATCATTCGATAAAACCGAGGGCTGCCCGTTGGATCTTAAAAAGTTCAGCCTCGGTTTTTCAAGACGTTCCGGATGCAGCAATGATAAATGCGGAAACTGCCTTTGGGTGGTTAAGGAGAGTGTTTGATGGGAAAAATGATTCTGAGTGTGGATGATTCCGCCAGCATACGCCAGATGGTTAAGTTTACCCTTACGAAAGAAGGGTACGAGGTTATCGAAGCCGGAGACGGAGCGGACGCTCTCTCAAAAGTTGCAGGGAAAAAGATCGATATGGTCGTAACCGACCTTAACATGCCCAACATGGACGGCATAACGCTGATAAAAGAGCTGAGAAAACAGGCCGCCTTTAAATTTATACCGATAATAATGCTGACTACTGAATCGCAGGACTCAAAAAAACAGGAAGGGAAAGCGGCAGGCGCTACGGGCTGGATAGTAAAACCCTTTAAGCCCGAACAGCTTCTGGGAGTAGTCAAGAAAGTGTTAGGATAGGATTATGTCCGCTGATATTCATAAACAGGCATTCGTAACCGAAGCCGGGGAGCTCCTTGAGGAGCTTGAGCATTCTCTGATGGAGCTTGAAAACACACCGGACGATTCTGATCTGGTGGCAAAGGTTTTCAGGGCCATGCATACCATTAAAGGCTCCGGTTCGATGTTCGGATTTGACAACCTCGCCACATTCGTACACGGCATAGAGACAGCCTACGACCTTGTGCGCGAAGGGAAACTCGCGGTTACTCAGGAGATGATAGAAAACTCTCTGAAAGCCTCCGATGTTATCAAAGAGATGGTGGCGGACGAAACTATTGATTCCTCCGGCGGTGACGCTGCCGCAATCAAGGATTTCTTCTCTGCTCTCCAGAGCGGCGGTGGCGCTGCTGGTAAACCTGCTGAAAAAGCCAAGGAGAGCATAAGCTCTCTGACCACTTTCAGGGTTCAGTTCAAACCCCATGAGGACATTTTTACCAGAGGGGTAAATGTTCAGCTTCTTCTTAACGAGATGGCGGAGCTGGGTGAATGCAGAGTTATTGCTCATTCAGAGAATATCCCATATCTCGATGAGCTTGAGAGCGAAAAATGCTATGTAAACTGGGATATAATACTCACCACTGACAAGGGTGAAAATGCCATACGCGATGTCTTTATTTTTGTTGAGGACGACTGCGATATAACAATAACTCCCGTTGCCTTTTATGACATGGAATCCTCCGATGAACACGAAAAAATCGGGGAAATTCTTGTGGAAAAAGGGGACATATCCCGAATCGAACTTGAAGCCATTCTGGCTGAGAAAAAACGTCTGGGTGAAATTCTGGTCGAGAAAGGCGTTGTTCCTCCTTCTGCAATTGCGGCTGCCCTTGAGGAACAGAAGCATATCAAGGAAATAAAAGCCAAAAAGATTGAGGCGGAGGGTATGACCTCCATCAGGGTTCAGTCTGATAAGCTGGACTTTCTCGTGGATCTGGTCGGTGAGCTTGTTACTGTACAGGCGCGCCTCAGCCAGACAGCGGCGAGGAAAAACGAGCCCGAACTCCTTAAAATTGCTGAGGATGTGGAAAGGCTTGTGTGGGATCTCCGTGATAACACCATGAGCATACGCATGCTCCCCATCGGCTCCACATTCAGCAAATTCAACAGGCTTGTGAGAGACCTTTCCCACACTCTGGGCAAGAAGATAGATCTGGTCACCGAAGGCGCTGAGACCGAGCTGGACAAAACTGTCATAGAAAAGCTCAATGACCCGCTGGTGCACCTCATAAGAAACAGCATAGACCACGGCCTCGAAATGCCTGAGGAGAGAAAAGCCGCAGGTAAGAAAGAGACAGGGACAATAACGCTCAGTGCCAGACATTCAGGCGACAGCGTTCTCATACAGATCACCGATGACGGCAGAGGCATAGACCCTGAAAGGGTTCGCAAAAAAGCCGTTGAGAAAGGGCTTATAGCCGAAACCGCCGAACTCACCCCGAAAGAAGCATGCGAGCTTATACTTGCACCTGGTTTTTCCACTGCGGAGGCTGTTTCCAATATTTCCGGCCGCGGGGTCGGCATGGATGTGGTGAAGAAGAATATAGAGGCTCTCAAGGGCTCTCTGGATATTTCTTCCGAAAAAGGTTCCGGAACTGTGATAAGCCTTAAGCTGCCCCTCACACTGGCTATTATTGACGGCCTTCTGATCAGGGTTGCGGATCAGTTCTTCATAATACCTCTTGCTGTGGTGGAGGAGTGCATAGAGCTTACCCCGAAAGACATAGCCAATTCCCACGGACGCAGCATAATTCAGGTTCGCGGCGACATAGTGCCCTACATAAAGCTCCGTGAGCTTTTCGGAATCAGGGGCGATGTACCTGAAATCCAGCAGATAGTTGTTACAGAGATAGACGGAAGAAGAGTGGGCTTCGTGACCGATGCCGTAATAGGCGATCACCAGACGGTTATAAAATCACTCGGTAAAATATTCAAGGAGGTTCACGGAGTATCGGGAGCATCGATACTCGGCGACGGATCAGTTGCACTGATCATCGATGCCGTGAAGATATATCATGGCATAGAATAGATACATTTTAAGTAAATTTTTTTATCTGAAAACCTTGGAGGTTATTATGTTGAAGAATCTGAAGATCGGCATGAAACTGCTGATAGGCTTCGGGATTGTCCTTCTGCTCACCCTTATGGTGGGTCTTGCGGGATACACCGGAATGAACAAAGTACTCGGAAGTGTACAGTATTCCGAAGATATGTGGACTGTGGGCGAATACATACTCAACGCACGCCAGCAGGAAAAAAACTACGTAATAAGAAAGGATCAGGCTTCTCAGGACAATATACACAAGGAGCTTGACGGGCTTAAGGCAAGGGCTGAGGAAACATCCAAAAAGATGAACAACCAGGCCGTCACCTCTGATGTAAACAAGATACTTGACGGAGTAAGCAGATACGAAGCAGCTTTTGATAAGTATGTTGCTGTGGATAAATCGAAAGTCGATGATGAAGCGAGGATGGTTACTGCCGCCCTGAACGCCATATCCGAGGCAGAGAAGACAGCCAAGGATCAGGTTAAGCAGTTTAACGACATTCTTTCCTCATCAAAAGATTCTGCGGCACTTGATGACAAAATGGATAAAGTGAACCGCGCTTATGCCATCATGATGGATATAGCTGAGGCGAGAAGGCTTTTCTGGCAGTTTAAAAGCACAGGGGATCCCAAAGATGCTGAAAATGTCCGTGAGCGTATAGGAAGAGCCAGAACAGCGGCTGAAACCCTTAAGGCTTCCTTTGTAAACAAACACAATATAGAAAGCGCAGAATCGCTTATAAAATCTATTAAGGACTACGGCGACAATCTGACCGTTTATGTTGAGCGTAATGCGGAGCAGGTAAAAATCGATCAGGAAATGATCGACAGTGCCAGAGCGGCGGCGGAAGTAACAGCAGTTGCCAATGCAGCAAGCTCCGACATGATGATGTCCGATTTCAGAAGCGCGCTTGTGATGATCCTCATTATGTCTGCTGCTGCACTCGTATTCGGCATAGCGGCGGGAGTCGTGATTGCCAGAGGCATAACAGGGCCTATAAACATGGGTGTCTCATTCGCGCGGGAAGTTGCGAACGGTAACCTTGATGCGGATATAGACCTCGATCAGAAGGATGAGGTGGGAATGCTCGCCGCAGCCATGAAGGATATGATAAACAAGCTCCGCGGCATAGTTCTGGAGGTTAAGGCAGCTTCGCTTAATGTTTCCTCCGGCAGCGGACAGCTGAGCAGCGCGGCTCAGGAAATGTCTCAGGGCGCAACAGAGCAGGCGGCAGCGGCGGAAGAGGCCTCAAGCTCAATGGAAGAGATGACCTCCAACATCAACCAGAACGCAGACAACGCTCTCCAGACGGAGAAAATTGCCCGCAAAGCAGCGGACGATGCCAAAGAGGGCGGACACGCAGTAGACCAAACCGTGAAAGCGATGAAGGATATAGCCGGCAAAATCTCGATAATAGAAGAGATAGCCCGCCAGACAAACCTCCTCGCACTGAACGCCGCTATAGAGGCAGCAAGGGCAGGGGAACACGGGAAAGGCTTTGCTGTTGTTGCAAGCGAAGTACGCAAGCTTGCCGAACGCTCACAGGAAGCGGCAAGAGAGATAAGCGAACTCTCCACCACAAGTGTTGAGATAGCGGAAAAAGCGGGCAGCCTGCTCCAGCAGATTCTTCCCGACATTCAGAAAACAGCCGAACTGGTTCAGGAAATAACTGCATCAAGCAGCGAACAGAGAACCGGAGCGGAGCAGATAAACAGCGCGATTCAGCAGCTTGATCAGGTTATTCAGCAGAACGCCGGAGCCTCCGAAGAAATGGCCTCAACTGCGGAAGAACTCTCAAGTCAGGCAGAAGCCCTTGAACAGACAATGCAGTTCTTCAAGATGAAGGACGGATCAGGCATATCCTCAGGCAGACACAGAAAGCCTGCAATCAGGAGTGCGCACATTAACTCAAACAAAACCCCCGCGCTTAAACCCGCTAAGGGAAAACAGCAGGGGGATGGAGTGGAGCTGAACCTTTCGGGCAGCGACCACGATAAACTTGATGATGAGTTTATTAGTTACTGACAAATCGGAGGTAGTTATGTCGGAAAACATAAACGACACTGGAAGCTGCCAGGTGCTTACCTTTAAGATGGGCGAAGAGGTGTTCGGAGTGAACATAATGTCCGTCAGGGAGGTGCTTGACTACACCAATGTTACAAAAGTTCCGCAGACACCGGATTTTATGCGCGGAGTTATCAATCTCAGGGGGAATGTTGTCCCGGTTATTGACCTCAAGCTTAAGTTCGGCATGTCGGCCACAGAACGCACAGTGAACACCTGCATAATCATTGTTGAGGTTTCTCTCGACGGCGAGAGTGCAATTCTCGGTGCACTGGCGGATTCGGTGCAGGAGGTTGTGGACTTCGAGAAGGAGTTCATAGAGCCTGCTCCCAGAATAGGTACGCAGCTTAATACTGAGTTTATCCAGGGCATGGCGAAAAAGGGTGAGGGTTTTGTAATCATTCTGAACATTAATAAGGTGTTTTCCGCCGATGAACTGAATATGTATTCGGGATTACAGGAAAACGCTTCATAAACCGGGATTTTTCCGGAATTTTATCTGACGACGGATGAGCCGTCATTTTTTCTGACACCGTTGCGAGCGGTAAAAAGGGGAGGGAGCATGCCTCCCTCCCTGAGTACCGTTATATCTGATCTCTGCACGCGCGCAGTTTAACTTTACTGATAAACAGAGCGAGGGATCGAAATGTTCAAGAATATGAAACTTGGAATGAAACTCGGCATGGCTTTCGGGCTGCTCATCCTCATAATCGCCGTACTTGGTTCGGTGGCTATGCTGAATATGTCTAGGGTCAAAACGGAGTCGCTTAAGCTCTCCGAGGAATATGTGCCGGAAGTGGAACTGGCCGGTAAGATAGAAAGAACAAACGCTGCTGTTATGCTGAACATGCGTACATACCAGTACACAAAAAGCGATGCAGATTATAAAAATGCGCTGACCGGGTTCTCTGATCTCAGAAAGTATATAGCGGATATTCAGGCTCTGGCCGACAGATCAAAAAACCTGAAGACCCTGAACGCCACCGCAGGTGAAGTTCTTGCTTCCGCAAATGAGTATGAAGGGCTTGCAAAAGCAACTGATGATGTCAACAGAGCCATTCTTTCCTCTCTGGATAAGATGAATGCATCTGCCGCTGTTTTTATGAAAAACTCCGAGTCCTATCTGCATCAGCAGGAGCAGGAACTTCTCGGTGAGATAAAAAGCGGTCTGAGCGCGGACAAACTTTCGGAAAGAGCCAGAAAAGTCGCCATGATGAATCAGGTGATGATGGACGGCAACTTCATACGTATAGAGGTGTGGAAAGCGCAGTCAACCGGAGATCTTGAGGCACTGAACGCAACTTTCCCGAAATTTGCAGGCATAGAGGAGATTCTGGAAGGGATAACTGCTGTTACCCGCAGGCAGAATAACCTCAATCAGCTTGCAGGAATCAGACAGGCTCTTGCCGATTATGAAAAGGGCATGGAAGCTCTGGTTGTTTCGTGGAAAGAACTGAACGCACTGGGCGAAAAGCGCGGTGCAGCAGCAGCAAGACTCCTTGAAGGCGCACAGAACATAGCTGTGGCCGGAATGGAACAGACCACGGCCATAGCCCGTCAGGCTGTCTCTGTACTTAACGCATCTGCGTTTACAGTGATGACCGGTCTGATAATTGCGCTTATAATAGGTGTCACCCTCGCAGTCATAATGACAAGGATGATTACCAAGCCGCTCTTTATGGGTGTAGAGTTTGCCAGACAGGTTGCGGCGGGTAATCTTGATGCACATATAGATTTGGAAAGCAAAGATGAAATAGGTCAGCTTGCTGCCTCTCTCAGGGAGATGATAGCCAAGCTGAGGGAAATAGTATCCGATGTGAAGAGCTCATCTGAAAATGTTTCCTCAGGCAGCGAACAGCTCAGCAGCGCCGCACAGGAAATGTCTCAGGGTGCTACTGAGCAGGCAGCGGCGGCGGAAGAAGCCTCAAGCTCAATGGAGGAGATGACCTCCAACATAAACCAGAACGCAGACAACGCTCTCCAGACAGAGAAGATCGCCCGCAAGGCGGCTGATGATGCCAAAGAGGGCGGCGGCGCGGTTGAACTCACCGTGAAGGCTATGAAGGACATAGCGGGTAAAATCTCTATAATAGAAGAGATAGCCCGCCAGACAAACCTTCTCGCCCTCAACGCGGCAATTGAGGCTGCAAGGGCAGGGGAGCACGGAAAAGGCTTCGCTGTTGTTGCAAGCGAAGTGCGCAAACTCGCCGAACGCTCTCAGGAAGCGGCAGGAGAGATAAGCGAACTCTCCGTGAGCAGTGTGGAGGTTGCCGAACGCGCGGGTTCGCTTCTTCAGCAGATACTGCCGGATATACAGAAAACAGCCGAGCTTGTGCAGGAGATAACAGCCTCCAGCACCGAGCAGAGAACAGGCGCCGAACAGATAAACAGCGCCATACAGCAGCTTGATCAGGTTATACAGAGAAACGCCGGAGCCTCCGAAGAGATGGCTTCCACAGCGGAAGAACTGGCGAGCCAGGCGGAAGCATTGCAGAGCGCGGTCTCTTTCTTCAGAATGAGCGGTTCATCCTCCTCATCAGGCAGCTACAGACCGAAAAATACCGGAACCTTTAAAACGGGAAGACCTGCTGCGCTGCCTGTTATGAAGGAACCTAAGAGAAAAACCGCCTCAAAGAGCGGGGTAAATCTTAACCTTCATGATGATAATGACAAACTTGATGAAGAGTTTGTGAGTTACTGACATGAACGTTCTATAAAATAAGACCCGCTTCGCGGTTGTATTTATCTGCGAAGCGGGTTAATCTAAAAGGGTGGAGTATGTCGTCAAACTTTGATGTTTTCCGTCAGAACCTGTCATCTGCGGAGTTTGAAAGAATAAAGGATTTTATAGAGAACCACTGCGGAATCAAACTCCCGCCCACAAAAAAGCAGATGGTAGAAGGACGCCTGAGAAAGCGTCTGCGGAAGCACAGCTTCACCACTTATGAGGAGTATCTGGACTATGTTTTCACCTCCGGCGAAGGTGAGGAGGAGATAGTCAGCCTCATTGATGTACTGACCACCAACAAAACCGACTTCTACCGCGAACCCGGTCATTTCGAATACATGCGTGACAGGGTTCTCCCCTATCTGCTCAAGGACAATGACAGCGCAAGAGTTAAGGTGTGGAGCGCAGGCTGCTCAAGCGGCGAGGAGCCCTACACTCTCTCTATGGAACTGCACGGCTTTTTTGAGAATATCAAGGGCTGGAGCTTTGAAATTCTCGCAACGGATATTTCAACGGAAGTTCTCAGAAAAGCATGCACAGCTATTTACGATGAGGAGAAAATTTCTAATCTCCCTTTTGAAATCAAGAAAAAGTTTTTTTTAAGATCAAAAGACAGGAACGACTGCAAGGTGCGCCCGAAGCCGTTTGTAAGGAAATCCGTAAGATTTGCCCGTCTTAATCTTATGGATGAAAAGTTTTCGCATGATAAGGATTACGATATAATATTCTGCCGCAATGTTATAATATATTTTGACAGAGAAACCCAGGAGAGAATCCTGAGGAAACTCGTGAGTCATCTGAAACCGGGAAGGTTTCTTTTTCTCGGACACTCAGAGACAATACACGGGATGAATCTTGATGTGGAAACAGTCGCACCAACAGTTTACAGAAAATTATGATACCGGAATAAAGCCGTTGATAAAAAACATTTATCTGAAACCATGTGAAATGTACATAGACAAGGAACCTGCGGTGGTCAGCACCGTCCTTGGCTCATGCGTTTCCGTGGTGATGTTTTGGCCGGCGGTTAAAGTTGGCAGCATGTGCCATGCCATGCTCCCGTCATCAAATTTCTGCGTTGTGGGCGAAAGTTCATCTTATTCTAATAAATTTGTCGATTCTTCAATAAATTATATGCATAACCGTTTTATGACATGGGGGGCCTACCCCATGGAACTGGAAGTAAAGGTGTTCGGCGGTGCGGATATGTTCCGCACGGAATCGGGCAAGCTCAAAAGAGAAACCATCGGAGCGAAAAATATTCAGGCGGCCTTTGCCACACTGGCCGAACTGGGCTATAGAATTACCGCGCAGGACGTAGGAGGAAGCATGGGGCGAAAGCTTTATTTCTACTCCGCCGAAGGGCGCGTTTTTATGAAAAACCTTAGGAATACAGTAAACGCAGGTTAATTATATGGGTCTGAAGGTTCTTGTTGTAGATGATTCCGCCGTAGTCAGACAGACTCTCACTGAGATTCTCTCATCCGATCCTGAGATAAGTGAGGTCGCTTCCTGTCAGGATCCGTTTTATGCCGCGGAAAGAATGAAGCATTTTATCCCTGATGTTATCACTCTTGATGTGGAAATGCCCCGCATGGACGGCATAACCTTTCTGAAAAAACTTATGTCCCAGCACCCGATCCCGGTTGTTATGTGTTCAAGCCTCACAGTTGATAACTCGCAGACGCTTATGAAGGCTATGGAGTACGGCGCGGTGGATGTTATCCAGAAACCGAAGTCCGGGACAAAGGCATTTCTTGAGGAATCAAAAATACTTATCTGTGATGCGGTAAAGGCTGCTGCCAAGGCATCAGTCCGAAAAATATCCGCATCCTCCTACACTGTTCAGCCAAAGCTCACTGCGGATGTTATCATCCCCAAAAGCACAAACAAGGCTATGGTGGAAACCACGGAGAAGGTTATTCTCGTGGGCGCGTCAACCGGCGGAACAGAGGCTCTGACGGTTTTTCTCACTGCTATGCCGCCCGATGCTCCCGGAATAGTCATAGTTCAGCATATGCCGGAGAACTTTACCGCCTCATTTGCCCAAAGGCTTGACTCCCTCTGTAAAATCAGTGTTAAGGAAGCAGAAAACGGTGATACTGTCCTCCCCGGAAGGGCTCTGATTGCTCCCGGAAATAAGCATATGCTGATAAAACGCAGCGGAGCCAGATACTTTGCCGAGATAAAGGACGGACCCCTCGTGAGCAGGCACAGACCCTCGGTTGATGTTCTCTTCCGCTCCGGCGCGAGGTATGTCGGCTCAAATGGGGTTGCCGTTATCATGACCGGCATGGGGGACGACGGTTCCAAGGGGCTTCTTGAACTTAAAGAGGCGGGAGCCTTCACAATAGCGCAGGATGAAGCCACCAGCATTGTTTTCGGTATGCCCAAAGTAGCGATAGAACTCGGAGCGGCGCAGAAAATTCTCCCTCTCGGCAGCATAGCTCCGTTTGTTGTTTCCTACTGCCGAAGCTGAGGCGGGAGCGTTTGATGCAAAGCGGCTATCTGCACGAAGTGGTGGGAATCCTCACAGCCTCCGTGGCTGTGATGTTCATGTTTATGTATCTTTACGTAAACGAGCGCAACGACTACCTGAAAATATGGGGCTACAGCTGGTTATTTAACATTTTCAGATACATCGTGCAGATTATCATCCGCATGTACGGCGAAACCCATGTCCTTGTATTTCTTAAGCTTAGTTTTGTTCTTGCCGGAGCCATGCTGCTCATCATGGGTGCGCACATGCTCATGGATAAAAAGCGGCCGCGTTTTATAATACCTGCTGTCGTGGCAGCGGAAGTCCTTCTTGCTGCCGCTGTATTTGACGGTGCATCCTACTACACTGCTGATACTGCCGTATTCATACTGTCCTCAGCCGCCTTTGTGTATACCGGGGTTATTATACTTCTGTCCGGCTCATTTCAGGGTTTCGGGAAGAAAATAACCGGAATCTCCCTTGTGCTCTGGGGAATACACAAACAGACATACCCGGTTCTTGAACAGGCGGCAAGGGAAGGTTCAGTAAACATTCAGTACTATTCCGCCGGGTTTCAGCTTGCAGTATTTTTTACATTCACCGTTTCCGTGGGTGTTATTATAATGCATTTTGAAAAGGTAAAAAAACTTGAGAGGCATCTGTCCATAATTCTGGACAAGCTCAGCAGCGCGGGCAATTCAGCTTATTACAGCTTCAATTTCAGACCGGAGCCTTCTGTGGAGGTGCTCAGCGCTAATGCTGCCCGGCTCATAGGGTTCAGCAGTGATGAAAACCGGAACGCGGAAATAATACTGCGGATAGCGGATTATGAGAAGAGAAGGCAGAAATCCGAAAATCCGGTGGATATTGAATCGTTGCCGTTTACAGACTTCGAGGGGAGAACAAGATGGCTTGAGTTCTACAACATGGCAGAATATTCCTCAGACGGCAGCTGCACAAGCCTCACAGGCTTTGTGTTTGATGTGTCGGATAAATATATGAAATTCCGCGAAAGCCTGAACAGGATGGAGTGGTACGAGGGGATGTTCAGGCTTTCGGGCGTTCCCATGCTTTTTATCAATATGAACACGCTTATGATTGAGGATGCTAACCGCGCCGCGGAAATATTTTTCGGTACAGGGGTGGAAAAAATGAAAAACTGCCTCCTGTCTGATTCAGTTTTCAGGGAAAACCCTTTTTCATCTGACTTTCTTAAAAAGATAGAGATAGAGGGTCAGGGTAAGATGCAGTGCACTTTTACAAGTGAAAAGGGGGTTACAAAGGATTTTCTGCTTCTTTGTGCGAAGGTTCGTTTCAGGGAAAGGGAATATATCTTTGCCATAGTTATGGACAAAAGCAACGAAAAATACCTGACAAACCGCCTTTTCAGCCTTGAGAGCATCCATAAGGCTCTGCTTAATGCGATGGATGAAGGGGTTATGGTTTTTGACGGTGCGATCAACATCAAGTTTATGAATAGCTCAGCAGAGCGGATTCTTAAATACAGCCCGTCATCCCAGCCCGAAAACCTCCGGGATATTCTCCGGCCCGGAACAGAAAATGAGGAGTGTCCGCTCCTTGAGGCGGTTGAAAAAAACAGAGGCATACACAGGGGCGAGGCTTTTTTCAAAAACAGTGCGGGGAGCATAATTCCTGTTGCTTACAGCATAAACAAAATAGAGCATGACTCATACGAGAACGGGGGCGTTCTCGTTTTCAGGGATATTACTGAGGAAATAAATACAAAGGACGGTCTGATAGCGGGTCTGGAGGAAAAAAACTTTCTCATAAGAGAGATACATCACAGGGTAAAAAACAATCTCCAGATAGTCAGCAGCCTGCTCAGCATTCAGAGTGAGTATCTGAATGATGAAAAAGCCGTAAGTTATTTCAAAAACAGTATTCAGCGTATAAAATCCATGGCGATAATACATGAAATGCTCTACAGGGGGGACAGCGCGCAGGGGCTTGATTTCAAAGCCTATCTCACAAAGCTTGTGGGGGAGATAGCAATGACTTACACCTCTGTGTGCCCGGTTTATGTTGATGTTGACTGCTGTGAGATGAGGCTTAATCTGGATGAGTCGATTGCGGTCAGTCTGCTGATAACCGAAATAATCACCAACTGTTATAAACACGCATTCTGTAAAAACTCGGTTGATGCGCGCATAAATATACGTGTATGCTTCACTAATGACGAAAAACGGGAAATCCTGATTGCAGATAACGGAGTCGGTATTGAAGATGCCGATCGTTTCAGAAACTCAGATACCCTTGGTTCTCAGATAATTATCTCGCTTATCTCGCAGCTTGCCGGGGATTTGCGTATCGAAAATAACGGCGGAACAGCTTTTATTTTGAAATTTTAACCTGTTATTTGTTAAAATTGCTATGAGCAAAAAGGAATTGTTATGGGAAAGATACTTATTGTCGAAGATGAAGCTCTGATAGCAGTGGATATAAGGTCGAAGCTCTTAAGTTTCGGCTATTCTGAAGTCGTGTACGCGGTAAGGCCTGAGGACGCGATGAAGGAGATAGAAAAAGAGGTTCCCTCTCTTGTACTTATGGATATTAATCTCAAGTCGGATCTTGACGGCATAGATCTGGCCGGAATCATAAATACATCATACAGAATCCCGGTTGTGTTTCTCACAAGCTATTCTGACATAAGCACAATGGACAGAGCCAGCGAGGCCGCCCCCTACGGCTACATAGTAAAACCGGTGGAAACACAGTCGCTTTACTCTGTTGTCTCTATGGCTATTAAAAGAGCCTCCGTTGAGCGCAACCTTGTGGAGCAGAACGGGCTTTTTGAGGCAGTTCTGGAAAACTCCGCAGAAGGGATAGTGGTTGCGGATGAAGCGCTGAAAATAAAATACTTTAATCATATCTTCATGGATATTTTCGGAATAGAAAGGGGCGATATATACGGTGAGAGTCTGGATAAGGTCATCACTGAGATTGAGCCCTCACTCGCCGGAGTCGTTGCAGGGATTATAGAAGGCAGGGAGAGCAGCGCCAAAAGGATAGACATCGGCATAGACGGAAAGCTCAAGGCCGTGCTCATGAACGTTTCCGCTTTCAGCCTGGACGGTGAGACCACAAGATACTTGTTCATTTTTTCAGATCTCAGCGAACTTGAGAGAATGAAGAACGAGCTGGACACCACAGCAAGAAACTTTGATGAAATTTTCGAAAAGAACCGCGATGCTCTGGTGCTCCTTAAAATTCCCGAACACACGGTATCTGACCTCAACCCTGCTGCAGAAAAGATGCTTGGCTTCAAAAAGAGTGAGATGCTGGGAAAAGTCCCCAAGGAACTGATACGTGTTCTCGCCGTCAACGGCTGCATTCTTGGCGATTCGGGGCAGGATGAGGCTGTGTGCACCATGACCCGTCACGCAGACGATGCATTCACATTTCTTGCCAATTCGCAGAGGCTCAGCATAGGCGGAACGGAATATCTCTATCTCTCCTTTAAGGACATCACAGAGGCGAAAAAACTTGAGAAAAGAGAACGCCAGCTACAGGAAAAGCTTATACAGACCAATAAAATGACCGCTCTGGGAACCTTGGTTTCGGGCATAGCGCACGAGATAAATAATCCGAACAATTTCATAATGTTCAACAGCAAAATGATGCTGGATCTCTGGAAGGGGTTCAGTCAGGTGCTGGACAGGGTTTATGAAAAAGAAGGGGATTTTGAGATAGAGAACCTGCCTTACTCTGTACTGCGGGAGGATATTCCCAAACTTCTGGAGGGGATAGCCGGAGGCTCGGAGAGGATCAAGAAAATTGTCCATGAGCTGAAAAGCTTTTCAAAAGGCGATTCAGAGCAGATGGATGACAGGATCAACATAGAAGAGGTTGTCACTTCTGCCGTGAAAATTCTGAATCAGCATATAATGAGGTACACTGCAAACTTTTCCGCCGATGTGGCTAAGCCTGTACCCTGTTTCAAAGGGAACAGGCAGAAAGTGGAGCAGGTGCTCATCAACCTTATTCTCAACGCCCTTGAGGCGCTTAAGGATAAAAACGGCGCAGTGAGGCTTACTGCCTCGGCGGATGAAAGCGGAAATTTAAAAATATGCGTTTCCGATACCGGTGTAGGTATTCCCGGTGATATAATAAGAAGGATAACAGAGCCCTTCTTCACCACAAAGCTTAAGGACGGGGGGACCGGACTTGGGCTTTCTATTGTGTACACTTATGTGAAGGAGCATAAAGGAGATCTGGACTTTTTCTCCGAACCGGAGAAAGGAACAACGGTAACGGTGACGTTTCCCGCACAGGGATGAGCGGGAGGAATTTTATGCTGAAATATGATGCGCCCATCCTTCTCGTTGATGACGAGGAGGACATTCTTTTTTCATACAGTTTTGCTCTTAAAAGCGCGGGATATAAAAATGTAACCGCTGCCTCCGGCGGTAAAAAAGCAATCGAAATCCTCGGACAGAAAGCTTTTGCGCTGGTAGTACTCGATCTTTACATGCCGGAAGTGGACGGCAATGACATTCTTGATTTCATTTCAGCCAGATACCCCGGCACACCTGTGGTAATCATAACAGCGGCGGACGATTCACAGACTGCGGTAAACTGCCTTAAAAAAGGGGCGGACGACTACATACTCAAACCTGTGGACAGTCTGCGCTTCATCACCACCATAAAAAATATTCTCGAAAAAGAGGAACTTAAACGTCAGGTGGAGAGTTTTTCCGATGCCGCCGAGGTTTCTCATCTTAAATGCCCGGAGGATTTCGGGGCGATTGTCACCAAAGAGAGCGGCATGTACTCCATATTCAAGTATATAGAGGCCGTGGCGGGAGGCATGCAGCCTGTCCTTATCTGCGGTGAGACAGGCACGGGGAAGGAGCTCATGGCAGAGGCGGTTCATAAGGCCAGCCGGAGAAAGGGAGCATTTGTCCCCGTGAATGTTGCGGATGTGGATGACACCGTTTTCTCGGATACTCTTTTCGGTCACAGGAAGGGAGCCTTCACCGGGGCGGATAAGGCACGGCGCGGTCTTCTCCTTGAAGCTTCAGGGGGCACTCTGTTTCTGGATGAGGTGGGGGACATCTCCGAAAATTCTCAGCTTAAACTTCTCCGTTTTCTTCAGGAAGGCACTTTCCGCGCCATAGGGAGTGACACGGAGGAGAAGTCCGATGTGCGCATTGTGCTTGCCACAAATGCAGATCTCGAAAAAAAGGTCGAGGCAGGCAGGTTCAGAAAAGACCTCTACTACAGAATAGCAATACATAAGCTCCTGCTTCCGCCGCTCAGGGAAAGGAAGGGGGACATCGCCCTGCTTTTTTCCCATTTTTATAAGCTTGCCGGCAAAGAGCTGGGCACGCCGACCAAAACTTTTGAGAAAGCTGCGGCGGGTGTACTCTCCTCGTACACTTTTCCGGGAAATATCAGGGAGCTTCGCGCCATAGCATATGATCTTGCCGCAAGGAGCGGGGATGTACTGAGCGCTGGGGATGTTATCTCTTATCTGGAATCCACCGGCAGAAGCAGGGGCGCAGTGAGCTCAAACATGCCCGGCGGAGCGCAGTTCACTTATTCCGGCAGATTCCCTTCGCTGAAAGACATGGAGAATATTCTGATCGATGAAGCGCTGAAAATCAGCGGCGGCAACCAGAGCAAGGCGGCATCCCTTCTGGGTATATCCCGGCAGGCCATGAATAAAAGAGTCAAGGGCTGAATCTTTGTTTTTATTTCCTATCAGTGATATAGGATTAATATTGTCTTTTTAAATCTGTTGACAAGGGGGAGAAAGAGGGATATTGTTGACCTATGAGGTAAACAATTGGACTCTTTCATTGCCAGAGAAGGCGACTACGCCATAAGGATTGTTGTTTATTTAGCCGAAAACGGCGGGATGAAAAAAGTGGAAGATATAAGCGCAGCCATAGGGGTTCCCAAACCCACAACGGCAAAGGTCATAAACCGGCTTAAAAAGTGCGGCTTCATCACCACACGAACAGGCAAAAACGGCGGCATAGAGGCTGCCCCCTCCGCAGCGGAGGCGAGCCTGTACGATATTCTCAAATGCATGGGTGTCACACTGGATATAAATGTGTGTGTGGCTCACCCTTCCGCCTGTTCCCGCAAACCCTTCTGCCGCGTGACCCACAGACTGGGCGAAATCCAATCAGTAATGACGGAACAATTGATGAACTCCAGGGTAAAAGACTTCATTTATTAATTACATACATGGAGCTGCCAAAAAGGCGGCAGGAGGTTCTAAATGAATGAATACTCATATGACTACAGAACGGTGCAGGGGTTCATACTCTCTGCAATCTTCTGGGGAGTCATCGGGCTTGTCATCGGCCTTCTTATCTCAGTGCAGATGTGGAATGTCGACTTCAACTTCGGTGAATATTTCTCCTACGGAAGACTGAGAACCATCCACACTAATGTCCTTGCTTACGGGCTTGGGATCGGTGCAGAGTTCGGTATTTTTTACTATCTTACCATCAGGCTCACCAAAAGGAACCTTGTGCTGGGTAAGCTGGCCAGATTTCACCTCTGGCTGTTTAACGTAGGCATGGTTCTGGCGACCTTCACCCTTTTCATAGGGATGAACCAGTCACTTGAGTATGCTGAGTTTGAGTGGCCCATCGACATAGCCATTGTTATTCTCTGGGTGATTTTCACCATCGTTATTCTTACCAACATTTTCAAAAGGAAAGAGGAGCATATGTACGTTTCTCTCTGGTACATAATCGCAACACTTATAGCAGTTGCAATTCTGTACATAGTGAACAACCTGCATATCCCCGCCACGCTGACCAAATCTTACCACCTGTTCGCAGGGACAAACAGCGCGAACGTTGAATGGTGGTACGGGCATAACGCCGTGGGCTTCCTTTTCACCACGCCCATACTGGCGATGTTCTATTATTTTCTTCCCAAAGCGACAGGACTCCCCCTCTACAGCCACAGACTCTCAATTATATCTTTCTGGTCGCTGATATTCGCCTACCTCTGGACAGGCGCGCATCACCTTGTCTACACACCCCTGCCCGACTGGATTCAGACTCTGGGCATAGCCTTCACACTGTTCCTCATAGCTCCCTCGTGGGGCTCCGTTATCAACGGCTACTTCACTGTGGACGCAGACTGGGGCAAAATGAGGACAAACTACCTCACCAAGTTCTTTGTGCTGGGCATTACCTTTTACGGTTTGCAGACCATTCAGGGCCCCTCACAGGGGATCAGGGTGATAAGCTCACTTATCCACTATACAGACTGGGTTCCCGGTCATGTTCATATGGGTACAATGGGCTGGGTGACTATGGTTATCTGTGCATCCGTGTATGTGATTATTCCCCACATATACAAAACTAAGATTTTCAGCGAGAAGGTGGCAAACATCCACTTCTGGCTTGTGCTTGTGGGACAGCTCATGTTCTCCGTAACCATGTGGGTAACAGGTATTCAGCAGGGCGCTATGTGGAAAATGACCAACGCCGACGGAAGCCTGAAATACACATTTATGGAAACACTCGTGGGCAACTACCCATACTGGCAGATGAGAACCGTGGCCGGCGTTATCTTCGTCGTGGGCATGCTGTTCTTTGTTTATAACGTTTTCATGACAATCAGACAGGGGCAGACTCAGGCTGCCGCTGCTGAAGCGAAAGCAGCGTAAGGAGGTGCGGTGATGAGTCAGAAAAAAGATATTTACTCCAAAACCATACCGTTTGCGCTGATGGTTGCTGTTACCATACTCGTAGGTACAATTGTAACCACTATCGCCCCTATGTTTACAAAAGGCATGCACCCTAAGCTTGATAACCTTAAGCCTTATACCATCCTCGAACTTGCAGGGCGTGATGTTTATCAGAAAGAAGGCTGCGTAAACTGCCACACTCAGACAGTAAGACCGCTTAAGGCTGATGTTCTCCGTTACGGGGATTACTCCAAAGCGGGCGAATTTGCCTATGACCGTCCCTTCCTCTGGGGCTCGAAACGCACAGGTCCCGACCTTGCGAGGGTGGGCGGCAAATATTCTGACGAATGGCACATTCAGCATATGGAAAACCCGCAGGCATTCTTCCCCAAATCGAACATGCCCAAGTATCCGTGGCTGAAAGATAAGCCTCTTAATGTGAACGAGATGAAAGCCAGAATGAACGCTCTCGGCTTCCCGTACACAGAGGAAGACCTCGCACAGGCTGCGGAGTCAACCGAGCTTGACGCAATGGTTGCTTACCTTCAGGTTCTGGGAACAGCAGTTGAGAAGGAAGGCGTGATGCTTGTTGAAGAGGACTCAGTTGAAGAAACAAACCCGCTGGCCGGAAATGCGGAAGCACTGGCAGAGGGCAAGGCTCTTTACGCTGCTGAGTGCGCAGGCTGCCACGGTGTTAATGCAGAAGGCAACATAGGCGCTTCTCTTGTGGATTACGCTTCTGCCGAACCGGCTTCGAGAGACACTTATATAATAATTGCCAACGGCTACGAAGGCGTGATGCCCGGCTTTGCATCCTCTTTCAGCAGAGAGAGAATCTGGGCGCTGGTTGAGTATATTGAATCACTCGCTGAGTAAGGAGAAAGGCCATGCAGAAAGAAGAATTCGATAATTTTGAAGAATTTAACCGCAAGGACACGGAGCATAAGCTCCCCTTGGGCTGGCTTGTGCTTTTTATCGGGCTGATTCTCTGGGGTGTGTACTATTTCGCAATGTATACCCCCGCTATCAGCGGCTGGACACAGGAAAAGGCCTACCAGGAAAGCATAGAAAAATAACCAGACTATAAACTTAAGACCCCTCCGCGGCATGCAGTCTGCGGAGGGGCATATTAAAAGGACGGAAAACTGATGGAATTCGGAGCAATGTCATTTTTACTGTACGGCATTCTTCTCACTGCTGTCTTCGCGGGGCTGATAATTTACTATTTTTCATCCAAGCGCAAAGATAAGGTGGAAGAGGCCAAGTACAGAATGCTCGAAGATGATGAGCAGGAAACAGAAGATAAGAAATGACCGTTGACTTGCAGTTTTACAGAAAGGCGGTGCGCTGGGGAGCGACTCTGCTGTTTTTCGCTGTCCCCTTTGCGCGCCTTAACGGGGAAAGCCTGCTGAGGTTTGATGTTCCGACCCTCAGGCTGTTCTTTTTCGGGAAAGCAATATGGATAGAGGATTTTTTCCTGATTCTTCTGTTCATATTCGCATTGACGTTTCTGTTCATATCCGTGACCCAGCTTTTCGGGCGGGTATGGTGCGGATGGCTCTGTCCGCAGACTCTGATGGTGGACTTCACCAGAAAGATGGACTCAAAAAAGCTGAACACTGTAGCGAAGATAGAAAGCCATCTCTTCACAGCGGTTTTCAGCATAATGATCGCAGCCTGTATGGTATGGTACTTTGTACCGCCTTACGATTTTATAAAGGAACTGGCGGAGTTAAGGCTCGGCAGTGTCACTCTGTGGTTCTGGGGTGTGCTTTCGGTCATAACCTATATTAACTTTGCTTTTTTCCGCCACGGCTTCTGCACCACCGTCTGCCCCTACGCGAAGCTTCAGGGGATCATGTTCGATGCCCACACCATGGCAATCACCATGCACCCCGAAAGAAGGGACGAGTGCATAAACTGCCTTGCCTGTGTAAAAACATGCCCCACGGGGATAGACATACGCAGGGGATTTTCGCAGGGGTGCATAAACTGCGCGGAGTGCATTCAGGCATGCGGCAGGGTGATGGGCAAAAAAGGGAAGACATCCCTCATCGGCTATGTTTACGGCCTTGAGGATAAGCCGAAGTTTTTCAGGGTCAATGTGCTGATAACTTCGGGCTTGTTTCTTATATTTGCTGTTTTGTTCACTGTGCGGCTGCTTCTCAGCGATCCGTTCGGCTTTGAGGTTTATCCCGCATCGCAGATAATGCCCCGTGAATATGACGGACGGATATTAAATGCCTTTGATGTGAGGCTCACCAACCGCACGGGAAGAGACATGAGCATAAGCCTCAGTGTGGAAGGTGCGGAAAACGCCGAAATTCAGCCCGGCCGGGTTTTTGAACTGGTTGCGGGCGAATCGGTCAGGAAAGAGGTTTATATCATTCTGCCGGAGGAAGCGTTCGGGAAATATCCGGTGCGGACATTTAATCTGAAAGCGGAAACGGAAGGGGAGAGCCCTGCGTCAGCGATGTCGGAAGCCGGGTTCCGCAAACCCATAGGGAGGAAGAAATGAAAGTGACTGTTCTTATATTTCTGCTGGCTATTATAACCATCGCCCCATCTGTGGTGGTGGGAAAGAAGCTTTTTGACGGCAGGGTGGAGGATAATTCATACGAGAAAGGGCTTGCCTATGACGAAATGCGGGATACCGTTATGGAAAAAGGGCTTAAGCTCACTGTTAAGAAAATAGAGCAGACGGAGAAAAACGTGTTTATGGATTTCTCCCTCGGCGGAACATACAGGCCGCAAAGCCTGAAAGCGGAAGTGGAAAGACCCGTGGGAGGCAGAACCCTTGAGGTTCCGGTCACGGAAATCGGGGAAGGCTACGCCCTGTCCGCACCGCAGCTTGAAAAAGGCTACCATATCCTTAAGGTCACCTTTGCCGTGGACGGCAAAGAGGTTAGGCTCAAAAGGAACTTTTATATAAACTAGTGTTCATTTTCAGGAGGATCATATGAGAAAGGGAACAATTCTGATGATAATAAGCCTGATAACCATGATAGGCATACCCCTTCTGTTCGCCCTTAAATACGCCGGATAAATGTCAGCCTTATATCTGCTGATTCCGGTCAGCCTCATCCTCGGAGCCATTGCTCTGGGGCTGTTTCTTTATGCCGGCAGAAAAGGGCAGTTTGACGATATTGAAGGGCCGAAATACCGGATGCTTGATGACGACGAAGACGACAAATAGGAAATGTGCCCACTGTCAGCTTGATGTTAAGGAAAACTCCGCCATTAAAATAGAAAAGGACGGAGAGACCTTATATTTCTGCTGTCACGGCTGCATGAGCGTTTACGGGCTTATACACGATGCGGGGCTTGATTCCTTTTACATCCGCCGCACTGATTGGAAAGAGGGCGGGGTGGATTCAGCCCGCGTTTCGGATGAGCTTTTCGAGGATGACTTCAAAGAGGATAACGGGGAATGCTCCCTTGATGTGGTGCTTTCCGGTGTCCGCTGCTCCTCCTGTATATGGCTGGTGGAAAATTTCTTCCGCAAGGATGAAAACATCTCCTATGTGCGGGTCAACTACGCAACCCACAAGGCAAAAGTGCGCTGGAAAAAGGGTACGCTGAGCCTGAACGATATGCTGGAGAAGTTCCGCTCCCTCGGCTATCCGCCCATGCCTGTGGGCAAAGGGGGGAGAAACACTGTCCTTGAGGAGGAACGGAAGGACTATTTCTACCGCTTTTCCATAGGTTCGTTCTTCGCCATGAACGTAATGCTCTACACCTTCGCCATGTATGCCGGATATTTTCAGGGGATGGAAGAAGGGCTGAATAAATTCTTCAAGCTTCTCTCATGGGCTCTGGCAACTCCGGTTATGTTCTACTCCGGTTGGCCGTTCATCGTTAACAGCATCAAGTCTGTACGCAACCGTGTGCTGAATATGGATGTTCTGGTTTTTCTCGGCTCATTCAGTTCATACGTTTACAGCGTGGGCGCGGTTTTCAGCGAGAGGGAAGTCTATTTCGATACCACATGCATGATAATAACCCTCATACTTCTGGGGAGATTCATAGAAACAGGAGCCAAGCTCCGCCACAGCGGCGCTGTCACCCGCCTTTTATCCTACCAGCCTCAGACCGTCAGAATCATCAGGGACTTTGATCACGCAGCCTACACCGCGGGAAAACTTGAGCCTGTGCTTGTCCCTGTCAGGTCGGTGAAAACAGGCGATTTCCTTGAGGTTCTGCCCGGCTCTTCCGTTCCGGCGGACGGACGGGTAATCTGCGGTGAAAGCGAGGTGGACGAATCCATGCTCACAGGGGAGTCCTCCCCTGTGTTCAAAACGGAGAACACAGAGGTTTTCGCAGGGACATCAAACCTTAACGGAACCCTTGTCATAGAATGCGCTCAGGCGGGGAACGGAACTGTGCTCTCCCGTATAGTGAAGGCGGTGGAGGAGGCTCAGGCGGAAAAAGCGCCGATCCAGAATCTGGCGGACAGCATCGTGGGCTGGTTTGTACCAGTCATCATAACAATAGCCGCCGTGACCTTCGGCTGGTGGTACTTCGCCACAGGAAACGGGCTTACAGGGCTTATGAACGCCGTCTCCGTGCTGGTGATCGCCTGCCCCTGCGCCCTTGGGCTGGCCACTCCGCTGGCTGTGATGATAGCCACTACTAAGACCGCCTCATTCGGCGCGCTGGTGCGCAGCGGAGAGGTCATGGAAACCCTCAGCCGCATAAACTGCTGGTGCTTTGACAAAACAGGCACAATCACCAGAGGCGAGATGAAAGTGGCGGATATTTATGACCTCGGCTCAGGGCGGACGCTGGAGCTTGCCGCATCGGTTGAGCGTTATTCATCCCACCTTATATCAAAGGCTGTCACGGATTATTATGACGGCACATTCCTTCCCGCCGAAAATTTCCGCGAAATACCCGGAAACGGTGTGGAGGCGGATATAAACGGAAGAAAAGTAAGGGCAGGCAAGCTGAAATTCATTGAGGAACACGCAGAAGTCACCCCCGAAATGCGGGAACAGCATGACTACTTCACGGCCAAAGGGCACACCGTCGCCGCAGTCTCAGAGGAGAGGGAGCTGATCGGTTTCATCCTCCTTTCCGACTCAGTGCGTGAGGAGGCGGGGTACACTCTGGGCGAGCTTGTGAGACGCGGAAACCGTGTGCTTATTCTCACCGGTGACAGCCGCAAGGCGGCGGACAAACTCGTGAGCACCATAGGCATAGAGGGAATAGAGTGCCGCGCAGAGGTCACCCCTTTTGAAAAGGCAGAAACTGTGCGCAGTCTGAAAGAACAGGGGCTGAGAGTGGCTATGGTCGGCGACGGCATAAATGACGCTCCGGCGCTCACCGAGGCGGACGCGGGCATTGCCATGGGCAAGGGGACTGACATAGCCATCGAAAGCGCGGATGCTGTTCTGATGAGGGGCGATCTCTCCGTTATTCTCAAATTAAACAAGACCGCGAAAAAAACATTTACCGTGATAAAAGAGAACCTGTTCTGGGCTTTCTCCTATAATTTCATCGCAATACCCCTTGCGGTAACAGGGAAGATACACCCCATATTCTCCGCCGCGTTCATGGCGGTCAGCTCCCTGATCGTGGTGTTCAACTCGATGAGGATCAACTCCAAGTCCTAAAACCTTACCCCCTGCCAGATAAACCATGCGCCCATGCAGATGAGGAGTATGAGGCTCAGCAGATTGAAGAACCCTCTTCTGCCCATGATGAAGTTTCCGAAGACGGCGGCAAGCATCATCGCGGTGATCGTGCCTGTGCCGAAGAGGAACATGGACAATGCGCCCTTCACTGCGTTTGCGGAGGCGGAGGCGGCGATAAGCGCCCCGTAAACCAGCCCGCAGGGGATAAGCCCCAGAACCAGTCCGCTGCCGAAGGCTGTTTTCGGCTGAACCTTTTTTATCAGATTCATTATTTTTTCTGCGGCAAACCTGTTCTCGAACCTGTTCAGCAGGTTGTAGCCGAAGAATGACAGGAGCCCGTAGAGTATGAGGAATACTCCGGCGAATACGGCGGAGGCTTTCTGTATCCCCGCCATGTTTCCGGCGAGGGTGGCCATATTCCCCAGAGCGCCCGCCGCAGCGCCCATCACGGCGTAAGTGACTGAGCGGCCGATGTTGTATTTCAGGTGCGGGGCGTACATATTCGCATAGCCTTTGTTTCCGCCCACGAATCTGCCGGAGATATAAAGAACGAAGGGGTGGCACATGCCTATGCAGTGCCCGAACCCTCCGAAAAAACCGAGCGACAGAAACCCCAGAAGGTCAATGTTCTGCAAGATCGGCTCCTAGCTTTTGGGTATTTTGAAGAAAAATACCTTGGAGTGCTCAGCGCCTTTGTGGGAGAAGGTGAGCTTGCCGAACCAGATTTCCCCGCCCATCATGCACTTGGGCAGAACAGCAGTTACCGTGTATTTTCCGTCCGCTTTTGCGAGGTCATAGGCATATTCTCCCATGTCCATCTTCATGTTAAAGCGTATTTTACCGTTTTCAACCGCAATCGGAGCTCCCTTTTCCGCAAAGGCAAATGTGAAGGTGATCGGCTTGAAGGCCTCTGTCGGGCGTGACATTGCGGCTGCTATTTCAATGCCGTCCACTGTGAAGGTTTTGTCCGCAGTATAGAGATCGTTTTCCGCATCAAGGGGTATGACGAAGCGCTCCGCAGCGAAGGCTGCCGAGAACATGCATACGATGACTGCAGCGGTTAAGAGTGTAATAAATTTTTTCATAAATAATACCTCCTTGATATTCATATGATGTTACTCCTTTTATAAATCGTGATCAAGTCAATGTAAGCATCAGCCCAACAAATATGATCTGTGCAAAAACTGCACAGGGAAAGAGGGCAGGCAGGCTGCGGAGGAGTATATAATGCAGAAATTAAACACATGTATAATATGAATTAAATAATTATATTAGGAGCTTGGCGGGATATTTATTTTTTTGCAGTTTGATGTTGCCAGCGGAAAAACAGCCATCTATATTTCCTATAAAGTTAATATGAATATGGCTTTCAGGACTTCTCGGGGGAGGAGTCTTCCGCAGACGGCGCTGTCCACTCCGCATGGGCAGCGCCGCATGAGCGGAACTTTTTCTGTTTGAAAGGTTCATACGTAGATACACACGGAGGAAATATGAAGATTTTGTTTAAATTAATGTTATTAGGCGTTCTTGTTATGTCTGTCGCGGCGTGGAGCTGGGGCGGAAGCAAAACAAAAGAGGCAAAAGCCCAGAACGGCGTGGTTAAAATAGCCCTTAAAGATGTGAATGACGGCAAGGCTCATTATTTTCATACAAAAGTCAACGGCAAAGACGTGAAGTATTTCATACTTAAAAGCAGTGACGGAGTGATCAGGGCGGCGTTTGATGCCTGTGATGTCTGCTACCGCGAGAAGAAAGGCTACTCACAGCAGGGCGATTTCATGGTCTGCAACAACTGCGGTATGAAGTTCCACTCCATGAAGATAAACGAGGTCAAAGGCGGCTGCAACCCTTCGCCCCTGACAAGAACAACTGACAAGGATTTTGTCTACATCAAGGCAACTGATATAGCTTCAGGCGCGATGTACTTCTAGGATAACTGATGAATCTGTTTACGATACCTTTAAAGAATCTCCGGCGCAAAGCTCTCCGCACGGCTATGCTGACGCTGGTTTTTTCGGCGGGGATAATCTCCGTGGTGGGGCTTTACTATGTCTCTGCCACTGTGGGTGAGAGCCTTGAGCAGAAGCTCACCGCCTACGGAGCCAATATCCTCATAAGACCCCATTCCGAAAGTCTGGATGTGAGCTATGGCGGTTTTTCCATGGGCAACCTTTCCTACAATATCCACAAGCTTGATATGGATGAGGTGGAAAACGGAGTGCGCGGCATAGGCTATAAGGAGCGCATAAGCTCTGTTGCGCCCAAGCTTCTGGAAACATCCTCCATAGACGGCAGGGAGTTTGCCGTTGTGGGGATAAACTGGGTGGAAGAGCTTAAGATAAAAAGCTACTGGTACATAGACAAGGCAGACCACAAAGCCCACGGGCACGACACTGCGAGCCTTCCCGAAGGCACGGAAATGGTCATGGACGGCCTTGAGGAAGGAAGCGAGTTCGGGAAATACGACATAGTGGCCGGAAACACCGCAGCAAAGCTTTTGGGGCTTGAAAAGGGCTGGGAAACGGAGATCGAAGGAAAGGCCTTTAACGTGGCCGGTGTCCTCGCCCCTATGGGAACTGATGAGGACAAGCTGGTGTTCATGGATATAGAGGCCCTGCAGGAGCTTAAAAACAAGCCCGGAGAGGTCACCTTCGTTGAGGTCTCAGCCCTGTGTGCCGGATGCCCTATTGAAGATATAGTGGTGCAGATAAAGCAGGCTCTGCCTGATGTGGATGTAACTGCCATGCAGAGCGTGGTTAAGCAGAGGATGTTTACGGTTAATTTCGTGAAAAACCTTGTTCTCGTAATTAGTGCGGTTATCCTCGTTATAGCCTGCTTCATGCTCGCAGTGTTCATGATGGCCTCCGTAGCCGAACGCAGGAGCGAGATAGGCATTCTCCGCTCCATGGGCTATTCAAGATTCAAGATCTTCTGCCTGTTCAGCTTTGAATCGTTGGTAATAGGCGCTGCCTCAGGCATTACAGGTTTCGGGGCGGGTTATTTCACTGCGGTGAAAATACTTGAGAAAATGGAGCTTACAGACGGCGCGGCGATACACTTTGAACCTGCTCATCTTATTCTCAGCGTGGCTGTGGTGTGCCTTGTTTCTGTGGCGGCCTCGGTCATTCCCGCCCTCAAAGCGGCCAGAACCGAACCGGCAAGCGCCATAATAAGGCTCTAGGTGAAATGATGCTTAAGGTAAATGATATATATAAAAGCTACAGCGGCAGCGGGGTCGTTACCCCTGTGCTGAAAGGGGTTTCCCTTGAAGTCGGCAAAGGCGAGTTTGTGTGCCTCCTCGGCCGTTCGGGCTCAGGCAAGAGTACACTGCTGAACATAATGTCCTCCCTGCTGGATGCGGATAAGGGTGACATAATTTATATGGATAAGCCTTTCAGAGGCATGAAACGCTGCGAAACTGACCGATTCCGCAGGGAAGAGGCGGCAATGATATTCCAGTTTCATCACCTCATGCCGTATATGACAGCTTTTGAAAATGTTATGCTTCCTTTTCTCTCCGGCATTAAACCCGCAGGGAAGGAACAGAAAGCCAGAGCCTTTGACGCTTTGGCAAAGGTTGGGCTGGCCGGAAAGGAAAAGCGCCTTCCCTCACAGCTTTCCGGCGGCGAGCAGCAAAGGGTGGCAATAGCCAGAGCCATAGTGGGCAGACCTGCCGTTCTCTTTGCGGATGAACCGACAGGCAGTCTGGACAAAGCCAACGGGGACGCTGTGATGAAAATACTCAGCGAACTGAATAAGGAGGGGCTTACCGTAGTCATGGTAACCCACCAGAGGGATTACGCGGAGTACGCCGGCAAAGTTGTGGAGCTCTCCGACGGATGTGTAGATAAAATAACAGTCAAATCAGCATAAAGACATGCCGCCTTCGGGCGGCTTTTTCTTACTTATTTATAAGCATGCATATTTTCTGTTGTCTAACGAAAAAAGCTTCATCTTGCTTGGAAACTTCATTTTTGAGATGTAAAATAAGATAAATATACAAGTCCTTCCGGAGTCAGAGATGCGAGAGGAAATCAGGCGGGTTAAGCTTTATTCTGTGCTTTTGGTCATGATATGGACCGGGCTTATTGTTGCCCTTACATTTCTGCAGTATCTGGAAATACGCAACTCAACGGAAAGAATTGCCACTATGATGGCCGAATCAGCCTTTACCAAGGACGAGCTTTATAGAAAATGGAACACCAGCCACGGCGGGGTATATGTTCCGGTTACTGATAATGTCAAGCCGAACCCGTACCTCATACATGTTCAGGGCAGGGATATTGTCACTGATTCCGGCAGAAAACTCACCCTTGTCAACCCGGCTTACATGAGCAGGCAGGTTTATGAAATGGCCATCGACACGGATGTCATACAGACTCACCTCACAAGTGACGTACTCATAAACCCCTTGAACAAGCCGGACACGTGGGAGAAGCTCGCACTGGCCAAGCTTTACGGCGGCGCTCAGGAGTATGTATCAGTAGACACAATAGACGGCGAGAAGTATCTGCGGTTTATGCGCCCGTTTGTTACTTCTGAGGGCTGTCTGAAATGTCACGCCGTTCAGGGATACAGTGTGGGGCAGATCCGGGGCGGCATAAGCGTCAGCATACCTCTCAGAAAGCTGTTTGCTATAGAAGTTAATGAAATACTCCTTTCGATAATAACCCACAGTCTGATATGGATTATAGGTCTTGCTGTGCTCGCTGTGGGCTATAGGAAAATATACGATATGATGTATGAGCTTGCCGAGAGCAAGGACAAGCTTCATGAAATGAACGAACAGAAGTCTGCTATTCTTTCTTCCGCCGGAGAGGCTATTCTGGGTGTGGACAGCACCGGGATTATTATTTTCGTTAACCCTGTTGTGGAACAGATTACGGGATATTCAAGGGATGAGCTTCTCGGCAAGTCACACCACCTCGTGCTGCAGCGCAGGGATAAGCAGGGCAATCCTTTGGACGAGGCTCACTGTCCGGTCTTTAAAACCATTCATGACGGAGAAAGACGACGTGAGGAGCAGATTTTCCGCTGTAAAAACGGCACTTTTATAAATGTTGAGGTATTTGCTGCGCCAATTAAAAAAGCGGGCAGGGTACAGGGCGCTGTTGTTTCATATTATGATATAACAGAGCATATCAGCAACAGAGAGACAATTAAACGCTCTCTGGATGAAAAGGAGATTCTGCTTAAGGAGATACACCACAGGGTCAAAAATAATCTGCAAATTATAAGCAGCTTTTTAAGCCTCCAGAAGGAATCCAGCGGCTCCAAAGAAATCGGCGATGCATTGGGGGAAGCGGAAAGCAGAGTGATGGCTATGGCACTTCTGCATCAGTCTCTGTACAGATCCGAAAACATGTCAGTGGTGAGGCTGGATGCGTATTTCCACAGCCTTCTGGACAATATGCGCAAGAACATGAAAAGTATTCCCATCGAAATCGTAGAGGATGTGGAGGCAGTATCACTGCCTATAGATACAATAATGTGCTGCGGGCTCATAGTTAATGAACTTGTTATGAACAGCATAAAATACGCTTTTGATGAGAAAAGTGAAAATCCGCAGATAATTTTTTCATTCAAAACCGAAGGTGATCTCTGCAGTATGACTGTGAAGGATAACGGCATGGGCTACCCTCCCGGTCTAGATGCGGCATCTCTGGAAAGCCTCGGTTTGCCCATTGTCATTAACCTTGTGAAACAGCTGAACGGTGAATATTTCTTCGGGAATGACGGCGGGGCATACTTCCGGGTATCTTTCAGACTGTAACTTTCAGCCGGAACAGTTTCTTTTCTTTTGTCTTCATGCTAATAATTATGATGATATGGATATGTTTGTCCGTTTAGCGGATAAAAATCCCCCTCTGTCCCCCTTTATTAAGGGGGAGGTTAGTGCGGATAAAGGTGAAACACGCTGTTTTTCCTTCTTTGAGCGAAGGTTTGCTTCTGCAAACCGCGAGCGTGTATCACAAATTTTTAATGAGGGAGCAATTTGTGATAATAATATTTAACACTCCCATGGAAGGGAGTGCGCCGTGCGCAGCGAAGGTTTGCTTCTGCAAACCGCGAGCGTGTATCACAAATTTTTAAGGATAAAAATTTGTGATAATAATGTTAAGGAGCCGATGATGAGGATATACATACGTCTTTTCTCTTTTATAATAATTCCTGTCATGTGTGTGACACTGCTGATGTTTTTCACTTATCAGAAGCAGCTGCTTATCAATGCGGAGAATGAGCTTGTCAACGAGCTTAAGAATAAGTGGGAGATAATCAACGCATCCGGAGTGCTTGAGCTCCCCCCGCATGAAGCCAGAGCAAGGCTTGAATCCATAAGCCGGGCAGCCCCCTTGCGGATTACTCTTATCAGCCCGGACGGTGTGGTTATTGATGACTCCTATGTGGCGGCGGATTCCGTGCCGGGAATAGAAAACCACAGTTCCCGCCCGGAAATTCAGGATGCCTTCAAAAACGGCGAAGGGATGGAGAAGCGTTTCAGTACAACAACCGGGCAGCGGATGATATATTATGCAAAGGAGCTTAAACAAGGGGGGAATGTTCTGCGCATAGCCTACCCCATGCTTTATGTGGAAAGCCTGAAAAAAAAGATGAAGGAACAGGCCTACGCCACCTTTCTGGGTCTTTTTGCCGTTCTTTTCGCTGTGCTGTGGTTCATAAGCCTGAGAGTGAGCAGACCTGTGGTGAAGATAAGCCGCATTGTTGAGGACATAGAAAGCGGCAGACCGCCTGTTTTTCCTATTTTCAAAAGCAGGCTGATGGATAAGGTCGCGGGGCTGATATACCGGACATACAATGCTCTGGAGAAACAAAAGCACATTCTTGAGGCTGAAAAGAAAAAGCTGAACGGTCTGGTTAATCTCCTTGAGGAGGGGATAATCAAGCTGGATGAAAACGGCAGGGTGGAGCTTGCCAATAAGAGGGCTGAAAAAATTCTCGGCTGCCTGCTCAGGCAGGGGGATGATGTTCTGGCTAAGGTAACTGACAGGGATGCCATAGTTCTGGCTAAGGAGATCCTCTCCTACGAAACGGACTGCACAAAGGTGTACGAACTCCAGAATGCGGTTTATGAACTGTATGTGCGCTTCATGGAGGGCTCAAGAATCATCGTGCTCACGGATATAACCGACAGCGAACGCTACAGCAAATACAAGAGCGAGCTTATAACCAATATTTCCCACGAACTTAAAACACCGCTGGCTCTTGTTATGGGGTATGCGGAAACGCTTATGGAGCATCCGAACATGAAGCCGGAGGACAGGGAGAAGTTCCTCGGCAAGGTTTACAAAGGGACAACCCAGCTTAACCAGATTATTAATGATGTTATAGAACTGCACAGATACGAATCATCCTCTGCGGAGGATATTGAAACCGAAGAGGAAACAGACCCGGCCGAATACGCTGAGGAACTCAGAGATTACTATTCGGATAAATTCGCCCCCGGAATGAAAATTACTGCGGAAGGAGAGCCTGTCAGGGTGAACAGGGCGCACCTTTCGAGTCTTGTTACGAATCTCATAGAGAATGCTGTCGCTTACTCAGGGAAGGATTATATAGAGGTGAGGATGCTCAGCACAGCGGATGAATTTTGCCTTGATGTGGAGGACGGCGGCCCCGCCATACCTGCCGAGGAGCGGGACAGAATATTTGAGCGCTTCTACACTGTTTCAAAATCCAGAAATAAGAATATCTCAAGCACAGGGCTAGGGCTTTCCATAGTCAAGCATATATGCAGATTATACAGAGGCGGCATAACCCTTGAAACCAACAGCAGGGGCGGCAACACCTTCAAGGTGCGCATTACGCAGCCGGAGTGATGTTTAAGAATACTGAGAGATTGCTTCACTGGCGTTCGCAATGACAGCAATCTTTGAAGGATTGCCCTGCAATCCGCGAGCGTGTAGGTCAATCCGGCAGGATGCACGGATTGACCTTGTTAATATTAAAGACGCACGGATGATTGACGTTGTTGGGTGAAGGCACATGGATGTGCCGCCGCCGTGCGCAGCGAAGGATTGCCCTGCAATCCGCGAGCGTGTAGGTCAATCCGGCAGGATGCACGGATTGACCTTATTAATCAGTGCGGTTTGCCGATTGCGGCGCTCTCTCCGGCCATAAGAACCTGTGCAATGTTGAATGTATGGTCGCCTATTTTTTCAAGGCAGTTCAGTATATCAACATAAATCAGCCCGGCATCAATGGTGCACTCTCCGGCGTTGAGCCTTTTCACATGGTTCTTCTTAAAACGTTTTCTCATGCTGTCTATGATGTCTTCATCTTCGGTATCGATTTTTAAAGCACCGTTCATGAAACAGTTCATGGTATGCCTGTAGAACCTTTGTACAACGTCATAAATTTCTCTCAGTTCTTCATTGGCTTCCGGGCTGAAAACTATCTGTTTTTTTCTGATTTTCTTGATTGAGTTATATATGCTTTCGGAATAGTCGCCGATTTTTTCCAGATTATGGACTACATGGTGCATCTTATTGATCTGGTTTGCGGAGTTCTGGCTGATGTTTTTCATGGACAGTTTAACGAGGAATGCGGATATTTCCTTGTCGAACGTGTCCAGATGTCCCTCAAAGACTTTAACATCCGCAAGGCCTGATTCATCGCCGTTTACAAGGTATTTTCCGGTGGCCTCCACCATGCTGCCCGCATAGCCTGACATGCGCAGAACCTCTTTTTTAGCCTGTTCAACTGCTATGGAGGGTGTGCTCATTATATTGTCGCTTAGGCGCACCATCCTGTTTTCATCCGGTTTGTCCGGCTTGATTATGACTTCACAGAGTCTGGCCAGGTAGTGGATGAAGGGGAGGAACACAAGCATGTTAATCAGGTTGAACATTGTGTGCAGGTTGGCGATGTGGCGTGCTATATTGGGCTTGGAGCCGTCTGCCGCCACTAAGTCCGCATCTCCCGGAGTGACATAGTTAACGAAATCCACCAGATAATGCAGTATGAACAGCATGTACACAACACCGATGAAGTTAAGGAGGAAGTGGCCGAATGCCGCCTGTTTTGCCGTGCGGTTTGTGCCTATGGCCGCGAGGTTGGCTGTGATTGTTGTGCCTATGTTCTCACCGAGAACAAGGGCGCATGCGCCGTAGAAATCTATAAGCCCTGTGGTTGCCAGTGCTATGGTTATGCCTATGGTGGCTGAGGAACTCTGCACTATGACGGTAAGAAGCGCGCCTGCGCTCACCGCAAGGATGGGGTTGCTGGAGAAGAACACGAACATATCCCTGAAACCATCGGTTTTGCGTAAGGGAACAAAACCGTCCTTCATGATCTCCATACCGATGAAGAGCATACCGAAGCCGAGAAGAATCTCGCCCCAGTACTGTTTCATAACATCCTTGGAGAACATTTTAAGCATCATGCCTATGGCTATGGCCGGAAGGGCGAAAGCGTGTATATCAAATGCGATAAGCTGCGCAGTGACTGTTGTGCCGAGGTTTGCACCCAGAACAACACTGAGTGCCTGAGTAAGGCTCATCAGCCCGGCGTTGACAAAACCGACAACCATTACTGTGGTTGCTGAGGAGCTTTGTATTATAGCTGTGACCGCAAGCCCGACAAATGTTCCCACAAATCTGTTGCTGGTAAGCTTTTCGAGGGCTTTTTTGAGCCCCTGTCCTGCGGATTTCTGAAGTGCTTCGGACATGAGCTTCATGCCGAATATGAATAGACCGAGACCGCCGAAGAGTCCCGCAATCAGGTTAAACCAGTCCGATGACGTCACAAAATGCTCCTTTGGATGACAAAAATCTGACAGGAATATAACCGTAATCTGACAATTTTGACAACCTTAACATGAAAGGAGAATCAAAGTTTTTTGAAACGTCTGCCTAACGAACTGATGGTAATAAAAGCTTTTGTTATTTGCCCAGAACGCTGACAAGCATGAAGCTTTCAGCTTCGTCAAACTTACTGCCGCTGAAATCGCCGTAGTGGACACATGATGAAAAGCCCGCCTGTGCAGCAGCTTTGGAAAGCTCAGTATGGGTTAGAGGATAAAGCATTACGGATGAAGAGGATGTCTGTCCGTCTGCGGTGAGTGTCCCTGTGAATTTGATGCTGTTCTCCGCGTAGCAGTAGTCCCTGACGAAACGCACTCTGTCAGTTTCGATAAGGGGCAGACTGAGGGGGCGGTTTTTCAGTATACGGGCGTAGTTAAGTATCTGGATTACCGCCTTTCCTCCGCTTTGCAGTGTGCGGGCAAATCCGCCGAGTATATTTTCTGCGTCCGCAGCGTCTGTGCAGTGGGCAAGGGTGTTGCCTATGCAATACACAAGGGAAAACCTGCCGTAGAAGCTTTCCGGCAGGCTGCGCATATCTCCGGCGGATATATTTTCGGTGTATTTAATGAGTTCGGGAACATACTCTATGCCTTCTGCGCTGAACCCTTCCCCGTGGAACCTTTTTACATAGGCTCCGGTGGCGCAGCCTACATCCAGAACCCTTCCCGCGGCGTGCTGCCTGAGGAAGTCGAATGTGGTCTGCGAAAAAGGGAAAACCTCATCATAAGCTTTTGCGAGTATGCGGTAGAACTCCATTACTTCTCCTAGAACATTATGCGCAGTTCGGCGCTGCCTGTTGCTCCGCCGTTAACTTTCTGATCGCGGAGAACTTCGTCATCGTCATCAATAATATAATATCTGGCGCTGGTGATCATCCCTGCGGAAATTACCAGCCTTGCGTAGCTGCTGATGTCCTTTTCAGCCTCAAGGCTTACGGAGGCTATGCGCAGCTTAAGCTCCGAATCCTCCGGGTAGTCTTTGCCCAGATAAAATGTGTCCGTATTGTTTAAGTATACCAGAGAAGTTCTGAAACCTTCCGACCAGTGGTAAGTTCCCTTCACTTTGCCCTGTCCCAGAATGGAGATCGAGGCCTCAAAGCTTACCTTCTCCGCCGGTTTCCACTTAATCATATTAAGCGAACCCGCCAGAATGTAAAGGTTTGGGGCAGTGTAGGAATACCCGAAGGCGGGCAGAACGTACATGTCGTCCAAAAGCTCCTTATTAGAGGCAACCAGTCCGAGATAAAATTTATGCGGTCCGGTTTCGTAAATCTTTTTTGCCGCCACGATTCCGGCGAAATAGCCGTCCGATTCCTCAAACGGCTCATCAGTCGATACTCCTGCCTTCATATTGAGCAGATATTCAGGTCCCTCTATATCAATTCCCAGAGCAGCCTGAGTCAGGGTATCGGGCATGAAGCCTGCCGCATCGCTGAAATCGGTCATTTTATAATCTGCGGAGAGTTTAAGCTTATGATTGTTCGGTATGTCGATTGTTTCGGAAACCTTTGCTCCGTAATAGACTGCCCCCAGTTCATCAGGGCTGGTGAAGCCGCCGATGAAGCCTATTTCCGCTGCGAAGGCATGAACAGAAAAAAGACACAAAAACAAGGCTGCTGCATATTTCATAAATTTTCCTCCAAATAGCTCAAGGTATATTATATTATTTACAGTAATATTCGATGTTATTTTTTACCCTGATGCAATTTTTAACATTATCCGGACAAAAATAACGCTGAATAATTCATTAAAAAGAGGGATATTTATGAGATGTGTGCTGATTACAGGCGGAGCAGGCGGAATAGGCCTCGGCTGTGCCGCATACTTCGCCGCGAAAGGCTGGTCGGTGTTTATTGCGGATATAAAAGGGGAAGCATGCCCGGAGGCGGCGCGCAGTATTGACGGTGCTGACTTTGCGGTTACAGATGTGGCATCAGAGGAGAGCGTGAAAGCCTGTGTCGAACAATGTGTAAAAAGATTCGGGCGGATAGATGCTCTTATAAATAACGCAGGTATAGCAAACCCTTTTACGGAACCGATGGAGAGCCTGAGCCTTGAGGAGTGGAACAGGGTGATCGGCGTGAACCTCACCGGAGCATTTCTCATGACCAAGCACTGTGTGCCTTACCTGAGAAAAACAAACGGCAGCATAATAAATATGGCTTCCACAAGGGCTTTTCAGTCTGAGAAAAATTCAGAAAGCTACGCCGCGTCCAAAGGCGGGCTGACAGCGTTCACCCACGCTTCCGCCGTGAGCCTCGGTCCTGATGTCCGGGTGAACTGCATCTGCCCCGGCTGGATAAATGTTTCCGGTTACAGCACATCGGAAAGGGATCACGCACAGCACCCGGCGGGCAGGGTGGGAAAGGCGGAGGATATAGCATCCCTTGCTTATTATCTGGTTTCAGATGAGGCGAAGTTTATTACAGGGCAAAGCTTCACTGCGGACGGCGGAATGACTGTGAAGATGATATATGAGGATTAGCCCGCCAGCTCCCTTTCCGGTTTGCCGATGAAGTAGCCCTGCGCATAGTCCACACCGAGGCTGTCGGCGGCTTTCAGAAGCTCTTCGCTGCTGATAAACTCCGCTATTGTCCGGACACCGGTCTGTCTGGCGAAGGTGACTATGGAGCGGACAATCTCTGTTGCCCTTTCATCTTCAAGCACATGCTTCATTATGCCTGCGTCTATTTTCACATAGTCCGCGTTTAGCTTAATAAGGTATTCAAAGTTTGAGTAGCCTGAACCGAAATCGTCTATGGCTATTTTCACACCATGATTCTTGAACTCCCTGAGCAGGGTAAGCACTTCTTCAAACCCCTGAAGCTCTTCCGTTTCCACGATTTCGATCACAAGCCTGCTGAGAACATCGTGGCTTTTGGCGTAAGTGATCAGGTATTCCATTGTTTCATCATTCATCAGATCCTCAATGGTGAGGTTGATGGAAAACTCATACGGAAGGTTTTTGAACTTCTGCACTGATTTCTCTATTATGATAAGCGTTAGTCTCGGATATATCCTTGTTTTCTTGCTTATATCCATGAAGTCGCCGGGGGTGAGGATTTGCCCGGTTTCATCCTCCGCCCGCATGAGGCACTCGTATTTCTCGATTCTGCCTGTGGCTATATTGTATATAGGCTGGAACACCGGGAAAACCTTATCATTTTTTATGGCAGCATAAATGCTTTTCAGCACTGCAATATCTTTGCCGTAGTTTGCAGCCATCTGCATATCCGCGGGGTCGTAAACATAGTAGTCGGCGTTTCTTGCCTTTGCGTTGTTCAGAGCCATGTCTGCATATGCCAGAACGTCTCTGCTGCCGTATGCTATGCCGCTTCTCAGGGTTATGGGTATCTCTTCGCTGCCTATTTTTACCCCTGTTGAGGCTATGCTGTACTGAACGTCCCTGATGTCGTTTTTGAACTGTTCAATATCCGCCCCGTCAGCAAGAACCGCGAAGGTATCGGCATTTACACGGTAAAAGGAGTAGGGCTTCCTGCTGAGTCTGCGGAAAATGGATGACCCGGTTTCCCGTATGACCCCGTCTCCGGTTTTGTTTCCGTAGTGGTCATTTACAGCGCTGAAACGGTCAATATCAAGGAGTCCCAGAACGGGCTTCTCTGTTCTTTCTATATCCGCCAGAAGCTTCATCCTGCTTCCTAAGCTGGTGAGAACATCCGTGTTGAAAATATTTTCGAGCCTGTCTCTGTTCTCCATGAGCTCTGTTATGTCATGACCGGAGGATATGTATTCGATTATGTGCCCGTCCTCATCTTTAAGAGGCACGATGGTTGCACTCTTGTAATAGCTTGTGCCGTCGGCTTTTTTGTTTTTGAGCACTCCGTGCCATACTCTGCCGCTGCTTATGGTTTCCCACATCCTGCGGAAGGTTTCCCTTGGTGTGGCCGGGTGGCGTTCCACATTGTGGGAGCGGCCGATTACGTCATCTTTGCTGTAGAGAGTGGTGGTGCAGAACTTATCATTGACGTAGTTGATGCGCCCCTGAGGGTCTGTCTTTGAGACGATTGATGACTCATCCAGAACAAGCTTGTACTGTTCCAGCATGTTCATTTCACGCAGGCGGCTTTTCTCTATTTTTCTTATATGCACGTTTATGTATATGCTTATCAGTGCTGTTATGAGGACAATGATCGCCAGCAGTGCGGAGATGCGTATAAGGTCATTGTGGAAGACCTCTTTCAGTTCTCTGCTTTCCCTGTCGAGATAAGTGTTGAAATCGCTGGAGTAAAACCCTGTGGCAATTATCCAGTCCCACGCGGAGATTTTGGCCATGTAAGTGACCTTTTCTTCCGCTCCATGTCCTTTCGGTGCTTTCCAGTAGTATGAAACATAGGCTGAGTCTGTGTCTTTGAGCGCTTCGGAGAACAGTCTGCCCAGATTGCTGCCTTTTGAGTCGGTTATGTCAAAGGTGCTCATATTTTCGATTTCGATCATTACCGGATGCAGAAGCACTCTGTAGTCTGCATCCATAATGAAGAAATAGCCGTAGTCGTTATAGCCGAAGCGTTCCTCACGGAAAAGCTCCAGAATATATTTTTTGAGGTATGCATCCTGAAATTCTGTGTAGGAAGCGGCTGCTATGTATATGCCCAGTTCGGGGACATATTTTGCGAAAGCTATTTTGGGATAAAGGTCGTTTTTATCCGCCGTAGGCTTAATCCAGTCATAGTGGCCGAAAGTTTCGTTCTTTCCCTTAAGATCTGCCAAAAACTTTTCCAGCCCCTCGTTCCCTTCTACAATGCTGAATATGCTGGTTCCGGTCAGGCTGTTGTTTCCGCCGTGGAAAATAAATTTGCCGTTACTGTCGAAAACAAAGCAGTAGCCGGTTCCGTTGTCCCATTTCAGGCTGTCCAGAGTCTGAGTGATTAATGATTGCGGAGCATTTGCCGCATAGAGTTTTTTTAGAATATCCTCAGCGTTTTCCGCCCTGTTTTTCAGAAAGATGCGGATCGTTTCCTGACGCATGAGGCGCATATTCTCTATCTTCGCTTCAGCGCGCCCGATTTCGGTTTTTATGTTGGCTTTCTGGGCTTCTATGAAGCGGCTGCGGATGTTTTCTGCGCGGGTTTCGAACTCCTTTTCTGCTTCGTAAAAAAGGAAATAACCGATAAGCATTATGAATGACACAAAGATAAACAGCACATTAAGTATATTGAGGGTTGTTACGGAGATTCTCGGTTTGCCGTTAATCATATAAATAACCTGTATCAGCGGATTCCTAAGAATTATAGACTAATTCCTCCTATTTTCAATCTATAAAGCGCTGTGTAATACATAGTAAATCTATAGGTTTTATCTTGACAAAAGAAAAATATGCTTTATCCTGTGTATATGCTTATCCAGAGCGGCTGAGGGACGGGCTCTGCGAAGCCGCAGCAACCCTGCGCACAGACGCGTAAAGGTGCTAACTCCCGCCCTATAATATTTTCAGGGGCAGATAGGCGGAGACAGATTCTCCGGTTATAAGACTCATAAGCCCCTGATCGTTCCTGACGGTCAGGGGTTTTTTTATTGCCGAATTATTTTCCCCGTCCCCCGGTAGCCAGAGGAGGAAACTATGCCGCACAGACAGGAAACCATAGCCGTAAGAGGGGGCTATAAACCCGAAGAGCACAACGGCTCTATCACAGTGCCTATCTACCAGACGAACGCTTACCAGTTCCGCGACATTGAACATGCCAGAAATCTCTTTGATTTAAAAGAGTTCGGGCATATCTACACCCGCATAACAAACCCCACCACCGCTGTTCTTGAGGAGAGGCTCTGCCAGCTTGAAGGCGGTGTGCATGCGGTGGTAACCTCTTCCGGACACTTTGCGGAATTTGCGGCAATAAGCGTTATCGCTGGTGCGGGGGATGAAATTGTCTCCTCATCCAGACTTTACGGCGGCTCGGTTAACCTTTTCACCTACTTTCTCGGCAACCTCGGAGTTAAGGTGAATATTGTTGACCAGTATGACCTTGAGGCGGTGGAGAAGGCGATAAATGAAAAAACCAAGGCTTTGTTCATAGAAACCATCAGCAACCCGTCATGCGACATAGCAGACTTCGAGGCGTGGAGCACCATAGCCAGAAAGCATAAGCTCCCTCTCATCGTTGACAGTACGCAGGCGACACCGCTTCTCTGCCGTCCCAAGGACTTCGGGGCGGACATAGTCATACATTCGCTGACGAAATACATAGGCGGACACGCCAACTCCATGGGCGGGGTGGTGATCGATCTGGGCACATTCGACTGGGCAGGCTCAGGAAGGTTCCCGTCATTTACCGAGCCGAACCCCAGCTATCACGGACTTAAATTCGCAGAAACCTTCGGTGCGGCGGCTTTCGGTGTGAAGGTGCGTGTCGAGGCTCTGCGCGATGCTGGCGGATGCCTCTCACCGCAGAACTCGTTTTACATTTTACAGGGTATAGAAACCCTGCATCTCAGAATAAAGGCTCACTCTGAAAACGCCCTCTCCCTCGCGCAGTTTTTGCAGGGGCATGAAAAGGTGGAGTGGGTGAACTACCCCGCGCTTCCCGGAAGCCCCAATAAGGCAAGGGCTGATAAGTACCTGAAAGGCTATGGCTCAGGGGTGCTCAGTTTCGGCGTGAAGGGCGGTCTGGATGCGGCTGTCAAGGTTATTGAAGCACTTAAGATAGCTAACCATGTGGCAAACTTCGCCGATGTGCGCACTCTCGTAACGCACCCCGCAAGCACCAGCCACAGACAGCTCACCAGCGAAGGCAGAAGAGCCGCAGGCTCCCCGGATGAGCTTATCCGCGTCTCCGTCGGCATAGAACACATCGAAGACATTAAGGAAGACTTTGCACAGGCTTTGGCTCAGATATAAAACGCTCCCAAGGAAGGGAGCGCGCCGTGCGAGCGAAGGCGGGTTTATCCCGCCGCGAGCGTGTATAAAAAATTCCCATGGAGGGCGAATTTTTTATAGTTAAGACAAGGAAGACTTTGCTCAGGCTCTGGCTTAGATATAAAACGCTGTAAAAAATATTATTGCCAGCCCTTTTCTTCGGAAAGGGGCTGACAGTTAAATCACTCAGAATTTATTCCTTGAGCATATCCGCGTGTTTTGCCTCTTCCCTCTGCCTGAGTTCAACCCTGCGGATTTTTCCGCTTACGGTTTTAGGGAGCGAATCCACAAACTCTATTTCTCTGGGATATTTATACGGAGCAGTCTCTTTTTTAACGTGCTCCTGAAGCGATTTTATTAATTCAGGTGACGGCTCATACCCTTTTTTCAGCACCACGAATGCCTTGACAATTGTGCCCCTGATCGGGTCTGGCGAGCCGACAACGGCGTTTTCGGCAACTGCGCCGTGGCTCTGGAGCGCGCTTTCCACTTCGAAGGGGCCTACCCTGTAGCCGCTTGCCTTGATTACGTCATCCGCTCTGCCCACAAACCAGAAGTAGCCGTCCGCATCCTTGTAGGCTTTGTCCCCAGTGTAGTACCAGCCGCCGCGGAAGGCTTCCTTTGTACTTTCCTCGTCGTTGTAATAGCCTCTGAAAAGGCCGACGGGGTGGTTCGAGGCGCATTCAATGGCGATATGCCCCGTTTCGCCTGCGGGAAGCGGAAGGCCGTCATCATCAACTATGTCAACATTGAAGCCCGGCGCTGGCTTGCCCATGCTGCCGAAGCGTATCTCAAATACGGGGCAGTTGGCGATGGTGTTCACCGTTTCCGTCTGACCGTAGCCGTCATATATGGTTGTTCCTGTGTGTTCCTTCCAGATGCGTATGACTTCGGGGTTCAGCGGTTCGCCTGCGCTTACCGAGTGGCGCAGTTTTGAAAAGTCATACCGTGTGAGATCCTGAAGAATGATCATCCTGTAGGCGGTGGGGGGAGCGCAGAAGGTTGTCACACCGTATTTTTCCATGATGTAGAGGTGTTTTTCCGGCTCAAAGTGGTCTGCCGCATTGTGCATGAGAACCGTTGTGCCGATTATCCACTGGCCGAACATCTTGCCCCAGACAGCCTTTCCCCAGCCTGTGTCACTCAGTGTCCAGTGGATGTCGTTCTCTGTTAAGTCCTGCCAGAAGCGGGCGGTTATGTAATGGCCGAGGGCGTAGGTCTGATCATGCAGAACCATGCGGGGGAACTTGGTTGTTCCGCTGGTGAAGTACATTATGAGCGGGTCGGTCGGGAGAGTGGGTTCCGCGTCCTCCCTCCGGAAGTCTGCGGGTGCGTTCTCCATCTCTTGTTCATAGGAGATCCAGCCCTCGCATTCGGCGCCTACGGCTATTTTTCCTTCTAGGTTGTTGAGGTTGCATTTCTGCATTTTTTCCAGACAGTCATGATAAACCGCCGCACCCTTTGCTCCGGAAGCGGCTATGCGGTAGTTTATGTCATTGGGCTGGAGTATTTTCGGTGCGGGCATGGGAACAACGCCCATCTTGAAACAGCCGAGCATAACCGCATACCACTCAGGTACACGGGGGATCATTACATAGAGCTTGTCCCCTTTTCTGAATCCGTGCTTTTTCAGGACATGGGCGAACCTTGCGCTCATTCCGCTTAAGTCTTTATAGGAAAAATGTATGTCGGTTTCACCATCTGTATCAACGAAAATAAGTGCGGTTTTGTCCGGCGTGAGTTCCGCTCTTTTGTCTATAACGTCAAAACCGAAGTTGTAAAACTCAGGTATTTCAATCTTAAAATCGCCTGTTGCGGGGTCTGTCCTGAATAAACTGTCGGGCATATAAGTCTCCGAATGAAAATTATGGTGACAAAATATAATAGTGCTGCTTAAGAAAGTAAAGCAGGAATTAACAGTTGGGCGTAATAAGAAAACCTTTTCCGTCCGCTGTTGCATTCGGCGTAAATTTCCCTTAATATTTGAGTTTAACAAAAAATAAGCGGTGAAACTGATGAGCGAGTCAAAAGAAACTTACAAGGGTTCCAACTTTATTAGGTATATAATCATAAAAGACCTTGAGGAAGGCAAAAACGAGGGCAGGGTGCATACCCGCTTCCCGCCTGAGCCTAACGGCTATCTCCACATAGGCCATGCGAAATCGATCTGCCTCAATTTCGGAATGGCGGAGGAGTTCGGCGGAAAATGCAACCTCCGTTTTGACGATACCAACCCGCTGAAAGAGGACACGGAGTATGTGGAATCGATCAGGCGCGATGTGAAATGGCTCGGTTTTGACTGGGAGGACAGGGAATATTTCGCTTCCGATTACTTCGGGAAGTTTTACGAATACGCAGTGCAGCTCGTCAGGGACGGACTGGCGTTTGTGGACGACCTCACGGCAGAGGAAATCAGACAGTACAGGGGCTCGCTTACCGAACCCGGCAGGGAAAGCCCTTACAGAAACCGCAGTGTTGAGGAAAACCTTGACCTCCTTGAGCGTATGAAAAAAGGTGAGTTCAAAGACGGCGAAAAGGTTCTGAGAGCCAAAATTGACATGAGCTCACCGAACATAAACATGCGTGACCCGGTTATATACCGCATAGCCCACGCCGAGCACCACAACACCGGAAACGACTGGTGCATTTACCCTATGTATGACTTTGCCCACGGGCTTGAGGATTCCATAGAGGGGATAACCCACTCGATCTGCACACTGGAGTTCGAGGATCACAGGCCTCTTTATGACTGGTTTCTGGAAAAACTCGGCGTGTACCACCCCCAGCAGATAGAGTTCGCGAGGCTGAATCTCACAAATACGGTGATGAGCAAGCGCAAGCTGCTCAGACTCGTGCAGGATAAATATGTAAACGGATGGGACGACCCCCGAATGCCCACCATCGCAGGTCTGCGGAGAAGGGGCTTCACGCCGGAATCGATCCGCATGTTCACGGATATGATCGGCGTTTCCAAAAGCAACAGCATAATCGAATACTCCCTTCTTGAAAACTGCCTGAGGGATGACCTCAACAAGCGCGCCCACAGGCGCATGGCGGTTATTGACCCGCTTAAGATGGTTATTATCAACTATCCGGAAGACAAAGAAGAGCTTCTTGAGGCAGAAAACAACCCGGAAAACGAAGCGGACGGCAAAAGGATGATCCCTTTTTCCAGAGAGCTTTACATAGAGCGGGAAGACTTCATGGAAAACCCGCCGAAGAAATATTTCAGGCTTTTCCCCGGCGGTGAGATAAGGCTTAAGCATGCCTACTACGTGACATGCGTTAACGTGGTGAAGGATGCTGAGGGCAATGTGACTGAAGTTCACTGCACATACGACCCCGCAAGCAAAGGCGGCTGGACGGAGGACGGGCGCAAGGTCAGGGGCACATCCCACTGGGTGAGCGCAAGACACGCTGTCAGGTGCGAAGTCCGCATGTATGACAACCTGTTCACAAAAGAGAACCCCGATGACGTGGAAGAAGGGCAGGACTTCACGGCGAACATCAGCCCCGATTCACTGAAAATTACCGGGTGCTGGGGCGAGCCTTCTCTGGCGGAGGCTGCGGAGTTTACCTCTTTCCAGTTCCTCAGACAGGGCTACTTCGTGGCGGACCCGGATACATCAAATGAAAAGCCCGTGTTCAACAGAACGGTTTCCCTTAAGGATTCATGGGCTAAGGAACAGCAGAAAGGCTGATTATTTAAGGAGGAGATATGCAGATTCTTGAGGCTATTTTCAACAGGAGAAGCATCAGGCGTTTTTCCGTTGTGAAAAAGGTGGAGAAAGATAAGGTGGAAACACTGCTTAAGGCGGCAATGAGCGCTCCCTCAGCGGGAAATCAGCAGCCGTGGGTCTTTGTGGTGATTGATGATGAGTCAACCCTGAGGGAGATCCCCTCCATACACCCTTACGGAGCTATGTTTTCTCAGGCTCCGCTGGGCATAGTGGTCTGCGCTGATCCTTCAAAGGAAAAGCACAAGGGCTACTGGCCGCAGGACTGCGCGGCGGCAGTGCAGAATATTCTCCTTTCCACTCAGGCTCTGGGGCTTGAGGCTGTCTGGTGCGGGCTTTACCCTAACGAAAAGCCGGAGGCGGCAGTTAAGGAACTGCTTAAAATCCCCGCTGAAATACGCGCCATGGCGCTTATCGCAATCGGCTATTCCGATGCGAAAGGACACCCAGCCGACAGGTTTGACGCGGATAAAGTGCACAAAAACCGCTGGGGCGGCAAATAAATGAAATACTGGCTGATGAAGTCCGAGCCGGAATCCTACTCCATAGACAGGCTGGCGCAGGAAGGGAAAACCTTCTGGGAAGGGGTGAGGAATTATCAGGCGCGCAACTTTATGATGAATGAGATGAAAAAAGGGGACAAGGTTCTCTTTTATCACTCAAACACCGCAGAGCCCGCGGTTGTCGGACTGGCTGAGGTGTGCGCGGATGAGGCGGCAGCGGATTTCACAGCTTGGGATAAATCAAGCAAATATTACGACCCTAAATCGCCGCAGGAAAAACCAAGGTGGTTCATGACGGAGGTCAGGTTCATTAAGAAGCTTGATAAGCCTGTGACGCTTAAGGATATAAAAGAGATGCCGGGGCTTGAGGGGATGAAGCTTGTTCAGAAAGGGATGCGCCTCTCCGTTCAGCCCGTTTCGGCGGAAGAATATGCAATAATATTAGAAATGGCGGGCGAAAAGGTTTAGAACGCCCGCATCGCCTTGGTGAGCAGCTTTTCCAGAATCTGCCCCTCCTCCGGCGTGAGTTCGCTGAGGATCTCCTCAGTTAGCTCAAGGTGCAGTGCATGGTGGCGGCGGTAAATCTCCTCCCCTTCCTCCGAGAGCGCCACATAGTAAGACCTTCTGTCAGTTTCGTTCGGTTTTCTGATCACATACCCCAGCTTCACCAGCTTATCAATATTCACTGTGAGAGTGCCCGTGGTTATGCCCATTTTTTCCGCCAGTTCCTTCATGCGCAGGGGTTCGCTACTGCCCAGAACCTCTATAGTATGCATCTGCGGCAGTGTGAGGCCTGTATCTTTCACAACGGAGTGCTCCCATGAGGAGAGCTTTTCATAAAATTCAACAACAACGTTTGACAGCTTTTCCATAAGAACCTTTTTTATTAGTGCAGGAATCTGAATCTTAGCAACAGAGAAGTTTTTCTTCAATAAAACTTTACTTTATTATTAGCCATAATAAAAGCTCCTGTTGATTTTGACAGTGCTAATTGGGATAATTAAAAAATTACAGTATTCAGGAATATTAAACAGTTTATACCGGAGTGAATATGGAAAAGTCCACAGTCATAGGCCTTATCCTCGGTTTTGTCGCAGTGGGTGTCGGAATGGTGTTCAAAGGCGCCAGCCTCACATTCCTCCTGAATCCGGCGGCATTTCTCATTATCTTTGTCGGCACAGCAGCGTCCCTTTTCATAGGCTTCCCCATGAAGGAAATTTCAAAATTCCCTGTTCTTCTGGGGATAATAATGAAGGGGCAGAAGCACGAAACGGAGGAAGAACTGATCCGTATATTTACCGACTTTGCCGGAACAGCGCGCAAGAGCGGGCTGCTCTCGCTGGAAGGGCGGATGGAGGAGGTTCACAACCCCTACATGCGTAAAGGTCTGTCACTGATAATTGACGGCCGCGATCCGGAATTTGTGCAGAACATCCTTCAGGAGGATATAAGCGCAATGGAGGAGCGTCACCAGATGGGGGCGCAGATCTTCACACAGGCAGGTACATACGCGCCTACGCTGGGGGTTCTCGGTGCGGTTATAGGGCTTGTGGCTGCTCTGGGAAACCTGAATGATATAGAGAAGCTCGGCCATTCGATAGCTGCGGCGTTCATCGCAACTCTTATGGGTATTTTCAGCGGCTATGTTCTCTGGCATCCTTTCGCTAACAAGCTCAAACGTTTCTCAAAGCATGAGGCGGAGCTTAAGAAAATGATTTTCGAGGGAATAACGGCGCTCCAGGCAGGTGATTCCGCATCCACAGTGGAGGAGAAGCTTAAGGTCTTCCTCCCGCAGAAAAAACGCGAAAAACCGGAATAGGGTCATGACATGAAGAAACATAAACATAAGCACCATGAAGAGCATGTGGATGAATCATGGCTCATACCTTACGCTGACCTGCTGACGCTTCTTCTGGCGCTGTTCATTGTCCTTTTTGCAACAAGCCAGAGCGATAAAAAGAAAATGGAGCAGATGGCGGAGGTTTTCACCGATATACTGTCAGGTCAGACGGGTATAATGGACAGCATGGCTCCGTTCAGAAAAGTTAAGCCCGATACAGGCAATACTCCTGATGCACCTGCTCAGACAGGTGATAAGGGCGGAAGCGGGGCAAAGGCCGCTCAGGAAGAGACAGATCTTATACAGCTTAAAAATGATGTGGATGAATTTTCAAAAATGAACAGTCTGCCCGGTTATCTCAGCACCAGCATAACCGGAGAAGGGCTCATGATCTCCATAAAGAGTGTGGCTCTTTTCTCTTCCGGCAGCTCAGCACTTATGCCCGAAGCGGACAGGATTGCCGCGGGAATAGCGGAGCTTCTGGAAAATTACGATCAAAGCGTGGTTGTGGCGGGGCACACTGACGATGTACCGTCCGGCACTGTACCGAACTGGGATCTCAGTTCAGCCAGAGCTCTGAGCTTCATGAAGGAGATGCTGAATGATCCGAGGCTCGACCCAGCCCGTTTCAGTTCCGCAGGCTACGGAGAGTATCATCCCATTGTGCCTAATATCACTGAGGAGAACAGGCAGCTTAACAGACGTGTGGAGGTGCTTGTGAAGCGCAAGTTTCCTATGCCTCCTGCCGACTGAATACAGCAGCCTCAAATATAAGACACCCCTCTGAGGAGGGGTTTTTTTGTATGAAAATAAAGTTTGATGTTCAAAATAAATCCATTGACACTTTCAGGAAACAGGCGTAGCTATACCCATACCCCTATGGGTATAGCCGGCATAGCTGTAGGAGGTAAAAATGCGTCAGTGTATAGACGTTCCGAAGGTACGCACACGAATAAAAAAGATCGAAGGTCAGCTCAGGGCTATTTCGGATATGGTTGATAAGGATGTCCCCTGCGAGGATATACTTATCCAGATAAACGCCGCCAAGAGTGCGCTGCACAAGGTCGGGCAGCTTGTTCTGGAAGGGCACTTGCAGCACTGCGTCCGTGACGGGATAGAGCACGGGAACGCGGACAGAACCATAGCCGAATTTGCCAAAGCAGTGGAGCACTTTTCGAGAATAGGCTAGGTTTTAATGGAAAAAATAAAGGAATTATTTGAGGACGGGGATAAACGGACAGTTCTTTTTCTGGTTTTGTCCTGCCTGTCCCTTGCTGTGAGTTTTTTTGAGATAGGCAGCCTCCCTTTTGATGCTGCATGGGTGGCTATTCTGCTTTGCGGAGTGCCGATAATAAAGGGTGCGGTAATCGGCCTTGTCACAGAGTTTGACATCAAGGCGGATGTGCTTGTGGCGCTTGCCCTTACAGCCGCAGTTATAATAGGCGAAACCTTCGCAGCGGGTGAGGTGGCTTTCATTATGGCTCTGGGAGCCATGCTTGAGGAGCGTACGGTGGCGAAGGCCAGAGCGGGCATAGAGAAGCTTGTTCAGCTTTCCCCCAGAACGGCGAGGATAATATCGCCGGACGGAGACGAAAGGGTTGTTCCCGCCGAAGAGGTGCAGGTGGGCGATCTGCTCCGTGTGCTTCCGGGTGAGACGGTTGCCGTGGACGGTGTTATAGTTTCCGGGCAGACATCCATAGACCAGTCGGTTATGACCGGGGAGTCCCTCCCTGTGGATAAAGGCGTTGGGGATGAGGTTTCCAGCGGTACAGTGAACCAGTTCGGCGCTTTTGATATGAAGGCTGTGAAAGTCGGCGGGGACTCATCACTCCAGAGGATGATCCGTCTTGTGGAATCAGCCGATGCGGGCAAGGCAAAGATAGTCGGACTCGCGGACAGGTGGGCGACGTGGATTGTGGTTATAGCCCTTGTTTCCGCCGCGGGTACATGGTTTGTGACAGGCGAGATAATCCGCGCCGTGACTATCCTTGTTGTTTTCTGCCCCTGCGCCCTTGTGCTTGCCACACCGACCGCCATCATGGCGGGCATAGGCAATGCCACCAAGTTCGGCATACTCATCCGTGAGGGTGACGCGCTGGAGAGGCTGGCGAAGGTTACAAAAGTCGCTTTCGATAAAACAGGAACCCTTACTTACGGCAGGCCTGAGGTCGCCGCTGCGGAGAGTTTTGATCCGGCCGTTTCGCAGGATAAGCTTCTGGAGCTTACCGCTGCCGCGGAATCCAGATCCGAGCACCCCCTTGGCAGGGCGGTTGTCACTGGCTTCCGTAACAGATTCAAAACTCAACCTAAGAAGCCGAAGGACTTTGTTATGACCGCAGGACGGGGAGTCAGGGCAGTTGTGGACGGAATAACCGTTCTGGCAGGCAATGCGGAGATGATGGCGGAAAACTCCGTATCTCTTTCGGATGAACTTAAAAACGCAGCCTCGCTCCACCGCGGAGAAGGGCGGACGGTTATATATGTGGCTCTCGACGGGAAAGAGGCAGGTCTCATTGCCCTTGCGGATGCTCTGCGGGGCGATTCCGCCGAGACAGTGCGGAAGCTCCTAGAGCTTAAGGTGGATAGTGTTCTCCTAACCGGAGACCATCAGGAAGCGGCGGGGCATATAGCAAGGGGTGCGGGAATCTCCAAGGTGCATTTTGACTGCCTGCCGGAAGACAAGATGTACTACATTGATAAATATCAGAAACAGAAAAAGATGGTCTGCATGATAGGGGACGGCATAAATGACGCGCCCGCTCTCAAATGCGCCCATGTGGGTGTTGCGATGGGCGGAATAGGCAGCGATATTGCGGTAGAGGCGGCGGATGTTGCCCTTGTGGGGGACGAGATAAAGGCTGTACCGCACCTGCTTAAGCTGGCGCGGAAAACCATGTCCACCATTAATATAAACATAACCCTCTCCCTCGTGCTGAACTTTGCTGCCATATTCATGGCTATGGGCGGGCTTCTCAACCCTGTCATGGGAGCCTTGGTACACAATCTGGGCTCGGTGGCGGTGATAATAAACTCAGCGCTCCTGCTCAACTACAAAAGCGCGTAAATCGGTAGGGGCGTATCAAGCGCCCCTTCTTTTCAGTTTTTCTGCTGAATTAATACGATATTTCTTCACTATTATCGGGTAATATTATATTTATGAGTGTTAAGAGGTATCAGATGGCTGTTTCCGTTAAATCCAAGCTTATCACTATTTTGTGCTTTATTCTTTTCACAGGTTTTTTATGCGTTAATCTCATTAATTATTTCTCCGTAAAAAAGACAATGCGTGAGAATGAAATATACGGTTCTCTTCCCCTTACTAGGGATAACATTTACACAGAGATTCAGCGGGATCTTATGAGGCCTGTTTTTGTTTCCTCTCTCATGGCGCACGACACCTTTCTTAAGGACTGGGTTCTGGAGGGCGAACAGAGCACGGGAATGGTGGAGAAATATCTCCAGGAGATAAAGAATAAGTACGGCTTCTTCACCGCTTTCTTCGTTTCCGAGAAAAGCGGAAAGTACTATTACCACGACGGTGTTCTGAAAAGAATCAAAATGGGTGACGAGCATGATGTCTGGTATTACAACTTCAAGGCACTGTATAAAGACTACGACATAATCATAGATGAAAATCAGGCGGAGGAGAACACCCTCACGGTTTTTATCAACCACAGGCTGAATGACTACAACAATAATCTCCTCGGCGTTACCGGAGTGGGGCTTGAACTCCAGCGGATAACAAACCTTCTCAGCGCTTATCAGGTAAAATACGACCGCGACATATACCTTGTGGACAGGGAAGGGAACATACAGATGCACCCCGGCGGCAAAACCCTTGCTGATAACATATACAATGAGGAAGGGCTCAGGGATGTGGCTAAGGATGCCCTGACCGTGAGTGAAATATCAGGCTTTTATGAATACGAAAGGGGCGGGGACAACATATTCCTCACTGTACGCTATATTGAGGAGCTGGACTGGTTCCTTTTTGTGGAGAACAACCAGAGCAAGTCCCTTGAAGGTCTGCGCAAGAACCTGTGGCAGAACATGTTTCTGGGCTTTTTCGTGAGCATTCTTGTTATTCTCATAAATATTTTTACCGTTAATTTTTTCCAGAGCAGGCTTGAAAAAATGGCTTCGACCGATGAACTCACCGGGCTGCTGAACAGGCGCGCTTTTGAAAATGAATTCCGCAGGGCGGAGGCCTTCGCGGAGAAAAACGGAACCGCGTTCTCTATTATTCTTTTTGATCTGGACGGCTTCAAGGTGATAAACGATACCTGCGGACACGGCACAGGGGATGAGATACTTAAGAAAGTCACTGCCACAGCCAATGAGAAAATACGTCAGGTGGATATTTTTGCCCGCTGGGGAGGAGACGAGTTCATAATCCTTGCCTACGGCGGAGAGGAGATAGCCGTTGCCATAGCGGAAAGGATAAGGGCAGGGATAAACCTCATAAGCTGCGGCGGCGCACCGAAGGTAACGGTAAGCTGCGGCGTGTCAAAATACATTCCGGGCGAAAGCATGGACAGCCTCATAAAAAGGGCGGACGAAGCCCTTTACGAGGCAAAGAAGACAGGAAGGGATAAGGTAACCAGCGCTTAGGAGCGCAGAAAATAGAAGGTTGCAACAACCGAGGCCGCAACACCGGGTATCACCGCCGGGTGCGGCAGCCCCTTTCCTATGAGAGCCTGTATTACTATCACGAATACGGGGGTGAGGTATATGTAGCTCATAACCTTGCTCACAGGCAGCTTCTTGCTGGAATACTGCACTATGAAGAAAGTGGCGATGGTGGCAAAAACAGTGATGTACGCCACACCTGCAAAGAAGACTGTGTCCAGCGCAGAGAAATTGATCTTAAGTATTTTCACATTTGCTATCAGAAGCAGCCATACAGTTCCGGTTATCATCGTCCACAGTGTCAGCACAGGCATGGGCTCAGTCTTATGAAGCTTTTTGGAAAGCGGCGAATACAGCCCGATGCACAGACAGCCTGCGAGGAAGATTAGATCTCCTTTATTAAAATCAAGCTCCGCAAGCCTTGAGAGCGAACCGTCTATAATAACCCACACAGCACCAAGCATAGCGGCGAACAGCACAGCGAACTTCACAAATGAAACTCTCTCTTTCAGCAGGAAAATTCCGTAAACAGCGGAAAACAGCGGAACCACGGTGTAGGTTATGGCTGTGTTCAGCGGAGTCGTGTAGCGCAGAGCCTCAAACATCGCCCAGAAGTAAAAGATCATGCTGGCGCTTATGGCGAAATACCGCGCAAGATCGCTCAGGGAGGGGAGCCTTACCTCGTATCTCGGAAAAACATATATCCCGAAAAGCACGGAACCAAGCAGAAACCGCACAAAGGTAAGCACTGTGGAATCCATATAATTTATAAGTACATGGCCTATATGGAACGAGCCTGAAACAAGAACGGTGTAAAGAAGCATCAGGAAATGGGGGTTTCTGTAATTAATTTTCATCGGCGGAGATTATCATAATCCGGGGGAAAATAAACAGATATTTACAATCGATGTAAGTGTCTTTAAGATATTTTTATTTTCTTTATGTGTATATTATGCTTTACATGCACATGATATTGGTTATTATAAAGGTAAGAGACAGCCGCGGGCGGATTTATGTTCTGGAAGCAGAAAACGGAAGACACTCAGACCTTTTCGGATCTGATAAGGGGTTTGCAGCATTCCATCAGCTCCGCAATGGAGATGATAGAGGCGAGGAATATAGAAATCCTCGGCAGGTATTTTGACCCCAGAACGGGGGAACCTGTCACCCGCCGTCTGCGTCTGGATGAGGACACGGTGATAGATGTGCCCCTTATCTCAGTTGTAAATCCGTCCACGCTGAATATCAAAGAGGTGGAGATGGATTTCTCCGTGAGGGTCAATCAGACCGAACTCAAGCAGAGACAGCCGGACACATCGCTTCTGAACAACTCGGATAATATGCTCTATGCGAACCGGGTTGAGCGCTCAAGCCTGAAAGTCAGCTTCGGCGGTAAGGGCGAATCGGTAATGAATGTCCGGGTCAAGTTCAGAGCCGCCCCCATACCGGAGGGGATGTCCAGAATAATAACAGATTTCGACAAAACCATAGAGCCCAGAAAAGAAACTGATAAATAAAGGAGTTTGCTATGCCTAACGTTGGTTCGGAGTTCAGGGGGCTGCCCATTGAGGAGCTTATAGCTGCACCGCTCAAGGCGGCGTGCGATGCGCAGAAACATCTGGCGGTTTCCGCTTTTGCTTTCATGAAGGAGATAGGCTTTGACGGTGACAAGCCGAGACTGCTTGAATTTAATCTCCAGCGTCCGCTCGGCGATCAGGGCGGAGTGTCAAACGTTAAGGTTCAGGCGCCTTTTATCGGCCTTGTGCCGATTCCGTCTCTGCTTGTGGATGATGTTCAGATCGACTTTCAGATGGAAGTCACGGACACCGCCACAGCAAAGGAGACTGACTCCAAGAGTGTTGACGCTGATGTTAACGCTAATTTCAAGTTCGGCCTCTTCGGCAGCGGCGGTATCAAGATTCACGGCAATGTCACCTCCACAAGGGAAAACACCAGAAGCACCAACCAGACAGCGAAATATCAGGTTCGCGTTTCCGCCAGACAGCAGCAGCCCACGGAAGGCTTAAGCCGCCTTATGGATATAATGGCATCCTGCATTACGCCGATTCCGGTCTCCGGCAGCGGCGGCTGATGAAGCCGGAGAATCCGTATGTCTTTCTCAGCGCTTTTCAGAAGGGAAATAGTTAACTGGCTTGGTGAAAATGAGCGTAAAATAAACTATATCTGCAGGCTGCCCGGCGGTTTTGAAATATGGTTTCAATGCGAAATGGCATGCTTCTTTAATTCTAATAACGTGTTCTTTGAGCGTGAGGTGAATGTATACCGTAAAGCGGATTTGAAGGCTGACTTTTTACTTCATTTTGATGGCGAGAGTTATGTGGCTGAACTGAAATGCCAGTCATTCTATAACCGTGGGGCATTTTATCCGAGCATAATAAGAGATATAGAGAAGTTTTCGCAGATAAAACGTGAATACAAGGACTATAGGAAACTTGTTTTCGGGCTTATTACAGACGGCTACGGAAGGGAACTGCTGGAATATGAGCGGGGCGAAAAGGAGTGCGAGCTGTGCACAATAGAAACCAGAGGTGCGCTTGGCTATGCTCTTATATCTTTCAGTCCGTAAGGTGGGATGCCGTTTTTTTGGTTATCTCCTCCGGAAAGCGTCCGTCCGTGAGGAGCTTTTGGTTGAACTCAAGCTCAATCCCTGCATACTCCGAATCGGGCATGAGCTTCCTCAGCCATGCCGCCGTGCCGTCGGATTTGCCCTGATAAGGGCTGTTTTTCATAACCTTATAAGGCAGTGTCTTAAGTCCCTTAGCAAGGACGGATGCTGCCGCCTTTTCCCTCTTTCTTGCGGGGTCGTAAAGAATGCCTATGTCCGCCTTCCGTACTTCACCCTTAAGCACGGGGGTGAATGAATGAACGGATATATGGAGCAAAGGTTTTTCCGCTTTTTCCGCAGCCTCAAGCACTCTGTTTCTGAACGGTGCATGGTATTCATCAAGCAGCATCTGCTTTTCTGCTGTGCTGAGGTTTCCTGAAAATTCTGAGAAAAGCGCCCTGTTGTGCGGTGAACGGTTGAGATCGATGAGAAGCCGGGTGATATTCCCCATAACAGGCGTTACTCCGAGGAGCCTGCCCAACAGCAAAGCCGCTTCCGCTGCGCCAGCGTCATATCCTCTGTGAGAACTCAAAACGTCCTCATATCCCCTGAAAAGGTGTGCGAACTCCGCGGGAACAGTGTTCACCGCATGTTCGCAGGTAATTATAATGCTCATGGCTTAAAGAATCTGTTTTCCGCCAGACAGACGGCAAGTTCGCCGTAAACTTCCCTGAGCTTATCGGGTGAAGGTCTGCTGCCCGTGCGGGACATTATCCTTTCCGCCAGTGAGTCGATGGAACAGAGCTTAACCGCCTCGGCTTTGTAAGGAGCCTCATCGGGCATTTCTTCCGCCAGCCTGTGCAGGAGCTCACCGACGGTCATTCTGCCTTCCATGCCGAACAGGGCGGTGTATGACGGGCTCTCAATATCCACATTGCGGGCATCTTTGGCACATTTATCCATGAGATCCACAAGCATGGCCTGATCAGCCTCTTTCTGGGCGGAATAGCTGCTCCACTCAGTGCTGACCAGTTTTTTCAGTGTTTCTTTAATAAGCGAAACAGCGGCAAGATCCGCCTTCGGGCATTCCTGTATATCCATGAGGCGTATCTCTATGGCGCTGCGGTCAAAGCGGGCTATAGCCCCCCTTGAGTTCAGCCACTCCTCCTGAAGGATGCATTCGGGATCATACGGAGCTATGTCACGGTACATGGGCTCCAGTATACCCTTTTCGTATGCCTCCCATGAGAAGCAGGGCTCAGGTATTACCTGCCCTGTGATGGAGGGGATTTTCTTCTGATTATTTCTGTAGGTGATTATCCTTGTGTCCAGCCATCCTGTGTGCTCGCCTTCGCGGAAGGGGGAGCTTGCGGCAAGAGCCGGAATCAGCGGGAGAAGAACCCTGATAGCAGCATGCAGCCTGCCGAATTCCTCATCCGTGGCAAAGGGGAGGTTGATGTGCGTGCTTTGCAGGTTTGACCATCCGTGCCCCTTGCAGTTGAATATCCTGTTGTATGTTTCGTATATCTCTTTATCCCCGTGGTTCCAGAGGTGCATATCCGTATCGGGGTTCATCAGCGGGTGCATGGCAGCGGGCATAAGCATGCCTCCGAACCTGTCCAGAACCGTATTAATCTCTTTAACGTTTGCGGCAAAATGTGTGTCCAGACCCCGTATGTCCTTTGCGGGGCCGTTGGTTTTAAGCTCTATAACGTGCAGAACAAGCTCGTTTGACCATCCCACAGCCCCTTGCTCAAAAAACTGTGTCATCTCACCTGCAACTGCTTCCAGAAGCTTGTCGCTTACGGGGAGAACTCCCAGATCATCCTTTGAGACGATCATGTACTCCAGTTCGATTCCGCAAACGGAAAAAAGTCCGTACATAGCTATTTTACCTTCCTCGCAACAAGCCTGTTCACAAACTCGCCTATGATTATCTCATACAGCTTTTTACCGAGAACATTATCCTCAACATCTGATTCGATGCTGGGGTTATCGTTTACTTCTATCACATAAAACTTGTTCCCGACCTGCTTTATATCAACACCGTAGAGGGAGCTGCCTATGCACTTCGTGGCTTTGAGGGCAAGCTCAACAGCACCTGCGGGTGCGGCCTCGACGGGCATTGTGTCGAATTTGCCGTTATGAAGCTGTCCGTGTTCATCACGTTCCACTATCTGCCAGTGATCCCCGTGCATGAAGTAACGGCAGACATACAGGGCTTTTCCGCCTATCACTCCCACCCGCCAGTCAAAGCTGGTGGGCATGAACTCCTGCGCAACCACAAGGGCTGATTTATCCAGAAGCTTTTCCATTGCCTCTTTATATTCCTTTTCATCATGAACCTTGACAACACCCTGAGAAAAGGAGCTGTCAGGCTGCTTGAGAATGATGGGGAAGGGGAGAACCTTTTTTGCGTGGTTCATATTGTGCCTGTGCAGGATGGTGGTTTTAGGCGTGGGAATTTTATTTTTCTGCATCAGTTCCGAAAGATAAACCTTGTTTGTGCAGCGCAGTATGGATGTGGGGTCGTCCATAACCACCAGCCCTTCCGTCTCTGCCTTGCGGGAGAAGCGGTATGTGTGGTGGTTCACGCTGGTTGTTTCCCTTATGAAGAGTGCGTCAAATTCAGGTATTCTCGTGTAGTCGTCCTTGCTGATTATCTCTGTGCTTACTCCTTCCTTTTCAGCCGCTTTTATGAACCGCTGAATAGCCACATCATCGGAAGGAGGAGTCTTCTCCGCAGGGTTGAAAAGAATGGCGAGATCAAAGCGGTAGTTTTTTATGTGGGCTGCTCTCGGTTTGCGTACAAAGAACTCCCTGGCCGCCTGTTCCACAAAGCCGAAATGCTCCTCAGGAACCTGCTTCATGGATATGGGGGCTATGGCGTGGATCATCCACTTTTCCTTGAGCTTCACGAAGTCCGCCCGCACCATAGGGGCAACGAACATTCCGAAGAGGCGTGAGCTGAGCTTGTCGTATCGTTTTGCGAGGTTGCGGCCGAAATATATGCTCAGCGTAAAGCTTTCCGATGTGAGGTGGCCGAGGCTTTTCTGTATCAGCTCATCTATCTCATCAGAGATAAGCTTTGCAAAAGCCTTGGACTTGAAGTCCTGAATTGTCATGACATTGGGGTACGGCATATGACCGCGTGCCGCCGCCAGAAGGGAAACATAGTACCCGTAGCTCTGGTACTGGTACGAGCGGCAGAGGTTGAACACTTTGGCTTTCTTAACAGTGTTGAATTCGGGGTCGGTGAGGTAGTTCCATGCGGAGACAACTCTTGCGTCGGGGGTATCAAACTTCCATTCTGAGGGCGTGTTAACTACTATAATGTTTGTCATTTCTGCACATCACCGTCTGTTTCATTTTTTTCTATAACCAGCAGTTTGGCGTCGTATGTAAGAACGCCGAGGAGGATGGCGTTTATAAGATGCGTCATCCTAACGCTGTAGCGGTTTGTTTTCATAAAAGGGTTGGGCAGCATGGGGTCTGCCACGCTAACTTTTTTTGCAGGTTTGTCATATCCGGTTATGACAACAAAGTGACCGGAGGGTTCGCCTTTTATGTCGTCATAGTCTGTGTTCTCCGGTATCTCCCTTGGGCTGCGGTAGAGGTAGGTGGCGCTCAGCGCGGTTATTATGGGTGTCTGCCTGTCCAGATACTTCCTTATGAGCGCAGGGGAGAGATCCGCAAACTTAAGTTCCCCGCCGAGGGTGAGAAACTCAATATATTTTTTGGAAGTATACCTCAGTTTACGGTCTGTTTTCACTTCCATCTGCTTTTTGAGCTTGTTTATTATGCCTTCGGGCGGAAGTCTGAACCATGTGGGGTCAAAAACCACAAGGTTGTAGGAGTATATCGTTACCCTGTACCCCCTTCTCAGGGCATGCAGACCGAGAACAACGGCCAGTGTGCCGCCGGTTTCCAGTTCTGCTATTTCTTTTCTGAGGTCTTCAAGCCTGAGATCCTCACCGTAATATGAATAAACCGCATGAAGGCATGTCGGGCCGCAGGAGGTGTCATCCGGCTGCGGAAGAATGCTTATGTTCATGTCTCTTGTCATATGCGTTCCTCCATAATTGTATATTTTACCTTTGACGATAAATTATCAAGCGGAAGTTAAGATTTTTCAGGGAAGAGCCGCCGCGTCCCTGAATATGAAATACGCCGCGCCCACCAGACACATGGAAGCGTAAAAGAAGTTCCTTGTGACGGGCACGTTCATATACCAGACGGCAAAAACAGCGAAGACTGCCATGGTTATTATCTCCTGCATAACTTTAAGCTGCGGCAGGGTGAAAATGCCGAAACCGTGCCTGTTTGCAGGAACCTGAAGGCAGTACTCAAAGAAGGCCACGCCCCATGAAATAAGGATCGCGATTATAAGCGGTTTGTCTCTGAGAGTTTTGAGATGACCGTACCATGCGTAGGTCATGAAAATGTTGGACAAAATGAGAAGAAAAACTGTGCGGAACAAAGCCTGTACCTCATTCCCGTACCTGAAAATATGACGGGCAGACGAGATCAGACTATAATCCTATTTATGAGCAAATCAATATTTATTTAAAGGTTCTGTTCCCTCTTTTTTCCGCCGTGGATGAAAAGCATCACACAGGCTACCATAAGCCCGCCCCCCGCAAGGTTTCCGAGAGTAACGGCTATGATATTTCCGGTGAACATGCTCCCCCAGTTCAGGGCGCTCAGGGAGGCTGCATCAAGCCCGCTGGCCGCAGCCGCAGCGGGGAATGATTTTGCGAATATTCCCGCCGGGATGAAGTACATATTAGCCACAGAGTGTTCAAACCCGCTGGCGACAAAGGCCATTATGGGGAAGAATATGCCGAGGATTTTTCCCCCTATGTCCTGCGCGCTCATGGCAATTAAAACAGCAAGGCACACCAGCCAGTTACAGAGAAGCCCCCTGAAAAAATAGGCGTACTGGTGCTCTATGCCGTAAACCTGTTCATTGGTCTTGGCGTAGGCTATTTTTATGGCGGTTGCGCCAAACTGCCCGTCAGTGAGCCCTGTTCCCTTCACCACAAGCAGGGCGAGGATAACCGCCCCTATGAGGTTGCCGATGTAAACTATCATCCAGTTGCGCAGCATGTCAGCAGCGGTGATCCGTCTGTCCGCTATGCCTGCTATCATCATGGTGTTTCCCGTCCAGAGCTCAGACCCCGGAATAACAGCCAGCATCAGCCCGAAGGAGAACACCGCCCCGGTGAGAAACCTCTGAACCCCGATCCACTCTGTGCTGCCTGTGGTCACCATAGTTGCCAGATGAGCGGCGAAGCCTATATAAGCCCCTGCCAGCAGCGCCAGAACAAAGGCTCTGGAAGCGGGAAGGGCGCACTTGGCCGCGGCTGATTCAAGCATGGCTTCGGTCATTTCTGGAGGGGTAAGGAATTTTCGCATCCGGCACCTGTAGTTAGAGTGAATATGTTTTATTTTTTTTAAAAAGGCTGAATTCTGATGATTAGTTTCGGATAAAGTTCTATAATTCTATAAATATATGTACTTTTTATATCGGCGGGTGAAAAAATGCAACTTGTAATGACGGCAATGTCCGTCAGTGAGAAGATAAGGACAAAAGGGATCGAAATCGGCGAGCGCACCTCTCATTTACCGCTCAGTTTCAGGCTGGGTGAAAATCAATGGGTTGTGATATTCCGTTTCGGCGTGATTGTGACGGTCGGCCTGAGCGATAAGGAAAGAAACGATATTCTCTCCGAACTGGAGAGTTTTATAGATGAGCCGAACCCTTCTGTGGAGAGTGAGAGCCTGTTTATTCACACAGGCACAGGTGAAGACAGGTTTGAGGGCGACCATGTTAGTCTGGCGGAGCTTACACGCCAGCATGTGCTCACCATGGCTGACATACTGGCAAAAAGCGTTGTTCTCGGCAGGTATGAGGCGGCGATGTCCGAGGTTTTCCAGCAGATAGAGCCCCTTGCCATGCGCCTTAAGTCCGGCATGGGCAAAACCCGCACCTACAGAGAGCTTGTCAGCACCATAGGTTCCGCACTTCTTATTCAGCATACCATGGTGGGCGGGGTTGAGGTGAACGAAAAGCCGGAGATACTCTGGGAGCATCCGGAGCTTGAGCGGCTTTACTTAAAGCTTGAGGACGAGTTTGAAATAATAGAGCGGAGCAAGGCGCTGGAGAGGAAGCTCAAGCTTGTGACAGACACCACTGAAAAGCAGCTCGGCCTCCAGCACAATGCCCATTCGCTCAGGGTTGAGTGGTATATAGTTATTCTTATTCTTGTGGAGATAATGCTTACTCTTTACGAAATGTTCTTTAAGCATGTATAAATGTTAATGGTTCCATAGCCGTCCCGGTCAGACGGCTGTTATTTATTGACGGGGGTGTACTTTGGCGGAGCTTCCGAGGGATAACTCATTTTCACGCGCGGCAGATGCCGCCTCCGGGGGTGCTGAGCGCATAAGGTGGGATTTTTCCGCTGCGGCAGCAAGGCTGATTATGAAATCAGCAGTAAAATACTATCTCCGCTTTTCGGAGGACAATGTCACGGTTCTGCCCCCTGCGGACAAAAACAAGAGCTATCTGCTCTATCTCCATGTGCCTTTCTGTCTCACCCTCTGCCCTTACTGCTCTTTCCACAGGTTTAAGTTTCAGGAGGAAACAGCAAGACGCTATTTCAGCCTTCTGCGGGATGAAATGCGGATGACCGCAAGGCTAGGCTACAGTTTCAGTTCCGCTTACTTCGGCGGCGGCACAACATCTATCCTGCCGGATGAGCTTGCGAAAACCATAGATCTCGCCAGAGAGCTTTTCGGGATAACCGAGGTCTCATGCGAGAGCGACCCTAACCATATCGACCCTCAAAGCCTCATGTACACCGAAGGGCGTATTGACCGTCTTTCCGTAGGGATACAGACTTTCAATGACAGGTTTCTGGAAAGCATAGGCCGCATAAAGAAGTTCGGCACGGGTGCTGAGCAGTACGAGAAGGTTAAGGCGATACTAAAGCACTTTCCCATTGTCAATGTTGATCTTATGTATAACTTTCCCGGTCAGACGGAGGAAGACCTTCTGGAAGATATACGAATAGTGCGGGAGCTGAACCCTCAACAGGTGACATTCTACCCGCTGATGTACGCGCCTTTCGTGGGCAGGAAGCTTAGGGAGGCCATAGGAAAACCCACCAATGAAAACGAGGCGAAGCTCTTCTCCCTCATAATGCGGAATATGACAGACCCTTACTTACAGCGCACCTCATGGGCTTACGCTCTGAAAAAGAAGGAATTTATAGACGAATATGTTGTGGATCACAGCGAGTATGTGGGGCTGGGTTCAGGGGCATTCAGCTTCCTGAACGGAACCCTGTACGCCAATTCCTTCTCATTACAGGAATATGCCGAGCGTGTGGCGGCGGGCATGGCCTCCGTGGTGAAAAGCACAGCTTTCGGCAGACATTCGGTAAAGCAGTACCGAATGATGGTGGAGATGTTCGGGCTCCATGCGGAACCGCCTTACAGGCCGTTTTTTGAATACACCGCATTGAGGGCTGTCGGGGCAGTGGGCGGATCCGGAGGGCAGAAATTTATCACACCCAAGGGGCGTTTTCTGCTTTCCGTAATGATGAAAGGATTCTATAACGGTATGGACTACATAAGGGAATCCATGAGAAAAGACCTTAAGGGGGCGGATGAGCGTATCTGCCTTGCAGGTTGTCAGGAAGAGGAATGACGGAAAATGTTTTTGATGTGGCGGTAATAGGCGGCGGCGCAGCCGGGCTTATTGCTGCCGGATTTGCAGCCTCGCAGGGGGCAAAAACAGTGCTCCTTGAGCGGTGGTCTTCAATAGGGCGCAAACTGCTGATAACCGGCGGCGGGCGCTGTAATCTCACTAATAATCAGACAGATATAAAGAAACTCACCGAAGTCTTCGGGAAGGAGGGGCGTTTTCTCTATTCCGCTTTCAGTTCCTTTTCCCCTGCGGACACGCTGAAATTCTTCTCCGAACTAGGCGTGACATGCGTTGAGGAGGATGCGGGCAGAATTTTCCCCGATGATGACGATGCGAAGTCCGTTCTCAGGGCGCTGACCACGTTCGTCCGTTTCAGCGGCACCAAGATATGGACGGATGCCGAAGTGAAGCGTCTTGAATGTACGGACGGAAGGGTAACGGGGATCATTCTTGAAAACGGCATCATCCGTGCCGACAGAGTTGTAATCGCAACCGGAGGGCTGAGTTATCCCGCCACAGGCTCCAAGGGTGACGGCTTTAAGTGGGCGGAAAGATGCGGACATACCATAGTTCCGCTCCGTCCGGTACTTACCCCCGTTAAGCTTAAAGAACGCTGGATAGCTGAACTTGAGGGGCTGAGCCTGCGGGATGTGTCCATAAGTGCCTATTCAGGCAAAAAGATTGCCGAAGAACGGGGCGATCTCCTCTTCACTAAGGACGGGATGACAGGCCCCGCGGTCTACAACATAAGCAGAAGTATCTCCGGAAACGAGCAGGGAATGAAACTTCTGCTGGACATTTTCCCCGATGAGCCGAGGGAGGAACTGGATAAGCGTCTTGCGGAGCTCTTTGCCGCGAATGATAAAAAAATGATGAAAACCGCACTGGGAAGCATTCTCCCGCCAAAACTGCTGCCTGTTATGGTAAGGCTTTCTGGGCTTGACGGAGAAGTGCACGGAGCAAAGGTTTCAAAGGCGCACAGAAAGGTTCTTCTGGGGTTATTGAAGGAGCTTGAGACTGTTATTGACTCCTTCCACGGCTTTAACAAAGCCACAGTCACCGCGGGTGGCGTGAGCCTTAAGGAAGTTGACCCGAAAACCATGAAGTCAAAAGTGATCGAAAACCTTTTCTTCGCTGGGGAAGTGCTCAATCTTGATGCCCCCACAGGCGGCTACAACCTCCAGATGTGCTGGAGCACAGGCGCACTCGCGGGGAAATCGGCGGGCGCAGTTTAGCCGAACTGCTACCCGGTTTCATACATCCCTTCACAATCTTTACATCACTTTCAGAACCTTAACGCCTCATTTACGAATTTGCAGGTATAGTTGGACAACGCATAAACATTTGTTAATTCTTCAGGAGGTTTACATGTTTAAAAAGTGCGCTTTTATTTTCAGCGTTCTCGCAGGACTCATGCTTCTCGTTTCAGCTCAGTCCGCGGAAGCGGCTCAGAAAGCTGCTGTTAAGAAAGTTGATCCCAAAACCTGTTATGAGTGCCATGATGTGGTTCAGGGACTTCACCAGTCAGGAAAACACAAAGGTGTTAACTGTATAAGCTGCCACGGCGGTCTTGACGAGCACCTGAAAGATTCTTCCAAACGCCCCGAAGTGTTTAAGTCTTGGGATGCCTGCGGTGCATGCCACAAAGACCAGCACGACAGCTTCTTAAAGGTCAATAAACACAGACCCGCAAGAGATGAAAAATCGAACACAACTAACAGAGCCCCCAACCCCCTTTGGGATAAGCTTATGGCTGGCCACGGCTTCACTAAGGAACATGCTCTTACAAGAAGCCACGGCTACATGCTCCTTGATCAGGTAATAGTTGACAGGGCAGCAGGCGGCAGATTCCAGCCCAAAAACGGATGGATGTATGTTAACGAGAAACCCGGCAAACTCTGGGATACAATTGTTGACGCTGAGCCTTCTTCAAGCAACCAGAAAGTGTTCATGAGACAGACTGCAACTGCGCTTAACCCCGTTTGCTTCCAGTGTAAAACTCAGGACCATATACTTGACTGGGCTTACCTCGGCGATCCCAATGTAGGCGCACCCTTCTCCAGAAAAAGCAGTGCTGTGGAAATGATTCAGTCTAAACAGATTCAGCATGCTCTCAACTGCTACACATGCCACGATCCTCATGCTGCTAAACCCAGAATCGTGAGAGATGCTCTTATTCAGGCTCTTACAAGACCCGAAGCGGACACTCTGTGGCATAAAGACCCCAACAGAACCAAATTCGAAGTTATCGATATGGGTATGAGAGGCTACACAAGAAAAATAGCTATCCTTGAAAAATACGATGCTACTCTTCAGTGCGGCCAGTGCCACGTTGAATATAACTGCAACCCCGGTACAGACCCCAAAACAGGTCAGCCTGTTGCATTTGATGATCCCAGAACAAACCACTTCCCGTTCAAAGACGCTCTTCAGCTCTATGATCACTATGCAAACCAGATAGGGTTCGTGGATTTCAGAAATGCGATCACCGGAAGCCCCCTGTGGAAAGGTCAGCACCCCGAAGCTGAAACCCACTACAACTCCAAACACGCTAAAGCGGGTGTAAGCTGCGATGGCTGCCATACTCCGAAGATGAAAAACCCGAAAACCGGCAAAATGTACACTTCACACTATGCCGTAACACCTAAAGAACATATTAAAGAATCATGCCTTTCAGGCGGCTGCCACACAGGCTGGACAGAGAAAGATGCTATTTACTCCATCGACTCTGTAAAAGCCTACACCAAAGGCAAAATAAGAAAAGCTGAAGTCGGACTTTCTAACCTCATGGACAAAATTGTTGAAGCAAAAGATAAAGGCATCAGCGATGAGATAGTTAAGAAAGCTCAGGAGCAGCAGTTCAAAGCTCACATACTTTGGGAATACTGGCTTGCTGAAAACTCTGACGGCTTCCACAACCCTGAAATGGCGAGAGAATCTCTCACTAAATCTCTTGATGAATCCAATGCAGGTATCAAGATGATCAACGATGCGATAGCCGAAATGAAAAAAGCACAGGCTGCTGCAAAGTAATTTAAACAATAAGAATACACTCTGAATCGGGGGCTTAATGCCCCCGATTCTTTTTTAGAAAAAAAAATACTGTCTGAATCTGTCTAAAGGGTTTATATATATTACGGGATTCCTCGAAACATGGCTAAGGTTCGGGAATGCTGTAATTTATTTTTGAAAGCAGGAATTTAATTATGATGAAAAAAATATTCAAGGCCGCAGGCTCTCTGAGGTTTGCTCTCGTTCTTTTCGCGGTTATAATTTTCGTATCCTCCGTGGGTACTTTCATTAAACAGCACGCACCGGCCGAAGAAACAACAGAAAGGCTCAGCTCTGTTTTCGGCGAGGCTGCACCGACGGTTTACAATTTTCTGGATAAAACAGGTTTCACCGACCTTTACCATACATACTGGTTTAACTCCATCTTGCTGCTTCTGGCGCTGAATCTTATTTTTTGTTCCGCTGATAAGTTTCCGGCAACATGGAGGAAGCTTACCGGGAAAATCAGCACGGATAAGGATGCTTTCTCTGCCTATTTTGTTGAGGAAAAAGAGTTTAATACATCTTCCGAAAATGTGGCAAAGGCCTTTGAGTCCGTTTTCTCACGCTGGAGAAAAACCGGGAGCGAAGATATTCTCGCTGCGGAAAAAGGCAGATACAGCAAATCCGGTGCATTTATAACGCACCTCGGACTCGTTATACTCATTGCGGGCGGTTTCATTGGCGGAATTTTCGGCTACAACGGCAACATAGCCATACTCGAAGGTAAGCTGGAACATATTGTCACTGCCGGTAAGGATAAGGAGATAGAGCTTCCTTTCAGTGTTTATCTCGAAAACTTTGAATCTGAGTTCTATGAAAACTCTCCCAAACAGAGTTCCTTCCGCTCGAAAATACACTTCATAAAAGACAACGTGACAACAGACGCAGTGGTCTCAGTGAACAGCCCGGTGAAGTTTGACGGTGTAACATTTTATCAGGCAAGCTACGGCGTGTTCCCCAACAGGGAAGTTATCTTTAAATTCACGGTCGATTCCCTCGTCTCCGGTGTTAGTTCCGAATATTCCATGGGGCTGGGACAGGAGTTTGAAATACCGGATCTCAAGCTCAAGGTCATGCTGAATGACTTTGCGCCTGCTCTTGGTAAGGACAGTGAAGGAAATCTTATCAACTTCAGCACCCAGCTTGTGAACCCCGCCCTGAACTTTGTGTTCACCAATCAGGAGGGGGAATCCGCAAGCGAATGGATACTCATGAAAGATCCCGCATCCGGGGATTTTACCAGCATGCACATAACCTTCGATGATGTATGGGGCGCTGAATACACTGTTCTTTCTGCGCGCATAGATCCGGGTCTGCCTGTGATTTATCTTGGTTTCTTAATTATTTCCATCGGGGTGATGACAGCCTTCTACACATCACACAGAAGGGTGTGGATTGTAACCAAACAGGGCGGGAGAAATATCTCCGTGCGCCTTTTTTACCATAAAGACAAGGGCAAAGTGACAGCCCAGAGGGAAGCGGAAAAGCTGTTCCGTGCGCTTTCGGCTGAAATTGAAAAAAGCAGGGGGGAAAAATAATGAGCTCATCGCCTCTTTTCGCGGCGGCAGGTCTCGGCTACCTGCTTGCAATGGTCATTTACATAGCCTATTTCGTTACAGGAAGAGATATAGTCGGCAGAGTTGCCTCATCTGTTGCAGTTGTGAGCTTCGCATGCCACACAGGCGCTTTTGTTATCCGCTGGTTTGCCTTCTCGCAGATGTATAATCTGGGCTTTTTCCAGTCCATACCAATCACTAACCTTTATGAATCACTGGTATTTTTTGCTTGGTGTCTTATCCTCGGCAATATTCTGGTGGAATCTTATTATAAGATCAGAGCCTTCGGCGCTCTGGCAGCCATGCTTGCCGGAATGGCGATCGCCTTTATAGACACCACAGGGATGTCAAAAGACATTCAGCCCATTCTTCCGGCACTTAAAAGCAACTGGCTTCTGGCACATGCTTCACTCAGCTTTGTGGCTTATGCAGCGTTTGCGGTTTCGTTCATAGCCGCTGTGCTTCACCTCGCCCTGAGCGATAAAAGGAAAAGCTCCGGCGTTTACCTTTTCTGGACAGGCACTCTCTCGCTGTTTATTTTCACAATGGGTGGCATGATGGCAGATATGATCCTTAAAGCCTCCTCAGGTGACAGGGAGGGGATGTCAAAGCCTTTTTCTGACCTTTTCAGAAGGGCAGACGGCTCTGATATAGCTATAATAATAGTGGGTTTTATCACTGTCTGGCTCTTTCTGTGGTATTTCGGTAATTTTATCGCAGGCCTCGCCGAAAAGCTTGGTCTCACTCAGGATCTGCTTGAGGAACTCACATACAAGGCTATCTCAGTGGGTTTTCCGGTTTTCACTGTGGGCGGGCTGATATTCGGTGCGATATGGGCGGACAAGGCATGGGGTCATTACTGGTCATGGGACCCGAAGGAGACATGGTCGCTCATTACATGGCTTATATATGCTTTTTATCTCCACGGCAGATACATGCGCGGCTGGCAGGGTCGCAAAGTAACAGTAATCGCCGTTATAGGGTTCCTCAGCACGATTTTTACATATGTCGGCGTGAACCTTCTGCTCAGCGGTCTGCATTCCTACGGCACATTCTGATCTGATGATATTCAGCGTCATTCTGAGGCTTTAGCCGAAGAATCCCGAACCTGCGGATATACAGCAGTTTGAGATCCTTCACCTGCGTTCAGGATGACGCATAATGCCGTTCTTGGAACTGTTTGCGTCATCGCGGCTCCTGAAAGTGTGTTGTTGCTGTGAACAAGCCTGCTGAGGTGTTTCCCCTCAGTCTGAACTTCTTTCCCCTTTCTCTTTCATTACTCCACAGGTCATCATATATTTATTCTTACCCCTGTGCGGAGGTCTTATGAAAAAGTTCCTTTTTATTCCGGCGTTACTGTTTTTGCTTATGACAGGTGAATCTATGAGTGCAGAAAAATACGAAACCGCTACATTTGCGGGCGGCTGTTTCTGGTGTATGGAGCCGCCTTTTGAGAAGCTGGAAGGTGTGAAGGATGTTATAGCCGGCTACACCGGAGGCAAGGTTGAAAACCCCACCTATGAGGATGTGAGCGCAGGCTTTACCGGGCATTATGAAGCCGTGCAGATAACCTTTGACCCTGCCGTGATAACTTATAAAGAGCTGCTGGAGGTTTTCTGGCGGAATATTGACCCTGTGGACAGGGGCGGACAGTTTGCCGATAAAGGCACTCAGTACCGGACAGCAGTATTTTACCACAGCCCCGAACAGAGGGATGCGGCAGAGATTTCAAAGAGGGCTCTGGCGAACTCCGGCAAGTTCAAGCAGCCCATAGCAACAAATATTCTGCCCGCTGTAAAGTTTTACAAGGCCGAGGAGTACCATCAGGACTACTACAAGAAGAATGCGAATCACTATAACAGATACAAAGTCGGCTCCGGTAGAGCGGGCTTCATCGAGAAAACCTGGGGGAATGAAAAATCTCAGGCTCCTAAGAAAGACTGGCGGGGCTTTAAAAAGCCGTCTGACGCTGAGCTGAAAAACAAGCTCTCGCCTATGCAGTACAAAGTGACTCAGCATGAGGGTACTGAAAGAGCATTCACAGGGGAAACATGGGACAATAAACGGGATGGGATATACGTGGATGTGGTGTCCGGCGAGCCTCTTTTCTCATCCCTTGATAAATACGATTCCGGCACAGGCTGGCCGAGCTTTACCAAGCCTCTTATGCGGGAGAATATCGTAACCCGTGTGGACACGAAGCTGTTTCAGTCCAGAACAGAGGTGCGCAGCAAATACGGGGATTCCCACCTCGGTCATGTGTTTGAGGACGGCCCGGCTCCGACAGGCATGAGATACTGCATGAACTCGGCGGCTATGCGCTTCATCCCGAAGGAAGACCTTGAGAAGGAAGGCTACGGCGAGTTTCTTAAGCTTTTCGAGTGAACCTCACAGAACAAGGCGCATGGGGAGCATGGGTGATATGCTGAACCCGTGGCGTTCGTAAAACCTCTGCGCCTTTTCGTTTACTGTGTCTGTAAGCAGGGTTATGCGCAGGCAGCCCTGCTTTTTTGCATGCTCCACGGCGGCTTTAAGCAGTCTGCCGCCTGTCCCGCCGTTTCTGTGCTCAGGTGAAACCACCATATCCTCCAGCACAGCGACTTTGCCGCCCAGGGCTGTGCTCACTGTGTAAAGCAGATTCACCATCCCCGCTGCCTGCCCGTTTTCCCGCATTATCAGTATATCCCCGGTGCGCGGGTCATCTATAATCAGCCTCAGCCCCTTTTCCTGAGCTTTTGTGTCCGGTGAAAATTCGGCTTCCTGCTCAAAAAGATAAGCCAGAAGACGGCATAAGTCCGGTATATCCTTTGTTTCCGCTCTGACAATTTCCATAACTTTTCCTGCCTCATTTAAACTGGCGTATGCGGTATTTGATTATATAATTAATACTATAAAGGAGGCGTATATGCCACACTTACAGTTCGAGATTAACAGGAAAATAAGCGACGAAGAGAAAAAAGCTCTCGCCGAGAGGGTTAAGGAGCTTTTTTCACTCGTTATGGACACGGGCACAGACCACATAGGCATAAGCATCCGCGAGTATGACACCTACAACCTGTTCATAGGCAGGGTGAAAAACAACAAAGAGGGCGTTGCTCTGGTTAATGCCGACATAAGGGAAGGGCGCACAATTCAGCAGAGGCGCAAGCTTGCCTTGGGATTTATGGAGATTGTCAACAGCCTGTTCTTCATTCCGTTCGATAATATGTATGTTACATTTACTGAGCATAAGGGAGAGGATTTTCACCTGAACGAGCGTTATCTCGCCTCTTGGCATCAGGGTGAAGACCCGCTTAATGAATGATTGTAATCTGCTCCGTGCGGGGTTATTATCCGCTCCATGAAGGAAGAGATAAAACAGGCAGTGCTCACCTGCGGGCGGGAGGTTTCCTACCGCCATACAGTGAAGGCGGGGCTTAAGAATATATACATATCCGTGGATGCGGACGGTGTGATAGCCGTCAGGGCTCCCGCTGTGCCGGAGAAAACCATTCTCTCCGTAATAGAAAAAAAGGCGGAGTGGATCTTCCGCCGCATGTCTGTAAAGCGTGAAAGGCTGGATGCGGTGCGGTTTGAGGAGGGATGCCCCGTGCCATTATTCGGTGCTGAGTACCCCCTTGAAATAATCCGTAACCCGCTGGCAGGGCTGGGCAGGGCGGAGGTTTATCTCGCAGGCGGCAGCATAAAGGCGGAGATAAATCCGTATCTCTTTAAGGAAGAATACTTTTTCAAAGCTCTTGAAGTTTTCCGGAAACGAAAAGCCGAAGAGGTTATAACCCCTGTGCTTGAAAGACGCGCATCTGAAATGGGGCTTCTGTACCGCAAAGTCACTTTCCGCAAAACGGGCAGCCGCTGGGGAAGCTGCTCGTCTCTGGGGCACATATCCCTTAATTACGAACTGACCAAGCTCCCGCCGGAATGTGCTGACTATGTTTGCGTCCATGAGCTTGCCCATCTGGTACACCCCAACCACGGGATAAGCTTCTGGGCTCTGGTTGCGGAATATGTTCCTGATTATAAGAGAATAAGGCAGTTTATGAAAAACTGCGTCATCGGTTGATCATCTGCCGGAATCATAAAAAGCAGTGCGGTTGCGCCCGTTTGCCTTTGCTGTGAACATGGCTTCCCGCGCCTTATGGAACACATCCGCCGCGCTCTGCACACCCTCCGGGCAGACAAGGGCAACTCCTGCGCTCAGTGTGACAGCAGCGTCCGATTTGCGGGTTTTCCATATGCTGTTCTCCATATTAACCCTTAAGCGTTCAGCAAGATTTTTTGCCGTCTCCTCGGTTTCATCAGCCAGAAATACCGAAAACTCGCCGCCTCCGGTTCTGGCAATCAGATCAGCCGGGCTTACCAGACTTCTGAGCCTGTGGGCTGCGGTGCGGAGTATCATATCTCCTGTTTCCTGACCGTATGCATTATTTATTTTCTCAAATCCGTCAATATCGCAGACAATTATGAAGCTGTCATTCTCAGCGGGCTTCCCCTGTAGCAGAGCATCGGCCTTTTCCAGAAAAGCGCCGAGACTGATCAGCCCTGTCAGAGTGTCCTTTCCGCTCCCGTTTCCGGCACTAGTCACGGAGTGCGCAGCACCTGCGCCCGCCTGTTCCCTGCGCATATGAAGAAAGTAGCTCCTGCGCATGTATGAGGATATGACGTAAAAAAGGGCTCCGGCAGGTATCAGCAGTACCGCAGCCGCAATACCTGTGCCCGTGATTAATTTCACGGCAAAAAACGGGAGCAGGGTGAGGTAAACCAATGTCTTCAAAGGAATCTCCAGCAGCAGGAACGGAATAATCAGGCCTGCGTAAACAGCCGGATGCATTTCGCCTGTGTAGAGTGCATTAACCAGAAAGAACATGAAAAAGATGAAAACTGCTGTTCCCGCAAGGATGTTCATTCTTGATGGTTTTACGGGCAGTCTGAGCACACATGCGGCGGATAAGGCAGCCGAAACCGCCCCCGCAAGGCGCATTTCCTGTGTCTCGGCTGACACGGCGAAAAAGGAATACATAACTGCGTACAGCGCAAAAAGAAGACGCACCTTCATCGCCGATGTTTTTGCCTTCTCCCTGCGGAAAAGGGCTTCAAGCCGTCTGTTTTTGAAGCCGCCCGCAAGCCTTATGCGGTCTGCCACTGCCTTTTGTTCCTTTGTCATGCATGTGTTCCCGTATTTTTTTTATATAATCGTAAATTACGCCGAAAAGCTTAGCTCTTCGCCGGGGGTTCTTTCCCCTTGCTGAAAAGTATTTTCAGAGTTATATTTTTTGTTCTTCATTATTTCGGAGTAATTTGTGAGCAGTAACGTCAGGTTCGCCGAGGGCGGCGTAAGAGAGATGATTTACATAGCGTTTCCCATGCTTGTTTCCAACGCATGCGAAACGGTGATGGTGTTTACCGACAGGCTTTTCCTTTCCCGTCTGGGCTCGGTACAGATGAGTGCGGCTATGGGCGGCGGCATGAGCAGCTTCATGCTCACTGTCTTCTTCATAGGGCTCATAGGCTACTCCACGGCGATGATAGCGCAGTTTTACGGCGCGGGCAAAAAGGAAATGTGCGGTATTTCCGCATTTCAGGGGATGATAATCTCTGTTCTGGCTTACCCTGTTATACTCCTCTCCCGCCCGCTTATACATTATATGTTCTCCAAGACAGGGATAGACGAAATGCAGCTTTACTACCAGCGGCAGTATTTCGATATTCTTATTTTCGGTTCCGTTTTCTTCCTCATAAGGCACTCTTTAAGCTGCTTCTTCTCTGGCATAGGGAAAACCGGTATAGTCATGTTTTCTTCCATATTGGCTATGTTCGTGAATGTCGGTGCAAGCTGGGTGCTGATTTTCGGCCGCTTCGGTCTGCCTGAGATGGGGATGAGGGGCGCTGCCATCGGCACTATAATAGGCAGTATATCCGGCATACTTGTTCTGGTTTTTGCTTATCTGAGCAAAACTAATGTGGATGCATACGGCATAAAGGGCTCTTTTCGTTTTGACAGGGCTCTCAGCCTTAAGCTGCTCAGGTTCGGCACACCCGCGGGGATAGAGTTTCTGCTGGGTTTCACGGCATTTACGTTTATAGTGCTTATTTTCCACGCTCAGGGGCTCTCCACTGCGACAGCGGCTACCATTATGTTCAACTGGGACCATGTTGCGTATGTGCCGCTTATAGGTGTTGAAATAGGCGTAACCAGCCTTGTGGGGCGCTATATCGGCGCGGGCAGACATGACATAGTTCATAAAACCGTAATCTCAGGCCTTAAACTCGGCGTGATCTACTCTGTTATTGTGGCTATGCTTTTTATCTTTTTCCCTTATCAGCTTACGGATTTTTTCCGGCCGGATTCGCCTGACCCTGCTTTCGAGGCGGCAGTGCCTCTGACTGTGTATATGCTGAGGCTGGCATCGATATATGTCCTTGTAACCGCACAGATGGTTGTTTTCATGGGCGCTCTCAGGGGCGCGGGGGATACCTTCTGGGCTATGTTGATTTCCGTGGGTACAAACTGGGTTATTACTGTTGCGATATATATTATGATGAACAAGCTGAATTTCTCGGCAAGAGCAGGATGGACATCGGTTGTTCTGCTTTTTCTGTTGTTTCCCGTTTTTCTTTACGCCCGTTACAAAAGCGGCAGATGGAAGGATATTCAGCCTGTCACCTGAAATTTTCTTTGGCACATTCCGTAAATAATGTATATATAAAGCTATAGACGCGGATTTCTTATGAAGCCTCCCCGACCCGCCTTTCGCAAGGAGAGGGGATTTCAGTTTTCAGCGTAAGCTCCACACAATAACCACGGGAATGCCGATGAAAAACAGGATTCTTTTTGTTGATGATGATAAATTTATTCTGGACACATTCCGCCGCACGTTCAGAGATATGGACATTACCCTGTGCGATTCACCCATCAAAGCCCTTGAAATGATGCGGGAAGAGGCTTTTGACGTGGTGGTTTCTGATTATAAAATGCCCAAGATGGACGGTGTTGAGTTCATACGGCGGGCTGCCGAAACCAACCCTAACAGCGTGAGGATCATGCTCACCGGAAACGCCGATCTGGATATAGCCGTGAGAGCGGTTAATGAGGGTTCGGTTTTCAAGTTTCTCCAGAAACCATGCGACAGAAATATCCTCCGGAAAACAGTGGAACAGGCCATGGAAAAGTTCAACACCGAGAAGGAACTGAGGGACGCTTCCGAGGAAAATTATTACAAAGCCACCCACGACAGCCTCACCGGACTTGCCAACCGCTTTATGCTTCAGGAAAAAGCCGGAGATTACATAGACAACTGGAACAGGTATCAGAAGCGCTTCGCCCTTTTTTACATGGATCTGGATAAATTCAAGCCTATTAATGACACTTACGGCCACCACATCGGGGATGAGGTGCTGAAAGAGGTCGCCGCCAGACTGCTGAAAACTGTGCGCGCAACGGACACCGTAGCCCGGCTCGGCGGTGATGAGTTTGTTATCCTCGCCGAAAACGTTAAGACGGAAGAAGAGGCAGGAGCACTGGCCAAAAAGATAATAACGGCAGTCACATGTCCTATATATACAAATAACGACCTCGCGCTGGAGGTTGGGATCAGTATAGGGATAAGCATATATCCCGAACATGCAGATCACTATAAACTGCTTCTGGAAGAGGCAGATGCCTGTGTCTATAAATCCAAGGGAAAAGGCGGTTCCGCCTTTACTGTCGGCGGGTGCAGGTAATATCTTCCCCCTTTATCAAAGGGGGATTGAGGGGGATTTGTAACCGATGTTTTAGGTAAATCCTCCCCCGCCCTCCTTTGCCAAAGGAGGGGGTTCTTTTTTGACTGCAATAGCTTCCCCCTTTTATCAAAAGGGGACCAGAGGGGGATTTATGATCAGATACAATAGAAATCTTAAATCTTTCTCCAGAGCACTCAGGAAGAACATGACCGATGCTGAGTTGCTGATTTGGTCAAAAATCAGAAGAAAACAAATAAAGGGACTGCAGTTTTACAGGCAGAAAGTCATCGAAAATTATATTCTTGATTTTTATTGCCCCGCTTCTAAGTTGGTTATAGAAATTGATGGCGGGCAGCATTTCAGTGAAGAAGCAATTCAGAAAGATAATGAAAGAGACAGATTGTTGCTAAAGCACGGGTTCAGAGTGTTGAGATTCAGCAACACAGAAGTTTTGACTAATATTGACGGAGTTGTTCAGACAATTTACGAACATTGCTGAGATCCTCTTTTGCTGCAACAAGTTCCCCCTTTATCAAAAGGGGATTGAGGGGGATTTTCTAACCGATGCATTTTTGAAATCCTCCCCCGCCCTCCTTTGTTAAAGGAGGGGGTTCTTCTTTGACAGCAATAGCTTCCCCCTTTATCAAAAGGGGACCAGAGGGGGATTTTCTAACCGATGTGTTTTTGAAATCCTCCCCCGCCCTCCTTTGCCAAAGGAGGGTGTTTTTCTTTGACTGCAATAGCTTCCCCCTTTTTCAAAGGGGGATTGAGGGGGATTTTGATTTCTGTTGTTTATGTCATTGCGAACCCTGACAGGGTGAAGCAATCTCTATGTATATATACCGGAGACTGCCGCGTCGCTTTACTCCTTGCAATGACGCGATCCCCAACTTCTTCATCTCAGAAATCTCTCGATCATTTTAAAAAAAACATTCCGGTAAGTCATAGGTAAAATTTTATAGCAAAACAAAAAACATTGTCTCCCTGTGGCGGAATATTAGTTTTCAGACAATTCCTAGCGGTTTAATATGTCTTATTTATCAATAGTCACTGGAAAATTATTATTAGGCTAAAATAAACCAATGTTAATTTATTTTCTTAATAATTTTTACATTGGCATTACCTAAAAAAGTTCGTTTCGATATTTTGCGATAAATAGGATGGTTAAGTGCGTCTAAACACCTAGTCATCTTCTGGGTAATTATGCAAATATTGCGAAATTTCTATACATATGGAATGATAAGATTTTACGTTGATTTAGTAGTAACTAATAAGTTTCTATGATGACTAAAATATGAAAAAAATCAGGCGGTAAAGCGAATGTAAATTTTATTAGCGCAAAGAGTTAAGTTCATTTTGACAAATCAATTTTTTTTGATATACTTCGATAACGTGAATAATATCGTACAGATATGTAGTTTATTAATTGAGTCTGTAAAACTTAAACACCGTTTGACTGGGGCGTTATAGCCCTTAATCCCTGAAACAGGCATTAAGGGCTTAGAATAAGGGGCATAAAATTAAAGGAGGAAAGTTTATGTCAAAAAGACTTTTATTGCTTGTAATGGCAACATTACTTTGCATGTTCGTCGCTGTCGGCTGCGGCTCAGACGGTTCCGACGGAAAAGACGTTGAGCCGGGTACGGTTACTGCTCTTGAACAGCAGATAGCTAATCTTGAGGCTCTTATAACTCAGCTTCAGGCTGATGGTTCTGTTTCTGCTGCAGAAATTCAGGCTCTTCTTGAGGATCTTGCTGAGCTTCGCGCACAGCTCGCTGAGTATGAGTCCGGCAACGCTCCCATAGCTGCCAGTTCATCAGAAACCTGTGTAACCTGTCATGGTGACGGAAAAGATTACGACCCAGCTTCGCATACTCAGTATGTGAGCAAAGACAAAGCATTTGATGCTGGCAACCTTGACTTTGCAGTGAACGGCGGTGATATTGAAATTACTTTCTCACTGGAAACTTCTACAGGGGCTCCATTTACAGGTTACACAACCTTCAATACTGTGTACTTCCTGTACGAAGCAAGCGCAGCTGATGTAATTGCTGGTTACGCAACTACAGCAGGTGAAATTGTTCGTGCAAGAATCCAGAGCAATGGGCTTCTTGCTAATGCTCTTTCACAGCCGACAAATGGAAACTATCTGATCACTCTTGCTGCTGATGGCTCTGGTGTAACTGGTGACTCTACTGGTACTGCCAATGCTCAGGGTATGGTTAAGCTTGCCGCACTTGCTGCTCTTCCCGAAGCAGATCGTGACATACGCATGCTTGTAACTTTTACTGATAGCAACACTACTCTTACTGATCCTGAGCTTTACGATCCTTACTATGTTAACGTAAGTAAAGATTTCGGCACTTCTCCCAGAGATCTTTATGATGTTAATGCTTGTGCAAGCTGCCACGGTGAAAAAATATTTGACAGAGGTAATAACTCTGCACGTACATCCGTAGGAGCAGTTCGTGTGAGTACTTATGGTTACCATTATGCAACCTCCAATGGTGAAAACTGCTCTGTTTGCCACTCTTATACAACTAAAGGTGAAGCAAACAAGCTTTATAACTATGTGCATAAAGTACACTCTTCTTCACATGATAATAAAATAGAAGTTAAAAGCGGTGTTTTCTACGGAATCGGCTATCCTAATGATATGACAAACTGTTTCAGCTGCCATAACACTCAGGATAGGATTGATGCAGTTCTTGACGAAGACTACTTTACTTACAACACTTGTATGTCTTGCCATGTAAGCTGGGATTCTTGGGATTTCATTGACGCTGGCGGTACTGCAATAATGAACCACACTGGTTTTAACGCAAGCACTGACTGCCTTGCATGCCATGCTGACTCTGTAAACATTGCACCTACTTTTGATGAGTTCCATGGTGGTTATAACCTTAGTGAAAAACACGGAAAAGATTTTGTTTATAAAATTTATAGCATAACTGTTAATGCTGCTGGCACTCAGGCTGATGTTGTTTGGGGTGTTGAAAATGCAGTTGGTGTGAACTATAACCTTACAAACAGTGATCTTAATGTAGGTCCTACTTTCGGCAACCTTACTATGTTTGTTGCTTATGGTATGGGTGATGATTGGACTAACGAAGGTCTGACTAGCGCTCAGCCTGCAACAACTAACAGGCTTTCAGCGGCTGCTGGTGTACTTACTGAAAATGCTACTAACGTTTACAACGCTGGCACTAGTAGAATGACAACAACTGTTCCTGTTGCTCCCGGTGCAAATGAAACAAAAGGCGCTGTTGTCATCCATAACAGACCTTCACTTAAAGTTGGTAATGTAACCCTTACTGGGTACACTGGACCTCTGGTGAGCGGCATTGCTGTTCCTTTTGATGTTGCTGCTAATGGTACTGAACTTGCACTTCGCCGCGCAATAGTTAGCGATGCGAAATGTATTGCCTGCCATGGTTCACACTCAGGTTTCCATGGCTCAAGCGGACGTGTTATCGGTACGCAAATGTGCGCTGTTTGCCATAACTCTAGTGCGACAGAGAAAAACAGAAGAGCAGATTTCTATGGCGTTACCGCAGAAACTTCTCTTGATGGTAAATCAGAAGAAAGCTATGACCTTAAGGTTATGATCCACAGAATCCACTCTGCTGGTGAAACCGATGAACCTTATATCCTTTACAGGCAGCAGGGAACATCAATTTGGGCATTCCTTGGCAAAGTTCTTCCTGCAGGTTGGGGCGTGAATCCCGTTGGAACTAACGGTATTACTGCTAACTTTAACGATGTTGAGGTTTACTATCCTCAGAGCACTAAAAACTGCGAAGCTTGCCATAATCCTGGAACATATGGCCTTGCAGATCAGGCTGAGGCTCTTCCTGTAACTGTAGGTCAGGGCGCAAGCTACACTACAAGATCGGATGATACTGTTATCGGACCTAACCAGGCTGCGTGCACATCATGCCACGTTAAGTCTGATGCAGTGGGACACGCAACTGCTCTTGGCTATAAAGGCAAAGGCAGCAAAGCAGAAATTATTAAAGACAAATAGTAATCAGCTTTAGTTGGTTACATAAAATTAAAAAGCGGAGCTTCGGCTCCGCTTTTTTTTTGCTCCCAAGGAAGGGAGCCCGCCGTGCAGTGAAGTCATCGCGTCATGCTGAACGGAGTGAAGCATCTCAGATGTTATCATCTATTTGATGTTATTGAATAACAGACTCTTCGCCTGAGGCTCAGAGTGACGGAAAAAAAAGCAGGATTATGTAACGATGTATCAGGTAAATCCTCCCCCGCCCTCCTTTACGAAAGGAGGTTGCTTTTACCTTTATTCGCAATAACTTCCCCCTTTGCAAAGGGGGACCAGAGGGGGATTTGAAATAGCTGATTAAAGACTGCCGACATGAACACAAGAGCAGGATAAACGGTTTTTTACTGTCAGGATAGAGATTGCTTCACTTTATTCATAATGACAGTAGCTTACGTCACTGCGAGGAGCAAAGCGACATGGCAGTCTCAGATCTGAGTTTGATGCGCTTTGTTATAAGCCTTGATGAAAGCGGCGAGACGTTTGTCGAAATCATTTATATGCGCCACGTACCAGATCTGGCAGAGTTTTGCCAGTTTGTCGTGCAGTTCGTCCGAGGCACCGTTCTCAATAAGTTCTTTGTAAATTTCAACAAGCTTTTCAGTGAGTTCTCTGTGAGATTTTCTGTGTTCCTTCTGCCTTGCGTATTCCATTTGGGTCATTATATCGTCTTCGGTTTTGAAGTGGGTTTTAACGTATTCCACCAGATAGTTGAGAGTTTTTATCAGATCCTGCGGACTGTGATTATGCTCGGCGCATTCAAAATATCTGTTTATCCTGCTGAACAGTTCCTTATGCTGGGAATCCAGAAGCTCGTTATTGGTTTGTATGTAGCTTGTCCATTCTATCCGCATTTCACAACCTCTTTACCAACATAATGTTATAAGAGGGGAAAATCAATTGTATTCGTTTTTAACATATTTTGCGTTAAGCTCTTTCTGCGTGGGTTTCGATGTATTGAACATAAAGTTCAGGGGGTTCACCGGAATGCCGTTTATAAGGACTTCATAATGAACGTGCGGGCCGGTGCTGTGCCCTGTTGACCCCACCAGCGCTATGCGTTCGCCGCGCTGTACAAAATCACCCTCGCGCACTGTGAGCCTGCTGTTGTGGCCGTATCGTGTTACAAAGCCGTACCCGTGGTCTATTGTGACAAGATAACCGTAACCCTGCTTATAGCCGGAGAAGATAACTATTCCCTTAGCCGATGCCCGCACGGGTGAGCCGAACGGCGCTGCTATGTCGAGCCCTTCATGGAAGACAAGCCTTCCGGTAAACGGAGAGAAACGGAAATCAAATTTGCTGGAGATCCACCCTTCAACCGGAGAGCCCGACGGAGTAGACTGAAAGAGAAATTCCTGCTCTTCTATGTAGTTAGCAAGTCCGGTGATGCTTATTATCCTTGAGTCAAGCTCCCTGCGGAGAAACTTCGTCATAGGGTTAAGGGCATCGGTCTGGTAAATATCTTCCGCAAGCTGATACGGCTGTGCACTTTCCGTTCCGCCTTCCGGCTGGGGATCGGAGACCTGCAAACCTGCCAGAGATGCCGTACCCAGAAGCCTGTTCTGGGTTGAGTCAAGGATAGAGGACTTGTCCTCAAGCTCCGCTATCACAGGTTCATACTGCTTAATTTGCTTGGTCAAACGTTTGTTCTCATCCTTCCAATGCAAAAAATGAGCCCTGTCCACAGCGAAATCAAAAAGAACGGTAAAAACCGCCGCAGATGAAATCAGAAAAACAACAGTTGCCGCTAATGCCAGCCTGAAGCCGGTCACAGAGAAAGAAAAACTTTTTACAGAATCAGTACTGTCTGACCCGAAAATAACAATAGTCCTTTTAGTTCCCACAAATCACCTTCCGGTGTAATCACTTATTAAATAATCGTCACATTTGCAGAAAATATTAGAATTCCTGAAAGATACAAGCTATTATTTTCATCTCAATAAAAAAAAGACGGAGTTCCTATGCTGCGTAAACTCATTTTTCTTCTGGCTGCTGTTCTGGTTTTCGGTTGCAGCACACAGAAAGAAGCGGACAAAACTGAAGAGGTTGATATGAAAAACACAAAAGTATTATTCAGTACAAACTTGGGGGATTTTGAGGTTGAGCTTTTCGACAAGGAATCGCCCGAAACGGTCAAAAACTTCCTTGGATATGTAAAGTCAGGATTTTATGAAGGAACAGTCTTCCACAGAGTTATTCCCGGATTCATGGCACAGGGCGGAGGTTTCACCGAAAATCTTGAGCAGAAGGAAGGAAATGCCCCAATCAAAAATGAGGCATCAAACGGAATCAAGAACGAGAGAGGAACAATAGCAATGGCAAGAACAAATGATCCTCACTCCGCCACATCACAGTTTTTTATAAACTATGTGGACAACTATTTTCTGGATTATGCCGCAGAAACTCCGCAGGGATGGGGCTATGCCGTATTCGGCAAAGTCACGAAAGGGATGGAGATCGTAGACGCTATGGCTGATGTACCCACAGGGAGCGGCGGCTTTTTCAGAAGTGATGTTCCTCAGACTTCCATAGTGATAAAAAAGGTAAAAGTAATTAAGAAAAAATAGAAAGCGCAAGCTCCCTTCTGTGTGGAGGGAGCTTTTTAACCACTTAATGCACTCAAACTTTTTTGTTCTGTAAGTTTCTATTAGTTCATAATTTTTATTAAATGATCCCCGTTCTCTAGACATTTCTGTGGACAAACCGATGAGCATAATATAATAAAATAATAGTAGTATAGTTATCAGGTGATATTCTTTCTTTTCGGAGAATATCAAAATGAGTGTATAAAATGTTTTCTTACAGATACTTACAGGTGGTTTGAGCATACAGCTTTCAGAAAAGCATTGCCTGATGTCAATTAATTATTATTTTTAGTTGAAATATATTTGTATTTGAAGACATAATTGGTTTGAATTAAAACCGCGTACTGCTGACTTAAAGTAAAAGGAGTCTTATATGAATTTTGAAGAATCGCTCAGGTCGAAAAACCTTAAGGTTACACCTCAGAGGATGCTTCTGCTCAGCGAGATCAGAGGTAAAGGGCATGTCTGCATTGACGAGCTGCACAGGCTTGTTAAGGCTGTTTCCCCTTCCGTTTCTCTGGCAACAATATATAAAAACGTTAACCTCCTTGTGGAGGAAGGCCTGCTTAAGGAGATCCCGATTGAGGGCGCAAAACCGGTTTATGAGATAAACATAGGCGACCATGTTCACTATGTCTGCTCAAAATGCGGCTATGTGGAAGACCTGGAAACGGATTCATACGAGCTTAAAAGATTCTTCTATGAAAAATACGGAAAATATGTGGACTCTGTGGGTGTCATGATAAAAGGCACATGCAGAAGCTGCTCAGGAATGAACTCCTAAAATAAAGAAGGGAACCTTGCGGTTCCCTGTCTTTTCGGGAGGTTGTTTTCTGCTTCTCGTTAAAGATATGAACGCCGCACAGAAGAATAGTTCATAAAAAGTCCGTAATTTAAATTCTGCCGGATAAGGCAGACTGCCCCGGCATATACCAGCGGGTGCGTCTGCTGTATTCTCCCTTTACTTTCCGCTGAAAAGATATTTTTCCAGCACGCTGAAAATATCAGTAGTTATCTGATCCGGTGTGAGTGCTTCTTTTATTGCTTTTACAGGCTGCCCTGTGACGATATTTTTGGCATTGAGATCAAGGGGAAACGGCTCCCTCTCATTTCCGTCCTCATCAATAATCACAAGTATTTTCGGCTTTGTGGAGCTCCCTCTGGAAACTTCATAAACTATTCCGACCTCGCCGGATTCCAGCCGCAGAACAGTCCCCACGGGATAAACCCCCAGAAGACTAACGAAGAATTTTACCAGAGTTTCGTTGAAATGCCTGCCGGACCAGCCGAAAATCAGCTTAATTGCCTGCACGGGGGATCGCCCCTTGCTGTATGGCCGATCTGAGGTTATTGTATCGTATGTATCTGCTATGGCGACTATTTTAGCATTTTTTGTTATCTGGCGCTCAAGCAGACCTTCGGGGTAGCCTGTGCCGTTAGCCTTCTCATGGTGCTGGAGTACCGCCTGAAGAACGGCCTCGTTCAGTCCGCCGCACTGCTTAAGCATCTGAAAACCCCGTTCGGAGTGGCTTTTCAGTGTTTCAAACTCAGTTTCCGAGAGCTTGCCGGAATCCTTATAAACATACTCCGGCAGCATAAGCATGCCAACATCATGGAGCAGGCCTGCCAGACCGAGATTTTCCAGTTCGTATGTCGGCAGTCCCAGCCTTCTGCCAAGGGCTATTGAGAGAATGCTTACGTTTATGGCGTGGTTGACTTCACACTCCAGTGCTTCCTTTACAAGAAGCATGTTCATAAAAACTTCGTTTTTATAAAGACATGTGCTGACAAACTCGTCCGTTACGGAGCGTGCAATATCCAGATCAGGCAACGAGCCTGAGGTTATTTTATCGAAAATTGATTTTACATTGCTCTGAGCCCGCTGACGGATCTTTTTTGCAAAAATAAGGTTGTTGCCGGGTGAGAACACTCCCGGACGCATGTTTTCGTCATCCTCCGGCTCAGCTTCCGCTTTTCTGCACGGGGGACGCATGCTATCCTTCCGCGCGAGGCCGAAGCTGTCCAAAAGGGAAATCGCGGGTTCGTCCTCAGCGTCAGCCAGATAGACGTAGTCAACTCCCTGATCTTTCAAATCCTGTACAAAATCCAGATCCGTAATTACCTGCCCGTAATGTGGAAAGTGGACTCCCTGCTTGTCCAGCCGCGAAATGACCATTCCCGGCTGGATTTCTGATAAAGGAATTCTCTTCACTTAATCACCTGATGTAAACGCTCTCGTCTGCTTTTACGCCTATATCAGTCCGGATTTGATGGCGTAGTTTACCAAAGCGGTCGAGTTGGAGAGATTTAGCTTCTGGAGCATTTTATTTCTGTGCGTATCGACAGTATTTTTACTTATTTGAAGCTGCTTTGCAATCTCTTTACTTGTTTTTCCGCCTGCAATATGTTTGAGAATTTCATATTCCCTTACAGTAAGCAGCAGAACGGACTTAGGCCAAGGTTTCATCCTTTTTCTGGGTTTAACTCCTTTGAGCGCTTCGGTGAAGGTATGCACATCGTTTTCAATGTAGAGGAAATTGATAATATTATATTTTTTGAAATAGTACTTCTGGAAGGGGTTGCTCTTTGAGGTAAGAAGCATAATTGTCGCCGGATAGTCGCCGTCAAGAAAAGGGCGGATAAGGTCTTCGTCAAAATTGCTGGAGAAAATGTCAAAAATTACAAAATCAGGCAAAAAGTCAGACTGCGCGAGCTCCTCTTTGTCTTCATAGCGCAGTGTGAGGCATTTATGCCCCTGAATACTCAGTATTTCGTTTATCCATTCAAGGTGAATGGTGTTGTTGCTGATAACAAGATAATTTTTCATCCTAACCTCAGTCCCCAATGTTTCGCAAGCAATAGAAATATCACTATAAATAACGTTTATCATGCGGGCGTGAAAATATCGTGAAGGAAAATCAGACTGATTGCGGAGGAAAAGGAATGCGGTGCTTGTTTCAGGAGTTTATGAAATACCCCAGACCTTTAGCACTTTTGATGATCTCATTGCCTATTTTTTTTCTCAAAAATTTTATGTGGCTTCTCAGGGTTTCCTTAGACATATACTCGTTTCGCCATATTTCAGACTCAAATTTTTCATAACGCACTATTCTGCCTCGGTTTTCAATCAGAATTTCCAGAATGCGCGATTCAATATTGGTGAGGGGGATTTCACCTTCGTAAGATGAAATGCTTTTAAGGGGAAAACTGTATGTCAGCCCGTTTTCGAGGCAAATCAGCTCAGGGTTTTTTTCCTCCAGCTCGCGCACACATTTTTGCAGTGCGCCGCGGAGATCCTCAAGCATAACAGGTTTTACAAGGTATCTGCTTATGTCCAGCTCTATTGCTTGCAGGGTGTACTGCTCATCTGTATAGGCAGTGGTCATGAGTATGCGCAGCTTTTTGTCGGAACTGCGTATTCTTTTGATAAGCTGCAATCCGTCCGTATAGGGCATTTTTATGTCGGCTATGAGGATGTCCGGTTTCTTTTCGGTATAAAGGACAAAGGCCTCATTACCGTCTGAGGCGCAATGAAGGGTTCCGCATAGCTTTTTAAGTATCATTTCATAGCTTTTGCGTATGCCTTCATCATCCTCGGCGTAAAGCACCGTGTATTTTTTCAGTTTCTTGTCCGGTTCTGTCATACAGGTTTCACTTTTATGTAATCCGCCAGTATTTTGGCGTGGTCAAACGCCAGATCGGCGGGCAGGGCATCAAGTGGGAAGAATTTTGCTGCTTTTGCATCATCACCCGCTACGGGTTCGGCATCAGATTCTGTGTAATATACGGCAGAAGCCACATGACCGCGCTTATCCCTTGCCGGGTCTGAATAAATGCCGAGCAGTGTTACGGATTCAGCCTTAATGCCTGTCTCCTCCATCAGTTCGCGCACAGCAGCGTCCTCAGTCTTTTCGCCGTATTCAACAAATCCGCCGGGTATAGCCCAGCCTTTGGGCTCGTACTTTCTTTCCACAAGGAGAACGGAGCCGCCCTTTCTTACTATAACATCCGCAGCCACTCTCGGTGTGTAGACAAATATTCTGCCGTATTTGAACCTGAGCGATCTGTACACAGTTTCGCAGTAGGGCGCTCCTTTGCCCGCGGCTTCCAGACGGCTTATGACAGGCAGGAGTATGCCGTCAATCTCAGGCTGTCTGTTCTTCTGTATATCGATGAGCATGCTGGTTTTATAATCGTCCAGACTGTCCTTGTGGGCAATTAGCGGCATCCATTCCTCTTCGGGAACTTCCACCCCTTCCATCCGTGCCGCCTCAAGGGTTTCCTTAACCATTTTCACCATGAGGGCAAAGACTTCCGGATCTTTTGCCATTTTGCCGCAGGTGCTTTCCAGAAGCGCGGAAAGCGGGTTGTAGGCAATGTTCCAGATCAGCTTCTTCCACAGGATATACTTCATGCTTTTTGCAGCATTAAACTCCAGGCCGGACTTGCTGAGAATTTCGGCAAAATATGGTTCCGCGGCTTTGCTCTCCTCACTGAAAGCGCCGAAGGTGATATTTCCGAAGGCTGTGTGGTTCAGCACCCCCGGTGATTCTATCCACACGCCGATGTAAAGGCTCGCAGCGAGAACACGGTTTTTACCGAAGTGCTTTTCCAGAATAGCCGGGTTTTCCACTCCGTTCTGGAACGAAACAGCGTAGCCGTCTTTTCTGAGGTGCTTTGCGGCATCTGCGCACACTGTTTCGGTGTCCTGCGATTTAACGGCGAAGATTATAACATCATACTCACCCGTAAGCCCGTCTGCCGCCTTGACAGGGATAACAGAATCCCCGTGTATTCTGCTTTTAAACACAAGCCTGCCAGTTTCCTGCATGGCTTTCAGATGCGCTCCCCTTGCTATGAGCTCGGTATCAAAACCAGCCTTGGTGAAGAACGCGCCGTAATAGCAGCCTATTGCCCCGGCTCCCACTATTGCTATACGTTTATTTGAAAGAGATTTGTCCATCCTTTAAAACCGCCCTTAAGTTCCTGCGTTTTTTGTATCTGCCGGAGATGAGTATATCCGACAGGTTGTCTTCTATGTGCGTCTGGAGGAGGCGTTTGATGGGCCTTGCTCCGTAGTTGAAGTTATAGTCCTGAGAAAGGAGGAACTCCTTTACATCGTCATCAAGTGAAACCTGCTTTTCGTGTTTTTCAAGCCTCTGGTTGATTTCCTCCACCTGAAGATCGATGATTTTGAACAGATCACCCTTGCCCAGCGGCTTGAACACTATGTGGCTGTCCACCCTGTTGAGAAATTCGGGGGAAAAACGCTCCCGAAGCTCCTTAAATGCGTTGGATTTGAACCTGTCATAATCTATCTCGAAGCTTACCTTATCATCCGAGGTGCTGAAACCCATGGAGCGGGAATCAAGGGTGAGCTTGGTTCCGAGGTTTGAGGTCATTATCACTACAGTGTTTTTGAAGTTAACCATATGACCCAGACTGTCGTGTATGTGCCCTTCATCCAGAACCTGCAGGAGGATGTTCATCACTTCGGGGTGTGCTTTCTCTATCTCATCGAAGAGCACCACTGAGTATGGCTTCCTGCGAACCTGCTCGGTGAGCTTGCCCCCTTCTTCATAGCCGACATATCCGGGGGGTGCGCCGACCAGTCGGGAAACGTTGAACTTTTCCATATACTCGCTCATGTCTATGCGTATGAGCGCTCCGGCGGAGCCGAAAACTATCTCGGCAAGGCGTTTTGCGACCTCGGTTTTCCCAACACCTGTGGGGCCGAGGAATATGAAGGAGCCCAGAGGTCTGTCAGGGTTATTAAGCCCTGCGAAGCTGCGCTTTATGGAGCGGGCAAGCGCGTCCACGGCCTCATCCTGTCCGAGAACGTATTTCTTTATATCCTTTCCGATGTTGACTATGCGCTCCATCTGGTCTTCACGGAGCTTCTGGACGGGGATTCCCGTCATCATCGCCACAACTTCGGATATGTGGTCATTGTTCAGGGAAGGCCAGTTCAAGTCAAGCTCCTGAGTCCATTCCCCAAGGAGGTTGCGGAACTTTCCGCCGAGACGGTCAATATCCTTCGTCACTTTTTCCACAGTGTCAAAGTCGTTGTCGGCTATCAGCCTGTTCCGTTTATCCATGGCGGCATCAAGCTTAAGCTTAACCTCCTTGAGATTATCGGGGAGTATGTTTACGCTGAGCTTAAGCTTTGAGCATGCTTCATCTATCACGTCGATGCTTTTGTCAGGCTGGAATTTATCGGTCACGTACCTGTCTGTGAGGTAAACGGTTTCCTTTAATACCTCATCAGGTATGTAGACCTTGTGGAAGTCCTCGTAATACTTTCTTATTCCGCCGAGGATTCCGATTGTTTCCTCCGTGTTGGGCGGATTAACAAAGATAGTTTGAAAGCGTCTGTTCAGCGCGCCGTCCTTTTCAAAGTGCTTCCTGTACTCGGTGAGAGTAGTTGCGCCTATGCACTGGAAAGAACCTCTGGCAAGGGCGGGTTTCAGCATGTTGGACGCGTCAATGGAGCCTTCGGCAGCTCCCGCGCCGACTATGGTATGTATTTCATCTATGAAGACTATGATGTTTGTTGCCTGTTCAATCTCCTTGATCAGGTTTTTCATCCTTTCCTCAAACTGGCCTCTGTATTTGGTTCCGGCAACGAGGCTTCCGAGTTCAAGGGAGATCAGGCGCTTGTTTTTAAGAAATTCGGGTATGCCGGAGGAGACCATTTCACGGGCGAGACCTTCTACTATGGCTGTTTTGCCCACGCCGGGTTCGCCGATTATCACTGCGTTGTTCTTTATCCTGCGGCAGAGGATCTGGATCAGCCTTTCAATCTCCCCGCTGCGGCCTATAACGGGATCAAGCTTGCCTTCCTTGGCAAGTTCTGTGAGATCACGCCCGAACTCGTCTATTGTGGGGGTGGAGACCGTGGCTCCCTGTACTTTAGTGCTGGAAAGAGCGCGTATCTCCTCCCTTACCGGGGCAAGCTCAAAGCCCAGCTTGGCGAGGAGCATGTAAGCCTTGCCTCTGCGCTCCCTCAGGAGGCCGAGGAGGATATGCTCTGTGTTTATATATTTGCTTTCCAGCAGCCGCGCTTCCTCCACTGCCGCCTCAAGCACTGTTTTTCCCATGGGGCTGAAAGGGAGGCTCCCTTTTATCATCAGGTTTCTTCCCTGAACGCTCATTTTCTTGATGTCGTTTATGAGCACGTTGGTGTCCAGCCCGCGCTTATTGAAAATATCGGCGGCTACACCCGTTTTCTCCCTGAGGAGCCCCATGAGGATGTGTTCCGTATCTATGGATATTTGGAGGAGCTTTTCTGCGGCCTCTCTGGAATAGAGAATCACCCGCCTTGCTCTGTCCGTAAAAAGATCAAACATGCGTTTCTGCCCCCTATATTTAAATGTATGTTTATAATTATATGGTCTTTAAACACTTCTTTTCAATACTAATATGCCCTGAATCTTTTTTGAGAGCAAAAAAGTCCGTTGACAAATAAGCAGGCGAAAGCATAATAACCCATTAGTAATAACGGGGTGCATCTATGGGAAAGGCAAACCTTTTTTCACTCATGCTCGTTGCGGGTGACAGGCCCGGTATAGTAGCTGACATAACCAAGGTTCTTCTTGAGAACAATTTTAATATCGAAGACTCAAGCTCCACGCTGCTTCAGGGTTTTTTTGCGGCCATATTAATCGTAAGCCGCGAACAGCCCATGAGCGAGTGCGAGGTTAAGGAGCTTTTTGAGGAACTCCTTGAGAAAAAAGGTGTTTCCGTAAAAGTGCAGAGCATGACGGAAACCGAGGATGCTCCCGCGGGTGAGCACTACATAATATCCGTATACGGTTCAGACAAGCCCGGCATAGTGCATAAGGTGGCTTCATTTCTCTCCGGGGAAGGTATAAACATCATAGACCTTCAGACCAAAGTGGCGGGAAAGGAAAAATCTCCGATATACATTATGGTTCTGGAAGTTGTTCTGCCTGAATATTTTCCGGATAAAACATGGACGGACAAGCTTAAGCAGATCTCATCAGAGCTCGGAACCGACATACACGTCAGACAGATTGAAACATACGAGTTGTAATATATGGCAGTAAGGGAAGTTCTGGTTTATCCCGATCCGGTTCTGAAAGAGATTTCGGAAGATGTGACGGAGCTGAACGATAAAATAAAGCAGGTCATACAGGATCTGAAAGATACAATGGATTCATCATCCCACTCCGTGGGAATAGCCGCACCGCAGATAGGTGAACTCTACAGGATCATAGCAATCGATCCGGGCAAAAACCCCAAGTGCGAGCAGAGCCACGGCAGACAGATAATGATCAACCCCGTGATACTGAAATGGGAAGGCATAACTCCTTTCAGGGAAGGGTGCATGAGTGTGCCGGATTACACGGGGAACGTGAACAGGGCAAGGAAGGTTCTTGTGCAGTATCTGGATGAGAATCTGGAAGAAAAAGTTATCGAAACCGAAGGCTTCGAGGCGATCCTCATTCAGCACGAATCAGACCACCTCGACGGCGTTTTGTTTATCGACCGCGTTATATCAAGAAGAACAGATCTTTTCAGAAGGAAAAAATATAAGTAAACGCAAGCAGTTTATGCTGACGTCATTCTGAACGTCAGTGAAGAATCTCTTATCGGATATAATATTGAGACTCTTCGCTTTGCTCAGAGTGACGCTGAACAGGGAGAAAAACAGGGGCTGCGGCGCGAGCGTGTATTCAAAATTTCCATGGACGGCAAATTTTGAATTATAAAGGAAAGACACTGCGCCGTGCCTGTAAAAAGTAAAAAAATATATCTGCATAAATCCTCCCCCGCCCTCCTTTTAGAAAAAGGAGGGTGTTTTGCTTTTAACCGCAATAACTTCCCCCTTTGCAAAGGGGAACAGGAGGGGGATTTTGTATATGCGAACATAAGTCTGTTAATCTGTTTATCATCAGCCCGATTGACGGGGCTTTAGAGTTTGAACAACTGTCATTCTGAACGTCAGTGAAGAATCTCTTGTCGGATATAATATTGAGACTCTTCGCTTTGCTCAGAGTGACGCTGAACATGGGAAAAAACAGGGGCTGCCGTGCCGATGTGTTCCCCGCATTGAGGGTCTGCGGACTTCAGCGAAGCAATCCCTTTTTTGAGCCGTTGCGTAAAATCTGCTTATACCGTCTTCATCACCTCTGCCAGCCTGTCCGCGAATGTGTCTATATCCTTTTTCTCCGTTGCGAAGCTGGTCATCAGGCGCACTTCGTTAAGCTCCTCATTCCAGATGTAGAAGCCGAACTCTTTTATTATCTCATCAATTGCGCTGCGGGGTATCTGCGCAAATACTGCATTTACCTCCGGTTTTCTGCTAAGTGTTACACCGTTTATGGCTTCAAGCCTTCCACCCAGATATGCGGCCATTGCGTTTGCATGCCCGGCCGCTCTCAGCCACAGGTCATCCTCAAACATTCTTTTGAACTGTGCGGCTATATAGCGGGACTTGGAGAGAAGCTGCATAGACTGCTTACGGATGTATTTGAAATCGGCTGCGAGTTCCTTATTAAAGAACACAGCAGCCTCGCCGAACATCATTCCCGCCTTTGTTCCTCCAAGGCTGAGGAGATCCACCCCAAGATCGCCTGAGATTTCCTTTATTGTTTTGCCCATGGCACAGGCTGCATTAGTTATCCGCGCCCCGTCCATGTGCAAATACATGCCGTTTTCGTGGGTTATACGGGCTATTTCCCTTATCTCATCAACAGTGTACAGGCTGCCCGCTTCTGTTGCCTGCGATATGGAAACCATAACAGGCTGCACATTGTGCTCAAAGCCGACACTGTGGGCAAATTTCGTGATGTATTTAGGGTTCAGCTTGCCGTTCTCCGCCGGAACGCTCAGGAGCTTGCATGATGTGAATCTTTCGGGAGCACCGCATTCGTCCACATTTATGTGAGCAGTCTCCGGGCATATAACCCCCTGAAACGGTTTCAGAGCCGCTGCAATAAGTGCCACATTTGCACCTGTTCCTGTTAGCATGAAGTTAACTTCCGCATCCCCCAGATGTTTCCTGAGAACCTCTTTCGACTCCCCGGTTGTATGATCATAACCGTAAGGTCGTGTAAAACCACTATTTTCTGCTGAAATTGCTTCCATTATCTCCGGCAGCACACCTGCGCAGTTGTCACTGAAAAAACCTAGGTACATCTTCATAACTCCTTATTATATAAGTTCTATATTCAATGATTCTATATATCAGTCAACATCTCTTTAAATGGTCTCTCTCCTAATTTATTTGTATTTTGACTCTGTTTTTTCAATATCCTCTTGCATAAATAGTTAAATTGAATAAATATACTCCTATGCGCTGATAAGCGTTATTGATATATACAATGCACAGCCAAGGTGGGAGATGAAAACACATTTCAGTTCCGAGTTGACTGATTTTGGTATTCTTACTGATTCCGAAAGCATAGTTATGGTCACTGATAAACAGAAATGCTTTCTTTATGTAAACAAGGAGGCTGAAAAGTTTTTGTCTGTTTACGGCAATGAATTCTGCGGCAGATTCTCCTCCGAAATATCCAGCTCACTCTCACCCTTATACGTATCCACAAGAAGCATAACTCTTTCTGATCAAGAGAACAATAGGCGAACTTTCCGTTTTACCCGGATACCCATGAACAACGGCGGGGAAAAGTTTCTCTGTATCGGCACTGATATTACCGAAAGCACTGCCGCAGAAGAGGGCTCGGAGGAACTTCCTGATATACTGGAGACCGTTACCGAACACCTGCCCTCCGGCGTTGTTATACTGGACAGCGGTCTGAAAATGAAATTTGCCAACTCCGCCGCAATATCCATGATGATGCTGGGTGAGCGCGCCAACTGGTTTAATAAAAATATAAAGGATTTTTTCGCAGGGAAGCTTGAGGGTGATACCTGTATTCTGCATGATTACAAATGTCCTTTTGACGGTCTGGTAAAAACCGGAAAAGCTTTTTACGATGAACTTTTCTGCTCCACAAGAAACGGCGGAAACGGCTTTGTCAAGGTCAGCGCCTCCCCAAGCAGGGATGCTTCCGGAAAATTCAGCGGCATAGTCTGCACTCTGGAAGACTGTACCGAAATAACAAAGACCAGAAAGCTGCTGGAAAAGAGTGAAAACAAATACAGACTTCTTACTGAGTTTTCCCCGATGGGCATTGTTGTCCAGGAGAAAATGCTCATTACCTACATAAATCCGGCCGGGGCGGAGCTTCTGGGGTACGAAAACCCTGAGGATGCTTTCGGTGAGCGTATTATGGATTTTATCCCCGAACAGGATAAGGTATCGGTGGAAGATTTTATCAAGGATATGCTCATGACCAGAAAGCCTTCCGTTGGTTTTGAAAGAACCCTTATAAACAAACACGGAAGGGAAATGACAGTCAAGATGTCCAGTCAGCCGTACGAAAGCAGGAACGGCATGGCAGTTTTGAACGTTTTCAGGGACATTACCGATGAGAAAAGACGCAGCGAAGAGATAATGAAGCTTTCTCTTGTTGTGGAGCAAAGTCCGGTTTCCGTAATAATTACCGACTCTTCCGGCCATGTGGAATATGTAAACCCTGCCTTCTGCGAAATTTCAGGCTACAGCGCACCGGAGATATTCGGGAAAAACGTGAACCTGCTCAAATCAGGAGTGCACCCGCAGGAGTACTATGAAAATCTGTGGGAGACTATACGCGGCGGGCAGACCTGGAACGGGGAGCTTTGCAGCCGCGGCAAATACGGTGATATTTTCTGGGAGCTTTCGACAATAACCCCTGTGAAATGCAGCGAAGGAAGGCTGCTTTTCTATGTGGCGGTGAAGGAAAACATCACGGATAAAAAGCTCCGTGAGGAAAAAATACGGCATATGGCCATGCACGACATACTCACCGGGCTTCCCAACAGATTCCTGATGAGGGACAGGCTGGAAACCGTTCTGGAAAGAGTGCACAGATACGGTGAAATGGCCGCTGTTCTGTTTATTGATCTGGACGGCTTCAAAAACGTTAATGATACTTACGGGCACAAAGCCGGTGATGATGTGCTTAAAGAGACGGCAAGACGCATACTCACCAGCATCAGAACGGCTGACACTGCCTGCCGCATAGGCGGGGACGAATTCCTTGTGATTCTAAGCAAGATTGAAAACAGGGAAAAAGCCGGAGCGGTGTCCAGAAGGATTATAGAGATGGTTTCCCGCCCCTACGGCGCCTGCGGTGACAGGCAGATACTGGGGGCGAGCATAGGCATAAGCATTATTCCCGATGACGGGGTAAATATAGATGAACTGGTGAGCAAGGCAGATACCGCCATGTATGAAGTAAAACACGGCGGTAAAAACGGCTTTGCTTATTTTTTTGATTTTCCCAAATAGTGCTCAAGCTCATATATCAGCGACTTGAGAACTCTTTCCGCTGCGCTTAAATCCTCTTCCCTGAACTTGGGGGCAACAGCCTCCACATTTTCGCGCATTGCTTCATAAACTTCGCTGTAAAGCTCCTCCCCCTTTTTGGTGATTTTGAGAAACTGCGAGCGCTTGTGGCCGGGGTTTTTGCTGTATTCCGCGTATCCTTCGTCAACTATGTCGTTGGCGAGCCTCTGTATATACTGCCTGGAAACAGAGCGCATTTTTGCTATCTGCGGTACTGTCTGCGGACCGTAAAGTTTAAGAATCCTGAGAAGAGCCCATATTCGTTTGCCTGTTTCGCTGACTGCGCCTATTTTTTTGCCTGCTTCCTGAATTATTCCGAATGCTCTTGCTGCTTCTACCACAAAATCAAGGATAATCTCGGTTTTTTTGTCATTTGTCATATTGTTTGAAATCATTCATGCCTCCGCTTGGTTAAGGAAATATAATAATCAGAATTTGTAAAATAACAACAGAAATTGACAATCCGATTTCCAGTTTCGGAACTTGCCTGACAGAAATTGCTCAAAAGAATGTCACATTTACATACAGTATAAGTTTGAAGTGTAATTCATCTGTTTAAAATAGTGTTACATTTATATACAGTGTGAGTTTTTGTGTGTAATTAGTCTTAATTATTAATTAGTTAAATGATCTAAATAATTTGCTTCCGAAACAAAAATAATGCTTGAATTTCTTAGCCTTTGTTAATATTTTATTGAAATATAAAAAGGACAAAAAAGGTGTTCTTTAGGGTATGATATACACAAGTCATATGTCCTGATTTCGGAGGTTATTCATGTCTCTTTCGCTAAGGTTTAAGTTCAGCGTTGTTACCACGCTGTCGGTTCTGATTGCTGTATTTTCAGTGATGTTTTTGGCTGTTTATGAAATGAGGCAAATGGGAAGGAGCTTTGTTGAAAACACAAGAAGCGATCTTGAAGCTGCCAAGCGCGACGAGCTTAGAATCTACATTGAAATGGCGGTTTCATCCATAGATGATATTTACCGCAGTTCTGCGGCTGATGATGTGCAGGCACAGAATGCTGCTAAGGAAATAATAAGAAAGTTCAGCTTCGATAACGGGAACTATGTATTTGTCACCGATTTCGATTCAAATATGCTGGTTCACAGAGGGAACCCTGAACTGGAAGGGAGAAATCTGGGAGATCTGAAAAGCGGTGACGGTAAATATATTTTCCGTGAGATGAGCCGTATTGCCAGAGACGAGAAGCAGGGTTATGTGCTTTATCAGTGGAACAACCCCGAAACAGGCAGACAGGGTGACAAGCTCAGCTATGTCATCGGTCTGGAGAAATGGGGCTGGGTCGTGGGCACAGGTTTTTTTATAGATGATATAAACGAGGAGATAGCGCGGATAGAGCAGTCTGCTGCTGAACAGAAGACCCTGATGGTGAAAATCATGGCAGCGGCCGTGGCGGTTCTGCTGGCGGTGATGATTACGGTGACTTTCCTTGTGGTTCGGGTTCTTACAAAAAGTCTCGGACAGACGGCAGACATGCTTAAGGATATTTCGGAAGGCGAAGGCGACCTGACAGTTGCGATCAAAGTCAGCCAGAAGGATGAAGTCGGGCAGGTTGCAGAAAACTTCAACAGATTCATAGACAAGCTCAGAGAGCTCATAATAACCATAAAGCAGAGCTCAGTGAGTGTGGCATCCGCAAGTTCACAGCTTGCCTCAGCCTCAGAGGAGATGGCCTCCACATTTCAGGGGCAGTCCTCTCAGGTTTCGAGCGTGGCCGCAGCTACGGAAGAGCTTACATCATCCTCCAGCGAGGTTCTGGAAGCGCTCCGTGAAGGGAGCGAACGCTCACGTGAGGCGGTAAAATACACAGGCGAAGGGCGGAAGAGCCTCAACAAAGCCACTAATGAGATAAATGCTATCAAAGACAAGGTGGACAGGCTCAGCGCGGCTATAGGCAGACTTTCTGGTTCATCAGATGAGATAGGCAATATTGTCGGTGTGATAGACGATATAGCCGACCAGACTAACCTGCTTGCACTTAACGCAGCAATAGAAGCCGCCAGAGCGGGAGACGCGGGAAGAGGCTTTGCCGTGGTGGCTGATGAGGTGCGCAAGCTGGCGGAACGGACACAGAACGCCACAAGCGAAATCAGCAAGATAATTGGCGGACTTGTCAGGGAAACAGGCGAGGCTGAAAAGGACATGAGAGAAGCAAGAAAACAGGTTGAAGAAGGCGTGAGAGTCATAGGCGAAACAGGCTCTGTTTTCGGGCAGATAGTGACCACAATGGAAACTGCGGAGCAGGTGAACAGCATAATAAGCAACGCTGTTCAAGAGCAGACCGCCACGATAATAAGCATAAATGACAACACTCAGGCGCTCAGTTCCAGTCTGGAGGAGAGTTCAGTCGCAATGCAGGAGATAACCCACACCATAGCGGATCTCCAGAGGCAGGCGGATGAAATGAGCCAGCTTGTTTCGAGGTTCAGAACAGAATAATTGCAAAGAAAGCCAGCAGCGTATAGAATAAAAGCCGCCGTATCATTTCCATGGTGCGGCGGTTTTTTAATTTAATTTTTCGGAGGCGTTTCATAGAAGTATTCGGTCATCTTGAGGGTTTGCGCCCTCAGCAGATTAAGCGTCTGGAAAAGCTTTACAGCAGAAAATCATCATCTTTTTCAGTAGTGTCCCCTGAGTTTGCCAGAACCCTCTGTGAGCTCACAGCGGAAACAGGCAGACAGACTGCGGTTCTCTTTGACAGATCAAACACAGTGCAGTATGTGATTATCGGCGGTTCATCGGAGATAGTGATCCCTGTCCTCAGCAGATACAGGATAACGCCGGGAGGGCTGCGCGGCTTAAGGCTTGTGCATACCCACACCGGCGGTGAGGAACTCACCGATGATGACCTTACCGACCTCGCCCTTCTCCGTCTGGATTCCGTGACGGTTCTCCACGGAGACAGCAGAGGCATCCCCATGCGGATGCAGACTGCTCATCTTCTTCCGCCGGACAGCCCGCATATGTTCGGCTTCCTTGAGGACACAGATCCCCACAGGCAGGACACTGATTATCTGGATTTCATCTCTGCTCTGGAAAAAGAGATAGAGGATAAAACCAAGGCTCTGTTCAGGGTAAAAAACGCCCATTCTGCCATACTTGTGGGCTCTTACCGCAAAAAGCAGGATGCCGGGGAGCACATGGCGGAGCTTCAGGAGCTCACCGAAAGTGCCGGAATGGATGTTCTGGATATTCATACGCAGATTAAGCCGCAGATCCATCCGAAATACGTTATGGGGCCGGGAAGGCTGAAAGAGGTGGTGATCCGCGCTCTCCAGACCGGGGCGGACTTTATAGTTTTTGACAACAGCCTTTCACCCGCACAGTCCAGAGCCGTTTCTGAATTTACTGAGCTTAAAGTGCTCGACCGCACACAGCTCATCCTTGATATATTCGCACGCAGGGCAAAATCTAACGAAGGCAAGATACGTGTGGAGCTTGCACAGCTTAAATATATCCTTCCCCGTCTCTCCGGCAGGGACGATGCTCTCTCAAGGCTCACAGGCGGAATAGGGGGCAGAGGCCCCGGAGAAACCAAACTTGAAATAGACAAAAGGCGCATTAACGACCGGATTGCATTCCTTTCCAAGAAGCTGGAGAAGATAGAACAGAACAGAACTGTGCAGAGAAGCAGGAGAAACAGGGGCGGGCTGCCGATAGTTTCGATTGTCGGCTACACTAATGCCGGGAAATCCACCCTACTTAACAACCTCACTCAAAGCGAGGTTTATTCTGATGACCTCATGTTCGCCACTCTGGACACAAGCTCCAAGCGCATACGCTTTCCGGAGGAGCGTGATGTTATCATAACAGATACGGTGGGTTTCATACGTGACCTGCCGGAGAATCTCAAAGGCGCTTTCAAATCAACCCTTGAGGAACTGAACGAGGCGGATTTGCTGGTTCATGTGGTTGATATATCAAACCACGGCTTTCTGAACCACATCCGCTCTGTGGAGACAGTTCTGGCGGAACTGGGACTCACTGACAAAAAGATTATAACTGTGCTGAACAAGACCGACCTGCTCCCGCCGGAGGAGGCGGATTTTGTGCTGAACAATGTTCTGCCGGATACAATGTTTGCGGATGCAAGGCTGCACAGCCTGATGGAAATAAAAAACTCCAAGCCTGATGCGGTTTATATTTCCGCTCTGGACAGGAAAACCTTCCGGCTGCTGCTTGAGCGTATCCGCTTTGCCCTCTTCATAGAAGGCAAGGGGCGGGACATACCAGTGGAGAGCTATTTTGATGATGACCCCGAAAGAGATAATTGAACACAGGGCGAGGCTTTACACCGAAAAAAACGGCGGCGGAGTATATGACCTATATGCGGAAAGCAGCGAACTGAGACGCTTTTTCCCTGATGAACAGTCCTTCTGCACCCGCTTTGCGGAGATAGTGGCGGAAAGCTCCCATGCGGGGCTGAACATTGTGAAGGAGATTATAAAGGGAAAATACGCCGAGGTCACTTTTATAGAATACATTTCTGTGGATGATAAGGTTATCAGCTTTTTCAGCAGGAGCAGGTTTGTTTTTGAAGGCGGCAGGTGGCGTATCCTCCGTGAGGAAAGAGAGATGAGTGTGAAATAAAAGACCCTCCTTGCGGAAGGCCTTTTCTGCTCCTGTTTCCGGGATTATATCCTGAACATTCTTACTGCGTTATGCAGGTCATCAGCCAGTCTGCTGAGCTTGGCCGTTGCGCTGCTTATTTCCATGAGTTCGTTTGTGTTGCTTTCAGAAATTTTTCTTATTCTGGCAACAGTTTTAGCTATTTCATCCGTGGTTGCGGACTGCTGTTCCGCAGCAGTTGCTATCTGGGTTGCCATGTCCGATGTGGTGTTGGTGTTTTCGATGATTTCACCTATGGACATTTCCGCCCTGTTTGCCTGTTCAGTGCCTGCCTGAGCGTGTTTAACGCCGCCCTCGACCTTACTTACCGCATCTTTAGCTGAGCCCTGGAGCCCGCCGATCATGGATGTTATCTCCTGAGTTGCTCTCTGAGTGCGCTCAGCAAGCTTGCGGACCTCATCCGCCACTACGGCGAATCCGCGTCCGTGTTCTCCGGCTCTTGCCGCTTCTATAGCGGCGTTGAGTGCCAGAAGGTTTGTCTGGTCTGCTATGTCATTGATTACGTTTACAATCTCGCTTATTTTGCCTGATGATTCGCCTACAGATTCAATGACAACTGCGGATTCCTTTATAAAATCGGCTATCTCCGCCACCTTCTGCACTGTCCCCATTACTGAGTCTTTGCTGTATTCGGCGCTTTTCAGCGTGTTGCCCGCCTGTTCCGCAGTGCTTGATGCGTTTTCGGCTATCTGCTGGATAGTCTGGTTCATCTCTTCTATGGCGGCTGCGAGCTCATTTGTGTCCCCTGTCTGGTTTCCGAGGCCTTCGGATATACCGGTGACGGCATGCGCGAGCTCCGAGCTTGAATCGGTCATGGTGGAGGCCAGATCATCCACCTGACGTATGATGTCCTGAATCCTCTGAATAAATCTGTTGAAAAGTCTGGCCACTGTGCCCAGTTCATCATTGCGGGATTCGTCCAGACGCTTGGAGAGATCCGCCTCACCTTCGGCTATGTCCTTAAGCCTTGTTATCAGCGTGTCTATGGGGCTCAGGAGTTTCTTGGTGAAGAAGAGGATTATAAGAACAGAGAGCCCGGTTATCAAAAAGCCTGTGAAAACCTGTTTAAGGAGCTTTGAGTGGAGATCTCCGAAAACATCCTTATCTGCTATGGCGGTGAATACGTACCAGCCGAGGGAAGGTACTGCCGAACCGGAGAGGAGATAGTCCTGCCCGTCAGTGCGGAAGGATACAGTGCCTTCTTTGCTGTTGACAACACTTTCTATGCTTCTGAGGCCGGGATCAAGGTCGGTTATTTTTTTATTCAGCACATAGTCCTTATTTTTGTGAACAAGTATCACCCCGTCCCTGTTTGTGATGAAAGTGAATCCGTTTTTGCCCGTGTTTCTGGAAAGTACGGAGCCGACTATGTCCGTCATGGTAACATCAGACGCGAGCACGCCCGCAAACCTTCCGCCAAGGTGAACAGGTTTCATGAATGATATGATAAGTCTTCCGTCCTCAGCATCCGCATAGGGTTCAGTTGCGGAGACGGTGCTGCTGTTTTTTGCTCCCTGATACCATGGTCGCTGCCTTGGGTCATAATCTGCGGGGAGATTGATATGGGCGGAAGGCAGAAACTCGCCCGTGGCCTCAACACCCACATACATTAGGTCAAACGAATGGGAGTCGGAGACCAGTTTGAGGTTTTTTGTGAGTGCGTCAATGTCGCTGAGGGCATATTCGCCTTTTTTGCCGAGGTCTTCCGCGAAAACATCCAGCGCCTTCATCTTCGACGTTGACCATGCGTCCACATAAAGTGCTATTTCGTCTGATACTGCCTTCTGTGAACCGTTTATTATTCCTCTGGAGAGATCCTTTTTATCTCCGTAGGACTGTATGTTCAGTATGGCCGAACTGATAAGGAATACAGCCAGCGTGATAATAAACAGCTTAAGTTTAAGACTCATTGCTCCTCCTTGTGTTCTGCTGGTTTAAAGCTTGCAGACTTTCTAAATATGTATTTTGACAAGCAAGTGCAATGCCTTTTTTGTATTTGAAATGAAATTTGACATAAAATTAATGATAACTTGATGAAATAAAAGAGAATTGTTTATTATGTAAATCTATAGTAAAACATATTAGCGGGCTTGTTTTATCCTAAATAATCATTGTAAATCACTATCCTTTTACATTTATGAATGGTTTAGCCTTGTTTAACGTACGTATAACAACCCCTTCCTGGAGTTCCATGACCCTGTTTATATCCTTATATGCCTGCGGTGCTTCCTCCAGACGTGCCTTGTCTGTAAATGCGGTTATTCCCTTCATCTCGCTGATGAAGCGGTCAAGAGAAAGGCACTTTGCTGCCTCTTTTCTGCCCAGTCTTCTGCCTGCTCCGTGGGAGGCGGAGGAAAGGAAACGTTCGTTGCCCAACCCCTCCGTGATGAAAACTCCGTCGCGCATGTTGGCGGGAATAACTCCGTGCCGGCCTTTATCGGCCGGGGTTGCGCCCTTGCGGTGGAGAACGCCGTCCCTGTGTACCTCCGCATGGTTGTGGTTTTCGTTTATGAAAAGCTTTACATTTTTTTTGCCTATGCCGAGGATTTTTTTCACAGTTTCAAGCATGGCAAGCCTGTTTGCGAGGGCATATTTCAGCATGAAGCGCATATCCGCCAGATAAGCCCTGCCTGTGTCCCTTGTGAGATCCAGAAACCCTTCCGGCAGACTTTTATCCTCCGTTTTTGACAGCCTCATGTAATAACCGCCTACAGAGTGACCGGGGTTGCGGGAGCCGCTGTGGAGAGTTACCGCGAGCATCCCGTACCTGTCTTCCCCTATCTCTATGAAGTGGTTGCCGCTCCCCAGAGTGCCTAACTGGTGAAAGAGCTTTTCGTTCACCTGTTTTTCCAGCTCCCTGTCTGATGAGGCGGAGCGGAATTTTTCATATTCCTCCGGGTGCTTATGAGCGTCAAACCCGCTGGGGATTTTTGATGTTATTTCACGGAATATTTTTTCAGCGGTGGGTTTTATCTCCTGCGCCGGTATGTCGGTCAGTATGCAGCACATTCCGCAGCCTATATCATACCCGACGGCGGAGGGTGAGATTATTCCTTTGTCCAGAAGCACAACCCCGCCTATAGGCAGGTGGTAGCCCTGATGAACATCAGGCATCACAGCCAGTTTACGCACGAATGAGTAGTCTAAAAAGTTAAGAATCTGCCTCATTGCTCCGCCGTCTATCTCTTCCACGGGGATAAGGAGCTCCAGTCTGTTATCTTGCTTCATACGTGTCATGGATGTATTATGTTAAAAATGATGCCCGTTGCAACGGGTTTTAACGCGGAGGGGAATATGAAGGTCGGGTTCATAGGAATGGGCAACCTCGGAAAAGCCATGGCGGGCAGGCTGATAGAGCAGGGATTTGAGCTTGTGGTCTGGAACAGAACTCTCGGAAAATGCGAGGGGCTTAAGGCTGAGATTGCCGAATCTCCCGCTGCCGTGGTTTCCGCTGCGGATGTGATTGTGCTTAATCTGTTTGACACGGCGGCTGTTCTGGACGTACTCTGGATGGAGAACGGAATACTTTCCGCTGATATTGAAGGCAAACTTATAATAGATACGACAACAAACCATTTCGGCGATGTTTTCCAGCTTTATGATGAGGTGGAATCCATGGGCGGAATGTACCTTGAGGCTCCAGTTCTGGGGAGCACAGTCCCTGCCTCGAAGGGACTTCTGGTGGTGCTTGCTTCCGGTTCCGCCTTAGCTCTTGAAAAAGCGCGCCCCGTGCTTGATGCCATAGGCAGGAAGACCTTCTGGCTTGAGAAGGAGGGGGCAGCCTCAAAGGTCAAGGTGATAAACAACATGCTTCTCGGTGTTTTCTGCGCCTCCATAGCCGAAGCAGCGGCTCTGGGAGAAAAGACAGGGATAAACAAGGCGGAGCTTCTGGAAATTCTCGCTGAGGGTGCGGGAAAATCCCTTGTAATGGATGCCAAAAAAGAAAAAATAATAAACAGTGACTTCTCAGCCCAGTTCAGCGGAGCCTGCATATTCAAGGATATGGGGTATCTCCAGGCACTGGCTCATGAACTGCAGACTCCTTTATACACAGGCTCCCTTGTTAAGGAGCTTTTCGGTGAGATGTTCCGCAAGGGCATAGCCGATGAGGATTTTTCCGCTGTGTATAAAGTTTTCAGCGGAGAGTGAGAGGTTTTACCTAATTTAATTTGAAGCAGTGGTGTACAATGGAAATAACTGATACTCAGACAGCAGAAGGCGCGTACAGAAGGAAGATAATGGATTCATATGTGATTTCACGCCTTGACTTAATAATGGGCTTATCCCGCGTTGTGGATTTGGTTAACCCGTTAATAAACGGGCATCATCAGCGTGTGGCTTATATAGCGGGGGTTCTCGCCCGTGAGTGCGGCCTGTCTGAATATGAGGTTCAGGATATTGTAGCAGCTTCTGCTCTGCATGACATAGGCGTTGTTGCCGAAAAGGAGTTCAGGGAGCTTGCAAACCCTGAGTTTACCGGACATGAGTACGGCCACGGCTATATAGGCCATCTTTTGTTTAAAGACACGGATAAGTTCGGCAGCATAGCCCAGATGATCCGCTATCATCATGAAAAATGGAACCATGGCAAGACTGCCCGTGATTTGGGCCCCGAACTGCCGGAAGGCGCTTTCATCATTCATCTGGCTGACAGGGTGGACATCCTCACCGACAGGAATAAAAGCGCACTTGAGCAGAAGGCGGCCGTTCTGGATAAAATATCCTCCATGAAAGGGCGGTGGTTCAAGCCTTCGCATGTGGATGCATTCATGCATCTGGCAGAAAAGGAATCCTTCTGGTTTAACCTTGAGGAACCGGATAAATACAGGCTCCTTAAGAGAGACTACCATTTCAATACACTCGTCCTCAAACATGCGGAGATACTGGAAATCTCCAAACTCATTAGCCGTATAATAGATTTCAGGTGCAGCTTCACATCCACTCATTCCGCCGGAGTCGCCAGAACAGCCTCTCTCCTTGCTGAAATATTCGGTATGGACTCAGAGGAAGTGCGCAATATGGAAGTGGCGGGCTATCTGCATGATCTTGGCAAGCTTGCTGTTCTGCCTGACGTGCTGTACAAAAACGGTTCTCTGAACATCAGCGAGCAGAGGATGATCAAAAAACATACCTACTACACCTACTTTGCCCTCAACTGCTTTGAGATATTTGACAATATCAAGGAGTGGGCTTCCTTTCACCATGAAACTCTGGACGGAAACGGCTATCCCTTTCATGTTAAAGGGGACAGGCTTGATCTGGGCTGCCGGATAATGGTTGTTGCGGATATTTTCACCGCCCTCACGGAGGACAGGCCGTACAGAGCGGGAATGGATAAGGAAGGGGTTATTTCGGTTCTGGACGAACTTGTTTCAAAAAACAAGATAGATGCCCGTGTGGTTGCCGCGCTTAAGGATAACTACACAGCGGTTAACTCCGAAAGGGAGAAAGCGCAGACTGCCGCAGCCGTGTCTTTCAGCGAATTTATAAGCAGTGTGAAAGGCAAAGGGATTGAACTCTTTCTCGAAGAATAAGAGTCTGTCAGTTTCCACTGAACTCAACTGAGAAGAGCGGTTTGTCATCCGGAAATTTTTCCAGCACTTTTTCGCCGTACTCATTCATTATCTCTGCAAGAGCTCTGTCCGCCCACTGGTTTTCGGGTATTTTATGTGTTGCCACATAAATATCACGGCAGACAGTGGTGAAATAATCAAGACGGTTGCTGGTCCAGCACTCGATTCCCAGAATATCAATTCCGCAAACCTTTGCGTTATCAAGAAGTTTTCTTATATTATCCGCATCGAAGAACGGAGTTTCAGGCTCATGATCCGTAAAACGGAAATGAATACCCTCAAGCAGTTCATTATGCAGTTCAGTGGCCATTTTTTTAAAAGTCATTGCTGTCAAACCTGAAATATTAATAGAATGATGTTCTGATTTATAATGAGACTATACAGGTAAAAAAATGACCTGTCAAGCATTTGTTAAGCATTTCCGCTCTGAACGGATGTACTCCGCTTTTCTGCGCGTCTTTCCGATGTTTATCTCATAAAATATATTAAACTTCGGGTTAAACACAGCATCGGATGAATAAACCTGCTGCTCCTCTCCGCAATGCTGTTATTTGATTAGCTGCCTTATCTTTTCTGATTTTTTTTGTATTCAGCCTGCGCATTCATAACCGTAAGTTACTACAGGGTTTTATGCTGTTTCGCATTTTGGCTTGGTGTTCTGGTAAGTCACATTTGTTAATAAGCTGAAAATAAATGTTGATCGTTGATAAATAGAATGGTATCCAATCTGTGTTATCAGTATTTCTTATAAGCGTGTTCATTCTTTTTGATAGCTTTTCGCTTATGGGCAGCAAATGCTGATGCAGTGTTGCCGAAAACTCCGTTAGGGTTTAAAATCTGTCTTATTAATAAAATAATGAGGCGGAATTTATGGAACTGAACAGAGAGCAGGCCTACGCGCTTCTGAGCGAGTACACCAAGTCGGATTCGCTTTTGAAGCATGCTTTGTCGGTGGAGCAGGCTATGAGGGCTTATGCCCGCAAATCCGGCGCTGATGAGGAAAAATGGGGCATTACGGGGCTGATTCATGATTTTGATTATGAACTGTTCCCCTCACTTGAGGAACACCCGTATAAAGGCTGTGAGATTCTCAGGGACAAAGGCTGGCCTGAGGACATTATCAGAGCTGTGATGAGCCATGGGGAACACACGGGGATAACCCGCGAAACACCCATGGAGAAAACGCTTTTTGCAGTGGACGAGCTCTGCGGCTTTCTCCTTGCCTGTGCTTATGTCCGCCCTGACAGAAAGATAGCTAATGTTGAAATAAAGAGTGTTAAGAAAAAGCTGAAAGACAAAAGCTTCGCAAGGGCAGTGAACAGGGAAGATATTGCCAAAGGGATAGAGGAGCTTGGGATTGATGCCGATGAGCACATAGGCTTTGTCATCGGGGCGCTTTCAGAGATTTCAGACGAACTTGGGCTTTAACAGATTATAATTATATATGGCTACACCTCTGGAGGGGCGGCGCAGGGTAGTTATCGGACCCGGTGACCGCCCTTTCCGCGTCTTTGGTTTCGGCAAATATTTTTCTGAAACGGGCAAGCCTGTTCGATTTTTCCATCTGCGCCTTCCATGAGCCGTACTGGATTCCATAGCCCGCAAGCTTTTCAAGCATCTGTACAGTTTTCGGTGATACTGTCACGGGGGGCAGGTGACCGAAGGGGGTTCCCGCCAGAGGCATGAACGTGTGGCTGTGCACCTTAGCACCCATCGAGCAGAGCTCAGTCATAAAGCGTATGCTCTCTTCCTCATCCTCCTCAGTTTCACCGGGCAGGCCGAACATGAAATCCACATTGGCGGCGAAGCCTTTTTTCAGTATGATTCCCACCGCTTTTCTCACATCATCCACAGTGTGGCTGCGTCCTATATGGCGCATCAGCCTGTCGCTTCCGGTCTGCGCGCCTATAACAATGTTGTCGTTTGAGGCGTAGGCGGCGAGAAGTTCCATGGACTCATCAGTTACGGAGGTAGGGAAGACCTCGGAGGGGAAGGAACCGAAATGCACATTGCTTGTTCCGGCGCATTTTCTTATATCTTTCAGGAATTTCTCAATGAACGGCACATCCGGTCTGCCCACGTCATTACTGCCGTATGAGAGGCAGTCCGGCGTGATGAACCGCAGATCCTTCACACCGAGAGAGACGAGCCTTTCAGAATAGCCCAGCACCTTCTCAGGCGATCTGTGACGATAGCGCGCGCCCTGAATATAGCTGGTCTGGCAGTATCTGCATGCCACGGGGCAGCCTCTGGTTATCTCTATGTAGCTGAACTTGGTCAGCCTGACGGGGAAGGGGGGATAGTCATCAAGGTGCACAGCTTCCGCGCGCCCTTTTGATATGAGCTTTCCGTTCTCCAGCCTGCAAACGCCTTTTATCCCGCATGGGTCTTCTTCGTTTATGAGTGCTTTTATCATGGCGGGGAATGCGTACTCCCCTTCGCCTTTGACTACAAAGTCAAATCCGCATCCCAGCGTTTCCTCCGCTGAGCCGCTGGGGTGCGCGCCGCCCGCTATGTAAACCGGGGGGAGCGTAAGAGCATCCAGATTTTTCTTAAGAAACAGAAGCTCCTTCACGGTGTCCAGAAAGTGGAGCGTGGTGAATGAAAAGCATATGACAGGCAGAAGTCCCTCGCCTGATGCCTGCGCTGCGCTGCGGAGCAGATCTTCGCTGTTCCACATGACAGACGGCTCAATCTCCGATGTTTCGGGGCAGACCTGCAATGCTCCGGTCAGCGCGGCTATGCTGTTTTTATTAAACTTGTGGGAAAGGATGAAAATCTTAATTTTTTTCATAAATGTGCACGGATAAGAAAAATAGCTTTTTCTCCGTCCGTTGGCAAAAGAAAAATGCGCAGGTGATCTTTGCCGCCTGTTAGGTTATAATTTAAAATCTCAGAAAGGAGAATGAATTGAACTCAGAACACAGAAAATATACTCTTTTTGCAGTAATGTCAGGCTACTTCCTCACGGGGTTTATGGGGAGCGCTATGGTGGTTGCCGTTCCCGTTATAGCGCTTAATCTTCAGATGAGCGTCACAATGACAGGCTGGGTGATCTCAGGCTTCGTGCTGGCAAGTGCGATACTCCTCATGCCTGCGGGCAGATTTGCTGATTACAAGGGCTATCCGGCAGTTTTCAAGGCGGGTATGGCCTCATTTGCGGTTACTACGATGGCCTGCGGGTTTGCGCCTACGGGTGAGCTTCTTATTGTTTTCCGGTTTCTACAGGGTGCGGCTTCCGCACTGATATACTGCAGCGGCATGGCGCTTGTTTCCTGTGTTTATCCGCCGGAGGAGCGCGGACGCGCCATAGGCTGGGTTACTTTTACTGTTTATACCGGGCTTTCCATAGGCCCTGTCATAGGCGGTTTTCTCAACGAGTTTTACGGCTGGCGGAGCATTCTGCACCTGACATGGGTTATGGCGGCTCTTGTCTCTCTCTATTCATTCACGGTGCTTAAGCCTGTGAGGGGGCGTGAGGGGAAAGTGAGCGACTATACAGGAATGGCTCTGTTCATGCTGATGGTGCTTCTGATATTCGGCGGGCTTTCCGTGCCGGATGCGAGGGGATATTCCGCCTTCGGTCTTGGGCTTATTGTTATGATTGTGATGACTTACTATGAATACAGACAGAAGGATCCGCTTATCAACGTCCGCCTGTTCTTCGGCAACCGCACCTTCGGCTTTGCCAACAGTGCGTCCATGCTGAACTACTGCGCCACTTCCGGGGTGCTGTTCCTGGTCAGCATGGAGCTGCAGCTTAACTACGGCCTCACCTCGGAAAAAGCCGGAATGGTTATGCTGGCTCAGCCTCTGGCTATGGCGGCTGTTACCCCTTTTGCAGGCAGAATGTCAGACAGGTCAAACCCGAAGACCCTTGCCTTCGGCGGTATGCTGATTATCGCTTTTGTACTAGGTGCTATGGCTTTTATGACGGGCAGGGCGGAGCTTTATCAGGTTGCGCTTATGCTGTTTATTCTGGGTGTGGGGCTCGGAATATTCTCCACGCCGAACAACACCGTGATCATGAACTCGGTGGAGAAGAAGGACTACGGCTTTGCCGCATCCACCCTTTCCACCATGCGCCTCATGGGGCAGACATTCAGCATAGCGGCATCTGTCATACTGCTTAATATGTTTGCCGGCTCAGCCAAGCTGGAAACCATGAGCGAGGAGGGGCTTATCACTGCTCTGCGGGCAGCGTTCGTGCTGTTTGCGCTGATATGCGCCGCGGGTGCTGTTATGTCCCTGGCGGGAAGAAACACTTCTAAATAGCCGGAGGTTTTTAAGGATGCTGAGATTTTTCAAAACACCTGAAAAAAGGCTGGGCGCTGCTCCCGGAACCCTGCATGAGGAAACGGCAGATTTAGGCTTTTTCGCTTCATGCACCAGCTACAGTGAGGATGTAATGGAGCATGCCTCCTGTGACACTGCGGAGGCATGTATAGCTGCCATAAGCAGGGAGGACACCATAAACTGGCTGAACGTTACAGGGCATGCCACCCATGATGTTCTGCGGGAGCTGGGAAGGAAGCTGGATGTGCATGACCTTGTTCTGGAGGATATTCAGAACGGATCTCAGCCCCTTAAGTTTGAGGAATATGACAATTTCGTGTTTATAATCGTTAAGTCTCTGGTTTATAACCACAATAAAGAGAGCTTCACCATTGCGGATACGAAGATAATTGTGGGTGAAAACTATATAATCACATTCAGCGCTGAGCCCGTGCCTATGTATCTCAAGCTTTTCAAGAGGCTTTCGCAGAAGAATACCAAACTGCGCAAAATGGGGCTGCCTTACTTCCTTTTTGCGCTTCTGGATGCCCTGAGTGACGGAAGCTATGAAACCCTCAACCGTATAATAGACACTGTGGAGGAGATGGAAGAGGTTGTTCAGGAAAACTTTCAGGAGTTTGACATAGCAGAGATTTACCGCATAAAACAGCTTATGGGACACGCCAAGCGCTCTCTCTGGCGGTATATGGAGATAATAAACAGCATAAAGGTAAGCGATTATCTGGATATTCCGGATGAGGTGATGCCTTACTACAAGGATCTGGAGGATCACTACAAGCACATGCGGGACATAGTGGAATCTGTGCATTCCGCTGCCACGGATATGTTCAATCTCTATGTTTCTCTTAACGGGCAGCAGATGAACGAAGTCATTAAAGTGCTTACGGTATTTTCCGCTATATTCATCCCTCTGACCTTCATCGCAGGGGTCTACGGCATGAACTTTCAGTACATGCCGGAGCTTGCCAAGCCGTGGGGCTACCCGGCAGTGCTTGGGCTTATGGCCTGTGTTGTCTGCGCTATGGTGATATATGTCCGGCGTAAACGGTGGTTTTAGGCCTGCTCTTTCAGCTTGGTGAGGTAAAGGCGGATGATAGCCTGCTCTATCCTCCCTTTTCTGCGTGAAGGTACGGGAACACGGACAAGGAGGTTCACTGTTTCCCTGTCAGGAAATTCTATGGATACCCTCGGCTCAACGGAGGGAACTTCAAGGCCTGCCCGTGTGCTCACTTCCGTCATGTATTTCACTGCACTTCCGAGGTATTCTGTGCATACCTCGTTGGCAGCATCCAGAATTATCTTCTCGGTTTTTTCCAGATCATCCTCCCTTTTCAGGGGAATGCTGAAAATATGGAGCATGAATTCATCCAGATAGGTTTCATTTATTACCGGATAGCTCATGAAAAGGCTGTTGGGGAGGTTCACTGTCCGCCCTGTGTACTGGTGGGTGGAGCTTATTTCCAGCAGGGTTGTGCTTATGAGGTTTACATCTATAACGTCACCTCTCAGTCCGTTGATCTCTATCCTGTCTGCTACCCTGAACGGCTGGGTGATGCCTCTTATTATTCCGGCGAGAAAGCAGAGGAGTATCTCCTTTGTAGCAATAACAAGAGCAACGGCTATGGCGGCGAGGGATATTGCCATGTCCCTTATGTGGGAGAGCCAGATTATGCTGATAATAAGAATTACGGTGAGGAAAAACATATTCCGTGTGGTTACCAGCACACGCCTTTTTGCGTCCGCATTGGGGAAGTTGTGCTTCTGCACATAACGGAGAAAAATTATGCGTGAAATTATGGCTACGGCTATTACAAGTACAGTGCCTGTCACACGCCACATTATTTCCTGCTGCATATCGAAAAAACCTCTTTACGTTCTGACTGCTTAAAGTATAAAGCAGTTTATCCGGAAATAAAACTAATGGAGCATCCCTGCGGAAAATGCAAGGACTTTATAATAAGGAAGTGGAAATATGAAATACACTGATCTCACTTATACAATTACCGAAAACATGCCTGTTTACCCCGGAACCGAAAAGCCTGTTCTTGAAAAGCTTGAGATTGACGGATACCGGGAAACTCTTTTTCATATGTTCTCCCATACGGGAACCCACATGGACGCTCCATACCATGTTTTTAAGGATGGCAGGAAGCTTGAGGATTACTCCATTGAGGAGTTCACAGGAAGAGCCGCCGTGATAGATATTCCGCAGGGTACAAAGACTATTGAGCCGGAAATGCTTAAATCCGCCGAAGGCTTTGGGTTTGTCCTGCTCCGCACCGGCTGGGGCAGTAAATGGGGCAGGGATGAATATTTTGATGGTTTTCCCGTTCTTTCCCTGAAAGCTGCGGAGTATCTGGCCGGGCTCAGGCTGAAAGGAATAGGGCTTGACTGCATTTCGGTAGATGAGGTCGGGATGAACGAACTTCCTGTTCACAGGGTTATTCTGGGGAGCGGAATGCTGATAATAGAAAACCTTGCCTGTCTGGAAATGCTGCCCGCTGAGGTGACTTTTACCGCGCTGCCGCTGAAATATGCCGATTCAGACGGGTGCAGCGTGAGGGCTTTCGCCTCCTACTGAGCCTCTTTTTCCGTGATGACGAACCTGTCGTCAAAATATTTTTCAAGGACGGGGAGCACATCGGTCTTTTTCAGCCCGCCTTTGCCGCAGCCGGGAAGGGGGATGGTGATGCGCTCTATGCCCCGTTTGTCAACCTGTTCCAGAAGCTGTGCTGCGGAGCGTTCCACAAGCCTGAGCTCTGCGTATGAGAGCCATGTCTCCTCAACGGGGAAGCTGAATACCATGCTGCCTAAGTAATGTACGCTGTTCCCCTTTTCCGTGAGGAGCCTGCCCAGTTCTGACGCAATATCGGGAAGCTTCGCCGCCACCTCTCTGGCGTTACCCCTGCCCATGTTCGCCGTACCGTCCTTCTTAACAGTTCCGTTGGTGGTTACGGCTATCCAGCTTTTCCTGGCTAGCTCCGTCAGGTCATCTCTGCTGAAAAGCATTTCAGTCTCCGGAATACATTTCCATGAAAGCGGCCAGCAGGGCGTTAGCCTCCGGCGTTTCGGCTATCAGCTCCATGATTTTTTCAGGTTCTTTCAGCCTGTGCTTCTGATGCTCGGCGTACTGCTCCATTATGAAGGAGTCAAACTCAGGGTGGAACTGAACCCCCCATGTGTTTTTGCCGTATCTGAAAGCATGTATCGGTTCGTAGCCGTTTCCGGCAAGGACAACGCACCCCTCCGGCAGTTTCAGTACCGACTGGGTATGGGTCGCATGGGCTATGAATTTTTTCGGGAGTGTTTTGAAGAGGGGGTCTTTCCTCCCCGCATCGGTGAGTTCCACCTCCACAGTGCCTATTTCGGGGCCGAACGGGTGGTTGTCCACCCTGCCGCCCAATGCATGGGCAAGAAGCTGATGACCGTAGCAGATACCCAGCACGGGAACCTCTTTCACGGCAGCTTCTTTCAGCCAGACTGCGGTTCTTTCGCTCCACGGGTGAAGGTCGGTGACCATCTCATGTGCGCCGGATACAACTATGCCTTCGTACTGCGAAGGATCTGGGAGTGCGTCCCCTTTTTGTACATCTATGACTTTTACCTGCTTCCTGAATGCCCCCATGAAACGGATTATCCAGTCGGCAAAGCCGCCGTAATTATCTTCAAGTTCTTTGAGAGTGCTTCCCATTTTCAGTACAAGGAACATCCTTACCTCTTAACAAATGTGTTCTTGGGCTAAGAATATACCTTGGTGAGGCAGTGTTCAAGAGTAATTAAGGGGGCTAAGCTTCGGTAAGATATTCAGACGCAGCGGTATATGTTTGTGAAATGGCTGTCCGGCCTGTTTGGTGAGGCTGTATTTCTGTCTCAGTGGGCGGGGTGATTATCAGCTAAATCAGCCCCGAAGTTTTTTCACGCCGAAAATCTGCACAAGGCTGAGTTCCTCCATGAGATCAATGAGCCTGTCATCGCCCACGTACATGGATATATGGATGCCGTCTACGTTTACAAGCTTCATCAGGTAGCCGATTACGGAGGAGGTCATGGAGAGGGAGTCGCCGATTATGAAACTGATGCTGTCTGCGCCCCTGTCAACAAGAGCCTGAACTGTCTCCTTGATGGTCATGTAGTTTTCGAGGGTCTTGATGTTGCCTTTTATTTCGATCTGTTTGTCGTGAACATTTATTTCCATACGCATTCTCCGCGGATTGTTTTATAGATTCTGACTTTATTCCCTTTTTCATTAAAGTAAATATCATCCACGGCGGAAGTCACCATTTTTATTCCGTTTCCGCCGAAAAAGGCCTTTTTGCTTCTGCGTTTTTTGCGGAAGTCAAAGCCGTGTCCGTTGTCGCTCACTTCCGCGCAGAAAACAAGGGAGCCGCCCCTGTTCTCAACACGGGTTCTTATCCTGATAAATTTATCCGGCGCGGGCTTTGCCTTCTTGAGGCATTCGTCATACACGCCTTCTGTTATGAGCTTTGTTTTCTCTTCAAGTTCAATTTCCAGGCAGCCGTGCTCAAAGGCATTCATGACAAGCTCTGTCAGAACCCCCGTCATGGAGGCTGCGTCATCGTCCGAGAGGCCGTCCCTCCTGAGCTTTTCCTCCACTCCGTTTATGTAGACCATAACGTCATGAAAGTCGGGGTTTACGGATATTTCCTCCGCATAGCCGCCCACGGATGAATTTATATATATAAAGGTTATATCGTCCTCATAGCTGGTAACTGTACTGTCAAGAAATGTACGCATGTGCATAAAGGGCGGATTGTCCTTTATGAGATCATACAGCATTTCCTTGTGTTCTGCTGTACTTATAAATGTATTTTCCAGAAGTCCGTCGGTGAAGACCGCAAGGGAAAGCATGCCTGCAATATTTTCCCTGCCTATGTTGAAGCTTTCGGTGGAGGACATAAGCGGAGGGTTGTTGCTTTTTAATTTTTTAAGCCCGTCAGGCATGGAGACAGAGAGGGACGGCACGGAAAACAGCGCGTACTCCATCTCTTCGAACCCGCTGCTTATTCTCAGAAAAGCGCAGCTTACGATCTCCTCCTCAAGCAGAACCTTTTTCACATATTCCAGGTATCTGCTTATGAGCGTGGAGAGCCCTGAACCGTTGCGTTCGTTGAAGCGGTCTATTATGTGGTTTATGAAAGCTATGCTCATGAATGTGGTTACGGATGCGGAGATCCCTTTTCCCATTGAGTCTATGAGGAAAACAAATATGCTTCCGTCAGAGAGTCTTCTCACCGAATATCCGTCACCGCTGAGTGTGTCCAGAGGCTTGTAAAATGTGTTTACGAAATAAGGGTTGCCGGCGTTTTCCAGCATCATCCCCTGAAAGTCGTTTTTGATCAGGTTAAGCTGCTTTTCGAAGGCGTTTTTTTCCTGAAGGGAGTGGTAGCGCTCCTTAAACCTGAGAAGTTCGAGGTCTTTTCTGCGGCTTTCATGCTCAAGCTTCTTGACAAGAACCTTCTGAAAAGAATCCTCAAGTGCGCGGCGGATTGTTTTTCTTGTGATCGGTTTGGGCAGAAAGTGAGTTATGCCGCTGTTGAGCGCACTTATAACCACATCGCTCTCGTTGTGCCCAGTTACGAGAACCACAGGGGTATCGGGCTTTTCCTCCAGAATTTCTCTGGCAAGCTCAAGCCCGGTCATCTGCGGCATGTCATGGTCGGTGAAAACCACGTCTATCTCACGGCGGCGGAACAGTTCCAGACCTTCCAGACCGTCGGCGGCGGTAAAAACCCTGCCCACCATCTGTTCCAGAACCAGTTCCATTGTGCGTCTGTTGACGGAGTTGTCCTCCACCACCAGAACATTAAGCTTGTCGAGCAGTCCGCTCAGCGTCATCTCTAAACCTTAAATCTTTTCAGCACTGCAAGAAGACTTCCGGATTTTTCCGAGAGCATTCTGGCAACCTCCTCAACATTTTCACCGGAGTATTTGTTCTCGGTGGAAAGTGAGGTGAGCCTCTGCACTATCTCTATCATCTCCTTGGTTTTTGTGGCGATGATTGTATTCATCTTCACCACTTCGGAGGAAACAGACACTGTGTCGCCCAGCTTGCTGCCTGTGGCGTTTGCCTCGCTTATCAGCTCTTTGGAATCGTCTGCGACTGTGACTATTTTTTCTGATATATCGCTTATCTGTCTGTTGGAGTTTTCAACCCCGTTGGTTATCATCCCTATAATGCGGTTGATCTCCACAAGCGATGTCTGTGTACGTTCGGCGAGCTTGCGCACTTCGTCCGCAACAACGGCGAATCCGCGTCCGTGTTCACCTGCTCTTGCCGCCTCAATGGAGGCGTTCAGCGCCAGAAGGTTTGTCTGGTCGGCTATGTCGCTGATGATGGAGAGAACCTGACGTATCTGAGCCGCCTGTTCAGTAAGGTTTTCCATGTCTTTTGCGAGGGATGCCTGACGCGCGCTTTCGCTGATGATGGTGCTGACAACATTATTAAGATTCGCAACAAACTTGTTGAGCATGTTGCGGCTGTCTTCCAGAACTTCCGTGGTGCTTATGGCAAGCTCCTCTGTTTTGTCGAGGTTGGAGGCGATGTTGTTCACTATTACGCTGTTTTCCTCAGCGAGGCTTGTCATTTCCTGAATATTGCTGTAGAGGGATTCGGAAGTGGAGGAAAGCTCCTCACTTGCGCTTGCTGTTTCGTTTGCACTATCCAGAGAGGTTATCACCGTGTTCTGCACTTTTTCTATGAATGCATCTATGTTGTCCGAAACAAGCTCAAACTCATCGCCGCTTCTGTAGCTTACTCTTCTGGTCAGGTCACCGTCGCCCACAGCGAGGTCTTCCGTTGTGGCTATCACTTCCTTAAGCGGTTTGATAATCGCTACAAAGAGGATGACAAGCACAACTGAGGCGATGAAGAGGAACCACACAATGGTGTAGAAAAACTGCTGTGAGGAAACCTTTTTTGCGCTTGATATAGCCTCGTTTATATCACGAAGGGGCACAGCCGCCGCAAAGTGGCCTATTGCCTTTTCGCCGTCATTTTTGATCTCTTTGGTGATTACGAAGAAGCTGTCTGTGACAGTGTAGGGCTTATCCGAGGGAAATTCCGCTTTGCGCAGTTCTTCCGCAAGTGCGGGGTCGCCGTTGTATGTAATTGTATAACCGCCGAGCTTTTCACCCTTAGCGGCTGATGAGTTCAGCAGGATGAGGGTTGATACGCCCATATCGGTTTTCATTTCCTTAGCTATTATGTCCGCGTTTACGGAAAGCTGGAGTGCGCCCACATATCTGCCGGAGTTATCGGTTATGGGAGCCGCACCCTTGATACAGACACCCTCGGCAGAATCCTCGACTCCGCTGAAAGGCGATTTTGACTGCTCAGTCTTTATCAGCACATAGCCCGGTTCAGGTGAACCTGATGCGAAGCCTGCGTATGTGAAGGTGCTGAGACCCTCGTTCACCACAAGGATCTTAATGCCTTCAAAGTAGCTGTTTTTTTCAAGGCGATAGTGTATTTTCCCTATGTATTCCGCGGCGTATTCATTGTCGCGCATACTGAGGGAGTTCATTATCTCTGAATTTGTGGAGAGAACAATGGCATTGGTCAGCACTGTTTCCGCGGCAGATTCGGCGGTATGCTGGAGAAAACGGCCGATCTCCTCCACTTTGGAATTCATAACGTCTTCTTTAACTTTGTTCAGCCCCATTATGGAGTAAACAGAATAAACTATAGCCGCTGTTGCAACAATTCCTGCAAGAGGGATAAGAAATTTCATGAAAAGTGACAGCTTTCTTACTTTAGGCATAATAAAACCCCCGCGCACTAAAACAAAATATTATAACTCAGGATTCAAACACTTCAGATAGAAATTTAACAGTTTTTAGAATAACTTTATGCGCGATCCGTGTCAAGTGTGTAACTGGCGAAAAGCTCATGATAAAAATTATTTGTGGCTAAACTAGAATGTTCGTATAACACTATTTTATGAACCGGAACGCTCATAACGCTGCAAAAGTTTTAATGAACCATTAACAGCCGTGAAGCACCTGCTGCTCCGCAACCCATTCAAAGCTGGCGTACTTGATTTCGCTCACATCGTTAACGGAGAGTTTCATCTGTTTCAGCAGATCACCGTTAACAGCAACCGAACGATCGTCAGATGTTTCTATAAGCCGTAGCAGGCTCCCCAGTCTGCCTTCCCTTTTTTCTATCGCGTCTTTTATGCTTCCTTCAATGTTCAGTGAGTTCATCAGTTCAGAGGAGGAAATGCCGAAAATCACATCAAGCATGGATATAAGCCCGGTGAAGTATGCATCACCGGCTATGCCTGAGCCTTCTCCGAACACTCTGGAGGCGAGCAGCTCCATTGCCCTTGCCCGCAGGAGAACAGTCTCCAGCAGGGGGCTGCGCCTGTTGTCTTTATTTTTGGATGCGTAAAGCATTATTATCAGCCATTTCTGAAGCTGCTGCCGTCCCAGAAGGCTTATTGCGTGACGTATGGAGCGCACTTCTGAACGGATAAAGAATGAGGAGGAGTTTATCAGCTTAAGCAGTTTCAGGCTGAATTCCGGCTGGAGTTTGAACTCGGTTTCTATTTTATCAAGGGAGCTGTCGCTCCCAAGGAGGTTGAGCAGCTTGAGTATTGATATTTTAGACGGTTCGATTGATGATTTGGATACAATGTTCGGACGGGCGAAATAATAGCCCTGAAACAGTTCGAAACCGACATCCAGAGCCATTAAATAAGATTCCTGAGTTTCAACTTTTTCGGCAAGGAGCGTTGCCGGATATTTTTTCAGTTCCCGTGTTTTGTAGCGTATGTCTTTCTCTTCCGAGAGGGCAAAGTCTACTTTGATGTAGTCAACCATGGGGAAAAGCGGAGCAAACATAAGCATGTACTCGTCCGAAAAGAACATATCGTCCAGAGCAAAGCGGTAGCCCTTTTCTTTGTATTTTTTTATCCTTTCCACGAGAGCTTTGGAAACAACAGTGTTTTCTATGATCTCAAAGACAAGCTTCTCCGGCGGAAGAACATCCAGTATGTCCTGCATAAGCATGTTTTCGTTTATGTTGATGAATCCGTCTTTTCCGCCGAGCAGTTTTTCCAGCCCGAAGTTCTGAACCATGTTCACCAGAACCCTTGCCGTTGCACATGTATTGTCCGTTATAACGGCTGATGTCTCACCGGGATTACGGAAGAGGAGTTCATAGCCGTGGGTGAAGCCGTCTCTGGTGAGAATCGGCTGGCGGCCGAGTATCAGTTCTTCATAATTCATCAACAGAATCCTTTGGTTTGTGTTTTATAATTTAGAATATAGTAATGCACGGCAAATCCCGAAAGATGAATTTGATTATTTTGATAAAATATTCTGTACTTATCCGGCAGCTTGTCGTTGTGCTTATTTTTATCCGGTATGAGGGGTTTATTATAACAACAAAGTTGACTGTTTATCAATGATATGATTCAGATGCTTTATGTGGGAATATGGCGCATTAATGAGCTTATGATTATTTGATTATCGGATAACGAGTTATTTAATAATAAGTTGACAAACTAAAGTATTGCAGTTTTGTGCCGCATGGCATATTCATTTAATGAAAGGAGATTTCTATGCGGATAAAAGATCCTGTAAGCGGTTTTTCTCATCTGGCCGGGGCTGTAATGTCCGTTGCTGCGCTCAGCGTTCTTGTCGTGCTTGCATCTATGAATGCAACTGCATGGCATATTGTATCTTTCTCCATTTACGGTTCTGCAATGTTCCTCCTTTACGCTGCCAGCGCCGCGTATCACCTTATTCCGCTGAACGAAAAGGGTACGCGTATTCTCAAAAAGCTGGATCATGTTATGATCTTCATGATGATAGCCGGGACATACACTCCTTTCTGCCTTGTTCCGCTCAGGGGGGGCTGGGGATGGACTATTTTCGGCATAGTCTGGGGCTTTGCTGTTGTCGGGATTTTCTTCAAGCTTTTTTATATCCATGCACCAAGGTTCCTTTCCACCAGTATTTACCTTGCCATGGGCTGGATAAGTATAGTAGCTATATACCCCATAGTTAAAAACGTTCCTGCCGGAGGAGTGGTATGGCTTGCGGCGGGCGGGCTGCTTTACAGTATAGGCGCGGTGATTTATGCCCTCAAAAAACCTAACCCTTGGCCGGGTGTGTTCGGGTTCCATGAAATATGGCATATCTTTGTTCTTGCTGGAAGTTTCTGCCATTTTATGGTAATGCTTTTATACATCCTCAACCTTTAGCTTTAAAATTATTTTTTAAAATTGCAAAAAAATGATTCTTTTTTTTGTAAATTTAGGTATTATACAATCAGAGCAAAGAGTACAGTTTAGTTACCAGACGAGCACGAGTCGAGTATAATCACCGATTATCTAAGGCAAGTTGAACTGGAAGTTTCAAAACTGTAGTTCTTTTACTACTTTTAACAGGAGACTATTCATGCAAGAAGGAACTGTAAAATGGTTCAATGAGACTAAGGGCTACGGCTTCATAGCCAAAGATGACGGTGATGACATTTTCGTACACGTAAGCGCAATCGCAAAAGCGGGCTTCAAAACCCTTGAAGAAGGCGAAAGAGTTAAATTCGATGTAGAAAAAACTCCCAAAGGTCTTGCTGCTGTTAACGTTGTTACTGCGTAAGCTTTAGGAAACAATAACAGAATTATGAAGCCCGTCCGGTTATCCGGACGGGCTTTTTTATTTGCCCTTCCCAATCCCTTATTTTAAGCCATCTCCACCTCTGAAATATTTTGTTCAGCCCTTTCAGTGTATTCCGCGTACAGAAGCCCTGATTTTAGTTCCATTCATAGCATTGGCTTAAAAAGATGTATAATGCTAATGAAAATCATGATAAGTATATATAGTGATGACTATACGGTTCCTCAAAAGGAGAGGTGTATTATGAAATGGCTGCACTTTACTATTTTTGCAGTGTTGATTTTGGCTGTCGGATGCGGCGGAAACGGCAGCAGTACTAAGGATGATTCATAAGCTTATCAGGGCTATTATACCGGGGTTTATTCAAATGCCTCAGTTTCAGGCGCATGGAGCATGTCAGTTGATAAAAACGGAAACATCAGCGGATTGGCTGAGGATAACCTTTACTCCTATGTTCTGAGCGGTAACGTGGACAAAAGCGGCAGTGCCTCTGTAACAGGCACTGCAGGGCCGGACGCAAATGCTTTTATCAGAAGAACTCCGGACTCTCCTTCTGACATTTATATTGAGCTCGGATTTGTTTTTAATTTCAGTTCAGGCAGTTTTACAGGAGTATGGACAAGAACAGACAGCCAGACAGGCTTTTTTTCAGGCATGAGGCATAATTCAAGCGGCCAGAATATAGGAAACACTCCGCCTGAAGTGAGCGGTACACCCCTTACGTCCGTAACGGCAGGTACAGGATACAGCTTCATTCCTGTCTCGTTTGATGCAAACGATGATACCCTGACTTTCTTTATAATCAATAAACCTGACTGGGCATCCTTTGATAATTCAACAGGTGCACTTACGGGAACTCCTTCTGATACCGGAGTTTCTGATGATATAGTGATAACTGTTACCGACGGCAAGGGTGGATTTGACTTCATAAGCCCTTTCAGTATAACAGTGAATGCAGCAAACACTTCACCGATTATAGGCGGAACACCGCTTACATCAATCACTGCTGAATCCGCCTACAGTTTTATTCCCGCTGCGAGTGATGCAGACAGTGACGCGCTTACTTTCAGCATAGAAAACAAGCCGTCGTGGGCGGACTTCAATACGCTTACCGGGGCTCTGACGGGTACGCCTGTTAATGCGGAGACCGGCACTTACAGCGGCATAGTTATTTCTGTCTCAGACGGAAAAGGCGGTTCCGCATCCCTTGCCGCATTCACTATAACGGTGAATTACCTGAATACCTCTCCGACCATAAGCGGCACACCTCCTGCAGGAATTTTTGCAGGCTCAGTTTACAGTTTCACACCGTTGTCAGGTGATGCTGACAGCGATACGCTTGCTTTCAGCATAGAGAACAAACCCTCATGGGCGGATTTCAGCACTACTACGGGAGCATTGACAGGCACACCTGACAGCGGCGATCTGGGAGCTTACAGCGATATAGTGATTTCCGTTTCAGACGGACACGGCGGCTCTGCATCCCTCGCACCTTTTAACATAGGAGTTTTTATACCTCTCAAAAAGACCGGGCAGATAAAAAGCTACAACAGCAGCGGAACCGAAATTACAGACAGCAGTATAAAGGATGACGGCTATTACCAGAAAGGTGCGGCAATAACCTACAGCAGAGATAACGGTATAGTGACGGACGGTGTAACAGGGCTGATGTGGCAGGATGATGCTCTCAGCGGAACAGTAAACCGTGCAAACGCCGGAACTTACTGCGATGGAATCACCACCGGCGGTCATGATGACTGGCGGCTTCCCTACAGAAGCGAGTTGACTACAATACTTGACTACAGCAGATACGGTCAGGCAATAGATACCATTTTCCAGAACAAGGCGGCAGGATTTTTCACCTTATACTGGGGATATGATGATGTCGTGGATGACAGCTCATATGCTTGGGGTGCGCTTTTCTATACAGGCGGAGTCTATTTCAGTGCAAAAACAGCTAATGGGCACGCCCGCTGCGTCCGTGGAGATACTCTTCCGGCAGTGAGCTTTACACGGAACGATGCTGCTAAGCTAGTTACTGACACCCTGCATGGGCTGATGTGGCAGGATGATGAGGAGTCTGCAACAGATGCAAGGAATTGGACAGGAGCCATAAGCTACTGCGATGCTTCGGAGCTTGGCGGTTATAATGACTGGCGTCTGCCCAATGTGACCGAACTGAACTCAATTGCGGACTATACCGCGTATAACCCGGCAGTCAGTTCCGTCTTCCAGAATACAATAGTAGAAGTCAGCGGTTCCAGCGTTCACTACTGGACTTCAACCAGCGATGCCTACGATCTTTCCAGTGCATGGACTGTTTCTTTTGACTACGGCATTGTGGGGAGCAAAGCAAAGTCCGGCAACGGCTACACCCGCTGTGTGCGCAGTATAAATTAATTGCTGTAAGGTTCCCTCTGAAAAGGGGAACCTTTTCTTATTTAATCCTCTCTTACGGGAAAAAGCCTGACATTATCGGTTCCTCACTGCGAGGAAGGCGCAGCCTAACGCGGCAGTCTCTGAAATATACTGAGAGATTGCTTCACCATTTCATGGTTCGCAACGACGCAAACGCTCCCAATGATGGGAGCGCGCCGTGCGTAGCGAAGGCGTGCTTGCACGCCGCGAGCGTGTACATAAAACTGACAGGATGTGCAGTTTTATGTTATCAAATAAGAGATTGCTTCACCATTTCATGGTTCGCAATGACGTTTTAAATATCATTGTGGTTATCGTAAGAATAGGTCGTAAACATTCCCATGGAAGGGAATGCGCCGTGCGTAGCGAAGGCGTGCTTGCACGCCGCGAGCGGTTTAAGCCGCCCCCAAGGATGGAGGGCGGCGATCATTATTAGAAGTTTTCAACCAGAAGTTCGAAGTGTTCCTGTTTGTGTGCGCATGTGGGGCAAACGCCGGGAGCTTCAAAACCTTCGTGTATGTGTCCGCACACAAGGCATTTCCATTTAACGGTAACGTCTCTTTTGAAGACCATGCCGTTTGCGAGGCTGTCAGCGAGTTTGCGGTATCTGTTTTCGTGGTGGGCTTCAATAGCCGCAATGCGTGTGAAGAGTGAAGAAACCTGAGGGAAGCCTTCTTCTTTGGCTATCTGAGCGAATTTGGGGTAAAGGATTTCCCATTCTTCATGTTCGCCGTCAGCGGCATAGATAAGGTTATCCTTGGTGCTTTTATAACAGACAGGGTAGTCGGCGTTTACGTTTACCATAACGGGCGCTGAATCGCCGAGGCCTTCAAGGGCGTAGTCGAAGAATCTTTTGGCGTGTACTCTTTCGTTGTCTGCTGTTTCAAGGAAAATGTTCTCAATCTGGCGGAAGCCGTCTTTTCTGGCCTGAGCCGCGTACATAGTGTATCTGCCTCTGGCCTGTGATTCTCCGGCGAAAGCTTTCATGAGGTTTTCAAGGGTTTCTGTTCCTTTGAGAGTTTTTGACATTTCGTATGCCTCCTTTTATTTTTCAGTTCATTTAATATTACTTCAATTATGTTTCTGAAAAAAGCATAATTGCAAATATAATCGATAAAAAATACTAATTAATAATTTTTATTAAGTCAAGCAGGAAATATAAAAAAGTTAAACATGATTGTTATTCTGTTCTATTTGTATGAAATTTAAAGGAAAGTCAACGAAAAGCGCGATTTATCCCGCCCGGCAAAAAACCGGGCGGGCAGCGGTATAAAGCAAGAAGGTTGTAATTATTCTCAGTCAAGTCCCGGTGGGGGGAACTTGCTGCACAGCTCCTTGACATCCTTCGCCGTTTTGGCGAGGAATTCTTCGTTCTGCCAGTTATCTATAACTGCGCTGATGAACTCGGCAGTTTTTCTTGTTTCTTCTTCCTTAAACCCTCTGGAGGTTACGGCAGCGAGGCCGAGCCTGATTCCGCTGGGGTCAAAGGGTTTTCTTTTGTCATAGGGAACAGAGTTGCAGTTGAGAACTATGCCTGCATCATCAAGGGCTTTTGCCGCCTGTTTTCCTGTGATGTTTTTATTGGTGAGGTCAATGAGCAGGAGGTGGTTGTCCGTTCCGCCTGTTACAAGCTGAAAACCTTTTGCAAGGAGTGTTTCAGCCATGACCTTAGCATTTTTGACTATCTGATGGCCGTAGTCTTTAAATTCCGGAGCCATAGCCTCTTTAAGGGCAACTGCGATAGCTGCTGTGGTGTGGTTGTGGGGCCCGCCCTGTATTCCGGGGAAAACGGCTTTGTCGATAGCCGCTTTGTGCTGCTCTTTACAGAGGATCATGCCGCCTCTGGGCCCTCTGAGGGTTTTATGGGTGGTTGTGGTGACAACATCCGCATAGGGAACGGGGCTGGGGTGTGCGCCCGCTGCCACGAGACCTGCGAAGTGCGCCATATCAACAAAGAGGATAGCGCCGACTTCGTCCGCAATTTCACGGAATTTTTTGAAGTCAAGCTGGCGGGGGTATGCGGAGTGACCGGCTATTATCATTTTGGGTTTGCTTTCAAGGGCAAGCTTTCTGATTGTATCGTAGTTGAGGAGTCCCGTTTCCTGATCGAGTTCGTAGGAAACTATATTAAAATATTTACCTGTGATACTTACGGGGGAGCCGTGTGTAAGGTGTCCGCCGTGGGGGAGAGCCATACCCATTACTGTGTCGCCGGGTTTTACGAAGGCAAGGTATACTGCAAGGTTGGCAGGTGAACCGGAGTAGGGCTGAACATTTGCGTGATCGGCGCCGAAAAGCTCTTTCGCTCTTTCGATGGCGAGTTCTTCGATGGGGTCGATAAACTGCTGGCCTTCATAGTAACGTTTGCCGGGGTAACCTTCTGAGTACTTGTTGGTGAGTACGGTTCCCGAAGCCTCAAGCACGGCACGGGTAACGTAGTTTTCGGAAGCTATAAGACGTATTTTGTCTATCTGCCTCTGCTCTTCTTTGATGATGAGATCGTAAATCGCGGGGTCAAAGTTTTTGAGATTCTGCATTAAAATCCTCCCATACATACGGGCATAAAAAAACGCCCGAACAGTTCTAAGAACAGCCCAGACGCACGACTTTAAGCATATAGTTCCGTACTTCCCGGAGGTGATCCCCCTTAATCTGCGTCAGTTGCACGGACGAGTATTAAATAGGACATTTAAGAGCGGATGTCAAACCCTAATTTGTTGCTCAGAGATTCTTCACCTATATTCAAAATAAAGTCATACTTTTTTCGTGAGAACATTTTTTTCTCTGAATTTAATGTTAATATATTACATAAGGTGTAGTTTGCCCGGCATATTCATGTTCGGTATATCGGCAGGAGTCAGGCCAGGCAGGGTAACACATTGAAACGAAGAATAGGGAGGCAGTTATGACTCGGTTAAACATTACAAACAAGGCAGTTTCCTATGAGGTCGGCGACATTGTGGTAAAACTGGACACCTTGGGGGATGACAAGGTTTTGATATTCAACAATGTTGCGGCATTTATCTGGAAAACAATTGAATCAACACCTGCAATTACCTTGGTGGATTTGGTTGAAAAGGTTGAGCTTAAATACGATGTTTCACAGAAAGATGTGATCCGTGATGTGAGGATTTTCCTTGAGTCTCTTGTTTATCTGGAGATGATCGATGCTGTGCCGCTTTCTTTCGATGGTCTGAAAACCGCCGCTGCCAGAAGCGAAAGAGAAAGCTACAGACCCCCGAAAATCTATATATATGATTTAAAGACAGATGAAGAGGTTCCTTTCGGCCCTCATATAAAGGGGCGTACGTTCACCCACAGAGCGATCACCAGATCGTGGCATGGCGGCTGCTGCTGACAGATATTAAAGACGGGCTGTTATGGATAAAAAAACTTATGCCATTGAGTACCCCGACGGAGAGTATGAGAACATACTTTTAACTCATGCCGCAGAGAAAAACGTACCGATACAGGGAGAGATTGAAATTACATCCGAATGTAATTTCAGGTGTATCCATTGTTACGCAGATCAGGAAAAATCATCAATGGATCCTGTTCTCTTCATGCGCATTGCAGACCAGTTAAGGCAAAGCGGCTGTATCTGGCTGCTTGTCACAGGCGGAGAACCGCTTATTCATCAATATTTTGATGAGATGTGGAACTATGCCCACGGCATAGGGCTCAGGCTCTCCCTGTTTACCAATGGTTCTATGCTGACTGACAAAAAAATCAGTGTGCTGAGGCAGGCTCCGCCGGAGAATATTGAAGTATCTGTATACTCATTGTCCGGAGAGTCGCAGAAAAACATCACCGGAAATACTCTGGATATTGACACCTTGCTCAGCGGGCTGCGCAGCCTTAAAACTGTATCCCGTGTTGTGCTGAAAACGCCCTTGTTAACCGAAAATATCGAAGAAACAGACAAAATCGAACAGTTGGCAAAAGAAAACGGTTTCGGTTTCAGAATGGATGCAGTAATTCATCCTGCTCTCAGCGGTGACTGCAGCTCCATCCGTCACCGTGTTCCTGCAGCCAAGGCGGCTTCTGTGGTGATGAAAGACCCTCTTATGCGCGAACAGCTCAGGGAAAGTAACTCTCACAACAGGCTTCCCTTTGAAACGGAAGGTTATCTGTTTCCTTGCTCTGCCGGTAAATACAGCTTTCATATCGATAACGAGGCTAATCTCAGTATGTGCTCTATTTACAGAAACCGGGCGGGATCTTTGAAAGAGGAAAGCTTTGCTTCCGTGTGGAAGCGGCTGGCGGATTTAAGAGAAACAAAAGCAGCCCCGAACAAGCGGTGCGGTGAATGTAAAATAAAAAGCATCTGCCCGACCTGTCCGGCTGTGGGTAAACTTCATAACAGGGAGAGCGACTATATTGATGAGTATATTTGTCAGTACACCCACGAGATTGCCGCATTGTCCGGCATTAAGGTATTGTAAAAGCAGTAATATCTTCTCTGTACTGTCATCCTTCGCTCTTCATCTTTTCCGCAAGCCTGCCGAAATAGCGGGATTTGATCTGCTCGCTCGCCATCGCCTGCTTCACAGGGGGGAGCTTGAGAATCGCGCCGAGGACGGCGGCCATCGCCCTGTGTGAGAAAAGGGCGCGGTTATCGAATATCAGGTGTTCAAGTCCGCCGCGTTCGATAGCCATCATCACGGCTTTATGCACCGAGTTTTCCGGAGTTATCACCCTTTTTCCCCTGTACACCATACTGATTGCCTTAGCGGAACAAACCCGTACGCACACTCCGCAGCCGAGGCAGGGATCATTATCCAGCTTTGCCTTCTTTTTTCTCGGTTTGTGCGGGTCATTCGCGGAGACCATTCCGATAGCCTCCACAGGGCAGACCTCTGCGCATCTGCCGCAGCCTGTACAGGCTTCTTCCTTTATTTCAGGAATATAGTTTGAGGTGTGCACAGGGTTCATTATTCCGAACCTGCGGGCAGCTATCATCGCTTCGCAGCAGCATCCGCAGCAGTTGCAGATGAAGCTGACCTCTTTCTTAACATTTTCCCCGAACTGAACAAGGTTGCTTTCGTAAGCCTGTTGAAGAAGATCCAGCCCCTCTCTGTCGTCTACTCTGCGGGCATATCCGTGGCGGATGAGGGAATCTGCGACTGTGCCGAAGGTCATGCAGATGTCCATCGGTGCATCGCATGCCGTGCCGAGATGCTCTTTCTTATGGCGGCAGTAGCACATGCTGATTCCCATATGCTTCGCGGTTTTTATAACTTCGCTGGCCTTCTCATAGTCCAGTATGTGCATGCTGTTCTCTTCAGCCAGTGCCCCTTCGTTTACAAATACACGCCCAAGCTGGGTTTCGCCGCGTACAAACAGAGCCTTTATGAAGTCCTCTTCAACTGTAATATACTGATAAAAAAGCTCACTGAGGTATTTCTGATCTATGTCGCCCCTTGTGCGCATCATGGAAAATTCGAAGAAACCTGCCATGGGCGGAGGGAGAACATAGTGAGTCTGCCCGTCAGTTTCCATATCGAGTATGAGAACTTTGTCGGCATATGAATCCAGCTTTTTCCGGGCTTCGGTTTCGGATATTTTCCAGATTTCTGCCGCCTGCTTTGCGGTAAACGGCTTAATGGGTATCTGTGCCAGATGGCGTGCATCCTCTTCACTCATGAGGACTGAAAGGATTTTGAAAAGATTCTCGCTCAGAGGCGCTCCCTGAGGAAAGCGGTTCAGCCGTTCGGCCAGCTCCCGGAAGCCGTTTCTTGCTGTTAGATGTGCCATGTCCTGCCCTCCGTAATTTAATTATAGCAGAAAAACTATAAACAGAAATAACTTGAATGAATAAAGCTTAATAAAAAGCATGTTCATAAACTGTTTTTAAAAATGAGACCGCTCATCTTTCCGGTAAGAGGAGAGGGCGGAACTCTTTAACATTAAATGGATAAATCAAGAAGGGCTGAGTGTTTGTTTCTGACAAACACTCATAACGCCAGTAATATAGACGGCCATTCAAATATGGGGTATTGTTTAATTAGAACGTTGATTTTATATGGTTATCACATTATGATGTTCGGTGAAATTTAGGAAGAGATATATGCTTAAGAGGGACGAGCAGGAGGTCAACAGTGATTAAAAAGTTATTATTGCTTGCGGGGATTGTCTGTATTTCCGTTTTTCAGGCAAATGCGGAAACATGCGTCACCGCCCAATGCCACGCTGACATCAAAAAATATGAGGTTCTTCATGCCCCGGTCGAGGCTGATGAATGTACCACATGCCACATTATGGACGATTATGAGCAGCATATAAGCAAGCCGGCGCAGTTTAAGGAGTTTTCATCCCCCGCAGAGGACGGCCCTGTATGCCTTGTCTGCCACGATGAAAAGGGCGGGAAAAAGTTTGTTCATGCTCCGGTCGAGGGCGGAGACTGCACAGCCTGTCACAACCCCCACGGCGGAACTAACAAATATCTGCTGATTACGGCAACTGAATCGGAAACATGCTTTCAGTGCCATGAAAATGATAAAATGAGCAAAAAGTTCCTGCATGGCCCCGTCGGGGCAGGGGAGTGCGCCTCATGCCACGATCCGCACTCATCCGATCACCAGTATCAGCTTAAGGCAGCCAAGGATGAACTCTGCTTCGTGTGCCACTCGGATAAGAAGGCAGACCTCTCAAAAGTGAGCGTTCACGCTCCTGTTGCAGATGACTGCACCCAGTGCCATGATCCGCATAACTCTGATGCGAAATTCCACCTGAAAGCGGCAGACGAAAAGACTCTCTGCCTCACCTGCCACGGCGATATGGATCCTGCGTTTAAGGAGAATATACTCACAGCGCAGTTCAAACATAAGCCTGTGGAGGAAGGAAGCTGCGGCGAATGCCACAACCCCCACGCATCGGACTTTGGTCAGCTTCTCCGTTCGGACACCAAGCAGATCTGCTTTGAGTGCCACCAGAATCTGGGCAAAATTATAACAGGTTCCGAATATGTTCATGCTCCTGTCGAGTCTGACGGCTGCAACGCCTGCCATAATGTGCACGGCTCCGGCAACCCTTTCATTCTCTATGAGCATTTCCCCAAAACATTTTACAACCAGTACACGGACGGAATGTATAAACTCTGCTACGAATGCCACGACACAGGCAACCTCGAATCAGCCACGACAGACGGAACAGGCTTCCGCAACGGCGAACAGAACCTGCATTACCTGCATGTTATGATCCCCGGTAAAGGCAGAAGCTGCAAGGCATGCCACGAGGTTCACGCATCTAACCAGCCGCTTCATGTGAGGAACACTGTTCCCTTCGGTTCCGGCGGATGGGAGCTTCCTGTTAAATTTACCCGCACCGACAACGGAGGAACCTGCGTGGTCGGCTGCCATAAACCTAAAACATACGACAGGGTTAAAGAGTTTCAGAATCCCTAAGGAGATTTTATGAAGAAAACCGCGCTTGCGCTTGCCGCAGTTTTTATGAGCTTCGCCGCATTTGCCTTTCCTCTGAAAGAACTGAAAGAGGGGGACAGGGTGGAAATGAAAAAATTCACCTATTCCGCGGGAGCTTATACCGATAAAGAGGATAAAGCGCCTCTCAAGGCTCTTCTCCTTTGGAAAGGGGATAAGAGGCTCAGCAAAAACACCTTTGAGGAGTTTAAGCAGTTCTGCGAAAAAAGCGATATTGTATGCGTTGCGGTGGAACTTGGCGTTAATGAAACGCTGAAACCGGCAAAGAACGTTATATACGCCGCAGACACAGCTAAAATGACCGACACATGGGGGATATTTACCCTGCCTGTGACCCTCGTTCTTGACGGGGATAACAAAATTATCCACGGAATAGGCTTTGAAGGGCAGTACAGAGCCAAGCTTGAGAAGTTCATAGAGCTTAAACAGGGCAAAATCTCCGAGGCGGATTATCAGAAAATGACTAATGTTCAGGGGGTTGATAAAACTGTCAGCCGTCTGCCTGAGATAAACTTCGCAAAAAACATGATAAAAAGCGGGCAGACTGAGGATGCCCGCAAGCGCCTCGCTGAGATTGACCCCGCTGCTTTGAGTGATACTGAAAAGACCAGACTGGCGGAAGCCTACTTTATGCTTAAGCAATACCCGCAGGCTCTTGAGGTGCTGCAAGGGATCAGCAATACGGTTCCGGAGGTCAGATTCCTTCTCGGTTATGCTTATATGCAGACAAAGCAGTATGATACCGCCCTCACGGAGCTTGAATCAGTAAAGGATATTTACCCGCGCAAGGAGCGCGTCTACTACGCCCTCGCCAAAATCTACTATGAAAAGGATATGTACAAGGAAGCGGCAGATTACTTCAACCGCTGCTGTGAGATAGTCATAGACTTTTGATATGCCGCTTCCGTGCTCCCAAGGATTGGGAGCGCGCCGTGCGAGCGGAGACGAACGCAGTTCGGCGCGAGCGTGTGTAAAAAATTTCAAGGATGACAATTTTTTACAGTTAAGTCGGAGCGGCAGATTACTTCAACCGCTGCTGTGAGATAGTCATAGACTTTTGATATGCCGCTTCCGTGTGGTAGCTTGCAGCAACGCAATTCACTGTCAATCTGAAGGAAATTAAGAATCTCAATCCTCGGAATACCTTAAGATGTTCCGCAGTTATTGTTCCTCGCTAACCTATGGAAGAAATATACAGTTTGTTTTGTAAATCTCCCCTAGCCCCTCTTTATTAAAGAGAGGTATTTTTCTTTATCAGCAATAGCTTCCCCCTTTGTAAAGGGGGACCGGAGGGGGATTTCTCTGTCTTAATGCAAGGAAGATTCATAGTGTGTGCTGTTATTAACCAGACACACGGATGTGTCTGCGGAGCGCGTACCGCAGCGAATGCGAGGAACGCAAGCGGAGCCAGAGCAGCAAAGACAGCCTGAACAACTCCACGGATGGAGTTGCGCCGTGCGAGCGAAGACGAACGGAGTTCGGCGCGAGCGTGTGTAAAAATTTCCATGGAGGGTAAATTTTTATTATAAATTAGAAAGGGCACGCTGGTCAGGCGTGCCCGTTTCCTGGAAATATATGTTAATGGTACCAACAGGGGTCTTGGTTAATTATCCATGTTATTAAGCAGGGCTGAGGTTTCTTTGATCATGCCCTTAAGCAGCCATCCGGCTCCTTTATAGAAGTCGGTAACAGAGTTTTCGATCACTTTGTCGGCAAACTCAACAACCCACTTTTTCATATGCAGGCCATAGAAAAGACGCATGTCCTCCACAAGCTCACAGCATTTCTCTTTTTCATCTTTCTCAAAAGCTTCAAGTGCTTTGAGAGAAAGGAAATTCATATATGCGCATTCGTATGCGATGTGATCATCAGGTTCTTTGTGCAGTTTGTTTATCTGCAAGCCGTTTTTTCTGTACATTTCCCTTACATTCAGTGTGGATTTACCGAAAAGGGTTTTGTCAGGCTCTGTGTAAACAGATTCCCACGGAGCCGCAAGGAGCGGACCGGGGCCTATAAACAGCACATTGTAATTGTCAGTGAGTTCTCCGAAGCTGCTTTCCGTATAGCCTGAAAGATATTTTTTCATCAGACCGAGCCCCGTGACAGACTCAAGACTTTCGCACATGGGCCAGTCATTTTCCAGAATGTGCGTAACTTTAAGGTTTTCGATGAAATCTTTTGTGGGTGCTTCTACAAACACTTTATTCATAAAACTGTGAGAGATTGTAACCCCCAGAAGATCCTGATAAACCTTTTCGCAGTTTTTATTAAGCAGCTTATCCATTAACTTCTCCTTCCAAATGAAAAAACCGCTATGCGGTTTAAAGAGGAGAGGGGTTGCCCCCTCTCCGTATGTTTATTTAAACTTCTTCGATGTTAACGGCCTTTACTCCGCCGTCAGCGTCTTTGTGAGCTTTGAACACTATGTTCGGTTTTGTGGTTGCAGGGAACGGGCTTATGGACTGAAGGCTGCCGTATTTCGCTTTAAGAGCGCCGATCTCACCGAAATCTATAGCTCTTGAAGGGCATGCTTTAACGCAGGCGGGAGCAGGTACTCCGTCAGCCGAACCTTCATCTGTGCACATAACGCATTTTGTCATATGCCCTTTTTCATAGTTGTATGAAGGTGCGGTGTAGGGGCATACCTCTCTGCATGCGAAGCATGAAATGCATGTGGAGGGGTTAAAAGTAACCACGCCGTCGCTTTCACGCTTGCTGTAAACCTTGCCGGGGCAGATTTCAAGGCATGCGGGAGCATCGCACTGGTTGCAGGCCATTGAAGCATAGAAAGCAAACACATCAGGCTTGTAAGCATCTGTGTCCGCATTCTGCCAGCTTCCGCCCGCAAATTCGTAAACCTTTCTGAACTTTGTTCCTTCAGGAAGATTCTGTCTGTCCTTACAGGCATTCATACATGCCTTGCACCCTGTACAGTGCTTTGTATCTACATAGAAACCGTATTGTTTAGCCATTTTGAGCCTCCCTCTTAGCCGACTTTCCTGACATTAGCGAGAACGCTGTGCTGACAGTTGCCTTTTGAGTAAGCTTCAGGACGCAGGCTTGTCAGAACGTTATTGCATCCGCCGTGGTCAACAACGCTTGTGTTGCCAACTTCAGCAGCGGTTATGCTGCCCGTATGCTCGATCTTGCTGTTAAACCACTTGCCGCCGGGGTTGTACCATGCACCCTGGGGAAGAGCTATAACGCCGGGCATAATTCTCGGAGTAACTTTCGCTTTCACTCTTACCTTGCCTCTGTCGTTCCAGATCTCCACAGTGTCTCCGTGGCGGATTCCGAGATTAGCAGCATCGCCGGAGTTGATCCACGCAGTCTGGGGGTTGGCTTCCCTGTTCCATGAAGTGTTGTAGTAGGTCGAGTGTGTTCTTTGTTTGTAGTGGTGACCCACAACCTGGAAGGGATATTCATCTCTTTTAGAGTGTGTATATCCGTCCTGAGTGGCATGGAATTCAGGAATAGCACATATTCTGTCCAGACCGTCTCCGGGAAGAACCCACTGGTGGCTGAGGTTATACAGCCTTTTTGAGAAGATCTCGAATTTGCCGGAAGGTGTGGAAACCTTGTTAGTTACCGGGTCATCCACGAATGCTTTGAACGCAACTGAGGGAGTGGCAGTGGGAACAACCTTTCTTACCAGACCGACAGCTTTTGCCTTGGCATATGTGTCAAGACCGTTTTCAGCAGTGAACACACCCTGATCGCCGCTGACTCTCAGAGTTTCATTGAAGAGGAACTCAAGCCATTCGTCCTGTGTTCTGCCTTCGGTAAACTGCTCTTTTATGCCGATTTTATCAGCGATAAGAGTAAGCATTTCATAAATAGTTTTGCACTCAAAGAGAGGCTCAACCGCTTTGGTATCGAATACCATGATAGCGGAGTTACCGCCTGAGTTTGTGGTTACGTCGTTCTGCTCCCAGTTTGTACAGTCGGGGAGAATGTAGTCTGACACAAGCGCAGAAGGAGTGAAGCTGTTTTCGATTGTCACGATGCATTCGCATTTTGACTCATCTTTGTACATCTTCATCGTTTCATTAATATCGCCGTGCTGGTTGGTCATACAGTTGCCCGCATAGTTCCATATGAACTTAATGGGGAGAGGCAGAGGTGTATCGGCAGTTGCCAGACCTTTTACTCCCCATGTTCTGCGTGTCATTGATGTATGATCAAGTATAGCCTGATACCATGTGTAGTGTGAAACAGTATATTTAACAGGGTTTGAGGGGAATGTGGTTGACCACGCCCTGAAGCTGAGGCTCACTGATGCGCCGCTTTCACGTGCGCCGGAACCGCCGCCCTGAATACCGATGTTTTTTGTGAGGATTGCCATAAGGCTGATTGCACGGCAGTTGTTTCCGCCGAGGTAATGCCTCTGGGGTCCCCAGCCCTGAATGATCATCGCGGGCTTTTCATTTATCAGTCTTTTCGCGAAAGATTTGATAATTGCAACGGGAATACCTGTTATTTCAGATGCCCACTCAGGAGTTTTTGGGGTAGTATCAGCACCCAGTCCGAGCAGGTATGATTTGTATGAACTGTTTGCGGGAACAGCAGGTTCAGTTCCTTCGGGAGCTCCGTCAGCAGTACCTGTTGCCTCGACTATTCCAACCATTGAAGCTTCGTCCCAGCCTACGCAGTGCGCATTGATCCATGTTTCATCAAGAAGGCCTTCATCAAGCAGATAGTAAGCCATTCCGGCAACAAGCGCAGTGTCTGTTCCGGGTCTTATGCTTATCCAGTCAGCTTCAAGCGCAATCGCCGTATCGTTGTAGTGCGGGTCGATTGAGATGAATTTCAGGTTAGGGTTTTTCTCCTTAGCCTTCTGAAGGTGATATGTGTAATGTGCGCCTGAACCCATGCGGGTGTTTGCGGGGTTATTTCCCCAGAGAACCACAAGGTTGCTGTTAACAGCATCCGTAATGGTGTTCTGGTTGGAACCGCCGAGCAGCATGGGAAGGTACGGCCCTATCTGGGGTGTTGAATAGTTGCCGTAATGGTTGAGCCAGCCGCCCCAGAGGTTATGAAGCCTTGCGATGGGGCTTGCAGCAGGTGTCCATGATTTGGCAAATGAGGCATCTATAGTGCCTGTTGCGTACTGAATATAGAACGAACCAGGACCGTAGTTGCTTTTAACCTGAAGCATTTTGGCGGATATTTCATTTATCGCCTGCTCCCATGAGATCCTTTCATACTTGCCTTCACCCCTAACAGAGCCTGCAACTCTTTTCATGGGGTATTTCACCCTGTCAGGGTTGTAAAGTCTCTGACGGATTGAACGTCCGCGTACACAGGCACGGAACTGGAATCCTGCGCCGTAGTCGCCGTATTCGTCGGGATTTTCATTGTCTGTGCTTACGCGCACAACAACACCGTCTTTAACGTGAAGTTTCAGGGGACAATGGCTTCCGCAGTTAACGTTGCAGCCGTTCCATACTTCCTTGTCGAAAGACGGAGCACTGGGGCCGTCATTTTTGTCATCGCTGCTGCTTGAGCTTCCGCAACCAAGCGTTGCAGCAGTACCGAGCACGGCACTCCACTTAAGGAATGAACGTCTGGTAACACTCATTAAATCTTTAAATTTTTCCTGTTGGAAAACTGACATAATCTTCCTCCTCGTCTGGCGGCCGGGGAGCCGCCGCTGTAACAGATCATGTTCTGAATGAATTGTGATATTTCTAACATGACAGGGGTAAACAGTAGGTAAAGAGGACGGGTGTATAATTCGATAAAAAGAGAAAAATAGGAGAAAGATGAAGTTTATTCGGTGATAATCAGTTTTATGTATCTGTAAAGACCTGCGGAATCATTGTCAGATATTTTTGCGTGGGTCTTCATTGAGCTCATTATACCCGCCCACTGTTCAACACTGAACCTTCTGTGGTTAATGGCGGAGTGGCAGGAGCTGCATATTTCGTAGTACATATCCTCATACTCTCTCAAAGCTGAGGCGAGGCTGGGGGATATGTACTCGCTTTTTATATAGCCCTTGATCATAACTTCACGCATTCCGTGGCTAGTGCTGCCTGTTTCAACAGCCGCTGAGGATTCGTAAAGTATTCCGTAGGTCATTCTGCCTTCTTCAGAGTACAGGGTTTTATCCCCTTTTCTCATCCATGCAGTGAGCCTGCTGTCTTCGATGGGTGAACCAAATTGCAGAAGGACGGTTTTTTTTCCTTTATCATCAGTGAGTTCAACGTTTTTATTGAGCCAGCCCTTTTCAGAGGCAGAGGCACTCAGCAGGCAGAAGAGAAGTAGTAAAAATGTATAACTGACAGTGATGGCTTTGTTCATCTTTATTACTTAATATTATTCTTCCGTTATTACAACCGGATTTTTGTACGCCTCGTTATTTTTTATCTTTCCCTGAAATTTTCTTAATGACACAAGACAGCTGTGAGCGGCACATGCCTGAGCCAGTTTTGATGTCGGTCTGGACGGTGTGAGAACGTTCACATTGCCGCTGACACATCGCGCTCCGACACCGCAGGGCTCCTCCGGGGAGTACCATGCCCCCTCGTCAACCCTGACAACGAACCTTCTCAGTGTGGCGCTCACCTGTGCTCCGCAGATTATCGAGCCCCTGTCATTATATACTTCAACGAGGTCGCCCTCCCTTATTCCAAGCTCACGGGCATCATCAGGGTTAATGACAATCGGCTCACGCCCCTTCACCTTGTACTGCTCTTTAAGGGAAATGTTATCCATCTGCGAGTGCAGCCTGTGTTTAGGGTGTATGGAAAGAAGGTGATACTTATGCCTTTTTGCCAGATCAGCCCCAAGCCATTCCTTGGGTTCGATCCATGTGGGATGCCCCGGACAGTCGTCATAGCCGAAGCTGGCAACTTTTTCGGAGAAGATCTCTATCTTGCCCGATGGAGTGAACAGCGGCGAAGTCTGAGGGTTTTTGCGGAAATCCGCAAGCCTGACAAAGTTTTTATTTTTTGAAGGCACTTTGAACTCTATCGAACCCTGTCTCCAGAACTGCTCAAAAGGAACATTTGTTTCCACGTTTGAATAGCTCCAGCGTATCCAGTCCATCTGGCTGCGTCCTTCGGTGAAATCCTTTTCAAAACCGAGGCGTTTGGAAAGCTCAGTGAGTATCCAGTAGTCGTCTCTGGATTCGAAAAGAGGGGGAACAACCTGTTTCATTGCCCATATATGCGTATTGGAATAGGGGTCTCCGTAGGTTATGTCATTTCGTTCAAAAGTGGAGGTAACGGGCAGAACTATGTCCGCATATTTAGCCGTGGCGTTCCATACTATTTCATGGGTAATTATGTTCTCCACTCCGCGCATCCCTTCCAGCAGTTCATTGGTATTGGGGTGCTGGGTGATGATATTTGAGCCCATATTATGCAGCAGGGAGATCTTGGGGTAGGTGATCTTGTTGCCGTTGAAGTCTATGGTTCTGCCGGGGTTGAGCAGCATTTCGCCTATTCTGGACGCGGGTATCACGGTTCTGGCGGAGTTGCGCCCCTGAGACATTCTGCGCGGCATTACCTTGCCGGAGTATGCTAGCCCGCCGTTGCCGAACTGGTAGCCGCCTCCGGGTGTTCCCACCTGTCCGAGCATGCATGCAAGGGTGATGAGCGCCCAGTGGAACTGCTCGCCGTTGTCCGCGCGCTGGCATCCGTAGTGGCTGTTCAGCAGAGTACCTGTTTTCCGGAATTCGGTAGCAAGTCTTCTTATGGTTCCGGAGCTTATGCCGCATATTTTTTCTGCCCACTCAGGGCTTTTGCGCACTCCGTCACTTTTGCCCGTGAGGTAGTTTTTGAAAATATCGAAGCCCACGGTATATTTATCCATGAACGAGCTGTCATATTCGCCGTTAAGGAGCAGCTCAAAGCAGATCGCCATTATCATCGCCACATCGGTGTTCGGTTTTATGGGAATCCATTCTGCATCCATAAACTTAGCTGTTTCGGTGTACACGGGGTCTATGCTGATGAACTTCATTCCGGAGTTTTTCATATTAACAAACCACTCAATTCTGGAATGATCGGGCACAGAGTAGCTTATGCGGAAAGTCTTGAACGGGTCAGAGCCCCAGAGCACCATGGTTTTGGTGTGTTTTGCTATCATTTCATAAGTGGTCTGATAGCTGTATATTTCCAGCCCGCCCATGACATGGGGCAGGATATGGGTTGCGGCTCCGGCGGAGTAATCGCCTATTGTATCGGTAAATCCGCCGAAAAGCCCCAGAAACCTTCCCTGAAGTATGTCCGGTCTGCCTATGACTCCGGGGTGTGACCACCCGGCGAAAGAAGGGCGGTATATGGATTCGTTACCGTTATTGTTTTTTACATCTTTCAGTATTTTAGCCACAAGATCGAGGGCAGTTTTCCAGTCGACCCTGACAAATTCCTCGCAGCCTCTCAGTGCTGTGTTTCTCTGTCCGGCGAGAAAGCTTTTCCTGACGCAGGGGTATTTTATTCTGTTCTGCGAGTGCACGTATTCCGGCAGGCTGTAAAGCATGGAGGTAGGCGCGTAATCATCTTCATGAGGTTCCGCCCCCATGAATCTGCCGCCTGAGACAACAGCCTTAAGCGCGCCGAAGTGTGTGGCGTGAGGAATTTTCACGGCAGCGGACTTATCTGTCATTGCAAACAGCTCATTGTAAGATCCGCTCAGCATTAAGGCGGAAGAAAAAAGACCCATTTTCAGAAGGTCTCTTCTGCTTATTCCGTCAAAACCGTTCATAAAACAATAACCTCGTAATAATAACGCATTGCGTCACGCTTCATTTTCAGCGGCAACCTTGGTATCGCAGCCGCAGTCTTCTTTTAAGTTGTAGCAAAGCGTGACGGTTGTACCCTTGTCCTTTTCAGATTCAATCAGGAAGCTCCAGCCGAGACTGAAACAGAGACGCCTGACTATGGCGACACCGAAGCCGAAGCCTTCCGCGTGATATTTTCCTGAGTTTTTTCTCAGCAGGTTAAGCTGGGCGCTGCTTATGCCCATGCCCGTATCCTTCACTGAGAGACACTTTTCTCTTATAATCACAGTCACCTTGCCTGTCTGGGTGTAGGTGAATGCGTTTCGCAGCAGGTTGGAAACAAGTATGTTCATCACCTGCGGGGCGACAGGAAGCTTCTGGGGGTAAAGCTCCTCTACTTCAACTTTAACAGGTTTTCCTGCTATAAGATACATATGCTCCTGAACAGTCTCATTCACGACTGTCAGGGTGTCTGTTTCCTCAAAGTCAAACTCCCCTATGGTTTCGTATCTGGAAAGCCAGAGGAAGGATTTGATCAGATGCTCCATTTTGGCAGTGGCTCGTTCCACGCGCCCCACTATACGGGCGATTTTTTCATCCTCGGTAGCCCCGGTCTGTTCCAGCAGTTCCAGTGCGCCTTTGATTGTGGCCACAGGTGTCCGCAGTTCGTGCGATGCATCCCTTGCGAATGCCGCCTCTCTGGCTACGGAGGCGTGGAGATCGTCCAGAGTGTTTTTCAGGGTGGCAGCGAGAAAGCCTATCTCATCATCCCTGTAACTGCTCACAAAATCATCCGGCAGCGGTGAGCCCGTACCGCGCTCTTTTATGTAATCAGCCAGAGTGACCACAGGGTTGATGACCTTGTGCGCCGTTATCAGCCCCATCACAAAGCCGAAAACCATGATGGGCATAAGCACACCAAGTATAGTAACCCGGAGAGAGCTCAGCGATTCCCTGCTGGCATCCAGTCTGGTAACATTATACAGCATGTAGAATCTTTCGCCGTCAGGCAGATTTCTTATGATAATGTGATATTTCTGCTGGTTGCTGGTTCTTGAATATTCTCCCTCAGGCAGTTTGGTCAGATCCTTTTTTGCCCACTCCGGCAGAAGTTCTTCACCGTAGTAAACATTTATGAACGGTGAAGACGGCTTCGGCATAAAAAATGAGTTAGAGGTAGGGGCAGCAAAGGTGGACATATGGCTGCGGAGATAATACTCCGCCTCCATTTTTATCGTCCTCTGCTTTGATCTGGTTTCGCTTAGCTGGGTGGAAAATATAACCCCGAAAACTATGAGCGAACCGAGAAGAAGGCTTGTGCCTATGAAGACAAGAATTATTCTGCTTCTTAGGCCGGTTTTAAACCGCATCAGGCTCATATGGAGTTTCTTCGGCTATCTTATATCCTCTTCCCCTCACTGTATGGAGAAGTTCTTTCTCAAAAGGCTTATCCACAAGCTGGCGCAGCGTGTAAAAATGCGCTTTGAGGGCATTTGTCTGCGGCGGCTGATCCTTCCATATGGCGTATTCCAGTTCCTCTTTGGAAACTATGCCGGGGTGAGCCTCCATCAGTTTGCGAAGGATGGTGAAACAGACTCCGGGAAGATCTATTATTTTCCCGCTGCGCATAACGCATCCGTTTTCAGGGTCAAGGCTGAGCCCGCCCACTTCAAAAACCTCTGCGACGCTGTGCTTTGTCCTTCTCACCGCAGCTTCCAGACGCACCTTGAGCTCAGCAAGCTCAAAAGGCTTCGGCAGGTAATCGTCCGTACCTGATTCAAAACCGTCCAGCTTATCGTTAAGCATGGTTCTGGCCGTCAGCATAATTACGGGCATGTTCAGCCTCAGTTTCTGTCTCAGCAGCCTGCATACTTCAAAACCGTTAATGCCGGGAAGGTTGATGTCAAGCACAAGGGCATCATAATGGTTCTCCTGTGCAAACTGCAGACCCGCCTCACCTGTAATGGCGTAGTCCACACTCCAGCCCTGCATTTCAAAATAGTCGATTACGTTTTCCGCAAGATCCGAATCGTCTTCAATCAACAGCAATCTCATCTTATTGCGACCTCTTTTATCTCAGATAAAACCAATAGGGAATATAGGCACTTGCGTAATAATTGCACTAGAAAAATAATGCCTATACAATTTTTACATTGGTTCACACACCCTAACATGCTCTTTTTTGAGCATAAAACCCCACACTGTCATATATTAACTGTCTTGGAGTAAAGTAGAAGTAAAAGTTTAAATAAATATTGAATCAAACTCAAAGGAACTCTTCCCGCGCTCTGGCTTTTCTTTTTTATCTGTTGCCTTCCCCGCCGTTTCTGGTAGATTCAGCGGATCATCGGATTTTCAAAAGGAGAGAGTTTATGAACCCCTCAGGAACCTATTCAGTTCTGGACAGCGGAAGCGGAAGAAAGCTGGAAAAAGTCGGCAGCTTTATACTGGACAGACCCTGCGCTCAGGCAGTGTGGAACAAATCCGTTTCGGAAAACGAATGGAAAAACGTTCACGCAATATTTTCCAGAGAAGGGGGGAACAGCTGGTCATACAGAAAAACACTGCCCAGAGAATGGGTGATAGAGATAGACGGGCTGAAGTTTTACATCAGCCCCACAGACTTCGGTCATCTCGGAGTGTTCCCCGAACATAGGTATTCATGGGGCTTCATGGCCGAGCTTATAAAAAATGCAGACAGGAAACTCCGTGTGCTGAACCTTTTCTCTTACTCCGGCGCGGCAACCCTCGCTGCATGCAAGGCCGGAGCGGAAGTGACCCATGTTGACGCTTCACAGAAGATAAATGACCTCGCGAAGAGGAACATAATTCTCAACGAACTGGATCCTGCAAAAGTCAAATGGATCACCGATGATGTGATCAAGTACCTTAAGCGTGAGGAAAAACGCGGCTCAAGATACGACGGCATAATACTCGATCCGCCCAGCTTCGGCAGAGGCAGTAAGGGCGAGGTATTCAAGATAGACACTCATCTGCCTGAAATAATAAAACTCTGCCGCAGCGTGATGAACGATAATCCTTCGTTTATAATACTCACATGCCATACTCCGGGCTACACTCCGCTTACGCTTAAGAATATCCTCACTCAGGCGATGAGAGGCAAGGGCGGCGAGATCGAAACAAGAGAGCTCACTCTGGACAGAGGCGAAAGCCCGCTGCCCATACCCGCCGGCTATTTCGCCGCATGGAAGCGGGGATAAGCTTCCGGCTGTGCCGGCACTGTGTCCGGAATGAGCGAAAAACATTATTTACCAACCATCTGCGGGAGCAATATCCTCCTGAGAGCAATTTATAAATAAAAGAAGCGGACAGGGCATAAAAATGAAATTAGATATTTTATACAGCGACAACCATCTTCTGGCGGTTAATAAACCGGCAGGGCTGAGCACACAGGTGTCAAACGAGCATAAGGACAGTCTTGAGGAGCATGCCCGCGAGTGGGTGCGCAGGGAGTTCAATAAGCCGGGTAATGTGTTTCTCCATACTGTCCACAGGCTGGACAGACCTGTGAGCGGTGCTGTTCTGTTTGCCAGAACCGACAAGGCTCTTTCCCGTCTGAATGCTTCCTTGAGGGAGAAAAAAGCTGAGAAGATTTATCTTGCCGTTATTCAGGGCAACCCTCCTCAGGAGAGCGGAACCCTTGTCCATCACCATTCACACGGTGATTTTAAGGCAAAGATAACCCCGAATCCGCACAAGGACTCCAAGATCGCAGTCCTTGAATATGAGCGTATCGCAAAAATGAACGGATTTTCACTTCTCAGGATACGCCTTGAAACAGGAAGATACCACCAGATCCGCGCTCAGCTCGGCTTTATAGGCTGTCCGGTAGCCTGTGATACGAAATACGGCAGCAGACTGAAACCTGAAAATGAATCAATAGCCCTTCACCACCGGGAGATGAGTTTTATACACCCCACGCTGGGAAGTGAGATCTCGGTCACTGCGGATATACCGTCCTTTTATCCGTGGAATATCTTCCGTGAGTTACTCCGCTCTTAATCTTACTGATTTTCAATAAGACTTTTCAGCAAAACAGAAAACCTAGTAAATAAATATTATTATTATCTTTTGTATCAATAATATAGCTATGTCTATCGAAATGTGCCCGGAAACAGCGGTAAAGCTCAAGTAAAACCGTGTTTTTTATAACGCTGTTCCTGCTCTTTACCCTAAAATTACCAATGCTCCAAACCCTGTGATAACATATGTTTGCTAATCATTGAAATACTTATGAATATGCGGATTTTTGTATTTTTAATAATTTCGGCATATCATTTCCAGAACGCAGTATCTTTATTGACAACACTGATTAGATCTTTTAGTCTAGATGGAAACTAGGAAATATAACCTTCTGTTTTAATTTCTTTTATTTAAAAAAACTGGAGTGGATGATGAGAATATTTTTCTTATTTACCATCATGGCTGTCGGCATTCTGTTCGGCACGCTTTCCGCACATGCTGCGTCCATGGTTCCGGACGATGAAAACTGCATGATGTGTCACAAGTATCCCGGTCTCAGCAGGGTCAGCGACGAAGGATATTTAAGACAGTTCTACGTGGATTCCGACAGGTATGCCCACTCCGTACACACAAAGGTCAAGTGTACGGGATGTCACACGGACATTAAGGAAATACCTCACAAAGAAGCCAAAATCGTAGACTGTGCAACCGAATGCCACATAACAATGGGTGATTCGGCCAAACCCTTCTCTCACAAAAAAATCGTGGAAGAGCTCAAAGGCAGCATTCACAATGTTGATAACGAACACGTGAATGCCCGCATTGCAGAGGATTTCCCCACCTGTACCGACTGTCACAGCAACCCCACTTACCGTTTCATAACTGACGATGTAAGAGATGTGCACGATGCCAGAAGTCAGGACAAAATCTTCCAGAAATGCAGTGTCTGCCACGATCAGGATCCTTCTTACAAATACTATTTCAACCACGTAACCCACAGAATCAAAAACCTCTCCGCCAGCGAGGATGTTGTTAAAACATGCAGCAAGTGCCACTCAAGGGACGACATGGCGGAAAAACACAAGCTGAAAAACGCAGCCAGCACCTATCTTGACACCTTCCACGGAAAGGCGGTTGAGTTCGGTATGGAAAATGCGCCCACTTGTATCGACTGCCACGTGAGAGACGGACAGTCCGTTCACAAGATACTCAGCCATAAAAGCCCCGACAGCGCCACTTATGTGGAAAACAGGTACAAGTCCTGTGAGGGTGAAGGATGCCACGCGAACACCACTAGGGAGTTCGGTCTGATCAGAATGCACGTTGTGATCGATAAAGACCTCTACCCCATTGAGTTCTGGGTGGCTCTTGCTTTCACCGTACTTACCCTCGGCGTGTTCTTCATGCTTCAGGGTCTTATGATTCTCGAACTCATCAGGATAATGTTCCCGAAACTGAGTTTCAGACGTAAGAAAAACGGTTAAGAGCGGGGGTGACAGAAATGAAAGGATTACCATTAGTTAAAATAAAAAACGGCGAAAAACACTACCTGAAACTCACTCAGAACCAGAGAGTTCAGCACCTGTTTATCATGGTCACGTTTATACTCCTCGTGGCTACGGGCTTCCCGCTTAAGTTCCACTTCTACCCATGGGCAAAACCCATGATAGAAATGTTCGGCGGGCTCCACGTCACAAGGATCATCCACAGGGTGTGCGGTGTTATCATGGTGGCTCAGTTCTTCTACCACTGGTACTACCTGTTTAAGAACATGGCAGTAAACTACATCATACCGGCTAAAAAAACCGGAACCTTCTCATGGGGCGAGTTCGGCAATTTTATCTACTACTCACCCATGTGCCCCCGTAAGAAGGATGCGCAGGATATAGCGGCGTTCATAAAATACGCTCTCTTCATAAGCGATGATATGCCCAAGCACGAGAGATTCCACTGGAGAGAAAAGTTTGACTACTGGGCGGTGTTCTGGGGTATTCCCGTTCTCGGCCTCACGGGTCTTTTCCTGTGGTTCCCCGTATGGGCTACAACATTCCTCCCCGGCTGGGCGGTGAACATCAGCTACATTGCCCACTCTGACGAGGCTATGCTTGCTGTCAGCGTTATCTTCATATGGCACATGTACAACGCTCACGTTAACTACGACAAGTTCCCCATGTCGCCTCTGTTCATGACAGGCTATCTGCCTGAGCATCTCATGAAGCATGAGTACTACATGGAGTGGGCGAGGATAAACCGCATAGTGGAGAAAGACCCTTCACGTCTTCTTGACCTTGATAAGGAGAGGGAAGCTGAAATGCTTACCAATCAGGAAAAAATAGAGCTCATAAGAGAGCAGATCGAATTTATGAAGGAAAGCACCACCGGCGGCAAATACAACAGGGGAGGTTCTCACCATGAGTAAGCAGAGACCCGCTTTTGTAAGATATTTATACTGCCTGGCAGGGATAGCTTTCCTTGTGTACTCCACTTATATAGTGTTCATACTCGTTATGCACATATGGCATCACACACCCCACGGTGAAGCCCACGCGGACAGCCTCAGCAAAGAGGACAGACTGTATCAGGAAATGCTGAAAGGGGTAGATGCCCAGAACGCAGGCCTCGCGTACAAGGACATAAGCCAGATTCACAAGCTTTATGATTTCCACAAGTCAGAGGCAAAAGGCGTCACAGACAGCCGCAACCTCTGTGTTTCCTGCCACGGGGACGTACCCCACGACAAGAAAAAGGAGATCAGGGCTTTCCTCAATATGCACGCTTACTTCATGGCATGCGAAACATGCCACGTTAAGAGCGAAACTCCCGGTGACCATAAGTATGTCTGGTATGACAAGGTTACAGGGGATGAAAAGCCCAGTATAGACCCCGGCTTCTTCCTTGAGGACACTCCGTATAAGCTCATGCCCCTTAAAAGAGGCGGCTCCGAGCCCAGAGTGTTTGACGCAGAGCCTATGAAAAAATATGTCAGCGAGTTCAAAAGCAAGGTCGGTGAAATGGTTCCCGCTGCGAAGAGCGCTTCTCTGAAAGTGATTCACAGACCCATGACAAAGCTTGAGGACTCAGTTAAATGCAACGAGTGCCACAACCCCAACGTAAACGAAGCCTACCTTCCTCTTAGGGAGATCGGCTACACGGACAGAAGGATGGCGCAGATCGTCGGAAACGAGGTTGCAGGCATGATCGACAGGTATAAGGAATTTTACATACCGAACTTCCTGAAACCCAGCGAGGAAAACTAAGTGAGACTCTTACTTGCGGCAGTAATAATATTTTCGGCAATAACGCAGGGGCACGCGCTGGAGATCAGCGCGTCCCTTCTGTATAAAGTCACATCCGGAAAACAGGCAACTCCGGCTGACGTTGTAATCGAATCAGCAGATACAGCCGGAATATACGACGCCTTTAACGGAAGCTACACCATCTACAGAAACGGCAGTGCCGTTTCCTCCGTTAAAAAAGAATTTCTTAAAGGCGGCAACTGTTTTGTCAAGAACGGCAACTACTATCTTTACTGCAACAATAAAGGCAATTCTCTGGACATGCTCTCCCCTAAGTTTGAGGTTTATTCCTCAGCAAAGCTGGCAGTCTTCGACCCGACAGATGTTGCAGTCAGCGGCGGCTATGCTTATGTGGCGGATAATGACAACCACAGAATAGTCAAGATTGACCTTGCGGAGGCAAAGGAAGCTGCAAGTGCGGGAAAATACGGCAAGGAACGCCTCCAGTTCTGGTATCCCTATGCCGTTGCCTTCAATCAGGCAGGTCATCTTCTTGTTTCCGAAGTTCTCAACACAAGAATACAGAAAATCACAAAGGAACTGAAATTTTACGAATTTATCGGCGGCTGGGGTATTAACCAAGGGCAGTTTTACCGCCCCACAGGCATAGCCCTCAAGGGTGATAAGCTGCTCGTTGCCGACGGATATACGGGTCTCATACAGTATTTCGATAAAGACGGAAAATTTGCGGGCGTTCTCACTGATACAAACGGCAAAAAACTGAAATTCGGTTCCGTGACCCATATCAGGGTAACCGGAAGCACACTCGCCGTGGTGGATGCCTTTGAGAAAACAGTATTCATTTTTCAGTTAAAGGAGAAAAATTGAGAAGTCTGTTGTTTTTACTCACAGCCCTGATATTTTGCTCTTTCAGCGCAGAGGCTCAAACAGAAAAACTGAACCCCGATTCCTCAAAGGAATGCTCCATTTGCCACTATGAATGGATGCCTGAATTTCTCTTTGACCTCAAAGGAACGCCGCTGGTCGAATTTCAGAAGGAAAAAGTGGTCGCCACCGAAAGAATGTGCTTCTCCTGCCACAACGGAACAGTGGGGGACAGCCGCATTAAGATATGGACAGGTGACGTTCACAAGCTCGATAAAATCCCCGCGCATATGTCAATCCCCGGCAATCTTCCGCTTAACAACGGCAAGATTGACTGCCGTACCTGTCACTCCGCACACTCAACAGGCGCGCCAAGGGATGAGGGTGTTGAAAAAAGCGTATTCTTAAGAATGGAAAATGCCAATTCAGAGCTTTGCAAAGCCTGTCATAAGGATATAGGCTCAGCAAAAATGGGCATAACCCACCCCATGAGCCCTGTTAAGGAAAACAGGGATGAAATAGCTTCAAGGATACATAAGCTTGACGGCAAACTCGGCGCAAAAGGCGAAGTTATCTGCCAGAGCTGCCACACGCCGCACTCACCCAAAGAGGAGAAGCTCCTCATTAACTACAGAAACCATTCGGAACTCTGTGCAACATGCCACCTTGACAAGGTAAGCGATGACAAGGATCACAACTACCTTAAAGGCATGCTGAACCACCCGATTAACATAAAGCAGGACAATGCCACTCAGGTAAGCAAGATCAAGGCTGAGGGCGGCTCATACGGCATAGGCAACGAAGTGATATGCCTTACGTGCCACTCCGTCCACAAAGCCAAAACAGAAACCCTGCTCCTGCGGAGCAACACCGACAACTCGCTTTGCTTTGTCTGCCACGAAAAGCAGAAAACAGTGCTTGATTCCAAGCACGACATGAAGACAGTGAAGGGCTTTGTCACCAAGGACGGCAAAACCGCACAGCAGAAAGGCACATGTGAAAGCTGCCACGATCCCCACGGATGGTCTCTGGCTCTGCCTAACACTAATGACGATATGATCACAAAAGGATGCATGAGCTGCCATAAGGAAAAAGGGTTCGCAAAGGAGAAGATTATTTCCTCAACAATGTTCAACCACCCGGTGGGCAAGGACATCAAGGCGGATATGAAATCCTATGAAAAACTTCCTCTTTTCGGTGAGGTAAAAAAATTCTTCACTGAAATAGGCGGCGATAAATCCAAACAGAGAATGGTAACATGCGCTACGTGCCACGATGTGCATTCCAAGGATAAAAACTTCCTCAGAGTGGAGGCTGTAAACGGCGCCCTCTGCATAGTCTGCCATGATGAAAAGAAAATGGTGGAAAATACTCTCCACGGCAAAGAGAAGCTGAAAAACGGCTGCCTTGACTGCCATAAAGTGCACAACAGCACCAACAAACGTCTTCTTGTCAAAAAAGAGGATGACGGCTGCACGGACTGCCACAAACCCGGCGGAAGCGCAGAGAAGAAGGTGATCGGAGCGCACTCTCACCCTGTGAATATGAAAACCAAGGGTAAGGTTGACGAGCGCTTTAAGCTCACCGATGAAACCTTCACATGCACAAGCTGCCACGACCCGCACAGACCTTCCAAAAAAGACAAAATTGACAAAGACTTCCTGCGGGGTGATTTCGGTGACTTCGATGACTTCTGCTCAGCATGCCACGAAGGCAAGAAAGAGATTGCAGGAACAGACCATGATATAAGGGAGAAGGACAAGGCGGAAGCTCCCGTATGCGCCCAGTGCCACAGTGTTCATAATGCCAAGACCGACGGCAATATTATGACCCTCGAATACGCATACAAAACCAAGGACGACTACTGCTATGTCTGCCACAATGAAAAAGGCTCCGCGTCCAAGAAAACAGTGCATGACGGACACAAGCTCGGCAAGATAGAAGCCCATGAGAAATACGGCAAGTTCCTCACAGAAAAGGACGGTGAGTATTACCTGTACTGCTCAGGCTGCCACACCGTTCACCAGAACGGTCCCAAAAAAGGTGAGGAAGGAACCTTCCGCGACAGCTTCCTCAACAAAGAGCTGATGAAGGACGGCAACTTCTGCCAGAGCTGCCACAGCGATAAAAAGGATTTTGCCAAGTCCAAGCACAATGTTGCCAACTTTGAAAAGCACGTATCTGAATTTGCCAAGGCAAAGGATGAAGGAAACTCCTGCGGTGCATGCCACATGGTGCACAACAGCGGATATTTCCTCTTTGACAAAGCCTTGGGAACAGATTTTGAGAAAATCTGCAAAAGCTGCCACAGTGAGGGAAAAGCGGCGGAAAAAACAAAAATTACAACAAGCCACCCGACAAATGTTAAACTTAAAAAGGAAATTGATATTTACCTTCTTGATGGAAAAATAGTATGCTCTACATGCCACGATGTTCACGGGGCCGTTAAGGGTATGGTGAGAGACACCGGCGAAAGCAATATGTGTCTTGCCTGCCATGCGGATCAGAAACCTGTTGTGTACTCGGAGCATAACCTCGCTAAGCTGGACTACATGACCGAAAAAGTCAGACAGACAGCGGAAACCAACGCGTGCTATGTCTGCCATATGCCTCATAATTTCCACAAGGACAACAGACTTATGTGGGCTTTTGAGCAGGGCAGAAAATCAGTATTCGCGTTTGAGATGTGCGGCGACTGCCATAAGAAGGACGGCTACGGCTACAAAAAAATCCCGGAAGTCACCGCTCATGACAGGATATTTAAAATATTCCCGTACAGGGAGCAGTACAAAGCTTTCCTGTATGATGACGGCGGCAAGGTATCTGCGGAAGGTTCTATAACCTGCCAGACATGCCACGACCCGCACGTTTGGAAAAAGGGAAGCACGGAGGCAGCCTACAATGTGGACGGAACTGATAAAGACAGTTTCCTGAAGCTTGAAGTAAAAGACAAATTCTGCAGGGTATGCCACGGCGATTTGACGGAGGAACTCTTCTCCAAATATCATGACAAGGCATACAGACAGGGCAGAAATAAAAAAATAGGCGAATCCGAAGTGCTCAGGAACCTGTTCATTATACAGCAGAACCTGCAAAAACTTCAGGGTAAGTAAATGCTTTCATTTTCAGTTATGAGAAACACTTTTTTTGCTGTGGCGCTCTCAGCGGCTGTTTTTTCAGTTGCCGGCGCCCATGCGGCGGATGCCGGAAGCGCGCTTCAGACCGCTTCCGCTGCGGAGCCCGTTTTTTCGGCCGTTTCGGAGATTAAATCTCCCCATGGCGGAAAGGCGGTGCTGTTCTTTGATCATACCAAAAGATTCGATCTCAATATTCTTGCGGAATACCTCAAGGACTGTAAAGGTTTTGAAGGGGTGAAGTGCTTCTGCGCCGATGTTTCCGGTGCGGATAAAAAAACGCTCACTTCATTTTTTGAAAAGTCCGACAGCAAGGCCTGTATATACAGGGCGGCTCCCGATGCGGATGCGCCCTACATGGTTTTTGCCAGAGAGGGTAAGCCCGCCGGGATGATCGGTAAGGACGGCAGTTTTGCCTCGCTTACGCCGGTGTATCTTTCCTACCTCGCAGGCAAAACAGATGAAGCCAGACTGGCAGAAATGATTGATGCGGCGGAAAAGGCTGAAAACTATAAAAAAATCGTTCCGCGTATGAATCTGGTGCTTATGCTTGCCAAAAAAGGCGAGCTTGATGCAGCAGTGCACGAGATGGATAAGGTTAATGCCGCCGAACTGGATGACAAGGGCAAACTACTGCTGGGGCAGACCTATCTGCGTCTGAAAGCGGCTGAGCGCGCCTATGAGGTTTTCTCCTCCTGCACGGACAGCACTGAATGTATCCTTTACAGCGGAATTGCGTCTTATCTTAAAGGCGACAGTGATAAAGCCCTGCAAATTCTGAACGGTGTCAAAGACCGTTATGAGGATAAGAACAAAGTCAATTATTACCTGAAAAAAATATATGAATCACGAGGGGACAGTGCACATGCTGAAGAGATTCGGTTGCCGGAAAATTATAATATTGGTTCTGAGTAGCTTTTTCCTGCTCACCCCGCAGGCTTTTGCTAAACTGGACATAATTTTTCCGATCACTAATAAAGTGAAGTCTGTCAGCGACATACATATCATCGGAAAGTCATCGGCCAAAGATCCGGTAACTATTGAGATAAACGGTGTAAAAAGTGTCAAGAAGCTCATTGAGTCGAAGAATGCGAACGGCGAGAATTTTTATATGCTCATGACCATTCTCAAGCTTAATCCGGGCGATAACACTATTGTTATTTCGCAGGGAAAGGATGTGAACACTGTGCAGATAAACAAGGTTAACTCCCCGACAACTATCAGTGACTGGACCGAAGGCTACATGAACTTCCACAGCAGTGACAGAAGAGAGATATGCCTCAACTGCCACAGATTTCAGGATCTCAATGACTGTGTAAACTGTCACCGGGACAAATTCATGGGCACTTGGGTGCATGCCCCTGTTAAACAGGCTAAATGCTTTGAGTGTCACGAAAAGGACAACAACCTTATCCCGCAGGAGCCGTTTTCCGAAACCTGCCTCAAATGCCATAACAATTTCAGCATACAGATGAAGCCCGCTCAGTATGTACACGGCCCCGTCGCAGCAGGATTCTGTACAATATGCCATTCGCCGCACAAATCCACGGATAAAACCCATCTCAGGAAACCCGTGAACGAACTCTGTGACGGATGCCACGCCTCAAGCGAACTCGGTTTTAACTACCATCAGAAAAGCTACATCAAGTTTCACCCTGTGGATAAAGTGTTTATGCCTAAGTTCAACAAAACCCTGGACTGTGCGGACTGCCACACACCGCACTTTTCAAATGACCCGCTCCTGCTCAGCACGGATAAAGTAAGCAAAGAGCAGCTATGTGCAAAATGCCATAGTGAAGAAAACACGGCTGAACTTCTTAAAGTTCTTACAGATAAGCACAATGCAGAAGGCAAGTGAAGATTGACGAGGATAATATATGAAATTTATTAGACTTCTATTGATTATATTAAGTGCAGCCTATATCGGAGGATGCGGCGGAAGCGACCATATAAAACCTTCCGTTGACACAGAGACAAGAACAATCGTCACCGCCGCGGTATCGTCCGACGGAACGCTCAGCTACACAGGTACGGGGCTTTTCGAGGGCTTTTCCGTTACGGCCAGCGTTCCTGCAATGGCGGGCAGAACAGCATATATAGAAAGAACTGATTCTGCCTATGTCAAAGACGGATATACAGCTCTTTCACCCGTGTTCTCAGTCAGGTTCACAGATGAAGCCTCTTCTTCCGCCCCCGCTGCCATATATGATGCAGTAGTCACCATACCGTACACTCTGTCCGGCACAGCTACGGATGCCAACACAGTTTTCCTTGCAATCCTGAACAACAGCGCCGTTATTCAGTCCTCAACAAAACCCGCAGCGGGTATTATACGCGCCTCCACCGACATTCCGCTCAGCTTCTTTGCGGGCTACCTGAATGCGGCTGAGGTTCCTGCGGCAAAAAAATTCATTAAACTCCTTTCCAAAAGCTACAGAGAGGCTTTTGCAGACAATGAATACTTCACAGATCCCTCCAATATACAGAACCCTGACGTAATAAGGGGAACTTCGAATGTTCAGCCCGGCGAGAAAGTCGCGATGGATATAGATGCTGCCGCATTCGGGGACGACATACTCAATGTGGTATGGACAGTGAAAAAACCTGACGGCTCATCGGTTGCTCCCCTAATTTCCGGCAGCAGCGCCATGTTCATCCCCGACACGTTCGGCAGCTACACAGTAAGCGCAACAGTGACCGGAAGCATAAAAACGGCTTCTGAAAACCTTGAAATAAAAGTCTACGGATATTCATACGATAAAAACAACAACAGATCATACTGCCTCCTCTTCTGTCATAACGGTTCCGTAACAGCACCTGAGTACAAAGACAGATACGGCAGGGAGATAATGAGAGATCTCCAGTCTGTCTGGAGCGCAAGCGGCCACGCCGGAGCATACAACACCGCAGTAACCAACGCCAACAGTACTGAATGCGCGGTATGCCACGGAACAGGAAATTTCTTTGCTGACAGAAGCGGCAACGGAACAGACGACTACCCCGCAGTTTACGGTTTTGATGATACAATGACTGTCAATACAGATGCCTCCACCGCCTCCGCGCATCTTAAAGGAGTCACCTGCGAGGCATGCCACGGCCCCACCGCAACCTACACAGGCGGCCTGAGCGGAACTATCAGGTTCATGGGACACCCGGAAACAACATCTTTCGCCTCCGGTGTGTGCCTCACCTGCCATGACACAGGCAAGAGCGGCGGCCACTTCGCAGAGTTTTACAACTCAGCAGGTAAAAGCACACATGAAAATGCCCATACGGTATCAAACTCCATCGTTGTGACAAATGAGGCCTGCTTCAAGTGCCACAGCGGAGAAGGAGCCCTCGGAATGATATTCGGCGTGGATATAACCCGCGACAAGACAGATAAAATCAGCGGAATCACCTGCAACGTCTGCCATGACCCCCACGGAGAAGGCGGACACAACGCACAGCTTAGAGTTTCCGGCAGTCATACGCTCACCCTGTACAGCGGCAGTGTAACTGTTAACGCGGGAGACGGTAAAGTGTGCTACATGTGTCACAACACGAACGGAGCGGGAATAGGCACTGTTCCCCACAACGCTCAGGCGGAGATGTTTGAGGGCAAGGGCGGCTGGACATACGGCGAAACTCCCAACCTTACCGCGGCTCACAAAGCATTGCTTGACTGCGCTGACTGCCACATGAACAGGGATGCGGGCAAAACCCACAGCATGACCATGAGCGAAAACAGAAGCGACAGGATAGCATACTGCAACGATTCATGCCATGCGGGAGTCACGGCTGATGCTGACGGCAGATACGACTATCTGGGCAGAACAGCGGGTGTCAGAACACTTATGAATACGCTTAAAGAGCGTATAAACACCCTCGCCGGACGCGCTTCCGGCAGTGAAATATCCGCATCTTACAGCGTAACAGGCAACACTGCCCTTACGGATGCCCTCAACCGCGCCGCGTATAACTACAATTTTATAATTTCGGATAAAAGCTTCGGTCTGCATAACTACCGTTACGCAACGAGACTGCTGGAGCTCTCGATAAACGACCTTACTTCATTTTAATTTCAGGAGAACAGAGTGAAACTTTTAAGGGGATTTTTAATTTTTGTTCTTTTAGCGGGAGCAGTGCAGAGTGCACACTCATTCGGCATTGAAGGCTCTTTCTCTACTTCTTATGAAAGCTCCGAGGAAAAAGGGGGGAAGACGGAAGGAACATGGGAAAATACGCTGATACTTGATAATGTTAAGCTTATCAATCCTTACCTCGGTTTTAATTTCCACGGAACATATTCCGAGGAGGAGGGGGAAAGCTTCACGGACATCTACTCAGCCTATCTTGAGTTCACCAGCTTTGAAAGGGCTCTTGAAATCAAGCTCGGCAGATTTTCCTTCATGGGAAACAGGTTCCTCACCCTTGACGGTGCGGAAGCCACTGTGAGGACAGACTACTACTTCGGTGTGACAGCATTCGGCGGTGTGCCGGAATATTTCGATTCTGACGACAGGCACATAAACGAGTCATTCAGGGACACCGGCGACAGGCTCTACGGCGGACGCATATTCCTCAACGGTGTTAAAAACTATACAGGTTATGTTTCCTACTCCAAGGAGGAGGATGGCGACAGAACCATACAGGAACTTGCGGGAATCGGCCTCGGCAGGAGATTTGTATCTCTCAAGGAGAAGACAGTTTTCCTTTCTCTCGACGGCAAGATCGACTACGACATGGAAGATAACGATATTTACAGGGGCATGGCAAGGGTTTATGCCCGCTATAAAAAGCTCGGCCTCATAGCGGACGCAACGAGAATCAGAGTTGAAGACGGTTCTGAAAGGCTGGGCGAACTCATTATCACCAATTTCTCATCCGGTAAGGAAGACAGGTACTCATACACTGTGGAATACGCTCTTAACGACCACTACACGGTTTATCAGGGAACCACCCATGTTGTTCTCTTGAATAACTTCGGTGAATGGGTAACAGGCGACATCTACAAATTCGGCGCGAATGTGAACCACTTCAAAAGCCACGGCCTCACCTCAAATATTGAGGTGTACCTGTATGACGGCAGTGATTCAGAGGCAAACGGCGTGAGCTTCTCCCTTGACTGGAGCATACTCAGGGAACTGAGATTCTCCTTTGAGGCGGAGTATTTGGGACGTTCTGAAATCAAAAACGGAACAGTCGGTATGGATAAGGAAGAGTCTATCTACTCCATATACGGCGAACTGGAGTATGACGTTATAAAAGACCTCACTCTGGGTGTTTACGCTGAGAACAACAGGGAAACCCGCTACCTGCCCGAAAACAGGTACGGTGTGAAAGCTACTTACAGCTTCTGACAAGTAATATAAATATACTGAGGAAAATAGATGAATAAGCGATTGACATGGTTTTTACTGGTTCTGCCGGTTCTTCTGTTCGGCTGTACGAAGTTTTACTACCAGTCCCCTTATGTGAAGTTCAACCATGAGCAGCACGTAAACATTCTGTTTGAACAGAAAAAGGACTGCTTCTACTGCCACAAGCTGCCCGATATAGAAACTTTTATCAATAAAGGAAGCGATTTCAAAATCGGCGCAGAGCTCAAGATAGACAATACATGCCACACATGCCACAAGGAGGAGATAACCAAGGTCGTCTCCGCTCCGCAGAACTGCTATGTGTGCCATGACAACCTGAAAACCATGAAGCCGGAAGACCACCTCACACAGTGGACACAGATGCATGCCGTGCCCGCTGCTCTGGATAAGAAAAGCTGCGAAAGCTGCCACTCCGACTGGTACTGCGAAAGCTGCCACAGCAAACAATACTCTGCCGAAAGCTACAGACACCCCAGGGCATTTAAACTCAGGCACTCTGTTGAGGCTATGATGGATCCGGCATCCTGCGACAGCTGCCATAAGGCATCTTTCTGCATCGACTGCCACAGGACTAACTGAAAATGACAAAACCTATAACAGTAAAACGGGGTGAATCCGTGAGAGTTTTTATTTACTGCATTGTTTCTTTAATGATTCTGGCCTCAGCCTCAGCCTGCGGCAGCAACAGTTCCAGCAACTCTGCCGCCCAGAAAAATGCCATAGGGATACCTCAGCTTGTGGATTCCAAAAGCCACAGCGGGTGGGAAAGGAATGACTGTTCCCTCTGCCACCCTGCAAAGCAGCTTGATGAAATACACAAATACAACCCCGCGCTCCCTGCCAGCTTCAAAAAAGTCGGTGCGGGTGACATAGGCGCGTGCCTCTACTGCCACGGAACAAACGGAATAAAAGATGTTACAGCGGAAAGCTACCAGTGTACACTCTGCCACTCCGACCCGTACATAGTTGCCTCTGCCGGTCTTTTCGGGGGGCACACAACCATGCACGACCTTGACAGTGACGGCAAAATAGGAAACTCGGATTGTGTGATATGCCACGAATACACTGATATGAATGGAAAAATAAGCCTCACCAGAGATTTCAGACAGGGTGCGGCGGCATACAGCACAAAAACTGAATTCTGCCTGAACTGCCATGACGGAAACGGAGCCTTCGGCATCACACCCCCTTCACTGGCTTTTGACGGTGATTTCACAAATATATTCGACACATTCAGAGGCATAGCCGGGCAAACCTTCACTGCTGATATTCACGGAGCAAAAGACGGTCTCGGACAGACATTCGGCCAGTTCCGCCCCGGCGCTTCCTATACATCAGCGATGGAAGTTGGCTGCACACATTGCCATGATGTGCATACATCCGACAACTCATACCTGATAACCCAGTCCGGCGACAGTGCGGAAGACGCTGATTCTGATGCGTTCAGCGCACCTGTGAGCGTTCAGGGAAATAACTTCACTGAGCTCTGCGCCCTCTGCCACATGAGCACTGACGGAGCAGTAACAGGCAACGGACTTCAGGAGGTTGTACATCCCAGCGGCTATGACTCCAACTGCACAAACTGCCACTACCACGGCGCAGGCTATGGGGATAAGACAAACCTTTTTTAACCGGTTAGCAGATTGTTCTTTTATTGATATGACCTTAACTTCAATTTTATGAAATCTATATAAAAGCCCTCTGAATAATTTCAGAGGGCTTTTTTATTATCGGTTCAGGGATTCTTCACTTCTTCGGAGTGCAGAATAACCGCTGCATAATCCGGGAAATCCTCCCCAACCCTCCTTTTGCGAAAGGAGGGAGTTTTCTTTCTATTTTCCATTGCTTCTTTTACTTCGGCGCGAGCGTGTGTATGAATCCGGCAGGATGCACGGATTCATACAGTAATAAAGAGCGCACGGATTCATACTATAAAAAAAGAGGGCAGATTTGCTGTCTGCCCCCTTTCTTCGGGTCACTCCCCTTACATACAGGAGTGCGGGTTGCGGGATGATGATGAAGAGAAAGCCCGGAGGCTTCCCCGAAAGTTTCTGAAAGTTATTTCATTTCAGTCTGAGTCTGGTTGTCAGCGGGTTTTGTTTCTTCTTTGTCGCCTGCGAAAGCAGCTACGCTTGTTACAACCATCATGCCGAGTACAAGTACAGTGATAAGTTTTTTCATTTCTTCCTCCGAATAAGTTAGTTGCATTATATAAAGCAGGATATGTGCCAATTACCATTAGTCGGCATATATGCCTTATATTAAAGCGTAATCTGCGTTAATGTCTTCTTTGGTAAGTATATGAGGTGTATGGATTACCCTTCATGTTTTTCTGTGAGTCCTGTATTAACGGCAATTTGCGGCGTATGGAAAACCATACATACGCTTAAACGGATAAAGTCGTTTACCTGCAAATAATTATGAGAACAGAAGAATTAAATTGCCTGTTGTGAGTCCATTTACACTGTGATAGATTAAGGCATGAAGCTGACAGGCATATTCGGCAGGCTCGCCCTGACAAACCTCATCCTTCTGGTGCTTATTTCTTATTTCATAATCTACGTATTTCATAAAACCGAGCAGATTCACAGGATTCTTCATGAGGTTACTGCCGTTCACCTTCCTGTTATGGCAGCCTCAGATAAGCTTTCCGCATCTGTGCTGAGAATGAACGAGTTCAGGCTGAAATATCAGGTTACGGCAGATAAAGACTTCTTCGACAGATTCAGCGGTTTTAAAAGCGAGGCAGACGAGCTTAACGCTCACCTTGCCGAAACTGTTATGGGTAAATCAAAATCAGATATTTATGACAGGGTTAACGAACTCTACACCGCATTTGCCGAAATGTCCGCGGCGCAGATAAGCGGCAGGGAACGTGATTACGCCGGAACAAACAGGGAAATTGAGGATATTTCCTCCAAACTTGCCCAGCAGATAAAACTGCTTAAAGACACTGCCGATTCCGAATGGCGCAGTAAGCTTGAGCGCTCCAGCCGCATGGTGGAGAGGGTTCTGCACAGGTCAGTTCTGTTTATGGCTGTCTGTATTTTAGGTGCGGCTGCCGTTGCCTTCTTTAATACCCGCACCATAGCGCGCCCGCTGCAAAGACTAGGTGAAAAGACCAACGAGGTCGCGGCTGGCAGATTCCCCGACAGGTTCTCCCTCAAGGCTCCGTATGAGATAGAGAGGCTCGCATCTGACTTTAATATAATGATAGCAAGGCTTAAGGAGAGCAGAGAGCAGAAGGAGGAGTTTGTCAGCAATGTTTCCCATGAGCTCAAAACACCGCTTTCATCCATTAAGGAAGCGGCGCAGATGCTCAGGGAGGGCGCGTTTGAGAATGACCCGGAAAGCTCACGCAGGCTCCTTGAAATAATAGATGCAGAATCAGAGCGCCTCATAGCCTCAGTGAACGGCATTATTGAGATCTCAAGGCTTGATATAAACGATGTTCCCTATGAGATAAAGCGCTGCAAAGTCGGTCTGATACTGAGGGATATTGCCGGAAAGACCGCACCCATAGCTTCCGGCAAAAAAATTAATGTGACACTGGATATACCGGACGATCTGCCGGATGTTTACGCAGATGCCGAAATGATAGGCCGTGCAGCGGAAAACCTCATAGGCAATGCACTGAAATATACTGCGGAAAACGGGGAAATAAATATCAGCGTGAAAAAAACGGATGAACGCCTGCTTCTGGTATCTGTCAAGGATAACGGAAGAGGAATAGCTGAGGCGGATCTCCCGCACATATTTGAGCGCTACAGAAGAGGACGCAATCAGCAGGGCGATGTCAAGGGAACCGGGCTGGGGCTTGCCATCACCAAAAAGATAATTTCCCGCCATGGAGGAGAAATATGGGCAAACAGCAGACCGGGGAAAGGAAGCGAATTTCTTTTCACTCTGCCGCTCTCTTTCTGATTTTTTCACTGCTCGGCTGCTCGCCCGCGGCAAAGGAGAATGTAGGCGAAAGCTGCATGCTTTTTTTGAAACTCGGTGATTATGAAGGAGTTATGACTATGCTCGACAGAGCGGAAGATATAAAGGAAGACGAAAAGCTGTTTATGCGGGTTCTGGTGGTTTCAGATCCCGGAAGCCCGTATTTCAGCGCTGAGGATTTGAAGGTTTATGCAGACACTCTCACTAACCTTTTTCCTGACAGCCCGTACACAGTACAGGCATCAGTGGTGGCGGGGCTGATGGGAAAGTATGCCCGATCCGCTGCTGAGGCGGAAAATCTCAATATCCGGCTGCATGAACTGAGCGACAATATTACCGAAAGGGAGATGGAAAACAGCTCTCTGAAAGAGACTGCTGAGGAGTACCAGCATATTAACTCCGAACTCCGCAGAGAGAACGGAAGGCTGCTTGCTCAGGAAAGAAGGCTGAGACATGAGCTTGATGAGATGAAGGCAAGGCTGGAGGCGATCAAGGAGATAGACCTGAAAATCAAGCAGAGCAGGGAAGGCGGGCGTGAATAGGGTTCTGGCCGTTGACGATGACCCCAACCTGCTTGAGATAATAAGACTGAGGCTCAAAAGCTCCGGCTTTGAGGTTTCCACGGCGGACTGCGGTGATGCGGCGCTCAGGCTTCTGGAAAAAGAGGTGTTTGACGCGGCTGTGCTGGACATGAAACTGGAAGGTGAGACGGGGCTTGAAATATTTGAGAATATAAAAAAGGCGGATTCCGAGCTTCCGGTAATTTTTCTCACAGCATACGGAACAATAGATGAAGCAGTGGAAGCCATGCGCCGCGGCGCATTCGGCTACCTGACAAAACCCTTTGACCACAGGGAGCTTGTTATTCAGGTGGAGAAAGCGGTTGAGAAGAACAATCTCTCCCGTGAAAACCTCCGCCTGCGGAGCATGCTCCGTGAAACGCTTATCGCCGGAAACATCATCGGCCGAAGCGAAAAAATCCGCAGACTCAATGAGCAGATCCTCCTCGCTGCGGGGAGTGATGCCAGTGTGTACATTCAGGGGGAATCAGGCACAGGCAAGGAGCTTGTGGCGAAGATGCTGCACCTGAGCAGTGCGCGTAAAGACAGGCCTTTTATCGCCATAAACTCGTCCGCCATCCCCGAAAGCCTTATAGAAAGTGAGCTTTTCGGCTATGAGAAGGGGGCGTTCACCGGGGCGAACCGCAGAAAAAAGGGTTTCTTTGAGCAGGCGCAGGAGGGCACGCTGTTTATGGACGAGGTATCGGAGATGCCCCTTTCCATGCAGGCAAAGCTACTCCGTGTGCTTGAAAACAGGGAGGTTTACCCTCTGGGGAGCGAAAAGAAGATCAAGCTTGATATAAGGCTGGTTTCCGCCTCCAACAAAGACCTCACCGAGGAGATAAAGAAGGGGACATTCAGAGAGGATCTCTTCTACCGCATACATGTAATACACCTCCGCATACCCCCGCTGCGTGAGCGCAGGGAGGATATTCCCCTTCTTGCCGGGCATTTTATCAAAATGTATTCGGGCAGATACGGCCGTAAGGCGGAGCACCTGTCACCTCAGGCGTTTGAGAAGCTGATGACATATGACTGGCCGGGGAATGTGAGGGAACTGGAAAACACAGTGGAGAGTGCGGTTGTCCTCACCACAGGCACGGAGATCAGCGCGGATGCTGTGCGTCTTTCCTCAGACACAACTGCGCTGCAAAGCTACAAGGAAGCCAAAAGGGAGTTTGAGCAGCGCTACGCCAGAGAGCTTATGGAAATAAGCAAAGGGAATGTCAGCAAGGCTTCACGGATGGCGGATGTCTACAGGGCGGATCTGTACGAACTCCTCAAGAAATACTCCATAGACCCCGAAAGTTTCAGATAATTTTATTTTTTGCTGATTAGTAGTTCAGGTCATGCTAGAATCTTGCAAACAAAGTCAACTCTATTCAGTTGGCACTGTAATGTCAGTGTTCAAATAAGCTTTAAAAAGTATTGCTTGATGCTTTAAATGAATTAAGTATCAATTATATATTGAACGATCTTTTACCAAAGATGTTATAGTTAAATTTTGAAAATAATATTACTTTCATGAATTACTGGAGATATATGGAACTCTTGATAGTGGTATTAAGATAATGAAAAAACAAAAAAGAGAGGGAATACAATGGAAGTTATTTCATTGTTTAGTGGCGCTGGAGGGTTAGATTTAGGGCTTATCCAAGCTGGTAACAAAATAGTTTGGGCAAACGATATAGATAAAGATGCTGTTGAGACTTATAAAAAAAACATTGGTTCACATATTATATGTTCAGATATTAGATATATTGATATATCATGCATTCCTAATGCCGATGTTGTGGCGGGAGGTTTTCCCTGCCAAGGTTTTTCTCAAGCAAACATACTGCGTACCATGGATGATGAGCGGAACAAGCTATACAAGTTTTTTTATTCTGTAATAAAGAATCGACAACCTAAGTTTTTTATTGCTGAAAATGTAAGAGGTATCCTGAGCTTAGGTAAAGGAAGTGCGATCAGACAGATTATTTCTGATTTTCAAGAAGCTGGCTACATAACAACTATTTCACTGGTGAATATGGCTGATTATGGAATCCCGCAAACACGACAGAGAGTGTTCATCATAGGTCAACGAAAAGACTTGGGGAATGAAATGCTTTTTAACTTCCCTAAAAGAACCCATGGGAAAAATGGTCTCCCACAGCCTTGGGTATCTATTAGTAAAGCCATAGAACATTATCCCGAACCTGGAGAAAAAAGCCAATATCTTAATCATGTTTGTTCATTATATAAGGTTGAATATCGCAATTTTACTGGACACCGTGTTACCGACCCTAATAAACCTTCCCCGACTATACTTGCCAGAGGAAATGGAAAAGGCGGGGTTTGCGCCATCCCACATTATAATGGTATGCGGAGATTGACCATTAGAGAAAGTGCAACTGTGCAGACATTTCCTGAAGATTTTGAATTTGTTGGGCAGATGAATTCATGTTATAGGCAAATAGGAAATGCAGTACCTGTAAGATTCTCTTTTTTACTTGGAAAAGAGTTGATTAGGCTGGAGCGTGAGCAAATATGAAAGTAGTTTCTCTCTTTAGTGGTGCAGGAGGACTTGACTTTGGTTTTATCAAAGCTGGTCATGAAATTGTATGGGCAAATGATTTATGCAAAGATGCAGTGGAAACTTATCAAAAGAATATAGGTAATCACATTGTTTGTAAGGATATTTGCTTGGTTGAGTCTGAAAATATTCCTGATTGTGATGTTGTGATTGGTGGATTTCCTTGCCAAGGATTTTCTGTTGCCAACACAAAGCGAAATGCTGCTGATGAGAGAAATAAATTATATAAGCAATTATTAAGGATAATTGAAGCAAAATCACCAAAATTCTTTCTGGCTGAAAATGTTAAAGGCATCACTAGCTTGGCCAAGGGACAGGTTTTAAGAATGATTCTTAATGATTTTTCAGAGGCAGGGTACGTTGTGCAGACAAAAGTGCTTAATGCAGCTGATTATGGAGTTCCACAATTGCGTCAAAGAGTTTTTATTATTGGTGTCAGGAATGATATTAATTATAATTTTAATTACCCAAGTCCAACTCATAATGTTGATGGTACAGATGGGATGAAAAGATGGGTGTCTGTAGGGAGTGCCTTGGAAGGGTTTCCTGATCCTGATAAACCAAATGGTGTGCCAAACCATGAATATTCTAAATATAAATTGAAATTTAATGGGTATATTGGTCATCGGACGATTGATCCAAAGATGCCTGCTCCAACAGTAACTGCAAGAGGAGATAATAACGGCGGTGTCGTAGTTCTCCATCACCCTAATAACCAAAGAAGGATGTCATGTCGCGAGTTAGCAACGGTGCAAAGTTTTCCAAAGGACTATATTTTTTATGGTAATAGATCATCCATTTACAGACAAATAGGAAATGCCGTACCACCCTTACTAGCGTATGCTGTGGCTAAGCAGTTTAATAGCTTTGAAGAGGATTAACATGTTGCCACAGAATTATGTTCCTCAAAAGCCGTTTTCTGATTTCAAATGGAAATGGGCATGCCTCGCTCCAACAGAAAGTTTGAATGATCCAGTTGTTTTGTTAGGTGTTCTTTTTCGTATGCGTAAGCTGGAGCATGGTGGCTTTAAGTATAGCTCAAAAGAATTTGCTCAAGAGTTGCGCGATCTATCTGCTGACATCAGTGATTCTATTGGGGTAGATTTAGCTGGCCGGACTGGAGAGCGAAATCTCATTCGCAATTCAGGACAGTATTGGAGAGCGGTTGGGCTTCTGGCAGATGGAGATTACTCAGGGAGAATACATCTAACAGAATTTGGTCGCAGAGTCGCTGAACATGATATTTCTCAAACGGAGTTTGCTGCAATAACCATTCAAACATTCAAACTCCCTAATACTAAAATTCAAAGCCGAGAAGAGTGTCAGAAGTGGATTGAAAATGGAATTGTTCTTTATCCTTTGCGTTTAATTTTGACCATCGTTAGAGGATTGGGTAAATATGGCCAAGGCTTCATTACTCCAGAGGAACTGATCCGTATAGTAATTCCTTTGTCGGGTGTTAATGCGGAAATAGAGGATTATGTTAGTTTCATTTTGAGATTTCGTTCGAAAGAAATTACTTTGATTGGTTGGCCCGATTACGCACCAAGAAGTAACGATGCCCGATATGCGCGTGAGTATCTTTTATTTCTAAATAATTATGGCTATTTAAATCGGTATAACGGTAGAACACGTATGGATGAAATTTATAGCTATAATGAATCAATAGATACTGAAATTGATGCTATACTTTCGGAACAGCCCAAAGAAGAATCTTTACAAGAGGCAATTAATCATATCCGTACAACGACTATTACCGCTGAAATTGAAAGAAAGCGTGTTGCAGCTCAAAGGGTAAGCAGACCAAATCAAGCTCGTTTTAGAAAAGATGTGCTCAGTGTTTGCGAACGGTGTGTAATCACAAATGTTATGATGCCTGAAGTTCTTGAAGCAGCACATATCAAACCCTTTAAATATAACGGTGAGGATACTATCGCAAATGGATTTGCAATGAGGATGGACATTCATTTGCTTTTTGATGCAGGACACCTTCGAATTTCTGAAACTGGAGAAGTATACCTATCCACACGCGCAAGAATGGACTATGGTGCAACCATTCCACCCAGAATAGTATTGCCTCATTTCACAAATTTAGATTTTATACGTTGGCGTTGGGATAATTACAACGGTATTTAGTGATTATGTTTTGTTAATGATATATTGAATCTAGTAATAAAGGAATTAATAAAAAAGCGTAGAATGCATTTGAGAATAGTGATATAGCGAACTATACAAGAGTAATTCGAAAACTATGGCTGAATAGCACTCTCAAAATGGCGCATTGAAGCCTGAACAAATCATCCTGTCCGCTATGAGCAGCAGAAAAAATGAAGCAATTGATATGTTCAGTATCATAAATGCCTTATCAGTATCTGCCCGGAACCTTAAAAAGAGAATATAGGTGGCTGCGGCGAAAGCGGCGTGGATGAAGTAAACAGGTTTGTTCAGATAAATCCCCGCCGGAATGGCAAAAAAGAGGGATGTCGCGTAACCGGACATCCACACATTTATGAATTTCCGTGTTTTCAGTTCCCCGAATGTCCCCGTGAGAGTTTTGAAGCCCGCCTTTGCGTAATCCTCAGCGTATTTGAAGGATAAAAGCGCAAAATGCGGTGTCTGCCAGATGTAGAGTATGCCCGCCACAACAAATATCCGCATGTCAAAAGGGCTGCCCCCTGCGGCAAAAAAGCCGATTAAGGGCGGCAGAGCACCGGAGACGGAGCCTGTCATAAGGGCGAACGGGGTCTGTTTCTTCATCGGGGTGTAGAGAAAGTTATATACAAAAACCGCAGCAGCCCCGGAGGCGAAGAGAGGAATATTCTTCATGCGGAGAATGAGCGTAAACGCCACAGCAAGGATGATCGTGGCGAACATCAGCGCCTCCTCCGGTTTCATTCTGCCGGAGGGGAGAGGGCGGTCTTGTGTGCGCTCCATGAGCGCGTCCTCTCTGCGTTCCTGCCACTGATTAAGTGCGGAGCAGCCCGCAGCGAGCAGAACTGCCGCGAGAACCCCGTAGAGGTGGTTTTCGCTGAGCCGCGGAGAAAAAAGGCAGGCCCCCGCAAATGCGGAAAGGCCTACCAGAACAGTAACTTTTATTCTTATAAGTTTCAGATAATCAGTGTTCATTCATCCTTCAGTGTGCTGAAAAATTCGATGAGCGCCTTCATATCCTCATCGCTGAGGTCATATGAGGGCATCATGCCGCTGTCGTAGCCGTCCACGACATAATCATCCGGATTCTTAATTGAGTCAATGATATATCTTATGTCTGCGGTTACTTCGATCTTTTTACCCATATGCTCAGCGGTGAGCTTTCTGTCTATCATGTTCTTAAAGCTGGGGCCGACTATCTCGCTTCCGTCGGTTGAGTGGCAGCCGAGGCAGCCTTCATTTTCGGCAATTTTAGCGCCCTTAGCCCCTTTCTTTTCCATGACCATGCCGCCTTCGAAGAACTCTATGACGGTTTCAAGCTCCTCAGCGGTCATTTCATCCGCCGGGGGCATCATGTCGTCATAGCCTTTCACAATCTGGGCTGCCGGGTCTTTTATGGCTTTTTTAAGGTACTCTCCGTCGGTTTTGACAGTCAGTTCCCTGCCGTTTTCAAGGACTGTCACATCGCGTCCGTACATATCCCTGAAACTGGGGCCGACAATTTCGCTTCCGTCCATCGAGTGGCAGTCAAGGCATCCGTGTTTTTCGAGAACAAGGAGTCCGCCGGGCTTTTCAGAATCCGCTTCGCCTGTTTCGACCCACTTTATGAATTCCTCTTTGGGAACAACAACAACCTTGGAAAGCATGTACGCATGCCTTGTTCCGCAGTATTCAGCGCAGAGAATGTCATACTGTGAGGCCTCACCGCTGTTGAACCATGCATAGGTCTGCATTCCGGGAACAGTGTCCATCTTGATTCTGAATGCTGGCACGTAAAAGCTGTGGATAACGTCCACAGAGGTCATGTCAAGCTTAACGGGCGTGTTTTCAGGCACATAGAGCTTGTCGCTTGTGCGGCCGTCCTCATAGATAAACTTCCATGACCACATGCGCGCCTCGACCTTGACTATCATTGAATCGGCGGGAGCCTCTCTCAGCGCTTTGTAGCCTGTCCAGCCGAACCAGAACATGGCGAAAACCAGAATGGTGGGTATAACCGTCCACAGGGTTTCGGCTATGACGTTCCCCTCTATGTCGCTGGGAACAGGGTTTCTCTTTTTGCTGTAGCGGAAGAGGAACCATATTGTAACGGCGGTTATGAGAAACAGTATTGCGAATGACACGCCGAAGATGAACAGAAAAGCCTGATCAACCTTGTTTACGGCATCAACGAGATTATTTTCCATAGAACCGCCCCTTACCTGTACGCCACATCAAGGAAGGTCATTCCTATGAATATGGCGAGAATTAAAAAGCACATGAATACGATGATTTTTATGAATCTGTCCTCGTATTTCAGGTGCATGAAAAACAGAATTACAAACAGCGATTTCGCAGTCGCCAGCGCAAGCGCCACCACAACTTTAAAATAGCCGAAATCCACCCTTGTGGCTGCCACTGTGATAAAAGTAAGCAGAAGAAGCACAGCCAGAACCGCTGTGAGCAGCTTTACGCTGAGAATGTGACCGTTATGTTCCGACATATCAGACCTCCTTCTACAGAACCAGATAAAACAGCGGGAAGAGGAATATCCACACCAGATCCACTATGTGCCAGTAAAGTCCGGCGTTCTCCAGCTTAACAAAATCTTCCCTGTTGATGATGTCCCTTTTGAGGAAGTTCACCATGAAACCAAGCACTGTCATGCCTATGACTACGTGTATTCCGTGGAGCCCGGTCATGATGTAGTACAGCCCGAAGAATATGTTCTCCCCGTGGGGCAGTTCCGCCAGGTGCGGGGAGGTGGGGTATATCCCGTGGCTGAATTTTGCTTTCCATTCAAAGAACTTGTTCACAAGGAACATGAGCGCCATAGCCATTGTGAGCCATGTGAAGAGTATGGCCTTCTTTTTATCCCCTCTCTGTATGAAGGAGATGGCAAGAGCCACAAAATAGCTGGACACAAGCAGAACAACGGTGTTCAGAGTGCCGATTACCACATCAAGCTCTTTCCCGCCGTCATGAAACTCCTGCGGGTACTTGGAGAGGAAAACCGCGTAAAGGACAAAAAGCCCGCCGAAGAGCAGCACTTCCGTAAAAAGGAAGAGCCACATGCCGAGCTTTGCGCCGTGATAGTCTTTATGAACGTGGGTATTACTCATCTCTTGCTACCCCCTTATAGCCGTAGGGTTTGCCTGATGTATCGGGCTCCTTGTCAAAGTTGAGCAGAGGGGGAGGCGAGGGAACCTGCCATTCGAGTGTCGCAGCACCCCATGGATTACGGCCGACTTTTTCGCCGCTTCTTATTCCTCTGTAGAGGTTAACGAACATAAGCACAATACCCACTGCCAGTATCCACGAGCCGACGGTGGAGATAAAATGCCCCGTCTGATACTGCGGAAGGTAGTCGTAGTATCTTCTGGGCATGCCCTGAAGCCCTATTACGAAAAGTGGGAGGTACAGAGTGTTGAACCCGACAAAGAGGATGCCGAATGCCCAGTTGGCAATGTTTTTATTGTACATTCTGCCGTAGAACTTGGGCAGCCAGAAGTGCAGGGCGGCAAATAAGCCGAAGCCTGTTCCGCCGAAGATTACGTAATGGAAGTGGCTAACGACAAAGTAGGTGTCATGCACGTGAACATCTGTCCCTGCGGAACCGAGCACAAGCCCTGTGAGGCCGCCGACTGAGAACAGGAATATGAAGCCCAGTGCGTAAACCAGCGGAGGTTCTATCACTATGGAGCCTTTATATAGCGTTGCCACCCAGTTGAAAACCTTGATGGCTGACGGTATGGCGACTATGAATGTGAGCAGTGAGAATATCAGCACCGCCGTATCGCTCATGCCGGAGGTAAACATATGGTGCGCCCAGACCAGCGAGCCAGCGAAGGCTATCATAAGGCTTGAGACCGCTATCGCCTTGTAGCCGAAGATGCTCTTGCGGGCGAAAACAGGGATAATATCGCTCACCACTCCCATAGCGGGGAGGATCATGATATACACCGCCGGATGTGAGTATATCCAGAAAAGGTGCTGGTAAAGGATCGGGTCGCCCCCTTTATTGGGGTCAAACAGGCCGACACCGAGCACCCTTTCCACAAAGATAAGCAGAACCGTTATTCCCAGAATCGGGGTGGCGAGAACCTGAATCCACCCTGTGGCGTAAAGTGACCATGAGAAAAGGGGTATCTTTGTCCATGTAAGGCCGGGTGCGCGCATGCGGTGGATTGTGGTGATGAAGTTTATCCCTGTGAGGATGGAGGAAAAGCCCAAAATAAAGACCGCCAGCACCGCCACGTTTACGTTTGTAGTGGTGAACTCGCTGAACGGTACGTAGAATGTCCATCCGGTATCCGGCGCTCCGCCCCCTGTGAAGAGAGAGAAGAGAGCGGCAACTGTTCCGATGAGATACAGCCACCATGAAAACAGGTTAAGCCGGGGGAAAGCAACATCTTCCGCGCCAAGCTGGATGGGGAGCACAAGGTTCCCTATGGCGGCGGGGATGCTGGGTATCACCACTATGAATATCATGATCACCCCGTGGAGGGTGAAAACTGCGTTGTATGTCTGGGCAGTCATTATGTCCTTGCCCGGTGCTATTAGTTCAAGCCTTATGAGCAGACCAAGGCACACGCCGACAATGAACATTCCCAGAACCATGTACAGATACATAAGCCCTATGCGCTTATGATCCGTGGTTAAGAGCCAGCTGAGGATCCCTTTTCTGTGGCTGCCTGAGTCTTCAAAAAAACTCGGCAAAGTATTTGTACTACTGTTCATGTATTTTCCCTCCGAGTTCCTTTTACTTTTTTTTCTTTTTGCCGCCGAAAACAAGGAAAGCGGCGAAGGCAGCGAGGGTGAGGATAATAACCACACCGGAAACCTTCATTATATCAAAGACATATTTTTTTCCTTCCTGATCGTAGCTGAAGCAGAAGGAGACTATTTTTTTAACAGAGAGGCCGGGTTTTTCGTTTTCCGCCTCAACTGCTGCCATTGTGAGCTCAAAGGGGAGTATTTTTGTTCCGTAAAGATAGCGTATTATTTTGCCTGACTTCGAAACGGCAAATACAGCCACAGGGTGGGCGAAGTCATTATCAACCCTTTTGAACCTGTATCCCGCCGAGTCAAGGAATGCTTTTATGTTTTCCTGTGTTCCTGTGAGGAAAATCCAGCCTTCCGGGGCAATCTTTCCGTCTGCCGCTTTCATGTAGTTGCGCTTCTTATCTGCGGCAATTTCCGGGGTATCGTTTTCATCAAAGCTGAATGAAATAACCTGATAGCTTTTTCCAGCCTCCATCTTTATCTGAGGAATAATGGAAGAAAGGTTCGACTGCAGAAAGTTGCAGACATTCGGACAGTTGAAGTAAACAGGCGCAATGATAGTCGGCTTGTCGATCAGCTCCCTCATGGTAACTGTTCTGCCTTCGGAATCCGTAAACGGAATGTCCAGCGCTATTGTTTCGCCGAGTTTTTCGGTTACGCCCACATCGCCCTGAGGCTCAGGAGCAGGCTCCTTGTGGACATGTTCCTCAGCTTTTTCCCCGTCCTTTCCGTGACCGTGCTCAGCCCCCCAGAGCGGGAGGCAGAGCGTAAATACTGCTAATGCAATTAAAAGCTTTTTCATGCGGAGCTATCAGAGTTTGGATATATAGTCCGCGAGGGCTTTCATATCTTCTGGAGAGAGGGCTGAGGCCGTTCGCTGCATAATAGCTTTCTTTTCCCCGCCGAAGGAACCGTCTTTATAACCGGCGAGCTTTTTCTCAAGGTCGGCGGCACTCTGCCCCTTTATCGCAGTCTTAGCCCCTGCGGGAACTTTGGAGCCGTCTGCTCCGTGACACGCTTTACACTTATTGTAAAGAGCCGCTCCGTCGGACGCTGCAAATGCAATTACAAAAGTTGTTACGATAAATGCGGATGCTAAAAGTGTTTTTTTCATTTTTCCACCTCTTATGAAAAGAAAGTACTGCTTTAATTCTACACTTAAAAGGTGTTAAATCAAATGGGATTTTCATAATTTTACAAGATTAATAGGATATGAGAGCAGGTTTATAACAGGGTTTGTGAACTTTTCACGTTTACGCCGTACATAGATTAAACAAGGAGGAACAGGATGAGATTAAGTGTTATTTTGGCAGCGGTTTTCATGTTTATCACAACAGGGGCATTTGCCGCAGCGCCCGCACTTCCCGGCTGTGAGACAGTCTCGGTTAAAACCGGAAAGGATTCCGCGAAGGAGATCTCCCGTCTGCACGGAAAGGAGATAGAGTTTGAAAGCTCATATGTTGCTGAATACAAATGCGGGAACGACCCTGTGATTATCTGGGCTTCCTTCTCAAAAACAAAGGAAGAGGCAAAAACGCTTTTTAAGCTGATGGATGATAAAATGCCCGCCAGTCAGGCGTTCAGAAACCTCATGAGAATGAAGACCGACGGTTTTGATGTAGCCTACGTCACGGGAATGGGGATGGACAACTACTATTTTCTGGACGGCAAGGGGAACTACTGGCTTGCGGCAACGGGCAGGGATACCTTTTCGCTTCTTAAAAAGCTCACCGGAACTCTGAAACAGAGCCGTTAAAAAGCATAATTGCGCAGCTGACTGCCAGAAGGTCGGCTGCGCCGCCCATTGTGAGCCTTATTGATTTGTAGTATTCGTTTCTTTCTGCCAGCCACGGGATGTGGGAGTCCGATTTCAGGAGTTCCTGAAGCATATGCCCGTCACTTCTGATGATTTCGAGTCCTTCCCAGCCGCATCTGTGCATCGCTGTGGTGTCTTCCACCGTCCGCATAAGGGCGGCGAGCCCTGCAAACCTTGTCCGTTCGGTGCATCCGCTTTCTGCGTATTCTTTTTCCATGGCGGGAAGGGCACTCTCAAACACGGAAGGCAGACCGTTCAGGCATTCGCCTGTTATTCCGCCTGTGCCGTATGTCCGCCGTGCGGTTTCGCCGTTGGATTCCGGCAGGGCGGATGTGAAGAACCCTTCTGATATTTCTTTTATCTCCCTGCGGAGGTCATCCCCTCTGAGAGAGGCGAGCAGAACAAGACCGCTGAGGAAAATATAGCCCTTATGGGCGTTGCTTCCGCAGATCTCATGCATTCGTTTCTCCGCCGCAAGTCCGGCTGAGCGCAGTTCGGCAGCATCCGCACCGCTCAGGGCGGCTTGGGCAAGTTCATAATAATACCGGGGAAGAAGAGAGACCGAGAGGAGCATGCCCGCATAGGAGAGATCCTCATGGGAGCCGCTGTCAGACCTGTCCACAAGGCCGGGCTTCGGGGAGAGGTCAAGCTCAGCCTTTGCGCCCTGAGTGAGGCAGTCAGAAATTTTTGTTATGAAAGCCGCTGAGGAGTCTTTCAGCGGCGCTGACAGCTTCTGCATGGGTGTGTTTCTCCGTTCTGATGCAGTCGGCGGCGCTTTCGCCGCAAATGAGGCATTTCCTTCTGCCCATGCCTGCTTCCGCCCGCCCGAATGCCTTTGTTCCGCTGTATATGTCTATGTCCAGAAGACGGCAGAAGGGGTGAAGCTCTTCCAGAGCCACCCCTGCCTTTTTAATTTCAGAGGGTTTAAGGGAGGTTTTCATAAAAACCGCTCTGCCTGCCGCATCCTGAACTGTTCTTACGGTTTCTGCGCCGCTGAGCCTTTTCAGTTCATTCTCAGCCCAGTTCACCAGCCCGTCCGCCTTTGCCTTGTCCTCCCCCGGCATGTTGGAGGAGATGACAATCAGGGAGCCATCGCCGCAGTCAAGCTCGGCAATCAGGCTCCATCTGGCATCGCGGGCTGCGAGAAGCTTATTCTTTAACTCTTCTGACCGTGTCAATTATGCTTCCGTCCCTGTATTCCACAAGGGCGATTATGTCATCAGTAAATTCCACAGGGCGGGGTACGCCTGTTATCTGGGTTATCTCCCTGCGGAGGTCGTTTATATCCTTAACGGGCATCTTCGCTTTTATCAGTTCCTTTTTGAGGTCTTCATGCTTGCTGTTTACCGCTATGCCCCGTTCGGTGACTATCACGTCTATGTTCTCGCCGGGGGTGGTGACAGTTGTCACCTTATCAAGGATAATGGGCAGGCGGCCTCTTATGGAGGGGGCAACGATTATGGCAAGCTTCGCGCCCGCCGCCGTGTCTGTGTGCCCGCCTGTGTTGTGGAGGAGATAGCCGTTTGACTCTGTGTTCACGTTTACGTTGAAGTCGACATCCACTTCCGTAGCGCCGAGGATAACCGCATCCAGCCTGTTCACCACTGCCCCGCAGTTGAACGGGTTGGCGTAGGTGTCTGCGCTTATCTCCTGATGGCACATGTTTCTGCTGATCGATTCCACGGCTTTAAGGTCGAAGCACTGAACATCAAGCAGGGTCTCAAACAGCCCTTCCTCAAGCATATCCACGAAATATCCCGTGATTCCGCCGGAGCCGAAGGAACCTTTTATCTTCTCCTCAAGCATCATGCGGCGCACATTGTCCGCAACGGCAAGGGATGTTCCCCCTGCACCGGTCTGGAAGGAGAAGCCGTTTTTAAGCAGACCGGAAGCTCTGATCACCTCGGCCGCGTATTTTGCTATCATGAGCCCTATGGGGTCTTTGGTTACTCTTGTGGTGGTGGAGACAATCTTCTTTGGGTCGCCCAGAGTTTCTACCTGCACAACGAAGTCAACGCATGTCTGGGGTATGCTCACCGGACATACGGGGTAGGGGACGAGGTTGTCCGTAACGGCGATGACAGTTTTCGCATAGCGCGCGTCAACATGGGAATAACCGAGGCTTCCGCAGGCGGACGGGCCGGAATAGCCGTTCATATTGCCGTATTCATCGCAGCAGGGTGCGCCTATGAAAGCCACATCCACAACAACCTCTCCGGTCATCATGGATCTGGCGCGCCCGCCGTGGCTGCGCACTATTATGGGGCATTCCAGCTCACCCTTGGAGGCGGCTTCGCCCACAGGGCCGTTCACGCCGCACTCAAGGCTTGTTATCACCCCTTTTTTTATGTAGGGGATAATCTCCGCATGCACAGGGTGCACCGAGCTTGAGGCGATTGTTATATTGCGTATGCCGAGGGCATCTATCTCTTTCACCACCTGATTGAGGATGCTGTCCCCGTTTCTCAGGTGGTGGTGGGTTGCTATGGTCATTCCGTCCTTAAGGCCGGAGGCGATTATAGCCTCACGCAGGCTGCCCAGAAGTTTCTTTTCTCCGGGGCGGACTATCTTAACAGGGCGGGCGAACTCACACCCCTGCGGGGTGAGCAGGGCAGCGGAGTTGTATGGGGTGCGTTTTATCCCGTTGAAAACCTCCGGGACAAATCTGCCGAGACTATTTAGTGCCATAGATCACCTCGTCTGAAATTTCATAGTCTATAAGACCCAAAGACGCGGCAGTCTTCAGCACGTTTGATGAACGCTTCACTATGGGTGCGTCTATCATTTTTCCTTTGAGCGAGATAACGCCTGTTCCCATCTCCCTTGCCTTGAGGATCGCGTCTATCACCTCAAGGGCGAAGTCTATCTCCTCTTTTGTGGGGGCGAAAACCTTGTGCACTATATCTATCTGACGTGGGTTGACGAGGGATTTCCCCGTGAAGCCCAGTTTCTTGCTGAGGCGGACTTCCTTCTCGAAGCTTTCCTCATCGTTCACATCGGGGAAAATGGTGTCTATGGCCTGAATGCCTGCCGCCTTCGCAGCCCAGACAACGCGTGTTCTGGCGTGGAATAGTTCCTCGCCTGTTTTGCTTCTTTCTATGCCCATACTCGCTGTGTAGTCCTCCGCGCCGAAGGCGAGGGCTATGACCCTTGAGGAGCATTTGGCTATTTTTATGCAGTTGATTACACCCTGCGCGCTTTCGATGGAGGGGATAATTTTGAAAGTTCCAAGCTCTATGCCGAAGTTTTCCTCGCACTCGGTGAGGAAGGTGTCGAGCCTTTCCACAATCTCAGGCGTGTCCGCCTTCGGCAGGCGCACACCGTCCGGCAGGGCGGGGAGAACCGTTCTGAGGTCGTCATAACCCCATTCCGTGTCCAGAGGGTTTATGCGGTAGAAGATCTCTTTGTTTCTGTCTTTATAATTTTCAAGAAAACTGCGCACAAGGAGCCTTGCAGCGTCTTTTTCGTTGAGGGGCACAGCGTCTTCAAGGTCTATGAAAACACAGTCGCAGTTGAAAATGGGGATGTTCTGGAGCATGGACGGCATGTTGCCCGGAACATAAAGCAGTGTTCTTCTTAAGGCTGCGGCGTTACTCATGTTCTTCCTCAATGAATATTGTGGCTGTTCCGCCTGTTTTGGAGTAGTGGCGTTCTATGCCTTCTGTGTGGAGCTCGGAGATCATTATCTCGCATGAGGCGAAAACCTTTGCGGAGAATAAGTGCCCGCCGATGACCTCGCCGGATGATTTTGACATCTGTATGTGCAGGTGGCAGTCGGTTCTGCCCGATGCGTCGGGGAAGAAGTTTCCGTTCAGCCCCAGCAGTTCAAGGGGTCCTTCTATCTGGTGCACGGTCATTCTGGGAACAGTTATGGGCAGCTTGGCTCCGGCTTTTATGCCCCTGAACTTCACATCCGTAACAGAGCCCACAGCGGAGGTGACAACGGCATGGTCTATGCCTATTTCCCTCACTGTTGCGGCGAGTTTTTCAACCAGATCCTCGCCAGGCTGGATTTTGATAATGAAGGTGCGCAGCAGTTTTGCTTCTTTGTACCAGACGGATCTCATGCACTCTGCTCCTTTGCGCGGTTTATCACCGCTTCCACACGTGCGGCTATGGCGTAGTCCAGAGCCCCTCTGTCCTTAATGCGGAAAATTCCCGCTGTGATCCCCATGCGGCTGATAACCTCGGTTATCTTCGCCCTGATGAGGTGCTCGTACTGTTTTGCCACGGTGGAATCAATCTCAATGACGAGTTCTTCCCCCGGCTCAGTGAAAACCATTATGTCGCTGGACTGCATTGTCCCTGCCTGCGCTCTTCTGGCTATTTTCATTTTCGACCGTCCTTTATTTTGAGCTTTTGCAGAATTCTTCGGCTCTTGCCCGCAGCATATCCCTGTTTTTCACAAGGTATGCATATGTTGTTTCGGGTACAAGGTTTTTCATCTCATCATCTTTTCCGGCAAAGAGGAGCCTGCGCACTGTGGATGCGCTTATGAGGGTTTCGCCTGAGGCTTTTCTCTGTATTTCCACCAGCTTAATGCCGTATTCGGGCATGATGCGCTTCATAGCCTCATTGTAAAGAGAGGTGAACTCACACAGAGGTTCCTCCCCCACGTATCTTTTTATTATATTAAATGCCGGGGCGAAATGCTGTCCGAAAATGCGCAGATCGGTTTCTATCTGCTGTTTTGTAACCTGTTCCTTGTTTTTGAGGAAGTATGAGGGGAAGGTTATGCGGCTGACCGCATAGTCGCCGGAGGGGATGACGTAGACATTTTTAAGATCCGCTGTGCCGCGCCTTACAAGGTCGAGTCTGTCCTGATAAGGGACGACTGACTTATCCTCCTGCACCACGAAAACGTAAACAAAGTCCGATTCAGCGGCGGCTGTTTCTATGAGGTATCTGTGCCCCTTTGTGAAGGGGTTGCAGTTCATTACAAGGCCTGAGTTCCTGCCGTGGCGGGCAAGGTTTTTCATATTTGCCAGATAATTTTTTATGCTTTTGCCGAATTCGAGAACGGCAACCTTATCAGTTGTGCATAATCTGGTGAAGTTCAGGCTTTCAAAATGAAGTGTGTACATGGGTTTTGTGAATACGAAAAGGTGGTCGTAACCTGCCTGAAAAGCGTCTGTTATGAGTGCGTTTATGATTTCGGAGAACGCGCCTGTGCTCTGATATTCCTCATCCACAGCGACCATTTTCAGAATGTTATGGTCTCTTGCGCCTGCGGCAGTGAGGCGGCCGTCTTCATAGATGCCCAGAAAAACTTCGTGGGCGGGGTCATAGTCAAGCCCTGCGTCTTTCAGAAGGCTGACTGCTTCGCGGATCTGTGCTTCGCCTGTGATATAGCTGTGCATGTCCTACCTTATGGTATTTTCCAAAATCTATATAGCATTGTTTTGTTTTCAGAGCAATGGGGCAATAAAAGAATTATAGATTTTTCTTATCCATGCTATCAGGCTTACGGATTAACGTGCATTTGCAGTAATATTTTCTGAAAGTATTTCAATGACTTCCACACCGCCGCAGCTTGATTTGGTTATTCTGTTGACGGAGATTACCAGGCTGTACTCTCCGGCTCTGTCAAAACTCAGTGTGAGGCTGCCGTTATCCTCCGATGTGTGCACCCCGTCCTCCGGTTTTACGCTCACTGTATAAAATTCGCCTCCTCCGGGCTTTGCCTGCGGTATTTTCACATGTGTTTTCACTGCTGTCCCCGCCGCAGTCTCATAATCCGCTGCGCACAGAGTGAGGGAGGCAAATAAAAAGAAAAGGATGAGAAATACTTTCATTCTGCGGCTCCTGAAAAGAGATAAGCCGGGTTGTCACACCCGGCTTTCAGATATGCTATTCAGATGGGATTATAAATCCTTCTCATTCAGCACGAGTTTGGGTCTGGCCGCTTCCACAAACCTTGTGGAGGGGTTCAGCTCCTCAAATTTTTCAAATCCCGCCGGATACTGTTTCACATAATCCGGCAGAGCCTCGCCTGTTATTTCTGTCAGGGTAAGCGCACCTGCGGGGCAGCCCTGAACACAGGCGGGGAGAAGACCCGCATCAATGCGTTCAACACACATGCTGCATTTTTCTGCACGCTGCAGTGAGGTGTTGTCCGCAGGGGCTCCGTATGAACAGGCTTCTATGCACTGGCGGCAGTACACGCATTTGTCGGCGGAGTGGACAACTATACCGTCCTTCTCCCTCTTCACATGCGCCCCGACCGGGCACACTTCAACGCACACTGGTGCTGCGCAGTGGTTGCACGCCAGAGAGTAAAAGGCTCTGTCCCTGTGCGGGTAGTCCTTCTGCCCAAGGGGTTGAAGCTTTCTCCATACCACGCCTTTTTCCTGATGGTACTGGTTTTTACATGCCATGGCGCAGGAGTAGCAGCCGATGCACTTTTTGGAATTTACAAGGAATGCGAGCTGTTTTTTCATATCCGTTTCTCCTTACGCCTTAGCTATTTCTGCGAACTGGTCGTGTATGGCAACGCCCGGTGCGCCTGTTTTGAATGTTCCCATGTCAGCTTCGGCATCATCCACCAGCTCCTGAACATTGAAGTCTGTTTTGCCGCCGAACCATGCCTCATAAAGCACAAGGACATCCTCTGCTATTATGTCTGTGATTCTCGCCTTTACGGTTACACTGCCTGTTTTGTTGGTGAGTTTTACCGTTTCGCCGTCTTTTATCCCTTTCTTAGCCGCAGCTTTGGGGTTGATGTACACATACGGCTCAGGGTTGAAGTCTCGCATGTAGTCAAGGTTGTTGAACTGCGAGTGCAGGCCGAACTGTGTATGCGGGGTGAGCACACGGAACTTGTCGTATGCCTTTCTCGGCGCTTTGTATTCGGGAAGCTTGGTGTGTCCGTAATCTGCGGCGAGGTCAGAACTGAACTCGTATTTACCTGACGGAGTGCCGAATTTCAGTTCGTTCCATGATGCGCTGGAGGGGAGCTGAGCCTTGCGGGGGCCTTTTTTCAGGTCTTCCCAGCTTTTGATTCCGAACAGCTTGTGGATTCCGTCGTTAAACTCCTTTTCCATCCAGACTTTGGTATCTGTTATCTGCGGGAAAGTGCAGGAACCGGCTTCAAGCTCATTCATTTTTTCGGAGAGCATGGCGGCTATCTGGAGGTCGGACTTGGCCTCGTACTGCTCCGGTATTGCTTTTTCATTAAGCCCTATCCAGTAATGCCAGTAGGATACATTCACGGTGTATTCCTCAAACAGGGTGGTGCAGGGGAGAACAATGTCGGAGTTTTCCACGGTCTCGTTGAAGAACTGATCCACGGTTACCACCATCTCCAGTTTATCGAACGCCTTTTTCAGTTTATTGCGGTCAAAGTCCTGCGCAAACGGGTTTTTACACGCAATCCAGAGGAGCCTTACCGGCGGTTCGTTGGTGGTGAGGATTGATTCTGCTATCTTGTTGATGTTTATTGTTCTGTCAGAATATGCCGCCTGCTTGCCTTCTGTTTTGTCAAACTCGCTCTTAATTTTATCCTTGCCGAGGTAACCCACTGAGCCTTCGGGCTGTTTCTGCACCATGGCGTTATAGTTGAAGCCCCATGTGTAGAGGTGGCCGTATCTTGCTCCGCCCCCTTCAACACCTATGTTGCCTGTCATAGCGGCGACTGCGTCAATGGCACGGACATTCGCCCCGCCGTTTGCGTGGCGCTGGAGACCGTAGCCCGCCCAGATTGTGGCGGGTTTTGCTGATGCGAATTCCTCAGCCACCTGTCTGATTATTTTTGCGGGAACGCCGGATTTTTTGGCAGCCCACTCAACTGTCACATTCTTTTTCAGGTATGCGGCAAATTCTTCAAAGCCTTTGCTGTGCTTTTCCACAAACTCTTTATTAACAAGCTTTTTATCCAGAATATGCCTTGCCATTCCGAGGGCGAGTGAGCCGTCTTCGGATGTTTTCACCCTTATGTAAAGGTCTGCCTTTGCCGCTGTCTGGGTCATTATGGGGTCGATTACCACAACCTTTGCGCCCCTTTCCTGAGCTTCATAGACAAACTTCATGGAGTGTACGGAGTTCCACGCGGGGTTGCCGCCCCAGATTATTATATATTTCGCCTTAACCATATCTTCGGGATCGTTGCACCACATGTTGCCCATGTCAAAATTCTGGGCATCTATCCCCGCAGGCCAGCAGGGTGTGCCCACAAACCTTGTGGTGTAGCCGAGGGAGCTCATCATCCCCTCAACTCCGTAGTGGGTTATGCCGAAGTTGCCGGAATATTTGTCCAGAGCCATTCCGAGGAGTGAGCCGTCCTTCTTTTTTATCTCAAGGATTTTGTTTGAGATCTCTGTCAGCGCCTCATCCCAGCTTATCCTTTTCCAGTTGCCCGTGCCTCTGCCTATCTGCTTCATGGGGTATTTTATCCTGTCGGGGCTGTAGACCCTTCTGGGATAGCTGAAACCCTTCACGCAGAGCGCTCCGCCTGTGAATGTTGACTCCTGCGCACCCTCCACGAACTTGAGCACACCGTCTTTGACGTATGACTTTATGCTGCATGTGTCGTAGCAGTTTCTGGGACAGGCATTGCGGAATGTTTCGTATCCGCCTTCATAATGCGTTCTTTCCCATTCTGCCGCCTGAAGAATGCCCGACGGGAGTGACGAGAGTATACCCGCCGCTGCCGCACTCTTGAGAAACGAACGTCTGCTCAGGGGACAGAGCGCCGCTTCCTTCAATAAATCAGTCTTCATACTTTCTCCTTTGACATCACTATGGATGTCACCTCGTTTTTGATCCACCCGTTAAGCAGATTCAGCACATGCACAACTGCCGCGGTTTCATCAGCGTGCTCCTTAGCGCGTTCCACAAATCCGGGAACCCACATATACATATGCATTGCCGTCAGTTGTTCATATAGTTCCGCAAAGTTTTCATCAGCCTCTTTGATGCGGCGTATTATGCAGCATGCGTCAAGCTCAACCGGAAGCAGATCTTCCGGCATTTTCCCCTTGGCAGCGAGGCTGAGACCTGCTGCGGCATATATTGATTTGACTTTTTCTGTGGTTTCGCCGTTGATGCGCCCTTCCGGGTCAAGATAAACAGAAGCCGCCATAGGAGCCTTCGGCGGCATAGGGCCTATGAAAAGCCTGTTGAACAGGAACTCCTCTTCATCCCAGTTGATTCCGCTGTCTGCTCCGCATTCTGTCTGTGTAATGCGGGCGTATGCTTCCTGCATTTTTTCTTTTGTGCCGTAATGAAAAAAATCCCGGAAGGCCTCAATCAGTCCAATTGAATCCATAACCGTACCCTCGCTTTGTTTAGGGTATGTTAGTCCTTAAGGAATAGGGGATAAATGTGGGGAAAAGGGTATTTATCGGGTATGAATCCATACCCGATGATGCGGAGTTTTATCTGTTGTTAAGATAAGTGAACAAGCTGACATCCCTGCCGCTGAGTCCCAGCTTCTTGCGGATGTTCTTTCTGTGGGTCTGCACTGTGTCGAAGGAGATGTTCATGCTCTCTGCTATCTCCTTGCTGTCAGAGCCGGACTGAATAAGCTGACAGATCTGTATCTCCGCCTTTGTGAGCTTTGCCATGTTTGCGGCGTTGAGCGTGCCGGTGCCTTCCGTCAGCCCCGCAAGGAGATCTCTTATTATTCCGGCGTACATAGTTCTTATTTCCGGGCTGGTTTCAGCGGCAAGCTTCTGAACAGAGGGAATTATATTGGTCACCACCTTCTGGGATATGCCGAGCATCAGCTCTTCCTTCTCTCTGTCTATTGTTTTGAGCACGTTGCGCAGGGTGACGTTCATCTCCTCCGCCTTGGTTTTCTCCTCTTTGAGGTGCTCCTCCATTGCCTTCTGGCGGGTTATGTTGCGGATTATTATGTGGAAAAAGTCTCCGCTGTCCAGCCGGAACCTGTTGAGGGTTATGCTGGTGGGGAAGGAGTCCCCCTGAGCGGTCACCCCGCTGAACTCGCCGTTCCATATCTCCCCTTCGGGCATGAGCATGGCGGAGCGCATGGCATCTATGCTGCCCGGATGAATGAAGCGGACACAGCTTTTGCCTTCGATCTCCTTTTCCGGCAGGCCGAATATCTCTGCGGCTTTGAGGTTGGCCTGAACAATTTTCAGGCTGCTGTCGGCGAGGATTATCCCCTCGCCCGCGGAGGAGAAGAGTGAGCGGAAAAGCTTCTCCGATTCTGCAAGCTCCTGCGTACGCTTGGTCACTTCCTGCTCAAGCCTCATGCGCTGATCGGCTATGTATGTTATGTCATTGAGAACAATCACATAGCCTTCCGAGGCGAGAGAAACTTTTTTAAGGGGTATTATCACAAGAGAATATATTGAGCTGCCGTCAGGTGTGGTGATTTCGTGGGTTTTATCAAACGGATAGCGGTCTAGAAATTCCGCAAAGCTGCACCCCGGCCTGAAAACATCAAGAACGTTGAGCCCTTCGGTTCTTTCACCGAACCTTTTTCCGGCTGATGCGTTCATTTCCAGTATCTGCCCTTCGCCGTTTACCGTAATGAACAGATCCGATGCGGATTCCAGTATGTTCTCGAATTTATTTTTAAGAAGAGTGAGTTCACGGTTTTTGTTCTGGAGAATTGTGGCGGTTTCGGCTGCATTGCGCGAATGCCAGTCAGCAACGGTGATGGTTTCCATCGCATCCAGAATCCTACGGAGCTCTATGTAGTTCAGGAGTTTTTCCGCAGGGTCGGCATCCTGCTCCAGAATAATGTCCTCAACTGCGTGGAGAAGGGTCTTGAAGCAGCCGAAGAATGATTCCTCGCCTATTCCCCGTTCGTAGTGTCTGTGTGCTGATTTGAGCAGAAATTCGGCTACATTGCGCCCGTTTGAGAGAACAGCGGTGAAATCCGGAGCTAGCCCCTGATTGATATATGTACGGACAGGGATGATTATTCCGTGCAGGCTGAGGATGCAGTCCTCCCGCTTTGCGGTGGTATGCTCCAGATACCCGGCGCTTTTCATGCGTTCAGTCCAGTTTGTGAGAAAGGTTTCCGTTTCTTTTAATATGTGCTCAAGGAGATTTTTCAAATCAAATGACCTCCCGCTGACCTGATAAAGAATGGTTTATTAATTGTAATAAATCAACAGTAAATTAGCAGGATAACGGCCTACCGTTCAGCGTATAACGGGGGAACAGCCGCCCTAAAGCTGGGCGGCTTATGCACAGATTGATTTTCGATCTAAATTAACAGAGTCAGCTGCTCAGGGTAGTTTTATCCCTCCTTTTCTGTCACAGCGTCAGGGAAGGAGGCCATGTGCGGTTTTATGGCTCTGCCCAGCCAGTCGATGACTTCGGCTATGTGCGTCATGTTCGCCAGCCCTTCCTTATCGTTTGCCGCATCCCCTTTGTGGAGACCGTAAACCATGTTCCAGTAAGTTGAGCCGGGGATTATCATCCTTGAGATCATGAAAAGGTGGTTAATGGTATCAACCGTGTGGGTTGCGCCGCCGCGTCTCACTGCGGAAACTCCTGCTCCGATTTTGCCTTTCAGGGCGTTTCCGTTTGCCATGGCCACGAAGCCCGAACGGTCTATAAGCGCTTTGGTCTCCGCTGTTACATCAGCGAAATATGTGGGAGAACCGATTATTATTGCATCCGCCTTCAGCATTTTTGCGAACACAGGGTTAAAGGCATCATTTATGATGCATGTTCCGTCACCGCGTTTGAAACAGGCTCCGCAGGCTGTGCAGCCTTTTATGTCTTTGCCGCCTACAGTTTCAAGCTCGGTTTCCCAGCCTTTTTCCCTGAGAGTGTCAAGGACAGTGTTGAGGATAAGCGTTGTGTTGCCGTTTTTGCGGGGGCTTCCGTTAATTGCAAGTGCGTACATTATAGTTTCCTCCCTCTTTTATTCATCTTGATTAAAGAAAATAGAGGAGTAATATGTTTCTGGCAAGTACTGTAATTTTTTTCATGTACTTACAAAAAGTATAGCTGGTGATTTTATGCAGGTCTGCAAAATAAAAGAGTTTAACGGCAAAATGTACAGGTGTTACTTTGAGCTTACTGTCAGGGTGCTGTCCGGCAAGTGGAAGGCTCTTATTCTGTACAGGCTCGCTGCCAGGCCCGTCATGCGCTTCGGCGAGATACGCAAAAGCATGCCCGAAGTAACGGAAAGAATGCTCAGTAAGCAGCTCAGAGAGCTTGAGGATGACGGACTCATAAACCGTGAGGTTTATAACCAGATTCCGCCCAAGGTTGAATACCGCCTGACGGAAATAGGCTCAAAGCTTATCCCGATCCTCATGATGATGAAGGACTGGGGCGCTGAATATGAGGAGCATCTGGGCGGGCGGGGTTTATTCTGCTCATCTGAGTACGAACAGCCGGAAGAGAAGGTAAACGCTGAATAGAATAAGAGTGCATTCAAAATACTGCGGCAATACTGATTCCGATTATAAAAAAACGGCATCCCGAAGGATGCCGCCTTTAAAATCTATTTTTGCCAGCAGTGCTGACTACATAGCGTCGATAATCGCGTTGAATGTCGCGCTGGGGCGCATTTCTTTCACAGCTTTCTCAAAAACAGGTCTGTAGTAGCCGCCTATGTCTGCGGGTCTGCCTTCGGCTGCGTTGAGTTCAGCAACAATTTTTGCCTCATTTTCTGCCAGAGCCTTAGCAACGGGAGCAAACTTGGCTGCTGTCTCCTTGCATTTTGTCTGCTCAGCGAGAGCCTGTGCCCAGTAAAGCGCGAGGTAGAAGTGGCTGCCTCTGTTGTCAAGCTCTTTTACCTTGCGTGAGGGGGACTTGCCGTTTTCAAGCACTTTGCCCACTGCCTGGTCAAGGGTTTCGGCGAGGAGTTTTGCCACGTCATCCTTGAAAACCATTGCCATATGCTCAAAAGAAGCAACAAGGGCGCAGAATTCGCCGAGTGAATCCCATCTCAGGTGGCCTTCCTTAAGGAACTGCTCAACGTGTTTGGGAGCGGAGCCGCCTGCACCTGTTTCAAAAAGACCGCCGCCGTTCATAAGGGGAACGATGGAGAGCATTTTTGCGGATGTGCCGAGCTCAAGTATGGGGAAAAGGTCAGTGAGGTAGTCTCTGAGAACGTTTCCTGTTACGGAGATTGTATCAAGCCCTTTTCTTATTCTTTCAACAGAGAACTTCATAGCCTCAACGGGAGTCATTATGCGTATGTCAAGCCCTGCTGTATCGTGATCTTTGAGGTATTTTTTAACTTTTTCGATGATCTGCGCGTCATGTCCTCTTGCGGGGTCAAGCCAGAAAACAGCGGGTGTGTTGCTTGCTTTGGCTCTTGTGACGGCGAGTTTCACCCAGTCCTGAATGGGGGCATCTTTCGCCTGGCACATTCTGAAAATGTCGCCGGTTTCAACTTTCTGCTCCATAAGGACAGTGCCGTCTGCATTGTCAACAACGCGGATTACGCCTTCGGCCTCTGCTATGAATGTTTTATCGTGAGAGCCGTATTCCTCAGCCTTCTGAGCCATGAGACCGACGTTTGAAACGCTGCCCATCTCAGCGGGGTTGAACTGGCCGTTTTTCTGGCAGTCTTCGATGATCGCCTGATACATTGTGGCGTAGCATCTGTCGGGAACCATTGCTATGGTGTCGTGCAGTTTGTTGTCGGGTCCCCACATCTGACCGCCGTCACGCACAACAACGGGCATGGATGCATCTACAATAACGTCATTGGGAACGTGAAGGTTGGTGATTCCCTTGTCAGAGTCAACCATTGCCAGTTCGGGGTTGGTTTTGTAAACAGCCATTATGTCTGCTTCTATTTCCGCTTTTTTGTCAGCGGGAAGCTTGTTGATTTTAGCGTAAACATCGCCGAGGCCGTTGCTGGTGTTAACGCCGATTTCCTTAAAGGTTGCTGCGTGTTTCGCAAACACGTCCTTGTAGTAAACCTGAACTGCGTGTCCGAACATAACGGGGTCAGAGACTTTCATCATTGTTGCTTTGAGGTGGAGAGAGAGGAGAACGCCTTCTTTCTTGGCGGCTTCTATCTGCTCGGCGTAAAATTTGCGGAGAGCAGCCACATTCATTACTGAGGAGTCGATAACTTCCCCGGCGAGGAGAGCGGTTTTCTCTTTGAGCACCTTCACGCTGCCGTCTTTTCCGGCAAACTCTATTTTCACGCTGGTTGCTGCGGGAACAGTAACGGATTTTTCACTGCCGTAGAAGTCGCCGCCGGTCATGTGTGCAACGCGTGTTTTAGAGGGAACAGGCCACTGTTTCATCATTCTGTGGGGATGCTTTTTAGCGTGTTCCTTAACAGCGGCTGCCGCCCTTCTGTCGGAGTTGCCTTCACGGAGAACGGGGTTAACGGCGCTGCCGAGAACTTTTGCGTATCTGGCTTTTATTTCTTTTTCAGCGTCAGTCTTGGGGTCTTCGGGGAAATCAGGCACTTTGTAGCCTTTTTCCTGAAGTTCGGCTATGGCTTCCTGAAGCTGGGGGATGGATGCGCTGATGTTGGGCAGCTTGATTATGTTTGCTTCGGGTTTGAGGGAGAGTTCGCCGAGCTGAGTAAGGAAATCGGGGATTTTCTGCGCTTCTGTGAGATAGTCGGGGAAGTTGGCTATGATACGGCCTGAAAGCGAAATATCTCTGGTTTCAACGGAAATACCCGTGCCCTTTGTGAAGGACTGTATAACGGGGAGCAGCGAATAGGTCGCTAATGCGGGTGCTTCATCAATCTCGGTCCAGATAATGGTTTTGTTAGACATATTCTCTCCTTGGTGGTAATATTTTGCTATCTCAATGACCGCTGTTTCATCCTGCGGTTCAATAATTATAACGGTATTTTTTATTCTCAACTGTATACTGTATACAGTTATAATAAAGTGTGCCGATTGTCAATCAATATTAGCTTCCGCAATGTTATAACATCATTTATTTTTGGAAATATCAGTATTATCAGGCTTGGCCGGTGCGCTTCTGCTCATTATAAAACACGCACCGACAGAAAATGAGCTTCTGTTCTTTATTTTGGTGCGCAATTCCGCTCAAGATCACGGTTATTATGCAGATATTAAATATCAATAGCGAGATAAGGAGGGTAGGGGAGGATTTTTGCAAATGACTATGCTTCCTCCCTCCATACAATGACTCTGTTGCGTCCTTCGTTCTTTGCTTTATAGAGTGCGTCGTCCGCTTTTTTCAGCGCATCGTCCAGAGTGGATTCCTGAGAGGGGACGGCAGAGTAAATTCCGGCGCTGATTGTAAGTGTGGTGCGCATATTTTCCATTTCGATGACTTTTCTCTCCATCTCCCTGCGTATGTTCTCTATCCGGTTAGTGAGAGTGTCCTCACCGCTGTTGGTGATGAAAACTGCGAACTCCTCACCACCGAAGCGTGAGCATGCGTCTGTCTGTCTCTGGAAGTGGCGTATGAGAGTATTTGCCATTTCCTGCAGACTCTTATCTCCGAAGAGGTGTCCGAAGGTGTCGTTCACCTTTTTGAAGTGGTCAATATCTATGATGGCAATGGAAAATCGTATGCCGCTTCGCTGGCATATGTTGAACGCCTGCTGGCTGCTGACCGCAAAAAACCTTCTGTTATAAAGCCCCGTGAGGCTGTCCTTGTCACTGAGTTCCTGCAGACGGACATTTGCCGCGTGGAGCTCCTTATTCAGCTTCTTAAGCTTGTGCGACCAGTAGACAATGATTGCTATGAGAACGGCAAACACACCTATTATCTTCCAGAACAGCCTGTAGTCAAACCCCTGATCGTAGCTTATGCTCATCCATTTTCCGGTGATTCCGTTTCTTTCCTCTTCGCTTATGGAATCCACAAGCTTCTGGAAGATGCGGACAAGCTCAGGTTCGTCATTTCTGGCAGCTATGCCCAGTTCCCAGTCCTGATCCAGTCTGCCGGAGATTTTTATATCCACAATTTTCTGCTGCTTAATCTGGTAGCCTATTCCGGCCATGGTTCCTATAACGCCGTAAACCTCGCCTTTCTGGAGGAGAGCTATCCCCTCCGAATCACTGTCAAGCTCAATAAGCCTGACTCCGGGGTATCTGCTTCTCAGTATTTCATTGATGGCGTAGCCTTTTACCGTGGCAAAGCTTTTATTGAGAACATCATCTATCTTGTCTATGAAGGGGTCATTGATCGATGTGGCTATAACCGTGGGTATAACCATGTAAGGTGTTGTAAAACTGAAATATTTAAGCCTTTCCGGTGTCCGCATAGCCAGCGAAATTATGTCGCACTCCCTGTTCTGCGCCATTGCCAGCGACTCTGCCCATGTATCTGTCTGAACCATGTGAAGCTGTATGCCGGATTTCTTCTGCATGAGATTTATGAAATCAGCCGCCATGCCTGAGTGTTTGCCGCCTTCAAGCTTTTCAAAGGGCATCCAGTCAGGATCAGCGCATACGCGGATTATTTTTTTATTATCAAGGTACTCCTTCTCTGCATCCGTGAAGGAAAGAGCGGGTTTCGTCAGTTCATGAAGCTGAGGTACAAGCCACTGATTCTCAAGGAGAATGCGTTCATCTTCACCAATGCTTGCCAGCGCCTTTGTGAGTATGGAGTGCAGTTCCGGCAGCGATGGGTTTACTCCGAACCGCAAGTCCTCCACTGTCTTCCCGGCCGGGCTAAACTCACCGCCGATTGTGATGTTGAACAGCGCATATTTTTTTATCATGCTGCTGCCGGAGTTAAGGGACGTTATCACCGCATCAATATTCCCGAAGGAAAGATCCTTGAACATGTCGTCCCTTGAGGTGTACTCCTTAAGCTCTTTCAGTATGCTTTTATCTATCAGATCCTTAAAGAATATATCTTTGGTTATGCCGACCTTTTTTCCGGTCAGAGAGGCTGTGTCAGTATACTTGCCGAAGTCTTCCCGTACAAAGATATAGCTGGGGATACGCGCATATTCATCAGTAAAAAGGGTGAACTGCTTTCTCTCCGGGGTAAGGGAAATATCCGCCACCATGTCAGTGGTGCCGTTTTTGAAATCGGTGAGGATGGCTGACCAGGGCTTCACGCTGTAAGTGAAGTCCAGCCCGGTGCGGCGGCTGATTATTTTCAGGAGAGAATCGGTATAGCCCTGCATCTCGTCTTTTGAGGCAAAGCTGAATGGATAGAAATCAGGCAGCATTCCGACAGATACGGAAGGGCGTGAGCGTATGAAGGCTTCCTCCGCCGGGGTGAGATCAATACTCTCCTCCGCGCTGAAAACCTGTCCGTTGTAGATAGACCACAGTTTTTCCAGTTCTTCCTTTCTCGGTTCCGGCAGTGCGCGGATCGATTTGTTTATGATGCCCGCCAGAAGAGTGTTGTGCTTAAGCACCCCGATACGGAGATCCTCCTCCTTGAGACCTTCTATTTTAAGGGTTCCCACGGAGACTATATTTGAGAAGGTATTTTCCCTGGCTATGAACCTGCCGCCCAGTTCACTGACGAAAACAGCATCTATCCAGCCGAAGGCGAGGGATTTTATCATATCTACATTATTATTGAACTCCGTCAGCCGCAGGTTTTGTCTGCGGAGTGTATCAGCGTAGAAAATATCTTTTATATAGCCGATTCTGCGCCCTTTGAGGCTGGTTATGTTGTCTGCCGCTTTTATTCCTGAGTCACTGCGGACAAAGATAACTGTTCTTCTTATGTGGTAAGGATCACTGAAAGCAATGAATTTCTCCCGTTCCGGAGTGAAGGAGATTTCATTTATGGCATCCAGATCACCGTTGAGGAAAGAGTGGTAAATGTTTGTCCAGTTCCCCATTCTGTATTCGATTTTCAGCCCGCTGACTTCCTGAATCATGTTCATGAAGTCGATGGAGTAGCCTTTTATATTGCCGTTGCGGAAATAAGTGTATGGCTCGTTGCTGTCCACAACGCCCACAGTTATTGCTTTCTGTTTGCTGATGTAGGCTTTCTCTTCTTCCGTAAACAGTGCATCAGCCGCAATGGCGTGCACGGAAAAGAGAACGATCAGGAGAATAATAATTAGTCCGTGAAGCGATTTCATCATTGTATATAATTACTCCGGTGATTTCCGTATCAAAACGGTCAGAAATATGAGTTTTATCTATACATTTTAACCCTTTTAGTGCATTAAATCAAAGTTTTTTCGAAAAAGCATATCATTTCGGTCAGCCAAATTAAAACAGCAACGAATCTTAACTTTTATTTACAATTATTGTCCATAAAAGCCTTGACAGTCTGACTGTCCGGTCGTAATTTGACTGCTTAGTCACAATCTGACTGAATGGTCACAGAGGCATATTAATGAACCTTAGAAAAAGAAAAGAAGTTTTGGACAACCTTTTCAAGGAACGGATTGTCAAAACAGTTATAGAACTGATTAAAGAGAACAGCAGCATCACCATGGATGAGGTGGCTAAAAGGTCCGGTGTGTCCAAGGGCTCTCTTTATAACTACTTCGAAAATAAAGAAAGCCTTATGGAATATGTGCATGCGGAGATGGTTTCACCCATAACAAATGGGATAGAGGCAATATTTAAAAGCGGTAAGAAACCGTCGGAAATGCTTCTTGATCTTTTTGAGGGCTTTTTCGATGTCAGCGATGAGGTGTGTCTGTATTTTGGTTTTCTGGATTCGCACCGCACAGTGGAGGAGGACGCAAGAGAGACTCACTACCTTCTGATAGAGCCCCTGGCAGTTATTTTCAGGGCTGGCGCGGAAGCTGGTGAGTTTGTGAATGTAGACCCGTATATTCTGGCGAACACGTTCGCAGGCATGGTAATTGGCACATTCGGTTCCTACAGGTTCAGAAATGCGTGTGAGACTGACTTTCTGAACGCGAAAGAGGAAATGTTGAAGCTGATAAAAAGGCTGATAATCACATAGGAAGGGATATTGTATGAAATCAAAGTTATTGGTTATCGCAGGTTTGACTGCGGCAGTTATTGTTGGTTTGGTTATATGGAAAAGCGGAAGCAGCGCTACCGCAGCCCAGCCGCAGGGCGGAGGGGAGAGACCGCCTGCCGAGGTTGCTGTTTTTACGGTAAAGGCAGAGCCGCTCACATTTACAAAAGATCTGCCCGGACGCACTTCAGCGGTAAGAGTTGCTGAAATACGCCCGCAGGTTTCGGGCATAGTAGTTAAAAGACTTTTTAAAGAAGGCGGCAATGTAAGTGCCGGTCAGCAGCTTTATCAGATAGACCCCGCACCTTTTCAGGCGGCTTATGACAGCGCTCAGGCAGAGCTTATGAGAGCTGAGGCGAATCTCCAGTCCGCTGCTCCCAAGGCGGAGAGGTACGCAGGGCTTGTGGACGCGGGCGGTGTCAGCAGGCAGGAATATGATGACGCAGTTACCGCTCTGGCGCAGGCTAAGGCAGCAGTTGCGGCCGCTAAGGCAGCAGTTACCGCTGCTAAGATAAATCTCGATTACACTAAGGTTTTTTCACCTATTTCAGGGCATATAGGCAAATCAAGCGTGACAGAGGGTGCCCTTGTTACCGCCAATCAGGCCTCGGCTCTGGCGACTGTTCAGCAGCTTGACAGCATATATGTTGACGTAAGCCAGTCAGCGGAAGAGGTTATGAAACTGCGCCGCATGGTAACGGAGGACGGCACTCTGGGCTCCAGCGCGGAGGTTGAGCTTCTCATCAATACTAAAACATATACCCACAAAGGGGTTATGCAGTTTTCTGATGTGACTGTTGATGAAACAACCGGAATGGTTCAGCTTCGTGTTCTTTTCCCCAACCCTGAAAGGGAGCTTCTGCCCGGTCTTTTTGTTAAAGCCAGAATAGGTCAGGCCAAGGATGATGCTGCGGTGCTTATCCCCCAGCAGACGGCGGTAAGAAATTCAGACGGCAGCGTGATAGTGTGGGCGGTTGATGCTGAAAACACCGTTAACCCCCGTCCTGTTCAGGTTTCGGACGCAGTGGGCAACAGATGGCTCGTAAACTCCGGCCTCCAGCCCGGTGACAGAATAGTTGTCGAAGGCCTCCAGAAAATACGCCCCGGCGCAAAGGTTAACCCTGTAGAACAGAAAGCCGAATAGGCATAAAACGATCAGGATAATAATATGTCAAATTTCTTTATAGATCGTCCCATCTTCGCATGGGTGATTGCTATCATAATAATGCTCGCAGGTGTGCTCGCCATCAATACCCTGCCTGTGGAGCAGTACCCGGAGATCGCCCCGCCTACGGTGACGATCAACGCAAGCTATCCCGGTGCTTCCGCCGAAACGCTGGAAAACAGCGTTACTCAGGTTATAGAGCAGAAGCTCGTGGGTATAGATTATCTGCGTTACTTTTCATCCACCAGTGATGCCACAGGTAATGTTCAGATAACACTGACCTTTGAGCCTGAGGCAGACCCGGATACGGCACAGGTGCAGACACAGAACAAGATTCAGTCCGCCCTGTCCTCACTGCCGCAGGAGGTTCAGCAGCTCGGTGTTACGGTAAACAAGTCGAACAGCAGTTTCCTCATGGTTATCGGTCTTTACTCCTCAGACGGCTCCATGAACCAGTACCAGATCGGCGACTTCATAAGCTCAAAAATGGCAGACCCGCTCAGCCGTGTTCTGGGCGTGGGTTCGCTCCAGGTTTTCGGCCAGCCGTTCTCAATGCGTATATGGCTTAACCCCGACCAGCTTCACAGCTACAAACTCACCACACAGGATGTTATAAACGCAGTAAGCGCACAGAACGCAGACGTTTCCGCTGGCCAGCTAGGCGGTAACCCCGCTGTGCACGGACAGCAGATAAATGCAACTGTTACCGCTCAGTCAAGGCTCAAAACTGTTGAGGATTTTGAGAATATCTTCCTCAAAGTAAACACAGACGGTTCTCAGGTGCGCCTTAAGGATGTGGCGAGACTTGAGCTCGGTGTTCAGAGTTATGAAATGGTTACCCGTTATATGGGCAAACCGGCAGCAGGTATGGCTGTGAGCCTTGCAACGGGAGCAAACGCCCTTGAAACCGCAAATCTGCTTAAGGCAAAAGTTGCGGAGCTTGAGGAGTTCATGCCCGAAGGGCTTGAAGTGATTTACCCTTATGACACCACACCGTTCGTTAAAATATCAATCAAAGAGGTTGTGAAAACCCTTTTTGAGGCTGTGGTTCTCGTATTTCTTATTATGTATCTGTTTCTCCAGAATTTCAGGGCGACGCTGATCCCCACGATCGCCGTTCCCGTTGTTCTTCTGGGTACATTCGGCATACTTTCGGCATTCGGTTTCAGTATCAACGTTCTTACCATGTTTGCCATGATTCTCGCCATCGGTCTTCTTGTGGATGATGCGATTGTGGTTGTGGAAAACGTTGAAAGGGTTATGAGCGACGAAGGTCTGCCACCTAAGGAAGCCACAAGAAAATCCATGAACCAGATCACCGGCGCCCTTGTGGGTATAGCCCTTGTTCTTTCAGCGGTTTTTGTTCCCATGGCGTTCTTCAAAGGCTCCACAGGCGCAATCTATCGCCAGTTCTCCATTACTATAGTTTCCGCGATGGTGCTTTCAGTTGTGGTTGCCCTTGTGCTTACTCCTTCTCTTTGCGCATCCATGCTCAAACCTGTGGAAAAAGGGCACAAGGAGCATATGACAGGCTTCTTCGGCTGGTTTAACCGCATGTTCAACCGCAGCAGAAGCGCATATAAATCGAGCGTGGGCTATGTTGCAGCCAGAGCTTTCAGGTTCTTCATAGTCTATGTGGCTATTTTGGTCGGCCTCGGCTACATGTTCACCAAAATCCCCACATCATTCCTCCCCGATGAGGATCAGGGTATGATGTTTGTTCAGGTTTCCACGCCTCCCGGAGCAACTCAGGAAAGAACACTTGAGAGCGTTAAAAAGGTTGAGAAGTACTTCATGGAGCAGGAAAACGATTCTGTTGCCAGTATTTTCACCGTAACGGGTTTCAGCTTCGCAGGGCGCGGTTCCAACACGGCCATGGGGTTTGTGCGTCTTAAACACTGGGATGAAAGGACAGAGGACAGCCAGAAGGTTTTTGCAGTGGCGCAGAGAGCCATGATGAACCTTTCAACGATAAAAGACGCGTTTGTATTCGCCTTCTATCCGCCCCCAATAATAGCCCTCGGCAACGCCACAGGTTTTGACCTTAAGCTGCTTGACAGAGGCGGTCTGGGGCATGAGGCTCTCATGGGCGCGAGAAACCAGCTTCTCGGCATGGCTTCTCAGGATGCAAGGCTTGTGGGTGTTCGCCCCAACGGCTTTGACGATGTGCCTCAGTTCAAGATCCATGTGGATCATGAAAAAGCCAGCGCTCTCGGTGTTTCCATAAGCAGCATAAACAGCACACTGAAAACCGCTTGGGGTTCATCGTACATAAACGACTTCCTCCATGAGCAGCGTATCAAGAAAGTATATATTCAGGGTGATGCTGAATACAGAATGCTTCCTGAGGATATTTACAAATGGTATGTGAAGAACGACAAAGGCGAAATGGTTCCCTTCTCAGCTTTTACAACGGCTGAATGGGAATACGGCTCACCGAAGCTTGAACGCTATAACGGCACATCCTCACAGGAAATCATGGGCGCTCCCGCTCCGGGGGTAAGCTCCGGCGAGGCGATGCAGATTATGGAGGAGTACGCCAAACAGCTTCCGAAAGGTATAAGCCTTGAGTGGACGGGTATATCATACGAAGAACGCGCGGCAGGAGCCCAGACAGGGCTGCTCTACGGGCTTTCGCTGCTCATAGTGTTCCTTTCACTTGCGGCTCTGTATGAAAGCTGGTCTGTTCCATTTGCAGTAATGCTCATTGTTCCGCTTGGTATAGTGGGAACCGTTGCCGCGACACTGGCAGCCGGGCTTTCCAATGACGTTTACTTCCAGGTGGGTATGCTTACCACCATCGGTCTGGCATCGAAAAACGCCATTCTGATTGTCGAGTTCGCAAAAGACCTGCACGACAGCGGCTACGGGCTGCTGCGGTCGGCCATGATAGCGTCCGAGCAGAGGCTCAGACCGATCCTCATGACATCTTTGGCGTTCATACTGGGTGTTACACCCCTCGCTATTTCAAACGGTGCGGGTTCAGCCAGCCAGAACGCAATAGGTATAGGCGTTATCGGCGGTATGACCTCAGCTACGTTCCTTGCCATACTGTTTGTTCCCATGTTCTTCATTGTTATAATGAAGCAGTTCGGAAAACGCACAGAGGCTGACTCTAAGGAGGCTAGAAATGGTAAGTAGAAAAAATATAATCGCGGCAGCGGCCGTGTCTGTAATAATGGCTGGGTGCTCCATGATCCCCGCTTATGAAAAACCCGCCTCGCCCGTGGCGGCCTCATTCCCCGCCGGAGAGGCCTACGGTGAAGCGGACAGCGGCTCTGTGAATGTTTCGGGTATAGCGTGGAAGGACTTCTTCCTCGCTCCGGAGCTCAGGGCACTGATAGAAAAAGCCCTTGAAAACAACAGGGATCTGCGCGTTGCGGCTCTGAATATAGAGTCCGCCAGAGCGGCTTACCGTATTCAGCGCTCAGACCTTCTCCCGAATGTTGATGCCACTGGCGCATTCACACGTCAGCGTGTGCCTGAGAACGCAAGCACAACGGGCAGCGCTTACACCGCATCAACCTACAGTGTGGGGATAGGTGTTGCCGCTTACGAGCTTGACTTCTTCGGCAGAGTGAGAAGCCTCAGCGAAAAAGCCCTCGAAAGCTATTTTGCAACCGAAGAAGCGAGAAACGCCGCACAGATAACCCTTATCTCCGAAGTGGCCAACGCTTACATAACCTATCTTGGTGATAAGGAGATGCTGAGGCTTTCCGAGGAAACACTGAAAAACCGTCAGGAATCATATAACCTTGCGAAAAGGAAGTATGAACTGGGGAGCGCCACTAAGCTTGACCTCGAACAGGCGGCAACAGCGGTGGAAAATGCAAGGATAAGCAAGGTTCAGTACACAAGGCTCACAGCGCAGGATTTAAATGCTCTTACGCTTCTTGTCGGTACTCAGATAGATGCGGCTTCGCTTCAGGCTGACCTGCCTGATGAGGTGACTGCGCTGAGGGCTCTGCCCGCTGGTGTACCTTCGGAGACACTTCTGAACAGGCCTGATATAAAACGTGCCGAGCATTCGCTGAAAGCGGCCAATGCCGATATAGGTGCGGCAAGGGCGGCCTTCTTCCCCTCTATAACGCTTACCGCCTCAGCAGGGCTTGCAAGCACCGGGCTTGATGATCTTTTCAGTTCAGGTTCAGGACTTGCGTGGTCGTTCGCGCCGAAGATAAATATACCGATCTTCAACGCGGGACGTAACAAGGCTAACCTTGAAGTGGCTAAAGTGAACCAGAAAATAGCTGCGGCTGAGTATGAAAAAGCGATCCAGACCGCCTTCCGTGAGGTAGCGGATCAGCTTGCTGCGAAGGGAACCTTCACCGATCAGCTTGAGGCGCAGAAGTCCCTTGCGGACTCTGCCCGCAGTGTTTATGATCTCTCCAATGAGCGCTATAAACACGGAGTATCAAGCTACCTTGAGGTGCTGGATGCACACCGTTCGCTTTTCGCGGCGGAGCAGGGGCTCATCTCCGTCAGACAGCAGTATTTGAATAACCTCGTCACCCTTTACAAAGTTCTGGGCGGCGGACAGATATAACTTCTCTCACCAGAACCCCGCGCGGACCCAGTGCGCCGTGCGGGGCTTTTTTCTATATGCTCATTCTCCTGAAAATCCGTTCCGGTCTGCCCACTGTTCCGTAGTCTATATCGGCGTACAGAAAGCCGGATGCGAGAAGGTATTCCAGATAGCGTCTGGCTGTGTTGCGGCTGGCGTTAATTTTTTTGCCCACATCCTCGGCGGAGTAACCTTCTGCTCCTTCCTCCTCGAACACGGCGCATATCTTTCTCAGGGTTATGGGGTCTATCCCCTTGGGGAGCCCGCTTTCATCCTGAGCCTCCGCTGCGGGGTGTATAAGCCTGTCTATCATCTGCTGTTCAAGCACGGAGTTTTTCATCAGTTCCGTGCGGTATGTGCGGAATTTTTCCAGCGATGCTTTGAATCTGTCAAATATCACAGGCTTCACAAGGTAATCAAACGCTCCTCCGCGGAGAGCTTCCTGCAATGAGCCCACCTCTTTTGCCGCGGTGATCAGTATCACGTCCACGGATTTTCCCTTTTCACGCATCTTTTTGAGGAGCTGCATGCCGTTGCCTTCCGGAAAAAATAGATCCAGAAGCACAAGCTCCGGCTCAAGCACATCCACCATCTCCTCACCGTCCGGGAGGCTGTTTGCTATGCCTATCACCTCAAAGCCTTCGACCTTTTCGGTGAAGCGCTTATGAAGCTCTGATATTTTGATGTCGTCTTCAACTATTACCGTTCTTATTTTCTTCATGATACATTTCCTTTGGTATTGTCACCCGGAACGACACTCCGCCCAGCCTGCTGCGGGCTATTCCCACAGAGCCCCGAAGCTCAATGAGCGCGCTCTGTACAAGATAAAGCCCCACGCCTCTGTTTTCGCCTTTGGTGCTCACACCTTTCTGGAAGATGTCTTCTATTATATCCGGTGCCAGACCGCTGCCTGAATCCTCAACCTGAAAGACAATGCTTCTGCCGGAATCCCTCATGGTAAGCAGAACCTGTTTCACGGTGGAATCTATTACCGCATCAAAGGCATTGTCCAGTATGTTGCCTAAGATCGTCACTATCTTCTCACGGTCAATATGTGAAGGTATGTCCGTCATGCGGCTGTTTTCCGCTATTGCGAGGTCAATTTTAAGCTCCCTGGCCCTGCTGTGCTTGCCGATGATCAGCGCAGAAACAATGGGGTCAGGCACATTGGCGTTTACGAAGCTTATCATCTCCTCATGTATTCTGGTTTCCGAGAGGATAAGCTCCAGCGCTTCCTGATAAGCCTCTATCTGAATAAGCCCCGCCACTGTGTGGAGCTTGTTGGAATATTCGTGGGACTGGACACGGAGCATGTCCGAGTATTTTTTGATTCGGTTCAGCTCCTGCGCCAGAAGTGTTATCTCATTCTTCCTCCGGAAGGTGATAACAGCGCCGTGCACCTTGCCCATGTGCATGACCACCATTACGTTGGTGAGGAGCTCAACGCCGTTTACCGTCATGGAGGTGTCCTCCATATTGGTTTTGGAGCTTATGACATCAGCGGAATATTCCGGCGGGAAAATTTCCTTTATATGGCGGCCGATATAGTCCCTGCTGAGTGAAAGAACCCTTATGGCGTTTTTATTGATCAGCCTTATGCGGTTTTCAGTGTTGACGGCGATAATCCCTGCGCGGATCGTGTCGATTATGGCGTTGCGCTCCAGAAAGAGGTCGGCTATCTCCGCAGGTTCCAGACCGAGGGTTATCCTCTTCTGATGGTTAGCTATGAGCACCGCCGCGCCGAGGCCTGTTGCGAACATCATAAAAACAAAGAGGAGCGGCTTTTTCTGGTGTTCAAGAATAGTTGCCCGAATCCGCTCCCTGAGATAGCCCACCGCCACGAAGCCCACTATCTCCCCTTCGTGGTAAACGGGCGCAATCCCCCGCACGGAAGGCCCAAGCGTTCCCACGGCTTCGGAGACATATGCCTCTCCGTAGGTAGTTGCCCTGTCCGTGTCGTCCCCCTGAAACTTTTTGCCGATGTTAGCCGGGTTCGGGTGTGAGAGGCGTATGCCAAAGTTGTCCGCAACCACAACATATGCGGCTCCGGTCTTCTGCCTTATATCCTCTGCCATGGACTGAACCTGTCCGTCATCATCTCTTCTTGCGGCTAAGGATTTCTGTATCAGGGGGATTGTGGTCATGGTCTGTGCTATGTTAAGCGCCTTTTCCCCTATCTGAAACCGCAGGAAATCCGCCACCATGCCGGAGAATATCAGCCCGCTGATCATCAGCTGGAGCATAAGAACGGCAAAAATCATCATCAGCATCTGTGTTTTTACGGGGCGTTCAGAGAAATAGCGCTTCATGGTTACCTTCGCTTTTTCTAAATAATATTACGTTAATGCTGCAAATTAAATAAAAAAAGGACACGGCATGAATTATGCCGTGCCCGTGTATGCAGGAGGGTTTATGTCTGTCAGATTATAACCAGAGCCAGAGCGTAGCCCACACAGCAGGCTGTTGTAACCGCTATGAGACCCGGAACCATGAAACTGTGGTTGAAGTAGAATTTACCTATCTTGGTGGTTCCTGTGGTGTCGAATGTGCATGTTGCAATATCAGACGGATAGTTGGGGATGAAGAAATATCCGTAGCTGGAGGGCATTATGCCTATGAGCAGCGCAGGGGGCAGGCCGAGACCCAGACCCACGGGGAGCATCATTTTGCATGTTGCCGCCTGAGAGTTGACCACAACGGATACAATGAACATCGCCAGAGCGAATGACCACGGGTATGCCTGAACCATCTCGGTTATGGAAACCTTGAACGCGGGCATGGCGTACTGGAAGTATGTGTCGCTCATCCATGCTATGCCGAAGATGGCGATGCACGCTACCATGCCTGATTTGAAGACAACGCCTTCTGGAATGAGCGATGGTTTGGTTTTTGTCACTATGAGTATGAGACCGCCGAAGGCGAGCATCATCATCTGGATGAGGGTTGCCATATCAACAGGCTTAGGCATGCCTTCTATTGTGCGCAGAGAGGGGAACATGCCGAAAATCACGATTACGCCGAGAGAAGCGAGGAACAGGAATACGGCACGGCGGGCTGAATCGGGCAGCTTCTCATTAAGCGTTGTTGCTGTGGTGTTTTCGATTCTTTCACGCCAGATGGGATCCTGCATGCGTTTCTGAAATTCGGGATCGTCCTTAAGCTCTTTGCCTCTGTATATGCTGTAGACGGACATTGCGATAGTGCCGAGCAGTGTTGCGGGCAGTGTCACCGCAAGTATGGAAAGAAGGCTGAGCCCTTCGGTCAGGCCTGAAAGCTCAGAGAGATAGTAAACAACCGCCGCTGAAATAGGGCTTGCTGTTATACCCATCTGGGAGGCGACAGAGGCCGAAGCCATGGGGCGTTCGGGGCGTATGCCGTTTTTCAGGGCAACATCGCCTATGATGGGCATTATGGTATATACGGCGTGCCCTGTGCCGAGCATCACTGTCATGGTGTAGGTTACGAGGGGGCCGATTATTGTGACTTTCTTGGGGTTCGAGCGCAGAATCCGCTCCGCAATCTGAAGCATGTATTTCAGACCTCCTGCCGCCTCCAGTATGGACGCGCAGGTAACCACGGCAAGGATTATCAGCATAACGGTTATGGGGGGCGAGGTGGGGGGCATTTTGAAGATAAGAACCTCAACCAGAAGACCTATGCCCGAAACAACTCCGAGCCCTATACCGCCGAAACGGCTGCCTATATAAAGCATTAAAAGGAGAAATAAAAATTCTAAGTACAGCATGGTGTACCTCCGTATTTTTCCGCAGGTGATTTTTTTTTTCTGCGGCTCTATACCGGGTATGATATATGTTTTTCTCGATTGTTAAAGTATTCGGAATAAAAGTATATTTAGGATTTAAAGAATATTCTGAACATTTTGCTCACGGTCGGGACAGTTTGCCGCTATATTGTACTCTTCATTTTCTGTTTGGTTATCGGGGGCGGTTCTTGAGCGGTTTGGCCGTATACGGCGGATTATTTTTCATAGCATTTCTTGCGGCCAGCATTTTCCCCGCACAGTCCGAAGCTGTTCTGGCGGGTCTCATCGCGGGCGGCTATCCGGTTTTCCTTCTGCTTGCTTTCGCCACAGCGGGCAATGTTCTGGGGTCTGTTTTCAACTGGTTTCTGGGCAGGGAGGCTGTGAGGTTTTCCGGCAGGAAATGGTTCCCGGTAAAGCCAGAAACGCTGCTGAAAGCACAGAACTGGTACGGCAGATACGGCAGATGGTCGCTGCTTTTAAGCTGGGTTCCGGTGATAGGTGATCCCCTGACCCTCGCGGCGGGGGTAATGCGGGAGAGGCTCCTGTTCTTTGTTCCCATAGTGTTTGCTGCGAAGCTGGGCAGATATATTGCCGTCTGGCTGGCAGTGCGGGGAATAGCGGCCTAGGAAATATTATCATTATATTCTGCGAAATACCCTGATAAATAACAGTATCTGCAAGCTGAAACTTCCGGCGGAAGGTACGGCTGCTTTTTTCCATGTACATTCCGTGCATTGATATTAAATTATACTTATTAAGACTGAATTAAAAAGCGAGGTGCTGAATGAGGAACCTTCTTTTGCTGATATTGTTTTTGCTGTGGATTTCCCCCGCCGCAGATGCGCAGACATTTCAATCAGAAGCTTACGCCCTGCGGGTTTCCACTGTTGCTTCCGGTTTGGAGCACCCCTGGGGTATGGCTTTTCTGCCGGATGGACGGATGCTTGTTACCGAGCGGCCGGGGCGGATGCGTCTGGTAACCCCTGATGGAGCCGTTTCCAAGCCTCTGAACGGTCTTCCGGCTGTTTTTGCGGAAGGGCAGGGCGGTTTGCTGGATGTTGCTGTAGATCCGCAGTTTAATGCAAATTCCCTTATATATTTCTCATTCTCCGAGCAGCAGAATGGTCTGGCTTCCACAGCCGTTGCCCGTGCGGAACTCAGCGGCAGCTCTCTGAAAAATGTTCAGGTGATTTTCCGTCAGAATCCTAAAGTGCCCGGCAGAAACCATTGGGGCTCAAGGCTTGTATTCGCACAGGACGGAACACTGTTTATCACCCTCGGCGACAGGTTTGACTACCGGGATCAGGCTCAGAATCCGGAAAACCATATGGGCAAGGTTGTGCGCATTAACACAGACGGTTCACCCGCATCCGGCAGTCCTTTTGTCCGCAAAGCCGGAGCCCTGCCTGAAATATGGTCATACGGACACCGCAATGTTCAGGGAGCGGCAATAGAGCCTTCCGGCGGAAAATTATGGACAGTTGAGCACGGCCCCAGAGGCGGCGATGAATTAAACTTAACCGAAGCCGGTATTAACTACGGATGGCCTCAGGCCAGCTACGGTTCCCACTACAGCGGCGTATCCATACCGGATGAGCATGCGGAGCGGGGCTTTCGGGAGCCTGTATACTACTGGACACCCTCCCTTGCGCCCAGCGGACTGATGTTTTACAGCGGCAGCGGCTTCCCCGCGTGGCAGGGCAATGTGTTTATGGGTACTCTGGCTGGTAAGAGCCTGGTGAGGCTGGTTTTGTCCGGCGGAAAGGTTGTCTCTGAGGAGCGGCTTCTGCAAGGGCTTGGCGAGCGTCTGCGGGATGTCCGCCAGGGTCCGGACGGATGGATCTACATACTGACGGATGACAAAAACGGACGTATACTGCGGCTGGAGAGAACAGAAAATTAAGAAAGCCGCAGAAGCAGTGCCGGGAGTGAACGGAATTGCCTGAACTGTCTGATTTTTTGTGTTATTATACTGATATTTAATTTTAACACAGGGTATGTATGAAAAAGAAAGCAGCAGTTATAATAGCGGCTCTGTTTATGTCCGCATGCGCACCGAAGATAACCGAAACCGTGCTTATGCCCGCAGGGGCGGAGGGTATATCCGGTATAAGGAGCATAGCAGTTCTGCCTTTTGACGGAAACTACGGTGCTAAAATAACACCTTCTGCTGAGAATGTGCTGGCATCTGCCGAAGTGCAGGGGAGCAGATATTTTACTGTTGCCGACAGGCAGAACCTGAACAGAATAATGCAGGAGCAGAAGCTCCAGATCTCAGGTGCGGTGGATGAAAATACCGCTGTCAGGCTGGGAAGGCTGACCGGTGTACAGGGTATTTTCACCGGTTCAGCGGAAAAGTCGGTTAGCAGGGGAACTTACACAGCAAACCGCTCCAGATGCTCCTCCTGGGATAAAAAAGGCAAATGCACAGCCTATGTGAACTACACTGTTACCTGCGTTGAAAAGAAAGCCGAAATTATCTTTCTGCCCAAGCTTATAGATGTTTCAACAGCGCTGGTTGTCTATTCTGACAGAATCTCATTCACTTCATCAGACAGAACCTGCCCGGACAGCTCCTCTGCCCCGGCTTCGGATGAATCACTGCTGTCGGCGGCGGAAAGCGGTGTTCTGGATAAGTTCAGAACCCAGATAGCTCCCTATGCGGCAAGGGTGACCTTCACTCTGATGAAATCGGATGACGGAGTGAAGGAGAGCGAAGGGAAAAAGCTCCTTAAGTCCTCTCTTGAGTTTGCAGAGGCGGGGCGCATGGACAGAGCATGTGAAATGTGGCACGAAGGGGCGGAGAAATACCCTCAGTCTCCTGCATTTCTGCATAACCTCGGTCTGTGCAGTGAGATAAGGGCGGATTATGACAAGGCGCTGGAACTGTACAAAAGGGCAGACAGGCTCACAGATAAACCGGATAAGGTTCTGGGCGCTGCCCTTGTCAGAACCGAAAAGCGGATACAGGAGCGGGAGCTTCTCAAAAAGCAGCTTCAATAAGCTTTTTCAGCGGAGTATTTTTCCGCCGTTAATATCATTTGCGGTGAACAGGAAAAAGGCGGCAGAGAACCGCCGCCGCTGATATTTTATGCCTCAAACCATGATGCTGTCCGTTTGCATATCCCGACCAGCATAAGCATCACCGGAACCTCGATAAGCACACCGACAACAGTGGCAAGAGCCGCTCCGGAAGAGAGCCCGAACAGCATTACCGCTGTGGCTATTGCAACCTCAAAATGGTTTGATGCGCCGATCATCGCTGCCGGAGCCGCATCCTCATATTTAAGCTTAAGCATCTTCGCGCCGATGTAGCCAAGGGCGAAGATAAAAACTGTCTGAATGAACAGCGGAACTGAGATCCACAGGATCGTCAGCGGATTGGCGAGTATAACCTCTCCCTTGAAGCTGAAAAGCAGCACAAGGGTGAGCAGGAGAGCGCCGATTGTTACCGGAGTGAGCAGATGGAGAAACTTTTCTCTGAACCATTCCTCTCCTTTTGCGCTGATTATCAGCTTTCTTGAGAAATAACCCGCGACAAGAGGCAGAGCCACATAAACGCCGACTGAAAGCAGAAGTGCCTGCCACGGAACAGGAAGCTTGCCCACGCCGAGGAGGAATCCTCCGAGAACTCCGTAAAGCACAAGCATTGTGAGAGAATTTATTGCGACCATGACAAGGGTGAGTCCGTCATTTCCCCTTGAAAGGTAGCCCCACACCAGAACCATTGCCGTGCATGGGGCAATACCCAGAAGAATGCATCCTGCAAAGTAGCTGCGCCAGAGGGGTATCTCAAGCATTTTGACTCCGTCAGCAAGAACCACTGTGCCCGCGCCGTGAACACTGCCTACGGGAAGGTCAAGTCCGAAGGGCATTTTAACCAGATCCACCGCCTCAGCACCTATGAAGCCCCGGAACAGAAAGCCTAAAAATACAAGGGCGATAATGTACATTGTGAAGGGCTTTATGCACCAGTTTATAAAGAGGGTGAGAAATACAGGTCTGCCGCTTCTGCCCGCTCTGACAACCTTTTCAAAGTCTATTTTCACCATTATCGGGTACATCATAAAGAAAAGGCATACAGCAATCGGCAGTGACACAACCGGGGTGCCGCTCACATTGATCGACATCCCGTCCAGTGTTTTCGCCAGATCAGGGGCGATCTTGCCGAGGGCTATGCCGCCGATTATGCAGAGAGCGACCCAGAGGGTAAGGTATTTTTCAAATATGCTTGTCATTCTGCGTTCATCGGCGCAGTTTACATTGCTCATCAATTTCTCCTTATTGTTTAACGGCTTTAATCACTGCTGATACCACATAGTCTTCAATGTTGCTGCCCGGTGACCACTCAGAGATAAACTCACGGCTTTCATCCTTTGGCGTTATATTTATGCTGCTGAACCCGCTTCTGCGCATCATTTCCTCAAGTGTTTTGATGTGTGATGCACCTGCCATGCAGCCTGTGTACATCGCAAGATTATTTTTAACCTCTTCCGGCAGTTCGGCTGTTGCCACTATGTCCGAAACGGCGATTCTCCCGCCTTTTTTCAGAACACGGAAGCATTCCCTGAAAACTTTTTCCTTATCAGGTGAGAGGTTTATTACGCAGTTGGAGATTATCACATCAACTGTGGAGTCCCCTGCGGGGAGGTTTTCAATCTCGCCCAGACGGAAATCAACATTGCCAAATCCGCTCTCTTCGGCGGTTTTGCGTGCCTTGCTGACCATTTCGGGTGTCATATCCACGCCTATCACCAGTCCGTTCTCTCCGACGGCTCTTGATGCGAGAAAGCAGTCAATCCCGCCGCCGCTGCCTAAGTCCAGAACCGTTTCCCCTGTTTTCAGCTCCGCTTCGGCTATGGGGTTGCCGCAGCCCAATCCGAGATTGGCGCTTTTCGGGATGGATGCCAGCTCTTCGGCGGAGTAGCCGAGTACAACTGAAATTGATTCTGCATCCGCAGCTTTTCCGCTGCCGCAGCATGATTCAGTCTCGCATCCGCATCCGGCCGGCTCCGCTACGGCGAATTTTCTATAGTTATTTCTCACTGCTGCTCTTATTCCGTCTTTACCGCTTTGGCTCATGCTGCCTCCGAACTTTTGACATTTATTTGTACTATTCATGAGAATTTCTTATTTCTATATTTATAGAAATGAAGCTACGAAAATGCAAGTCAAAAATAAGTCAGATTTCGGAGGAGCCATGTCCAGAAGAAAAGTTCTTTTTGTGTGCGTGCATAACAGCGCAAGGAGCCAGATGGCGGAAGCCCTGCTCAACAGTATCGCCCCTGACAGATTCTTCGCAGAGAGCGCAGGACTGACCCCCGGTAAGCTTAATCCGTTTGCTGTAGAGGCTATGAAGGAAGTAGGTATTGATATTTCAGGAAACAGTGTGGACAGTGTTTTCGATTTTTTCAAGGCGGGCAAGGTATTCAGCTACATAATAACTGTCTGCGACGCGGAAGCCGCGGAAAGATGCCCGCTTTTCCCCGGTGTGGAGGTCAAGAGAGTCCACTGGGCATTTCCCGATCCCTCCGCAGCGGAAGGCGGACAAGATGAGAAGCTTCAGGCTGCGAGAGAAGTAAGGGATATGATAAGGGCAAAGCTTGAGGAGTGGCTTAAAACCGTATAAAACTTTCTGTGCGGCCGGAATATCTGTTCCGGCTGCATGCTTAATCAGCTAAATTATCCTTTCAATTCTCTCATTTTTATGGTTATCATAATGAATCGGAAACCGCCCGAAAAACCTTTTTGAATGTTTTGACTCCAAACCTGCTTTAGGAGAAAAACCTATGAAAACAGCCGCGTATATTTCATTTGCAGCATTGTTTATATTTCTATTATCCGCAGTTTATGCAAACGCACAGGAAAAGGACACTATTCATTTCGGCGTTGCCTCGGTTATTTCACCGGGCGAAAGCTACAGTCAGTACAGCGCGCTCAGCGATTATCTCGGCAAAAAGCTTAGTATGAAAGTTGCGTTCTTTCAGAAGGATAGCTACGCCAAAATGAACACAATGATAAGGGAAGGAGAGGTGGATGTGGCCACTGTCTGTACCGGAGCCCTTCTTGACCTGAATGAAAAAGATTATAAGGTTCTAGCCATTCCGGTTGTGAGGGGTAAATCGTCTTATCATTCGTACATAATAGTTTCAGAAAAATCAGGTATTAAGTCTGTTGATGATCTCAAAGGGCAGACATTCGCCTTTACTGACAGCCTCTCCAACAGCGGGGCGCTTTACCCTACATATCTCATTGCAAAGAACTCCAATCAGAACCCAGACCGCTATTTTTCAAAGGTTTACTATACCGGCAACCACGACAAATCCATATTTCTCGTGAACAGCGGTGTGGTGGCGGGCGCGGCGGTGGACAGTCTTATCTTTGAGTATTTCAGGGAAAAATACCCCGAAAAGGTGGCGAATATCCGCATCATTGATATTTCCCCTGAGTTTCTGGCTCCTCCCATAGTCGCCTCCGGCAAGGTTCCCGATAAGCTTTTTAAAAGGATGCAGAATGTTCTGACAAACATGCACAAGGATGAGGACGGACGGAAAATACTCGGCGGTATTCTTGTAGACAGGCTGATTCCGCCGGACAGCCACAGTCTGGACAGCATGATAGAGATGAAGAAGTTTTTAGATGCGCGTTCCCGCTAGATTCATCCCCGATTCATTCAGAAACAGGGTTCTTCTGCTTATAATTTTTCTGGGGATTTCTGCCATGGTGCTTGAGCTTGCCATAGTCACCTCCTTTCAGTATCAGTTTATACGAAAAGGTGCGGAAAACACTCTCACAAGCCAGCATAAAGTTATTGAGTCTTACATATCCGAAGCGATGCTTTATGACAATATATACGATATGTACTCTCTGTTGAAGGCCTCCACGGATGCCCACGAGTTTATAAAAAACGTCTATCTTTTTGACAGCGGCGGCAAGCTTGTGGTGGATGCTCTCACGCAGGGCGGATGGGACGAATCCATGCGCAGCGGATGGTATTTCGAATATAAAATACTTGCTAAAAACGAAGTGATAGGCGAAGTGGTGTATGTTCTGAACAGCGCTTATGTGAACAGTGCCGTTGCGCTTCAGTTTGTGGAAACCTGCTTCTTTTTCCTGATTCTTCTGGGAATAGGTCTTGTTTTTGCCACAAAAATATCCGTTTTCATTACAAAGCCGCTCCTTTCCCTTTCTAATGAGATAAATAAGTTCACCCTCGACAACCTGCCGGAAAAAATTGAAACGGATAAATATGCAACAACAGAGATAAAGGCGCTGGCAGGGACTCTGGGGAATATGTCATGTACGCTTAAGGACGCACTCAACGAGATTTACCGCCAGAGCGAGCAGCTTAAAAGGAGTGAAAGACTTGCTACTGTGGGTACTATGGCTGCGGGGCTTGCCCACGAGCTGAAAAATCCGATTATGACAATCAATCTGCTCTCCATGAGCCTTAAAGAGAACCATTCAGATCCTCATTCAGCAGAGGATCTGGCGGTTATGCGCAAAGAGTCGGACAGAATAGTGGCGACACTTAACGACTTTCTCAGCCTTTCCCGCCCCATGGAGGTAAGGCTTGAGGAAACGTCCGCCCATGCTGTGACAGCTTATCTTGTGCAGTATATAAAAAGCAGATTTAAAGACAGTCTTACCGCAACTGTTCAGGCAGGCGGCAACATAGGTTTTGTCAGCGATCCGGAAAAGCTTTATCAGGTGTTGATCAGCATGGTGCACAACTCTGTTGAGGCAGGGGCGACTAAGGTTCATTTCGGTTTCGGACGGGAGAACGGGTTTGTGGTATTTGAAATCTCCGACAACGGCTGCGGGATTCCTTCGGAGAAACAGTCTAAAATTTTTATGCCGTTTTACACCTCAAAGGCGACCGGAACAGGGTTGGGGCTGACATACACCGAGATGATTCTGGAAATTCTCGGCGGCGGAATTGAGCTGGACAAGGCTTATTCCGGCGGTGCAAAATTCATTATAAAAGTGAAGGATTATGAAAAAGATACTGATAATTGACGATGATACATCCCTGTGCTACGGCATGAAGCGGGTTCTTTCAGGCAGATATTCCGTTTCCACCACTTTTTCCTCTGAGGAGGCTTTCGAGTACCTGAATACAGAAAGCTGCAGTCTTATTCTGCTGGATTACAGGCTGGGCTCGGAGAACGGTCTTGATGTTCTGGAAAAAATAAAGGAGCTCTCTCCGTCGGTTCCCGTGGTTATGTTGACAGCTTTCGGCACAAGCGATACGGTGCTTGACTCGTTTAAACTGGGAGCGGCGGATTTCCTTGTGAAACCTGTTGATTATGAAGAGCTTACCGCCTGCATAGAAAAGTATGCCCGCCCTGAACAAATATCCTGCGGGGAGGATGCGCTTCCTGTGGAGGAGAACGGCGAAACAGGCTCCGCCTTTGTGGGCTCATCACGCAAGATCCGTGATGTGTTCAAGCTGATCGCAACGGTTGCCAATTCCAACACTCCTGTGTTCATAACCGGTGAGAGCGGAACGGGCAAAGAACTGATAGCCGGTCTTGTTCATGAACGGAGCCACCGCAGGGACAAACCTTTTGTGGTGATTAACTGCGCGGCTATCCCCCGTGAGCTTCTTGAGAGCGAGCTTTTCGGCTATGTAAAAGGAGCGTTCACCGGAGCCCACCAGGACAGGACAGGGAAATTCGAGGCCGCTCACACCGGAACCCTTTTTCTGGACGAGATAGGCGAACTGCCTGTTGAACTCCAATCGAAGATGCTGAGGGTGCTCCAGAACGGCACAGTGGAGAAGCTGGGTTCGAACAAACCTGTTCATGTGGATGTCCGCATTGTTTCCGCCACAAACAGGAACATCGCGGAACTCATTGCCGCCGGAGAATTTCGTTCCGATCTGTTTTACAGACTTAATGTTGTGGACATAAAGCTGCCGCCCCTGAGGGAAAGAACGGATGACATACCGCAGCTTGCCGCATTCTTCACTGCGAAATATGCCCGTGAGGCTGGTAAAAGCATCTGCTGCATAGACAGGGCGGTGGTTGATATATTCAGGGCTTATCCTTGGCCGGGAAATATCAGGGAGATGCAGAACGTTATCAAAAAAGCTGTGATACTTTCCTCTTCAAACAGAATAACCGAGTCGGATATTCAGCTTGCTGGACTGGAAGCTGAAAAGCCGGAAAACATATTCGCAGCCGTATCAGAATATTTTTTCACCAAATTCCCGTCCGATACCCTTAACAGCAGCGTGGAGGAGCTTGAGAAAATACTCATTGAGAGAAGCCTGCTTAAAAATTCAAATCACCTCACTCACACTGCTGAGGAGCTTGGAATAACCAGAGTGACCCTGAACGCAAAAATGAAAAAATACGGCATAAATATTTAACATTTATTTGTATAGTTTCTATACAGAGTTGTATAGAAACTATACTTAGATGCGTCTAATTATCCTTTTTTATCAATAGTTTATGGCGATAAAGTATGGCATCCGTTTTGCATTAAACGATTTAGTTCAGTTTAACTAAGGAGGAACGGATGCGTATAAGCAGAAGGAATTTTATTAAAGCTTCCGCCGCCGCAGGTGCCATAGCCGCGGTGGGCTGCGGTGTTTCCGGCAACGCCCTTGCCCCGGCAAAAGGCGAAAAGAAAATAGGCGAGGCTCCCGGCAAATGGATCTCCACATCCTGTCAGGGCTGTACCACATGGGACCCCATACAGATTTTTGTTCAGGACGGAAGAGCCGTAAAGGTACGCGGTAACCCCAACAGCAAATCAAACGAAGGGACATGCTGTCCCAGAGCACACCTCATTCTTCAGCAGGTTTATGATCCCGACAGGGTTAAAGTACCCATGAAGAGGACTAACCCCAAAAAAGGGAGAGGCGTTGATCCCAAATTTGTTCCCATCTCATGGGACGAGGCTCTCAACACCATTGCGGATAAAATGATGGAGCTGCGCAACAAAGGCGAGGCTCACAAATACATGCTGAACCGCGGACGTTACACGCACATGAACGTTCTGCTTTATGATGCGATGACAAAAATATACGGTTCTCCCAACAATATAAGCCACTCATCTATCTGTGCCGAGGCTGAGAAATCCGGCGCATTCTTCACAGAAGGCCTCTGGGACTACCGCGATTACGATATGATCAATACCAAGTTCATGCTGATCTGGGGTCTTGATCCTCTCAGTTCAAACCGTCAGGTTCCCTACACAATTAAAATGTTCGGTGAAGTGCTTGACCGTGCCAAGGTTGTGGTGGTTGATCCCAAAATGAACGGCTCGTCTGCAAAAGCGCATGACTGGCTTCCGGTTCTTCCCGGTGAGGACGGAGCGCTTGCTGTTGCCATGGCTCACGTTATACTCACTGAGGGTCTTTGGTATAAAGAGTATGTCGGTGACTTCACCGATGGCGTAAACCGCTTTAAAAAGGGTGAAACCGTTTCGGAAGACACATTTAAAGAGATCCAGACCAACGGTCTTGTTAAATGGTGGAACATTGAGCTTAAAGACAAAACTCCCGAATGGGCTGAGAAACTCTGCGGTATTCCCGCCTCCAAGATTTACCAGACGGCAAGGGATATGGCAAAAGCAGCTCCCAACGTTGTGGTTTGGCTTGGGCCGGGTGCGGCTATGCACGTCAGAGGAACATACTCTGCTATGGCTGTTCACGCTCTCAGCGGACTCATGGGCAGCAGCGACAACATAGGCGGACATATGGCGGGAGCCAAAATTCTCGGCAACGGTCTCCAGAAGCTTGATGACTACCTTGATGAAACCGCCAAGAAAAAGAATAAGAAGATAGACCAGAGGGGAACACTGAAATTTCCCGCAATGGCCAGCGGTAAGCCCGGCTCAGGAGTTATCACCAACAACCTGCCTGATGCCATAATGGCTAAAGATCCGTATGATATAAAAATGGGTCTCGGCTATATGAATAACTTCCCCTTCTCCGGCACAGGTGCTCAGAGATGGGAAAAGATGTTCACTGAGAACGAAATCTTCTATGTCCATCTCACAACCCATGCCTCAGAGCTTACAATGTTTGCTGACATTGTTCTGCCCGCAACCCAGTCCGCTGCCGAAAAATGGGCATACCTGAAAAACAAAGGCGGTCAGTTCAGCTACAGCACTATTCTTCAGCCTGTTATCAAGCCTGTGTGGGACTGTAAGGATGATGAAACTGAAATCCCTTATCTTCTGGCGAAAAAATTTGCCGAAAGAGGTTTCACTAAGCTTCTTGAGTTCTACACCAATGAGTTTAAGGATGTTGAAACTGGCAAACTTCCCGAAAACGAGAAAGAATTTGCCGTAAATGCAGTGAAATACTACACCCAGCCCGCATGGGCAAATACAGATCCCGCGCAGGGTGATGTAATCGGCTCATGGGAAAAATTTAAAGAGGTCGGCGTATGGAACTCTGCTCCTTACAAATTCAAAGGGCGCTGGGGCAAATACAAAACCGCAACGCAGAAATTTGAGTTTTACAGTGAAACGCTTAAAAAAGCTCTCAATGAGCATGCAGCAAACAACAAGGTTGATGTGGACAAGGTTCTTGAAGCCTGCAACTACGAGGCCAGAGGCGAAAAAGCATTTGTACCGCACTATGAATCACCCTTCCGCTACGGCAGCAGAGAAGAATATCCCTTCACGTTCATTGACCACAAGTCAAGGCTGAACAGGGAAGGAAGAAGCGCCAACTGTACATGGTACATGGAGTTCAAGAAGGTTGATGCGGGCGATGCAAGCTGGGAGGACGTTCTCAAGATGAACCCTGCGGATGCTCAGAAACTCGGCATCGCTGACGGCGGAACGGCAAAAATATCTTCCGTGTCCGGCACATTCCTCACCAAGGTGCGCTACTGGGAGGGGATACGCCCCGGAACAGTGGCAAAGGCTTACGGTCAGGGTCATTGGGCATACGGCAAGGTAGCTTCCAAGAAGTTCGGTAAAGAGGCTTACACGTTTAACAACAATGAGCTCATCCCCGCCGACTACGACAGGCTCACCGGAGCGACAGCAAGAAACGGCGGTCTTTGCGGCGTCAAAATCGAGAAGGCGTAAGGAGGTAGAAAATGGCTCAATACTGTATGGTAATAGATCTTCAGAAATGTGCGGGATGCGGAGCTTGCGGAATCGCCTGCAAGACGGAAAACAATACTCCCGACAGAAAAAACGGACAGACCTTCAACTGGGCTGACTATATGATCAAAATGGAAGGCAGGTTCCCTAACGTTAGTTTTGCTGCTGTTCCGGTACTCTGCAACCACTGCTCAAACGCAGCATGCGTTGAGGCGTGCCCTGTTGAACCTAAGGCTATGTTCAAAACGCCCGAAGGCATAACTATGCACAATGATGAGCGCTGCATCGGCTGCCGTTCCTGCCAGATAGCGTGCCCCTACAGCGCGGAGGATGTGGAAGCTGAAAAGGCGGAGTACAGCGTAATCAGCTTCAACTTTGACGGTGAGGACGTGCATTCGGCATACACTTCTAAAGCTGCGGTAATTCCCGGAGCAACTGCAAGCGGTGCTGAAACTGCAAAGAAAACAGGCGGGCTTCCCCCTTATAAAACCAACTACTCGCATCCTGAGTATGAAGCTGTGCGCAGAGCGGGTGTTACTGAGAAGTGCTACCTCTGTCACCACAGGCTTATGGTCAATGAAAAACCATGGTGTGTGAAATCCTGCCCGTCAGGAGCAAGGGTTGTGGGTGATAAAAACGACCCTAAAAGCGAAGTCAGCAAGCTTCTTGCAAAATATCCTTCCATGGTGCTCAAGCCTGAGGAAGGAACCAAGCCTAATGTTTACTACATAAGAAAGTTTAAAGTGTAGCGCGCTTGCTGCGCTTTGAATAAACCGGCGGCGGAGGGGCATCCCTCCGCCATTATTTGAATTTATTTTTTTACAACGGAGTGAATATGGAAACGAAATTCCCCGAAACGGCAGATATTAAAACCGAAATTTACAGGCTCTTTGCCCTGTGTTTTTATCCGCCGAAAGAAACAATACTGGAAGAAAAAGCAATCGTTGAATCCTTAGCTTATGCTCTGGATTCGCTTGGAATAAATAAAGAAGCAGAGGAACTGAAAACGGCTTTTGCTGAAACCGCGGAAGAGGCTCTTGAACTGGATTTCGCAAGGCTGTTTATAGGGCCGTTTGAGCTGCCGTGTCCGCCTTACGGTTCTGTCTACCTTGAAAAGGACAGACAGATCATGGGGAAAACAACCATGGACGTTGCGGCTATTTACGAAGCAGCAGGGCTGCATGTGGAAGAGGAGATGCACGAACCGGCAGATCACATAGCGATCGAACTGGAATTTATGCACCTGACTGATATGCAAATTAAAAACGCAGCGAAAGAGGAGAACACAGAGGATGTGGGTACATTGTCCGAGCTCAGGAGAATGTTTGAGGGGTCATATTTCCTCCCGTTTGCATCAAAGTTTGCTGATGCAGTAGCTGAAAACGCCGAAACCGCATTTTATAAAACGGTCGGAAAAGCGCTTAAAAAATTTACCGCTTCCAAGATATAACAACCGACAGGGTCTTCCCTCCATATTCCTGCCCGTTCCTTAACCGCAAAAGGGCGGGCAGGTTTTTTCGGTTATTCTTTTACGATTCCTTCCCGCCATGCATAAACAGCCGCCTGAGTGCGGTCTGTGAGATAAAGTTTGCTGAGAATATTGCTTACATGGGATTTGACGGTTTTTTCCGAGATATTAAGCCGGGATGCGATAACCATGTTCGAAAGCCCTTCTGCGATGCACTGGAGCACCTCCATCTCACGCTCGGTCAGATATATCATCCGATGTGGCTAAAAAAGCTGTTAAGCCTTTGCACACCGCAGGCGATGCCGATAGCTATAGAGAGAAAAAGTCAATTATAGGAAGAGTGTTGGTTTGTAAAACGATTTAAGGTCATTAAGCCGAATGAGGAAGAGGAGGCCATATAAAAGCGACCCATACGATCCGGAGATGAGTTTCTTTTCTCTGGTATAACCAGTGGAGCAACGCACTGGGGTTGCCCAAGTTTAATGATTGCTATTTTGAATAAGTTACTGCAATATTATAAATACGATAGCCTGATTTTCCTTATACAGGGTGGAAAGAGCCGATGATTCGTATTGCGATCTGCGATGACATGCCTGACGATCTGCAAAGCCTTGTTTCCCTGACTGAGCAGTTTCTGTCCGTAAACGGTCTTGATGCCGAAGTGACAGGGTTTTCCCATCCGGATCAGCTGCTGACGGTCATAGAGACAATGAGCTTTCATCTTTATATATTGGACATAGTTATGCCGATGGTCACTGGGCTGGAATTAGGCAGGGAGATTCGCCGCATTGACCGGGAGTCGCAGATTATCTACTCTACCACAGAACCTCAGTTTGCCTTGCAGGCATACGCCGCAAGCCCGCTAAACTACCTCATAAAACCAATCGACAGGCAGCAGCTTTTTGACACTCTCGCCCTAGCCGTTTCCAAGGCAGACCTTGCCGATGGGCAGACTTTTACCGTAAAAACTGCCGACAGCCTGAGGGTAATAAAACTTTCCGGCATAACCTGCTGCGAATACCGCAGCCACGCCGCAATATTCAGCCTTGCAAACGGAGAGGAGTTTTCCAGCCGCACTTTCAGGGAGAATTTTGCTGAATACTGCGCGCCCATTCTGAATAACAGGTATTTTCTGCAATGCCACACCTCGTTTGTGATCAACATGCGCAAAGTGGAGCATTTTGCCAAGGAGAGTTTCATCCTTTTCGGCGGCAAAGCGGTTCCCATTGCCGCTAAGAGATACCCCGTAGTGCGGGATGCTTATATGGATTACCTCACTGCAAAGGGAGGAAACGGGTGAGCGGGCATTTTCCCGACCTTCTGCGGGCGGTTACAACTGATATTATGCTTATACTTTTGCTCTGCACCATGGCAATGCCGAAGTATAAAAGCAGGGCTGTGTATGTTGCCGCAACGGCGGTCATACTGATCGGAAACCTCAGCGCGAATTACTATTTTTACCTTTCAGAGAACTACACCGCAGTGTTTTATGTTGACCTTGCGATGCTTTTTGTAATCGGAATCGCCCTCAAGCCTCTTTTTACTGACAAAATTATGCAGTGGTGTTTCAGCTATATCACCATGCTCAATATTTATGCCGCTGTGGTGTTTATAAGCTACTCTTTCCGCAACGTTTTCCCTGATCCGGTTTACGGCAATGTGTATCTACGCCTGATTTTATTTTCAGTTATCATTATAGTTTTCCGTAAATGGGTGTCCAAGCCTTACCGCAAGGTGCTGGATTATTGGCACATTTATATATTGCCCACTGCTGCTCTGTTCATTTGTTTTCTGGGGTATTTTTTCGGCGGCGATATTCAGGATACGCTGACCGGCAATTACCTGCCGCTTATTTTCCTGATTATCCTTGGTTTGTCTGTGTATATCGCCATCATCCACTCCCTGAAAACAATAACAATGCAATATGAGATGCGGGAGGAGAATCAGGCCATGCAGGCGGAACGGGCGTATCTTCAACTGGCGGCAGACGGTATGTCTGAGAGGCTTAAACTCATTGAGGCTGTATCAGTACAAAACATCCGCACCGCCCATGACCGCCGCCACTTCAATAATGTACTTCTGGAGCTTTTGGAGCGGGGGCAGACCGATGAGGCCGCGGCGCTGCTGCGAAGTCAGAACCAGTCAGTGCTGAAAATCAACAGGGTTTACTGCGAAAACCCGGCTGTTAATGCTGCTGTCAGTCACTATGCCAATATTGCGGAACAGGCGGGTATACAGACGGAAATCAGTCTGGATATTCCCGGCAGTCTGTCTGTGGACACTCTGGAGCTTTCCATGGCGGTTTCAAATCTGCTGGAAAATGCTATACAGTCCTGCAAAGGGCTACCTGAGAGTAAAGCTCCTTTTATCCGCTTTATCTGCCGGAGTGTTGGACGGCTGCTGCTGGAAATGGAAAACTCCTGTTCGGAAGATGCCGCTCTTGATGAAAGCGGTTATCCGGCTGCCATCGGTGAAGACCACGGAATCGGCAGCAAAAGTGTCATTGCTTTTGTAAACAAATATGATGGTGAACTGATTTACAAAATAGAAAACGGTGTTTTCCGGGTACGCCTTGCAGTGTAAAAATATACGGATTTTTAGTTATAAAGAGTAAGTTTCACGCAGTAAAATTTTTAAGTGTAAAAATGAGTCTTTTAAGCGCATGGGCTTAACTTAACCTTTTTTCGGGATATTCTCAGAACCAAAATTTACAAAATGGCATTGAGTTGCCGGAGGTTCGATATGAAATTTACCCGAAGACATTTTATTAAAAATCTTGGTTTAGGTGCCGGAGCCTGTTTTATAGCACTCAACACTCTCGGATGTTCATCGGGTTCCTCCGGCTCGGACGCTGGATCTTTATGGGAACCCGGCAGCACAAGAGACAAAATTGTCGTTATAAGTGATATTCACCTCGGTATAGATGACAGATACACCGAAACCAAGCAAAACCGTTCGCATTTAGTTAATTTTCTTAAATCAGTCAGAAAAACCACAGACGTGCGTGAGCTGGTCATCGCCGGGGATTTCCTTGATGAATGGTATTTGCCTGTCTATTATCCAAGCCACTCCGATCAGGATCTGTTTTACAGGAGTGTTATTGCAAACAATCAGAATGTGTTCAATGAACTGAACAAAGTAATCGCGAGCGGGATAAAACTGGTCTATGTTCCCGGAAACCATGACCTGACACTGGAGTCATATATTTTACAGGAAGCAATTCCCGGTCTGGTTCAGGCAAGGGATGTCAGAGGGCTTGGTGCTTATTACACTGGCGACAGGAACGAGATTGTGATTGAGCACGGTCACCGTTATGACATTTTTTCCGCACCGGATACAGTAACCAATGCGGAACTGTGCGGCAATGATGACACTATTCTCCCGGCAGGCTATTTTTATGCGCGCTATGCCGCAACATGGGTATTGGAAGGGAAACCTACGGTTCCCAAGATCCTGCCTGGGGTAACTAACATACCTGATATGAGCGATCCTGATCAGTATGGTGCTTATTTGTATCATCTGACTCTTAAAACCGTCTCCGAGCGTATGACTCCTTATGAGGCTCCGGAAGAAAAGATATTTGATATGCGTATTTCAGGCTTTAATGATTCTTATTCGTATCTGGATTTCTACCCTGCAGAGCTGGAAGATGGAACGATTTCGGCGCCTGTACTGTTTAAAAATATTCAGCGTACATGGGCTGAGCGTCAGACACTCAACAATGTTAATGTTCACAGCAGTTTTATAGAGGCTGTACCAGCTTCGGTTAACTCTGCCGCATATTTTGCGCAGGCAAAGGTTCAGTATCTGGAAAACCCTTCTGAAAATGTGGATGTGGTTGTATTCGGGCATACTCATGTACCCTCATACAGAGATGCAGGCGGAGGAAAGAGTTATGTTAACTCCGGAACATGGATAGACCACAATGTTGACTTTCAGAATATTGAACGCACATTTGCCGTTATAACCACCGGAGCATCAAGCACTTCGGCTGTCTACAGCTATCTGGCTGACGGCACAGCCGAAGATGTAACTGCTTCATTGGCAGCGACTGACGACTAGCAGTTTACGCCGCATAACAAGTTTAAATATCACTGTGATTCATAATGAAATCCACCCCGGTTCGGGGTGGATTTTTTTTTGTGTAAGCGTAAATACTTTTATCGTTTAAAATTAGACTTTTCCTGAAACCCTGATGGTAAAAATATTCAAAGAAGCCGAGTCAGGGTAGAGACTGGTTAATGACATCTGATTGTAGCGGTTAATATCCTGCATACCGATAAGGCGGATACTGGATAAATTTCTGCAACACCGGAAGAACCCGTTTTAGAAAAAAGATGATAAAATAACTAAAGATTTATACCATATTCCAGTCTAAAACTGTACTGAAAAAGGGAGCCTCCTTATGAAACTAACTGATTCTCCAATAAAAAATGGTGAACAAGACGCACTTAATAGATTAGAATTTGCAAAAAGTATTGCCAGAAGCATTGAAAAATACGACCAAAAAGATTGTTTCTGCGTAGGTCTTGAGGGTGAATGGGGAAGTGGAAAATCATCACTAATAAATATGATCTTAGCTGCAATTAATGAAGAAAAGGTAATAAAAATACAATTTCAACCATGGATTTTTTCTGGAAGACAGGATTTAATTACACAGCTTTTTGCCGTTTTTGAAAATCATTTGAAAGTTAAGGATTATGGCAAAGAATGCAAAGATATCGGAAAGAAGTTAAGAAACTATGCAAACCTACTAGCTCCTGTAAAATTAATACCGTTTGCAGGACCGTGGGCAAGCATCTTAGAAAAGATACTTAATGGGATAGGCATATCAATATCTTCTCTAGGTAATGAACTGGAAAAAGATATTTCTGCAATAAAGAAAGAATTATGTGATGCTTTAAATGAATCAGATAATATCTTTCTTATCGTTATTGACGATATAGATCGATTACAAGATTCTGAAATATGTACGATTTTTCAATTAGTAAAATCTATTGCAGACTTTCCTAACACAATTTACCTGCTTTCATATGACAAGAGAATCATTACAGAAGCACTTAAACGTGAATATTCAGGAAAAAATGACTCTTTCTTAGATAAAATTGTTCAAATGCCTATAAGTATTCCACATGCTGATGAAAATGATTTAAGGGATGTTATCAAACAGAAAATTCATGATGTTTTTGATGAAGATATGCAAAATGAACTATTTGAAACTCTAATTCAGCACACTGAATACTTTGTCTCAATTCGTAAGATCAACAGGTACTTCAATACTCTTAATTTCACTTACCAGTCACTAGAAGATAAAGTTGATTTTAATGACTTCGCAAAATTGACAATTCTCTATGTTTTTGAGAACTCAGTTTATCAAGAACTTGCTGTTAATAAAAAGTTATTAACTGAAAGCTCTGATGAACAAAGCAAAAGTCAATTTATTGCAAACTTAAAAACGTATTCTTCTAAGATAAATGCTGAAAAAATTGTTGAGCAATTGTTCCCCATAAGGAATTTTTCTCCAGAGTCCAAACCTTTTGTATATAACGAAAACCCAGAAAGATATAAACGAATTTTTGAGCCAGAATATTTTAAAACATTCTTTTCATTTGCAATAGGCAATGATGTAATAAGCGATGAAGAGTTTAAAGAAATACTATCATTAAGAGGAGAATCGTTATCTAAAAGACTGCTACAACTAAATGAAAATAAACTTATAAATAATTTTATAAAAAAGCTTAAGTTTATACAAACAGAAGATACTAATATCTGTATAGAAATAATTTTATCTTTCATCAAGCTTGGTTTAAAAGATGAAAATAACTATACTTGGGGGTCAGATGCGCGCGATATTTACGATGGTATTTTTTTTAATATTGATAATTATTGTGAGTTAATGGAAAAGATATATAGATTGTCAAATTCTTTAGATTTACTTGTTCAAGCATTAGAAGCAATGCCTTGTAAGCAGGATTGTCAAAACGTAAGAGTTAAAGCTGAAAAATATGTTTGGAAAGAACTCAAAAAAAAAATAATAAATGGCACAATATCCAATGAACAAAAATTTTACAATATTCTTCATTTTTTTAGTGAAGAATTTTTAAAAGACCACAAAACTTTAATCACTGAATTTATTAATGAGGAAATAAAGACTGATGAGAGATTACCGATCTTTATAGAAAAAATCACTGAAAAACCACGCTTTTTCCAAAATAATATTTTTGCTAAATATGCAAATCAAAATATCAATTGGTCTTCAATACAACGATACGATATAAAAATTGATGAAATAGAAAGTAGACTAAGTGGTGTGTAGCAGCCCCCTTTTTCAATACAGCCTTTAGGCTGAAATAATGTGTTCTTCGGCTGTTCGGTTCTGGCAGGAGAAACATTGCAAGGTGCTTGTATGAAAGGATAAAGCGGGCATCTCTGCCCGCTTCCGACTTTACTGATTTGTGCCTGTTATTTCTTTTTGCCCATTGCAAACTTATATATGGCGTAGAACCGTATGTCGTTGTAGTCTTCGCCGCCTTGCTTCACATTTATGTCAGCGTATCTCGCTCTGAGGCTGAGACCTTCCAGAGCACCGGAAAACGCATACTGTATATTGTAATCCGTTTCAGACTGGTCTTTGCCTGTTGATTCCGGCACATCATACTCAGCATGGAAAATATAAGCGCTCAATCCCTTAAGCCCGATTTGTGAGAAGTCATAGGCCACTCTTGCCGCATAGACATCCTCTTTGGCTCTGCCGGAAGCAAGCACCTGCTGGATAACGACTTTGTCATCGCCCCACGGAAGAACCAGACCGTCATCGCCTGTTTTGGCGTAAAAGCCTGTTATATTGAAGCCTTTGAACATCACACCGGTTCCGAAGCCGTACTGATAGGTATCAGATTCGCCGTTGAGCTCATCACCCTGAGATTTCTGTGTGAAGTATGAAGGATTGAAGTAAATGTTTGCTTCACCTAATTTTTTACTCAGAGAAGCCTTGAGGAAAGTCTCCCTGTAAACATCCTCCATGGTGTAGAACCAGCCCTGAACATTGGCTTTCAGAACATCTGTCGGGATATTGTATGATGCCCCGAAGATTGCCATATGGTTATCCTCTGATATTGATGCCGCGCCGCCGGGCTCATCCGCAACAGCTTTGGAGAGTGTGATGAACTCGTCATCGCTCCAGCCCATTGAGTCTGTAAGGTAATAAGCGGAAAGGGTCAGATTCTCAAGGGAGTTGTTCACAACGGAAAGCCCTTTGAAGGTTCTGGGGAGCATGCGGATGTCATGAATATTGAACATAGGGGTTTTTACTTCCTGCGCTCCGTATTTGATAACCGTGTCAAACCATTCTCCCTGAATGAAATACTCCTGAAGACGGGTGACGCTCTTGTGGTTTCCGTTCTCATCCTTGGCGAGGAGGCTGTAAACAGCATCATCGTCATCGTTGAAAATGCTGTTTGCCGTTGCGAAGGCTGCTCCGAACGATATTCCTTTGAGCGGTGCGGTACGGTAGTAGAAAAGTCCTCCGGCGGCGTTGTCCAGCCTGTCGGGTGTGGTGTCAAAGTTCCTCTGAAAGCTGAAAACCCTTATCTCTCCTTCCAGAGAACCGTTTGCGAACATATCCCTGAGATTGTCGGCCGCAAATGATGTGACAACGGTACAGAGTGCCAATAAAAAAATTAAAAAAAGCTTTTTCATAAATCCTCCTGATTTTTGTCTATCTGAACTGTTCTGCCCCTTAAAACAGGAGCAGAATATATATGAAAACTGTTTTTGCAGCTTTTATCCCGTGCGTAGACGAGAGATTTGGTAGGGCAGCTGTCAATACACTCCATGCAGCTTGTACACACCGTTTCCATTGTTTCATCATGTCCTTTGACATTTATCCCTTCGTGGCAGGCTTTCACGCAGGCAGAGCAAACACCGCCGTTGGCTGAAATACATTGTGAACCGTGCAGCACAGGTCTGAATCTGACAAAGGGAATTTTGGAAACAAGGGAGAATACAGCGGATACAGGGCACACCGAAGAGCACCATCTTCTGAATATCAGTACTTCCGCCGCCAGAATCGCAGGGAAAATGATCAGGTTCCAGCCAGGCTCAAACACAAACAGCATTTTCAGAACCGCAAATATTAATCCGAAAAAGATGCCTATAGGGCAAACCAGACAAAAGACCGGAAACCCCGCAACAAATGATAAGCCTACAGCGGCAGCGGCAACAATCAGAGGGAGTTTTTCAGCATGCCTGACTGATTTTTCCGGGCTTGAATGCTTATTTGCATTACTGCCGAATAGCTTTCTGACAAGAGTTGTCGGACAGAACCAGCCGCAGAAGAAGCGCCCCAGAACCAGCACTGCCGCAAGCGCAGCAAGCACACCGGGCAGCATTCCAAACGGAACAGACCCTGATGCCGCCGTAACCTGCATAAACCCCAAAGGGCAGAGGGTACAGTATGTTCCCGTTCCTGCACCGATGAAAAAAGCCGCAGTAATAACAATTACTCCGCCAGCAAGGAACAGCATTCTGTATTTTGAAATATGAAGTCTTTTCAACTTCCGCTCCCCGCTTTTTCATCATGAACCCTCGCAGGCATACCCTCCGGTCGAGGTTTTACTATAATTCCCTTGTTTCTGATGGTTTTACGCAGTGCGGTTGAAGGGCATTTCAGTTCGCATATCCCGCACCCGTTGCACTTCTCCGGTATAACCACCGGACGCTTGCTTTCATCAAGATATATGGCTTTGAGAGGGCATTCATCCACGCACACTGTGCAGCCTGTCCAGTCCCATGCCACACAGTCGGTTTCGGATATGACAGCAACTCCTATATCCATTATTTCCTTACTGACAGGCTTCAGTGCCCCGGTCGGGCAAACTTCGGTGCATTTCATGCAGGAGTTGCAGTAGGACACCTTAAAAGTAACCACCGGAGTGTTCATATTTACTATCCCGTAGGAGAGGGAAGCGGGCACAACAACATGGGTCGGGCAAACCTGAACACACCTCTGGCATCTGTTGCATTTCGCCTGAAAAGCAGCCTCCGAGACAGCGCCCGGCGGCCTCAGAAAACTCTTTTTATCATCAGCGGCACAGAAGGCCTGTTCCGGCACTGCTAAAGCGGCAGAGGCAAGCTTCACAAGTGTTCTTCTGGAAATATTCATATCAAAGCTCAAAATATTCAGTCTGCATCAGAACAGCATTCTTCCCCCGCCTACGGCTCCAGCCATAGCGGGCATCTGGTTTATAAGAATACTCAGCAGGAATATTCCTAAAACCGCCGACAGTCTGTACACCCCATTCATTGCGGACTGATTTCTGAGCGCGGGAAGAAAAGAAAGCACAGCTGGAATGACAAACATGGAAAGCACAGCTCCCCAAAACACGGATGAGAGGCTCCCCGATGTAAGCTGTTCAAAGGACAGTATTCTGTCCGGAGGCGCAAGCATCTTGATTCTCAGAATAAAAGCGGCAAAAAGCACTGCGTTTATACAGAGAATGCTCAGCGATGCCGGAGAGTTTTTTCTGAAAACTCCGTCACTGCGGGCGCTGCCTGTGACTGTCAGCACGGAGGCAAACTGTACGGCCGCAGCGATAAACAGAATTAACAGCAGATAAGTGTGCAGAGCGGGTCTGGTGCTGATCATGTACAGTTTGAAGAGGCTGTACATCACCAAGACTGATACTGCCGCTGATATAACGGCAATGTGCATCCCCATCGGTTTTCTGAAGAAAATAACCAACCCGAAAACAGCCGATGCTGTCAGGGATATAACGGCAATGCTGAGTCCCGCTCCCGGTCTGGCGAGTAAGCTGATTATTCCTGCGGGGTTGTTTAATCCCAATGCAACAGCAAGAACAGCGGAAAAACCGGTCAGGAAAACTGCCAGAGAATATCTTTCCGCCTTTTCACCGAATCCGGTAAGCATTTTTGCGCTGATACAGAGCAGAATCCCTGCATTTGCGATACCTAAAAACAAAAAAAAGGTCATTTGCCATTTGGTGTGCATATATACCTCGCTGGTTAAGCGGTACATCCGGACAGCATGTCTTCAACAACGGCAAGGTCCATTTTTGTATATTCTTCTGTTATTACCGCCAGACCTTTGTAAAAGTCAGTGAGAGCAAACTTTTTTATGTCTGAACAAAATTCCGGAACCCAGTTTAAAAGGTGCTCCTCAATAAACCGTTTCTGTCCGTTCATAAGCCGACAGGCAGTTTCTGCATCCCCTTTTTCAAAGGATTTGATTATTTCACCGCAGATGTATGCCATGAATTCAAGCTGAATGAAAATGTGGTCTTCCGGTATATTGTAGCCGTGCTCAAGCACCAGCTTGTTTTCCCGCAGGATTCTGAACATTTCGTCTCTCGCATCCTGCATTATCAGCCTTTCCTGACTGGTATAAACAGACTCATAGGGGTAAGCGACCTTCTTTGAGTCCACAATCCCCGCACCCAGAAACACTTTCGCATAATCCACCGCCAGTTCTGTCAGAGGGTCTGTCTGCGGGAGGTTCAGATAATTTTTTATCATTCTGTACCCCTCGGTAATCCCTGAGTTCCCTTCCTCCGGATATGATGCGTTTTTCATCTGTAAAAACAGGTTTTCATCGACTTCCGATTTGAAAAAATTCATGAGGAAGAGGTACATTCTCTCGCGGCAGGCATTAATTTCTGTATATTCTGCGATTGCTTCCATTTCTGCTCTCCTGTTTTAAGGGGCGGCAAAGCGCCGCCCCGTGAGTGTGCTGTCAGATATTTTCAAAGAATGTCCATGATTTTTTGTTCTGCCATTTTGCTGTTTTGTCGTGCAGTATATAGCGTGTGGCAGGTCGGTTGCCTTCGTCCGGAAGACTGCGGGCAGCGGAACCTGCTTCCTTGATAACTTTGGAGACTTTGCTTTCCGGATCATTAACATCCCCGAAGAACCTTGCTTTTGCGCAGCAAACCTTCACGCATGCGGGCTGATCTCCGGCATTCAGAAGGTGAGAGCACATTGTGCATTTTTCCACGTACTGCTGTTTTTCGTTGAACTTACGCGCGCCGTAAGGGCATGCGGATATGCAGGACATGCAGGCGATACATTTTTTGCTGTCAACGAGTATTACCCCGTCCTTGTCAACATAAGATGCGCCTGTGGGACATACGTCAACGCAGGGAGCCTTTTCGCATGACTGACATACGGCAGGGAGATAATACATCTCCAGATTAGGGAAATTACCTGTGGGGCCTATGGTGAAAACTTTATTATACTGAACCCCAAGGTCTATTTTGTTTTCGTTTTTGCAGGCTACCTCGCATGAATAGCATCCGATGCAGCGGTCAAGGTCTATTACCAATGCTGTCTTTTTCATTGTTAAATCTCCACTGTTTTAGTTTTGTCAGACACCTGAGGCATCCAGGGTTCAAACTGCTTCGGCTCTGTCCAGACTCCCTTAGGAGCTTCTTTAGCTTTTGAGATCCTGACCTGAAATCCCCTGAGGGTGTACGTGCCGCACAAATCATTGAACGGAGCGGTATGCTTGGTAAGAACATTCACGTTCATCTCTTTCCAGCCGTGGGTGGGGGTATCAAGGTTTTCAGGGTTCCAGAAACGCTCCATATACACCACTCCCTTTGCCACACCTTCCGTCACAAGAGCTTTTGCGTATATTTTCCCTCTCATGGATTCAACATGAACCCAGTCATCCTGAGATACGCCGTATTTCTTAGCGTCAGATGGGTGTACCCACAGTTCCGCATAGGGCTTAATCTCTCTGAGGTAGGGAATATTTCTCAGGGTTGTGTGATGCCAGAACGGAAGACGTCCGTTTGTCATAACCAGAGGATATTTTTTGCCGACCTCGTTGTCGGGGCTTTCAGAAGGTTTGAGGTAGTAAGGCAGCGGATCATAATCCTTTGCCACGGGAGGCAGAGGATAGGTTGTGAAGGGCTGACCTGTACGTCCCAGAGTGATAAGGCTTTCCATATAGCCCTCAACCTTGCCGGTTCCGGTGTTGAACCCTTTCACTTTGCCTGTTTTAGGATCGATTTCCTTGTAAACATAGTAACGTCTGAATCTTTCCATGGGGGTGAACTCAAACGGAGTCTTGCTTTTGTACTCCTCCCATGTCATGCCGAAGAAGCTTGTCCAGTGGTCAAGCTGCTCCTCATATGTGTTGTAATAGGGGGATTCGGGAGCTGTCTGCGCCTTGTCAAAGGAACGTTTGCAGTTTTCATGCCCCAGTTCGCCGCAGCGTTTTGCTATCTGAGCCCAGATCCATGTCTCATTAGCTGTTTCATAAAGATGCGTAACAGCCTTGCGTGAAAAGCATTTGTTGAATGAAGCTGTTATGAAGTCTGATTCGAGCCACTCCGTAGCCGGCAGCAGATAGTCGGAATAAGCGGAAAAAGATGTGGGATAAAGGAACATATGAACTATCAGCTCAAGGTTCTTCATTCCCTCAACCCAGGCTGCCGCATTAGCCACAGTGCCGAGCTTATTGCCTGAGCGCTCAAGCCATGCTTTAAGCTTATAAGGCTTGCCTGTGGTCATGGCATCAAGTATCGCGGTGGGCTGAGCTATCCACCAGTGGAGCATGCCTTTGTGCTCATTGGAGCCCAGACGTTTTTTAAGCTGTGCTTCTGAGAGGAAGCTTTTGAGTTTTGTGGTTCTGAGGAGTCCTCCGACGCCCTTGTCTTCATAACGCTGAAGCAGAACGCCCGGTTTTTCGAAATAACCCATGAGAATATGCAGAACAGCGGTTACGTGGGCTGCCTGAGTTGAGTTGGGGGTCTGGTCTGTTGCCACGCCCAGAGCTATGCTGGAAGGAGCGTCTTTAGCAAACATCAGTATGGCTTTCTCTATTGTTTTGGGGTCAAGCCAGCATTCTTTTCCGGCAGCCTGAAGCGTCCAGGGTTCTGCCCTTTCTTTAAGAAGCTGAAATCCGGTTTTGTACTCCGCTCCGTTTACCGTAAATGTTCCTTCAAGCGCAGGGCTGAGGCTTTCGTCATAAGGGAAGGGGAGAGGCTTAGCTGAGTTTGTTTTGGTGTCCCACACCACAAATGTCTTGTCATCGGCATCTTTGAAAAGTTCCTTGCCTCTGAGCATCATTTTTGTTTTTGTATTCACGAGGAAGGGCAGGTTAGACCACCTCAGCACAAAGTCTTTGTCATAGAGCTTGTTTGCGATTATGTAGCGCACCCATGCCAGTCCGAGAGCAACATCCGTTCCGGGTCTGATCGGCAGCCATATATCCGCTTTTGAGGCATCCGCAGTAAAACGGGGATCAATTACAACTGTTTTCAGACCTCTTGCCCTGTTCTCAGCAAGAACGCGTCCCGCCTGTGAGGGTCCGCTGTATGCGGGCGCAGTGCCCCACATAACAAGGCTGTTGGCGTTTTTCTCATTGTAGAAGTAGAGCTCCACACCGTTTGAGTCGCCAAGGCTGGTATCTGAGCCCTGATAGGTTTTATTGTCGCCGTATGCCATGCCGTAGATAAGTGTTCTGGGCATATAACACTGGGCAGCTCCGGGTTCAAACCAGTTCGGCGTATCAAATGTGTCACAGAATCTGCATGCGCCGTTGAAGTTGGGGTTCCCGCCGCCTCCGGTTGATGCGAATACTGATTCAGCGCCGTATTTTGCGCGTATTTCCATGAGTTTGTGGGCTATTTCGTCTATAGCCTGCTCCCATGAAATACGTTTCCACTTGTTCTCTCCCCTCAGACCGACTCTTTTGAGCGGATATTTAAGTCTGTTGGGGTGATAGAGTGCCTGGATTCCGGAAAGCCCCTTGACGCACAGAGCGCCTTCGCTTCTGGAAAAATCAGGGTCGCCGTCAAGCTTGACAACACGCCCGTTTTTGACATGGGCAAGCACACCGCAGTCTGCTGTACAGCTTCGGCAGTTTGTTCTGACTATCTTGGTGTCGTCAGTTGTTGCCGCTTCCGCACCGGGTACAAGGCTGCCGCCGAGCAGCGAACCGGCAGTTGCCATAGTGCCGGCAACCGCTGTGGCCTTTAAAAAGTCCCTACGATTCAGTTTTAAATGCTGCATTAAATCCTCCTGAAAATTTGTACATAAGATACTGTTGTTATTTATGATTTAAGAGATTCCAGCCTGCCGCGGCCTCAATGCCCGGCTCTGTTGAAACCCACTTAACATCCCACTCAATACCGCCTGCGTCCTCCAGCTCGGCCAGAAAATAGCTGGCAAAGATATTCTCGCGTCTCATTAACTCGTTATCTGCCAGCATGTTCTCAAGTTCCTGAATTGTTTTCGGCTGAGCGCATGCGCGGATTATTGATATAAAAATTTCCGCATATTCAGGCGAACTCCTGAAAAGTCCGGTCAGTCTGCTGTTGGGAGCTGCTGCATCAGCCACGGTTTTTCCTGCCGATGTCGTTTTGAGTTCTATGCTGTTTTCCGTTTCAGATGTTTCCAGTCCGCCTGTTTCCAGAAGGCAATTAATAACTGCCTGAGGGGAATGGAACATTGCCTTGGCTCCTGTCCATTTTCTTATCTGGGTTTTGACATCCTCAAGAAAGCGGGGTGTGAGACAGTATGTGAGAGTTTTGTACATTATTTCCCGTGAGGCAGGTTCTGCGGCTATTTTAGTAAACAGTTCATCCGCCCCTGATACAGGGTTTGCTGTCTGAGTGCTCTGATTCATAAAGTTCTCCTGAAATAAAATTATTTAACCCTGTTGCTCTATGCGTCAGCAGGGACTATATTTCTGTTGGGCAGTGCGTTTGCTAAATTATGTAATGCAATGGAAATGCCAACAGAGTGTCTCGGTAAAAACTGTTTATTAACAAGAATATATCTTTTGGCATATTTTTTATGAGTGTCTCATAAGTGAGATCTGTCTCATATTTAAGTCAGTATTTTTTATTTAGCTGGATTGTGTTCAATCTCAGCACAGAGGCGTTTTATGAAAAAGAAGAGCCAGATGTGGCAGCCTAAGCCCATTGTCCTTACCAGTTGCGATCCTGAGGTCTGGAGAAAAGTAGCCGAAGCAAAGCAGGTACTTGTTGAAACCGGACAGCTGCCCGATGACGCAGCTTTTATCCCTGAGGAAATAGTAGAGATGTGGAGACGCTCCATCCGCTACGGAATCAGATGGGATAAGCCAATCAGGGTTCCTAAGCTGAGCAAAAGCGATTTCGAGCGTATTAAGGAGAAGAAGAGCCTTTTCATTGAGGTTGCGACAGGGCTAATAGAAGAGTTTCAGGAGATACTGGAAGGCACAGACTTTACTATGTCAATCACCGACGAAAACGGAATCCTTCTCAGCAAAACAAATAACTCGGATAAGATCTGGAACGACTTCCTGCTTGAGATAGGCGATGTCTGGAGTGAGGAGCATGTGGGCTGCACTGCCCATACCCTTGCTCTGGCTTACAGCCGCCCTGTTCAGATAATGGGTCCCGCAAACTTTTATAAGTTTCTCGAAAGCAACCTCAGCTCAGCGGCTCCCATCTTTAATGAATACGGAGACACAATAGGAAGCATAAGGCTTGTTCAGAGAAACGCTGATATTACAAGGATGATGACACACACTCTGGGCTGGGTTACCTCTGTTGCTTCGGCAATCAGCAGCCAGCTTAAGCTGTTCAGAAGGGACAAACGCCTTAAACTGATGAACTCAACCCTTAAGGCAACCTTTGCCCACATTGAGGACGGATATATCTCAATAGATGATTCAGGAAGGATCATAAATATAAACAAGGAAGCGGCAAGGCTGCTGAATCTTCCCGGTGACACCAAAATCAATTTCTTTTCCATATTGTCTGATTCCGCACCCGTGATCAACACCCTCAATACCGGCAGGGCTGTTCTTGACCAGCATCTCTCCCTGAAAACGGATTCGGGTGCGCACTTCGTTGCGGACATTGAGCCTTTTCACGGGGACAGCCTGAGATATGCTCAGGGAGCGGTTATACGGATAAGGAGAAAAACAGAAGCACAGAAAACTGACGAATCGGTCAGGGTTTCAAGCATCACTTTTGACAGAATAATAGGAAATAGTCAGGTTATGGAAACCCTTAAAGATACAGCTAAAATGGTTTCCCGCAAGCCGATTAACATACTCCTTCTGGGCGAAAGCGGAACCGGAAAGGAGGTCTTTGCTCAGGCGATACACAACTATTACTATAAATCCGGCCCGTTTGTAGCCATCAACTGCGCATCAATTCCTGCAAACCTTATAGAGAGCGAGCTGTTTGGCTATGAAAGCGGGGCATTTACCGGGGCGGAAAAAGCAGGGAGAAAGGGAAAGATTGAATACGCGAACGGGGGTACGCTTTTTCTTGATGAAATAGGGGATATGCCCACAGCTCTCCAGCCTGTTCTTCTCCGGGTTCTGGAGGAGAAAAGAGTCACAAGAATCGGCGGGAATAAGAGCATCCCGGTTGATTTCAGAATTATTTCCGCAACCAATAAACCTTTGTGCGGCAATTTTACGGAAGAAAAGTTCCGTCAGGATCTGTATTTCAGGCTTGCGGTAGTAAAGCTTGAGCTTCCGCCTCTCAGGGAGCGGGGGAAGGACATACTCCTTCTGGCTGATAATTTTATCAAAAACACCTGTAATAACTTCAATATGCCAGTCTGTACACTGGCCAAGGAAACCGAAAAAATCCTCATGGAGTTTCCCTGGCCGGGCAACGTCAGACAGCTTCAGAACGCAATGATATACGCGGTAACTGTCGCCGCGGAAAGAATCATTATGCCCAAAGACCTGCCGCAGGACATAACAGGCGGAGCTACCTATTCTCTTTCAAATAAGCTGGATGCCCTTAAAGATATGGAGAAGGATGTGATCCTGAAAACTGTCAGGGAGACCGGAAGCGCCACCGAGGCCGCAAAAATACTGGGCATAAGCAGAGCAACATTGTACAGAAAAATAAAAAGCTGATAAGCTTTATATTGATATTTCATTTATCTGAGGGACAAATGCTCAACAATCGTTATTTTATTTTATTCATCGTATTTTCTGCCGGCGTAGCGGCTCCCCTTAACCAGTTTAAGGTTCCGCCCATGATGATGCAGCTTGTGGAGCATTTTGATATGAGCCTTGCGGTTTCCGGCTGGCTTATGTCCTTATTTGCCCTTGTGGGAATGCTGTTTGCACTCCCTTCCGGCCACATTATAGGTCGGATAGGGATGAAAGCTTCCGGAATTATCGCCCTGACAGCACTTCTGGGCGGCTCTGTTCTGGGCGGGATGTCAACCTCGCTGCTTATGCTGATTTCAAGCCGTATAATTGAGGGCATAGGTCTCTGTCTCATTTCTGTTACAGGGCCTGCTGCTATTTCAGCATGGTTTCCGCCGGAAAAAAGAGGCGCGGCTATGGGTGTGTGGGCGACATGGGTTCCTATAGGAACAATTACAATGTTTATTGCCGCCCCTGCACTTGGAGTATGGCACAATGCCTGGATATTCACATCTGTTTACACATTCGCGGTTCTTGTAGCTTTTATATTGTTTTTTCATATGCCCGAAAGCCTGAAATCCGGACAGAAGACAAACCGCGCTACCTGTGCCAGCCCGTATTCAAATAAAAGCATTTGGCTTCTCGCCTTTGTTTTTATGATTTACAATATAGTTATCGTATCCGTCAAAACCTACGCCCCTATCTTTCTTGAGCAGGAGCACGGGCTTTCTTTATTCAAAGCCTCAATGCTTACGGTACTCATCATGCTGTTTTCCCTTGTCTCGGCGCCTCTGTGCGGGTGGCTTTCCGATGTGCTCAAATCAAGAAAGCTTATCCTGACCTCAGGGCTTATCATTGTCTGTTCTGTGATGCTTTTTCTTTTCGGAGCAGGAACTGTTTTTTTCACTTTTCTGATTATCATGCTCGGAATTACAGGGGGGATCGTTCCGACTATTACCTTCTCATCGGTTCCTGAAATAATGACAGAACCGCACCTTACAGGTAAAGGGATGTCAGTTATAGCACTCGGACAAAATGCGGGAATGTTCTGCGGTCCTGTGTTGTTCAGCTTTTTAGCCGGTTACTATTCATGGCAGACAGCAGGATACATCATGGTTCCCCTTGTCCTCTGTGCCCTGACGGCATCATTTATGATAAAAGTGAGATAGGAATGTAAAGTATTAAATTTCAGTTGAAAACAGCCTGAAGGACAATCACTGAACCTCAATAGGAAAATTGAGGCCGAGACTTATTACCGTAAGCCGCAGTTTCACTTTCATTTCACCTTATTGTTCCGATAATGGTTGATTAATACTTAACTGGTTTTATATTTGATTAATGCATTGGGGCATTTATTGATGAATTTTATTAGCGAGTCTCTTCGTTTAAGAATAGTACTGGTGTTTGTGGCGTTCAGCATCCTTCTCGGCGGTGCACTTGCTGCCGGTATCTCAGCTTTTTTTCAAATAACCGGTTCATATACGGATGCTTGTATCTTTCAAAAAAAACTTCGCTCATTTGCTTTATGTCACGAAAAAGAGGGTTGCCGAAGAGCCGTCTATATTCTCTCCTGAAATGTGACGGACTTTCATAGCCGAGCACGACACGCTTTGCACTCTGAGCGGCTGTTAGGTAAACCCACCCTCCTCGATTAGGTGAAAAAGACTATAACATCACGGGAATCCTGCCGATTGAAACTGCTACCCGCCGACTGTAATATAAAATCTAATTTATTTATAATCGGTGTAAACGATGCAGAAAAAAATTCAGAGAAACAATTTTATTCTTCTTTTTACGATAAATTTTCTGATAACGTTCTGCTTTGCGGTGAACGACTCCTTTTTTCCGATTTTTTATAAACCGCTCAGTTCTAACGCTTTAATATTCGGGCTGGCATTCACGCTTTATTCCGTTTCTAAAATTCTTCTCAGCCCCGCAGTCGGGAAACTGCTCGACAAATACAGGGCGGACTATGTGCTGCTGCTCTCCCTGTTTATCTATTCGGCGGTATCCTGTCTCCTATGTTTCGTACACAATCCGGAGGCAATACTTGTAATAAGGATAATGCAGGGAACGGCCTGCGCTATGTTCCGTCCGGTTATTTATTATCTTCTCAATATCGGTATTGACGGCAAAAGAGGCAGGGTTATGGGAATGTTTGACCTGTCCTTTTATTCAGCACTGGCAATAGCCCCCATTACCGGAGGCTTTCTGCTCAGCAGCTTTGATTTTGTGAGTATTTTTCTGCTTATGATTTTCTGCTGCTCTGCCGCCGTCATATTATTTGTGTGTTTCTTCAATATAGGCAGTCTGTCATCCGGTAAAAATGACGGGTGTGCGGATCCGAATCTATCCATGGGACTATCTGTTTATTTGGTAATGTTTTATATTTTTTGCAGAGGATGGGGCATATCCACCGTTGCTGTTTTCCTTCCGCTGATTCTTAACAGAGCAGACATAAGCCCCGCAAAAACAGGGATAGTTCTGAGTGCGGCAACGGCTTCGACCGCATTGCTGCTTCCCTTTACAGGCAGACTTGCGGATTTGTTCCATAAGAGAAGTCTCATAGTGGTAGGCGGTGCCGCTGTATCTCTGTTGATTCCTGCCTTCAATGCTGTTTCCGACTACTCCCATTTTCTTTTGCTTGCGGTTTTCAGCGGAATATTCAGCGCAATTTCTCAGCCGGCATCATCAGCTCTGGTAATAGAACAGGTTCCGAAGAGTCAATTAGGACATGCTATGGGAAAGTTCAATGTTTCTCTGGCAATGGGCTTCAGCTGTGCTCCCTTATTCGGGCAGATGGTCAGTCCGTCGGGAGACCCAGCCGCGGCACTGATGATGTCAGCGGCACTCGGCGCGCTTTCCGCTCTGTTTGTTCTCTTATACCCCATCAAAACCGAAAAAAAAGTATTGAGCTTTGAATAACGGATTCATATGAAGTGATTTTTTTTAAACTTCTCCGGAAACCCTGAGCTGTCTGAAAAAGTTTTGAATTAAGCAGCAGTTTCAATGATAAAGGGATTAGCCCTATTCAGGCATAGGGATTTTCCTGAGCCCGATTTCTGTTTTTCCTGATTTCATATTTTTTTAAGACTATTATATTCATTAAGACTCAAACTTTTTTTTTATTTAAGAGGCAGTATGAATACTGAAACTGTGAATATTTCAAATTTAAAGACAGAGAATGAATCTTTGCGCAGAGAACTTGCGGTATTGAAAAGGAGATACGAGGATTTGGAAAACAGGGAGCTTGAAACGTCTCTCTTGCTGGAAGAATTCATATCTTTTCTGTGCCGAATATGTGCCAAAAGTAGAAAATCGATCGCATAACCAATTGATAATAAAGAAGAAAAAATGGAGGCGGCGGGAATCGAACCCGCGTCCGAAAAACTTACAGTCGAAGGCGCTACATGCTTGTTCTGTGATCAGGTGTCCCTTAAATCTCAGCCACAGACAGCTATGATTTAAAGTAAGCCTTTAGTTTTCAGTCCCTTTGTTCAAGGCGCTTCAAAGGGCTTGGCTCACTATTGTTTGGCGCACTCGGGTCAGCCGTGAGCAGGCCTCGCTCTGTGCGTCGCCGTCAATTAAGCAGCGAGTGCAAATTCTTCGTTTGCAGTTACTATTTGCCGGCTAATTAACGAGGTGCCGACCTCGGCATGCTCCCAGGACCTACGATTCCCCGTCGAAACCAATCGCCCCCATGAGGACAGTTAGTATATATGTTCGGCATTTAAGTGCAAGACATTTGTAAGCTTACAAAACAAAAAGGCGCGCCCTCCGTATCGGGAGGGCACATTTTCCGAGATTTATTTAAGCCTTGCGGCAAGCCTTTGCGCATGTGCAAGCGCTTTGCTCTTTACCTCATCCTTATCTCCGGCAAAACCGGGTATATACATCATTCCGTTGGATGATTCGCTCTCCTCCAGCTTGATCTGAGTGAGAGCCAGAGTCTGCTTAACAGGCAGCAGAAGCGCATCCGTAGTGGGGTTAACATACCCTTCTGCGGGAACTCCTGTGGTAAAGGAGAGTATAACGGGCTTCCCTTTCAGCTTGTCGCCTCCTTCGCCGTATGCGAAGCCGTATGTGAGCACTTCGTCTACCCACTGTTTGAGGAGCCACGGCAGGCTGTACCAGTTAAACGGAAACTGAAAAACTATTCTGTCGGCCTCTACAAGCTCCTTCTGTTCTGCCGCCACATCAAAATGGCCGTTTATCCTGTGTTCCGCAAGAGTTCTCACTTTTACATCAGGCAGTTTAGCCAGTTCCGCAACTATGGTCGCATTTGAGAATGACTGCTCAGGTGATGAATGTCCGTAAAGTACAAGTGTTTTCATGGTATCCTCCTTAAACCTTGTTCTTATTATTTGATAGAGATTTATCTCATTTTCTCCGCTGCTTCGCCTATGAGCTGAGCCAGACCGTCAGCCTCATCTTTTCCTAATTTTTCGGAAAACAACTCATACAGTTTCAGCGATGCTTCGGTTATTTTTTTTGTCATTTCCCGCCCTTTGTCAGTGGCGTACATTTCGGCGTTTTTGCCGCATCTGTCTCTTGTTATGTAGCCTTTTCTCTCCAGACCATCCGCGAAACGGGTTATGGTGGAGGGGGCGAGTGCCAGCAGTTCAGCAGCCCTGGTGGGGCTTATGCCGGGTTCGTCTGCAGTCAGCATAAGGAGAAAAGCCTGCGAAGGGTGCATTCCGGTCTTTGAGAAACACTCCTCGGCGAGCTTTGATATTTGCCTTGCAAATCCCATACTCGCAGCATAAAGACATTTTGTAGGCGTATGACCTTCCATTGCTTTCTCCTTGCTTGTACATACAAACATAATCCGTATGAGAAGTTCGTCAATGGGAAAAATGAGATAGAAAAGGTGTTGTACTTACATGATGTTTTTTTAATTTAAAATGTCTTAGTGATAAATATGCTATTTGGTTAGTTGAAGGAGATATTTTTTGAATAATTTACTAATTTGTGCTCCTTGGAGTGTATGGTGAATTAAATTTAAATATATAAGTATTTTATAGCAGCAGACCCGGTGGGATTATTGTTTTTGAAAGCTTTTACAAAATCTTAAGTAGTGGTGCTTTCTGTTATAGGGCGAGGTGTGCTGGTTAAAAATTCCATATTGTTAGATATTTATAATCTTTAGGCTTTTATCAAGGTATATATTTGAGATTTTTTTTATGCTATTGCTTTAAAAGTATTGCAATATGGTTTTAAGCCCTATATAACTATTTGTATGGCAAAACGAGGAGGCAGGGTATGTCAAATGCTGAGAGTTCGGTTAATAAAAGGATCAAGAGTAAGGAATATCCTGCGTATAGTCTTCAAGAAACAATAGATTTTATTGATAAACTTAAAGGGTATCCTCTTGGGAAGCCTATTTCATATACTAACGCTGCTAAAGAAATTAAAGTAAGCACAAACACTAAATCTTTTAAATATCTTTTGTCTTCTGCTCGACAATTTGGATTAATCGAAACTTCTCCTGGACAAAAACTAACGATTACAGAATGCGGTCAGAGTTTTCAATATCCAACGGATACTTTAGTGGCTAAAGAACTTAAATTAAAGTGCTTTAAACACCCTGTTCTTTATAAAGCGCTATTTGACCTTTATGAAGAGAAATCTATCCCACCTCAAAATATACTTGAAAATGTACTAATTCAGGAGTGCGGAATAGCCCCTAATGCTACAGAAATTGCAGCTAGAGTTTTTCTTGAGACTGCTGAACAGGTTGGTGCAATAATATCTGGAATACTGACAACGAGCAATATCCCAAGCCACTCTAAAGAAGAGAAGACGGGAAGTCGGGTTTTAGCGCATGCTTCTGCTGTAACGACAAATATCAAACCCTACAGAGATGAAGAACATGACTCAACAAAAAAAATATTGGAAGAATTAGCTCCGAATAATTCTTTGGAAATAAGAATTACTCTGGAGAAACAAAGAAAAATCATATTTTCTTACCCATCAGATCTCACTAGCAAAGAAGCAAAGAAAGCTGTAAAGATGATCCAAGTTGAACTTGAAGATATACTGCCGTTTAACTTTGATGATAATCAATAAAAGACACCCCTTATGCGCAAACATAAGGGGTGTATGCGCCTGCAATCCCATACTGGTCCCGGAGCAGGCAGCTTGACGTATCGTAAGCACATAAAAGATACACTGTTTAGTGTAAAAGTCAAGTGGGCACTTTTGAAGGAGACTTCAGATGAGCTATGAAAAACGCCGTAAAGACGGCAAGAAACTCATTTTTAGATGGTATTTTCGTCACCCTGTGACAGGTAAAATCATCAGAGGGAAAAGGCCTATACCTATTTGGGTTGATTAAACAAAAGAAAGCCTCGGCAAAAGCCGAGGCTTTCTAATATTAGATGGCATGCATTGAAGAATCTTTCTGATTGATTGATGAATTACATGCAACGTGTTGGAGCGCAGAAACATGAGTGTATGAAAGCTTTTAATATAGTATTCACAGAACATGCGAGCGCATGAAAGATACGCTTATTATATTTGTCAGATTCAAAACAATACTCTAGAATATAATGTAAATAAATATGGTATATTGAATAGGTTTGGGCGCTAAACAAGCCGTTTCTTTAATAGTTTTATCTGATCTTGAGTTCTCTGCCGAGTTCCCTTTGCAGGTCGCGTTCTTTGATAACCTGCCGCTTATCGTGGCTTTTTTTGCCTTTAACGAGCGCTATTTCTGCCTTGATAAGGTTGCGGGAGTTGAGATAGATGCTTAAGGGAACCACAGAGAGCCCCTTTTCATTCATCTTGCCGATGAGACGTGTAATTTCTTTCTTATGAAGCAGCAGCTTGCGTGAGCGTGTAGGCTCATGGTTAGCAATGTTCCCCTGTTTATACTCGGAGATATGGCAGTTGATCAGGTGCATTTCTTCACCGATGATTTTTACGAAAGAGTCCTTGAGGTTTACATTTCCGCCCTTTGCTGATTTGACCTCAGTTCCCTGAAGAACGAGACCCGCCTCAAACTTCTCAATTATCTCGTAGTCAAAAAATGCTTTTTTGTTTGTAGCTAAATTTGCCATTCCTGTTTTCTCCGCAGGTCAATAAATTATTATCCGGCGAACAAAAATACAAGAGGAAAGATTGTTATTTGTTAAAATAATAGTTACAATATAGGAATTATTTTTTTTGAATTATTATTTGAAGGTGCATAAATGTCCGCTTTTAAATATAGCGCTTCGCTGCTCAGTTTATTTGCCTCCCTCTCCACCGCGATGATTTTTTCCGCGGTTGTCATGTATTTTGTGAACGCCAACTCCAAGAACGATTACATAGAACGTGCTGCTCTGCTGGAAAAAAGGTTTGTGGAAAACAGTCAGGAAGAAGTGAAGAACGAAGTTGAACGGATGATAAAGCGAATGGATGCCATAAGGGAAAACAACATGGAGCGGAAAAAGTCCTCTGTCGCGCTTAAGGTTTCCTCAGCGGCGGAATATGTCAGTCTGAGCCTCTCCCGCGGCGGTTCATACAGAAGTGCGGACTTCGGCAGGATGATCTCCGCTTTCAAAGGCGCGGATGATTCAGACCGTTTCTTCATAGTGGCAGAAGACGGAAAAGTAATTTACCACGAAGAGGATAAAAGCTTCATCGGCAGGAACATAATGGAGATCCTCAAGGGCGGATCGGAGATGAAAGCAATTCTCTCCGAATTAAGGGACAATGGGGGCGGATTCGGCTCATACATGCTTCAGGATAACTTATCCAGCAGCGGCGGCAGAAAGATTGGCTATGTGCAGAAGCTGAAAGACTCCCCTCTGTTTATAGGAAGCTCTTTTACTGTGGAGAGTGCGGAGGAGGAGGCTAAGGAGAGGGTTAAGAACTCCATCCGCCGTGAGCGCTACGGTAGAGACGGCGTTGGTTACTTCTGGGTAAATACCATGGATTTTCAGGCGGTTGTGCATCCTGTCACTCCTGAGCTTGAAGGGAAAAATCTGAAAAATATGCGCTCAAGGGACGGGCAGTACATTTTTCAGGAAATAGATAAAATAGTGAAGAGCGGCGGCGGATTTGTGGAATACTTCTGGCCAAGGCCGGACACAGTGATCCCTGAACGGAAAATGACCTATGTCACAGAGTACAAGCCGTGGGGCTGGGTTATAGGCACAGGTTTTTATTTCAGCGACCTCGAAAAACAGCTTGAAGAGGAGCGCCAGCTTATAGAAAAGCTTGTTAAGGCTGACCTGGCAGAGGTTAAGAGGGTGATTTCATATCTCTTCATAGCGGTGATAATCTCCGGCATATTGATTTACAGGATGATCCGCAGGCTTGAAAGAAAGCAGGAGGGGCACAGGAACCTCCTTGAACAGTACAAATCTATTCTTGATAAAAGCTCGGTGGTAACAATAACCGATGAGTTCGGCGTTATGACATATGTTAATGATAAATTCTGCGAAATAAGCGGCTACAGCAGGGATGAGCTGATCGGCAACAGGCATAACATAATCAAACACCCCACAACACCCATAGAAAACTTCAAGGATCTCTGGGGAACAATAACCAAGGGCAGGGTGTGGAAAGGTGTACTGAGAAACAGAAGAAAAGACGGGGAAAGCTTTTACATAAGCGCGACAATAGCGCCCATCCTTAACGAATCAGGCGAAGTTATCGAATATATCGCCTGCGCCAATGACATTACCGAGCTTGTGGAAAACCGCAACAGGATTGAGGAGCTTTTCAACAGCGACAGCCTTACGGGGCTGGGAAGCAGGGTCAAACTTATAAACGATGCCGAACCGATCGAATACCCTGTGCTTGCCATTCTGGATATAAGGGGCTTCAAACAGATAAACGAGTTTTTCGGCAACCATTTTGCCGACCGTATCCTGATAGAAACCGCCAGAGAGTTTGTGGCTTGCCCGGCGCTTTCCGGCTACTCTGTTTACAGGCTGCACTCAGACAAGTTCGGAATACTGGCCGACAATGCGGATATACTCGTGTTTAAGGAGAAGATAGCCTCCGCCATGCGCAGGGTGGGTTCCATTCTTCAGGAACGCCACGGTGAGGATAAGATGATTTACTTCACTGCGGGGATAGCCGCGGATAAGGATAATCTTCTGGCGTATGCTGACATGGCACTGAACGGAGCAAAAAAGCTCAAACAGGATATTCTTGTTTATTCTCAGGCTGATAACAGGATCATTGCCGATTTTGAGGAAAACCTTGAGATAATCCGAAAGGTTTCTGATGCGCTGAAAAATGACCGAGTAACAGCCTATTATCAGCCGATAATAGACCTTAAGAGCGGGGACAGTGAAAAGTATGAATGCCTTATGAGGATAATTGACGAGAACGGAGATGTGATAAGCCCTGCGAAGTTTCTTGACATATCCAAGAAAACCAATATGTACCCAAGGCTTACAGCCCGCGTGATAGAAAAGTCCGTTGCTGTGTTCAAGAACCTGCCGTACCAGTTTTCCATAAATCTGTCCGTTGAGGATATTTTCGACCGCGATACCATGGACTATCTCTTCACTGTGGCAAAAAACAACGGCGTGCTGGGTAGACTTGTTATTGAGATTGTTGAGTCTCAGGAGCTTGTAAATATAGATGAAACAAACAGAATATTCGAAAAATTCAAATCAGGCGGGGCGAAGATCTCCATAGATGACTTCGGTGCGGGCTTTTCAAACTTTGACTATCTCATGAACATCCGGGCGGATTACCTTAAGATAGATGCATCAATAGTTAAGAGAGTTGAGGAGGATGAAGCTTCCAGAGAGATAATAGCCTCCATAGTTTCTCTTGCCAGACATTCCGGCATGAAGACTGTTGCGGAGTTTATTTTCAACGAGACAATAGCCCGTGAAATAACGCTTCTCGGTGTGGATTACGGTCAGGGATATTTTTACGGCAAGCCGGAGGAAAAGCCTGTTTTTATCTCGCAACCACCTGTTGTATAACGGATTTGAAAAACATTAAAAATTTTCTCAGAATAAAGATTGTGTTCGTTTTCGTCTTGTTGTAAAACTGATTATTATCAAATTCAATACTGGACAGGGAATATCCATGATTAAAAAGGGGAACGGTTTTATCACTGGAATAGAGTTTATGGATCAGCAGCACAGCTTTTTTGTCGCCGCCATGAACCGTCTGCTTGAAGCCATGAAAAACGGCGAGGGCAAGGAAGAAATCCGTAAAACCATGCGTTTTATTGAGCTTCATATACTCAAATATCTTCCGAGGGAAGAGGAGTTCATGCGCGAAAACAACTATCACGACATGGAGTTCCACATCATTCAGCACAAAAAATTCAAGTCCGATTTTGAGGAGATAAAAGACATCTACTTCTCAAAAGGCTACTCTGTCTCCCTTCCTTTGACTCTTCAGAGAAAAATGCAGGACTGGCTTGCGCACCACATAAGCAAGACTGACAGTATTCTGGGGGATTATGTCAATTCCGTTAACAGAGCAGGCGGAGGAACCGCAGGCTGATATAATAACAGCGCGCCCACCGGGTTCGCGGGCGCGGCTCTGATCTTTCTATTTACCCGCTGCGGCAGGGCAGGAGGCGCACTTAGGCGAAGCTGAATCTGCTGATGCGCATGACGGACTTTTTGAATACCCCTGATCATGCCATCCGCCGCCTTTAAGCTGAAAACCGCTCACGGACATGATCCTTTCCGCCTCACCTTTACAGGCAGGGCATTCCTTTACTTTCTCAACGCTTGTGATGCTTTCCATCATCTCTGTAACTTTTCCGCATGACTTGCATCTGTACTCGTAAATAGGCATTTCTGTCACCTTCACAAAAGTTTCAGGGCACTTTTCAGCGCCCGGATTTTTATTCTTCCGAAACAAAATGAATATTACCGTATGATGAAAAAATCAAGCTTTTATCTCCGGAAATACTAATTATTCATTGTACAGACGCTAAAAAAATATAGAATAACTTTCATGGGTTTTAAACTTAATTCCGATTATCTTCCGGCGGGAGATCAGCCCGCCGCCATAGACCAGCTTACTGAGAACTTCCGCGACGGTGCGGATGCTCAGGTTCTTCTGGGTGTTACCGGTTCCGGCAAGACGTACACAATGGCCAATGTTATCCAGCGTCTTAATGTTCCAGCGCTGATAATAGCACACAATAAGACTCTGGCGGCACAGCTTTACGGCGAGTTTAAGAAATTTTTCCCCGAAAACGCCGTTGAGTATTTTGTCAGTTATTACGACTATTACCAGCCGGAAGCCTATGTCCCCTCCAGTGATACATACATCGAGAAGGATTCCTCAATCAATGAGGAGATAGACAAGCTCCGCCACTCCGCCACAAGAAGCCTGCTTGAAAGGCGCGATGTAATAATCGTCGCCAGTGTTTCCTGCATATACGGTCTCGGTTCGCCGGAGGCCTACAGCGGGATGCTTGTTGTTCTTGAAACAGGCGAGCCCGCCGACATGGAAGATGTGCTGGAGAAGCTTGTGGAGATCCAGTACGAGCGCAATGACTATGACTTCCACAGGGGAACATACCGCCTTAAGGGGGACACCCTAGAGGTTTTCCCCGCCCATGAGGACTCGGTGGCTTACCGCATAGAGTTTTTCGGGGATGAGGTGGACAGGCTCTCTGAGTTTGATCCCGTTACCGGAAAAACCATAAGGGAGCGCCCGAAGCTTGCCGTTTATCCCGCCACGCATTATGTGACCCATAAAATAACGAGGGAAGATGCGGTAAAGAACATAAGAAACGAACTTCTGGAGCGCTGTCGTTTTCTTGAAGAGAACAACCGCCTCCTTGAAGCGCAGAGGCTTACCCAGCGCACTATGTATGACATAGAGATGATAATGGAGACGGGCTACTGCAACGGCATAGAGAACTATTCCCGTTTTTTTGAAGGGCGCACAACCGGCGAGGCTCCGCCGACTCTGCTGAGCTATCTGCCGAAGGATGCCCTTGTCATCATAGACGAATCGCATATAACCGTTCCGCAGATACGCGGCATGTACAACGGCGACAGATCGCGCAAGACCACCCTGGTGGAGTTCGGCTTCCGCCTTCCTGCTGCTCTGGACAACCGTCCGCTTAAGTTTGAAGAGTTCCGCAGTGCGGTAAACCGTGTCATGTACGTGAGCGCCACTCCGGCGGACTATGAACTTAATGATTCAAAAGGGATAGTTGCGGAGCAGATAATCCGCCCCACAGGGCTCATCGACCCTGTGATTGAGCTTCGCTCCGCCAAAACACAGGTGGACGACCTTCTGGCGGAGATTCAGAAGATAACCGCTAACGGTGAGCGTGTGCTTGTCACCACCCTGACGAAGCGTATGGCCGAAGAGCTCACGAAATATTATCAGGAAGTAGGAGTCCGTGTGGAATACCTGCACTCCGAGATAGACACTCTGGAGAGGATCAAGATTATCCGCAACCTTCGTCTGGGCAAGTTTGATGTTCTGGTGGGAATAAACCTGCTGAGAGAAGGGCTTGACATACCGGAGGTAAGCCTAGTGGCAGTACTTGATGCGGACAGGGAAGGCTTTCTGCGTTCCGAGCGCTCCCTGATACAGACCATAGGCCGTGCCGCAAGAAACGTGAACGGCAGAGCTATCTTCTATGCGGACAGGATAACCCCCAGCATGCAGTCCGCCATGGAGGAGACCGAACGCAGAAGGCAGAAGCAGCTTGCCTATAACGAGGAGCACGGCATAACCCCCGAAACCATACGGAACGAAATCTCCGATATAATGGAAAGCATCTACGAAAAAGACTACGTAACTGTTGATCTGCCTGATGAGGATGGTATAAGATTGACGGGCAATAAAGAGAAAGACATAGCCGAACTTAAGAAAAAAATGCAGGAATACGCAGAGGCATTGGAGTTTGAAAAAGCGGCTAAGCTCCGCGACATGCTCTTTGAGTACAGTGTGAAAAAATGATAGAGACAATAAGACAGTTTATAAGAAACACTAAGCCTTTGTACCTTATCATAGGCGCGGCGCTTTTTATTATGCTTTTCACCTTCGGCAGCGTTCTGGGTTATATATACATACTCAGCCGTCAGCTTCCGTCCGTTGAACAGCTTAAGGATTTTCAGTACGACAGACCCACAATAATATATGACCGCAACGGCGACCCCATCGCAGAACTGGGTACGGAAAGACGTTATCCCATATCCATAAAGGAAATGCCGGACTACATGTGGCAGGCAGTTGTTGCAGTTGAGGATGCCAGATTCTTCGAGCACGGCGGCGTGGATATGATGGGTATTATGCGTGCCTTTGTATCCAACGTGAAGGCAGGAAGGGTTGTTGAAGGGGGCAGTACGCTTACCCAGCAGCTTGTGAAGATAATCTATCTCACTCCTGAGAAAAAGCTTAAGCGTAAAATAAAAGAGGCAATCCTCGCCTACCGTCTTGATAACTTCCTTGAAAAGGAGGAGATACTGGAAATGTATCTCAATCAGGTGTATTTCGGCAGGGGTGCATACGGCGTTGAGGCCGCAGCCGCGAACTACTTCGGCAAAAAAGCTTCCGAGCTCACTCTGGCCGAGGCGGCCATGATAGCCGGAATACCCAAAGCACCGGGAATTTACGCTCCGCATATCAGCATGGAAAAGGCAGTGAGCCGCAGAAACCATGTTCTCTACAGGCTTTTTGAAACGGGCTACGTAACAGAGGATGTTTACAGAAAAGCCGCAGATGAAAAGGTCAGAATAATAGACAAGATAAAGCCGAAAAACTCATATGCCGGTTATTTTACTGACATGGTTGTGAAATTCATCAAGGACGAGCTTAAAGACGAGGAGCCTGAAAACGGCGGTTACAGGGTTTACACAACTCTGGATCTCGATTTGCAGAAAAATGCCGAAACAGCCATCAAAAGCAATATTCTCCGTCTTAATAAAGAGCTTGGCTACTCCGGCGACATAGCTCTGTTTGAAGAAAAGAGCGGTGAAAGCACAGATGAGCGTAAGGCAAGGCTTGATGAAATCCTTAAAGAGGAGAGGCCGTATATCCTTTCCATGGGCTTTCAGCGTGCCCTTGTGACCAAGGTTGAGAAAAATCAGGCGGAAATACTTCTGGCTGACCGTTCAAAAGGCATTCTCCGCCTCAATGACAATAAGTGGGCAAGACCCAGAGGCGGAAGTTATTCGCGCCTTACGGATTTCGCCACTATCATAAAGAAGAACTCAGTAATCTTTGTTTCTGAAGTGAACAAGGGGAACGGTTACTACGAAATAGAGACCGACCCTGATCTGGAAAGTGCGCTGATCTCAATCGAGCCGGACACAGGGGCGATCCTCGCTGTCACAGGCGGGTTTGAATATTCAAAATCCATGTTCAACAGGGCCGTTCAGGCGAAACGTCAGGTGGGCAGTCTCTTCAAGCCCATAGTCTATTCCGCCGCACTTGAGAACGGCTATAACGTAATGACGGAAACCTATGATGCTCCTGTGGTAAAGCCCATGGAGGAAGAGGGTGAGTACTGGAAGCCCGAAAACTACTCCGGCAGATTTTACGGCCTGACCACACTTAAGGAAGCGCTCACACAGTCCAGAAACGTTGTGACAATCAAAATAGCCGAGAAAATAGGCATAGGTACAATACTTTCATACGCTAAAAAATTCGGAATGACGGAACACCTCGCGAGGGATCTTTCCATCAGCATAGGCTCCGGCTCCGCTCCGCTCATTGAAATGGTTTACGCATTCAGCGTTTTTCCCAACCTCGGCTACAGGGTTCAGCCTTACTATGTGACAAAAATAGAGGACGGCAGGGGAAAGCTGATCAGGGAATATAAACCCTCAGGCAAAACAGACGTTATCAAGCCGGAAACAGCGCAGATAATGACAGAGATTATGGAAAATGTCGTGGAGCAGGGTACAGGCAAAAGGGCACGCATCCTCCACAGACCCACAGGCGGCAAAACAGGCACTACCAACGATTTTAAGGATGCGTGGTTTGTGGGCTATCTTCCCAATGTTGTGAGCGGTGTATGGATCGGGTTTGACGATTTCAAAGCCATAGGCCACTCAATGGCAGGAGCCAGCGCAGCTTTGCCCGCGTGGGTGGACTACATGAACAGATCACTGCGTCAGTTTCCTTATGCCGTTTTCCCTGCTGCGGATAACGTTATGTATTACAAAGTCGATACAGGAACCCATAAAATCACGGACAGCTACGCCACGGATTTCAGCTTCGAGCCATACGACGTGACAGAGTGATGACTCCCCACAAAAAATTCGAGGATGTGCCTTTCGCTTTCTTTTCTGTTTCAAGGGAGGGGAAAGTGAAATCAGCGAATTTTCAGGCGGAACTGCTCATGGATGAGATGTCCGCCTTCGGCATACGCAGGTTCGGTGAGTTCCTTCTGGGCAAAATAAACGGGGATAACCTTGTTTTCAAAACTCCAAGAGGAACTTACGGGATAAAAGTGATCTCCTCCCGCAAGGATTACGAATTTTTTGTGATAGCCCTCGATGAGTTCAACCAGCCCCTTGGGGATATTATGGATATATCCTCACTTCAGCATGAGATAAAAAACCCCCTGACAGTCATAGACGGCACAGCGCAGATCATAGCCGCCAAGGCGAAGAATGAGTACATCGAGAAATGCGCAGGGATCATACAGAAAGAGAGCGGCAGGATAAAATCTATCCTCGGCAACATACACATACTTAGCGAAATGACTGTGAAGTTTGATGAAATAGATGTTGAAAGCTTCATAAGCGAACTGAGGGACGGAATAAAAATTGTTTACTCCCGCATAGAGCTCCGCTTCCGTGTTCTGCGCAACCTGAGAACAATCAGGGCTGACAGGGAAAAGCTGTTCATGGCATTGTCCAATATACTCAAAAACGCCTGCGAGGCGCAGTCGGAAGGGGATATTGAGGTGGAGATCTCCATCGACCCAACCATAAAGTATATGGACAAGGAGATGGATAAGGCCTGTTCCATGCTCCGCATAGTTATCTCCGACTCCGGCCCCGGAATGGAAGAGCAGGTGCTGGAGAGGCTGTTCACCCCGTTTTTCACCACGAAGAACAAGGGTACAGGTCTTGGGCTCATAATAGCCAGAGAAGCCATAGATAAGCACCACGGGCGCATAGAGGTGAACTCCGTGAAAGGGAAAGGGACGGACTTTATTGTCTACATCCCCTCGCGCATGCACCCTGACAGCGAAAAAAGCGGCTAGAGCATATCACGCAGTGCGGCTATTATGCCGTCCGGTTTAAGCACAAGCAGCATCTCCTTCTGGCCTGATTTCGGGTCAGGCTTCACTATACAGTCAGTATATTTTGAATTTTCAAGTATGTGCTCGCTCCTGTCCACTCTTGAGTTGGGGACTTCGGGTATCTCTCCCAGAGCGTCAACCACAAGGCCGAACCTATCTTTTCCTGTGGTGAGTATTATTATCTGAGTTTCAGAATCCATTTCCTTTTCAGGCATTTCAAGAAGTGAGCGTATGTCCACTACAAGGAGCGGAACATCCTGATAGATTATGCGCCCCTTGACAAAGCGCCTGTTGCCGGGAACATGGGTCAGCCCGTCCGGGTCAATTGCTTCCACAACATGCTTAACATCGACCCCCAGCCATTTTGTGCCTATGAAAAAGGTTGCCGCCTCAAGGCAGTCCATGCCTGTTTTGTCGCTGGAAACCTGTATGTTCATATCGCGCCTGCGCACCTTAACACCTGCTGTGTCGGATATTTTGGCAAGGGGCATGAACACAAGGCCTATAACGTCATTCACGTAGCCGTCTTCCGTTTTGTACTCCCTGTAGCCTGATGAGGTGTGCGCACCGACTGCGTAGCAATAACCGTTGTACTCAACAATTTTTGATGTCCCCTCACCGGCGGGAAGGCTGAAAAGCTCCTTATCCGTGTATATTATGTCACCGGGTTTGAGTTCCGGGTCTGTGGAGCTGATGACCATCCTCTGCCTGTCGGCAAATACGCCGAAACAGCCCTCCGGTATGCGCCCCTTTTCATCTCTGGGCAGGGAATCGTTCAGCATTCCCCTGAACTGAGGCTCGCTGTCAAATACTATGCCTATTCCGCCTACCGTCTTCCTGCCGTTTTCCGGTGCGAGTATCGCCGCTCCGTAGATGTAGGTATGTCTGTTAGAGTAGAGCTCGGTGACTGAAAACGGGGAGACTGTGTACTTCTGGCTGTCTTTCAGTGCCAGAGTCTGCCTTGCCCATTCCTTTGTGAGCACTGTGCCCACTAGGTATTCATCCGCCTGATTTGAGACAGCGGTTATTTTTCCTGTTCCGTCATAGACGAAGAGGTTTGAGTAAACAGTGTAAAGTCCGTTGATGTATGAAAGTATGGAGGCTATCTTTGCCCGATCCTCTGAATTAGGGGAGGGCGTGGCAGAGAGGATGCGGCGGAATGCTGAGGTCAGCGCCCACCAGCGGCAGTCATTGGCGCGCTCATAAAGGTTCCTGTCCATTATGTCCGCCGCCAGAGCCGCCCAGAACTACACATTGCCGAGAATTGAGTCCACTACTGTTTCGTGAAGGTTGCCTATGGACTTTTCAAACACGCTTTTTGTGCGTGCTCCTGCGTCTGACACGCTCCAGAGGAGTATCTTGGAGCGAGGATCGTTCCCTTTTACATTGCCGTTCCATACCGTGCGTTCAAGCTCTCCCTGAATCTTGTCCGCCTGAATGGGGATGCTGCGGAGCTCCTCGGAGAAGAGGCGGGGATCGCTCATTACCGCTTCCATTATTCTGCGGTCAATGCTTTCGCGTCTGCCGTTTGAGGATGAAAACGCATGCTCAATGGGCATCATCACATGCCCGTACCAGCCAAGGCCGAAGAAGCCCTGATACCCTTTGGTGGGGCATGTTTTGGCTATGTATTTTCTGCCTGCGAATTTGACTATGCCGTAGGATTCCCCACTGACCATTTCAACCGGAGCGCCTATGGGAAGCTGATAAGGATCAGAACTGGCTATTACCTTCCCCTCGCTGTCCAGTATGGATATTACCGACCACTCGTCCCCGGTTTTCAGCTTGCGGAAGATCTCCTTCATTTCGTCCTGAAACTTGAAACAGAGGCATAAAACACCCAGATAACGGAGGTTTGCCCCGTCTGTCACCCTGTATGCATATATAAGCGATTTTTCATGTGCGGGCAGAATATCGGAGTATCTGAAAACCTCCACAAATTCATCCTTTGTGGTGAGAGCTTCTTTTATCAGCGGATCAGCGGATTTTGTTACTTTGTTGTTTTTATCAAGCTGAACAATGAGATTCCCCTCAGTGTCCAGAAGGACTATATTGAAATAAACAGAGTATTTGGAAACATATTCAGCAAACCGCTCCTGAATGCGGGCAGTCATCTCCTCCCTGATTCTTGTGCGGTTTATCTGTTCTTCATCCCCGGCGGGCATCTTTCTCAGTTCTTCTGCTTTAAGTATGTACTCCCTGACATCATCGTCCGTGGCGAGAAAACCTATATCCGCCGTGCGCTCAAACAGGTTTCTTATGAGAATGTCCACTGCCACCTGAGCCTTTGCGCCTATCTCCCGCACTGTTTTATCCAGAAGCTCAAGCCCAAGCTGGCTGAGGAGTTCGCAGGTGAGGTGGCGGAAGCCTTCGCGGGTTCCGGTCATGTCCGTTCCTGTGCCGCTTATCTTGCCCAGAATGCTTAAGAGATCCCACTGACCGCCGAGAGTGCGCAGTTCTTCCCTGTACTCCTCGACCCCTGCCATGTAGCTTATGAGCCCCATGAGTTCCTTTGGGATGAGAACATCTTTATAGGTAACTGTATTTTGGACTGACATACTGATTTTCCCCGTTTTGGAACAGATTTAATTCCATTGGGACAAGCAAGAGATGTGCCTTAATAAATAAATCGAATAGTATGAAAATTTTGTTACATGACAATGCTTAAGAATAATTATTAATTATGCTTAATGAAGCTGATTAAAAATAAGGCATATATTGTGGATTAATTAATCGATGCGCCGCTGCTTCCGCTGGCGGAAAACACAGCGGGAGCTGCACTTTCCCTCGCTTCCGTAACCACTCTGCGGATAAATTCCAGCTTTCTGTAGACCATGTGTTTGATAACAAATGGGTAGGCATCAAACTTGCCCACGCTTCTGTTCAGGGCGTTCATTGCCACTGCCAGTTCCATCCATTTGGCGAAAATTTGGCGGAAGTTGTCCCTGCGGAACTCAAGCTTAAGCACGTTGAATGACACAGCGGTTTCGAGGGCATCGTTCATGTGGAGATAATGCGCCCATGTCTCCGCCCAGTCCTCAAGGGGGTGCATGCTGGCGTATGCGCTTATGTGGTACTCCTGCCAGTCGGCTCTGGGGCCGTTTTCATAGTAATTTTTCAGGGAGATGTCGTAATCCCAGTAAGGGTTGCCGAAAAGTGAGGTGAACTCAGCCTCCCAGTGCGTGTTCTGAATCAGGCGCATCCAGTAGTAATGCCCTATTTCGTGGCGGAAATGCCCAAGGTTTGTGCGGTAGCGCTCATTCATTTCCTCCCGCACCGCTACCCTGTATTCGGGATCGGCTTCTGCTGCGTTTATGGTTATAACGCCGCTGTTGTGACCTGTGTAGATATGCTCTTCCGAAACAAGCGGGTTGGAGCGTCTGTCCTCAAGGAAATCGAACACAAGCCCCTGTTCGGGGTTCTCCTCCCTTGTTTCAAAGGTGAGCCTGTTGTTGAGAAGGTTGTAGATCATCCGCTTTTTTGCATCTTCCAGAATACGCCAGCGTTTGACATTTTTCGGAATGCTCAGGTGTGGGATCATCCTTGTAAGGCGGCAGCTTACGCACTCATCATGACTGTCGTCCTCCGCTATCAGCCAGTTGCAGGAGAGCACATTCTCCGGCCTGTGCTCGCAGAGGCGGAAACGCGGGCCTGATTCTCCCGCTTCCGTAACAAAGCCGTCCTTGGCATTCTGAATGGTGAACATGCGTAAAGTTGCCGGGTCAAAACCCAGATCCTGTTCGCAGTTCAGGCATTTTGTGTTGTCAAAAAAAATCTCCGCCCCGCAGGAGCAGTGGAATCTTTTCATCCGGCAAGTTCCGAGTTAAACCATGTGGCTGATATTGCGCTGTCTATATCGTAAAGCTCTATCTGTATTTCATCCATGAATCTGTGTATTTCCATTTCGCCCGCTCCGTCCGGTGAGAAGTCCCTCAGCTTCTGGAGCAGCATATTTATTTTTCCGCGCACAGCGTAGCAGTTGGGCAGCCTGGTGGCCAGAAGTTCCAGCGAGTCCGCGCAGAATTTTACCGAACGCGGGAATCGGGCATCTTTTAGCAGGAAGCGGATAACCTCCGTACCGACAATCTGTCTTTTCACTTCCTGTCTGTACATCTGGTATGCGCTGAGGGTTTTCAGCAGGTTCATCCAGACTATTCCTTCCAGACTGCGCATCTTTTTCAGGCTGTTTTCAGACAGCAGCAGAGCTCCGGCATCAACTATTCTTGTTGTGGTATCTGCCCTTTCTATAAGCCGCCCAAGGTGAAGGAACGTGTGGGTGTGGTTTCTGCTGAGTCCTCCGGCGAGTATCCCCTCAAGCCTCTGCCCGCTGTGTACTATGCGGGTGAGGAGCTGGTAGCGCCCGCTGCGGGATAATATCGTATCTTTATCTGTTTTCGCAAGGATATATATTTCATTAACAACCTCCCATGCCTCCCTCGGAAGTATGTCCCGGCTGGTGCGGGCATTTTCTCTGGCCATGGAGAGGGAAGAGAGCAGGGAACCCATATGTCTCTGATCGGTCAGCAGAAAGGAGGTTACATTCTGCTCATTCATTTCATCGTACATGCTGCCGAAAGTTTCCTCGGAGCCCGTTATTTTCAGCAGACTGTGCCAGCCGACATCAGTGCCCTTCGGCATATCAAGCAGAAGGCTTGTGTAGACATTTACAAGCTTTGCCGTGTTTTCCGTGCGTTCCATATATCTTCCGAGCCAGTAGACCCTGTTTGCAACCTTTGAAAGCATGCTACACCTCCTCCTCTATGACCCAGGTGTCCTTGCTGCCGCCCCCCTGCGAGGAGTTGACAACCAGAGAGCCCTTTTTGAGAGCCACACGGGTAAGTCCGCCTGCGGTGACATATGTTCCGGAACCCTGTAATATGAACGGGCGGAGGTCAATGTGGCGGCCGTCTATACCGTCTTCCGTGAGGGTAGGGGTGACCGAGAGGTTCAGCGTAGGCTGGGCGATGTAGTTTCTTGGGTTCTGCTGTATAAGCTCCCGGAAGGTTTCGACCTGCTCCTTTGTGGAGTGGGGGCCCACAAGCATGCCGTAGCCGCCGGATTCGTTTGCGGGCTTGACCACAAGCTCCGCAAGGTGTTCAAGCACATACTTCATATGGTCTTCCCTGCGGCAGAGATATGTTTCAACATTGGGGATAAGCGGCTCCTCACCGAGATAAAAGCGTATCATATCCGGCACATAGGCATACACTACCTTATCATCCGCCACGCCGGTTCCCGGAGCGTTGGCTATTGCCACATTACCCGCCTTCCATGCACGCATGAGCCCCGGCACACCGAGGGCAGAGTCGCTCCTGAACACTTCCGGATCGAGGAAGTCGTCATCTATCCTGCGATATATCACATCCACAGGAGCAAGCCCCTCTATGGTTTTCATGTATACCCTGTTATCGTCACTGACGTGCAGATCTGTTCCTTCCACAAGCTCAGCGCCCATCTGCTGAGCAAGGAAGGCGTGTTCGAAATATGCTGAGTTGAATATTCCCGGCGTGAGCACCACAATCTCAGGGTTTGACGCTCCGGCGGGTGCCATGGAGGTGAGCATGTCGAACAGCTTGGACGGATAGTCGTCCACAGGTATGATATTTATATCTTTGAATAATTCGGGGAAAACCCTTTTGGTTATCTTGCGGTTTTCAAGCATATAGGAAACACCGGAGGGAACACGGAGGTTATCCTCCAGAACATACATGGTTCCGCTCTGGTCACGCACAAGATCGCTTCCGCATATGTTTGCCCATGCGCCGTGGGCAGGTGTCATGCCTATGCACTCGCGGCGGAAGTTGCGGGAGGTGGATATAACATCCTCCGGGATTATTCCTGCCTTTATCACTTCCTGCTTGTTGTACAGGTCATTGATGAACATATTCAGAACTTTCAGCCTCTGGGAGAGGCCGTCGGATATTTTTTTCCACTCATCGCCGCACATAACGCGCGGGATGATGTCAAACGGCATGGCACGGTCTATATTTGTCCCTTCCCCGTAAACGGTGAAGGTTATGCCCAGTTCAACTATCGCGGCCTCGGCTGTTTTCTTGCGGGTGTATATGTCTCTTGACGAAAGCTTTTTCAGATGCTCGAAAAGTTCTCTGGAAGCCTTCCGGGGCGTTCCTTTCTTTTCCATTACCTCGTCAAAGAACTGTGACGGGTCATAATCATTCCAGCCGATGGGCATGTCTCCTCCTTGGTTTGATTCAGATAATCGTACAAACCGCCAACAGGCGGCCTCGGAGACCGTAAGCAAAAAAGAATAAGTGATAAAAGATTATATTTATCTCTTATTCTATTACTTTTTAATGTTCTGTGTCAATATCTCGCGCAGTTTCGTTTACGGAACTTTGTAAGCTGATATTCTCCGGGAACGGAGCGCAGGAGCAGGCAGCAAACACGGTTGCGGGCTTGTTAATATCTTTAAAATCCCCCTCCGGTCCCCCTTTGCAAAGGGGGAAGCTGTTGCTGATAAGGGTAAACTCCATTTCTTTGTGAAGGATGGCTGGGGATGATTTATGAAAATATATACTTTTTAAATTTGAATAGGACTTTGCCAGCAAACGAAAACGCTCCCATGGAAGGGAGCGCACCGTGTGCAGCGAAGCCCTGCTTTGCAGGGCGCGAGCGTGTATAAAAATCCGGCAGGATGCGCGGATTTTTATTGTTAAGACTGATGTCCCGCAGGGTTCTTCTTAAAGAAAGCTTTTTTCTTTTCAGGATCAGGGATCATCGTGTCTTTTCCGGGTGTCCAGCCTGCGGGGCAAACCTCACCGTGCTGTCTTACGAACTGGAGAGCGTCAAGGCTTCTCATTATTTCGTCAACGTTTCTGCCTATGCCGAGGTCGTGAACAAGCTCAAACTGAACAACGCCTTCGGGATCGATGATGAAAGTTGCTCTGAGAGCCATTCCGCCGGGGAGAAGCACGCCGTAGTCCTCGGAGATTTTTTTAGTGAAATCCGCAACAAGGGGGTAGGCTATTTCGCCGAGGCCGCCTTCGGAACGGGGAGTGTTAATCCATGCAAGGTGTGAGAATTTGCTGTCAGTGGAAACGCCTACTATCTGTGCGTTTCTTTTTGCAAATTCGGGTGTTGCGTCTGAAAGCGCTGTGATTTCAGTGGGGCAAACAAATGTGAAGTCGAGGGGGTAGAAGAAAAGAATAACCCATTTTCCTCTGTAGCTTTCGAGGCTTACGTCTTTAAATTCTTTTCCCACGACGGATATTTCTTTAAAAAGCGGTGCTTGTCTGGTTACAAGGCTCATTGGCATCCTCCTAGGTAATGTAATGTATGTCTAAGCATATTCCATACCTGTCAGGTTGTCAATAAAATAATACCAATTATTAAATGATAAATTTTACCGTTTAGTTTGTTTCTCTTTTCTGGTCTCTTCGATATGCTTCTGCCAGACAATTTTAGAAATGACATTTCTGTTGAAGTTTGACAGGTTTACATATTCAAGTCCGCATCTGCCGCCCTGAGTCCACACAACACGCACAGTAAGAGGCTGGAGCTCTATTTTAGATCTCATATTATAATATTGGTCGCATTTAAGACATTTTGGGAATGTTATTGCGTTTTTTGTCCTCAGTTCAACTATGTCACCCGGTTTAAGACTGCCGTTGTGGATTATCTGCATGCCGCCCTCACTCATGTCCAGTGATTTGCACATGAAGCAGCCGCCAGTGTAAGCCTTCGAGCCGTCGTCCCCCTGCTCAAAGAAAAAGCCGCACATTTTTATTGCGATTTTAGCTCTTACAAAATTTCTCCGGTTGATTGCAACCGATTCACTCGTTTCCTGAAGCGATGTCATAATAATACCTGTTAATTTATTGTATATTTGGTTTAATTTGTATTTCCTGTCTGGTTGTGTATAGTATTATTACAGTATGTTTCTGCATGTCAACTATAATACATAAGTTATATTTTTATCCTGCTAACGCAAGGGATATATAACTCTTGTAAAATCCGGTACAATAATTTATTTTGTGCGAACGACATTTAATTTGCATTTTCGGAGTAAAAAATGAGTCATCCACTTATCATACAAGGCGGAATGGGCGCTGCGGTTTCCAATTGGACACTCGCCAGAGAGGTCTCCAGACAGGGGCAGCTCGGCGTGGTTTCAGGCGTAGCCATGGACGTGATTTTCGCCAGAAGGCTTCAGGAAGGTGACAAAGGCGGACACATGAGACGCGCTCTTGCCGCATTTCCCTTTCAGGATGCCGCCGCTAAAATTCTGAAAAAATATTTCAGGGAAGAGGGCCTCACCGAAAGCGGCAGGTATATGAATGTGCCGATGCACAGCGTTAATTCACCCAAAGAGCTTGTTGAACTCACTGTGGCCGCCAACTTTGCGGAGGTCTACCTCGCTAAAGAAGGGCACAGCGGCAAAGTGGGCATTAATCTGCTTGAAAAAATACAGCTTCCCAACCTAGCCTCCCTTTACGGGGCAATGCTCGCCGGGGTTGACTACGTAATAATGGGCGCGGGTATTCCCAGAGAGATTCCGGGCATACTCGACCGCTTTTCCGAGAACCTCAGAGGCGATATGAGGCTTAATGTTGAGGGAGCGCTCAAAGATGAGAGCTTTCATGTTTCCCTCGATCCGAAGGAACTTTTCGGCAGCGGGCTTCCGTCCCTTAAAAGGCCGGACTTCCTCGCCATCATCTCCTCCAACATACTGGCCACAACAATGGTTAAGAAATCCACAGGCAAGGTCGATGGTCTGGTTGTGGAATACCCTATTGCAGGAGGGCATAATGCTCCCCCAAGAGGCGGTATGGTTGTTGATGATTCGGGTGAGCCTGTTTACGGGGATAAGGACTTGATTGATCTTGAAAAGCTCAGGTCACTTGATGTTCCCTTCTGGCTTGCCGGAGCATTCGCCGAGGCTAATAAGCTTAAGGAAGCAATCAAAAAAGGCGCTGCGGGTGTGCAGCTTGGAACAGCTTTCGCATTTTGCAGAGAATCAGGGCTTGATGAAAAACTCAGAAAGGCTATCCTCTCTTTCGGCAAGTTCGAAGTGAAGACAGATATATTCGCCTCCCCCACAGGGTTTCCCTTTAAGGTGCTTAAGGTTCTCGGTACACTTTCCGAGGCTTCGGAATATGCCGCCAGACCCAGAATCTGCAATCTCGGCTATCTTCGTACACTTTTCAGAAAGGAAGACGGCACAGTGGGCTACAGATGCCCCGCTGAGCCTGTGAAATCATATGTGGACAAAGGCGGTAAAGAGGAAGATACGGAAGGGCGCAAGTGCCTCTGCAACGGTCTTCTCGCCAACATAGGCCACGCCACGCAGTATATGAACGGTTATTTCGAAAAGCCTTTGGTTACAGCGGGTTCGTGCTTTGCCGCGGTTAAAGAATTTATCACAAACGGCAACCACTCTTTCAGCGCAAAGGATGTCATTGACTATGTGCTGGGAGATCTTAAGCCAGCCGAACAGGAATAACAATTATCTGATTAAATGCCTGATGCAGGCCCGCGGGAGAAAAGTCCGCGGGCTTTTTTATTTATACCTGATTACTATGATTATATAAGACTAAATCAGTGTTAAACTTTTATTGAAATAAATGTGAAGAAAGCTATTATTACTCTCTAGAAACTTTATCTGCCACACAAAAAGGGTTCTGAGGTTTATTTATGTTTAGTCTCTCAATAAAAAAGAAACTTGCAGTTTTTGTTATTGCTGCGTCCTTGGTTGTTTTTGCCGGTCTTTTTCTGTATATGCTCAGTCTCACCAGAGACATATCCAGATCAGTGTTCGCAAAAACAGCAGACAACCTTGTCTATTCGCTTAATGAAAAACTTGCCGCAAAGTACGATGTCGGGCTTACCAATGCGCTTGCCGTGGTAAGCAATCAGGCTGTTGTTGATGCTCTGGTCACAGGAAACAGGGAGCTTGCCTTAGAGCCGATTCAGAAACTTTCTGAGAGCTTTAAGGAAAATACCAAACTGAAAAATGTTCAGATTCATATTCATACCGCGGATATAAAGTCTTTCCTGCGCGCATGGAGCCCTAAAAAATACGGGGACGACCTCAGTTCATTCCGTCACTCGCTTATTGAAATGAAAAAAACAAGAAAGCCCATGGTTGTTTTCGAAATAGGCTTTGCCGGACTTTCCCACAGGGCTATTGTGCCAATCTTCCATCAAGGTGAGTATGTAGGTTCTATGGAGTTTATTCAGGGAGTAAACGACATAGTTGAAGAACTTAAAGAAAGAGAAATTGACGTTCTCATGCTTATGGATCAGAAATATCTCGATATAGCTGAGGAAGCACGGGAAAATCCGAAGATGGGCAGATATGTGGTCGCGCAGAAAAGCTTTAACGGTGAGCTTGTTGACGCTGTTAAGGATATAGATGCCGCATCCATTGTGAAGGAAGGATATGCCGAGGTCGGCGGATATTTTATCGCCGCAGTTCCTGCAACGGGCTTAAACGGTATGGAAATAGGCTATTTCCTTCTTGCGGAAAAGTCTGAAATAGTTATGACCGAGATAAACGAAGCAAACAGGATTGTGAAAATATTCATGTTCGGCGCTGCTGCTCTGGTAATTACTATTCTTGCGGTAATGTTTACTGTGCTTAATGTGCTTGTATTCAGAAGGGTAAAAATTCTGGCAGGAATATTTGAGGAGATCTCCAGAGGTGAAGGAGACCTTACCAGAAGAATTAACAGCAGTGTACATGATGAACTCGGCGTACTTTGCGATCATTTTGACAGGTTTATATCAAAGATAAACGGAATAATTTCCGAAGTGAAGCTTAATGCCGCAGGAGTGGCATCAGGCAACTCGGAACTGGCTTCCACCACGGAACAGTTCAGCAGCACGTTTCAGGAACAGGCGGCGCAGGTCTCCGGAGTTGCCGCCGCTCTGGAGGAGATGAGCGCCTCGGCAGGAGAAATAAACGCAAGCCTGACAGACGGCATAAGCTTTTCGGAAACAGCTTCGGAAACAGTTGAAAACGGCCGCAGACAGCTTACTGAGGCTGTGGGAAGGATCGAGGGTATCCGCGCCGAAACGGGCAGACTGGCCGGCTCAATAGACAGGCTCGGCGAAGCATCCTCCAGAATAGGTGATATTATCAGTGTTATAAACGATATTGCTGATCAGACCAACCTTCTTGCGCTGAATGCGGCTATAGAGGCGGCAAGGGCAGGAGAAGCGGGCAGAGGCTTTGCTGTTGTTGCTGATGAGGTGCGCAAGCTGGCGGAAAGAACCCAGAACGCCACCAAAGAAGTAGGCGGGCTGATCACAAGCCTTCAGACTGAGACAAAAAGCGCCTCCGCCCATATGGACAGCGCAGAGAAGACAGTGGATGAAGGTGTCGGGGCAATTAAGGAAGTTGACGGATATTTTAACAATATAGTGGACGCTGTTAACGACATCCGTTCTGCCATGGCCGTGATAAGAACAGCCGTGGATGAGCAGGGCAGGGCGATAGCCGGAACAAACGATAATGTTCAGGTTATCTCCGCAGGTGTGGAGGAAAGCTCATCCGGTATGACAGAGGTCAGCCGGACGGTTACGGATCTCCAGAGGCTGGCAGAAGAGCTTGACTCTCTGGTGAAAAGATTCAGAACAGAGTAGACACGGAATACTCAGGCCGCTCTTTTACTAAAGGGAGCGGCTTTTTTTATGCGCATTTTATTCACCGCTTGATCTGAAAAGAATATTAATTTAATATCAAATGTTTTGTTGTGCGTTGCCGCCGGGTGCGGTTTGCGTATGTTCAATGATCGGTTAAATCTTTTATAATTATTGTTTTTTGTATCGGAGTAAATGTTTGGGAAGGCGGACTGAAAGCATCCGAATCAGAACGGGTACAGGTCTGCCGATGAGCGGGAAGCATTAACTGAAATCCCCCTCTTTCCCCCTTTGCAAAGGGGGATGGAGATTCTTCGGCTGTGCCTCAGAATGACACTCTTAACAGCGTCACTCTGAGCTTATGCGAAGAGTCTCAACAGCCGGATGGGCGCAGCGAAGACGAGCGTGTATAAAAATTTTCCATGAGATGCGTGAGTCATAAACGCTCCCATGGAAGGGAGCGCGCCGTGCGCAGCGAAGCCGTGTTTATCACGGCGCGAGCGTGTACAGTAATCCGACAGGATGTACGGATTACTGTTGTTAAGTGGAAGGGAGCGCGCCGTGCGCAGCGAAGGTCTGTTTTACAGACCGCGAGTGTGTATAAAAATTTTCCATGGATGGAAAAATTTTTATTATTATATTAAGGAGGTTTTATGGAGACTATTTCGGGAGTAAAGAAGACCATTCTGGGGCTTCAGATGCTTTTCGTGGCATTCGGAGCGCTGGTTCTTGTTCCCCTGCTGACGGGGCTTGACCCGTCAATCGCCCTGTTTACCGCAGGAGCCGGAACTCTGCTTTTCCAGGTTATTACAAAGGGTAAAGTGCCTGTTTTTCTTGCAAGTTCTTTCGCATTTATCGCACCTATTCAGTACGGTATGCAGAATTTCGGCGTTGCCAAAACTCTCGGCGGTCTTACCTGCGCAGGGTTTACCTATATTTTATTCAGTCTGCTTGTGAAGCAGGGCGGCGTGAAGGCGATAGAAAGATACCTTCCCCCCATTGTCACAGGCCCTGTTATAATGGTGATAGGCCTCAACCTCGCCCCTGTTGCTGTTGGCATGACAAAGCACTTCGGTGACGGTCAGTACAGCATAAGGGCGGTAATCCTCGCCGGAATAACCCTCCTTACTGCCATAATAGTAGTTGCTTACGGCAGAAAAATTCTCAGCCTCATCCCTATACTTACTGCAATCTGTGTCGGTTATATCGCAGCCCTCATCATGGGGCATGTTAGCTTTGAGCCCATCATGCAGGCGGCATGGATCTCCATTCCGTGGGTAGAGGCTTCCAGAAACGGCTCCTTCGCATTTCCTCAGTTTGATATAGAAGCGATCATATTCATACTCCCTGTTGCCATTGCTCCTGCTATTGAGCACGTGGGTGATGTTCTCGCAATAAGCTCCACCACGGGGAAAGACTACCTTAAAGACCCCGGACTCCACAGAACACTCCTCGGTGACGGTCTTGCAACAAGTATGGCAAGCGTTCTCGGCGGACCTCCCAATACCACATATTCCGAAGTTACAGGCGCTGTGGCGCTCACAAAGGCTTTTGACCCTATGTATATGCGTATAGCGGCAGTGTTTGCCATATGCCTTGCCTTCTTCGGCAAGCTCGGCGCTGTGCTTAAAACTATCCCCGTTCCCGTAATGGGCGGTATAATGTTCCTCCTTTTCGGAATGATAGCGGGCATAGGCATCAACTCCCTTGTCAGGGCAAAAGTAGATATGTCCAAACCCAGAAACCTGATCATCTCTTCCGTTATTCTTGTATGCGGAATAGGCGGAGTTAACCTTTCCATGTGGAAAGTTACCCTCGGCGGCATAGGGCTTGCGGGTATAGTGGGCGTTGTTCTTAACCTGATTCTTCCTGAGGATAAGTAATGGAGGAGTTTAAGAATCTTACGGTGATCAGCCACCCGCTGATTCAGCATAAGCTGCGCTACATCAGGGACAAAAAAACCTCCAAGCGTGACTTCAAGGAGCTTGTGGATGAGGTTGCTATGCTTATGGCATACGAGATTACAAAGGACTTCCCCCTGCGGAAAGTCAAGATAAAAACCCCTATCTGTGAGATGGATGCTCATGAGGTTTCCGGCAAGAAGGTGGTGCTTGTGCCGATTCTCCGTGCGGGGCTCGGTATGGTGGAGGGTGTGCTTAAACTCATGCCTTCCGCCCGCGTGGGGCATATCGGCCTTTACCGGGATCACGAAACACTCCAGCCTGTGCAGTATTACTTCAAGGTTCCGCAGAACTGCGAGAAGAGGGAGTTCATACTGATAGACCCCATGCTGGCAACAGGCGGTTCCGCTATTGCCGCGGCGCAGATGCTTAAGGAGAAGGGTGCGGAATCGATCAAGTTCATGAGCCTGATTGCCGCTCCCGAAGGTGTGCGGGCTTTCTGCAGCGCTCACCCAGATATTAAGGTGTACACTGCTGCCCTTGATGAAAAGCTTAATGAGCTCGGTTATATTGTCCCCGGTCTCGGCGATGCCGGAGACAGGCTTTTCGGAACGAAATAAAGAGTACTGATGCATAAAATACTTCTGGTGTCCGGTCACCCCAGTCCGGAGAGTTCTGTTGTTAACAGCACAATAGCAGAGGAACTCAGTAAAACGGACGGGGTGGCTGTGCGCTGCCTCACAGACATTTCAGCCGGCGGATGCTTCGATGTGGAAGCTGAACAGGCCGCCCTTCTTGATGCGGATATTATTATCTTCCAGTTCCCGCTCCAGTGGTTCAATATGCCGTGGATATTCAAAAAATGGCTCTCTGATGTTTTTACGGACGGATTTGCCTTCGGTGAAGGCGGGGACAGGCTCAGGGGGAAAATTCTCATAGCCTCCGCTACTATGGGTGGCAGGGTTGATGACTCATCGTCCAAACCTGCGTTTAACCTTCTGAATGATATTAAAGAGTTTGCCGAGTACACCGGGATGGTGTATGCAGAGCCAGTTGTGAGCGGCAGCTATCTTTTTGTGCCTTACCTCGCAGGAGATAAGGAGGACATAAGGAGGCGGGCTCTTGAGCATGCGGAGGAATTAAAGAGAAGAATAGCCTTCTCTCTCTGAGCGATAGCGAAGAGTTTCACAACTCCAGAGACGGAGTTGCGCCGTGCGTAGCGAAGCCGTGTTTATCACGGCGCGAGCGTGTACATCAAACTGACAGGATGTACAGTTTGATGTTATCAAATCTGAGCGATAGCGAAGAGTTTCACAACTCCATGAACGGAGTTGCACCGTGCGTAGCGAAGCCGTGTTTATCACGGCGCGAGCGTGTACATCAAACTGACAGGATGTGCAGTTTGATGTTATCAACAAGAGATTGCTTCACCCTTTCAGGGTTCGCAATGACGCAAAACAGTTCCATGGATGGGACTGCGCCGTGCGTAGCGAAGCCGATTACAGTGTCACTGCGAGGAGCGAAGCGACGCGGCAGTCTCTCTATATACATAAAGTTCAGGGTTCGCAATGACGCAAAATCGCAAAAGAAGCCTGTGCTTATCGTCAGTCGGCTTAGTCCTCATTAAGCTCTTCGTGCAGTTCCTCAACTTTCAGCTTCATCTCAGCAAGCAGTTCTCTGCCGTTTTCCGTTATTCTGTAATATTTTCTTTGCTTGCCGCCCACATTTTCCGTTCGGCAGGAGATAAGGCTCTGTTTCTCCATCTTCGCAAGCGCAGGGTACATCACTCCGGCTCCGATCCTGTAGCCGTGGCGGGCAAGCTCCTCCATCAGCCCTGCTCCGTAGACTTCCTCTTTCGCCGCATGGTGCAGTATATGCAGTTTTATAAACGCCAGTTCGGCTTCCCTTTGCATAAGCAGTCCTCTTTATATCAGATTACGATATTGACTTACGATATTGTTATGTTATATTGATAATATATCAACAGCGGAGAAGATTCAATGAGCGGAATGAAAAATATATTAGAAGTATTCACAGTGTTCCTTCGGCTGGGGCTAACATCCTTCGGGGGGCCTGTGGCGCATCTGGGTTATTTCAGGGATGAGTTTGTAGCCCGCCGAAAATGGATGAGCGAACAGGAGTATGCCGATCTTGTGGCTTTGTGCCAGTTCCTGCCGGGGCCTGCCAGCAGTCAGGTGGGTTTTGCCGTGGGGCTCAGGCGGGCGGGGAAGTTTGGCGGGCTTGCCGCATGGGTCGGTTTCACCATGCCCTCCGCCCTTGCGATGATAGCTTTTGCATACGGACTGGCCTCATTCAGCGGAGCCCTTGATTCGGGCTGGCTCAAGGGGCTTAAAGTGGCGGCTGTCGCAGTGGTTGCCCACGCTGTGTGGGGGATGGCCATGAAGCTCTGCCCGGACAGGCTGAGAGCGGGTATAGCAATAATATCAGCCTGCGCAGTGCTTGCTGTCTCTTCCGGCCTGATGCAGATTGGCGTTATAATTGCCGGAGGAGCGGCGGGGTATTTCCTTATAATGCGTCAGCAGGGTGAAGCCTCCGCGGTGAAGCGTTTTTCTGTGAGAAGCGGGGCGCTGTATCTTGCGCTGTTTTTTTCTCTTCTTGTTCTCCTCCCTTTTGCGGCTTCTTATTCTGATCTGCATTCTGTCAGGCTTGCGGACAGCTTTTACAGGGCGGGCTCGCTGGTTTTCGGCGGCGGCCATGTTGTTCTGCCGCTTATTCAGGCGGAGGTTACTGCGGGCGGCTGGCTGGGAAGGGATGAGTTTATGGCTGGCTACGGAGCAGTTCAGGCGGTTCCGGGGCCTTTGTTCACATTTGCCGCCTATCTCGGCGCTGCGTCCCATGCGGAGCCCAACGGATTTACAGGGGGAATGCTTGCCCTTGTTTTTATATTTCTTCCTTCAATGCTGCTTGTGCTGGGTGTTTTGCCCTTCTGGGAGAAGCTGCGCAGCCTGCCCCCTGCCCAGAGTGTGCTTGCTGGGACAAACGCCGCTGTCGTGGGGCTTCTTCTTGCCGCTTTTTACAATCCTGTTTTCACAGAGGGAATCGGCGGACGTTTCGAGGTGATAATAGCTCTCTGCGCATTCGGACTTCTTCAGTTTATGAAGACTCCTTCATGGGCGGTGGTGGGGCTTTCAGCTGCTGCCGGGTTTATTCTGCTGTAGCTATTTTATTCCGCTGATGAGACTGAAAACCGGGCTGAGGAGCCCTATGAAGATTATCAGCATGAATATTCCCACAAAGCCAATCACGGCAGGTTCCAGCACCTTTGACACTGTTTTTGCCGTTCTTTCGGCCTTTTCAAGGTAATGTTCAGCCGCTGAGGCAAGCTGTTCGGTGAGATGCCCTGTCTGCTCGCCTATGCTGACCATCCTCACCATGAGCGGCGGGAAAAGCTTTTGCCCCGCCATTGCGGAGGAGAACGACTCTCCCCGGCTGACAGCAGTCATAATGCCTTTTACGGCATTTGTGAACACCCTGTTTGTGAAGCTCTCCTCCATAACTGTCAGTGAGCGGTACAGCGGCAGACCGGAGCCAGTCATAAGCCTTATGTATTCGGCAAAGAAGGCTATGTTGAACAAAAATACCAGATTGCCCGCAATCGGTATTCTCAGGATAATTCTGTCAGTTTTCAGGCGAAAGCCGATGTCTGTTCTGCGCAGATAGACAAACAGCAGGCAGACAGCCGCCGCAAGCATCAGGAGCAGCTGACCGTATCTGCCCAGAAATGCGGAAACACTGAGTATTCCCAGAGTTACGGGGGGAAGCTCCGTTTCAAACACACGGAAGGTATCTGCCATCTGCGGCATTACATATATAATCCAGAAGAGAAGGGCGGACATCAGCGCCGCAAAGGCAAATGCAGGGTACATAAGCGCCTGACGGATGCCCGCTTTAAGGTTTGTCACTCTCTGCACATGGTTTGATGCGTCTTTCAGGGTTTTATCCAGTCTGCCTGTTTCCTCCCCTATGCGGATAAGGCTCAGCACGGTTTCGCCGAACACCCCGTCGCATGACTCACAGGCTCCGGAGAACGAATCTCCGGATGAGGTGCGGAATGATATGCGGTTTAATATGTTTTTTACATCTTTGTTATCTGTGTCTCCGGTAAGTTCCCTGAGCCCCGTGGAAAGGGGTATGCCTGATTTAATCACCAGATGCAGGCTCTCCAGAATCTCGGTGAGCTCCTCCGAGGAAATCCTGTGCTTCCTGCGGAAAAAACGTGTCAGGGGAGAAGCTTCCCAGATTTTCAGCGGTTCCAGCCCGCAGTGCGCGAGATAAGCGGTGAGCTCCTGCGCATCGGATGCTTCGACCGTGAGGCGCTGCTTTTTCCCCGCCGGGTCAAACGCATACACAGAGAAGGTCATTTCAGCGCCACTCTGCGGATTTCGCTGAGGGTGGTTATCCCTTTTACAGCCTTAAGGAAACCGTCATCAGCCATTGTCAGCATACCCTTGTTCAGCGAGGCCTTATGTATCTCGTTGGGTGTTGCGCCTTTTATAATCATGTCCTGAATCTCTTCATCTGTTTCCAGAAATTCTGAGATCACAGTTCTGCCTGTGTAGCCAGTGCCGCCGCAGTGAGGGCATCCCGCAGGTTCGGGCAGGTAAATTTTCCCGTCTGTGCTCCCCTTGGCCGCTGTTTCAGGGTCTATGCCGCATGAAAGGATGTCGCCAGCATCTGTTTCCTTTCTCACTGCGCAGAAGAGGCACACCCTGCGCACAAGCCTCTGAGCCATAATGCCCGAAACGCCGGAGGCGATGAGATAATTCTTTATTCCGAGATCAAGAAGCCTCGGAACGGCGGTTACCGCATCGTTGGTATGCATGGTGGAGAGAACCAGATGTCCGGTGATGGCGGCGCGCATGGCGATTTCCGCCGTTTCCTCATCCCGCATTTCCCCAAGGAGTATAACATCCGGGTCCTGCCGGAGAAATGCCCTCATGGCGGCGGGGAATGTGTAGCCCGCTTTTTCGTTCACCTGAGTCTGTTTTATGAAGGGAAACCTGTATTCTATAGGGTTTTCCACAGTGAGGATGCGCCGTTGAAGCGCGTTAATCCTCCGCAGTGCGGAGTAAAGCGTGGTTGTTTTTCCTGAACCCGTGGGGCCTGTGACGAGGAATATTCCGTGGGGTCTGGCGAAGCATTTCTCAAGCCTTCCTCTCACTGATTCGTCAAAGCCGAGGCTCTCCAGACTGAACATGGAGAGATTTTTGCCCAGAAGCCTCAGCACTGCGTTTTCCCCGTAGGCAGTGGGTATGGTTGACACTCGTATGTCATATTCCCCGCCGAAAAACTCCGCAGTCATGGAGCCGTCCTGCGGGAGGCGCTGCTCCGCTATATCAAGATGGGAGAGTATCTTAATCCGTGAAATGAGTGATGCGTGGATACCGGCGGGAATGGAGAAGCAGTGCCTCATTATGCCGTCAGTGCGGAAAAAGATGTGCGCTCCCAGTGCTTCCGGGGAGATGTGGATGTCCGTTGCCCGCTCAGTGACGGCGTATTTCAGTATATTGTCCAGAAGGGAAGGGGTGTCCGCGCCGTGGGCAATAAGGCGGGATATTTCGTCCCGCACCGACTTTTCTATGAGGTAAAAGCTTATCTCGATGCTCCTGAGTATGCTTTCCCTGTCCGCCACATGGATTTCCGGCCTGAAACCTGTTTTCCTGCGGACAATGTCCGTTATGCGTATGTCAAAGGGGTCTGCCGAGGCTATGCGGACTGTATCTCCGCTTCGGTCAAAGGGTATGAATGAGAGGCTTTTCAGCGTTTCAATATCAAACATCCGCAGGAGAGCGCTGTCTGGTCTGATGCCTGAAATATCTGTGAACGGTCTGCCCGCCTGTTTCGCCACAGCGGAGGCGGTTTCAGCGGAGGAGACGAACGCAAGGGATGTGAGTATCTCCCCCAGGATTCCGGAGTGGACACGCTGAACACTCAGTGCGACACCAAGCTGTTCCTCCGTGAGGTAGCCCATCTCTATAAGCAACTGTCCGAGCTGTTTATCCTGCATAAATTCCCCCGCCGCGCGTTATTCACTATAGCCCAACGGGATGGGCAGATCAAAGAAATTATGGTAAAAGTACCCGTTGATTTATGTACCGAATAATTGTAACCTTTTTCGGATATTCAACCATCATTTTCGGAGGCGGCATGAGATTAACCAGATACTTTATCCCCACGCTCAGAGAAATACCCGCAGAGGCGGAAGTAGTAAGCCATAAGGCTATGCTCAGGGCAGGGATGATCAAAAAACTCGCTTCAGGGATTTACGATTACCTCCCCCTCGGACTCAAGGCTATCCGTAAGGCTGAAAATATAATAAGAAAAAATATGGACTCCTCAGGCGCAATAGAGATTCTCATGCCTGCTGTCCAGCCCGCTGAAATGTGGGAGGAATCTGGCCGCTGGAGCTATTACGGCAAGGAGCTTCTCCGTATTAAGGACAGGCACGACAGAAACTTCTGCTTCGGCCCCACCCACGAGGAAGTTACGACTGATATAGTAAGAAGCTTCATCACCTCATACAAACAGCTTCCCATAAACCTTTACCAGATACAGACAAAATTCCGTGATGAAGTCCGTCCCAGATTCGGTCTTATGCGCGGCAGAGAGTTCATAATGAAGGATGCATACTCCTTTGATGTGGATGATGCGGGCGCAAATGTCAGCTACGGCAAAATGCGTGATGCATACCGCCGTATATTCGATGACTGCGGCCTGAGATACACCATGGTCGAGGCCGATTCCGGTGCCATCGGCGGCTCATACTCACACGAGTTTATGGTGCTTGCCGATACAGGCGAGGACAGCGTAATCAGCAGTGACAGGGGCGGCTACGCAGCCAACCTTGAGAAGGCTGTATGCGCTGATAACTGGGAGGAGTGGAAAGAGGAGATCCTTCCCGCAGCGGAGAAGGAAACCCCCAATACCAGAACAGTGGAGGAGCTTGCCGCTTTCCTCGGTGTTCCGGTTATGAAGATCCTAAAGGCTATGGTTGTCAATGTTGACGGCAAATTCTACTGCTTCCTCGTAAGAGGGGATCACGAACTCAACCTTGCCAAGGTCAAAAACTTTTTCGGCGCCCCCTCGGCGGAGCTTGCCTCATATGAAGACATAGCAGAGCAGACAGGCGGAGCCCCCGCAGGATTTATAGGCCCCGCAGGGCTCAAGATAGAAGTTTATGCCGATTACGCCGTGCGCGCCATGAAGAACGTTGTCATGGGTGCGAACATCAAGGATCTGCACATTATAAACGCCAACCTCGGCAGGGACTTTGAGGTCAGAACCTTCGGCGATTTCAGAAACGCCATCGAAGGGGACATCTGCCCTGTTGACGGCGGAAAGTATGTTCTCACCAGAGGAATCGAGGTGGGGCACATCTTCAAACTCGGAACGAAATATTCCGAAAGCATGAACGCCGTGTACCTTGATAAGGAAGGCAAAAGAAACCCGATGATCATGGGCTGCTACGGAATAGGGGTGACAAGGGTTGTTGCCGCCGCCATAGAGCAGAACCACGATGAAAAAGGTATAATATGGCCTGTTCAGCTTGCCCCCTTTGAGGTTGTTATAGTTTCGCTCAACCCCAATGAGCAGGCAGTGGCGGATCTTTCAGATACTATTTATAAAGAGCTCTCAGGCCTCGGCCTTGATGTTATGTATGATGACAGGGATGAAAGGGCGGGTGTTAAATTCACCGATGCTGAGCTTGTGGGTTATCCTGTCCGTGTTGCAATCGGCAAAAAGTCGCTTGCAGAGGGGAATGTAGAGGTAACCGTGCGCAGAACCGGAGAAACCGTTGCTGTCAAAAAGGAAGACTGCATTTCGGCAGTAATGGAAATACTGGAAAAGCTGCGCTGAACAAAGGTAATTCTTGCTAAAGAGAAATTTATTATGTAAAACAAACATAGATTGATTCTCTCTTAAGCGTTCGGAGGTACGATGAAGAAACGCTATACCATTATGATATTTGACGAATCGCGTTTGGGCGAGGTTAAAACAAGAAAAATAAGCCTCTCCGCAATTAAATTTGTCATGATGCTGGTGGCACTTTACGCCGTTGTTTCCTTTACGGGCTTTTTCTTTTTAACCAGTCTCTACTCCGAGCGTCATGATATGCTGGTTTTCAAACGCGAAAATGAAAAGCTTAAGGAAAAAATTGAAGGCTATGCCATGCAGCTTGAGGAGATCGAGAAAAAGATCGCCAGTGTTGACGAGCTGGAGTACAAAGTTCGAAATCTTGCCACCTATGCCAACGGACCAGTTCCACAGAAGCAGCTTGCTATAGGCGGTAAAGAGGTCGACATAATTCAGGATCTTTCAGCAGTCAGTGAAAGAAAGGAAAAGGAGTTCTTTGAGGAGCTTAACGAAAACCTCGTAACCCTTGGCCTTGAACTTGAGAAGAGAACGGCGAGCCTTTCGGAGCTTTCCGATTTCCTTGAGGAACACAGGCTGATAATGAGCTCCACCCCCTCCATATGGCCGACAAAAGGCTGGATTTCCAGCAGTTTCGGCTACCGCATATCACCCTTTACTGGAAGACGCGTTTTCCACGAAGGGCTTGATATAGCAAACAAAATAGGCACTCCCATCAGATCCGCCGCCAAGGGCGTTGTTATCTTCTCCGGAAGAAAAGCAGGCTACGGCAACGTGATCACAATAGACCACGGCTTCGGCTATGTCACCAGATACGCCCACTGCAACAAACTTTTCATGAAAGAAGGGGATAATGTTGAGAAAGGGCAGGTGATAGCGGAAGTGGGCAACACCGGCAGAAGCACAGGCCCCCACCTTCATTATGAAGTGCTGGTGAACGGTGTGCAGGTTAACCCGATGAAGTTTATAATCGGCGAAACTGACCTGTCTGTGGCTGCTCAGTAAGCATAATCAAAACAATAGTCTCTCAGCCCGCCTCAAAAAGGCGGGTTTTTTTATGCATTGCCATCAGCGAGTTTGTGTTTCAATAAATAATTATTCGCTTTTCTCTGACACTTTCAGTTGCATACGCCGGAGCATGCCTTATAATTTAATTATAAGCCCGAACATAAGCGGCGGCGCCGTTCAGAAGAAGCTTTTTAAAGGAGATATGTACGGCACAGGTAGCCGCCGCTTAAAGAATATATGAAGCCGCTCTGTCCTGAGCGGCTTTTTCAGTTAGTGGCTGTCTGATCTTATGAACATTTCGTCTTTAGCATATTCTGTTATGTCATTGCCGAAGTGTATCAGATAATCCTCCCCCACGGGGAGCCAGAAGCCGTCGTAAACTATCCCTCTTTCCTCCATAAAACAAACGCTGCGCACAGCCTTTCCCGATTTGAGCGCGGCTGCGGCCTTGCAGTATTTTGCATGTGAGGCGGCATCGCCGAGACTGTGACACTTCACGCCCAAAGGCATGCCGTACTCCTCGCCTGCTTTATTGAGAGCCAATATATCATGCTTTCTGCTGAGGAGCATGACAGGTGTGGGATATTCCGCCCAAGTGAGTTTAAATGCTTCAATGACTTTTTCAGTGTCCATATTTGTTTTCCTCCTTCTTTCGCTTACAGTAGCGCTTTTAAGAGTTCAATGCTTTTCATAATCTTTAAAATTGGTAACAGAGTGTATTGCTGCCTGCTGCTCAACAGGGAGGAAGAGGCATGCCTCTGTTCCCTTGTGCAGCACACTGCTGATTTCGAGCCTTCCGCCGTGTGCTTCGGCTATCTGTTTGCATATATCAAGCCCTATGCCGTAGCCGCCGGTTTTCTTGCTGCGGGAAATGTCTGTCCTGTAAAAAGGTTCGGTTATATAGGGCAGTTCATCTGCCGGAATGCCTATGCCTTTATCTGTGACTTTTATAAAGGCAAACCCGTTAAGCACTCCTGTTTCGGCGCGTACAGGCTCCTCTGATTCTTCCGAGTATTTAAGAGCGTTGTCTATGAGGTTCCTGACAGCATGCTCCACGGCCTTTGTATCAACATTCAGTTCGATGGGGTAAGGGTGGGGGGTGAATATGACCCTCCCCGTTTTTTCGCCGTACTGAGTGGATAGCTCTCCGGTCAGGCTGTTGATGTCTGTATGAGTTTTTTTCAATGCCCCGTGCTTGAGCCTTGCCCCCTCCATCAGAATGTTGATCAGTGTGTCCATCTGCTTTATATCCTCTGTCATATCGCTGCGGAGGTATTCGTCCTTTACCATTTCAGCAGCAATGCGGAGACTTGTGAGTGGTGTGCGCAGTTCGTGGCTTATCCCTGTGAGGAGCTTGTCTTTATATTTGATTGAACGGGAGATCTCCGATGTGAGCGAGTCAAACATATTGCAGAGGTGTGCCAGTTCATCACTGCCGCACCTGTTTATTTTATAGTCGTAGTTTTCCTTTTTAACCTCCCTTATCGCAGCGGAGAGGGAGTTGACAGGCTTGAGTATATGTCTTATCAGCATATAAACCGCTCCCATCAGCAGGGAAACAGCACCTATGATATACCAGCCGTACATCCTGAGACGCTCCATCTCCCCCGGCAGAGGCCAGAACATAAAGGTAAGCTTTGCGCTGCCTTCGTTCATTTTTGCAATTTGGTAGCCGTGGAGCTCCCCCAGAGTGAGGTTTTCGTCAATTTTTCTGTAATGGAGCTTTTTCTCAGGGAATCTGCCTTCGTGTTTTTTCACTGTCCAGTTTTCGTCCGGTGAGTCGTAGATTATGGTTATTCCGGTTCTTTCCGATAAGGCTTCCGCTTTTTCCATATCAGGCGGGTAGCCTATTTCATCACGGAGATACTGGATGTAGTAAACCCTGTGTCTGTCTATGCTTGTTTCGGAGTTTTCCACATAGTTGTTGAATATGCCGTAAACGGTTATATTCAAAAGAACCGCAGAGCAGACTATGATGAAAAGCAGCTTGGTAAATACGGAGCTGATCAGTTTCTTAAGCATTTATTCTTTCACCGATAAACATATAGCCTGTTCCCCACATGGTTTTGATGAACCGTGGGTTTTTGGGGTCGTCCTTGAGCTTGTACCGCAGGCGGCTCACTGTGACATCAACCGTGCGGTTAAATGCATCACAGTCTATGCCTTTGAGTTCATTGAGAATTTTATCTCTGTCCAGAGTGATGAATGCGTTTCTGACAAAAAGATGGAGCACCCCGAATTCGCTGGTGGTGAGATCAAGCCTTGTGCCGTCCAGAGTCGCCGTAAATTTTGACGGCTCAACAGTGAGCCTGTCGAATATATATGCCTGAACTCTTTTTTCTGCTGTTGTCTGGGGCTCTCTCCGTTTTGTGACAGCCTGAATCCTCGCCACCAGTTCTCTGGGCTCGAAAGGCTTGGGCAGGTAGTCATCAGCGCCTATCTCAAGCCCGACTATTCTGTCCTCCACCTCTCCCCTTGCGCTCAGCATTATTATGGGTACATCCGAGAATTTCCTGATGCGCTTGCACACCTCAAAGCCGTTCATACCGGGCATCATGATGTCCAGAATTACCAGATCCGGCGTGCTTTCCGCGAATTTTTCAAGGGCCTTTTCCGGTTCATCAAAGGCATCAATGATGAACGAGTATTCTGAGAGATATTTTTTTAGCATTTTTATAAGTTTCAGATCATCGTCTATGATCATAATCTTTGTCTGCATGCTGCATCCACCTCAAAAAAAGACTGAAATCAGTGCTATGGTCATAACGGCTATGAAAATAACCGTTGTAACGAACAAAAGAATATCACCGGGCTTCATAGCTTCCTCCTGAAACCCAATATAATTATAAACGAAAAAACGTGGTTGCCGGGGAGAAACAAATTGTAATGATTTGTAGCGGGGAAGCAGGAGCCCCCCGCCGACGCTGAAACCGGCAGGGGGGTGTATGACTATTCTTCTGCAAGAAGCCTGTTTATCGAGGCGGCAGCGCGCCTCCCTTCACCCATGGCAAGAATTACCGTAGCCGCGCCGAGAACTATATCTCCGCCTGCGTAAACTCTCTCCATGGATGTTTTGCCGTCTTCATCCACAGTGATGTTGCCCCACCTGTTTACCCCTATCTCCGGCGCAGTCTGGCTTATCAGCGGGTTAGATGAGTTGCCGAGAGCCATTATCACGGAATCCATCTCAAGGATGAACTCGCTTCCCTTAACCGCGACAGGTTTTCTTCTGCCGGAATCATCCGGCTCGCCAAGTTCATATCTAAGGCACTCAACGGCTTTTACCTTCCCTGTTTCATCGCCGATGATGCGGACGGGGCTGGAAAGGAAATTGAATATTATTCCTTCTTCCTTGGCGTGTGCTACCTCTTCGCGGCGGGCCGGCATCTCTTTTTCGGTACGCCTGTAGATTACATAAACCTCTTCCGCACCGACACGCAGCGCCATCCTCGCAGCGTCCATAGCCACGTTGCCGCCGCCGATGACCGCTGTCCGTTTTCCGGTGAAAATAGGAGTGTCCGCCTTGTCCGGGTTGTACGCCTTCATTAGGTTTGCCCTTGTGAGAAACTCGTTTGCTGAGGAAACCCCCACAAGGTTTTCTCCCTCTATGTTCATGAAGTTGGGCAGGCCTGCGCCTGTTCCGATGAACAGGGCATCAAAACCGTCCTTCTCTATTAAATCCTTAACCTTTCTTGTTCTGCCCACAAGGAAGTTCTTTTTGATCCGAACACCCATGGAGAGAAGGTTATCTATCTCTTTATCAAGTATTTCCTTCGGCAGACGGAACTCAGGTATGCCGTATATCATAACGCCGCCCAGCTTGTGGAAGGCCTCAAAAAGCACAACCTCGTGCCCTGCCTTGCGAACGTCCGCCGCCGCAGTCAGTCCTGCGGGGCCGGAGCCGACTATGCCGACTTTTTTCCCTGTGGACGGGGCTATATCAGGAACGGACATTTTTCCCTTTGCCCTTTCCCAGTCCGCCACGAAGCGCTCAATGCGGCCGATTGCCACGGATTTATCAAGATCCTTCAGGGATTTTCCCACGGTGCATTCTGCCATGCACTGTGTTTCCTGCGGACAGACCCTTCCGCATATGGCGGGCAGCATGCTGGACTGTTTTATGATGTTTACCGATTTCTGGTAGTCCCCTTCCGCTGCTGCTTTGATAAAGCCGGGAATATCTATAGCAACGGGGCAGCCTTTTATACAGGGGGCGTTTTTGCATTGCAGACAGCGCTCTGCCTCAAGCTTTACCTGCTCCTCAAAATAACCAAGCGCCACTTCCTGAATGTTCTTCGCGCGGGCTTTTGGCTCCTGAGCGGGCATCTCCTGCATGGGGATTTTCAGCCTGTCTTTCGGTTTAAGGCTTGTGAAATCTATCTCACTAATGAGGCTTTCGGCCTCTTTTTTTAATTCATCAGCGGGAATGTACGACATCTGTCACCTCCGGAGTTCATCTATGGCAGCCTGAAGGCGGCATTCATGATTAGCATCCTGCTCCTGCGGTTTGTAGGAGCGCAGACGCAGCATCATATTGTCAAAGTCCACCAGATGGGCATCAAATTCGGGTCCGTCAACACAGACGAACTTGGTTTCATTGCCGAAAGTTACCCTGCACCCGCCGCACATGCCTGTTCCGTCAACCATTATGGTATTGAGGGAGGCGTATGTCTTCACGCCGAAGGGGCGGGTGGTCTCTGCGCAGAATTTCATCATGATCGCAGGGCCTATCGCCACGGCAATATCAACGCCGCCTTTTTCGCATATCTCCCTGAGAGGCTCGGTCACAAGACACTTACGGCCGTATGAGCCGTCATCAGTACAGACTATCAGCTCATCGGCTATGGCGCGCATCTCGTCTTCAAGGATGAGGAGATCTTTATTCCGCGCGCCTATTATGGTAATAACCCTGTTCCCCGCTTTTTTCATTGCCTGAGCAATGGGGTGGAGCGGCGCAACACCTATTCCGCCGCCGACACAGACTACCGTGCCCGCCTTTTCTATGTGCGTCGGCTTGCCGAGAGGTCCCAGCAGGTTTTCCACATGGTCTCCGACATTTTTCTGAGCAAGCTTGAGAGTGGACTTGCCGACAATCTGAAATATTATGGTAATGCTGCCTTTTTCCGCATCAGCGTCAGCTATGGTGAGGGGAATGCGCTCACTGAAATCGGAATCGACCTGCACTATTATAAACTGTCCCGCCTGTCTCTCGGAGGCAATTTCCGGTGCGAGAAGCTTCATCTGCACCACATCCCTGGAGAGCAGCTTTTTATCTAAAATTTTACTCATCAGTCACCCCGGTTATTATTCACTATCAAATTTAGTGCTTTTTTCCCTGTAATTTCAACATGTTTATTCGTTTCAGGCTGCTGCTGGGATGGTATCATGTTTTATTTGCGTTATAGTGATTATTACGACAATTTATAATGATGATCCATTCATTTTTTCTGCCAAAAACTGCTTTAATTTCATGGCATAAATCTGTGGTGTCCGTTTGCTTACAATAACAGCGTTTTGAAAGATTATGGCTTGTGATTAAGTTAACAATAAAAATATTTAGCTGCCAGTCCCGGTTCCGGACAACCGGAGCGAAGTCCGGGCTCAGGCTTTGCTATTTCAGCCCGAAAACAAGGGGGACTATGATATTAGCCTCAACAGGCGGAGGAGGAAAGGGCACAGCAGCGCGGACGGCAGCCAGAGCAGATTCATCCAGTGCTTTGAAGCCGCATGAGCTGCTGACTGTCAGGTTTTCGATATGACCGTTGTTTTTGATGATAAAAGATACATCAACCCGGCCTTCCCATCCGTTTTTACGGGCAATCATGGGGTATTTCAGATTGGAGCGGATAGAAGCCAGAATGTATCTGAAATGCTCGGTTTTGTATGTTTCTGCCAGTTCCTCATCTGAATGTGAGTGTTTTGCGGCAGCTTTGCCTGTGTTCTCCGCTGATGCGCCTGACGGTGCAGGAGCGTCGTATGCATCTGCCGTTCCGGCATTTTCCGCGGAGGGTGCAGGTGCGGACTGTTCAGCGGCGGGGGGCGCTGTTTCAGGTGAGGTGAGGGCGGCTTTCGGCTTTATTGTCTCAGTCTTTGATGTTTTCCTCTTAACAGGCTGCGGCTTACTCACCGGAGGCTTAGGAGGCTCCGGCTGAACAGTGGGAGCGGCAGGCGGTTCAGGCTTCGCTGTTTTCAGTATTGAGGTGGACATAATTATATTTTCTGTATGCTTATTTTCGGTTTCCGCTTTAGAAAGCTGACTCTGTGAGAGGAGCAGCATCGCAGAGATAAGAACACCGTGCAGTACAGCAGATTCCAGAACAGAACGAAGCATCTCAGTTCTCAAGCTCCGTCTGGAGGCTTATTTTTTCAAAACCCTGCTCTTTCAGCATGCTCATAAGCACGGCAAAGGGCTGGATCTGTGATTCCTTATCCGCGCGTACGGTTATTACCGTGTTTTTGTCAATTGCAGCAAGCAGATCTCTAAGCTCCTCCGCTGTGGCTCTCTGCCCTGCGAACAGGTAAAAGCCGTCTTTTGTGACATCAACAGCGGGGGTTTCCCTGAAAGGCTCAGCGTGGTTCACTTCCGGCAGCTTCACAGGGATAACGCCTGTTTTAATGAAGGTGGCCGTTGCAAGAACTATGGTGAGCAGAACCAGCATGATGTCTATAAACGGAACAACATTTATGGAGTCAAAGCTTTTCTCCCGCAAGGGATGCCTCCTTCATTAGTATGAGTTCGTTTACCTTTCTGTGGAGCATGTTGTACAGCACAATGGCGGGAATAGCCGTTAACAGACCAGCAGCGGTGGCCTTAAGCGCCAGTGCAAGGCCTGTCATTATGGCTGTCACATCGGCAGCGCCTGTGAGCCCCATGGCGTAAAATGTCTGCATTATACCGAGAACCGTTCCCAGAAGCCCGACATAAGGCGCGTTGCTCCCGATAGTTGCCACTATGTACAGCCGTCTGGTGAGTACCGCCTCATATTCCTGCACTGTTTTGTAGTCCTCCGGCCTGATCCCCGCAAAGAAGCGGAAGCGCTCTATGGACACCGCAACCGCGGCAACGCTCATAAGCCCCAGAATCCCGATAACTCCGTAATCTATAAGCTGTGTGAGATGATTCATAACCTGCCCACCTGTTGGAGAGGCTGTCTCCTCATTCTGTGCGGAAGCACGAATTTTGCAGCCTCAAGTATATCCTCATCCGAAACTGTTTTTCTGCCGTTCCACGCGGCTAAGGTTTTCGCTGTTTTCAGCATTATAATATCCGCCCTGTGGCCGTCCACTTCGGCTTCCATACAGATCACCGCTATGCGCATCATTGATGTTCTGTCCGCCTCAACATCAGGCAGGAGCAGCTTTGCAGCAGTTATTTTATCCCGGAGGGAGTCACATTCACTCCGCCAGCTTTCAATGAACTTTTCGGAGTTGTCCTCAAATGCCAGTCTGCGTTCGATCACTTCAACGCGTTTTTCCGCGTCCCTCATTCCGCCGACCGTTACGCACAGCCCGAACCTGTCCAGAAGCTGCGGGCGGAGCTCCCCCTCTTCGGGGTTCATGGTTCCCACAAGGGTGAATCTGGCAGGGTGCGAGAAGGAGATCCCCTCACGCTCCACCGTGTTCACACCCATCGCGGCGGAATCCAGAAGAATATCAACTATATGATCCTCAAGGAGGTTTACTTCGTCCACATAGAGAATACCTCTGTTTGCCCAGGCAAGAAGCCCCGGTTCAAAGCGTCTTTCGCCGCCTTTAAGGGCGTGTTCCAGATTGAGAGCACCCACGACTCTGTCCTCCGTGGCTCCTACAGGCAGCTCCACAACAGGAACACGCCTCCTGACAGATTCTTTGTTCCCGCTGCACTCCCCCCGTCCGCATATCCTGCAGACATGGGCGGAATCAGAAGGAGAGAGGTTGTAAGGGCATTCAGATACCGTATCAATCTCAGGCAGTATCTCAGCCAGTGAACGCACTGCGGTTGATTTCGCAGTTCCCTTTTCCCCGCGTATCAGAACTCCTGACACGGAGGGATTTATAACATTAAGCACCAGTGCTTTCTTAAGCTCATCCTGACCGACTATGGCAGGAAACGGGTAAATTCTCTTATTCATTTATGCTCCTTTTAACGGCGTTCAGCAGGCTGTCCGCCCTCAGTTCATTTATTTCAAAAAAATCCGCACCCAGATTTTCCGCAAGTGCGCCGGCCAGAGCAAAGTCCACCAGCCCTTTCTTTTCCGCGTCTATGACTATGAAATGGATGCGCTGATCCTCAGCCCAGAGTTCAGCAGCCCGTGCCGCTTCTTTTCGGGGGTTCTGCCCCTCTTCAAGGGGTATGTTCGCCCGTCCGTCTGTAAGCATAATAACTATCGGCTTTGCATCAGGATTATGGCGGAGGTATCTGTCCGTAAGTTTTTTTCCTTCGCTCAGGGCGGATGTAAGGGGAGTCCGCCCTCCTGTGGGAAGCTCACGGAGCTTTCTTTCCGCAAGTTCGACCGATGAGGTGGGGCTGAGTGCGGTTTCCGCCTCTTTATCACGGAAGGTTATCATGGCAACCTTATCCCGCTTCTGGTATGCATCAAGCAGAAGTGAAAGCACAGCACCCTTGGCGGCGGTCATACGGCTTTTTGCTCCCATTGAACCGCTGGAATCCACCACAAACAGAATGAAACTGCCTGTCCGTTTTTCCCGTACCTTTTCCCTAATATCCTCCGGTTTTAATGACCACGCCATGCCCTGAGGAGGGGTTCTTAAGCTCTGAAAAGGCGCTGCGGCGCGCAGGGTGGCATCAATGGCTATATCTCCCGTGCATCTGTTATCTGTGGAACGTACATAACGCCCGTGCTTGAGGGATGTTTTGGAACGGGTGCGTCTTCCGCTGCCCCGCCTTGTTTTTCTGTCCTTTGCTGCTTCTATGCGGCGTACCCTGAAAGGTTCACCGGCGGCAAAAACCGTTTCTGTTTCTGAACCTTCGCTCTCTTTCTGTTCGGGTGAGGGATTAGCCTCGCCGCTGCTTTCGCTCTTTCCGCCTTTATTTTTCTGTTCGTTATGTTCTTTCTGCTCTTTCTTTTCCTTATCCTCACCGCTGTCAGGGTTTTCCCCGCCTTCGGGTGAGGAGCCCTGCATTTCGTTCCTTCGGTGGAGAAGTGCAAACTCTGCTGCCTTGTCAGCGTCTGCCCGCGTTACTTCCGTTCTTCCGTCAAGTGCAGCTATGGCTTTTGCCGCCTCGGCTGTTATAATATCAGCTCTGTGACCCGCTGCGTTTGCCCTCATAACTGTTTCAGCAATATGGTTTTGTATATCAGAACTGACAAAAACCAGCGCCAGAAGCTCACGTGCTTCCGCAATCTTTTCTCTGAGACTGCTCTCTTGTTCAGTGTGTTTTTCTATAAAGGCTTGAGGATCACGATCAAAACGCTCTCTGTTCTCCATCAGCATTACCCTGTCAGTCACGGAACCGGAGGATGTGACCTGAACGGCTAGCCCGAACCTGTCCAGAAACTGGGGGCGTAGTTCGCCTTCTTCGGGATTCATGGAACCGCAGAGAACAAACTCTGCCGGATATTCAGCGGAAACACCCTCTCTCAGGAGGCGGACATAGCCGCCTGAGGCTGTGTGCAGAAGCAGGTCAACTATATGATCATCCAGCAGGTTAACCTCATCCGTGTAGAGAAATCCGCCGTCGGCATCTGCGGCTAAACCTTTTTTCACAGCGTTTCTGCCTTGTTTCAGTGCGGCCTGAATATCTATGCCGCCAAGGAATCTGTCCTCAGTGATATTCAGCGGAAGCTCAACAAACGGTTTATCCAGCAGCGCTCCGAGGGCTCTCACCGCGCTCGATTTTGCCGTGCCCTTTTCTCCGCGGAGAAGAACACCGCCGGCTCTGGGATTAACTGCATTTATAACCAGGGCAAGCTTCATGTCCTCCTGCCCTGTTATTGCGGTAAAGGGGAAAACAGGCTGATGAACAGCTTTCATCTGCCTTCCCTGACCGAAGCAACTGTTTTGCGGATTCCGTCTATTTTATCCTTCCAGCCCTGCACATCGTCAGCGCCGATTATATCTATTGTTCCGCCCTGAAATTCGCCTTCAATATCTCCGGTGCGTTCTTCTATCCATCCTTCTATGTCAAGGTAGGTCTCTTTCAGTGTTTCAAGCAGTTCGGGATCAGCGTTCCACAGTCCCCGCTTTTCCGCCTCAAGGAGCCTTCTTGCCATCTCCTCAAGCGCCCACGGGTTATGCTTCTCGAAAAAGTCACGGTTTTCCCTGTCCTCCACGAATGCTCTTGTGATGTCGTCAAAGATTTTATCGTCAACCTCTCCGGTGGAAGCCTCCCAGCCGTAGAGCCTGCCCACTCTCTTTGATATATCGCCCGCGCCCTTGTAGCCGTGACGCTTCATCCCCTCAATCCATTTAGGGTTAAGGAGCTTGGTTCTTGCGATCCGGCGGAGTTCATCGGCGAGGGTGCGCACTTCAACTGCGCTTTTTTCCCTTGTGTCACCGTAATAGTTGCGTACCTTTTCACCCCTGATGTGGCTTGAGGCGACGCTCAGCCCGCCGTGGCTGCCGAAATAGCCGCAGCAGCCTAAAAGGTCGTGGGAATCGTCCATTATTTTATTGAAAGTGACATCCACAGTGGCAAGTGAACGGGCAAGCTCTTTGAATGCTGGTTCACCGCCGTATCCGTCGCCGTAGGCAAAGCCGTTCCACGCCACGAATATATCCGCCAGATCCCCTGTTTCCTTCCATGCTGAGGCATACACCGCCAGATTCACCCCCGCTCTGTATGAACCGGGGGCAGCGGAGAAAACACGCCTTGCCGCTTTGCGGAATGCGTCACTGTCTGATTTGTCTATTCCGTCTGAAACCAGAGACGCAAGAGTGTGTTTGCGCACATAATTAAGCTCCACAGGCTCGTCCAGCGCGGCCACAGCCTGTACAGCCCTGTCCACAAGGGCTATCCGGTCAGGAAAGTTGTCTCTGGTTATCCCCGACACTCTTATGGTTACATCTATCCTCGGCCTGCCGAGTTCGCTCAAGGGGATTATTTCAAAATTGTGTACCCTGCCGTTTCTTTTCCAGACGGGACGAACGCCCAGAAGTGACATTATCTGTGCCATCCCTTCTCCGTCCGACCACATGATGTCAGCACACATCCAGTAAATGGCCACATTTTCAGGCAGGCGGCCTTCCTCGTTCAGGTATTTTTCCACCAGCTTCGCAGAAAGGGCATTCCCCATGACCGCGGCCGCTTTTGTGGGCACACTTTCGGGATCGAGGGAAAACATGTTCCGCCCCGTGGGGAGAACATCGTCCTTGCCTCTGTAAATGAGTCCGGATGCTCCGGCAGGGGTGTAGCCGCCGTCAGCGGCGTTGAGCAGGGCAAGATCCTCCCTTGATGCCCGCAGCCTGTTTCTGAGGTCGGTCACTCTTAAGCGGAACCTTTCGCTCAGCCCCGCTTCAAGCTCAGGCTCGCTGCCGCCGGAAAGGTAAAGGCTGACAAGCTCCTGAGCCTTCTGCTCCGCATTTTCAAGGAGAGCGCCGAAGCTTTTGCCGCTCTCTTTATCCGTGAGCTCCTGATTCGCCAGCAAATAGTCCAGATCAAGACCCAACAGCCATGCGGCAAGTCTTCTGGGATTTATATCATCGCCGCTGTCATAGCGGAGTATGCCGTAAACATATTCGGCTTCCTTTTCATCTGTTTCAGGGAGGAGTCCGTAAATGTGCATTCCGTCCTGAACCCATGTGTTGCGCATGCGGCTGAGCGCATTATGTGCAGCTTCCTTCACTTCGGCAAAGGGAGCAGTGTTAAAATCCTCAAACCCCAGTTCATCCTGCATCTTCATTTTTTCCAGAAGACCGGTTACGAGGTGCTCAAGCATGTGTGCCCTGCCGGGGTCGTTGTTCTTGGCCTGTTCCCACTCGCCTATGGTGCGGTCCAGCTCTTCATAATCACCGTACAGCCCGCCCTGAATCATAGGCGACTGCATATGGTTGACAAGGGTGGCGTAGCTGCGCCTCTTGGCTATTATCCCTTCGGGTGAGTTGTCTGCGTTGTATATGTACAGATGCGGCAGCTTATTTATAACTATTTCGGGCAGACATTCGCCGGAAAGCCCCACACCCTTGCCGGGCAGAAATTCAAGGGTTCCGTGGGTTCCCACATGGATTACCGCGTGCGCGCCGTACACTTTCTCAATCCACCTGTAAGTGGCCAGATACTGATGAGGAGGCGGAACATCGGGGTCATGGAGTATCTTGCAGACCTCGCCGTCACACCTTGCGCCTGCGCAGCCTCTCTTGGGCTGAACACAGACGAGGATATTGCCGAAGTTAAGCCCGGTCACTGCGATTTTTCCGTCATAAACCATTGCAGAGGGCATTCCACCAACGGCTTCACCGGGAGGATTACCCCAGCTTTCCGACATTCTTCTCTTAACCTTTTCCGGCAGTTCTTCCCACCATTCAAGGTATTTATCATTTTCAACAAGGGCAAGTGCGCCCCCTTTGCTGACTATCTCATTCACTGTGGTCCAGCGGAATTCACTGATTGCTTTTTTGGAGAGGATCTCCTGCGCAAGTTCTTCTCCGCTTTCAGGTATGCGGTTTATATTGTAACCTTGCCCGCTCATAAGCCTCATGAGACGCACTACGCTTTCAGGACTGTCAAGCCCAGCGCCGGAGCCCACTGTTGCTTCCACTGATGAGCAGGGGGCATTATGGAGCATGAAGACTATCTTTTTCTCCGCGGCGGGGATATTACGGAGCTTTACCCGCTCATAAACACGTGCGGCAAGCTCACCGCATCTGGAAGGGATCGGTTCGCGGTCGCTTATAATTCCGCTTTCATCCTTCTTAAGCGCGCCTATTATGAAGGGTTCAATCACCCCTTCAAACTCAGGCATGGCAACAGACCACGCAACATCGGAACCCGCGCCGAGGGGATCGCTCATCCATTCATCCACTGTTTTGTATGACGATACAAAAGGCTGGAAAACAGGCACGTTCAGCTTTTGCAGCAGTTCCACGCCGCCTTTGGCATTGCCTGTGTCCGCAAGCTGAGAACCCCTCGTGTAGTTCAGGTAAAAAGTCTGGAGCTTCACAAAGGCATCGATCAGAATATTTCCACCCGCGGTAAAATAGAGTTCGGCAGCGGCTCCGCTTCCTATTGAGCCTGTTTCATTGTCCTTTGTCCCGTTTGAAAAAACAGGTATGACCCGCAAACCTGCGTTCTCAAGGGCATATATCAGTTCGTTCTCAAGTTCGGTTTGTCCGTTCACCCAGTAATGTCTGCTGAACAGGACTCCCGCCGCAGGCGCGGCGGCTATGCCTTTGCTTTCGGCATAACCGCCGTACCAGCTGAGGTAGGTTAGGTTAGATTCGTAGTATGATACAGGGGCAGCGGGGTGATAAATCCCCTGCCACGGGTATTCGTAAGGGGGGAGAACTTCGCAGTCCGCCTTCTTTGTCTCACTTGCGAGGAAGCGGAGCATGCGCTCCGCGTTTTCCCCGCCCCCCATTCTGAGGTAATCCATGCACCTTTGCAGAACAGACGGTGCAACGGAAGAGAGCGTCCAGTATGAAGGATCATGGCTCAGACAGACTATGTTTTCGGGTCTGTGCTCCTTAAAGTGCGCCTCAACCTCGTTCCAGAAAACATCCGCAGAGCGGTAAAGCAGGACAAGATCCGCACTTTCCGCATCCCTGAATGCCTCTTTAAGCAGGTCTTCATCACGCGCTATCTCCTTTGAGGCAAACATAGTCATATCTATAAACGGCAGCGCAGATGCGCCTTTTTCTATTGCCTGAGCATGGCTGCTCCATACTATTGCTGTTATCCGCATTTGCTCTCCCTAAAACTTGGCGGTAAGTTCAACCATGTATGAACGCTCGCGTCCTACATAATAGTCAAAGAATTCCTTGTCGAAGAGGTTGGTGACAGCACCTGAAACCTCAACATGTTTTCCGATTTCCGCAGTGACTCTGGTGTTCCATATCCAGCGTTCGTCATAGGAGGCGTAAACACCGTTGATGTCATCGTTCATGTCGCTGGTGAATATGCGCCCCTGATAGTTTCCGTCCAGAGCGAAGGTGAAGAATCTCCATTTGTACATACCGCCGAGGTTGTACATAACATTGGGGACATCGGTAAGTTTTTTGCCTTCGATCTCAGGCTTGTTTTTGTTTTCCAGAACTTCACTATCAATCCATGAACCGTTTGCCCAGAGCTTAAGGCCTTTAACAGGCTGAGCCTCAAGGGCAAGTTCAAAGCCGTCTATGCTGGCTTTACCCACATTGTTGGTATATCTGTCTGCTCCGCTGCTGGTTCTTTCTATGGCATCCTTGATTTCGCTGTTGTAGTATGTGGCCGATACTTTAAGCTTTTTGTTAAACAGAAACTGATCAGCACCTATCTCCCAGCTTTCAAGTTTTTCAGGTTTCAGGTTGGGGTTTGAGTGGTAGTTTGTTGTGCCTGACCTCCATGAGCGGTACATGTCATATATGTTAGGAGCGCGGAAGGCTGTTCCGTATGAGGTTCTCAGCACAGTGTCCTCTGCCGGGTTCCACACAAGGGCAACCTTTGGGCTGAAAGCATCGTCATTTGGCTCTGAGAAAGTTTCCTCACTGCCTATCTGACCTGCTTTTCCGTCGGAGGCGCTCCAGTAGTCATAGCGGATGCCTGTGAAAAGGGTGAAAGAGGCGGGAAGTGTCCATTCATCCTGAACATATACGCCGTAATACTGGTCTTTCCCTTGGGTTATCTCGGTCTTGGCGGTTTTGCTGTTTTCGTCACGGTAGAAGGAGAGGGAGTAGCCTGCCTGATCAAAATCGTTTGTCCTGTAGGTGAGTCCGCCTGTGAGCTTATGTTTTTGCCCTGCGTTGCCGGAAAGCTGAACATCTGCGTACCATGTGGTTACATCTGAATCGGCCATAGTGCCGGAGGCATTATCAAATGTGCCGCCTGTTCCTGCTGTGGTGTACCATTTTTCCTTGAAGCTGTAGCCGAGCTTGGCACTGAGTTCAACATCAGCGAACTCCTTGTCATACATAAGCGCGAGGCTTGTATATTCCTCATCGCCGTTGCCCATGTAGTATATGAAGTTGTTGGGGCTTACTGTAACGTATCTGCCGCCGCCCACATCAACATAGCCGCTGTAGGAGGGGTTGCCGTCAGCGTCTTTCAGGTAGGTGTGGGGTCTGTCATAGCCGTATTCGTGCCTTCCCCACTGAGCGTTGAAGGTGATCATACTTGAGGAATCCGGTGTGAAGTATGACTGGAGGTTTACGTTATTGCGTTCGCCCCAGTTATTGCCGGAATCACCCACGAGGTAAGCATCCGCTCCTGCAACAGTTTTGGTGAAAGAACCGCCCGTGAGCTCCTGCGTGGAAGGCTGGGTGGTGGTGAAGCTGGTTCTTCTTGTGGTTCCCGCAGCGTAGCCGTCACTTTTTTCATACTCAAAACCGATGCGCATGCCGAACTTATCTGTAAACATATCGCCGTATGAGGCGCTGTATTTGCGGGTGTTGTCGCTGCCTGCGCCCACTGTGGCCTTAATCTCCCTTTCGGAAGGCTTTTTGGTGATGATGTTGATAACTCCGCCCAGAGCATTGCCGCCGTAAAGAGCAGAGCCGGGGCCTCTTGTTATTTCTATGCGCTCAACATTTTCTATGCCGAGCTGCGTCCATGTAACACCTGAACTGTAACCGTCATTAAGAGGCATGCCGTCAAGCATTACCAGAGTCCTGCTGTCTCCGCTGAGGCCTCTGAGGCTCACGCGGGGTGTAGCCATAGCTATACCTTTGTCACGGCGGAGAATAACACCAGCCTCATGGCGGAGCACTTCATCCAGTGTGGTAGCGCCGAGGCTTTTTATCTCTTCCTGTGTGACAATACTGACGCTTGCGGGTGCTTCCTCAACCGCCATTTCGGTTCTTGTGGCGGTTATTGTTGTTTCCTCAAGGGTATAAACATCCTTCTCCTTTGCTTCCGCACCGAAAGTAAGGAGAACAGCGGCCGATATTACCGCAAATCCTTTACCGAACTTCATTTAAACTTCCTCCCGATAAACGGATCAAGCGCTTAATCCGTTTATGTTTATAGTAAAACATCCGGTGTTTTCTATTTCTGCACATACTCCGTAAACCTCGCGGAGCATTGTTTCATTTATCACTTCTGCGGGACTGCCGTGGGAATAGAGTTTTCCGCCGTTTATTACATACACTCTGTCCGCATTGCGTGCCGCAAGCTGGAGATCATGCATCGCGATGAGTATTCCCTTTCCGCCGTCCCGAAGTCTTTGCACTGTCTGCATGGTTTCAAGCTGATGCCGCAGATCCAGACTGCTGGTAGGTTCGTCCATTATTATGAAGTCAGATTCCTGCGCCACAGCTCTGGCAAGGATTGCCTTCTGCCTCTGCCCTCCGCTGAGTGTGGTCATATCCCTCATTGCAATGTCATCAAGCCCAAGTTCGCCTATCACCTTTTCCGCAACCGCGAGATCATTTTTTGATGCTGACCAGTACATGTAGCTTCTGCGCCCCATCAGCACCGCATCAAACACCTTCATGGGAAACCTGTTTGATATATGCTGCGGCACGTAGGCTGCGTAGCGTGAGAAAAGCTCCTTTTTTATGCTGTGTACATTTTCCCCGTTTATGGAGATTCTGCCGGAAGAGGGCTTAAGTATGTTCAGCACAAGCCTTTGAAGCGTGGTTTTGCCGGAGCCGTTCGGGCCAAGCAGAGCCACAGTCTCGCCCTTTGCAACGTGGAATGAAATATCCTTTATTATCTCCGCCTTTCCGTATGAGAAAGAGAGCGAATCAGCCTGTATCACGGATGACCCCCTATCCTTTTACGGAGCAGAAGCCATATGAAAAACGGAACGCCTATGAAAGAAGTCATTATGCCCAGAGGAATAACCTGCGGCTGCCACAGGGTGCGCCCTATGGTATCCGCCGCTATGACTATGCATGCCCCGATAAGAGCCGAGGCGGGGAAAATACATCGGTGGTCGCTGCCGAGAAGCAGTCTGGCGATATGTGGGGAGACAAGCCCTATGAAGCCTATCACCCCTGTAAAGCATATTGAGGATGCGCACATTAACGCAGCACAGAGCATAGCTACTATCCTCAGCCGCCCTGTATTTATTCCGAAGGCTTTCGCCGTTTCCTCACTGTCGGTCATGAGGTTAAAGTCAAGTGAATGCCTTATCAGCCACAATGTGGGGAGAAGAGTAAGGGGAAATGTAACAGCAAGCTGATGCCAGCCGGAGTTTGCAAGGCTGCCGAACATCCAGAACACAACTGCCTGCACCTGCTGCATAGTAGCTGTATATTGCAGGAGGGATGTCATAGCGGAAAAAAGAAACATCAGTGCCACACCCGCCAGAACAAGGGATTCCGGCGATGCTCCTTTCAGTCTGCCTATTCCCAGAACTATCAGCGTGGTTATAATTGCGCCGCTGAATGCCGCCGCTGCTATGAGCCATGATGATGTCATACCGGACATTATAACCACCACAGCACCGAAGGCAGCACCAGATGAAACACCGAGGGTAAACGGTGAGGCAAGGGGGTTTCTCAGAGCAACCTGACTGGCTGCGCCGCCCACGGCCAGCCCCCATCCCACAAGAACAGCCATTATCAGGCGGGGGATTCTCAGTTCCCATATTATCAGCCTGCTTGTTTCATCCCCGCCGAAGACAGCGGCGTAGGATTCTGCCAGACTAAGGCCGGATGAACCGAAGGAGAGCGATATAACGAATGATAGCACACAAAGTATGAAAAGCAGCCCGACGGCTACTATCCTTCTGCGTTCATAGCTGCTGTACACAGCGGCTAATCCGCCGCTCACTGCTTCACCTTCCGCGGCTCATAAACGTAAGTGCCCTTGTAGTCCAGATTATGAAATTTTTTAAGGTAGTCCCCGTGGATCTTCACAGGGTCAATATCTGCAAACTTGTCAGGGTGAAGGCGCTTGGCTATTTCAATTGTGCCTATGATTCCTCTGGGGCCGGGCCCTATATCCGGTGACATGGCGAGGATGGATTTGTTCCTGACTGCTTTCAGGCTTTTCATGCCCGGACGGCTTTCGAATTCGTCCACAGCCTGTCTGAGATAGGTTTCACAGCCGCCGCCGTAGCAGTCTCTGAGGGACACTGTTTTTACTATGAAATCAGGATTTCCGCCGAATACCCATTCTGAGTTGACTTCCAGATAGGGGATGGATGCGCCTTTGGCCATGTTATCACCTCCGGCAAGCGTTACCATTTCATGTATGCCGGAACCGGGGCCTGCGCTTCTGTACTTGCCGAATCCCTCTATATATACTTTAGGTTTGCTCACTGTTGAGGAAAGCTTCTCTATGCGGCTGTACAGTGGTTTCCACCATGCGAGGAGCTCTTCCGCCTCTTTGTTTTTGCCTATTAAAGCTGCGAACTCCCGGACTTCTCTCTCAAAGTTGGATATACGGTAGAAATCGTAGCGGAACATCTTTACTCCGAGTGCGGCAAGCTTCTTTTCCGATTCGTCATCAGGGGAGCGCCGATAGCCCAGAACTGCATCCGGTTTTAGCTTAACTATCATCTCATAATCAGGCGTACGCCATCCGCCCGCCACAGGGAGCTTGGAATATCCGCCCCAGAAATCAGGCTCAGCGGAGATCACATCGCCTATACCGACAACCATATCCTCAGCACCGAGGGCGCGTATCACTTCGAAACCATCGCTGTTGAGAACAACGATTTTCATTGAAGCAGCCTGAACCCTTCCCCCTATGAGAAACAAAACAATAATTAATACTAATAGTTTAACTGATCTGTCAAATATCACTGTGTTACCGTTAATAAATTCCATGGCATGCCACGTCATTAAATTTTCGTAACACTAGCATTGTGAAAAACAATATGCAAGAGTTTTCGTCACACGTATTTAATACATTGTGTTACCGATGGGGAGGTTCGCCTTATAAGCTTGTATGAAGATAATAAAGAGTGCCGAAAGGGGGACTCGAACCCTTAAAGATATGGGAATCAGCGGGAACTTAAAGGATCTAAAATGAATATCGGCAATGATTTAATCTGTTTTTAATATCCCATTATTTCCTTTAAATTCCTTCATTCTGTCAGAATTCTAACAGAATAAATAGAGTTCACCTTTCAGGTCAAAGAAGCTGATATTATAATTAGATACGTTGGGGAATGAAAAATATTATTTAATTCACTATTGCACTTCAAACATATTGTCATTACATTAGCACTACAAGGAGGTGCATGATGAGAAGTGCAACTTTACAGGTCAGAATGCCTGAAGAACTGAAAAAGGAAGCTAATGACATTCTCTCTGCTCTTGGTCTCACAGCAAGCGAGGCAGTAAATATTTTCTATTCTCAGATCGTTCTTAATAATGGGATACCTTTTGAAATAAAGCTGCCTAACAAGGAAACGAGAGAAGCTATAGAAGAAGCCAGAAGCGGAAAAAAGGCCAAACGGTTTAAAAATGTGGACGAACTCTTCGAGGATTTGAACTCTTGAAAGAGCTTGTTATAACGAGTAAATTTAAGAAGGACTACAAGGCTTTTAAACACAATAAAGCAGTAGAGTCAGAGCTTAGAGAGGTTATAGGGTTGCTCATGGAGGAGACTTCTCTGCCTGTCAAGTATAAGGATCATCCGCTCATCGGTGAATTTCTTGGCTGTAGAGACTGCCATCTATTTCCCGATGTTGTGTTAATCTATGAAATCACTGCTGAAGAAGTCCGTTTAATTCGTATCGGTAAACACTCTAACCTGTTTGGGTAAAGAATATTTTAACAAGTTATCTTTAAAACAAATATTTACAGTCCTTAGCTCTGCGAGTCGTATCTGACATCAGTCTATCAGGACAGCATTTAGAGAATGCATCTCTGGGACGAAGGGGCTCGAAAACTTTTAATGCCTGTTGCCGTAATATGTCCATCTTGAAAAATCAAGCCTTTCCCTTACCAAGTATCACTTAATACTGCTCAAAGTGTGCCAAATAATGTGCCAAATTTGAACTCCTTTAAAAGCGCCTTCGTCATATAGTCGCTTTGAAACTTCCGCCCTAATAATCTAATATAATCAGGAAGAGTCTTTAAAATAGTTTAGAGGATTGTTATGGCAGATATAGTATATTTACAGGTTCCTCCAGAAGAGCAAGAATATGTGCAAGAAAACGGTGCATTCTGGGAACCGAAAATGAAAAAATGGGCAATAAAACCAACTACACCAAAAGCTGAGTGGATTATTCGTAATTTTAGCGGCTTTATTGTAAGACCTGAATATCTAATTCCTAATCCAGTTTTATGTGGTTTTTGGGATTCCTGTTGGAAATGTTCAAGGCGGCGCATGTTTTTAAGTCTGGGAACTTATCTTGGTTACTATATACTTGAAACGGAGTTTGGAACTATTGCCGGAAGAACAACCGATAAATATTTTATTTTCAGGAATGTCTTGCTTGATATAAACACCGAAGAAAACGTGATAAATGAGTTGAACAAACACGGGCTTGGATTTAAGTATTCGAGACAAGCAAAGATGACCTATCTAGGAAATATTTGCAGGAGTTGTGGCGCATTGCTTGGAGATGCCCATAGGTACAATAAAATAGACGGAACGTTTTGGAATATCTCTCCTGATAAAATGGTAACAGTAGAGTTACCTTTTGAACGCATTTCTTTTTATGGTTATAAGATTTAAAAAAAGCCGGAGTTCTTAGCTCCGGCTGGGGTCATTAGTCTTTGTGATAAATATTACCGCTCATTCGGCTGTATTTAGGGTCATGAATATAGTCTGGAAAAAGGAGCTCATTTTTAAATTTATCATGGCTACTATTTATCCTTTCATGGTTATCAGAATTTGTATTTTTCAAAAATTTATCTGCTGGCAAGAATACCAGAAGAGCAACAAAAGCAACCATAACAAGCACTGCAACCACAATTCCCATAATACATCTCCTATACCTTAATTATAGCCTGTTTGAACATATTCTCAAGTTTTAATTCTCCTTTTGTCAATTATTTTTCCGTCTTAAATCCGCCCTTAGAAGCTTCAAAGGCTTTTGCAAATGCGGTATCGTTAATATCGTTGTTATCCCGCATTAAAGGGTTGTCTCCGTTGGCATAATCAGGGATATATCTTTCATTCTGGATGCCTGTTGCATTTCCGACAAGCTCCTTACTGACATCTGTTACCCTGCTGGCGATGTAATCATCCACATCGGCTTTGTCTATTTTGCCGCTTTCAACAAGCTTATCAGCGTCCATACGGGCGTTATAAATTGTTGTGCCATAAAGGTAGGTAAGTGCATCTTTATCTTGAGACGTACTTTCGCTGGATTCTTTGATTCTTTGAACTGACATACCTGCATTAACCCCTCCGTTGGCTGAAGCTGAGTTGTTTCCTTGACTGAAACCAACACCCCCTGATGCTTGACCTGATACTCCACCGGATAAAGTATTTTGGTATCGTTCACTGCTACCCATGCTAAATCTCACACTCTCCGGTATATTCTTCGCAATGCTCTGAGCAACCTGTATTGAGGCTTCAGCAATGTTTTCCTTGGATTCTGCGCTAGCAACACGGCCGAACATATTCGGGTTAGGATTGATGATTGCTGCAAGGCCATCCACATTGACAGAATCTCCATAGCTTTCTGTGGTTGCACGGACGAATTTCTTTTCAACGGTATCTTCCGTTCTCTGGATCTTTTCATCCACTTCGCTTTCTCTGGTAAGTTTGTCCTTGGTGGCTGTTTTCTCCAGTCTGGAGACTGAGGCAAGACCGTTGAGGACATGACCGTCACCATGGGCGGCGCGGAGAACGTTTCCTTTGCCCTCGATGTTCGCCATGAAGCCGTCTGAGGTTTGTCCCTTCAGACGGATCATTGAGTTATCGCCCGGCATACCTGTTCCGGATGCTTCGACTGTTCCGACCAGACTGACATCCTTGCCGTCTGTTGTCCGAACCTGAACATCCTTATACTGAGCCGTCCATGAGACTTCACTTCCGGGAGAGATGGAAATCATCTTGTTTTCAGCGTCATAGTCGGAAATATCGCCTTTGAAAGTGAAGTTCTTGCCGTCACGCCGGGCTGTGATGAGTCCTGTTGCGGTATCAAAGCTTATGTCTGTGTAGCGGTCACCTTTGCCGTCACCGTCAGTGTCAATGAAGCCGCTGAACATTGTTCCCCGCATGGATTCTTCTTTTGACTGAACAAATCTGGAAGTTGCCGAGAAGTCGATGCCGTCATCATTCATGCTGCCGAGTCCGGAGATTGAGTAAGCGTTACCGTGTTCGTCTGTTCCGTTCACAGTGAGCTGACCGCCACGCTGTGAAGCTTCCCCGGAGAGTGTGAGTTCCTTGCCGTCCACATTGACTTTCTGGTTGAAGAAAGAGTGTGAGCCGGTTTCACCGGAGCGCAGATCACTGCTGACAACTGCGCCTTCAGGTGCTTTTCCGTAGTGGAGTATGCCGTCATCAGTTGCGACAGTCCTTATGTTGGATTCTTTCTGGTATTCAGCCAGAAGGCTTTCTCCGGATTCATTGGCTTCGTTTTCACGGAATTTTGCGTCAGTGAAATACTTCAGGTTCCTGCCGACTCCGCCGGTTGCAAGAAGTTCTCCATCATTAAGCCCGTTTTCTTTTTCAACGGCTCTGGAACCTTCCGCCGCTCCGGTGTTGCCCATGGTGTTGTAGGTTTCCCCGGAAGCAACACGTTCAGCATCATAACCTGCGTCCTCAAGCTGGGCTGCGGAATGACCACTTTTGATTTGATTGTAAGCCGCGCCGCTGCCGATCATTCTTCCGAGATCCATTGCATTACCTCCGAAGTTTTTAGCGGCTTCTGTGGCCAGACTCTCGCCCTGACCTATAGTCTGCCCTATTTCAGATGATCTCATTGTTGATGCAGACTGATACCACTGCCTTGAATTCACTGCTCCCATAGTCGTTGCGGAAACCATTGAAAGGTCATCCAGTGTCTTCTTATACTGCGCCGCCTCTCCGCCGGGTGCGCCTATCTGTGCGCCCTGACTTGCCGCCTGTCCTGAATAGCTTGCGCCGAGTGCCCCTGCGAAGCTTGCGAATGCCGCACCGCCGCCGAATTTAAATATACCGTACGTCATCATCGAGGCGATGGTCATGCTCATCCATCTTGCCTTACCGTACCAGCCGAGAACCTGCGCTGACCTGTCGCCTATACTGAAGAATGTAGTCAGGCTTAAACCTGTCTCACGTATCTCCCGGAATACCTCATAGGCATAGTTCTGAACCTGAATATTGATCACCACGTCCACCAGAACCCATGTGAGAAACCAGATCCAGAGACCGAAATAGAACTTGAAGGCATCCATTGGCGCAACGTACATGAGCAGTGCCACAATAACGAATAGGGATATGAGGATTGTGGCCACCATTCCCTGGATCATCGGCATGAAGTCCGCTGCCATTGCACCGCTGACCGCATCCGAAGCTGTGGCCATACTACGGGCTATCTCTTTGGCTCGCTCAACTCCGGCGTTTATGCCGTCAGTCAGATACATTTCCGCAACCACGGCGGACGCAAACAGACTTGTTTCGTTATATCCGAATCCTTCAGGAGTGCTGAATGCCTCGTAAACACCTCTGAACTTCTGACGGCACATCATGAACTCTGTGGCATCTGTCGGATTGTAGTTAACCTTGCTGCAAAATACCCTGAAAGCCTTATCAACACGGGCGGGCTGTGTAAGCTGGGTGACTATATGCTGATAGGCATCGGCGCACTGAAACAATACGCCGCCGGGGTTGGCGGATGTCCACACCGTGCTTGAGAATATGCGGTAATCCGTTGCGATATTCTCAAGAATTGTTTTGCCGTTGCCGTTCCACAGAGCATCAAAGTCCAGATCTCCGCCGGCATTCATCTGAATAATACATTTGTCAAAGTAATCCGCCAGTGTCCTTGTGAGATACTGATCCTGCGAAAGACCTATTGAACCGAGGGCGGAAGTAGCGGACAGCATTTCATAGCCGTTGCCGAATCCTATATCATCAATGTGTATGATAGGGCTTCCGGCAGTCTCTATCAGCTCTGAAAGCTCCTTTATGAAACTGCTGGCCATTCCCGCGATTAAACCCACTCCGGCAGGTATACCGCCAATGGCTTCGTATTTGTTCTTTATCGGATCATATACATGCAAAGTAACAGTCGGAACCATGAATATGCTGTACAGGACGGTTCCTATCATCACCCGCTTAATCCATATAGCATCAGAAGCCTTTGCGCCGAAAATCCTTTCTGCCGTTGCCTGAAAAGCAAATGCCGCAATGGTGAGCAGCATCACAACAGTGAACCAGCTCTGATACGTGTGATTGCTGAACAGGTTTGCAACCATGTGAATTGAGTTTACTTGAGATTGAAAATCCCCGTATGTGTAGTATTCGAATTCCATCAGTTCTTCTCCGGCATATAAAAACCATGCTGGTTAAGTATTTCCCTGATAATCTTCTCATTATAGGCGTAGTTCTGAACTAG
>JAEWZN010000008.1 GCA_023395255.1 Deferribacteres bacterium
GCTGACGCCGTGCGGAGCGGAGCCGTGTTTATCACGGCGCGAGCGTGTGTCTGAAAACCGCCGCTTAGGTTTCGGCGGTTTCTGAACCAAGCTTGCTGAAATCTGACAGGATGTGCAGATTCAGATGTCAATAGAGAGCAAAAGGAGGGTAAAGTGAGCCTTGTAGTGATGAAATTCGGCGGAACGAGTGTGGGTTCCATCGAACGGATTAAGAATGTTGCCAAAATTATCGCAAAGAAAAAGGATCAGGGGCATGATGTCGTAGTTACATCCTCCGCCATGGCAGGGGAAACGGACAGGCTGATCAACCTCCTGAAGGAAATCGATAAGAACTATGATCTGAGGGAATATGACGCACTTGTTTCCACGGGTGAATCCGCAAGCTGCCCCCTTGTTGCTCAGGCTCTTATCTCAATGGGTTACAAGGCCGTTTCTCTCTCCGGAATTCAGATAGGCCTGGAGACGGACCACGCTCACTCCAAAGCCCGCATAATGAAGATTGACGGCTCAAGAATCAAAAAAGAGCTTGCCGAAGGCAAGATCTGCATCGTGGCCGGATTTCAGGGCTACAACCCCGTTACCAATGACATAGCAACCCTCGGCAGGGGCGGTTCAGACACCTCCGCCGTTGCGATCGCAGCAGCTATTAAGGCTGATGTATGCGAAATATATACGGATGTTGACGGCATATACACCGGCGACCCCAGAATAGTGAGAAAAGCCAAAAAACTTGACAAAATCAGCTATGACGAAATGCTGGAACTTGCCTCCCTCGGCGCAAAAGTGCTTCAGTCAAGAAGCGTTGAGTTCGGCATGAACTATAATGTTGACATAATGGTGCTTTCATCCCTTGAAGACAAACCCGGAACTTTGGTTACTAAGGAGGACGACGAAATGGAGCAGGTAGTAGTTAGAGGCGTAGCAAGCGATAAAAATCAGGCGAAAATTACAATAAAAAGTGTACCCGACAGACCCGGCATTGCTGCCACAATTTTCAGCAGGCTGGCAAAAGAGGCTATCAATGTTGACGTTATAATCCAGAACGTCAGCACGGAAGGAAACACTGATCTTTCCTTCACTGTATCAAAAACCGACCTTAGCCGTTCGCTCACGGTTTGCAAAGAAACTGCAAAAGAGATAGGAGCGAAGGAGGTTCTGGCGGACGAAGACATCGCAAAAGTTTCAATAGTGGGCGTAGGCATGAGAAGCCACGCCGGTGTTGCCGCGAAGATGTTTGAAGTCCTTGCCGCAAACAGCATTAACATTCAGATGATAACCACAAGCGAAATCAAGGTATCATGTGTTGTTGATGAAAAATTTGCGGAACTCGCGGTTAGAGTTCTCCACGAGGCTTTTGTAGAGGATTAGAATGACTAAAGTCGATATATATGACACCCTCCTGAGGGACGGAACTCAGGCTGAGGATGTCAATTTCACGGTAAAGGATAAGGTAAGGCTCGCAGAGACTTTCTGCGATTTCGGAATACGTTTCATAGAAGGGGGTTGGCCCGGTTCCAACCCCAGAGATATTGAGTTTTTTAAGGCTATCAAAAGCTCTTCCGCGCCCATTGACAATATTGCCGCATTCGGCAGCACCAGAAGGGCAAAGAGAAGCTGTGAGACCGATGAAAACCTCCAGGCTCTCCTTGAAGCGGAGGTTCCGAACCTCACTATTTTCGGCAAAACATGGGATCTCCATGTAAGGGAAGCACTTAAGCTCTCCCTTGAGGAAAACCTTGACCTTATCCACAGCTCCGTGAGCTATCTCAAGAGCAAGGTGGACAGGGTTTTTTATGATGCGGAGCATTTCTTTGACGGCTACAAGGCCAACAGGGAATACGCCATAAAAACCCTTCTCGCCGCGAAGGACGCTGGCGCTGACTGCCTTGTTCTCTGTGATACCAACGGCGGTACGCTGCCGGACAGTCTGGTTGAGATAATCGAGGACGTGAAAAAACACGTAGGCGCTTATCCGCTGGGAATACACTGCCATAATGACAGTGACTGCGCAGTTGCCAACTCCACACTTGCGGTGAAGCACGGCATTACGCAGGTTCAGGGAACAATGAACGGTTACGGAGAGAGATGCGGAAACGCCAACCTCGCATCCGTGATCCCCAACTTGCAGCTTAAATACGGTTTTGAGTGCGTTCCGGCGGCAAACCTGAAAAAACTCAGGGTGCTTTCCCGTCTGGTAAACGAACTCGGCAACCTTAAGCACAACATCCATCAGCCTTATGTAGGGCGTTCGGCTTTCGCTCACAAGGGCGGGGTGCATGTAAGCGCGATTATGAAAAACTCTCGCACTTATGAGCACATAGAGCCGGAACTCGTGGGCAACACCCAGCGTGTTCTGGTTTCCGACCTTTCGGGCAAGAGCAACCTCATCTATAAGGCAAAGGATTTCGGTCTGGATATTGACAGCAATGATCCGGCCATAACCGAAGTGGTGGAAAAACTGAAAGAGCTTGAGAACAAAGGCTTCCAGTACGAAGGGGCAGAAGCCTCCTTTGAACTGCTTATGCGCAAGGCTATGGGCAGGTTTGAGCCCTTCTTTGACTCTATGAGCTTCAGGGTTATTGATGAAATGAAGGACAACGATGACAGCTCAGCGGCGGAAGCAACTGTTATGATCGAGGTTCAGGGCGAAACGGAACACACCGCGGCATCAGGCAACGGCCCCGTTAACGCGCTGGACAACGCCATAAGAAAGGCTCTCTCCAGATTTTATCCTAACTTAAACAGCATGACTCTGGTGGATTACAAAGTGCGCATCCTCACAGCGGGAACAGGCACTCAGGCGCTGACAAGGGTTCTTATCGAATCCAAGGACGAGCGTGACACATGGGGTACAGTCGGCGTGGCTCACAACATTATTGAGGCGAGCTATCAGGCGCTGATCGACTCCATCGAGTATAAACTCCTGAAAGACAGGGAGAATGTGTAAAACACTTGAAACTTGAATTTTTTGCTGTATAATAGGGTTGTTAAGTTAGTAACAAGTAAAAGTTAAATAGAATCTTGCCCGGCTATCTCTATGCTTTATCCCTCCTCCCCCCTTAAAGCATATAGCCGGGATTTTTTTTATCCTTTATCAATCAATCCGTGGCAATTTACTCTCTCAGGGTGTATTTTGTTATCATATGACAATTCAGTGTGCTTTAACTTAAGGAGGCTTTCCATGGACGAAATCAAAGACTTTTTTTACGCAGGTCTGGGGGCTGCACTCACCGCCAAGGAAAAGATGGAAAAGGAACTTGAGGAACTGAAAGAGAAAGGCAAGGGCGGAAAGGAAGAATTTAAGCAGAAATATGAAGAGGCGAAGGCAAAAGCCAAGTCTTTTGAAGATGAGTTTGATAAAAAGCTGAAAGAAAAGATAAAAAAAATACTTTCCGAACTTGGCGTAGCCACAAAAGAGGATCTGGAAGAGCTGAAAAAGCTTATTGAAGAGAAAAAATAAGTGAGATCATCTTTTTTCAGCCTGTACTCCCCGGTGAGAATTTACCGTGTTTTCATGGTGCTTCTCACCGTTTTTCTGATCATTAAGGACAGAAAAAGCTTTTTGCTGATGAAACCTCTTAACCCTGTGAGGCTTAAGCAGTATATCTATGCCCTCGGAGCCAGTTTCATTAAGCTTGCTCAGGTTCTGGCCACCAGAGCGGATTTCTTCACGGAGGACTACCTAGAAGAGCTTAAAGATCTGCATGACGACATTCCGAAAATGAGCAAGAGCGATTTTGACGCTGTTTACAGGCGCGCTTTCGGTGATAATAAGCACTTTGTCACCTTTCTGGAAACCCCGATCGCCAGCGCCTCCATAGGGCAGGTGCACCACGCTGTGCTTATGGACGGAACGGAAGTGGCCGTTAAGCTGAGAAGGCTGAATATCGAGAAGGTAGTTAATGCTGACATACGAATACTGAGTTTCTTCAACGGGCTTTTCAAGCCGCTGTTCTCTGAATATACAAAAAACTCTGTGGAAGCGGTGATAGCTGAATTTACAGACATGATCCGCAAAGAGGTGGATCTCTATACTGAGCTTCTCAACCTCAAGAAATTCATAGCCATTTATCCGGACAGCGGCATAAGGTTTCCGACCCCATATGAAAAATACTGCTCATCCGATGCCCTTGTCATGAGCTTTGAACACGGCTACCGATTTGATGACAGAAAGGTTCTCACCCGTCTGAATATCAGCATAAAGGATATTATGGGTAAGCTGATATATTTCTATACCCAGCAGATGCTTGTGAAAGGTTTTTTCCATGCTGATCCGCACCCCGGCAACCTGCTTGTCACCGCGGAAGGGGAGCTTATTCTCCTTGATTTCGGCATGGTGAAAAGGATCAGCGAATACACGAGACGCTCAATAATAGAGCTTATCAAATCAGCCAACGAGAGAGACTTTGAGACCTATGTCCGTGCCTGCAAGAAACTGGGCATAGTCGCGGCGGATGCCCCTGATGCTCTGCTCCAGGAAGCCGCGGAGAGGATGTTTGATATTTTCTCTGACGAAACTCTGGATGCCAAAAGCATGCAGGTTCTGGCTTTTGAGGTGCTTAATACAGTGAAGACAATGCCCTTTAAGCTCCCGCAGGAGGCAATATATATTATGCGGGTAAGCTCCATAATAGAAGGACTCGGAACCACGTATATAAGCAACTTCAACGGGATAAAGGATATTCTCCCCATTCTTAAAGAGAACCTTCCGCGGGCGTTGGGGCTGGATGGAAGGATGTTTGATCAGATCAAGGGCGAGGTTATGGAAATCCCCATGACCTACAGGAAGATCAAAAAAATCATCAACAGCATGAGCGATGATTCTCTGGAAATAAAGCTTTCGCGGGAGAGCATAGACTACATAAGGGAACGCTCACGGATATATTACCGTCCCCTCGCATACGGCATTCTCACAATGATAACGGGATTTTTCATAGTATTCCTCGGCTTTGAGCACAGCCCGCTCATAGGCAGTATAGTCTTCGGAGCGGGTTTGATTAAGGTTATTTTTACAATCTAGACTCCCTTTGCCTTTCTTTACAACAGCCTTCTTGCAATAAGAGAACACTGTGCTATAATGTGAGCTATAAGCGCTTTTCTGATGCGTTAGTTTTGTGCGGGTTTTTATGCAGTGCTGCGGTGAGGGTATGGAACAGAACGATGTTTTTGAGAGATTGAAATCAGCCGTTATAAAAGCTCAGAACGAGCTTGACCTGCCGGATCACATTGCGGATTCTGTTATGGAGATAGCCTCCAGACCTACTTTTTTCGCCTCAAAAGCAAAAATAGTGGGAGACCTTGCTGAGATGGTGCTGGATTATCACACATATGCGGAAGCTTGCTGTGAGAGGTTGGGTGCATCTGCCAGCGATATTCAGTACGTTGTCGGCTACATCAAATCAAGCGTGAAGGGGAGCTAAACAAGGCGTTTCAGACCTGCCTTGGTCATATGCACACTGCTTCCCAGAGTGCTTTTGATTGTCATGAACGCGTCAATCCCGGTGCAGTGCCCTGTCAGCAGGTTGGATATGTTTTTCTGCTCCAGATAATCCGCCACCTGCGATGTCTGTGATTCATCAGCCCTGAAAAGGTGAAATCCGCCTATAAGAGAGCGTATTTTATAGTCAGGAAACAGTCTTTCCGTATGTTCGATTATATTCATTATTCCGCAGTGGGAGCAGCCTGTGACCACAACAAGGCTTTCATCATCTATTATTACAAGGAAAATCTCATCATTAAAAGGATCTTTCACACAGCCCGCGGGAGTCTGGACATATAGGTTCTCATCGGCTGAAAAATCGGTGTACCGGGGAATTTCGCCGCAAAGGAATATGTTTTCGGCTATCTCCGTTTTACCCTTAACTTTTGTAAGGGAGTAGAGGTTTCCGAGGTTATTTTCATCAGTGTCCAGTCCGATGAAACTGAACGTGCCATCGGGATTTTTCTTCATATGCCCGGCAAATATGTTTTCATGGACATAGAGCCTGTCTGCAAGGGCAACACCGTTTTTAAGGGCTTCGGTGAGGCCTCCTGTGTGATCATAATGCCCGTGGGTAATGACGGCTATGTCAAACCTGTTATTGAAGCCCAGAGCAGACAGATTGTTTTTAAGCGCCATCCCCTGACCTGTGTCCAGCAGAATGCTGAGCTTCTCTGTTTCCAGTACGCAGGAAAATCCGTGTTCGGCGCACAGGCTGAGTGAATCTGTATAGTTGTCTGCAACCACTGTAAGTTTTATCATATTTTACTATAGCTGATTTTTGAAGAAGATAGAAGAGGAAGGGATTCTTCGGCCAAAGCCTCAGAATGACGCATTGCTATGTCACTGCAACGAAGCAGTTCTTGAATATACTGAGAGATTGCTTCACTCCTGCGGAGTTCGCAATGACGCAACCATTCCCAAGGAGGGGAATGCGCCGTGCGAAGCGGAGCCTATAAACAGGCACATGGATGTGCCCGTGGAGCGCGTACCGCAGCGAATGCGAGGAACGCAAGCGTAACCAGAGCAGCAAGCGGTTTTACCGCGCAGGCTGCGAGTGAAGAAAAACTGCATGGATGCAGGTTTTTCTGAACTATTATAAAAAAAGAGCGCCCCGAAAACAGGGCGCCCCGTGAAAAGTCTTGCGGAAGTTGACTTTTTACGCGTCGTAGTACAGGAAGAATTCGTGGGGGTGGGGTCTGCTGTTAACAGCAGTGATTTCTTCCCTTTTCCATTCGATCCATGAGGAGATAACGTCTTCAGTGAAAACATCTCCTTTAAGAAGGAATTCGTGATCTTTTTCAAGTGCGTCAAGCGCTTCGCCGAGAGATGCGGGCATCTGGGGAATAGCTGAAAGCTCGATAGGATCAAGGTCATAAAGGTTTTTATCCATGGGCTCGCCCGGATCGATTTTGTTCTGTATGCCGTCCAGACCTGCAAGAAGCATTACTGTGAATGCGAGGTAGGGATTGCATGTGGGGTCGGGGAAGCGTACTTCGATCCTTTTTGCTTTGGGAGAAGCGGAGTACATGGGTATTCTTATGGAAGCTGATCTGTTTCTTGAAGAGTAAGCAAGGCTTACAGGAGCTTCAAATCCGGGAACAAGACGTTTGTAGGAGTTTGTTCCGGGGTTGGTGAAAGCAGCTATAGCTTTGGCGTGTTTAATGATACCGCCTATGTAGTACAGACCCATTTCGCTGAGGCCTGCGTAAGAATCGCCGGCGAAGAGGGGTTTACCGTCTTTCCAGAGTGACTGGTGGCAGTGCATGCCTGAACCGTTGTCTCCGTAGAGGGGTTTGGGCATGAATGTAGCTGTTTTGCCGTACTGACGGGCAACGTTTTTAACTACATATTTGTATTTCATGAGCATGTCAGCCATTTCAACCATGGTAGAGAACTTCATATCGATTTCACACTGGCCGCCTGTTGCAACTTCGTGGTGGCTGTTTTCGATAGTGAGGCCGAGTTCTTCCATTTTCAGAACCATTTCGGCTCTGAGGTTTGCAAGGGTGTCAGTGGGCTGGCAGGGGAAGTAGCCTTCTTTCGGTCTAACTTTGTAGCCAAGGTTATTGCCTTCGTCTCTTCCTGAGTTCCAGTCGCCTTCATCAGAGTCGATGAAGTAGAAGCCTTCATTTTTGCCGGAAGAATACTGAATGTTGTCGAATACGAAAAATTCAGCTTCGGGTCCGAAGTATGAAGTGTCGGCTATGCCTGTGCCTTTAAGGTAGTTTATTGCCTTAATGGCGATGTTTCTGGGGTCTCTGGTGTAACGTTCTTTGCTGATGGGATCGAAAACGTTGCATGTTACAACCATAGTGGGAATATCCATAAACGGATCTATGAAAGCGGTTGAGGCATCAGGAAGCAGAATCATATCACTGTTGTTGATGGCCTGCCATCCTCTGATACTTGAACCGTCAAATCCGAGACCTTCTTCGAAGAAGTCTTCTGTGAACTGGTGGCTGGGGATGGTAGTGTGCTGCCACGTTCCGAGGAAATCGCAGAATCTGATGTCGATCAGTCTGATCTCCTGCTCTTTAATTACTTTAAGCAATTCCTTAGCTGTCATGTTGCCTCCTAAATTCTATGGAAGAGAATCCCTTGATTAAAGGGCTTCCTCTCCTGTTTCTCCGGTTCTTATTCTTACGATCTGATCAATTGTGGTGACAAAAATTTTACCGTCACCGATGCGTCCTGTTTTGGCGGATTCCATAATGATATTAACCGCGTCGTCCACCATTTCATCAGGGAGCACAACTTCAATTTTGATTTTAGGGATAAAATCAATTACGTACTCTGCACCTCTGTACAGTTCAGTGTGGCCTTTCTGCCTGCCGAATCCTTTTACTTCGGAGATAGTGATGCCTCTGATTCCTACTTCAGTGAGCTTTTCTTTTACATCGTCAAGTTTGAATGGTTTGATGATTGCTTCAATCTTTTTCAAGTTCAACCTCCGCGCATTTAATTAAAGCAATTGCAGTGCCAAAAGGTGCAGAGCGCCTGCATTTATTTCTTTTTGTAAGGTTTCAGACAAAATGAGCCTTGCTGGTCTCGGTTTGCGAGGGAAGAGTGTTTTTGAAAATCTCCCTCAATCACTCATAAAAAAGCACTTTTAAGCTGCTGAACAGGTTAGAAGCGGTTAAAAACTGACCAAGAAGTGATTAATTGTTAGTCAGTTTTGCGTCTATGAGCCTTTTTCTCTCAATGAGAGCGGAAGTGTCCCTGCCAAGTTTTCCGTAAGCTTTAATCATTATGTCAAGGTCTCTGGAGAGCCCCAGTGTCCATCCGTATGTACTGTCAATGACTCTTGCTTTTTCCGCAAGTTCATAGGCTTTTTCCGGTTCGGTGTCGGTTATCGCAGCGGACACCAGTCTGTAAAGCCTGACTGTTGAGTCGCTCATGGTGTCCCCGTCCTCAGCGTATGAGATAAGGGCTGAATATTTGCCTGTCCTTTTAAACTCTGCGATCAGGGAAAACGGCTTTTCCAGACTGCTGGTATCGGTCAGGTTATCTCCGGAGAGAAAGGCTGTGATGAGCTTTTCATCAGGGCAGTTCCCCAGTTCGGCATAAGCCGATGCCTTGGCGAGGTCAGCAGGCAGGGCATCCTGTTCCGCCAGCACATATCTTGATATATAAAGGCGTGATATGTTGCACACGGAATCCATGCGCTGAAAAGCATCCTGAGCCTTATAAAAGGTGATGTCTGCCATTTTCTGCTGTCCCTTGTAATAATATGACGAGTAATTTTTATGCAGCGAGGCCGCGTATATGTATTCGGAGGAGCTTTTCTGTTTTTGCCCGCATGCTGTCACTGCTATGAAAAGGGCTGTTAAGATTACAAGCTTTCTCATGGCAGTTTCACCTTTTCTCCTGTAATCACTGAACCGTCATTAAAAGGCCACCTCTGCTCAAGGTTGTAGAGGATTCTGTCTGAGGTTTTGAGTATGGAATCCGCCTGATTTTTAATCTCGGTTATGTTGTCTGTCGCCTCCGCAACATCGCCAGATATTTTATTGGCATTGTCTATGGTTGGCTGAGCGCTTTCCACCGCTTTCTCAATCGACTGCACCCCTTCCTTAAAGGCTTGGAGGGCGCTGTTGAGCTTGTCTATGGATTCATCCGTGCGTTCAACTTTGAGATTCACATTGTCTGCTATTTCGTTCAGCTGCATCTGGAGAACTTCTATGCGCCCGACAATATTCTTAACCTCATCCTTTATATAGTCGCTGCGGACGAGGTAGCCCACAGAGCCCGTTTTATTATGCAGATCGTCCCCGACATCACCCAGACCGCTGAAAAATCTGTTTATATTTTCACTTTGATCTTCAATGGTCTGCGTAATGTTCGCAACATTGTTCACGATCTCTTTAATATCCTCAATAACAGGCTGAGCCTGTTCCATCAGTGCGGCCAGCCCGCCTTCACGGGTGAGGTTGAAGGATGTTCCGTCAGTTATTTCCAGTGAGTTCGCGGAACCGCCGCTGAAAACTATGAAGCTTGAACCGATGATGTTCTGGGATGTAAGCTTGACAACGGAGTCCTGCCTGATCCATTTGGTATACTGCTTGGGGATTCTGGTGTGGAGCACAACGTTGCCGTCATCCATAAGTTCCACTTCGTACACCCTAGAAATAGTGAACCCGGCGTATTTAACAGGCATGCTTTTGGTTATTCCGTCACCCGAATCCGTAAGGATGGAGACATTTATCTTTGGCATGAACAGTTTTTTCTTTATGGCAAAGGTTAAAATTATCGCTGCCATAAGGGCGATTGATATAATAACAAAAAGCCCTACTTTGAGTTCGAGGTTCGCAAATTTATTTCCAGCCATAATTCAAAATCCAGCTCCGTGTAGTTTTCGAGATCCTGAAACAGGTACCTGTGGTTTATATGATCGATAATAACCGAATTATCCCTTGTTTCACAACGCAAAAAATCTTTAAACTTCTCTTCGTATTCTGCGGCGTACATTCTTCTTGGGCTGACTATGATTATCCACTTAGGCTGCAGGTATGTAACTTGCAGATATTTTACCAGAAGTCTTTCATAATCAGTGAGAAAGTCAGGCCTTGTGTCTATCACATGGGAAATGCCCAGACGCTTTAGGTCGTTTTCGATCATCTTTCTGCCTTCCCTGAGGCTGAGGTTGAAGTGGTAGCTGGCAGGAAGCATGATGTTTTCGAAAACGGAAAGGTTTCCTATTACGGGGAGCCTGCCTGTGACTATGCCTATCCGTTCATGTTCGGTGAACTCAAGGATTTTTGCCAGCCATTGTTCCTTCTGCTGTTCGCTGGTGTAATATATAAATGTGCTTGTCATATGTACATCCCCAGCATAACGGTGAATATCTGTATGAGTATGAAGGCATAAAACAGCCTCATCATTCCTCTGAGGAGGGCGATGGGTATTTCCGTGACGGCCTCTTTGGTTTCAAGTGCGGTGTATATGGGTATGCTCATCAGGGCGAAGCCGAGGAAGAATACCTTTATAAGAAAGGCGATAATATCAAAAAGTTCCAGATTATCAAATATAGTGGTAAGCATGTAGTCCAGCGACATGTCCTGAAGGAAGCTGAGGATGAAGTAACCGCCGAGCAGAGACACGCATACAAATATAGTGGAGAGCGCCATCATACATATAACACCCGCGGCTATGCGGGGCAGGTAGAGATATTCAAAAGGATCTATTGAGAGCGACTTTAGGGTGTCTATCTCTCTGTTCATCTTCATGAGTGATATTTCCGCAGTGACAGCGGTAGCCGACCTGAGGGCAAGGAGCACAGAGGTAACCAGAGGTGCTACCTGATTGAAGGATATTACCACCATTATTCTTCCGAGCTGGTCTATACCGCCGACAAGATCCGCAGCCTGCATCAGCGAACCCACCATGGCAACGCCGATTATGAGCGATAATACAATATAAACAGGAAGGATTTGAACGCCCGTAAAATATATCTGCCTGACAAAGACCAAAGCTACCGCAGGATTAAATAACTTAAGCTTGAAAAAGGTTTTTATAACCTTGTTTGAGAAGATTGTGAAACCGTGAAAAAAAACGGCAAGATCAATAAAATTACGGCCTAATTTTCTTATAAAACTTTCCATACAAAATTATATAAAATCTGCTGCGAAAATCAACCAATATCATCAAAACGTTTTAATTCACCATTAATTTTTTTTATAAAAAACCAACTGGAAGCGTGATTATAAAACGGTTGACGCGTTTTTGAATTATTGTTATAAACTTTAGAAGATTTAAATCAGGTCTATTATTCAGGTTCTATATTCTGCAACCGTAAGGATCTTGTCTAATACTCAAAACCAAGGAGGAATAATGGCTACCAGAAGAAAAGTCAACATCGACGGTAATACCGCTGCCGCCCATGTTGCCCATGCAACCAATGAAGTCATAGCGATTTACCCCATAACTCCGTCTTCCGTAATGGGCGAAATTGCAGACGAGAAAAGCGCCGTAGGCGAAGTTAACATATGGGGCACTGTTCCCAGAGTTGTTGAACTTCAATCCGAAGGCGGAGCCTCAGGCACTGTTCACGGAGCACTTTCGACCGGAGCACTCACTACAACCTTCACTGCTTCGCAGGGCCTTCTTCTTATGATTCCCAACATGCTGAAAATAGCCGGTGAGCTTACTCCCACTGTTTTCCATGTCAGCGCCAGAGCCATAGCTTCACACGCTCTTTCCATCTTCGGAGATCACTCTGACGTTATGAGCTGCCGCCAGACTGGCTGGGCAATGCTCTGTTCCAATAATCCTCAGGAGGTTATGGACTTCGCTCTCATATCTCAGGCTGCCACACTTGAGGGCAGAATTCCTGTTCTCCATTACTTCGACGGTTTCAGGACTTCACACGAAATCCGCACAACCGAAGAGCTTACTCTCGAAGATATGAGATCAATGATCAGTGATGAGCTTGTGCGCAACCACAGAGCCAGAGCTCTTACACCTGACTGTCCCACTATTAAAGGCACTGCGCAGAACCCTGACGTATTCTTCCAGAGCCGCGAAACTGCAAACAGATTCTACACCGACTTCCCCGCCATTATGCAGAATCAGATGAACAAATTTGCCGACCTTACGGGCAGACGATATAAACTCATTGACTATTTCGGTGCTCCCGATGCTGAGAAAGTAATCATCATCATGGGTTCCGGTGCTGATGTCGCTGAGGAAACAGTTGAGTACATGACATCACTCGGCGAAAAAGTCGGTATAGTAAAAATCAGACTGTACAGACCTTTCCCCCTTGCTGATTTCATCAGCTCACTTCCCAAAACAGTGAAAAAGATAGCCGTTCTTGACAGAACGAAGGAACCCGGTTCAATAGGCGAGCCTATGTACCTTGATGTCCGCACTGCTATCGGCGAAGCTATGCAGAAGAAAATGTTCAAGTTCGACGGCTACCCAGTGATAGTCGGCGGAAGATACGGCCTCGGCTCAAAAGAATTTACGCCTTCCATGGTTAAGGCTGTTTTTGACAACCTCGATAAAGACGAGCCTATGAACGGCTTCTCCGTAGGTATAGAGGATGACCTCAACAAAACAAGCCTTGCTTACGACCCCAACTGGATGACTCCCAGAGACGGCGTTTACAACGCTATGTTCTTCGGTCTCGGCTCAGACGGTACTGTGGGCGCTAACAAAAACTCAGCCAAAATCATCGGCGAATACACTGACAATAATGTTCAGGCGTACTTCGTTTATGACTCAAAGAAAGCAGGCTCGATGACCACATCACACCTGCGTTTCGGCAAAAAAGATATAAAAAGCTCATATCTTGTTCAGGAAGCTGATTTCGTGGCATGCCACAACTTCTCATTCCTCGATAAATATGAGATGCTCAAATACCTCAGACCCGGCGGAACATTCCTCCTCAACAGCCAGTTTGACAAGGACACTGTATGGAGCCATCTGCCTGAGGTAGTCAAAAAGCAGATAATCGCTAAAAAGGCTAAGTTCTTTGTAATCAACGCTGTTGATGCTGCTGAGAAAATAGGTCTGGGTTCAAGGTACAATGTTATCCTCCAGACTGCATTCTTTAAGGAATCAGGCATTCTTCCCTTTGATAAGGCAGTGGAAGCGATCAGCGATGCTATTAAAAAATCATACGGCAGATACGGCGAGAAAGTCGTCAACATGAACCTCAAGTCTGTTGAAGCCGGTTCCTCTGAGCTTTTCGAAGTCGATTACTCAAAAGAGGACAAACTCGGCGTTAAAGAAAACGAAGTCATCCCTTTCCCCATAGTCAACAACTGTGTGACAGATAAAGACGCGACTCCTTTTGTTAAAGAGGTTACAAGCGTGCTTGTTGCCAACAGAGGGGACGAGGTTCCTGTTTCCAAGCTTCCTATTGACGGAACTTTCCCCACAGGAACAGCTAAGTTTGAAAAACGCAACATCGCAATCAACGCTCCCGTGTGGGAAGAAGAGCTCTGCATCCAGTGTGCTATCTGCTCATTCGTATGCCCCCACGCTGCGATCAGGACAATGGTTTACGAGCCTGCCATACTTGACAAAGCTCCCAAAACTTTTAAATCCGGCGATGCAAGAGGAAAAGAGTTCGCAGGAATGAAGTTCACTGTACAGCTTGCTCCTGAGGACTGCACAGGCTGCGGCGCTTGCGTACACAACTGCCCTGCGAAAAGCAAAACCGATCCCTCAATAAAAGCTATCAACATGAAACCTCAGCACGAAATCAGAGAGCAGGAAGCGGAAAACTTCGCGTTCTTCCTCACTATTCCTGAGCTTCCTGTTGATAAATATAACAAAAACTCACTCAAAGGCAGCCAGCTTTCTCCCCATCTGTTTGAGTTCTCCGGCGCATGCGCAGGCTGCGGTGAAACTCCTTATGTAAAACTGCTTGCACAGCTTTTCGGTGACAGAGCAATAATCGCCAACGCCACAGGCTGCTCATCCATTTACGGAGGCAACCTGCCCACCACGCCCTACACTGTAAGGTGCGACGGCAGAGGCCCCGCATGGTCAAACTCCCTGTTCGAGGACAACGCTGAGTTCGGCTACGGCATGAGACTCACTGTTGATCAGTTCGAGCTTCAGGCGAAAGAGCTTATGGAAAAACTCAGCGGTAAGCTGGACAAGGCTCTTATTGCTGAAATCCTGAACGCAGAGCAGAAAGACCAGCTCCAGATCGAACAGCAGAGAGAAAGGGTTGCAAAACTTAAAGCTCAGGCTGAGAAGATTGGTACGGAAGAGTCCAAAAACCTTATATCCCTTGCTGATTACCTCGTTAAGAAATCCGTATGGATTCTCGGCGGTGACGGATGGGCATATGACATAGGTTACGGCGGTCTTGACCATGTTCTTGCGGCAACAGAGAACATCAACGTTCTGGTTCTTGATACTGAGGTTTACTCAAACACAGGCGGTCAGGCTTCAAAATCAACACCTATCGGCGCTGCCGCGAAGTTCGCCTTCTCCGGCAAAGTGCCTGAGAAAAAAGACCTCGGCATGATAGCCATGACATACGGCCACATATACGTAGCGAAAGTTTCTCTCGCTAACCCTGCTCAGTGTATCAAAGCATTTGTTGAGGCCGAGCAGTACAACGGTCCCTCTATCATCATTGCTTACTCACACTGCATTGCGCACGGTATAGATATGACCAGCGGCGTTGACGCTCAGAAAAGGGCTGTAAACTCCGGCTACTGGCCTCTGTTCCGCTTCCACCCCGACAAGTTCGCGGCGGGAGAAAACCCCCTTACTTTCGACAGCAAAGATCCTTCAATGAGCCTGAAAGAGTTTATGGCTACAGAGAACAGGTTCAAAGTTGTTCAGAAAATGTTCCCCGAAAAAGCGAAAGAACTCGCAGAAATCGCGGACGAGAAAGTGAAACGCAGATTCTCCATCTACAAACAGCTTGCTGATAAGATGGACTGCAGCAAATAATAACTAAGCATGGAGCCCTCCGGAAACGGAGGGCTTTTGTTTTATCAGCGACAATAAATCAGAGACTGCCGCGCCGCTTTGCTCCTCGCAGTGACGTAAGCTGCCGTCATTGCGGATGAATCAGGATTTTGCCTGCTGTATCAGGCTTTCTATGTCTATATTATCTATCTGTTTTTTCTGTAAATATTTCTCGGCATATTCTATATAAACGCCGCTTCTGAGAAAAAGCTCAAACAACTCTGAATCAATATGGCTGTCTTTTGCCATGAAGCTCATTATTTTCAGCGCCTCTGGCAGAGGTTTCGCATTTTTGTAAGGTCTGTCGCAGGCTGTGAGAGCCTCATAAATATCCGCGATAGCCATTATTCTGGCAGGTATTGACAGTTCTCCGCCTGTAAGCCTTCTTGGGTAGCCTGTGCCTTTGAGGGTTTCATGGTGAGTGCCTGCGTATTCGGGAACACGCCTGAGATTCTCGGTGAACGGAATGCTCTCCAGCATTTTTATTGTCATGATGATATGCTCGTTTATTTTGAATCTCTCTTCGTTGTTCAGCGTTCCCCTGCTTATCAGCAGGTTATAAAGTTCGCCGCTGTTATTGAAGTTTTCCGGGACATCCACCCTGAATTTCAGCCTTTCATACTCAGCAGCATCAATGAGCCGCTCATGCCTGATTATATGCTCCGGTTTGTCGGAAAGGAGCTTTTCTGTGCAGGGCAGGGCGGTTTCGGGTATATCTCTTACACGGAGCTTCTCAGCATTGCTCAGTCCCTGTCTGTCGCTGAAATGCCTTATCCATGTTGTTTCTGATATTGCCTTGAGTCTTTCCGATTTTGCTTCGTCCATAAACTCACCGCCTATGTTGCATTCGGCCACAAAGGCGAAATCATCTCTAAGCTGCTGATGTTTTTCAATAAGCTCCGATTCCAGAACTGCTTTCATTTCAGGATTATTTGCTAGTTTCCCGTAATATTCTATGACTGCATCGCGGTAGAGGATTTCAAATCTGGCTCTGACTTCGTGTATTCTGTTGTATATGGTTTCCAATTTGGTGGCCTTATCCACCACATACTCCGGTGTTACAACTTTACCGCAGTCATGAAGCCATGCGGCGATCTTGAACTCCCTCCATTCCTCCTCGTTCTTGAGGGAAAAGGATTTCATACTGCCTTCGCTGCTGTCATTTGCCGCTTTTATAAGCATTTCGGCAATTACAGGCACTCTTTCGCAGTGACCTCCGGTATATGGCGACTTAGCATCTATTGCCCCGGCAATTATTTTTATGAACGAATCCGTGAGCTTTTTCTGGTCAGCCTCGTACTGTTTAATTGAGTTTGCCATGTTCAGGAGAGATATTGACAGCTTATAAAACTCCTCTATGCGGGTGTAGATTATCTCTGTGCTGCTGTAGTTCTGCTCTGCGATGTCGGCGGTCATTTTTTTAAGTCTGTCAATCGGATGAATGAACATTCTTCTGATAATGTATGATACAGGAAAATAGGTTATCCCCATTATTATGACAGAAATGGCGATTGTCATAAGCAGCGTCTGGTTGATGTTTTCGATTATAGACTCTTTGTTCACCATTGAGGCCAGAAACCATTTGTTTCCTATGCTTCCGGGAACCGGGGTTATGAAATAAACATATTCCTTATCATTATTTTCTGAGGTTGTGCCTGTTATTATTCCGTTTACCGCTGATTCGAACACAGCGGAAAGCCCATCAGAATTTAGATCGCTTATTTTCCTCAGTGAATCATGTTTGTTTTTGTATTCGAATGATGCGGCTATTATTTCCTGGTAACCGCTGAAAAGGATAAGGCGGCCGTTAACTAACCCGGTTTTGGACTTAAGCAGTTCTGAAAGAGTGTCCAGAGTGTAGTCTGCCCCGCATACGTATATTACGTTTCCGTCTTCGTCCAGCGCTGCTGTTGAAACAGTTATACCCGGCTTGCCTGTGGATGCGAAGAAATAAGGTTCAGACCAGTGAGTCTTTTTTGATGCAGAAACGTTCATGAACCAGCTTCTGGTTCTCGGATCATAGTCTGCGGCTGAGGTTCTGAATGAAGTGCTGATAAAGTCATTATTTTTATATTGGTAAGTATCGGTTCCGGCATCTCTGTTCAGAATCCTCAGTGCAAGCTCAGGATCCCGTCTGATTTGAATAAAATTCCCTTCATGATCCGCAATATAAATACTGGAGAGATTTTTATCGGCTCTTAGCTGCTCCCACATAACACGTGTAAAAATATCTTTATTTTCAAGTGTTTTTGGATTTTCAGTGATATTTGCCAGAACAGAAAGTTTGTCTCCCGTGTTGCGCAGACTTCCGCTGAGTGAGTCTGTGATATTTTTATTAACTTCAATTATTTTTGATTCAGTGAGCTTGTAGGCATGATCCATCCCTCTGAAATAGAAGTTACTTATAAGAAAGAAGGTTAGGACGAGGGTCATGGCGCTGAATAGGGATAGGATGCTTACCGTGAATGTATATTTCTTCATTTTCGCAGCCCCCAAATATTATTTGTATATAATCTACAATACCATATTAAGGTTTAAATAGCTTAACGGCGTGAAAATATTAGCAGTTTAAAGGTCAGAAGGGTGAGTAGGAGAGGGGCAGTTCCGCAAAAAAGGTAGTTCCGCTTTCCCTGCATGTTTCAAAGCGAACCTTTCCTTTGAGATAGTTTTCGGTAAGAAGTTTTATGCTGTATGTGCCAAGACCGCGTCCTTTGCCTTTAGTGGAGAAGGAACGCTGGAAAACCTGCAGCTGAACATCCTTTGGCATGAAGCCGTTATTATGGACAAAGAAAACCGCTCTACCGTCCTCTTTGTAGCAGCCGATTACAACCTGCTCACCTTCAAGGCTGGCCTCAAGGGCATTCTTAAGCATATTTCCCAGAACTCTGCGGAGAATCGTTTTGTCTGACTCGAAAAGAATGTGTCCTGAATTGTCTGCCACAGCAACAGATTTATTAAAAGCCGCACTGTGATTTGAGTATATCATCACTGCTTCATTGACTATTGCCAGACTGTCGGCGTTTTCGATATTTATTACCAGTTCCTTTGATTCAGCGAGGTTCAGAAGCCTGTGGGATTGAACCTCCTCAACAAGGGCCTTTGATGTGCCGTAGAGAATTTTATGGTACTCGGTGCAGTCCTCAGGCGGGGGAGAGTCCTTGAGAATATCGCTCATTGTGTGGATTACCCCTGCCAGATTTGATATATCGTGGTAAAAGATTCTTTCCAGAATAACCTTGCGTTTTTCGTCAGCAATATTCTTTGCTATGAAAAGGATATACTCGGAACCGTTAACAGATATAATTCTTGTGGTGATGAGAAGATCGAACGCATCACCGTGTTCGGTAACAATTCTGCATTCCTTTATTTCATCAGCGAGCAGGTTTGCTCCGAGAATTGCGCCCACAGCGCCGCACTGTGAGCAATATTCAGTTGTTCCGCAGGAGGGGCATCCGTCAACAAAGGCGTGTGTACAGGACAGAGCCTCTCCGGGGCGCATTCCGAGCAGCTTTTCCTGAACGGAAAGCCCCAGAAAGCTCAGCAGGAGTTTATTTGCAAAGATAATCTGCCTGTTTTCGTCCAGAACCGCAACCGTATCCGGCAGAGAATCCAGTATCTGCGCTATGTAGGGAGCATTTTTGATCTCCCTTGACTTTCTGACTATTTCGTCATGGGTAGTCCTTTGCGCAGGTGCAAAAAAAGTATGCAGATTATCGTTTTCTTCCAAATAGTTCCTCATTTACAGACAATACTGAAAAGTTATATCATCTGCAATCTAAATTATTGTATCGTCAATATTATTCAGTCGTCCGCCAGTTCTGAGGATGTTTCTCATGGCCAGAAGCTTTTCATCCAGCTTGCGCAGTGCCTCAAGGCTGCTGCGTTCTTCCGTGGTTGTTTCTATTATTTCATGAATGCCGCCGTTCTTGATCACTATCCTTTTTGAGCCCATAAGAGCAAGGATAGGGTCATGGGTGGCCATGAGGACAAGCTTTTCCTCTTTCACCAGCAGTTCCAGAGCTTTTTTTCTGTCTATCCCGGCGTTTTCTATCTCATCCACAAGGACAACGGGGGACTTGCTCAGAAAAGCAGTGTCCGCAATCATCAGCGCGCGTGACTGTCCGCCGCTGAGTGACGTTACAGGAGTATCGGGCTTAAATTTTTCCCCCGCAAGCATATTAGCCTGCTCGATTATAAGCGCTGTTTTCTCTGCGGGGTTTTCCACAAGCCTGCTCTCAGCGTGCATCATAACAAACTCTTCTGCTGTTAAGTCCATTACGAAGTTCATGTTCTGCGAAAGCTGAGCAACAAGCTTATGCTCCAGAGAATAGCGCATTGACAGATCCGGTTTTTCACCGTTTATCAGAATACGCCTCCCGGTGGGCGTGTCACCATCCGCCAGCCATTCAATATCAGCGAGAAGACGGCTTTTGCCCGAACCGGTAGGCCCGACTATGCAGATTATATCACCTTTGTGAATGGTTAGCTGAACATTTTCGAGGTTCCCGCTTTTGTCCTGCCCGCCGACTATGGTGAGGCTGTCAACATTCATCCCCTTATCGTTCATCATGGACTCAAAGTCTGCCGCGAACGCTTCCAGAGAGGCAAAAAAAGTTTCGGGGTCTATGCCCAAATCCTCAAGCTTTTCCTCCGGAACGTTTTTTATGTATTCCGCCGGAGTGGTGTCCATGTTTTCTATTTTAAGGCCGAAGCTTTCGAAAAAGTCGGTCATGTATGTCTGTTCGGAGAATTTTCTGTCTGCGGCTTTCTTCATTTTTATTCCTCCATATCCATTTTACGCACATTGCCCATCTGGTAACTGTCGCCGATTCTCCTCTCGCCGAGGCAGTATGAGCAGAGGGCGGAAGGCATGGAGAACCTGAGCATACGCCCTTTGAGTGTTTCTATCTCCTCACCGCCGCTGAAAAGGCGTGAGAGCTCGTAGGCTCCCTGTCCGGTGATTCCGTTTACGTTCATTATGGTTGCTGCGGGGTTCGCTATCTTCACCCTTGAGGCGAAGACCTCCCTTTCAGCCTGAGACACTATGTCCCCCTTGGTGATGATCACTATATCAGCCGATTTCAGCATGGGGCCTATCTTCTTTGGTGTGTTCACCCCGCTGAGGTTGTCAATGACGCATACGGCAGTAATGTCCTTTATGTGCGGGGAGCATCTGTTGCAGAGGCCTGCGCTTTCGCTTATGAGTATGTCAAGCCCCTTTTCACTGCCCCAGCGGACGCACTCCTCAACATTGCTCACAAAGAAGTGGTCAGGGCAAAGCGCGCCGGAGAGGCCTTTCTTAACGGGCACTCCTTTCTTCTCGTAAAGTTTGTCATCGTCAGTGGTGAGGCAGTCAAACTTCACCACACCTGTTTTAAACCCTCTGGAGGCGAGGGCATCTATCGTTTTCAGAATTACCGATGTCTTGCCCGATGAAGGCGGGCCGGAAACTGTTATAAATCTCATCATCAACCTCAGGAATTTTTGAATACGTTCATTGTTTCTTCTATTACCTGATCAATATCATTATTTTCTATAAAATCCCAGCCGATCCACTTAAACGGAGCGTAATCGGGCAGAACATTCTGCACCTCAGGATGTGTGGAGGGGAAAAGCCCTTTCTGAGTGAGGATTTCACCGACAGCTTTACCCGCAACAGCCTGAGCAAGCGGACGCACACCTTCCTTATCCCTTGCCAGCATGAAAACAGGGCTCACAATTGCTCCGTCCTCCGGGAAATACACCTTAACGGTTTTAAGTCCGGCGAGCATTTTTGTGAAGAAGTAGGGCATTATGGTGATGTACGGTTTGCCCGCAACTTTTTTCCCTGCGTTTTTAACCATCTCAGCCGGGTGCATTGACTTGATAAGGCATTTGCCAAGCTTTCTTACTCCTTCCATGCCGTGCTCCTTGTAGATGTTCAGGAGGATGGCGTTAAAGAGGTCGAAATCGCCCACAGGGAGTGCCACCTTGTTTTCAAATTCCGGACGGAGGAGATCGGCCCATGTTTTAGGCTCAGGCAGGTCTCCCTGCTCCTCCAGATTCAGCATGAACACCGCAGGAACGAGAGACACTATGGAGAGTATATCTCTGGGGTCTTCCAGCTTAAGGTCTGTGAATCTGGGGTTTATTCCAGTTTCCACCAGATTTCTGAAGCTGCCGTCCGCCTGAAGCTTATCGCGGAAGCTTCTGCTGAAAAAAAGCTCAAACCCTGCTGAGAGGTATATATCTGCCAGTGAGTCGATTGATTCAGCGTTTCTGATTTCAGCGTTCATCCAATCCGCACCTACAGAGGCTGCCTCCAGCTTGTAAGTAACGGAAACGCCTTCGCTCTCTGCGTATGCATCTATCTTTTCAAGTATGGGAAGGCGCACAGGGCAGGGGAGAAGCCCTTTCATGCTCACTGCTCCTTCTGTTTTTGTCTTTTTAAGGGTAACATCCGCGGCGGCTTCGTTGGAGGTCACCTTGTCCTCAAGGAGCGCCACGAAGGTATCTACATCGAATTTCTTGTTTTTCAGTGCGGTTTCCAGCTTGAGGAACTTGCCGAGCGTGTTGAGCTTGGCATCGTCTTTAAACTGCTCAAAGCCGTTTGATATGAAAATGTCTCTGGTTTCGGGGTGGTTGTCGATAATCTCTTTAACTGTCATCTGTGAAAAGCTCATGTTTTACCTCTGCGATTTATATTTATAACCCGTTTATCCGTCTTTGTGAGTTTAAATATAAAGAATGGGGAGAAAAATGAATTGACAGATGTCAAATAAAACAAAAAAAGACCGGAGTTTTACCTCCGGCCATGAAAAAACTTATACTGCTTTAGCAGGTGCAAACCTGTTTCTGATTGAGTAGAACCATGCGAAGCTGAGGAAATATGAATACAGCCATGTACCTATCGCAATCAGTATGAATGCTTTGATTATGTCCATAGATGAGCCGTCCAAAGTGAATGCCGGAACATAACCGAACAGGAACGGCGCAAGGTAGAGGAATTTTGCGAACTTGAATGAGTTGAACGCAGTTTTCCACATATGCGCCTCCGCTATTGCTGCTCCTGCGAATGCCGCGATGCACACCGGCGGTGTTATGTTTGAGTCCTGGCTGAGCCAGTAAACAATCATGTGCGCCGCAATGGGGCTTACGCCGAGGTGGGTAAGCGCGGGTACTGCAACAACCGCTGTAATAAGATATGCAGCCGTAACGGGTACGCCCATTCCGAGGATGAGTGATGCAAGTGCTATCAGGAGGATGGTGAGCCAGAGCTTTCCTTCCGCAAGACCGATAACTATGTCAGCGAAGGTGAGTATAAGCCCGCTGAATGTAAGCATGGCGATGATTATACCTATTACGCCCACGGTTGCCCCTATCTTAAGGCTGCTTTCCGCCCCTTTTCGGGCTGCGTCAACCATTCCGGCAAGGTCTATCCTAGTCTCTTTCTTAAACCAGCTTATAACAAGGCAGGTGAGTATGCCCACAACGGCGGAAAGACCGGCATCATAGCCTATAACCATCAGCACTGTAATAACAGCCAGAGGAAGTATATAGTACCAGCCCTCCTTGAAGATCTTCATTGCTGATTCTTCGGATTTTTCACCGCGGATGTTATGAATCTTCGCTTCATAATGCACCATAACGAAAACGCTGAAAAAGTACATCAACGCGGGGAAGATAGCTATAAGCATGATTTTGGAGTAAGGGATTCCCGTAAGCTCCGCCATGATGAAGCCGCCAGCGCCCATGATCGGGGGCATGAACATTCCGCCTATGGAGGCCGCAGGCTCAATAGCACCTGCCACATGAGGTTTGAAGCCGACTTTCTTCATCAAAGGTATGGTAAAGGCTCCGGTTGACACTGTGTTTGCTATCGCACTGCCTGATATGGAGCCGAAAAGTGCACTGGCGATAACAGCAACCTTTGCGGGGCCGCCTGTTCTGTGACCGACCAGAACAACAGGGAGATCTATGAAGAATTTCTGCGCACCGGATTTTTCAAGGAATGCTCCGAATATAACGAACAGAAGCACGTATGTGGCAAGAACATCCGCCATGATTCCGAACACGCCGTCATTCTTATAGAAACAGGTATTAGCTATTTCCATGAACGAACCGCCCGGATGCATGAGAAGCTCAGGTGCGTATGGTCCGAAAACACCATATGTAAGAAGGACAGCACCGATTATAACGAAAACTGTTCCCACGGCCCTGCGGGCAACCTCTATGCCTATGAGTACGCCTATTATGGCGACAATTCCGTCTGTCTGGGTTTCTGCGCCCGTCCTGTAGTTCAGTGCTTCAAAGTTAGCCATGAAATATATGACAGTTGCGGCTGACAGAGCTAAAAGAACATAATCCACAATGCGGAAGAATATGCTTTTTGATTTGTAGACAAGGAAAACAAGTATGTATGTAACAAAGACATACACTCCTTTATGATACTGGGTGGCTGCGGGCACTACAAGCGCCGAATATGAATAGAAAAGAACGAGAAAAAGCGCCATCCCGTCAAAGATATATTTTTCAATTTTTGAAAGCTTATCGTACACTTAAGTCCTCCGACAAAACCAGATTAACCCTAATAAAAGCGGCAGGAGTGCCCTGCCGCGTATTGATTTATGCTGTTTTAACAAGGGTGCTGCCGGAAGAAAAAACTTCCGGACAGCGGTTTTTCTTCTTACTTAAGAACGCCTTTTTCTTTCCAGTATTTAGCTGCGCCGGGGTGAACAGGACTAGCTATACCTGTAAGGCCGCCTTCTATGCTCATTTCCTGAGCTGATTTGTGGATTTCTATAAGGTGTTTGAAGCCTTCGGGGCTGTAAACTGCCTTAGTCATTTCATAAACCACGTCAGCGGGTACATCTTTGTTAACTACCCATATAGCGCCGTCCTGAATTGTTTCAACAGGCTGAGTCTGGCCTTTGTAAGTGTTTGCAGGTATAACAACTTTGGAGTAGAAGGGATATTCTGCTATGAGGCCGCCTTTCTGAGCATCGCCCCAGAGGCTCATTATTTTAACATCTGTCTGGAGAGCAGCTTCTATAACTGAAGAGTTGGGGAAACCTGCGAATACCCAGAAGCCGTCGAGCTGGTTGTTGCCGAAGGCTGCGGCTGCGTTTCTGTAGCCGATGAACTGAGGCTTCATTTTGTCCCATACTTTAAGCTGAGTGAAATAACGCTCAGCGTTGGAAGCCGCGCCTGAACCGGCATCGCCCACGCCCACTCTTTTACCTGCGAGGTCAGCAGTTGAGTTTATTTTGGCATCTGCTCTGACTATCATGTGTGCGGGTGCGCCGTAGAAATAGCCAATGGCCATTACGTTTTCATACTTTCTGGTATCGCCTGTGAGTTCTCCTTTTCTTGCAAGGAAAACATCACCGGCATAAGCAACGCCCATGCTCGCTCTGCCGGAGTCAACAAGCCTGACGTTCTCAACTGAACCGTTGGACGCGCTGGCGAGTATTCTGATGTCCGGTGTTTTGATAAGCTGTGCTATACCGTTGGCATAGTACATGAATGTTCCGCCTGAGGGGCCGCCTGAAAATTTGTACATTGCTGCGGACGCAGCAGCGGGAAGAGCTATCAGCGCCGTGCAGAGCGCAGCAATAGCAAAAGCTGTTTTGAAAAGTCCTGACTTCATAAAACTTCCTCCATCTTTAATTATGAAAAAATACCATTAAAAGGTACTAATTACAACGGTTTTGTTCTTTTTATAATCGGGTTTCTTTTTGTAACTTATTTAAATATTGTGTCTTTTTTTGCTTTCAATGCAGATTCACTGTCACTGTTACTGCAGAAATTGTTAAACAAATATTAAGTCAGAGAAACTGTATCAGCGGGAAATTAGCACGGAGCAGTGGGCTCTTCTCGCAACTTTTTCAGTGATGCTGCCGAAGAAGAAGCCGTCCAAAGCACTCTTGCCTTTGGAGGATATTACTATCAGATCGCAAGCCATGGAGTCGGCTGTTTTGATGATTTCATCATAAGGGTTACCGTGGCAGATACGCACGGTCGGTTTAACTATGCTTCCTTTGAAAACATCATTTTTTATTTTTTCTATTTCATGATCAATATGTTCGTCAAGGTGCTTGTTAATTTCATCTATCTTGGAGTCATCAAGGAAAAAGAGGGGGAGGTTTTCTGCTTCTTTAGCTTTGACATGGATTATGACAAGTTCGGAGTTGCACAGCTCTGCGATTTCCTTAGCCTGATTAACAGCAACTCTGGATGCGGAGGAAAAATCTGTTGGAACCAGTATTCTCTTCGGCTTAAACATAAAATATCTCCTGTCAGCTTTATTGTATTCAGAATATTATTCTATTTTGATTCTTTTGAGGTGAACAGATTTTAAATATGGTTTGAAAAATAATCAAGAAAATTGTCTGACCTTTTGGAAGTTTCTTCAATTTTGTTAACCGATGTGTATTCACAGTGAAGCATCAGGCGCGGAAATTCTGCACCTCCGTAAAGCTTGTCGCCAATAATCGGGAAACCGGAATGCGCCAGATAAGCTCTTAGCTGGTGTCTGTTAGCCTGCTTAAGTTCAGCCTGAACAACAGAGCAGTCTCGCATCAGCATTCTTCTGGAAAAATGTACAGGATTAAGCCCTTTATTATCAAGCACCTTAACCTTTTTTCTCTTTGCCGCATCAATGGCATTGTCCATATAAAGCTTCTCAGGAAACGCTCCCTGGACCACTGCAATATACACCTTTTTCAGTTCTGTGATTTCTGCCTCTTTCTCCACGGCGGCAATGATTCCGTCTGTTTCAAAGTCCAGTCTGGATATGAGCCTGTGTGTTTCAGGAACAAGATCGCTTATTGCAGTCTCATCATCCGGCGTATGACGTTCACTATGAATAAAAGGCGGCTTATAATAGAAAATAACGCCGTTCTTTACTGATATAATAAAAGAATCTGCATCAATAATACGCCCGGTGTTTTTTACCTCAAGAAGCGGGTTTTCATCTCCGTTTAATTCAATATCTTTACGGAGAGTTTTTCCGTTCAGAACAACCCTGCCTTCGGTTATATATTTCTTTGCGTTTCTGCGTGAAATACCGTATATCTCACTTAATCTTGCGGACAGTCTCATGGGCTGTATTTTATCATAACGGAGCAGAAATGAAAGAATATAGATATTTTATACGCAGCGAGGAGCTTGAAGAAGCTCTTCTTGATATGGAACTTACTGTTATAGAAGATGATTTCAAGAATGAGGAAGTTGTTTTCATAGTATATTCACAGGATGATCTCAGCAGTGTTTTCAATGACTTCGGTATGGAGTTCACCGTAAAGGATGTCAGTGAAACAGGCTGGGAGGATAAATGGAAGGAATTTTTACAGCCCGGCTGGCTTACAGATAATGTTTTTTATTGCTTTGACACCGAAACATCCGCGCCGCACGGCAGGGTAGTACGTATCATTCCTGCTCTCGCCTTCGGAACCGGAACACACGCCACGACACAGGCTGCGGCAAGGCTTCTGGAAGGTGTGGCAGAAGGCAGGAGAGTCGCAGATGTGGGCTGCGGAAGTGCGATACTCGCCATAACTGCCTCAGTCTGCGGTGCGGAGAAAGTATATGCGTTTGATATTGATGATCTCGCCATGGGCAATGCCCGTGAAAACATTGAGCTTAACCGCTGCACAAATATCAGCGCATGGACCGGCGGCATAGAAAGCCTGAAAGAGCATGCGGATGTGATCGTGGCAAACATAATCACAAAGGTGCTCAAAAGCATTCATGCTGATGTGGCGGCCCGAAAACCGGAGTATATAGTTTACTCAGGTATATTACAGGAAGAGTATGACGAATTTATGAGCAGTATAGATACTGATGGCTATGAAATTGATGCAGCTTGTGAGGTAAAGGAATGGAAAGGAGTGCGTCTTAAAAGATGCTCGGTGTAATAGGAGATATTCACGGCTGCGTAAGAACCCTTGACGCGCTTCTGGAAAGGCTTTTCGGTGAGTATGACATACACAGGCTTATTTTCCTCGGCGACATAGTTGACAGGGGCAGATACTCAAAAGAGGTCTGCGATCTTATCATCGACCTGAAAAAACATTATGATGTCACTCTCCTTCTGGGCAACCACGAGGATGTTATGCTGGATTACTTCCGCTCCTCACTGCGTTACGGCCCTAAGCAGTTTATGAAGCTGGGCGGGGATAAAACCATAAGCTCCTTCACGGGCGGAAGGTTTGACAAGGAGCTGGCGCAGGGGAAGGACGTTTCCCTTGCCGCATACAGATATTTTGAGCCTTACATGGACTTTTTCAGTTCCGCACAGATATGCGACAGCATGGATTACGGCTTCTTTAAGCTCCACTTCTCCCACGCAGGAATAGGCGACGGCTCCGGCAACGGGGATGACGAGTCATTCAGCCCGCAGTTCCGGTTCGCATGGTCAAGGAACACCGACAGGCGCAAAACCACATACTTCGGCTACTCCATGGTGCACGGGCACACTCCCGTGGTTAAGATAGACCCGCAGATTAACCCGAATAAGCCTTATGTGAACCGCAACAAAAAAGGGGAGATCTGTTCCGTTAACCTTGATACCGGCTGTGTGTACGGTTATTTTCTCAGTTCAATGATTATAGACGACAACGGGGATTTTGAGTTTGAATCCATGAAGTATAAGGATAAAGGCTGATGAAAAGGATCTGGCTTGATGACGTTTCAGGCTCATCCTGCGAACTGCGGAACGATGCGCACCATTATATAAAAACCGTTCTGAGAAGCAGGGAAGGGGATGAGTTCGGCATCCTCACTCCGGAAAGGCTCTGCACTGCCAGAGTTGCGCAGATAACCAATAAATTCACCCTGCTGGACATCCTCACGGAGCGCCCTGTGGTCAGGCCGGATTACAGGCTTTCTGTTTATCAGTGCGTACTCAAGCGGGAATATATGGATTTTGCCGTTGAGAAATACGCAGAACTTGGCGTTACGGAGATTATACCCGTAATCAGCGCCCGCAGCATGAAGGATGTGAAAGATAAATCCTTCGGCAGGTATCACGACATAGCGGTTAAGGCGGTTCTCCAGAGCGAAAACGAGCATGTGCCTGTGATTCAGCTTCCTGTTCATCTAGAGGATATTTCGGCTGACAATGCGGAAAAGCTACTGTTTTATGAGCGCAAAGAGGGCAAGGAACCGTTGAAAGTGCAGTCCCGCGATGTCGCCATGATAATAGGCTGTGAAGGCGGCTTTGAAGATGAAGAGGTCGAAAAACTGAAAACAAAGGGTTTCCGTGTTGTCTCGCCGTTTACTCCGGTGCTCAAGGCGGAAACGGCAGCGGTTGTCTTCACAGGGTTAGTCAGGATGGAGCTTGAATGACGGAGTTTCAGTTTACTGATGACGACATAAGGTTCATGCGGCTTGCCATGGAACAGGCTGAGGAAGCCCGCGCGGAAGGAGAGGTTCCCATCGGCGCAGTGGTGGTTAAAGACGGTGAGGTAATAGGCAGGGGCAGAAACGCCAAGTCCGTTGCCAAGACAGCCACAAGCCATGCGGAGATAATCGCCATAGAGGATGCGTCAAGAAATACGGGCGACTGGCGGCTGGATGAATGCAGCCTGTACGTAACCGTTGAACCTTGCCTCATGTGCGCGGGGACAATCATCCACTCCCGCATACGCAATGTTGTTTTCGGCGTACCGGAACCCAAATTCGGCGGAGTGATCAGCCTCGCAAGTACCTTTGATATTCAGGGGCTTAACCACAGGGTAAGTTATAAACACGGGCTGTTTCAGGATGAGATACGGGAAATGCTGAAAAGCTTTTTCAGGGAACTCAGAAGCAGACAGCAGTAGTTTCAGACCTGAGTTACCGCCTTTCTTTTTATAAACAAACTGCCCCACATCGGCAGAATAATCCCCAGCATTATCATAATCATACCTATTATCTGCATGGCGGCTGTCTTCTCTCCGAGGAAAATATGCGCGAGAACCACAGTGAGTGCCGGTTCTATGGACGAGGCTATGGAGGTCATGGACGAGCCTATCTCTTTTAATGCCTTATATAAAAATATGGTTGCCAGAAACGAAGGGATTATTCCCAGCATAAGCGCAAGGCTGAGTTTGTAGGGTGTAAGGCTGAATGAACCCTCCGGAAGACCGAATGAGAGGATGACGGATGCTGTTGCCATCAGGTAAAAGCTCAGGGCAAAAGGGTCTGTTTTTTCCAGAATATTATGTGTGATCAGCATGTATGAGGAAAATGTCAGCATAGCCATCATAGCCAGAAGAAGCCCGGTGAGGCTCATATTTGAGCTGAAAGCTTCAAACAGTATCAGTGCCGAGCCTGCAAAGGCCACGGCAGCCGCTATGAGATGCAGTCGGTTGAGGGATTTTTTCAGCACCAGCCATGATATAAGCACCACAGCAGTGGGGTAGAAATAAAGCACAAGCTCAGCCGTAACAACAGGTATATATTTGATGGACAAGATAAAGAAGAAGCTCTGCGGAAGGAACATGGTTCCGCCTATGAGGACTACTTTAACCAGTGTCCGCCGCTCAATGATGAAAGCGTTTTTTCTTCCGGTGGAAATGAGGAAAACCGCTGTGGTAAGCGCGCCGAAAGCAAAGCGGTAAAAGAGCATCTGCGCGGAGGACATGCCCGAATCGAAGCCGAATTTGGCTATGATAACAAGCGTGGAGAAGCACAGAGCCGATAACAGGGAATAAACAATGCCTCTAAGCACGGGAGTTCCCGCTTGCTGAATGTAATACTGACCGTTTCAAAATAATCCTTCTTGATATGTGAAAATATGTTCCGCATTTGCGGAGTAGAATCAATTAGTATATTTGCAAGTCTTTGTCAACGGGGAAGAAGGGCTACATAAAGAAGTATGGATCGCGGTCAACCTTCATTATTACCGCTGTTTTGCCGAGTTTATTGAATGCTGACACGGCGGTATGGATTGCCCGCTTGAGCAGGGCGGTGTCGCTGCTTTTCATAAGGATGGAATACCTGTACTTATTGCGTATTTTATAAACCGGAGCCTGCGTTGGCTTTTTGATGTCTATCCCCGCCGGGAGCGAGTTCAGAGCCTGTTTCACGTTGTGGGCGGCATCATAGACCGTTTCCTCTCTGGAGTGGCTGAAAATAAGCCTGCAAAGCTTGCCCGCAGGGGGGTAGCCGAAGGGCTCACGGCGCATAATTTCAGAGCCGTAAAAATCGTCCGGTCTGTTTATTGCCATGTCAAATATATCCATCTCCGGCGAATAGGTCTGGATAATTACCTTGCCGGGCTTTTCGCATCTTCCCGAACGGCCGGAAAGCTGCACCAGAAGCTGAAACGCACGCTCATGCGCCCTGAAATCGGGGAGGGAAAACATATTGTCCAGATTAAGCACGGCGGATAAGGTTACATCGGGGAAATGGAGCCCCTTGGCCACAAGCTGTGTGCCCACAAGCACCTTGAATTTGCCGTCACGGAAATCGTCCAGCATTTTGCTGAGCTTCCCCTGAGATGTAACACTGTCCGTGTCAAGCTTGAGAACAGGGATTCCCAGAAGCTGTTCCAGAACCTCTGCCACACGCTCTGTTCCCGCGCCGTAGTCTCTGGTCTGTGTACTGCCGCAATGGGTGCAGTGAGGCACTTTGTATTCCGATGCGCAGTAGTGGCATTTGGTTACGTTTCTTGATTTGTACCATGTGAGTGCAACGGAGCAGTTGGGGCAGTGGACAGTTTTGCCGCATTTTTCGCAGTAAAGTGTATGGGAATAGCCCTTGCGGTTTATGAGCAGTATCGCCTGTTCTCCACGCTGAACAGTGGCGGAAAGCTCGTCATAGAGCCTTTCTGATATTATGTGGTCTATTGGGTCGCAGGCTTTCATATCAACTATCTGCATCAGCGGCATACAGGCGGCATGGCGTGTTGTGAGTCTGTGGAGCTTATACTTGCCTGTTTTTGCATTATACATGCTCTCAAGAGAAGGAGTTGCGCTGCCGAGAATAACAGTTGCGCCCAGGATGCTTCCGTAAAGCACTGCCATATCCCGAAGCTGATAGGCCGGTGCTTCCTCCTGCTTGTAGCTCTGCTCATGCTCCTCATCCACGATGATCAGCCCTATATTCTCCGCGGGGACAAACAGGGCGCTTCTTGCGCCTATGAGTACAGGCGCCTCGCCCTTTGCGAAGCTCCAGAATGCTTCCCTGCGTTTTTTCGGCGTGTGTCTGCTGTGATATGAGGGAACCTCAAAACCGAGTCTTCTTGATATGCGCTCCACCATCTGCGGAGTCAGTGAGATTTCAGGAACAAGATAAAGCACCTTTTGTCCGGCGGCTATGGCATCCTTTGCGAGCTCAATATATATCTCGGTTTTTCCGCTCCCTGTGACACCGTGGATGAGATGAACCGAGAACTTCCCTCTGTCGGCGGATATGCTTTCATAAATATTCTGCTGATCGGGGTTGAGTTTAAGGTCTTCTGCGGTGTTCAGTTTTTTGACGGGAACGGGGCAGGGCTCTGACTCCACAACTGTTTTCGATATTGTGCCTGCCAGAGTGAGGCCGGGCGGATTCACGTAGTAGTCCGCCATGGCATCTATCAGTCTGAGAAAATGGTCGGTAAAAACGGATGATTCTTCAAAGGTTTCAGCTACTTCACGATATTTTACACCTTCTCTGAGTTCCTTCGCCTCACCCAGAACAATTCCGGGTAGCACTCTGGAGGCCAGAGGAACTCTGACCCTTTGTCCCCGTATGAGCGGCGTATGGGATATGTAAGTATAAACGCCGCCTGCGGGAACCGGCAGAAGAATATCGTAATATGTCAAAGCTTTCAATCCTCCGGGTGATGCCCCATGTGGAAGTGGCCGGAAAGAACCTCTCTCTTAAGCTCACGCTTGAGAACCTTGCCGGTGGCAGTCAGAGGGAGATCCTGCCTTATGTAGATATGACGGGGTATTTTATAGTTTGCGAGTTTTTCGCGGAGATATTTTTTAATATCTTTAATATCCAGATTAGCGCCTTCCTTCGGTTTGATGTAGGCATCAGGTACCTCGCCGCTGGCCTCATCAGGCAGACCTATAACGGCAGCCGCTTCCACGCCTTCGTATTTGTGAAGAACTTCCTCAATCTCTCTGGGGTAAACGTTCATGCCTTTGACGAGGATAAGATCCTTTTTGCGGTCAACAATATAGATAAACCCTTCCTTGTCAACTTTAGCAAGATCCCCGGTGAAGAGCCATCCGTTGCGGATAGTGGTTTCTGTGAGGCCGGGCATATTCCAGTAGCCCTTCATTACGTTGGGGCCTTTTACAATGAGCTCGCCCACTGTGCCGACCGGAACTTCCATCTCGCTTTCGTCCACCACCTTCACCTGTACGCCGTCAAGGGCGGGGCCGACTGAAAGGGGTTTCTGTTTATTAAGCAGGTTAACGGAAACAACGGGCGATGCCTCTGAAAGGCCGTAGCCTTCAACAATTGTTTTGCCGAACTTGTTTTTGAACTGCTTGAGTGTTTCTTCCGGCAGAGGTGCGCCGCCGCTTACGTGGAGCCTTATGGGATATATAAACTTAATGAACCATGCGGGCATTTTTGACTTAAGCAGAGCGGTATAAACCTGCGGAACGCCGAGGAAGAAGGTGGGGCGTTTGAAAACGAGTATATTCTTGAAGCTTTTCTTTTTAAGGTCGTTGACTCCTTCCAGAATGATGACGGAGGAACCGCTGAATGTAGGCAGTATAAGACACGTCATCATAGCATATGAATGGAAGGAGGGGAGGAAAAGCAGAAACTTCTCTTTCGAGCGCACATCAAATCTGGAAGCGCATGCCGCAGCGTTCGCTATAAGGTTTCTGTGGGTGAGCTCAGCCCCCTTTGGGTGGCCTGTTGTGCCGGAGGAGTAAATGAGAAGGGCAGAGTCCATCTCCGTAACATCTGGCTTAACATCCTTATCCGAAAGGTTTTCTGAAATAACATATAGGTTTTCCGAACGGAACGCAGTCTGCTGGTATGCCATAACTGCGTTGAGGTTTTTAACCTCTTTTTCTATCTTGTTTGCAACTTCGTGAAATTCAGGTGATGTGACAAATATTTTTGCGCCGCTGTCCTTGAGGATGTAGGCAACTTCGTCTCTCTTGAGGAATGTGTTAACGGGAACAACCATGGCTCCGCATTTGAATGCGGCAAACAGAGTGAAGACAAACTCAGGGGAGTTCTCAAGCATTATAGCTACTCTGTCCCCTTTTTCTATCCCTTTAAGCTGTAAGGCGGAGGCAATCTTGTTTGTAAGCCTGTTTGCTTCGCCGTAGGTTATTTTTGCTTCCTGAAAATGAATATAAACTTTTTTCGGCTGGATTTTTGCCCTGTCAATAAGCATCTGGGCAAGATTGTTAAAATTCATGCAGTCCCCCCGGTTTTATGCCTGATTTAATTAAATGCTGAAAGAGTCTGCTTACGGGCAGACCGACAACGTTGTCATAGTCCCCGTCTATTTTTTCAGTCATGAGGCAGCCCTTTCCCTGAATCGCGTATGAGCCTGCCTTGTCAAAAGGTTCCTCTGTTTCTATATACCAGTTGATGAACTCATCACCGTATTTGCGGAAGTAAACGTCTGTTGTTTCAAAAAATCTTTCGCACAGGCTTTCGCGTTTGTTCACGAGGGCAACGCCTGTGATAACCTGATGCTTCCTGCCGCTGAGTGCGCGGAGAGTGTTTCTTGCATCGTCAGCGTCTTTCGGTTTGCCGTATATCACGCCGTCCAGCACAACTATTGTGTCAGCGCCTATGATGTAGGCTTCGTCATAGATATTTGCCACGTTGTAGGCTTTCATAGCGGCAAGGCGCATTGCCTGATGACCGAAGTCGGGGTCATCCGTGAAGTCTTCTTTGATGTCTGACGTTACATACTGAAAATTAAAGCCTATGCGGGTCATAAGCTCTCTTCGCCTTGGTGAGCCGCTGGCAAGTATTATTTTCTGAATCATATTTTTCTGCTCCGTTCCTGCGATTTTTTCAGGTATCCGTCTATCATAAGCGCCGCGTAACCTGTGAAAACTCCGCATGCAACGGAGATAGCGGCGAAATAGGGGAGAAGCCCGTAAATCGCGGGGCTCTGAATGTAGAATGTATTAGCCATAAAGAACTGAACGGCGATATGCACCAGCCCGCCCAGCGCTCCCATACTGACCGAAGTTATGAATCTACCGCATAATTTAAAATATGTCAGCATGAAAAATGTTGACGCTAAAGTTGCTGGTAATCCTATGGAAATCTTGACAATAAAGTTGCCTGTTACCAGCGGAACTATGATTGCTTTGAGAAATGCTACGGCAAAAGCAGCCTTGAAATCAAGCATGGTTATGGCCAGCATAATCCCTATATTGGCAAGACCCAGTCTGAGCCCCGGCAGGGGAAGACCGATGAAGTTTTCCGCTATGCCGAAAACAATGGACAAAGCGGTGAACACCCCTATAAGGGCTGTTCTATCTTGATATGGCGTCAAGTCCGGTATTATCGTTTTCGCATCTAACATAAACAGCAACCTTGTTGGGAATACATACGGCAGCCTCTCCGCAGGAGGAAACCCAGCCTGTGAGCACACATATCTGGTTAGGGCAGTCCGATTCCTTTATTCTCGCTTTTCCGTCTTTGATTTCCACAACCATCTCATGCCCAGTTTCCTCCTTGAGGTCATAAAGCTGATCGCGGAAGGAGAGCTCCTTTTCACCTTTTGCAGTAATCAGAATCAGCGCTGGAACTCCGGACGGGACAAACAGATTTTTTATGAAAAATACAGAGCAGAACAATAAGGCAATTACAACTATATCCGCAGCTTTAATTTTCAAAGCTTTCCCATCCGCAGAGTTTTACAACACGGTCATCGTGGGTGTATATAAGAACAGGGGTTCCGGTGCGTTTGCAGGCTTCCGCCGCATCAGCTTCCGGCAGCAGGAAAAAAACTGTGGAAAGTCCGTCTGCGGTTTCGCAGTTGTCGGCTATTACGCTTACGCTTCTGTACAGGCTTGCGGGCTCCATTGTGACCATATCAAATATATGGTTGTAGCGTATGCCGTTTTTCATGAAAAAACGTTCATAGTCCCCGCTGGTGGCTACAGCCTTGTCAGAGATTGATATGGTGGAGATAACCTTGTTGGAATCATCAGGGTGGCGGATTCCCACTCTCCAGCGGGATTTATTCTTTTTGCCGAATGCGTAAAGATCCCCTCCGGCGTTTACTATGCCTGACTGGGCTCCGTTCTGCTTCATCACTTCCACAGCCTTGTCAACTATCATCCCTTTTGAGAAGGCTCCGGTGGAAATCCTGAGCCTTTCATCCTCTTTAACCAGCTTGCCGTCCACAAAAAGCAGAGGCATGTTTTTAATAGCGTCTGTCGCGGCGGCGTATCTTTCGGGGGAGGGAAGGTCATATGGCCCTTCGGGGAAACCGTAAAGCCCTGTGAGGCTGAGTGCGCGTATATCGAACCGATCTTTGGAAATAGCTTTGTAGTCATATGATTTTTTGAAGAGTATTTCCCACAGAGGGCTTATTTCAAAGGCGGAGCCTGCGGGGGCGCTGTTGTATTTTTCCTCAAAGGATTTAACCTGCTCCTCATACTCGTTTATGGTGCGTATGACCTGTTTCAGGCTCGAATCCTTTTTGTGGGTAATCTCCACAAGGGTTCCCATCGCATAAAACTGCCTTTTTTCAAACTTATCGGTGCAGGCAGCAGTAAAAAGTATCACACACAAAAATAAAGCTGTTTTCCGCATCCGGGACACCTGTTAGTTTTAAGGAAAGATTTTACTTCGTAACCGCTTCGTCTTACAAGAACAGTTTTGCAGTGCGGGCATAAGCTGCTGTTATTTTCATTTTTTATGTTTCCCGCATAAACGTATCTCAGGTGATTTTCTGCTGTTTTCTTCATTCTGATAACAGTTTCAGGCTCCGAAGGGCGGATTGTGGATTTATAGGCAGGGAAGTAGGCCGAAATATGCAGCGGAATATCAGGGCTTACTGAGGCAAGCCAGCGGCACATGGCCTCAAAGTCCTGTTCATCATCATTTTTACCGGGGATTAAAAGGTTGGTGACTTCAACAGAAACGCCGGATTCATAAAGAGCGGTGATCGTTCTTTTCACGGGTTCAAGGCTGCCCAGTGTTTCTTTATAGAACTTCTCAGTGAAGCCTTTCAGGTCGATGTTGGCGGCATCAATGAGAGGTATAAGCTCCGCGAGGGGGGCTTCGTTTATATAACCGTTGGAAACAATCACGTTTTTCAGTCCTTGTTTTTTGAACTCGGCAGCGCAGTCGTAAACAAATTCATACCATATGGTTGGTTCATTGTAAGTAAAGGCAATGCCTGTGCTGCCTGTCTGCACCGCTTCTGCGGCCAGTTCTGCCGGGGTGGTCTGTTTTCTGGGGGTTTCAGCGGTGCTTATGTGCCAGTTCTGGCAGAAATCACACCTGAAATTACACCCGTTTGTACCAATGCTCAATATAGAGCTTCCTGGATGGAAGTGGTACAGAGGTTTTTTTTCAACAGGGTCAATGCCTAATGCGGCCAGCTCGCCGTATGCCGTCTGAAAAAGTCTGCCGTTTATGTTTTTGCGTATGAGGCATATGCCGCTTTTACCGTTGTTTATCAAACACTCATGCGGGCACAGAACGCACCTGACTGAACTGTTTTCCCGCGGCTCGTAAAAACGCGCCTCTTTCAGCATCTATTTTTCCCGTTTGATCATATAGTCCGCAAGACTTTCAAGGGCTTCTCTGTATTTGTTTTCAGGGAAAAGTTTCAGGCTCTCCTTGGCTTTTGCGGAATAGCTGTCCAGTATTTCCTCTGACTTTCTTTTAACATCGTACTTTTTCATAAGTTCTATAATATAGGCGAGGTTTTCATCATCCGAGTTTTCGTTAACAATTATTTCGCGCACCTTAACTTTCTCATCCTCTGATGCATTTTCCAGAAGAACGATCACGGGCAGGGTGATTTTTCCTTCCTTAAGGTCTGTGCCGGGTTTTTTGCCTGTTTTGGCTTCATCACCCAGATAGTCGAGTATATCATCGCTCATCTGGAAAGCTATACCCAGATTTTTGCCGAAGTCACGCAGGGCTGTGCGTTTGTTTTCATCCTGTCCGCCGAGGAGGGCGCCTATTTCACAGCAGGAGGAGAAGAGAACGGCAGTCTTGCTGTTTATGATCTTGAGGTAGTCGTCTATGGTGATTCTGATGTCGGCAGTTTTGATAAGCTGGAAGACTTCCCCTTCACTCATGGTTCTGGCAGCCACGGCGAGAGTCATCTGTATTTCGGGGTTTCCGTCCTTCACCAGATTCATAAACGCTCTGGAATAGAGAAAGTCACCGCAGAGGACTGTTATGTCGTTTCCGAAGACGGTATTTGCGCTTTTGCGGCCTCTTCTGTACATTGCGCCGTCTATAACATCGTCATGGAGCAGGGTTGCGGTGTGTATATACTCCACAACACCGCTGAGTGCCGCTGTTCTGGGGCCGTCATACCCGCAGAGGAGCGAAGAGAGGATTAAAAAAACCGGGCGAAGTCTTTTGCCGCCGCTTTCAAAAACATATGACGCAACTTCGTTCACCATCTGGACGTCTGAATCAAGATTCAAAAGCAGTTCTTTCTCAACTTCTTCCCTTTGTTTTTCAATCATTGATAATATATCGTTAACATGCATCAGACGTGTATATCCTCTCTATTGATATTTTTGCTAATAAAAGATATTTTAACCGGAAGAAACCCGCCGCGCACAAAGCGGGAGCAGGGGTTTCAACGGGTTAAGGATATACGAAACATACGGCGGTGTAAAGAAAAAAGGTTTTTGGAGATAGTCATTTGAGTTATGCAGGGATGGAAGATATTCACCTTACTTATTATAAACTTCTGGACGGAATAGACACCTCGGTCAATCTAGGGGTGTCCGGTGTTGTGGATCTTTCGTTCAATGATTTTGTAACAGCCCGTTACCTTGTTGATAACAAGGGTTTCAGAAGCGTTTCCGCTCTCACTGACCTGAAGATGATAAACTACGAAGGCATAAATCCTGTACGCATTGACAGGAACCTTTCGTTTACTTTAAGAAAACTTAAAACGGATCTGGTTATTTCACTCGGCGGTACATTCCGCTTTCAGCCGGTGCACGATGCGGCATACGCAGTCCACGGCTGCCTGAATGTTGGCGGTTCTGTGATACTTGCTGTTTACCCAACTGTTTACGACAGACAGGGGAGGGATATGCTCGCCGCTTTCAGTGCGGCAACGGGAATCCCCGTGCGTGACAAGCTGGGCAGATGGTACTCCACGCTGTTCAACACAATGAGCAATCTGTTTGTGAATATCCGCACGGAAGAGGTTCTTTCAGACACCACCAGTGCGGAGGTTATGTCTGTTTTCTCCACAGACAGCTTCTACAGGTATCTTTTCAGGGATAATACTGAGTATGACAAGTTTTTTTCCCTTGCAGGCGACGGGGAAGGATATATTCTTTCATGGAAAATAATAAAAGGATTAAAGGTGTAGCATGAAAACAGTTACCACAGACAACGCGCCCGCTGCCATCGGCCCCTACTCTCAGGCCACCTCCGCCGGGAATATGCTTTTTGTATCCGGCCAGATTCCCCTCGATCCGAAAACCGGAGCTGTAGTTGGCGAAACAGTTGAGGCTCAGGCGGAAAAAGCTATTCACAACCTTATTGCAATAGTGCGTGATGCGGGTTTCCTCGTCACTGATATTGCCAAGGTTACGGTATATATAAGGGATATGGGCAAATTTGCTGAGTTTAACGAAGTTTACGCCCGTGAGCTCTCCGGTCACAGACCTGCAAGAGCAGTTGTAGAGGTTTCAGCGTTGCCCAAAGGGGTTTTGGTGGAGCTTGATGCGATTTGTGTTAAGGAATAGTTTTCTTATTTTTCTGGCTGTTCTGCTCTCATCCTGCTTCTGGAAGAAAGATGAAAAGGAAGCTATGCCTGAGCGCTGGCAGCCTTCACCCGGCCAAAGCTGGCATATCCAGCTTCAGGGTGAGCTTGTTAAATATGACGATGCGGCGGTCTACGAGATAGATTTGTTCAACACGGATGCTTCAATGATTCAGCTTCTGCATTCGGAGGGCAAAAAGGTTATATGCTATTTCAGTGCGGGAACGGTTGAGGACTGGCGGCCTGATGCGGCGGCTTTCCCTCCTGAACTCACAGGAAACACCCTGCCTGACTGGGAAGGGCAGAGATGGCTTGATGTGCGGAACGTTAAGAAGCTTGCACCGCTGATGGAAGCGCGCCTTGAACTGGCAGTGACGAAAGGCTGTGATGCTGTGGATGCTGACAGAGTGGGCGGATACAGAGAGGACACAGGCTTTGAAATAACTTATGACGACCAGCTTGTGTTCAACCGTTTTCTGGCCGAAGCCGCACACAGGCGTGGGCTTGCAATAGGATTGCGGAACAATTTTGTTCAGGTTGCTGATCTTGCGGATATTTTTGATTTTGCTGTCTCTGAGCAATGCTTTGAAACAAATGAGTGCGATCTCCTCTATCCGTTCATACAGAAAGGCAAGCCTGTATTCGGCGTTGAGTATGTCTTTCCTGTTGAAGTCTTCTGCGATGCGGCAAACAATGTGGGTTACGACTTTGTACTTTCAAATAAAGAACTGGACGGAACATTCCGCGTTCCGTGCAGATAATTAAAAAAGCCCTTCGTCCGTTAAGGGAGCGAAGGGCTCTGATTCTTTACATCATCTGCTTTTAATCGGTTATTCGCCTTTCTGGAGCAGCCTCAGCATTTTATTATTTGTTGTGAGGAAAAATCCTGTGCTGTTGTCATTAAGGACATTCCTGTACACTTCAAGAGACTTATAAAACTCATAGAACTGCGGATCCTTGTTATACGCGCTTGCATAGATGTTAATGACCTCAGCGTCGGTTTTACCTTTTATCTCCTCAACCTTGCGGTAAGCCTCGGCGATTATTATTGCTCTTTCCTTCTCAGTGGTAGCTTTAATAATCTGTGACTCCTCCATGCCCTCTGAGCGGTACTGTTTGGCTATCCTGTTACGCTCAGCCTTCATACGCTCATATACTGCCTTTTCGTTCTGAGTGGGCAGGTCAGCGCGCTTAATGCGGACATCGTGAATGTCTATACCGTATTCAAGGGCTTTTTCTCTGGAAAGAGTGGTGACATTAGCCATTATCATGCCTCTGTTGGTTTTTATAACGTCAATGAGGTCATGCTTGCCGAGTTCGTTTCTCATTTCGGAGTAAATAATGTCATCCAACCTGTGGAAAGCGCTCCTGTAGTCCCTTACCGTGAGGTAGAACTTAAGCGGGTCTGCTATTCTCCAGCGGCAGTAATTGTCTATCACAAGGGCTTTCTTGTCCTTTGTCAGTATTTCGGATGAGCTTGCGTCATACTCAATAAGCTTTTTGGACATAAAAATGGCCTTCTGTATGAAGGGCATTTTGAAATAGAGCCCCGGTGTTGAGTGGCTCTTAACAGGTTTTCCGAGCTGGGTTATGACAACATGCTCGGTCACATCCACAATGATGAACAGAGACTTAAACGCGACAAAAGCCGCTATTAAAATTACCGGTATCAGAAGTTCCTTTTTCATTTCGCCAGACCTCCTTTGATAGCGTCAAGCCCAAGGAGGGGCGATATGTTTTCTATGCTGTCATCGAATATATATTTCTGGTTGCCCTTAAAGACTTCCGCCATGGTATCAAAATACATCCTCTTTTTAGTGACAGAAGGCGATTTGGAGTAGCTGGCAAGAATCTGGTTAAACCTTGAGGTATCACCGAGAGCCTGTTCAACTTTTTCCTTTCTGTAGGCTTCTGCTTCCTGAATCATTGATTCCGCCTGACCTCTGGCTCTGGGGATAAGCTCATTTCTGTAGGCTTCCGCCTCGTTTATGAACCTGTTTTTATCCTCTCTCGCGCTTGCAACATCTTTGAATGAATCCACAACCTCAACGGGGGGCTCAACATCCTGAAGCTGAACAGCAACAATGGTTACGCCTGTTTTGTAGTAATCAAGCATGTCCTGAAGAATCTTCTGTGTTTCGTTCTGGATTCTGCCTTTGCCTACTGTGAGGATGTCGTCTATCATCTCTCTGCCCGCAACCTCTCTGATTGCTGATTCGGCAGCGTCTTTGATAGTTATCTCAACATTGTTTACGTTGTACAGATAGCTTTCAATATCAGTTATCCTGTACTGGAGGCTGAGTGCGATGCTGACAATGTTCTCATCCCCCGTGAGCATAAGTGATTCCTTGGGAATTTCCTGATACCCGCCGCGCGTACCTGTCTTGAAACCGATCTCAATTCTGTGAACCTGAGTGACCACTGCCTTGTCAACAGTTTCAAAGGGGTACGGCATGTGATAATGGGGACCAGCACTTACTATGCGGTTAATAACACCGAAGCGTTTGATAACCGCCTGCTCATCCGCAGCGACAATGAAAAAGCCGCTGGCGAAATAGACCGCCACAATGATGAGGCCGATAAACGACGCTCCGGGCAGCTTGATGTCGGGCTTTTTGATCTTGAAGTCAAACTTCTCGTCGCCCCAAGGGCTCCCGCCCGTGCCGTTGCCTTGTGAGTTCATTAATATCTCCTTTTGCTTAATACACTACTAAATGATTTTGAAAGTTTCAGCGATGAAATGTTCTCAAAAATAAGCCTGATAATTACCTGAAATGCAATTTACCTATGATGGCATAATATAACAAACAGATAAATAAAAAAAATCCGCTTCAAAGCATTGAATTTCCCTCAAACTCTGATAAACTTAGTCAGGATAGGGATTAATTGCCTGTCCCTGCTGTTTTATTGAGTTTTTGACAGCCTCTTTGCTCATAAGTTAATTTTACCCGCAGGCGGTGTCTGTGGTTTTAATCTTATAAACAAGCAGTTCGGAGGTAGAAATGGAGATTGGCAGAATAAGAAATGTGGCATTCATCTCCCACGGAGGTGCGGGCAAAACCAGTCTGGCGGAAGCTATTCTCTTCAACGCTGGCGCAGTAAACCGTATCGGCAGTGTCGAAAACGGAACCAGCTTTATGGACTTTGATCCTGTTGAGATAAAGAGAAAATTGTCAATCCACTCCAAAGTATCCTCCATTGAATGGAACAAGCACCTTATAAACATTGTGGACACTCCCGGTTACTCCAACTTCCTTCATGAAACCAAGGCGGCAGTGACTGCTGTCGGCGGTGCTGTGGTTATCGCAAGCGCTATTACCGGCGTTAAAGCGGAAACCCAGAGAGTCTGGCAGTATGCTGATGACAACGATCTGGCTAAAGTTGTCTTCGTAAATAAAATGGATAAGGACAGGGCGGACTTTTTCCGTGCTCTGGGCGATATAGAAAAATCTTTCAATGTTGTTCCTCTCCCCATTTTTATACCCATAGGCAAAGAGAATGATTTTAAAGGCATTATAGACCTTGTAAAAATGAAAGCATACATTTATCCGGCGGAACCCACCGCACAGTACAAGGTGGAGGATATTCCCGCCGAGTATGCGGCAGAGGCTGAAAAATACAGAGGCAAGCTCCTTGAGGCTGTCAGCGAAACTGACGATGAACTCATCGAGAAATTCCTCGAAGGCGAAGAACTTACGGAAGAAGAAATAGAAAAGGGGCTGCGTGAAGGCACAATCCGCAAGCAGTTTATCCCTGTGCTGTGCGGCTCCGCAGTGAAGAATATCGGCAGCAAGCTCCTTCTGGAAGCCATAATCAAATACCTTCCCTCACCCCTTGAGAGGGAGTATAAAATCGCTAAAAATATTGAGAGCGGCGAAGATTTTATAGCGGTTCCGGATGAGGCGGAGTTATCAGCGTTCGTATTTAAAACTTTCATAGATCCTTTTGCCGGAAAGCTCTCTCTCATAAGGATTTTCTCCGGTGAGATGAAGAGTGATTCAGAGGTCTACAACACCAATAAAGAGGAGAAAGAGCGCATAGCCCAGCTTTATCTTCTTCAGGGCAAAAACCACATTAAGATTGACAAAGCCGTTGCAGGTCAGATAGTTATGGTGAATAAACTTAAGTACACCGACACTTTTGACACCCTGTGCGGCGGCAAAAAGAAAGTGGTCTTCCCCAAACCGGATCTCAATGAGCCTGTGCTGGCTTATTCCATTGTTCCCAAGTCCAAAGATGATGAAGACAAAGTTTCATCCGGTCTTCACCGTCTGATGGAAGAGGATATGGGAATCCGTGTGGAACGCAGTGAACAGACCGGACAGCAGCTTCTTAAAGGTATGGGGCAGATGCATATAGAAGTTGTAGCCGAAAGGCTCCAGAATAAGTTCGGCGTTCAGGTTGAGCTTAAAACACCGAAGGTTCCCTACATGGAAACCATACGCGGCAAAGCCAAAGGGCAGGGCAAGTATAAAAAACAGAGCGGCGGCAGAGGCCAGTACGGCGATGTCTGGATAGAGATAGAGCCTATGCCCAGAGGCAGCGGTTTTGAGTTTGCAAACAACATAGTCGGCGGTGCTGTTCCGAGAAACTATATACCTGCTGTGGAAAAAGGTATATATGAAGCATCCAGAGAAGGGATTCTTGCCGATTTCCCGCTGGTTGATTTCAGGGTCAGTCTGTACGACGGATCATACCATTCAGTGGACTCATCAGAGATGGCGTTTAAGATAGCAGGCTCCATGGCATTTAAAAAAGTTGCTGCCGAATGCAAGCCTGTTCTTCTGGAACCGATTATGAACCTTGACGTTTTCGTTCCTGATGATACAACTGGTACTGTGATCGGCGACCTTAACTCCAGAAGAGGGCGCATAGCAAACGTTGAACCTCAGGCAAACGGACAGCATATCCGCGCCGAAGTGCCTATGGCTGAGGTTCTGGCATATGCGCCGGATCTCAGAAGCATGACAGGCGGACACGGCATGTTCACCATGGAGTTCTGCCGTTATGAAGAGGTTCCCACTCACCTGATGGAGAAAATTATCGAGGAGCAGAAAGGGGCATAAGCTCCGCAAATATTTGATGAGCGGAATTAATTTACTTAAATATCATGATAAAAGCTTTTCAGACATTCACCGTCTGATGCACGGAGAGATAGAGGACGAGCTGTTCACACAGCTTGTCCTTGCTCCCGCGCAGAATAAAACAAGGCCGAAACCCCGCCGACTGCTCAGTCCGGTATACGCGGCCGCCCTCCTGCTCACTCTGAGCGCCGGAGCAGTCTCCTATTTTTATTATAATACAGGCACAACACCTGCCGACCTCGTTAAACCGATTTCGGAAAAAACATCCACTGACGGAGCAGCGCCTCCGCCAAAAACACGGCTTGAAAGAGAAGGATATACCAAAATAGGCGAAATAGTTTTTCTGGATGAAAATGCCGAGGAAACCACGGTTGTCATAGAGTCCGAGTATGTTCCCGAACCTGAGCCGGAAGAAAGCACTGCACCCGAACTGCCTGCTGTTGCGGTAAAATCTCTTGATGTTACCACCGAACCCCTGCCAAGAAAGACCGCTATCGCAAGGGGAACCTATGTCGCAGTGGGCAGAGAGGAAAGCCGTGCTGTCGGTGCTGGCCCCATTGCGGAAACTAAAAAGGAAGAGCCTAAGCCCGCCGCGGCTCCTGCTCCGAAACCTGAGCCTGTGAAGACGCAGCCCGTTCCAAAACCAGCAGAGCAGCCCAAACCTGCGGAAATGAGGAAGACTCCTGAACCTCAGAAACCAGCGGCGGCTCAGAAAGAACCCGCCGGACAGCCGGAAGCTCCTAAACCTGCACCTGCGAAGATTGCTGCTTTGCCGGTGTCAATCCCTGAGAAAATATACAGCATCGAATTTGAAAATGTTAATTCTGCAAAAAGATACACTATCCTTGCCAATGCGGAGAGAGCCGGTCTTAAGGGTACTGAGAAGCTTGTTTCATCATCGGAAACCACCGCATGGAGAGTTTACAGGCTTGTACCCGGTTCAAAAACTCAGATCGCAGGACGCGGTGTGGAGTTTGTTGCCGATTTGTCAGATAAAGAGCAGGCTATTGAGTTTGTGCAAAAAAATAATATTCCCGCTGCAATTAAACAGGTAAAAATTGAAAATAGTGTATATAATATAACAGTTTGCTGTACGACTGCCGAAAAAGCACGCAATTTCGTTTCCTATAATAAGGCAAATGCGGAAAATACGCGGCTCGTACCTTCGACAGATAAAAGTAATTGACTGTAAATAAAAGGCTATTATAATTTTGTCTATAAGGGAGGCTGTTATGACAAAAGCTGACATCGTCGAAACCGTACACGAAAAGCTTGGACTTACCAAGAAGGACATTTCCAAAGTAGTGGATGAAGTTTTTGATGCAATCAGGGGCAATATCCTTGATAAGAACAACGTCAAAATTTCCGGCTTCGGCAACTTTGAAGTAAAAAAGAGAGGCAGAAGAATCGGCAGAAACCCTAAAACAGGCGTGGAAACTGTTATCGAACCCCGCACTGTTGTGGTTTTCAGACCCAGCCAGATATTCAAAGACGAGGTAAATGACTGATAAGCTTTACTACAAAATAGGCGAGGTCTGCGAGATAACGGAGCTCAAATCCTCCGTGCTGCGTTTTTGGGAGAAGGAATTTAAACAGCTCCGTCCTGTTAAATCAGGAGGCGGACAGCGTTTTTATACCAAAAAACACCTTGACCTGATCTTTTCCCTGAAACGTATGCTTTATGAAGAAAAGCTTACCATTGAAGGTGTGCGCAGAAAGCTTAACAAGGTTTTGAACGAACCGATGAAGGCGCAGGCGCAGGTTTCACAGACTCCTGTTTCCCCGGAAGATATTAAAAAAGAGCTTTTGGATATTCTTAATATCCTTAAAGATAAGTAGCGGCAGCCTTTACCCGATTAGGCTGCCGTATTCATTATATTCAAAAAAATTCGATGAAGTTCTCAGAACACTTTCTAGAGCGCAATTACTTTTTTTTCAAGGAGTTGGTATGCAGCCAGAATTGGAATATGAATATCATTCTTCATACGGCACAATAAAATATGAAATAAAAGGAGAGGGGGAGCCGCTCATCCTTGTACACGGCACACCGTGGTCATCATACAATTGGCGCAAAGTGATTCCCGCCCTGAGTCAGTGGTTTACGGTTTATTACTATGACCTGCTCGGATACGGCATGTCCGAAAAATCAGAAGGAGATGTCTCTCTGGGTGTTCAGAACGTTATTCTTAAAGAGTTGATTGATTTCTGGAAACTGGATAACCCTAAAATAGTCGGGCATGATTTCGGTGGTGCGACGGTGTTGAGAGCGCATCTGCTGAACAGACAGCCGTTTCAGAAAATACTCCTGATCGACCCTGTGGCTGTTTCCCCTTGGGGGTCACCGTTTTTCAGCCACGTGGCAAATCATGAACCTGCTTTCAGCGGACTTCCCGATTACATTCACGATGCGGTTTTGACGAGATATATTGAAGGAGCGACCTATACTCCAATAGGAAGGGAAACTCTGCAGGAAATCAAGAAGCCTTGGTTAGGAAAAGAAGGGCAGGCAGCTTTTTACCGTCAGATAGCACAATCAGACAGGAAATATACTGACGAGGCCGAAGCGTTCTATCATGAAATTAAAGTTCCTGTGCTTTTGCTCTGGGGAGAAAGCGACCAGTGGATTCCAGTGGAAAGGGGGATTGAGCTCAGCAGAAAAATAAAAACCTCTGAGCTTGTCACGATTCCGCAGGCCGGTCATCTGGCTCAGGAGGACCAGCCCGCGCTTCTCGTTTCCTATATACTTAAGTTTATGGGCTGATACACGCTTCAGCCGTTTATTTGCTGCTGTTGTCTGACTTGGGGGGACGAACAGGTTTTATGATCTCTTTCTTCTGTGTCTGTCCCTGAACATTTATGCGCGAGGAAAAGAGGTCAAGCTCTCTGAAAGCGCTGTTCACATCATCACCGAATTCTATGTTCCTTACTTCGTTCCCGTCTATTGATACGGCTGTTCCGCCTTTTATGCTGAATTCTTTTACGTATTCCACGAACTCCTCATTCTGCTCTCTCAGGTATTTTTCATAGTCGCTCATGGTTTCATTGACGAAGTTGTTATATTCCTCCTGAACCTGCTCCACATACCTTTTGAACTCGCCTTCCACAGAAGTGAACTCAAGCTCGCCTTCTTTGAGGTAAACTTTGGCAGGGGCGGTTCCTATTCCGTCTGCATTAGGCTCAACCTCAACAAGGAAGGTTGTGCCCTTAACACCGATTACCGTGGTCTGAAGGCCAATCTGAACCCCTTGAGCCTCATTTGTTTTGGTTATTTTGAAAACAACTTTACCCTCAGCGGGGGAGTATTTCTTAAAATCGTCTATAGTCAGCATTGATTTTTCCAGCACAACCACCTTTGACTGGTCTCTGAAATTTATAAACGCCTTGCTTTTGCCGGAGGTTTTTATTCTGTCACCTTTGAAAAGTTTGTGGTTATTCTTTCGGAACGTTTCTCCGCGTACTTCATTCTCTTTGTAGATATTGACTTTTCCTTCGGCTGAGGCTATCTCTCCAAGAGAGACTTTATCAACTGAAAAAGCTGTGGCTGTGATCACGGTAAAAACTGCTGCAAGGAATAGGATCTTTTTCATGATATTTCTCCGCATGTATATGAATCGCTGATAATTTATATTACCTTATATTTTGGTTATCCAGTGAATTTTCCCTTTTTTCATACGGAGAGGGAATGTATTATTTTTTAAAAGTGGTACAATGATACAGAAAGAACGTTAATAACCCTATAGGAGGATTTATGAAAAGAATAATTTTGGCGGTTATGTTTGTTGCTTTTGTTGCTGTCGGCTGCGGAGGAAAAAGTGCTGAAGCGCCGAAAGTTATCGATCCCTGCTTTAACGGTGCTCCCGCATGGGTTCTCAGCCCTGAGCTTGAGGGCGGTCTTGCCGCTTCCGGTTCAGCTAAGGTCGGCCCCGCCGGAATGCAGTTTGCTAAAACTGAGGCTATGGCCGCAGGCAGAGACGAGCTTGCGAGAATCATAAGCCTTAAAGTGCAGAACATGGTTAAGAACTTCACTCAGGTAACAGGTGTGGGCGATGCTCAGACAGTTGACAAAGTTTCTTCTCAGGTTTCCAAACAGGTTGCCAACGAAACTCTCAACGGCTCCAGACAGAAAAACATCTGGCAGTCTCCTTGCGGAGATCTCTGGATACTTGTTGTCCTTGACCCTGCTGTAGTTAAGGAACAGGCTAAACAGGCTGTTCAGACAAGCTACAAAAACGATCAGGCTCTGTGGCAGCAGTTCCAGGCTAAAAAAGCCTACGAAGAGCTTGATAAAGAAATTGCAAAAGAATTCGGCCAGTAAAATATCCGGGGGCGTTTTTACGCCCCCATTGTTTAAACCCTGTATCATGCCCGCTCTTTAAGATCTTTAAAGAGGGAATCCCCGCTGTAAGGACACTTTTATGAAACAAACCTCTAAATTCATTGTCTTAATCATATTAATGAGCTTTATATACGCCTGTGCACCGCAGACTGTTACAGCGCCCGTGCCGGTGCAGAAGCCTGAATGGCTGTGGAAACCGTCTGACGGCGGCAGGATAGGAGGCGTTGGTATAGCCAAAGAGCATATCCGCGGCCTTGATGCACAGCGCAAGCTGGCAGTTTCCAGAGCCATAGACTCCATAGCGGCACAGCTTGGCGTTCAGGTGCAGAATATTACTGTGCTGGAATCACATGCGTCTTCTTTGGGCGCTGCCTCAACAACAATCGATTCCTACAGCATACACACTGTGCAGGGGAATACGGTTAAGGCTGCCGTGAGAGAGTTCTGGACAGACCCTCAGACCAGCGAACTTTATGTATGGATGGTGCTTGAATAATGAAAAAACTTTTTTACCTCGCGGCTGTTATGCTTTTTGCCTCCTTTGCCTTTGCAGAAGGGTTTGATGATTTTAAAGAGAGTATGGACAATGGTTTCAGTGACGAGAAAAAAAGCTTTGACACTTATAAGGAAGAGCTTGAAAAAGAATTTACAGAATACAAACGCATAATTAATGAAGAGTACGCAGCCTACAGGAAAGACATTCTCACTCAGTGGAACGAAGCCGAGATGAGCACACCCACAAAATGGGTGGAATATACTGACGGACTGAAAAAAAAGAAGGTGGTTGACTTTGAAAACGGAACATATCGTCTTGAGGTGATAGGCAGGGATTACTCTGCCGTGGAAAAAGAGCTTGATGCCCTCATGAAGGATATGCTTGGTGTGGATAAGGCAACGGCCTTTCAGCGGTATGTTCCTGCAAAAAAAACCGATGAAAAAGCCCGCGAGAAGCTAAAAAACATAGCTACCGGGAATGTGGGGAATGAAAGTGTGATCGGCAGCGCCATCACCGGCAAGGAAAACCCCGCAAAAAAAGATATAGATCTGGCGGCAGAAAAACTTAAAGAGAATGCGGAGGTTAAGACAGAACCTTCAAAGACGGGTGAAACTGTTTTTATAATGCAGGGCAAGCTTCCTCCTGAAACATACAGAAATAAGGCTGAGCAGCTTAATCCTTCTGTCCAGAAATACTCAAAGGAGTTTAAAATACAGCCTTCGCTGGTTTTCTCCGTGATACAGACTGAAAGCGCATTTAATCCGGTCGCCCAGTCACATATTCCTGCATACGGACTTATGCAGATTGTGCCGACATCCGCCGGAAAAGATGTGGCACAGCTTCTCATGGGCAAACCGCTGATACTTACTCCTTCATATCTTTTTAATACCGACAATAATATAAGGGCAGGCACAGCGTATCTGCACATACTGTATTACAGATACCTTAAGGCGGTTAACCACCCGGAAAGCAGATTCTACTGCTCAATTGCGGCTTATAATACAGGCGCAGGGAACGTTGCTTCCGCTTTTAACGGGCGTAATGCAGGGAAAAACAGGTACAATGTAACAACGGCAGCGGGGATTATAAACGGCATGGCTCCTGCCGCTGTTTATGACTATCTCAGGGCTAAGCTGGAATATGACGAAGCCAGAAGATACATTGTAAAGGTTACGGATGTATTGCCTACGTACAGATACTTTGACTGAAAAATCAGGGGGTTGTAATGCTTAAAACCATAGCCGCTGTTGCGGTTTCACTGACATTTGCCGGATGCATGGCTTCCAAGACTGAAGCTCCGAAGCCGGCCGTACATAATACAAAACAGGTTCAGCAGAATAGGGCTGATGATGCTTTTAAAGAGCTTGATAAAGAGGTCAGCGGTCAGGGTACAGGGCTTGAAGGCATGGAGAAACCGTCTGTTCCTGCTCCCACACCCGCGCCTGCGGCTGAAAAGGCTCCGGAGATACCCAAACCGGAATATGCAAACAGACCTGTGGACAAGGACAATCTGGGTCCGGTGACGAAATATCCCATGCAGAACGGCTTTCCTGTGTGGTTTGCCACGCCTAATATGGACGGTTATATAGGTGCTGTCGGTATAGCAAAGCAGCAGGCCAGAGGCGGCATAGCAGCCCAGCGCAGAGTGGCAAAAGCTCTTGCGCAGAATGACCTTGCCAGAAGCATAAAAGTTATTGTCAGTTCTGAAGTGAATATAGAAAAGCTGAATGTGGATACACAGACGCTTAAATATTATCAGAGCAAAGTTTCCACCCTTTCCCGCCATCAGGCAGAAGAGGTATTAAGTGATTTTGAAATACGCGATGAATGGCTTGACCCGAAAACGAAGGAACTTTACGTCTGGCTTGTGTTAAGAAAATAAGTTGTTCTCAGGCAAATAATGGTGTAATCATACTCTGTTATTTGCCTTTTTTATATTTTGCTGTTAATGTTTTCATCTCCGTTTACGATAATAAAGGAGGGGCAGGTGTTAACCTGTTCCGTTATTGCATGTTTAATGATATTATATTTACAGAAGTATGCTTTCAGTTTCACGAGGGGGTATGATGAAGATACACACTGAAGATTACGGCCAGTTTAAAGTTCTGAAAGTCGCCGGAAAGGTCGACATACTCACTTCATCTGAGATCAGGGCTAAGCTTGCCGAAGTTGCCAGAGCAAAGATAAATGTGCTTGTGGTGGATCTTGACAAAGTTGTGTACATGGATTCATCCGGGCTTGCCACTTTCCTTGAGGGGCTTAAAAGTATGAAGGAGTACGGCGGCGTTCTGCGTCTGGTAAATGTTCCCGAAAGAATAGACAAGGTTCTCAAGCTTATGAAGCTTGATCAGGTTTTTGAAGTTTACGAATCTGTTGACGAAGCTGCCAGAGGAAAATAATAACCTGCTTCTTGATAAAACGTTTAAACAGTTTGCTTATAAAAAAAGCCGCTCCGTAAGAAGCGGCTTTTGTTTTTTGTTATGAGTGACTGAGGTTGTTTTAGTCGTCTGAAACGTCTGTTTTCCATCCGGAGAAGATGGAGCTTATATCCCCTGCACGGGTTCTGAAATCCACAAGAGCGGCGGCATACAGATGCACCACAAGGAAAGTTGCTATAAGAAACACTACAAAGTAGTGCATCATTCTGATGTACTGAACGTTGCCTATGAGGCTGAACCAGCTAAGCATGCCGTGGAGGGTTCCGTTCGGGTCATTGAGAGACCAGAGGTAGAAGCCGCTGAGTATCTGGAAGAAGAATATAAGGAAAATCGCCAGGTAGGCATACTGTGCCATGGGGTTGTGGGTTATTATGTGTTTCGGGTGTTTTTCCATGAAGGCGTAGTATTTCAGGTACTGGATTATAAGTTCCCTGTCCTTTTTGTTAAAAGGATTGTAGAAGGTGCGCCAGTTGGCGTACTGATTGCCTACTATTACATAAGCCACCCTGAGCAGGACGCTGAATGTGAACACCATGCCGGCAACATAATGGATAAACCGCATCTGTCCCATGACGTATGGTTCGGTAAGTGCGTTGTCATAGGTGAAGAATGGGAAATGGATGTAAAGCCCTGTGCTGATGAGGATCGTTATACAGATTACATTAAGCCAGTGACTGAACCTGACAGGCATCTGCCAGACGTAGATGAAACCTTTTGCCGGGCACAGATGCCGCATTTCTGCGGTGAGTTTGGGAGTCATAGCAACCTCCGGGAAAGTCTTATGAACTAATGATACAACTCTTCATCATCCATGTCCAGTCGAATAAGTGTTTTATTATGAAAATCAGCTCATTTATCAGTTGCTTTTTATGCCGCTGGCTCACTGATGCGGGTGAAAAGCAGAGTCTGTTTTATTTATGCGCGTTTTTCCAGATCAGGCAGAATATCCCGCAGAAAAATCTTAACGCTTATAAGGTCAGAGCCTTCAAGTTTGCGGAGTATTTCATAATATTTTTCCTCAAACGGTGATTTGTTGCCGAGGTTTTTTTCATAAAGGCATTCAAGAACAGCGTCTATATTATCTGCGTATTTCAGGATTCTGCCTTCGATTGAGGAATCCTTGCCGTCAAAGAGTATATCCCGGAAAACACCTCTGTACGGCTCACTGAAAGAGCTCAGAAGCATGTCTTCTGCGATGAGAACCTCTATCTCCTCCACCATGTGCTTCATCTTTTCCGTTCTGTGTTTCACATGGCTGAGAATATCCCCTGTAAAAGCTTCGGAAACATCGTGGTTAAGGGCTTTTTTGTAAAGTCTGCCCCAGTCTATCCTGTTTCCGGCGTTCTCCTCCATGATACCGAGAAGCTGTGCTATCTGAGCCACGGAGAAGGAATGCTCCGCCACGGAAGCCCGTCTGTGCATGAAATCGCTGGCCCAGCGGCCTATGTTGTTCAGTTTTTTGACTGATAAAAGATAATCTGCTATGCTCATTATTCACCCTGAAATTCTCTCGCCGTTATAATACCTGCACGGGTATAATCATGCAATCAATTCTCTTTACAGAGGATATGACATGGCATATCCTTTATTAAAAATTGATGCGGAAGATAATGAGTGAAAAAGAGATAAAGTGCCTTACCTGCGTTCATCTGAGAAAAATTAAGATGGCCGAACTGAAAGGCTCATGGAAAATGCGCTGTGCTGTCACCGGGCGTTTCATGAAGGACGCTAAAACAAGGTGCAGGGATTATGAATCGGAAACGTGGGAACGTTTTGTCGATGAGGAAACCAAATAGGAGGAATCAATGCTTTTTGAGTATTCAAATAAAACCATAAAATCGATCAGAGTGAAAATCAGCGATAAACCCGGCTACCTCGGCAGACTGACCTCCCTTGTGGGCAGTATGGACGGTATGTTCGGCGAGATAAAGTCTGTCCACATAGGTAAAGGCTATAAAATACGGGATCTGGATGTTTATACCGACGGTGAGGAGCAGCTTAAGGCAATCCTCAAAGAGGTGGAAAAACTTGAAGGCATAGAGATAATAGCAGTTAAGGATATAGTTGAGGAATACCATCAGGGGGGCAAGGTGAAGGTTGTGCCCACTGTTTCTGTGGAGACCATCGACGACCTTAAAATAGTCTATACACCGGGAGTTGCCTCAATATGTAAACAGATAGCCGCCGATAAGTCGCTGGCTGACAGGTTCACAACCATCCCCAATAATGTGGCCATTGTCACCAACGGAACGGCTATCCTCGGTCTCGGCGATATTGGCGCTGTTGCGGGGATGCCTGTTATGGAAGGCAAGGCGCTTCTTTTCAGCCGTCTTGCGGATATAAACGGAGTGCCGATTCTTATCGAATCCCATGATTCGGAAGTTATTATAGAAACAGTAAAAAACATTGCGCCCACTTTCGGGGCGATCAAACTTGAGGATATAAAGGCGCCGGAGTGCTTCGAAATAGAGGAAAGGCTCCAGAATATGCTTAATATTCCTGTTATGCATGACGACCAGCACGGAACGGCGGTTGTTGTTCTGGCGGCTCTTCTGAATATTGCCAAGTACACCTTCCTTAACCTTCATCAGTCCAGTGTCGGCTTCATAGGCCTCGGCGCAGCCGGAACAGGTATCTTCAAGCTGCTCAAGGCTTACGGGGTGACCAAGCTTATAGGAACGGATCTCAATGCACAGGCAAAAGAACTGTTCAGTGAGCTTGGCGGCGCGCCTACGGATCTTGCGGGGGTAATGAAAAACTCTAAAATCGTAATAGCGACCACCGGCTGCCCTGATCTCATTAAGCCTGAGATGATACAGCCCGGACAAGTGGTTCTGGCGCTTTCTAACCCTAATCCTGAGATAGACCCGGAGCTTGCTGTTAAATCCGGCGCGATATTCGCTGCCGACGGAAAGTCGGTTAATAATGCGCTGGCATTTCCCGGCCTGTTCAAAGGGGCGCTCTCATCCAAAGCAAAAACCATTAATGACCGGATGAAGATTGCTGCTGCAAAGACCATTGCCTCTTTTGCTCTGGACGGTGACCTTGTGCCCAACATCCTGGACAGAAAAGTGCATGATGCCGTGGCTCTTGCCGTTGAGCAGGAAGCATTCAAATCCGGAGCCGCAGTAAACCCGGTGTAGGGGAGTATGAAAAAGAACATAACAGCAGTCATTTTGGCGGCTTTTCTGCTCTCAGGGTGTTCCATGACCCGTGAGTTCGGGGACAGCTTTAAGCGGGAATATAATAAAGCCAAACCAGAAGCGAAGCAGCAATGGAAAGAAACAAAAGAAGGGGCTAAGGAACTGCCCTCCGAGGCGAAGGACGCTGCTGTCAAGTTCAAGGACGGAACAGTGGATGTCTATGAAGGAGTAAAGGAAGACCTTAAGAAAATTCATTGAGCAGGAAGGTTCCTTTAATCTTGAGTTTCCGCTGATTAGTGTTTATTATTTTTTCGGTTCATTACGTTTTTTTATAGGGTGAGGGGATGCCTGAGAATATTTTATTGGTATGGATAGGTAAAATAGGGGATTTTGTTGTTTCCACAGCTTTTATAAGAGCTTTGCGCAAAAAATATCCGGATGCTCATATAACCATTGTTCTGAGTGACTTTGTTGCGGAACTGGCGGGTACAGTACCGGAGCTTGATAAAATAATTGTCTTTCCCAAAAAGAAAATAGCAAGAAATCTCCTCCCTTTCATAAGAACATATTTCGGAAGAAAGTGGGATCTCTGTATAGACCTCAATCCCAGCCGCTCCACCTCTGCCGGCTGGCTTACACGGCTTTCCGGGGCGCAGAGACGGGTTTCATCATACAATGAAAACTGTGAGAAATTTTATACTGAAATGATAAATGTGGGTGTAAACAAGGATCATATGCTCGATATTTACAGGCAGTTTGCCGAATATTTCGATGCTGGTACAGAGTTTGACTACAAGCTTTCCATAGCCTTTTCTGATACAGACATGAAAACAGCAGAAGAGATAATGGAGAAGATGGGAATAAACAAGAACGATAAATTTGCCGTTGTTCATCCGGGCAACTTCACAAAACCCCGCTCATGCTGGGCTGCGGATAAATTTGCCGCACTCACGGCTTATATTGCAGAACATTCTGAATTCAGACCTGTTTTCATATCAGGCCCCGGTGAGAATGAAAAAGTGGAGGCAATAATCTCTGCATCCGGTGTTATCTGTCCTATGGCTCCGAATATGCCTCTGCCTGTTCTTGCTGCGTTTTTGAGCCATGCTTCCATGTTCATAGGCAACTCGACAGGAACGCTGCATATTGCTGAGGCAGTGGGAGTGCCCACACTGAGCTTTAACAGGGCTTATTCCTATGATGTCTGGCGCCCGATTTCCCCCAGATCCGTTGCAATAAGAGGACCTGAAAAAGAGATAGGCAGCCTACCTTACGAAACGGGTCTGGAAGGGCTTAAGAAACTTTTTGAGCTTAACGGTTTCAGCTTCAGATAAAAAAAGGGCGGAGAATCTCCGCCCGATCGAACAGTCTATTTCTTGATTTCTTCCGGCATTATACCGCTTATAAGCGCTCCCCAGTGTTTGCCTTTAATGTAAATAGGCATGGAGATGTCGTTAAATACTTCGCCAGTGTCCCTTATAACAGTCTGGAGAAGTATGGGCTTCTGGTTTTGCGCCCGCTTTTTCTCAGCCAGTGAACCGAAGTAAATTTTCATATGGCGGCTGAATTTCAGGTCAGTATCTTTGTTTCCCGTAAGCTCCCTTGAAAACTCCGAATGGTGCACAGGGAGATAGCCTTTTCTGGTTACAGGCACAGAGTAGATAAGCTGGGGCATCCTGCGGAGGATGCTGTCGAGCTTGCTCTGAATCTCGCTTTTAAAGGCGTTTCTGTATGAAATATCGTATTTCTGCGGGAAAGTGTTTTTGATGGCCGAACAGTTTTCATCAAATACATTGATGCCTTTTTCAGCAAGCTTTTCAAGGCTTGCCTGAATCTCATTCCTGAAAACTGAAAGCTCCGCGGCAATTTTTTCAAACTCGCCCCTGCCGGTCTTGAATGTGGCCATGATTTCCTGAAGCTCTTCCGCTTCATCGCGCAGAGTATTTGTGCTGCTTCTGGTTTCTGTCATCATATGTGCAACCTGATTGCTCAGTTCCCTTATGCTGACTATATTTTCATGCACTTCGCTGTTTGTTACGGAAAGCTCCTCAATGGCGGAAGCGATGGTCATAAGCTGTGCGTTGTTTCTTTCGAAGTCATTTACCATTGTTACAAATTTAGTGGCTGATTCGGTAACAACATTCTTAGTGTTTTCAGTATAGCTGACAATAACCTCTGTTTCTTTTTCTGTGTTCTTGACCAGAGTGATCATGTCACTGACATTATGCTCAATTTCATCGGTGGCATCTTTGACCCTTTCCGCGAGCTTGCGCACCTCATCAGCAACCACGGCAAAGCCTCTGCCGTGTTCACCTGCTCTGGCGGCTTCTATAGCGGCGTTAAGGGCAAGCAGGTTTGTCTGTTCTGATATATCCTTAATCAGTGAGATGATTTGCTTAATATTTGCCGAGTTGTTGGAAAGGGCATCAACTGTATTTCCGAAGGTTCCAAGCATAGCACCGACCTGCGATATTTCACCGCTGGCTTCCTCAAGCCGCACAGAAATATCCTTTGCGCTTTCAAGGTTTGTGGTTGTGGAGGATGATATTTCCTGTGAGTTTATGGCGATCTCGTTAATTGCTGTTGTGGACTGTTCGCTTGCGGTGTAGATAAGCTCTGCCATTTCGTTCTGTTTGTTAATGCTGCCTGTGGCAAAGTCAACAGCCTTGCTGACTCTTTCACCGCCTATGGCGACCTCAATACCTATGTTTCTCGAAACGCATATGTTTCTGCGAAGGTGATCCATAAAGGAATCGTAACTTTCCGCCATTTGCCTGAATTCGTCATAACTCATTTTCGGCAGTGAGCAGGAAATGTCGCTGGAGTTTGTATCTGTACTTTCAAAAACATGGATCATGGCTTTTACCGGTCTGATAAACAGGTGGCGCATGAATAAGATAATAAATGCACCTGCTCCGATGCTGAGACAGAGCATTACAGCTATAATAATCAGTGAGCCGTTAAGAAAGGACTCCATTTCCGGTATGCCTGCATGGGCTGAGAATGACTTTTCCCTCATATATAAAGTTGTTACGGTAATTAAGTTCAGAAGAATCAGAAAGCCGACATTACCGATAATTTTTTTGGATATTGAATCAAAGAAGTGTTTCTCAAGATATTCATAGATCTTCATAAACATAAAAAACCACCTGACAATAAATCTTACAGACATTAAAGGTTATACAAGGTTGTGCTGTCAAGATATTCTTTTAAATATCACGACTTTACATCTTTTACATATGCTCACATATTTATTAAACGTCATCAGATCTATTAATGATTTAAAGCAGCATTACTAATAGTCAGTTTCATAAATATAATCGGCAGCGCTGATAATTTAATTAATTCTTATGCTGCAATACCGTGTTAAATATAATTACATAGTTCTCTTTTGCCGAAAACAATTATTTTCAGCTATTGTCAGAAAATTATTTTAGGGCGCAAAAAAAAATTGTACAAAAGTACAATGGAGCCTTAGCTCCTTATAGACAAGAAGAAAACACGTATTTACACACTTTGTCCCACCTTATTGATATTAATTTCTGTTTGATTCCTTGCGTAAGAGTGGTATTATCTAATTGTCATTATTGCGTACACCAATAACAGGAGTGTTAGTATGTGCTTATTGAATAGCTTAAGGAGAAAACTTCTCTTAGTTACGGCTCTGTTTTCTCTGTTATGCACGGCAGGATTTGTATCCTCTGCATACGCGGATGAAAACCTGTCACCCATGCAGTCAGATATGGCTCAGACTGCTCAGTTTATGCCTCTTCAGGAGGTACTGAAAGATATTGTCAAAACAAACCCGGAAATTCTTGAAGCTCTGAAAAGATACCAGACAGTCAAATCAGAACTCGGAATGGCCAAAAGCGGCTACAGGCCTAACATCAGCGCCGAAGCCAGCATCGGGCCGGAAGTCACAAAAGGCTACGACACTAATTATGAAAGTGAAGACCTTATCGCAAGAAGAGCAGGCATATATGCGCGCCAGAACCTCTTTAACGGAATGCACACCTCAAATTATGTTAAAGAGACTGAATCACGCGTAAAAGCAGCAGCTTATGATGTCCTCAATACTGCGAACAGGGTTTTTCTGGAAGCAGCGGAAGCTTATCTGGAAGTTCTGAAAACTGCAGAACTGGTTGAACTGGCCAGACAGAATGTTATTACGCAGGCTCAGATACTTAAACAGATAAAAGAAAAAACTGATTCCGGCTTCGGAAGGGCATCTGATCTTTCCAACTCAGAGTCACGCTTCGCACTCTCCAGAAGCAACTTCATCTCTCAGCAGCAGGATCTTAATCAGGCAATAGTGAAATTTCACAGACAGTTCGGCCGCATCCTCAGGCCGGAAGTGTTCATAGTGCCCGAACCTGAGGGAACCCTTCCTTCCACAAAAGAAGAAGCTGTTGATATGGCTCTTCATGTGCATCCTGCCCTCCGTGTTGCAAACTATAACATAGAGGTAAGGAAGTACACTCTCTCCAAAGACAAATCAGCCTATTGGCCTTCACTTGACCTTGAACTTCAGGCTGAACACAGCAATGATGTCGGCGGTGATGACGGCTGGACAAACAACGCAGGAGCTTTCCTGAAACTCAGCTACACTTTATATGACGGTGGTATAAGAAAAGCACGCAAAGCCGGCAACTATGAATCAATGCTTAAAGAGTATCAGAGAAGCTACATCGAACGCAGAAATGTCAATGAGACAGTCGGCCTTGCATGGAACATTTTTATTGCTGAGCAGACAAAGAAACTGTTCCTCACCGAACACGTTGACATGAGCGAAAAAACCCTCGTTGAATTTAAAGAGGAATATCACCTCGGCAGAAGAACTCTTCTTGAGCTGCTTGATATTGAAACAGAATATTTCACTGCGCAGAACTCATTTGTTCAGTCAAAATTCTCTTTCCTGACATCATACTACAGGCTTTCTCAGGCAACAGGCATGCTTCTCAACGAGTTTGAAACCGGGCTCTTTGAAAAAGTGGATCTCAAAGACTACAAAGACGAATTTGACTACGCTCTTTACAAAAAACTCGGCGAAGACAGAGATAAGGATACAGTGAAGGACACTGCTGACCAGTGCGACAACTCACTGCTTAATTCCGATACTCTGCCTTGGGGATGCTTTGATAAGAGAGGTCTTGAAGTAGGCTATAATGTTCCTGAAAAAATAGAGCCTTATATCCTCCCGAAAGAGGAGAGACCCGCAGTTAAAGAACAGAGAGTTCTTGCCATAGACGAATCGAAAAAGGAACAGTCCTTCCATCTGGACATAATCAATTTCAACTTCGACTCAGCAGAACTCACACCTGAAGCGCGCGAGTATCTTAAAACCATAGCCGGACAGCTTAAAGCGCTTAAAGACTACAAACTTGAAATAGTCGGCCACACCGATATTTCCGGTACAAGAAGATATAACCAGAAACTTTCCGAAAAAAGGGCAGAAACAGTGGTGAATGAACTTGCGGCTCTGGGTGTTGATAAAAATATCATGACATCCTACGGCAAAGGAAGCGCATCGCCTATCGTCAGCAACCAGACCCTTGAGGGAAGACAGAAAAACAGACGTATAGAGTTTAAGCTTATCAGAAACTGATGTTATACTGAGTAATGATAAACTTTAAACGAATTATGCTTATAGTATCCGCAGCAGTGACAGTTTATGTCGCTGCTGCGGTTTCATCTGAGATGTTTTATGTTCCGGAGGATGCCCGGAGTACCTTTAAAAGCCGTTACGGTGATCAGGCTGATAAAAGGCTTGCCGGGCTTCTCAGTCTTATGAATGAGATTGCGTCCGCCGACGAGGAAACAAAAATTATTGAGGTCAATAAGTTTTTCAATCAGGTTGAATACCGTTCTGACGCGCTGGTGTGGGGTAAGAGCGATTATTGGGCAAGCAGGCTGGAGTTTATAGGGAAGGGGATGGGTGACTGTGAGGATTATGCCGTGGCAAAGTTCCTTACTCTCATTCAACTTGGTGTTCCTCAGGAGAAACTTTTTCTCACGTACGTAAAAGCCATAGGTTATGCCGAGGTTGCTCACATGGTTGTATCATACTACCCGCAAAAAGGCGCTGTTCCGCTTGTTCTTGATAATTACAACAAGCAGATTCTGCCCGCAACTCAAAGAAACGATCTGGTTCCCGTTTACAGCTTCACTGCGAATGATCTCTACATACAGAAACAGCAGGGGCTCGGAAAAAGGGTTAATCCCTCCTCGTCCAAAAACCTGCAAAAGCTGAAAGAAATCGACCTTGAAATACATAAGAGGTAACTAAAATGACTCTATTCCGACAGTTACAGATTTTTGTGACAGTAATGCTGCTGGCGGTTCTGGGTATTGTTCTGCAAATTAATTTCAGCGATACCAAGGAATACGTGCGCAATCAGTTATACACAAACGCAAAAAACACGGCTAACTCCCTTTCTCTCTCAATGAGCCCTTTTATGGATGATCTTTCCATAATGGAGACAATGATAAACGCCATGTTCGACGGCGGTTACTACGAGGAGATAACCCTGATAAAACAGGACGGAACCGTGGCTTATTCAAAGAGTGAGAACATCGCTGTGGAGGGCGTTCCGCAGACTTTTATAAATATGGTCAGGCTTGAGGCTCCCGTGGCTGAGGCCGCAGTATCAGGCGGCTGGAGCATATACGGAACGCTTAAGGTCAAAGTGCATCTGGGGCATTCATACTTACGCCTGTGGGAAACATTTAAACAGCTTTGCCTGTGGTTTGTTGTTCTTGGCGGTCTTGCCTCGCTCGTAAGTTATTTTATTCTTAAACTTATTCTCGCTTCTCTCAATGCCATAAAAGCTCAGGCAGAGGCAGTGGGGAACAATGAATTCATAATAAACGAGCGTGTGCCTAAAACCCCTGAGCTCAGGCAGGTTGTTCTTGCCATAAATGCAATGGTTCAGAAGGTGCAGGGTATTTACAACCGTGAGGTTGAAACACTCCAGAAATATCAGGAACTGCAATACAAAGATGCTCAGACAGGGCTTTATAACCGTAAATATTTCATAAAACAGTTCAGCAACTTCGTTTCATCCAATGATGAGCGTTCAAAAGGCGAGGTCATACTCTTCTCATTTGAAGGGCTTGAAAAAGTGCATCAGATGTCAGGATTTCAGGTTGTTCAGCAGCTTTACGACTTTGCCTCCGCCACAATGAAGGAGTGCACGGTAAACAAGCTTTACTCCTTTGTCTCCTGCCTCAATTCAAATGACTTCGTGATAACACTGCCTTCGTCCGATGTTGAGGAGAGCACTCTCTGCACTAAAATAATCTATTCCAAAATAAAAGATTTTGTTGATGCAAACAAAGAGTTCAGCGGGCATACGGATTTTGCCGCAGGCATAGTCAGCTACAACGAAACAGACAGTATAAGCAGTGTTCTCACTAAGGCCGACTATGCGCTTTCTGCCGCAAAAAATGCCGCAGAACCGCATCTGGATCATTTCAGGGATGACGGAACAAAGCTGATTCTCGGTAAACTGGAATGGAAGAAGATGATAGAATCCGCCCTCAGCGAACAGAGGTTTATGCTCACATCACAGCCTGTTGTCTCTGAAATCGGGGAGCTCCACAGGGAGATATTCATCAATATGATCGACCTTCAGGGGCAGATACAGAGGGCAGGGTATTTTATGCCTATGGTTATCAAGCTCTCTCTTGCCAATGATGTGGATCAGTACGTGCTGAGGCACGCCACCGATTTTCTTGATAAAAATCAGGGAATTACCCTCGCTGTCAATGTTTCCAACGACTTCCTCAAGGACAGGGAATCCTTCACGTGGTTCAGAAAGTTCCTTTCCTCCGTCAGACACCTTAACAGCAGACTTGTGTTTGAAATACCGGATGAGGCGATAGGCAAAAGCTTTGACATATGCCTTGATTTCTCCGGTCTGCTGAAAGGTACAGGGTTCAAATTCGGCATAGACAGATTCGTAATGAATGAAACCTCAGTCAAATATCTTCATCTGCTTAAACCGGACTACATCAAGGTTGAGCAGGACTATCTGCTTGATATTGAAAATAACGGTGATGCGGGTATCGCGCTCAATGCTTTCCTCACAATTACCGAAAGTCTGGGTATAAAACTCATTGCAACCAAAATAGAAAACGAGGAACAGAAAGCAGTGCTTGAAGCAAGACAGATAAAATACTTTCAAGGAAGGGGAATTGCGGATATTTCCCCATTGGGCGATAAGAAATGAGCAGGAAAATATCATCCGACTCACTGATGAACTGCCTGGTTCTGCTGACCAAGCTGAACAACAGGCCTGCCACTATGGAAGCCCTGGCTTACGGCTTGCCTTTTGACCCGAAGAAGGAGAAGCAGTCCCTTTTTGATGTTGAGAAATCGAAGGCGAATTTTTCCCGTGCGGCGGCCAACGCAGGCTTTAAATCCACTCTTGTGAAAAGACGGATTGAAGATCTGCCTGCGGTTGTTCTCCCTGCCATTCTTCTGCTTGAGAACGGGAACGCATGTGTTATCACGGCTATTGATCATACAGGGAAAAGAGCGGAGATTGTCATCCCTGATATTGATGAAACGCCTATGGAAACAGATTTTGAGAAGCTCAATGACGAATATCTCGGTTTTGCCTTTCTCCTGAAAAGGAATTATGAAGGCTACAGGCCGGAGGACTCCGCCTCATCCGAAGGGGATCGGGAAAACTGGTTTTTCGGTACACTCTGGAAATTCAGGGATATATACTGGAATGTTCTGCTGGCAACCCTTCTGATAAACATATTTGTCATAGCGGGCCCCATGTTCACAATGAACGTGTACGACAGAATTATCCCTCATAACGCTGTGGATACTCTGTGGGTTCTGGCCATCGGCATATCAACAGTGTATATCTTCGATCTTATACTTAAATATCTCAGAACCCAGTTTCTGGAAGTGGCTGCCAAAAAGAGCGATGTAATTCTATCGTCCATACTTTTTGAGCAGTCCCTCAACCTGAAAATGAAGAACAAACCCAGAACCGTAGGTTCTTTTGCCAACAACCTCAGAGAGTTTGACGGAATCAGAGGGTTTTTTACATCCGGCGCTGTAGTGGCGTTCATAGAGCTTCCGTTTGTTGTTATCTTTCTCTTGGTTATCTATTACATAAGCCAGCTTTTGGTTCTTGTTCCCCTTACAACCATACTGCTGATACTTCTCTACAGTTTTTTTATGCGCAGTCCCATCAAGCGCCTCGCCGACAGCACACACGAAGCATCCGCCCGCAAAAGCGGTATTCTGGTGGAGGCTCTGTCCAATCTGGAGACAATCAAAGCGTTTAACGCCAACAGTTCAATCCAGTGGCACTGGGAGGAGAGCACGGGGGATATAGCCGCCAAAGGGCTCAAATCCAGAGTGCTTTCAAGCTCGCTGAGCACTGTTTCCGCATTCCTGACGCAGCTGAGCAGTGTTGCGGTGGTTATCGCCGGGGTTTATCTCATTAAAGAGGGTGAGCTCACCATGGGCGGGCTTATCGCAACTGTTATACTCTCCTCCAGAACCATAGCGCCCATGTCTCAGGTGGCTTCGCTGCTCACCGGTTATGAGCAGATGAAAACAGGCTTAAGCGCGCTTAATGACCTTATGAAAAAAGAGATTGAGCGCCCGGACAGAAAGCTTTTTCTCAGACGCCCGGTGTTTAAGGGAGCCATAGAGTTCAAAGATGTGACTTTCCGCTATCCTGATGAAACAAAAAATGCCCTCACTGGAGTCAGCTTCAAAATCAACCCCATGGAAAGAGTGGGGATAATAGGGCAGGTAGGTTCGGGGAAATCCACATTGGCAAAAATACTCATGGGGTTTTATGACCCTGACGAGGGCAGCGTTTTTGTGGACGGTATAGACATTAAACAGATAGACCCGGCGGATCTGCGGCATAATTTCAGCTATGTTCCGCAGGATGTGTCTCTTCTTTCCGGTTCAGTGAGAGAGAACATCACATTTAAGGCTCCTCATTCGGAGGATTCTGAAATTATACGCGCAGCAAATATAGGCTGCGTGACTAATTTTACTGACCGCCACCCCATGGGGCTTGATGTAAATGTGGGTGAAAGAGGGGGGAACCTCTCCGGCGGACAGAGACAGTCTGTTGCCGTGGCGCGCGCTTTCCTTGTGAACAGCCCCATAATCCTCATGGATGAACCTACCAACTCAATGGACTATACAACCGAAATGAGGGTCATTGCCAACCTTAAAGAGGCAACAAAGGATAAAACCACAATAGTCATCACCCATAAACCCAGCATTCTGGAAATTGTTGACCGGATTATTGTTTTCGATAACGGAAGCATAGTCATTGACGGTAAAAAGGAAGATGTGCTGGCAAAACTCGGAGGCAACCGAAAATGATAAACGGCAAAAATTCCTCCGGCCATAAAAACGGAAACGGTAAAAAAAGCGTTCTTAACAGTGACATTGAGTTTATGAACAGCCTTAATGCCGCTGTACTCCAGAAAAGCCCTATAAAAATGTCGCTGATACTTTACGTAATCACCGCACTTATAATAGTGCTTTTCACATGGGCATATTTCACCGAGCTTGATGAGCTCACAAGAGGCATAGGCAAGGTTATTCCTTCCCGGCAGGTTCAGGTGATTCAGAACCTTGAAGGCGGGATAGTAAAGGAACTCAGAGTTAAGGAAGGCCAGTTTGTTAAAACCGGAGAGGTGCTTGTTGTTATAGATGACACAGGCGCCGGAAGCTCATATCAGGAAGGACGGGCAAAACTCGGCGAGCTGAAGGCAAGAGCAGTAAGGCTCAAAGCCGAAGCTGGCATAGCCGGGTTTGTAATAGATGAGGAAGCAAGAACAAACTACCCGCAGCTTATCATGGAGGAGCAGAGGCTCTATGAAACGAACACAGCCCGCAGGAACAGTGAGAAGGAAGTGTTTGTCCAGAGGTTCAAGCAGCGGCAGGTGGAATTGGCAAACGCGCGTCTGAGGCTTAAAAACCTCCATACCAGCAAAGGTATGATACAGAGGGAAATAGAGCTGATGGATCCGCTTTTTAAAAAAGGTCTGGTTTCGGAGCTTGAGTTTATTCAGCTGAGGCAGAAGGAGCTTGATAACCGCAAGGAGATTGACGAGACAGTGAAAAACATCGAATCCCTTGAACATCAGGTTATCGAGGCGAGAAACGCCATAGGCGAAATTGAAGGGCGACAGAAAAGTGAGGCGCAGACAGAACTTAACAAGGTCATCGCTGAGATTGAGCAGATCTCAAACTCTCAGGTGGCTATTGAGGACAGAGTGAGGCGTACCATGGTGCGCTCCCCTGTGGACGGTACTGTGAAACAGCTTTTCATCAACACTGTGGGCGGTATAGCCAAACCGGGTATGGACATTATAGAGATAGTGCCCAATGACGACAAACTGCTTGTGGAAGCGAAAATCAAGCCTTCCGACATAGCATTTGTTTACCCCGGACAGAATGCAGTTATTAAGCTCACAGCTTATGATTTTGCGATTTACGGCGGTCTGGAAGGGAAGGTTATACACGTCAGTGCGGACACTATCACTGATGAAAAGGATGAGGAATACTACCTTGTCAGAATCGAAACGGACACTAACTACCTCGGAACGGAGGACAACAAAAAAGACATAATGGTCGGCATGACAGTTCAGGCGGACATAATTACGGGCAAAAAGACAATTATTCAGTACATCATGAAGCCGATTTTAAGGGCGAAGTACAACGCGCTAAGGGAAAGATGATGAAAATAACTGTTGTAACTGATGATAACCGCTTTTTTGAATATGTTGAGTCAGCCGTCAGAATGAACGGCTGCAGTTTTGTGAGATATAACCGTGATAAGGCAGAGGAATCCGTAAAGAATGCGGACTTGCTGGTGGTGGATCTTCTTTCCTCAGACAAACAGATTCCTGTCGGAGTCTGCCCTGTGGCTGTTTTCTCCGCTGTTCCGGGGTACAATGAGGCAGTACGCTTCCTTCATAAGGGAGTAAAGGGTTACGGTAACAGGTTCATGAACCCGGAAAACCTTAACCAGATGCTTCATACTGTGATTTCTGGACAGGTATGGCTTCCTCCTTCAATACTCAGCAGGCTGATAGCCTCAGTGCCTCAGAACGGTACTTCACGGCTTGAGGCGGGCTTTTTTGATGACCTCAGCGAGAGGGAGCAACAGGTTGCTGAACTGATAGGGCGGGGTATGAGCAATAAGGAAATTGCAGATTCCATGGGGATTACCGTGCGCACTGTCAAGGCGCATCTCTCATCGGTTTTTGTAAAAACCGGATGCCGGGACAGGCTGGAGGTTGCCCTCAAGCTGAAAGGAAGTATATGACCTGGTAGTATCAAGGCTGAATGTTTGGTTCTAATTCGATGCGTTGGCTTGCTGCCTGCAGTATAGTCATTGCGAACCCTGCGGGGTGAAGCAATCTTTCGTATATTCAGAGACTGCGTCGTCGCTGCGCTCCTCGCAGTGACGCAAACCGCGGTCATTACCAACGAATGTGACGCAATCTCAAAGCTTTAAGCCGCTAAATAAAAAAATCCCCCTCTGTTCCCCTTTAATAAAGGGGGAAGTTATTGCAGATAAAGCAAAACACCCTCCTTTAGCAAAGTAAGGTCGGGGAGGATTTACTTGGATATTTATTTAAATATATCTTATAAAAAATCCCCCGTAAGCTTTCACAGCCTGCGGGGGATTTTTTTGTGCTTATTGCAACACTGCGCCGGACTGGCCGGACGCAGTGTCTGTTGTGATTTTGATTACTATCCGCCTATTTCTGTACCATCATCAGTGAAAGTGACTTTGATGTGAGTGTCTGTCACTTCAAAGGTTACTCCGCCTTCGAAACTGATGTTTGCGCTGCCGTCGTTGACAACAAGGTGGCCGTTATCCACAGAGAATGCTCCGTCGGAGTTGTCTATGGTTACGAAGTCGCCCTCATTACCTCTGATAACGAGTTCGTTATCAGCATCAGTAATCGCCAGAACATCATGAAGGGTCAGGTTGTTCAGCGTGTTGTCGCCGCTGGTAAGGTCTATCTCTTCGATGTTCCTTACAACATCAGCTATGTTGCTGAAATCAAGCTCGCCGCCGCCTATTACGAGTGTATCGTAACCTGCGCCTGCGTCTATGAGGTCAGCAGTCGGGTCGAATGTGATGGTATCCGCACCGTCAGTTTCGTGAACTACATGAAGCGGAGCATCGCCTATGCTTATCACAAGGTGAGCAGTGTCACTGTCGCCGTCAGGCTGAGTGAGTTTGTACTCAAAAGTTTCAGTCTGACCTATGCTGCCTGAGTCTGCGTCCGGAGTATAGGTGTACGAACCGTCCGCTTTAATAACCAGCGTGCCGTAGTCGCCTGTGATTGTGGTTCCTGCCGCATCGGGTGCAACATAGTCTGTTCCGTTGAATACGGTGAATGCTGCGCCTTCTGAGCCCATATCATCCACAGCGCCCCACTGGTCGTCACTGCCGAGGTAGTTGTTGGCATCCGTGAGCACGTTTCCTGTAATCATTGCAGCCACAAGATATTCATAGCCTTCTGTTACAGTGGTCAGCTTGATGTTGTTTACATTGGCAGTAAAGTTTCTGCTGCTTGTTTTGTCATTAGCTTCAAAGTACAGGCGGTATGTTCCGGCACTCAGAGTGTTTGTCGTGGCACTTCCGTTACTGGTTGCGGACACTGTTTCAACATTTGTCCACTGGCCATTAACAAGCTTCTGTACCTGATAAACAAAAGCCTCTCCGGAGTTAATGTTTGATATAGTGTAAGAGAAGCTCACGCTTGCGGACTGACCTTCTGCAACAGTAAAGTTATTCGAGGTTTTATAACCGTTACCAGTTACAGGACTGCCGTTGTTGTTGTCATCAAGTGTAAAGTTGCTCAGCAGGGTTGAAGTGGTGCTGCTTTCTGAAACGCTTACTGTGCTTATTACTGCATGGTTAGCGTTGTCAGCCGCAAATACTTCGCTGCTGTCTGTTGTTGTGAGCGTAAGTGTAGCTTCGGAAGTTTCACCGTCAGCATCCTGTATTACATACTTGATTTCGGCTGTTACATCGTCAGCAACATCTGTTCCGGAGGTGTATTCATACCTTCCGTCACTGTAGATTGTTACCTTGCCTGCTTCGCCGAGGTCAAAGGTATGCTCAGTTGTTGAGGAATCGAACTCCACAGTCACTCCGTTGTACTCAACAGATACAAGCTGGGGTGAACCTGCACCGTCATCACCGAAGTCATCGTTGTCAAGCAGGTTGCCTTCAACAGTATTGAGGTTCACTGTGCCCTCAAGTATGGCGGAGAGCTGGTTTTCGTTTGTAACCATTATCACGTTGCCGCTGTGGTTGTTGTCCGCATCACTCGTCCATGCAACCATTCCAAGCTGCTGAGTATTGCTTATTCCTGAACCAACCCCGATTGCGAAAACTTCATCAATGTCTGAACCGCTGAGGAAGTTAGTCCATGCTGTGCGTTCGCTGCTGTTTATGGAGTTATCGTTTCCTCCGTCGCTGCCCATGGGCTCACCGTCTGAGAGGAAATAAACATAAGTTTTATCCGCATCAGGAGCGTCGGTGTAAGAGGTTCTCACAACCTCTATAGCGTGGTCATAGTCGGTATAGTTTTTCGTTGTCAGGCCGTTTATAGCAGTTTTAGCCTGTTCACCGGTGAGCCATTTCTCTCCGTTTATTGTGTAAAGCTTAGCACTGTCATTAAAATCGACAAGCATTACACTTCCGAGAGAATCACCGTATTTATCAATAAGGTTCTGCAGAGCCGCTTTGGCAATCTGGAGTCTTGTGAGGCTGCCGACCTTATCATTCATACTTGTTGATGTATCAAGCACAAGTACAAGGTTAACAGTCTGAGTCGTTGAACTGCCTTCAACAACACTCACAAAGTCGTTCTGAGCAACGGGGACATCATTGGTGTTTGCAACTTCAACAGTTACTGTCGCAGTGTCAAACCCGCCGTTTCCGTCAGTCACGGTGTATGTGAATGTATCTGTTCCGCTGAACCCCTGTGCAGGAGTGTAGCTGAACGTGCCGTCCTGATTAAGGGTTACTGTTCCGCCGTTTTCAGATGTTCCGTCATATGTATCAATGCTGAGGCTGTCGCCGTCAACATCAGTGTCATTATCCAGAACATTGATAATAATGCTCTCATTTTCGTTTGTTTCAGCGAAATCATTTTCTGCAACCGGAGCATCGTTAACAGGTGAAACCACAAGGTAAACCGTTGCTGTGTCCTCACCGCCGTTGCCGTCTGAAATGGTGTATTCAAACTGAGCAGGGCCGTTGTAGTCAGCGTCAGGTGTGAACGTCACGCTTCCGTCATCATTAAGAACAACCTCTCCGTTAACCGCATTACCCACGCCTATTATGGTGAGGTCATCGCCGTCTATGTCAAAGTCGTTATCAAGAAGATCCGCAGCAGTAAAGTCTATTGCTGTGTCTTCAGCGGTAGTGTATGTGCCTTCGTTGGTCAGAAGGGTATATGTGAGTCCGCCGTCATCACTTATCATAGGCTGGAACACATATTCGCCGCCCTGATCCCACCAGTACATATCAATGTCGTACCATCCGCTTTCTTCAATTGTGAAGGAATCGTGTACGTGCGTTGCGGGTGACTGGTTGTTAACAAACTTCGCCACGCTTTCGCCGTCTATGAGTATGTCATAGCCATCGTCAGCGTATACTTTGAAGTTGTAAGTGCCGGCTTCGATCCAGATTTTGCCGCTTATATGGAAGCCGCCTTCCGATGTATCTGTCTGTCCGTTGACATATTCAAGGGAAGCACCGTCATGGTTGAGGAACTCTGCCAGACTGTTGCCTGTGGACACGCCGTTGTTATTGCCGTAGCCGTACCAGATTTTTGTGGCTTCAAAAGTAGCCGCGGGATCTGTTGTATCGACTATGTGCTTGAACTCAGTCAGGTTATCTATCAGGTAACCGTTGTCATTGTTATACGTGCTGCCTGAGAGCCCGTTGAACTCTGTGCTTACAGCATAGTAGTTGCCTGAAAGTCCTGAGAAGCTGAAATTAGGTCTTCCGTCATCAACAGCCACAGGAGCGTCATTCACCGGGTTAACGGTAATGTTTACCGTAGCAGTGCTTGTTTCGCCGCTGGGGTCTGTTATTGTGTAAGTGAAGCTGTCGTCACCGTTGTAGTTCTCATTGGGAACATAAGTGAATGTTCCGTCCTGATTAAGCGTAACAGTGCCGTTTGTCGGTTGAGTGAAGTCATCGATGGATATGTCATCGCCGTCAACGTCATAGTCGTTGCTGAGAACGTTGAAGGTTTTTGAGCCGTCTTCATCCACTTCAACAGTGTCATCAACAGCCACAGGTGCATCATTCACCGGGTTAACGGTAACGCTTACGGTAGCAGTGCTTGTTTCGCCGTGCTGGTCTTTTATGGTGTAAGTGAAGCTGTCGTCACCGTTATAGTTTTCATTGGGAACATAAGTGAATGTTCCGTCCTGATTAAGCGTAACAGTGCCGTGTTCGGGCTGAGTGAAATCCTTTATGGATATGCTGTCGCCGTCAACATCATAATCGTTGCCGAGAACACCGAAGGTTACTGAGCCGTCTTCATCCACTTCAACAGTGTCATCAACTGCCACAGGCGCATCGTTTGTACCTTTAACTTTGATTGTGATGAACCCTTCCTCTGATTCAGCGTTGGCCGCACCTGAGTTGTCTGTTGCTGTGAAGGGGATCTTAAGAGTTAATATCTCACCTTTTGCCAGACTGTCATAAGCGGGGTCAGCCGGGTTGAATGACCATGTACCGTCTGAATTGAATGTGAAGCCCGCGGGCGCATCATCAACCAGTGCGAATGTATGGGTATCGCCGTTATCAATGTCGTAGGCTTTAACCTGTCCGCTGATTTCATCTCCGCCTTCGTAAACTGTTTTAGATACGTTTTTAACCCAAGGCTGGTCGTTTGTGCCTGTTACTGTAATTGTGATTGTCCCTGTTTCGGATATTGAGTTGAGAGAAACAGAATCATCAACAGCAACATATTTCACGGTGAGAATTATCTCCTGACCTTCTCTCAGGCTTTCATACGCCGGATTAGAAGGGTTGAAGCTGTATTCGCCGTTGGGCAGCAGTATAAAACCTGCGGGCAGTTTGCTTGCGGGGAGGAATATGTGTTTGTCGCCTTCGTCCACATCTGTCACATCAAGCTGACCGGTGTATTTTGCGCCGTTTTCATATACGCCGAACTCAACGTCTTCAACTTCCGGCCTGTCGTTTGTGCCTATAACCTTGATGGTTATCATGCCTTCTTCTGATTCGGCATTAAAAGCACCTGAACTGTCTGTGGCAGTGTAGGGGATTTTAAGCACAAGCACATCGCCTTTTGCGAGGCTGTCGTAAGCATCGTTGTCAGGGTCAAATGACCATGAGCCGTCGGAGTTCAGTGTGAAACCTGCGGGAGCCTCATCAACCAGAGCGAAAGTATGTGTATCGCCCGTGTCAACATCTGTTACCTCAAGCTGTCCGTCAATAACTCTTCCGTCCTCGAATACGATTTTGGAAACGTCTCTGACTTCGGGCTGGTCGTTTGTACCTGTTATTGTGACGGTTACGGTTTTCGTAACTGTACCGTCAAAAGAGGTTACTTCAAACGTGTCGGTAACTTTAGCGCCTTTGGGAAGCGACTGAACGATTATATTATCGTTATCAAGCTCATATGTCCATTTGCCGTCCGCATCTATGGTGAATTTACCATAAGTGCCTTCTGCATCTTCAACGGGTCTGACAGAGCTTTCTCCTGTGTCAACATCCAGAACGAATATTCTGCCGGAAGTGCCGAGTTTGACATCCTCCATAACTGCGCCTTTAAAATCGCCTATCATAAGCGGAACATCATTTGTTCCCACTATGGTGACAGTTACAGTTTCTGTGGCAGTACCGTCAAAGGATTCAACTGTGAATTCTTCTGTCAGTGTTGCTCCTGCGGGGAGGCTCTGTATAGAGGGGTGCAGGTTGAGCGCTGTATATTTCCAGTTTCCGTCCTCGTCCATTACGAATGCGCCGTATTTCCCGACCTGTGCGGAGGGTTTAAAGGAGCTTTCGCCAGTATCAACATCAACTATGTCAAGCTTTCCGTTGGTGCTGAGGAACAGGAAGTTGCTGTCTTCCGTAACAGAACCGCTGTCCTGACCGCTTATAACGGGTACATCGTTAGTGCCTGTTATAGTTACGGTAATTTCATGGGTAGCGGAACCGTCAATGGAGGTTACGGTGAATTTCTCAGTCAGAGTCGCGCCTTCTGGGAGTGACTGAATGGCTGAGTTGCCGTTTGTTGCTGTGTATGTCCATACGCCGAGCGGCCCCATAGTGAATGTGCCGTATTCGCCTTTGACTATTTCAGGTTTAAAGAAATCCTGAAGAAGATCAGCATCGTCAATTGTAAGGATTCCGCCAGTTACCAGTTTGCCGAAGATAACATTCTGATCTTCCGTAACGAAGCCTTCATCCTTGCCGCTTATAACGGGTACATCATTAGTGCCCACTATTGTGACTGTTACTTTCTGGGTAGCTGTGCCATCCAGAGAAACAACAGTGAAGGATTCTTTCAGTATTGCTCCCTGGGGGAGGAACTGAACAGCATCATTATTGAGGTCATAGACCCAGTTGCCTTCCTCATCAATGCTGAATGTGCCGTATTTACCTGCTGTGGCTTCCTGAACACGGAAATAGCTTTCGTTTTCGTCTATATCGGCTATATCAAGCTTGCCGGAAGTGAAAAGCACTTCACCGTCTTCATAAACAGTGCCTTTTTTATCGCCGGAAATTTCGGGTACATCATTTGTTCCGGTGATGGTTATTGTCACTGTCTCTGTTGCTGTACCGTCCAGAGAAATAACTTCGAACTCTTCCGTAAGCGTAGCGCCTGCGGGGAGTGACTGAACAGCCTGATTATTGAGTTCGTACGTCCAGTTGCCGTTTTCATCCATTACGAATGAACCGTACTGGCCGGACTGCTGAGAGGGCTGGAAGAAGCTTTCGCCTGTGTCAACATCAGCTATATCAAGCTTGCCTGTTGCAGAGAGTGTCACATCCTCAACAACATCACCTGAGTTTGCTCCGCTGATCACGGGTACATCATTTGTGCCTGTGATGGTTATTGTGACAGTTTCAGAGGCTGTACCGTCCACAGAGTAAACAACGAATGACTCGGTGAGTGTGGCTTCTGCGGGCAGAGCCTGAACATCACCGTGTTCGTTATTAAGCTGGTATGTCCAGTTGCCGTCCGCATCCATTACGAATGAGCCGTAAATGCCTGTCTGTTCGGAAGGCTCAAAGAAGCTTTCACCCGTGTCAACATCAGCTATGTCAAGCTTGCCGGAAGTGAAAAGCGCTTCGCCGTCTTCGTAAACGTTGCCTTCTGCTTCGCCTGTTATAACGGGTACATCGTTTGTGCCTGTGATAGTTATGGTTACTGTTTCTGTTGCTGTACCGTCAAGGGAAATTACTTCAAAGCTTTCCGTGAGGGTCACACCGGCGGGCAGTGCCTGAACTGCGGGGTTCTCATTATTGAGGCTGTACGTCCAGTTGCCGTTTTCATCCATTACAAATGAGCCGTATTCACCTGCCTGTTCAGCGGGCTGGAAGAAGCTTTCGCCCGTGTCAACGTCGGCTATGTCAAGCTTGCCGAAAGTGAAGAGCGCTTCGCCGTCTTCGTAAACGCTGCCTTCTGCTTCGCCTGTTATAACGGGTACATCGTTTGTGCCTGTAATAGTTATGGTTACTGTCTCTGTTGCTGTACCGTCCAGAGAAACAACTTCAAAGCTTTCTGTGAGAGTAGCTCCTGCGGGCAGAGCCTGAACAGCGGGGTTACCGTTATTGAGGCTGTATGTCCAGTTGCCGTTTGCGTCAAGTGTGAACGAACCGTATTCTCCTGTAAGTTCGGAGGGGCGGAAGAAGCTTTCGCCTTCGTCTATATCATCTATAGTCACCTGACCGTTTACGGAGGTTACTACATCTTCAATGACATTGCCTTCATCTCCGGTGAGCACGGGAATATCGTTAACAGGGTTAACTGTTATTTCCACTGTGTAAGTGGCTGTGCCGCCGTTTCCGTCGTTTATTACATAGGTGAAGCTGTCCGGACCGTTATAGTTGGGGTTGGGGGTGTATGTGTAGGAACCGTCGGGGTTGATAATGAGAATACCGTTAACCGGGGGTGTTCCTACAGAGTAGGTTACGTTATCGCCGTCTAAGTCAGTCGCAGCGGGAAGCTGGCCTGAGAAAACGCCGTCTTCGTCCATAATGATGGCATCATCAGCCGCCACAGGGTCAGTATTACCTGCTCCCTCTTCATCCGCAGCGTCAAGTCCGCCTTCATCCTCAGCCGCATCAAGGAGGTAACTGCCTACCTGACCTGCTGTGTCGTCACCGCCGTAGTAAGATGCGAGGAATTCGAACTGGTCCCCTTCGCCTGCGGCTGTTTCTTCTTCAATGTCATCAATGTTTTCACCTGCTTCAAGTGCAGCCTGAAGGGCATCAACATCGGAAACAGAAGCATCTCCGCTTTCCACGGAGGCTATTACAGTTTCATCGAGCATCATCTCAGCATTTTCGCCGAGAGATATTTCCTTGTTGTCAGCGAGCGTGATAACCACTGAACCGCCGATTCCGGTCTGGATGATTTCGTTTTCAAAAACTATATCACCGATTCCGAGTGTGCGAACCTGACCGTCAGCACCGAGTGCCGTTACCGTTCCGCTGATTGATTTGATTGTTCCTGCCTGAGCCATAAAATACCTCTTCGGTTTTTATTGATAATCAATGTTAAATCAGAAAAACAACAGGAACATCGTACTATGGTACAGGTACACATATTTTTTTGAAAAAAGTTTTCATGAAGAAGATAAACTGCTGATGTGAGAGGCAAATAAAAAAAGATAAAAATTGAGTTGTTTTGGATGATAAGGCCGAAGCTTTGGAATATAAAAAATGCTTAGCCTAGGCAAAGATGAATTAAGCCATTACCCGCAGGTTGCTTAGGTTACCTGCGGGTTAATCGTTTAAGAGCAATAATGAGTTGGTAAATTAAAACCGAGTAGGTAATGTAAAATATGAACGCCAACGTTGCAAATCCTTCATTCCCTCGTTCTGGTCTGAAAAAAGGCAAGATGCTCAGAGCAGTTGAAAACATATAATTCAATCCACTCCATAAGCAAGCAGGCGGCGGGAAGCATATATCATTACTATAACCATAATACAGCAAGGAATGAATAAATATTGTTATGAAGATTAGCACGATAGGGCAAACATAGTTTTGTCCGAAATTAGACGTGTAGTAATTTACGAACATTGCAATGCGCTTAGCGTAATCATTAGTTTTTTGGAGTTCCTCTCTGTAAACTCTCATTTCTTCGGCAAAATATTTATTCCCTTCTATGTGGTTTCCTACAGAGTCAAAAGAGTGCTTTATGATGCGATAGGTTTCTCTATCTGTATTCTTTGAAGATATTTCCGTTTTTAAAAAAACGGGGGGATAGCTATAGCTAACATCTGAAAAATCAAGTCCTGTTAAAAATTTTGTTTTTTTCATATTCAAATAGTTACTAAAAGTAACGTTTGAAAAAATAGCTGCAGTATCAGCTTCATCAACTTTCCTAAAAACTGTTTCTTCAAAAGAAACTACACTTTTGAATACAGAATTGATTACTGAAAAATGATTTAACCGAGACGATTTGACTTCAAAAAGATCGGAAAATGAACTATTTGTTATCAAAATATTACTATATATGGCTATGCCGCTCATGTAAAAAGCTTTATTGAAAACAGAATCCTCTATTTGTATAGAAATTAGTTGCTCAATAGGATTAAGCAATACTATTTCATTAAATGTACATTCACTAATAACAAGTTCAGGAATTTGTTGGTTACCACGTTTGTATATTTGAGAAAATGGTTCAACATCAAAAATACATTTATTAAAACTAACCGTTTTAATGTCACTTGAAACAAAGGGAATAAAAAATACAGAACAATCCTGAAAGACCACTTCATTATCAAATTCACAGCATCTGAACAAAACTTTATTTCTAAATATTTCCCCTGTAATTGTAATATGAACATGTTTCTTAAAAACACATTTATCATAAACAGTTTCATTTTCAATAACCTGCTCAGTTTTGGCATTGTTTATAGCAACTTCATCCCAAAAAGTGCAGTTTGAGAATTGTATTGTAAAAGATGTTGTATGCTCAACAGGGAAAAGGAATTGGCAGTTTATAAATTCTACTCTTTTAATAGTTTTTAGTAATTTATTAAAATTGCTAGAATCGTTAACAGGTTTGGGGAAATTTATTTCAATTATTTCTATTATTTTTGTGGACTTGTCATAATTTTGACCAAAATATTTTGGAGGAAAGTCATTTCCATGTAGAGTCTCTCTTTTATCATTTTTTGCAATTAAGTTTTTTAATTGCTGATAGAAAACTCGTTCATCTTCTGTATTGAAAGAATCACTTTTCTCGCAGTGGAGGATGCACTTATCATGGTTCTGATATGTTTCAAGGTTACAATCAGGGTAGGAGCATTTTGGGGGCTGTTCTGCTGTTGTGTCAGGCATAACGAACCTCATTTAATTAATATTTTATGTTTAAGCAGTTTGTCTTCTTGTTTCGCAAAATTTATTTCTATCTGCAATAGTCTCTAAAATTTCTGTCAAATTATTTTGACTGATATTTTGTGATAGGTTACTTAACATTAAGTAATTTATCACAACAAACGGATAGATCGCAACGATTAAGACCTTATGTCAGTTCTAGCTCTATGTGTCTGGCGCTTCACCGCACTAAATATCTGGCAGGTAGGGAAATACGAGAGAAATCAAAAGATAAGCAGGTTTCAAAAGTTGCTGAAACCCGCTTGTATCGGACACGGGCGGTATGGGAGTCGAACCCATCACCTCAGGCTTCGGAGGCCTGCACTCTATCCTGATGAGCTAACCGCCCTTTTTCAAAAGAATCGTACTATATTCATCATGCAGATTCAAGTCAAGGACTTTGAACCCCTGCCTTTCGTAGCAAACCCTTACATCGTAATTATATTCCAGCGGAATGCCGGAGAGAAGGGCTGTTCCTTCGTCAGTTAAAATATCAGCTATATAAGGACAGAGCGCAATGAGAATATCCTGATATATATTCGCCGCGACTATGTCAAACCTGCCGCGCACGGCATCGTTATACCCGCATATAACATAATTGTTCGTCACGCCGTTAAGCTCATTGCAGAAGAGGGCGGTTTCGCATGCGGCGAAGCTGGGGTCAAACCCGATGCACATTTCAGCGCCGAGCATACAGGCGGCGATACCCAATATTCCCGTGCCGCAGCCCACGTCCAGAACCTTTTTCCCCGCCAAGTCCATTTTTTGCAGATGTTTCAGGCAGGCGAGGGTGGTTTCATGCTCTCCGCTGCCGAATGCTCCCTGACGGATTCGCATGGTTTTTCCGCCTTTCAGCGGGATTTCGTATATCTTCTTTTCGTACATGGATTATTTTCCTGTTAAGTTTAACTTTATTCAGTGATAGCACGATCAAACAACGAACACAAGCTCAGATAAATAATAGTGTTCTAAAGTCCGGATTAGCTCTTTAACTGTTGACAAAAGGGAGTTCTGATAATATTTCATTTACTACCATATTCCTTGAGGTGCAATAATGGCGCAATTACAGAAAAAAGAAGCTTACAACGTGGCCATTGCCGGAGCGACCGGCGCCGTTGGAGAAACCTTTCTCCAGATTCTCGAAGAGAGAAACTTCCCCATAGCAGAACTCAGACTTCTTGCTTCCAAACGCTCAGTAGGAAAGACGCTTAAGTTCAAGGGTAAGGATTACACGGTGCAGGAACTCACGCACGACAGCTTCAAGGATATAGACATAGCCCTGTTCTCAGCAGGCGGCGGCAGAAGCCTTGAATTTGCCCCCTCCGCAGTTAAAGCAGGCGCGGTTGTTGTGGATAACAGCTCAGCGTACAGAATGGATGACGAAGTGCCTCTTGTAGTGCCCGAAGTCAACCCGCAGGACGCTTTCAAGCATAAAGGCATCATCGCCAACCCCAACTGCACCACAATCATTATGGTTGTGGCGCTCCAGCCTCTTCACGCCTACTCCAGAATCAAGAGAGTGGTGGTTTCATCCTACCAGTCCTCCTCCGGTGCGGGCGCACAGGCAATGCAGGAGCTTATGGATCAGACCAAATCATGGTCGGAAGGAAAAGAGATCAAGGTTGAGAAGTTTGTCAATCAGCTTCTCTTCAACGTTTTCCCCCATATAGACAGCTTCACAGCCAACGGCTACACCAAAGAAGAGATGAAGATGTTCAACGAAACAAGAAAGATCATGGGCGATAAAGACATCAAAGTCAGCGCCACATGCGTTCGTGTTCCTGTTCTCTCCGCTCACTCCGAGGCTGTTACTGTTGAAACAGAAAAAGAGATTACCCCTGAGCTTGCCCGTGAGCTTTTCAGCAAAGCACCCGGACTGATAGTTAAGGATAATCCCGAAAAGAACGAATATCCCATGCCTCTTTACGTTGCCGGTCAGGATGACTGCTACGTGGGCAGAATAAGGAAAGATATATCCGCGGACAATACACTCAGCTTCTGGGTAGTCGGCGATCAGCTCAGAAAAGGTGCTGCCACAAACGCAGTACAGATTGCAGAACTCTTAATAAAGTAGTATAGTAACTTTTACGGCGGGAAGCTGTGCATACGGCTTCCCCTCTTTTTATTCGAAAGCTTAGAATTTATTTTGAACGGAGAAACCACTGAGCATATGAAATTTGAACCGATCAGCAACTGCTTTATTTCCTGTGATGAACCCTTTGACACAGCGGAAAACATAATCATGGGCGTACCCTATGACGGAACATGCAGTTTTAGGCCGGGTTCAAGATTCGCACCCGATGCAGTCCGCTCTTCCTCATACGGCATAGAAACCTACAGCCCCATGCTGGATGCTGATCTCGGAGATATGAAAATCTGCGACATAGGCGATCTGGAGCTCTCCTTCGGAAACAAAAAAAACATACTCGGTGTTATAGAGGCCGCAGCGCTTGAGGTTTTCAACTCAGGGAAGAGACTTATCTCCATCGGCGGTGAACATCTGGTTACGCTTCCGCTTTTCCATGCGCTCTCCGTAAGCCTCAAAACAAAGGATATATGCGTTGTTCATCTGGATGCACACGCCGATCTCCGTGATGACTACATGGGCGAAAGGCTTTCCCATGCTACGGTTATCAGAAGAATTTCAGAAATAACTGGTATATCAAATATTTTTCAATACGGAATCCGTTCCGGAACAAAAGAAGAGTTTGATCTTATAAAAAAAGAAGGTACAATGGTAACACCTTTCGCCGATTTGCCCAAGGTTATCGGAAACAGGCCTGTCTATCTCACGATAGACCTTGACGTGCTTGATCCATCAGCCTTTCCGGGCACAGGGACTCCTGAACCCGGCGGATGGCAGTTTATTGAGATTTATAATATTCTCAGTGTTATCAGTAAATTGAACATAAAAGCTGCTGATGTGGTTGAGCTTTCGCCGCATTATGATCACAGCGGAGTGTCGGCCGTAACAGCCTCAAAGGTAGTCAGAGAGCTACTTCTGAGCCTTTGAAAATTGCTGTTTTTACGGTTGAAGAATGAATAATATCTTGATTTTATAGGTACCACTGTGTATAACCTATAGAAACTTCTTGAGTGAGGAGGTTGTAGTGAATAAGAAGGAACTTATTGAGAAGATTGCCGAGAAGTCAGGGCTGAAAAAGTCTGACGCAGAAAAAGCGCTTAAAGCTTTTGAAGAGGCAACTGTTGAAGCTCTTAAAGCAGATGACAAAGTTACACTTGTAGGCTTTGGAACATTCTCTGTTTCCGCAAGGAAAGAGCGCAAGGGCAGAAATCCCCAGACTGGTGCAGAGATGACTATCCCCTCCAAAAGGGTGCCCAAATTTGTTGCCGGCAAACTTTTCAAAGACAGCGTAGATTAAGCTGTCTCTTGTTTTACTGAGACAACAATTCCAAGGAATAAAAAGCTCTCTTCATATGAAGGGAGCTTTTTAATTTCCCTTCTTCCGCGGTTTTCTTTTCTTTCTCCTATATTATTGAAAATAATTTGTAATTCATATATCATGTCTTAAGCTATTAAGATGATAAGGACAGCTATGTATATCGATTTCTTCGGTTTCAGGGACAAACCTTTCCGGCTTACTCCGGAACCTGCGGCTTTTTTCTGTTCAGCGCCCCATGACAGAGCCATGACAATGCTTGAATACGGCATAAACAGCCGTAAGGGATTTATGCTGCTCTACGGTCTGCCCGGAACAGGAAGAACAACTCTTTGCTTCCTGCTTCGTGAAACACTTGTCAATTGCAATGTTTCTTATGTTCCCAAAACCTCTGACGCTGATCTGCTCCAGAAAATATGCAACGGTTTCGGCATAGAGGCGATGTTTAAGTCCACTGAAAACGAATATTTCGGTGTAATGATGGACTACTTCGTCGGGGAGTATAAGAAAGGGAAAAACAACCTGATCATCATAGACGATGCTGATGAATACTCCATAGATACCTTCCGTACGCTGGAAAAGCTTTCTGAGGTGGAAATAGAGCAGTGCAAGCTTGTTCAGGTGCTTATGGTCGGCACTCAGGAGCTTTGCAGCAAGCTTATGTACGGCAATGTCAAAACACTGAGCGAGCGTGTTCTCTCCGTTACGGAGCTTAATCTCCTCGGCCTCAGCGATACGGCAAATTATCTCCAACATCGTATAAAACTCTCAAAAGGGACAGACCCGGAAGTGCTGAAAAGCACTGCTGTAGTTGAAATTTTTCGCTATTCGCACGGTCTCCCGCTTGAGGTAAACCTTGTTGCAGATAAGGCCTTTCAGGTAGCGGCAGATGCAAGGGACAAAAAAGTCGGGCCTAAGCATGTCAGGGAAGCTATCAAGCATATCTCCGGCATCAGGCAGCCGCTCCGTGTGTTTACGGTGGCGCAGTATCTTACCCCTGTGCTGATTCTTCTGGTGCTTCTCCTTGGCGGATTACAGATAAAAACTTTCTTTGATATGAAAGATATAGAAGAGCAATACGCAGGAGTAAAACCCGCAGCGGAAGAGTCTGCGGCAGAAACGAAAGCCGCTCAGACCCCTGAACCTGAACCTGTTATAGAGGAGGCTGTGGCTGAACCTGAGCCCGCACCCGTTGCCAAACCGGAACCTGTTAAGGAGGAGCCGCCTGCGGTGGTTCAGCCTGTTCAGGCTCCTGCTGTTCCGATCAGTCCGGAAGTAAAATACGGTTGCATAACCGCCAGAAGCGGCCTTAAACTCAGAAATCGGCCTTCACCTAACGGAGATATTGTCGGTGTGGCTGTTTACAACAGCAAAGTGACGCTTATCGAGCTTGAAGGCGAGTGGTGGCGCTCAAAAATCAACGGCAGAGAAGGCTATCTCTTCGCAGAATATGTAAATGAAGTCAGCCAGCAGGATAAATGTGAATAAGTCTCTGTTGGTTATTATATTTTCCTCCCTTCTTATCTCCGCCTGTGCCGGAAAGCAAAACCCTACGCTGGATGCGCTTAAGGGCATGGAAACTGAAATGCGGAAAATGCGCGAGGAAACAACGGCGCTGAAAAACCGCATAAAAGACCTTGAAGTCAAGCTGGACGGCCTTTCTGATGAAATAGAGGGACAGACGGCTGAGATTCAGAAAACGGAGAAAAGCCTCAGACAAGCAGAAGAGGAAATAGAAGCATTAAGGTGATTTTTGATGATTGAGAACCTGTACGCCAAGTCCCTGAACGGTCAGGAGATTAGTGATTCTGATATAGAAATAATTCTTAAAACCCCTCTGGAAGAGCTTCTGGAGTATTCATACAGACTGAAAAGGCATTTCTTCGCAGATGAAATAAACACCTGCGGCATAATAAACGCCAAAAGCGGCCTCTGCAGCGAGGACTGCACTTTCTGTGCCCAGTCCGCCCACCACAGAACAGGCACGCCGGTTTACCCATACATCGACCTGGAGCAGATACGCGCACACGCTGCCCGCATGGCAGAGGCGGGTGTGAAGCGGTATGCGGCAGTGATCAGCGGAAAATCTCCGAATGAGCACGAATTTGAGCTTCTCAGGCAGTCGGTGGAGATAATAACCTCCCTCGGTCTGGATGCCGATATTTCTGTCGGCGTATTATCCAAAGAGCAGCTTCTCATCCTTAAAAACAGCGGGCTGAAAGGCTACCACCACAATCTTGAGACATCCCGCAGCTTCTTCCCTAATATATGCACCACACACGAATACGATGAGGATGTCAACGCAGTCAAAGCCGCTGTGGAAGCGGGGCTGTATGTCTGTTCCGGCGGAATATTCGGCATAGGCGAAAGCTGGGAGCACAGAGTGGAGCTCGCCCGTGAACTGAAAGGAATCGGTGTTCAGTCCGTGCCCATAAACTTTCTGAATCCCATAACAGGTACGCCGCTGGAAGGCTCAAGGCCGCTTCCACAGGAAGAGGCGCTCAGAATTGTGGCTCTGTTCCGTTTTCTCTTGCCTGAAAAACACATACGCGTATGCGGCGGACGCACACTTATCTTCCCCGGTGCGGAAAAGGAGAAACTCTTCAAATCAGGCATTTCAGGCCTTATGGTTGGGGATTATCTGGTGGTGAAGGGTGAAGGGCTCATAAGTGATATGGAAGCCATAAGCAGCCATATAAGAGGGGAAAAAGGGTTATAAGCCTCCCCTCCATCTGCCGGACGGAACATGGACACCGGAAGCTCCGGCATGCTCCTCCAAGGTCTTTGAAGCGAAGAACACCGCAGAGTGGATCACACCCTTGTCTGTATATACATCTGCCGTTCTTTCCTCATAAATGGGCTCTGCTTCAAAAATGTCTTCGTATTCACGTATTCTGTGCATGGTTTCTTCATCTATATCATATACTTCGCCGTAAATTCTGAAGCCGGGCGTGAATATTGCTGTCGGGTATCCTTCCGGCAGATGGTACATTTTCCCGTGGATATATCCCTCCGCCTCCGGCTCTTTCCCTGCAAGATAAGCCGCATGTCCCGCATATCCTTTCATCAGTGTTCCGTAAACAAAAATCTTCATCCCTGTTTTTAAGCATTAAAAGGGTATGTGTCAATCTTCGTTAAATTTTTGTGCGGACAAAGGTTAACCTAAAACTGTCCTTGACTTTAAAGGTTACTCGGTTGAAAATTACAACATAGAAAAGGTTGGAGTTGTTAATGCCTAAAGCGGTAAAAAAATCCTCAAAGATCAAGAACTTCGTAATAGACACAAACGTAATTCTGTACTCGCCGAAAGCTCTGGAAACCTTCGATGACAACAACATCTATATACCCGCAATCGTGTTGGAAGAGCTGGATTCCTTTAAAAAAGGTGTGGATCTCAACGGCTACAACGCCCGTGAGTTCATCCGCAAAATTGAGGACTACAGAACAGGCGGTGATCTCCTGAAAGGCGTGAAAATGGAGAGCGGGGCGACACTTTTCATCTCGTTCCATGACAGGGAATCAAAAGAGAGCGTCCCTGAGGAGTTTTCCGGCAGAAGAAACGATAACCTCATACTGGGGATAGCAAAAAAGCTCCAGAACGAGTCGAAGAACGAAACAATAATAATCTCCAAAGATGTAAACCTGCGCGTTAAGGCAAACGCCCTCGGCATAAAAGCGGAGGACTACTACCACGAGCGCATGGGAAGCTTCACGGAGAGCAAGGACGACACTCTTTACGTGCCGGACTCGTACATAAACATGATGTATCAGGAGAGTGAGCTCCCCATGCCGGACTACATCTACGGCATAAACATGGAGGAGTTCAGCCCCAGAATTAACGAATATTTCGTGATGAAAAGCGAAGTGGACGAAAAGAAGGGTGTTCTTGTGAAATATTTCGAGGATGAGGGCGAGGTTAAAGGCTTTAAAAGGGTTACGGAGTACGAAAATATCTTCGGCATATCACCCGCCAACAGGAAACAGAAATACCTCATGGAAGCACTCCTAGACCCTGATATTGACGTTGTTTTCGCCATAGGCATAGCCGGAACAGGCAAAACACTGCTTGCTCTCTGTGCGGGCATGTATTCCGTGCTTAATGAAGGCACATATAAAAAGATGCTTGTTACCCGCTCGCCTATCCCTATGGGGCGCGATCTGGGCTATCTGCCCGGCAGTATCTCCGAAAAACTCGACCCATGGCTCAAGCCGATTTACGATAATCTGGATTTCATCATCGGCAACAGCAACAAGGAGATAAGGGACGGCAAAGACGGCATCTACTACAAAAGCCAGATGAACAACATAACAATAGACTACCTCAAGGCCTCAAACATACTTGAGATCGAAGCACTGACCTACATAAGGGGCAGAACACTTATCGATACCTACGTCGTCATAGACGAGGCGCAGAACCTCAGCCCCCATGAGATGAAAACAATCATCACAAGGGCAGGGCACAACACCAAAATAGTTTTCACGGGCGATTTGAAGCAGATCGACAACCCATACCTCAACGAATGGGACAACGGGCTGATCAACGCTTCCGAGAAGTTCACTCAGGCGCGCTTCCGCCACTGCACAACAGTTTTCCTCGACAAAGGGGAAAGAAGCAGACTGGCCACCGAAGCGGCAAGGGTGCTGTAAGGTGTTTTCATGAAATTCACTAATGCTCCTCTTTAGTTACCTAAGGAGGAGCATTTTCTTTTAATAATGCATCAACCTCTCATATATTTACAATGCAAAATTTCGAATTGGTCAACAATCTGTAATAAAAATGAGAATGAAATTATTTTTTATGTCTTTGATATGGATTGCCGTTTTGTTATTTTTATTTACTTTTTCGTATTATCTGATTTAATACTTAATATCAAATTGAGAGGTGCTTTATGAACAAGATTAATAGTACTGTTTTTTTCATTCTTTACTTCATTTTGGTTGGTTGCGGTGTTGCATCGACTAATCCACCAATAATTTCTGATCTTAGTTTTGGTTCAAGTATTGTGATGAATATACCTGATGATTTATCTTATAACCCCAAGGATAGAACATTATATGGCGTTAAATTTATAGATACTTTACGCTATTATCGCACATCAAATAATATTAGAGATATGATTGGTATAAAATTTTCCCTTGCACAAAATGAACTCATTGCTTCCAAAATTAATGGTGAGCTATTCTCTAGTGGTACTGAAATGCTTTCTTCAATTACATATAAGATTTTAATTCACGAAGAAAAAAATGATAATTCAATAAAATTAACTCTTACCCCATATCAAAAAATCGAGACGCAAGGAAGAGATCCCCTCTTTATTCCTTATAAAATGCCAGTATTTTCAGATGAAAATTTAATTGAGAATATGAGAACTGTTTCATTCAAAAAGGAATATGAGTTTAACTCTAAGTACAGTACTGATTCAATTAGAGGTAATTTTGAAAGGCTGATGAAAAAAATGGACTCAGATAAACGTCCTGACTATGTCAAGCTTACGGAAGCGTATTCTGGTAAAACTGAAAGTTGTAATGTTGACCTTTGGGTTGGTTTTTTCCCATACCAAGACGGCTCAAAAACAACTATCCTCTCAAGCTCAGAATGCAAATCAAATACAGATTATTTTATAGATGTTGTGAACTTTGAAAAACAAATTCAAGATTACATCATAGGTATAATTAATAATTAATTTCATAAATAATAAAGGCACGGTTCATGTCTCCGTGCCTTTTCTATGTCATAACATATTCATAATTTTGGAAACCCTGCCCGACTATCGGCACATTGCGTTTTTTTACCTTGCCGGGCAGGGGATTTTAAAGTGACTCAACGGGTAACACCTCCGTATTTGTCTCCAGCGATGCTTCTGCGGCTCTTGTTCTTCTTTAGAGTTCCGAACAACTCAGGGGAATGTCGCTTCCCGTGCGTTCCGTGCATCTGCTATATTTCATAAGATATAAGCCTTTATCTATTTCGCAATAGTTTTTTGACAAATTTAATAAACCCCTCTGTTAACACGTTTCAGAGCCGCTTTATAAAGAGTATTTGCTTTTAAGGATCAAAAATATTATAGAGATTTTATCACTATTTATAACGGAGCACACATGACGGACACCATTACCCTCCGCCCTGCGGAAAAGAGCGATATAAGCGGCATGATAGAGGTTTTGAGCGAGCTTCTCGCCCTCGAAAACGAAACAGTGGACGAAGCAGCAATGAGAAAAGGCTTTGAAATGCTCATGAGCGACCCTGAGCGTTATTGTATTTTCATTGCGGAGCAGGACGGAGAGATAGTCGGCATGTGCCAGGCTCAGTCACTTATTTCCGTGGATGAAGGCGCTAAGGTGGCTTATGTCGAGAACATGGTGGTCAGAGGCAGCCTGCGAAGCTCAGGTGTGGGGGCGAAGCTCCTTGCAGCCGTTGAGGACTGCTGCCGGGAAAGCGGACATATCCGCATACATCTGCTTGTTCTGGAAAAAAATCACAAGGGTATACAGTTCTACTCCCGCAACGGCTGGAAAAAAGACACTCATGTATATATGGATAAGGAACTGTAAAGCGTCAGAGAAACTTCTTTGAGATAAAGACAAAACGCCCTCCTTTCCTGAAAGGAGGGCGCGGGATGATTTGTAGGCTACAGTTCCTTAATCAGCAGGTCGTCTATACATCTCTTAGGGACATAATGGTTCCCTTTTTCATCTCTGAAATATTTGTGATCGGGCGCTTCTCTTATGCTGATAACCTGAACATTCTCAACCGGATAACCGAGAGCTATCACATACAGTATCGTCAGGTCGCCCTCAAGCTCCAGAATCTGCGCCAGACGCTCCTTTTTGATGTTGCCGAGTATGCATGAGCCCACACCGGCGGCAATAGCCGTGAGGCACATATTCTGCATGGCAAGCCCTGCATCCACCTGAGCATACGAAGAATCCTTAGTGCTGAGAACAACAATATAAGCCACCGGCTGTTCATCCGGATCCGGACCGTCCCACTCCTTAAGATACCCTGCCCAGCCAAGGGTTGAGAAAACCTGCTCAGCTTTTTCCTCATCAGTAACTGTGATATAGCGGAGCGGCTGGAGATTGGCCGCACTCTGAGACATTCTTGCTGAATAGATAAGATCTTCCAGAAAGCCCATATCAAGCTTTTTTGAGTTGTCAAACCTGCGGTAAGAACGGTTGATTTGTATAAGCTCTTTGATTCTTTCCATTTTCTGCCCCCATCTGAATATCAATTTTATATCAAAGACAGCAGGTGTCAAGCATGGCGGGAAATTACGACGCATACTAAAATAAACACACCGGAGCGGGCGCCCTGATTCCCCTGCGTTTTTCGCTCAGGGATTTTAGCAGACATCCCGCCCCGTGGCCTTTCGGATTCTATTTTTTCATACTGATTTTTATTTCAAATTCCACAGCATCTTCCGCGCCTTTCAGCGATTTCAGATAGCCTTTCAGTGTGTTTGCCAGTGAGAAGGAGGCAAAACGGTTGAGGTCGATCTTTTTGCCGTCCGCCACAAGGCTGACAAAGGGAAAAGGTTTCTCCTCGCAGAGTATGCGCTCTTCAATGAAGCGGACTACAGCCTGCGGGTCGTTTATATCAAGCAGCATGGGCGCACTCTTAAGCTGTTCGCTTTCCGGTGTGTCCGTTGCTACGGCAAGCAGGCTTTCATGCCCTGTGCACACAGGCTTTTTGCCGTTTGCTTCCCTGAAAACCTCAATCTTGGGCAGTGAGGACGACTTATAGCCTTCAATAACTATAAGGTCAATATCACCGTCACCCGCCATATAGAGCATATCGCCCAAATCGGCCTCTCCGTCAGCAATCATTGCGTATTTAGCGGGGGATGATATAAGCACCCGCACGGCTCCGGCTTTTTTGTGCCGCCATGTGTCCTTGCCCTCATGGTCTATCTCGAACCCATGGGCATCGTGCTTGATAAGGGATATGCGGATTCCCTTATCCGAAAGTATTTTGATTACTTGCTCAACAAGCGTTGTTTTGCCGCTGTTGCTGCTTCCTACAAATGAAATGACCGGAATCATGTCTGATACTCCTGTTAATAAAGTTTGAATCGGCGCATTATCCTTCACTTTTGCAAAGATTTCCAGTAGATTATACCCGCCCTCAGACAGGAGCGGTGTAAATTTTGTGGAGTACATACGATGGTAAACGTTGAAAACATAAGTAAAAGCTACGGCGGGCAGGTTCTCCTTGAGGATGCCTCATTCCGTTTAAATAAAGGCGAAAGGGCTGGGCTGGTCGGCAGAAACGGACACGGAAAAACAACTATTTTCCGCATGATGATAGGAGAGGAAACGCCTGATTCCGGTCAGGTGAGCTTTCCCAAAAGATATGTGATAGGACACCTTAAGCAGCACCTTGACTTCACAGAGAACACTGTGATTGAGGAAGGGTGCAAAGGGCTTCGGGAAGAGGACGAGGGACAGGTCTGGAAGGTGGAGAAAATACTTTTCGGCCTTGGATTTACTGAGGATGACATGTATCGCCATCCGTCCGAGTTTTCCGGGGGCTATCAGGTGCGTCTGGATCTGGCTAAGGTTCTGGTTTCTGAGCCTAACATGCTGCTGCTGGATGAACCGACAAACTATCTGGACATCACCTCCGTCCGCTGGCTGGAGAACTTCTTAAGAAGCTGGAAGGGCGAGCTGATGCTGATCACTCACGACAGAAGCTTCATGGACGCCGTTGTTACCCACACAGTTGCGATCCACCGTAAAAAGATCCGCAAAATAGAAGGGGACACAGGCAAGCTCTATGAGCAGATAGCCATGGAAGAGGAGATCTACGAGAAAACCCGCCTGAACGAGGAACAGAAACGCAAAGAGGTTGAGGCGTTCATCACCCGCTTCAAATCGAAGGCATCTCTTGCCAGCCGCGCACAGTCAAGGGTGAAGATGCTTGAGAAGATGGGCTCAAGAGCGAAGCTTGAGGATATAAAAGATCTGGACTTCGGCTTCCGCTATAAGCCATATGAGGGCAAAACAGGCCTGAACGCTAAGGGAATAACCTTCGGCTATGATAAAAACGATCCGCTGATCAATGATTTCAGCATAAATATCACCACAGGTGAGCGTGTCTGCATTATCGGTAAAAACGGCAAAGGTAAAACAACCCTCCTCAAGCTTCTGGCGGGTGAGATGAAGCCGGACGCGGGAGAGGTTTACTACGGGCCCGGTATAGAAAAAGGCTTTTACGAACAGACAAATATAAAAACTCTGGATGACAGGCGGACAATTGAGGAGGAACTCCTCCAGACCGCGCCGGATGTGGACAGGCAGAGAGCCAGAAATATTGCCGGGATAATGATGTTTGAAGGGGACTCGGCGCTTAAGAAGATAGGCGTTCTCTCCGGCGGTGAGAAAAGCAGGGTGATGCTCGGCAAGCTCCTTGCCCAGCACCTGAACTTCCTCATGCTGGATGAACCTACGAACCACCTTGACATGCAGTCCTGCGATTCGCTCCTTGAGGCTCTGGACGACTTTCCGGGAACTCTGCTGCTTATCACCCACAATGAGATGTTTCTCCACGCTCTGGCAGACAGGCTTATTGTATTCAAAAACAACAGCATAAGTGTTTTTGACGGCACATACGCCGAATTCCTTGAGAAAGAGGGCTGGGACGAAGAAGAGGAAACCACAAAACCTAAAAAGAAAGTCACTTCTCAGGGCAAGCTGACAAAAAAGGAGCTGAGAAAGCGCCGCTCTGATCTCCTGAGCGAGAAGAGCAGGGTTGTTGCTCCCCTTGAAAAAAGAGTCCGTGATACTGAAACAGCCATAGAAACCGCCGAGAAGAGAATGGCGGATATAAACAGCCTCCTCGTAGCCGCTTCCGAGAATGGCGACACCGCCAAAATAAGCTCACTCTCAAAGGAGCTTAACGAATGGGAATCGGAAATAGAGAAGCTTTTTACTCAGCTTGAAACATCCACTGAGGATTTCGAGTTTGAATCAGCTAAATACGAAACACTTTTAAAAGAACTTGGGGATGATGACAGCGACAGTTAAATTAGGCGGGTTATTCCAACCCGCTTATGTTTTTGATAAAAAAACTGAGACTACCGCGCTTCCTGCGGAAGCTCGTAGTGACTCTGGCTTACAGTCTTTGCGAGGAACAACGTGACGAAGCAATCTCACTCCAACCCGCTTAAATACTCCCATCGCTCCATTTTTTCGAGGAGCTCTGTTTCAGCGGCATCTATTTTTTCCTGCAGTTCCGCAAGGCGGGAGTAGTCGCTTCCGCCTTTTCCAAGCTCCGCCGTCATGTCCGCCAGTTCGCCTTCAAGGCGGCTTATTTCTGCCTCAATGCCTTCGTATTCCTTCTTTTCGGCGTATGTGAGCTTACGCTTCTTCTCCTGCGCAGGTTTTGGGGCTTCCTTCTTTTCTGCGGGCTTATCTTTTACCTTGGTTCGGGATTCCAGCCAGTTTGAATAACTGCCGGGGAAGTGCTCAAACACACCGTCACCCTTGAAGATAAACATGGTGTCGCAGACTCTGTCCATGAAGTATCTGTCGTGGGAAACCACAACGGCACAACCGCCGAAGTCCTCAAGGAAATCCTCAAGCACACTTAATGTCTGTATATCAAGGTCGTTGGTCGGTTCATCAAGAATGATGAAGTTGGGATTCTTGATAAGCTCGTTCACAAGATGCAGCCTGCGTTTTTCACCGCCGGAAAGCTTGCTGATCGGGCGGTAGTGGCTGTCTTTCGGAAAAAGGAAGCGCTCAAGCATCAGCGTGGCGGACAAGGTCAGTCCGTTATCCAGCTTGATGTTTTTCGCTGTTTCCTCAATGTATTGAATAACTTTCATCTCAGGGTCAAGCTCTTTGCTGTGCTGGTCAAACACTCCGAAAAATGTGTTTACCCCAATGTCAACAACACCGCTGTCCGGTGCTTCCTCTCCGGTGAGGATGCGCAGGAAGGTTGATTTCCCGCTTCCGTTTGCCCCTGCGATCCCCAGCTTTTCCCCTTTTTTGAATGAGTAGCTGAAATCACGAAACAGAATCTTATCCCCGTAAGCTTTGGAAACATCTTTGAGGTCAAGTATTTTGCCACCAAGTCTCCGTCCGAGGGTCTTGAGTTCAAGCTCCTTTTCCGTTTTGCGGACAATGCTGTCCAGAATAACCGCGGCACGGTCTATCCTTGCCTTCTGTTTGGTGGTGCGTGCCTTGGGACTTCTGCGCAGCCATACAAGCTCATTGCGGAGAATATTAGTCAGTCTGTCCTGTCTGCGTTGCTCGTGGGCTTCGGCTTCGGCTTTCTTTTCCAGATAAAATGAGTAGTTGCCGTCGTAGCGGGTGAATCTGCCTTCGTCTATCTCAAAAATAACGTTACAGACATTATCAAGGAAGTATCTGTCGTGCGTGACAAGCAGAACAGCCTTTTTTGTGGTTTCCAGATGGTTCTGGAGCCATTCCACAGTGTCTATGTCAAGATGGTTGGTCGGTTCGTCCAGTATGAGCAGACTGCCTTCGTCAATGAGCGCCTGAGCAAGTGAGACCTTTTTCGCCATGCCGCCGGAGAGTTCGCCCATTTTCATGTTGTAGTCATGTATTCCCAGTTCGCCCAGAACAGATTTTACGCTGTATTCATATCCCCATGCGTTTTTTGCATCCAGTTCTGCCATGAGTTTATGCAGTTCCGGGCTGTCGGTGTGGCAAAGCTGTTCGTAGCGCTTTATAAGGCGCATTGTCGGTGTGTCGGACTTGAAGATATAGTCGATTACACTGACATGAGGCAATACATCAGGTAACTGCGATAAATAATTTATGGAGCATGCTTTATTGATAGCTATATTCCCGCCGTCAGCCTCTTCAATCCCTGCGATAATCTTAAGCAGGGTTGATTTGCCGCTGCCGTTTATGCCTATTATGGCGGCTTTGTCACCCTCATTCAGCCCGAAGGTTACATTCTCGAATATTGTCCTGTCGCCATAGTTCTTTTTTAGTTTTTCGATTGATAAAAGATTCATAGGAGAGAATTATTATATATCTTCCCATGATTTGGCAATAAAAAAGCCCGTGAGAAACGAATCTCACGGGCTTTTGCGGGTGTTATTGAGGAGGTTACTGGCTTACTGTCACTCCGAGGAAGTTTGCCATAGCCTTGAATATGAATGTGTTGTCAATGATTTTGGTTACGCCTTCGTCATACATCTTACCGTTGTATTTGCTGAAGGTTTCACCTGCAAAATCACCTTTAGCGTACACAGAGACAAGCTCGTTGGTGTGTCCGCCTGTTCCGTAGAATACTTCGCCGTCAGGGTAAATATTGCTGCCGCACCATGTACCGGGGCAGGGGGCAACATAGCTCTGCTGCGCGGGAAGGTCGCCGAGGCCGGGTTTCAGCGTATTGTTCAGCCTGAGGAAGCTGTTCCCGTGGTCGGATGTGACTATGAGAAGCGTGTTTGACCAGTCGATATTGTCGCCGGGCTGATCAACGAACTCCATGGCTTTCTTAACTGCGTATTCAAGGTCGATTACGCCGCCCACCATGCCTTTGTAATCGTTTGCATGGTTTGTCCAGTCTATGTCTCCCTGTTCAACCATAAGGAAGAAGCCGTTGTTATTCTGCGCGAGAACCCTGAGAGCCGCTTCGGTTGAATCAGCCAGAAGGGGGCTTTCGGAATCAGTAGCTGCGAATGTGGGTGCTCCGGGAGTGTCTGTGACTGTGGGAGTGGCAACCTGTCCGCCTGTACCGCCGAAGAGACCGAAAAGCTTTTTCTTAGCCGTAACCGCACTGTCAGCAGCGTTGAGAAGCGCTGTTCCGCCTGTTACACCGTTTGTTCTCTCCACAAAAATGTAGCCTGTATCAGCTTTTATAGCGTTATAGGAGGCCTGAGTGATGTACTGATAGTTCGGTGCGGAAGGAGTGCCTACATATGAGGGGTGTCCTGCACCGATTACTACATCGGGTCTTGTTGTTGTAATTATTTCCGCGGCTATTTCACCATAGTTGTTTCTGCTAACATTATGGGATACAAAAGCGGCGGGGGTGGCGTGTGAGAAGGGAACAGTGGTGACCACTCCAATTGCTCCTTTTCTCTGAGATTTGACTTTTTCAGCTATGGTTTTAAGGTTTCCGCCAGCCAGATCACCGGGGAGCCATGCAATGTTGCCGTCAACCGTTTTGTTGCCTGTGGCAAGGGCAGTTCCTGCGGATGCGGAGTCTGTCGCCGCATATCTGCGGATGTACTCATCCTCAAGCTGGGGATAAGAGTAGCTTCCCGCAACTGCCACATCGTAGCCGACTGTACCGTACTCGATCCTGTTGTTCATCTTAGCAACAGCGTAGAGGTCTTTGCCTTTTGCTTTTGCGTATGAGTTGTAAGTGTCAACATCCCATGTTGTGCAGTTTGCTTTGAAATCGAAAGAATGGAAAGAGAGCGCTTCGGGGTTATCTATGCCGAACATATAACGTGAAGCGGCTATTTCGTGAGCCTTCTGCATACCGTCACCGATAAAGAGGATTACGTTGCGGTTTGCATCTGCAATCGATTTCATCACTCTGAAAAGGTCTGTATTGTCTATGAGTGCCGTTCCGGGGTAGAGAACGCCCTGACGTGCAGTGAGTTTGCTGATGTCCGCGCCTTTTGCATAAACAGATACAAGCTCGTTAGTGTGTCCGCCTGTGCCGTAGAATACTTCGCCGTCAGGGTAAACATAGCTGCCGCAATAGTTTCCGGCAGGGCAGTTGGAGACTGTCTTAACTTCCTGCAGGGGAAGATCGCCGAGGCCGTTGGTTTTGCCTCTGTTGAATCTCAGGTAGCTGTTGCCGTGGTCGGAAGTGACTATGATTGTGGTGTTTGCCCAGCTCATGCCGTTAACGCCGTTATCAATCATCTCTTCCGCTTTTTCCACTGCGTAGTGAAGGTCAAGCACACCGCCCACCATGCCTCTGTAGTCGTTGGAGTGGTTTGTCCAGTCAATGTCACCCTGTTCAAGCATGACAAAGAAACCGCCTGCGCCGCCGCCTGAACTGAGAACAGTAAGCGCCGCCTCAGTGGATTCGGCAAGAACGGGGCTCTCATTCTCTGTCTTTGTGAAAGAGGGTGTGCCGGGAGTATCAGTAACTGTGGGAGTGGCTATCTGACCGCCTGCGCTGCCGAACACTCCGAAAAGTCCTGTTCCGTTTGTCACGGCGTTCGCAGTTGCTGTTGCAAGGGCTGTTGCGCCGTCAGTGCCTGTGTTTCTCGCAACATATTCATAAGAAGCATCGCCCTGAACAGTGGTAAGCTGAGCGTTTGTAAGGTAGGTTTCGTTATAAACCTGAGGATGACCTCCGCCTATTACCACATCTGGTTTTGTTACAGTGCTGATTTCAGTGAATATTGCGTGATTGTTGTTTCTGTATACGTTGTGGCTCACAAATGCAGCGGGTGTGGCGTGTGAGATAGGCACTGTTGTAACAACGCCTATTTTGCCGGGTGTTGTCTTAGCCTTGTAGTACTCGGCTATTGTCTGAATCTCGCCGTTAGCAGGGTCGCCTGATTCCCATGCTATGTTGCCTGCATCAGTTTTGACACCTGTTGCTATAGCCGTTCCTGCGGATGCGGAGTCTGTGGCAGCCGCGCCCATTGAGGAATCCAGAAAGTATTTGTCTTTAGTGATTGATGAAAGCCCCATCTGAAGGACATCGAAGCCTGTTCTGCCGCTGAAAGTATCTGCTGCGTAGCTTGCTTCGCTTCTTTCTGATGCGAGGGTGTTATAAGCGGTTACATCCCATGTGGTAGCGTAGTTGGAGTAGGGGAATACTGATGAATCCTTCCATACAAGGCTGGTTTCATCGCCGTAGTAATAGCGGCTTGCGGCTGCTTCGTGCTCTTCGTGCATACCGTCGCCTATAAAAAGGATTACATGTTTGGGAAGAGCCCATGCGTCTTCGCCGTCCTGTCCGTCTTTTCCTGTGCTTCCGTCATTTCCGTCCGAACCGCAGGCGGCAAGAACACTGAGAGTAAGAACGAGAAGCAGTAACTTAAAAAGTTTCGTTTTCAATTTAAGTCCTCCGTAAGTTTTTTGGTGTAACAACCAAACAGGAGGATAAGTGAAAAATGTTAGACATGTGTTATATGATTATCGTATTTATTAAATGTTGCTAATCATAAATTAACTCTTTAATCACATGTACTTAACCATAATCTACAGATACAGGGTCTCAGTGTCATAACTTCGTCAGAATACGTAATAAGAAAGTTTCTTAATTAGCAAATGATTACATTTCGATGTTAAGCCTATAATCAAATAAATGTCAGAAATGGAGAGAAAAAAGAAAGGGGCCTAACAACAGCCCCCTTGTTTGATTATATGTTTCTTAATTCGTTTATTCAGGCTTCTGAGATTTGACTTTGTCACCGTCAGCGTCAACGGCAACAGCTTCTATACGTCTGTTTTCCGCTCTGCCTTCAACAGTATCGTTTGAAGCAACAGGTTTTGTCTCTCCGTAGCCTTTTGAAGTGATTCTTCCGGATTCAACACCTTGTTCAACGAGGGCAGAAGCAACGGCTTTCGCTCTTTTTTCAGAGAGTTTCTGGTTGTAGGCATCGCTGCCTTTGCTGTCAGTATGACCCTGAATTTCCACATTAAGAACGGGAGTAGCCTTCATGAAATCGGCAAATTCCTGAATTTTTGCCATACCGGCCGCATCTATCACATCACTGTTATTTGCGAAGTTGATGAGGAGTTTCATGCTTTTGAAGCAGCCTTTTTCATTCACACTGTAGCCCATAGGAGTGCCGGGGCACTGGTCCTCATCATCGTAAACGCCATCTCCGTCTGAATCAACCGGAGCAGCAACAACAGCGGCAGCTTCTTTTTTCTCATCAGCAACAGCAGCGGCCATAGGAGCGGGCTCCTCAACAGGTGCAGCAGCAACCGCAGCAGGAGCGGGTTCAGCAGCTTTTACAGCGGCTTTCTCTTTCACGCCGAAGAAGTAAGCTAAAGACACAGCCATAAGCTGGTCGTGTTTGCCTTCGCCGAAGTAGATGTTTTTGAAGGAAACATCACCGCCGAAATTTTTGGTGAAGAGGTATTTAAGACCGCCGCCAACGGCAAGTCCTGTATCAGTATCATCTGCTATGCGCGCTTCGATACCTGCCTGAAGGAAGGGGAGAAGCGCTCTGTCCATAGCGGGTCTGAAATGATAAACGGCGTGAAGTCCGGGAGTGAACACATCCTCAGAGCCGCTTTTAGAGTCATACTCAGCATCAGCATAGCCGCCGGAAAGTTCCGCAGCCCAATGTTCAGTGATGAAGTATCCGAGTTTAAGTCCGGCTTCTACATCATTTTTCAGATCAGATTTGTCGTCAAATGCTTTGTAGCCGGAATAGGGGCCGAAATAGTAAGCGCCTTTCATTTCATATGCGGCGGCGCTTACGACCGTTACCGCACATACAAGCAGTGCTGCGAGAAGTTTTTTCATCTTTCACCTCGGATAAACATTACCTTAATTATAACAAATATTAAACGGGTGTAAAGTAAATTACGCTATGAATTTTTTGAAGGTAAAAATAACATTTTATGAAAAAATTCAGGCTTCATTACTCTTATTATCCTCTGAATAAGGATTACAACAATCAGTGAGAAAATTATTCTGCCCCAGAATATGCCTGAGAGGTGTCCGCCAACCACCATCAGAAGAAGGGTATCCTCTATGAGGCTGTGGCAGAGACCCAGAAGTGAGATTGAGAAAAATATATCCTCCTCACTGAGTTTGCCGCTCTTTGCCTCATTTATTATCATCCCTCCGGCGTAGGAGAGGCCTATGGTGAGCCCGAATATGGTGAGGGTGGACGCGCGGGCACTCACTCCCAGAAAGCGGAGCACAGGTCCCAGAAGTTTTTCCATCAGTTTCATAAGCCCCAGAGCATGGAGAATCCGCATGACGACGACAAGTGTGAATATAATGCAGGTTATCCAGAAGAGGTTTTTCACCTCTCCCATAGCCCACGCACCGAGTGTATTATCACGCACAGGGGGAGCCCAGAGGATTTTAAGCGGCTCCTGGAGCGTATCAGTTGCGGAGTATATGACATTGAGCAGCCAGCCGTAAACAACAGCGCCCCCCATTCGCAGAACCAGCATTGCACGGAGTCTGGGGCCAGATTTGCGCATAATCTGGAGTTCAACAGGCATGGAATGAGCGATAAGAACAATTGATGCGAATATCGTTGCCTGAGCAACTGTGAGGTTCAGGCCGTCTGACAGGCTTACGAAAACTATGATTCCGCCGTATATGTTGGTAAAAAGGGCAGTTGCCCATGCCAGACCCAGTTCACCCGGCAGACCGATAAACTTCATAAAAGGGTTGAGAACCGCGGAGAGGATTTTAATGATCCCCAGTTCGGAGAGAACTTTTACAGCGATTATGACCGGAATCATTATCCTGAAAAGTGTTTTGCAGATGTTGTAAGTTTCTTTGAGTAATTCTGAAACCAGTTTTATCATCAGTTACTTTAGCACACCCGCATTAAACGGGCAATATGCTAAAACGGATTTAGCCGATGGAAATTGTCAGCATTTTCTCTTCTATTTCGTCTTTTCTTTCCTGAGCAGCTTTCACGCTGTCAAACCCTATATGACCTTCAACAGCGCAAAATGCTTCATCATCAAATATATCAAAGCAGTTTTCAGTTTTTTCAGAATTGTTTTCAGAGGACACAGGCTCACCCCACAGGTTTGATAGCGAATACTATACAACTGTGAAATAAAAAGAAAAGAGAAAATAAACAAAACATGTTTTATTGTTTTATTTTTAAACTGCGTCTACTTGCTGCTCTGCGGAAAAAGGCTTAACGGCGTTTCAGGGGTTCCCGCATAAAAGACAATTATTTCCGCAGGAGCATCTCCTGTATTTTCCCCTTTGTGCCATGTGTTTACGACTTCAACTATCGTTTCTCCGGCTTTAAGATGAAGGATGTCGCCGTTTTCGGCGGTAACTTTCAGTTCCCCGGAAACAAGCACCCCGACATTGATAACCGGATGTTTATGCAGCGGAAGGACAGCTCCGGCCGGAATAGTTATCTTAAGAACAGTGACTTCCGGCTGTCCGTCAGGATAGCGGGGGAGGGGTTTGCCGTCCCAGCTTGAGCCTGTTGCGGCAAGAGTTACAGCTTTAACGGATGGGGGTTCTGCTCCGAAAGCTGAGACAGAGAATGCAAAAAGAAATATAATGATGAGTTTTTTCATACAGTTGCCTCAAAATGAAAAGCGGGCAGGATACCCCCGCCCGCGCTATAGTTAAATATCTGCTTTATAAACCTCTTTTCCGTTCTTGAAGGTAAGAACGCAGAGCCCTTTCAGGGTTTTGTTCATGTATGGTGTGTTTGTTGATTTTGATTTATTCAGTTTACTGTCAAAGACATATTCCCTGTCGGGATCTATAACCGCTATATCCGCAAGCGCTCCTTCTTCTATTACGCCTCTGCCTTTCAGGCGGAGAAGATTCGCCGGAGCATAGCTGCAAAGCCTTGAAAAGTCATTTTCATTTATGATCCCTTCGCGGACAAGGTTCAGCGTGAGCGGAACCAGCGTCTGGAGCCCTGTTATACCGAACGGGGCGAGGTCAAACTCCTGAAACTTCTCATCCCTGCTGTGGGGTGCGTGATCCGTGGCTATGCAGTCTATTGTTCCGTCCATGAGGCCTTCCTTCATGGCTTTAACATCATCTGCACTGCGCAGGGGAGGGTTCATCTTGCAGTTTGTGTCGTAGGAGAGAAGCTCTTTATCGGTGAGTGAGAAGTGGTGCGGCGTAACCTCGCAGGTTACGTTCAGACCCTTCGATTTGCCCCATCTCACAAGCTCAACGCCGTATCTGGTGCTGATGTGGCATATGTGCACATGCCCGCCTGTGAGCTTGGCAAGGAGAATGTCACGGGCTATCATAATCTCTTCCGTTTCAGCAGGTATTCCGCGCAGACCGGTTATGGCTGATACCTCTCCCTCGTGTATGACCCCTTCGCCCGCAAGCTGTTTGTCCTCGCTGTGGCTGAGTATCATTCCGCCGAAGCCGGAGACATATTCCAGAGCCCTGCGCATAACATCCGAGCCGAGAACAGGCTTACCGTCATCTGAAAAGGCGCATGCGCCCGCGCTGAACATATCGCCCATCTCCGTGAGCTCCTCACCGTGCATTCCTTTGGTAACGGCGCCTACAGGGAGAATATCGCATATGCCCAGTTCTTTGCCTTTGTCCACCATATATTTTGTAATAAAGGCATTATCGTTCACCGGCTTGGTGTTCGCCATGGGGCATACTGCTGTCACACCGCCCGCTGCTGCCGCATATGAGCCGGAAATGATGTCCTCTTTATATTCCAGACCGGGATCACGGAAATGGACATGCATATCTATAAGACCGGGAAGAACCATTTTCCCTTTGAGGTCATAGGTTTTATCAGCCGCCGGGGTGTCGTCGGTGAGCGATTTTATTATGCCGTCCTCAATGAGGATATTTTTGGTAAGCGTTCTGTCATGGTTGATTATCTTACAGTTTGTAAGGAGTGTTTTCATTGTTCGATACCTCTCTGACCTGTTCCCAGCGTGTAAAGCACAGCCATTCTCACCGCCACGCCGCTTTCCACCTGCGGGAGGATTACAGACTGGCCGCAGTCCGCTATTTCACTTGATATTTCAACCCCGCGGTTAATGGGTCCGGGGTGCATTACTATGGCATTGTTGGAGAGTTTAAGTCTCGCGGCGTTCAGCCCGAAGTATCTGGCGTATTCCTTCACAGAAGGCAGAAGCAGCTTGCCCTGACGCTCTCTCTGTATACGGAGGGTCATTATAACATCCGCCCCCTCCACAGCTTCCTCCATATTACTGCATATTTTAGCACCGAAAGGGTCAGTGCAGCGGGGAAGCATGGTTTTCGGTCCGAAGAGGCGGAGATTTATGCCGACTTTGGGCATAGCCCATATGTTTGAGCGGGCAACCCTGCTGTGGGTTATGTCGCCGATGATGGCCACATTAAGCCCCTCAAGCCTGCCTTTGTGCTGTTTTATGGTAAGCATGTCCAGAAGCGACTGGGTAGGGTGTTCGTTAAGGCCGTCTCCGGCGTTCACTACAGATGCCTTCGTATTTTCCGCTATGAACTTAACCGCGCCGCTGTAGGCATGGCGGACAACGAAAATGTCCGTGCTCATCGCTTCAATATTGTGCACAGTGTCTATCAGGGTTTCGCCTTTGGCTGTGCTGCTGGCTGATGCGGAAAAGTTTACGGTATCAGCGGAGAGCCTCTTGCCCGCTATCTCAAAGGAGGTTCTCGTGCGGGTGGAGTTCTCAAAGAAAAGGTTCACAACTGTTTTCCCTTTGAGAGTAGGGACTTTTTTCACATCTCTGTGGTTTATCTCCCTGAAATTTTCCGCAGTGTCCAGAAGATGAAGAATCTCTTCTTTTGAGAGGTCTATCATCCCTAAAAGGTCTTTTCTGCTGTATGACATTTGCCTGCTCCTAATAAATTAGAGAATTATTTTTTTATTATGCAAACAGAGTCCGCTCCGGCGGTTTCTCTGAAATTTACCTGAACACTTTCGCTCAGCGCGGTGGGAACGGACTTCCCCGTGAAATCCGGCTGAATAGGCAGCTCCCTGTGGCCTCTGTCTATGAGGGCGGCCAGGCTGATTTTCGATGGTCTGCCGAAATCCGTGAGGGCATCAAGGGCGGCTCTCACCGTTCTTCCGGTGAAAACAACATCATCAACAAGGATGATGTATCTGCCTGTCACACTGAAAGAGATCTCTGTTCCTCTGATAACAGGGAAGTCTGCAATCTGCGTCTGTGAGAGGTCATCACGGTAGAGAGTGATGTCCAGATACCCTACATCCGGCTTTTTCCCGCTGTGTTTTGCGATTTCATCCGCAATTCTGCGGGCGAGCACATCGCCGCCGCTCTTAATACCTACGATTCCGAAATTGTCCGAGGAGCGAGCTGACTCAAGGATCTGGAAAACCATTCTGGTTATCATCCCTGCCATTTCCCCGCTGCTTAGAATCTCTTTCCCGTGACTCATCAACGACCCTCCGCAGTCTGTATTTTTTCAAAAAAAAAGCCTTCCGTCCCGAAATGGGCGGAAGGCCTTAGAGCTCTCTGTAAGAATTTGTGAACTTTCTGCGTTTTTTCATCTCAAGCCTGATATTAGATCTCCCTAATTTCGCTGTCAATAAATATCGTTGATAAAAACGTAATTATTTCGTAATATTATACGATCAGTAAAATGGCGGGAGTATTTCTTCCGGCGTATGCGCAAGTTTATGATGATAAAAACCAATCGATAAAAGAGGTAAAAATGAAGTTAAGAACTGTACTTTTCGCTGCCGTGGTCTCACTGTTCATGTACGGGTGTCTTCCGGCGGTTCTTGTTGTCGGCGCGGGTGCTGCAGGTGCTACCTACAGCGTAACAACCGACGGCGTATCAGATACCATAACCGCAAGCCCGGAAACAGCCTTTGAAACCATGCTTGACGTTCTCAAGGCAGAACGCGGCGTTATCCGTACATCAAGCATAGCGGAAGGCAAGATTGAGGCTGTTCTGCCCAACGCTGATGTGTTTGTGTTCATAGAAGATCAGGGGCTTGGCAAAGTCAAAGTCACCATTAAGGCCAGAAAAGGGCTGAACCTTCTTCCTGACAAAGAAACTGCCGTCTATATCTACAAACAGTTTATCAGGAACTTTTAATGCTCAGAAAGGCCACTCTGGCTGATACCAGAAAAATACAGAAGCTGGTCAACGCTTACGCCTCCAAAGGTGAAATGCTCTCCTTAAGCATAAGCGAGATATGCGAAAGAATACTCGAATTTATAGTATGGGAGGAGGACGGCGAGCTCCTCGGATGCTGCGCCATGCACCCTTCATGGGAAGATCTGGTGGAACTCCGCTCCATAGCTGTCGCGGAACATGCCTCCAGACACGGCATAGGCAAAGTTATGGTGGAGAAAGTTCTGGAAATGTCCAGGGAAATCGGCGCGAAAAAAATATTCCTGCTCACCTACAAGGCGGATTTCTTCGCGAAATTCGGCTTTAAAGAGGTCGAAAAGGACACTCTGCCGAAAAAAATCTGGTCGGACTGTCTGAAATGCGCCAAATTTCCCGACTGTGACGAAACAGCAATGGCAATGGAGCTTTGATGGACTTCGCCGGGCGGCTTATTGATAAATATACAAAGAACTTTGACAGCATAGAGATACAGTTTTCAGAAGGCAGCGCAAAGACTGTGGACATCAGGGACGGAGCGGTGGAAGATGTGGCTGTAAATTCATCCTCAGGCCTCAGGGTCAGAGTCATTAAAGATGGCAGAATCCTCTACTACACATCCGGCGGAGTAAACGAAGAAAGGCTTGAATCCTTCTTCCGCGAGGCTCAGGATGTGATAATGCTCACCGAAGAGGATAAAAATGTTTTCCTTCCATCCTCTCCCGAAGTTTATGAGGAACTTAACAGAACAGAAGAACCTTCCGTTGAAACTCTGAAAGAATATGCGCTGCTGGCAGAAAGCGGAGCAAAAGGGTTTGACAGCAGGGTAAAATCGGTTAAGTCAGCTTCATGTTCATATGTTAACCAGAAAACTTTAATCACAGGAACACATATAGCGCGTAAGCTCTGGAACAGACAGATTATTTCATCATTCTGCCAGTGTCTTGCGGAAGAAAACGGTGACATTCAGGAAGGGTACGAGGGGGAAACGGTTTACCTTGGCAAGCCCTTTGAACCGATGCTTACCGGGAAAAAAGCCGCTGAAACCGCAGTGAGCCTCCTCGGAGGGAAACCGCTGAAAACAGGTCAATACGGCATTCTTTTCGATTCAGGCACAGCGGCGCAGTTTTTCGAACTTATATCTGAAATGTGCGATGCAGAGAACGTGCTGAAACACATGAGCCTTTTTGAAGGCAGACTGGGGCAGACGGTTGCGTCCCCCGTGCTCAGCATATGGGACGATCCTTTTCACCCAGATGCCATAGGTTCATACAGGTTTGATGATGAAGGAACCCCCGCGGTAAAGACACATCTTGTTACAAAAGGAACGCTTGAATCCTACCTTCATAACGGCTACACTGCCGGATTAATGAAGACTGCCAATACCGCCAACGCTGTACGCACCGGTTCAGGCAAAATCGGCATAGGCGCTTCAAATCTGGTTGTATCATCCACGGAAAAAGCATCTGCAATTGCCTCTGTTCAGGGCGATGTTGTGAAGGTTCTGGATGTTATGGGGCTGCACATGGCAGATACAGTAAGCGGTGATTTTTCCCTCGGTATATCAGGTGTAGTTCTGCGCAGCGGCGAACCGGTTTCGGCGTTCAGGGAATCCGTGCTTACGGGCAACCTGAAAGACCTGCTGAAAGCAGTGACGGCAGTATATGACAATACCCGCGTCCACGGCAACGTTGTTACCGGGGATGTATTATTTGATAAACTTACAGTAAGCGGCAGTTAGAGACGTATCCACACAGCGCGAGCGTGTGAGAAAACGGACAGGATGTACCGTTTGCGAACTATGGAAGAAGGACAGCATAAATGAGTATTGAAGAATCACAAAGCTTATTCTGGGAACTGAAAGAGCAGGTCAAGGGCTTTTATCCTGTGGTCAATGAGGAAGACATAACCGAAAGAATCCGCAGGGTGGACGAAATGTCCATTAACGAGCCTGACTTCTGGACAAAAAAAGAGTCAAAAGCGCTGCTTAAAGAGCAGTCAAACATGAAGAAATTCCTTGAAGAATGGAAAGAGGTAAAAGGCCTTGTTGATGAGGTTGAAACCCTTATAGAACTCTACGGCGAAGGTGCGGAAGAGGTTGGCGAGGAGATTGTCTCTGTAACTGATAAACTGGAAACCACTATCAGACAGTTTGAGCTTAAGCTCATACTGGACGACCCCCACGACCCTAACAACGCAATCCTCACCATTCACTCCGGAGCGGGCGGAACAGAGTCCAACGACTGGGCGCAGATGCTTTACCGCATGTACACCAGATACGCAGAGAGAATGGGATTCAAGTGCGAAGTTATGGATATGGTGGAAGGTGAAGAAGCGGGCATAAAATCCCTTACTTTCAACATCATAGGCGCTTACGCCTTCGGTTATCTCAAAGGAGAGATAGGCGTTCACAGACTTGTACGGATCTCCCCGTTCGACTCCCAGAGCAGAAGACACACATCATTCGCCTCCGTATTTGTTCTCCCTGAGATTGATGACGATATAGAAATAGAGATCAACGAATCCGAACTCCAGATAGATACCTACAGGGCCAGCGGCGCGGGCGGTCAGCACATCAACACCACGGACTCCGCAGTGCGCATAACCCACCAGCCCACCGGGATAGTGGTCACATGCCAGAACGAGCGCAGCCAGCACAAGAACAAGGCTCATGCTATGAAGCTCCTTAAAGCGAAGCTCTATGACCACGAAATGAAAAAGCGCAACGAAGAGCGCGACAAGCTGGAAAGCACCAAAACCGACATCGGCTGGGGCAGCCAGATACGAAGCTATGTTATGCATCCGTACAAAATGGTTAAGGATCTGAGAACGAGACACGAGACCGGAAACGTGGACAGTGTTATGGACGGCGGACTTGAACCCTTTATCAGATCATATCTTCTTCATTCGGCAGGTATAGAAAGTGATGCAAAAGAAAATTGAGTCTCTACGGCCTACATACGCTCAGATAGACTTAAACGCATTCGCACATAACATAGAACAGGCAAGAAGCTTAAGCGGAACGGATATAATAGCCATCATAAAGGCCGACGGCTACGGCCACGGGGCGCTTCCTCTGGCGGAATACGCATGGAAGCGCTGCGGAGTGAAACGCTTCGGCGTTGCCACTCTGTTTGAGGGGATCATGCTGAGGGAGCATCTCGGCCGTGAGCCCATGATATTCCTTCTGGGATATGTGGATCAGTATCTTCATGACGAAATGTTCAGCAATAACCTAATCCCAGCGGTTTTTGACGATGAAATAGCCTCAGCTTACCATTCCTACCTCGCAAAACATGACCGCACAGCGGATATAACCCTCAAGATAGACACCGGAATGCACAGGCTGGGCTACCAGCCGGATATGGACTACTACAGCTTTACTGTGAAGTACCCCCGTTTCCGTGTATGCCATGTGATGAGCCATCTTTCCAGCTCCGACACGGATCCGGAGTACAGCAATTACCAGAAAGAGCGTTTCAGGACGTTTATAACGAAAAATCATATCAAATCAAACACCAGCCTGCTGAACTCATCCGGCATCGCAAACATCAGGAATGAATTTTCCCTCGTGCGGCCCGGTATCATGCTCTACGGTTATCTTTACGGCAACAATGAGGTTGCCTTAAAGAAAGTTATGAGGATATACTCAAAAGTGGTTCATATAAAACAGATAGCCGGAGGTGAAACCATCAGCTACAACAGGCGCTTCACCGCGGACAGGGAAATGACCATAGGTGTTGTCCCCATAGGATACGCGGACGGCTATTCCAGACGCTTTTCAAACCGTGCGGAGATGCGCGTGAATGGTGTTAACTGCCCGGTTATCGGAACCGTCTGTATGGATATGACAATGATAGACCTCTCAAATGTTCCTCTTAACGGCTCATACCCGGAGGTGGAAGTTCTGGGAGATAATATAACTGCTGATAAATGGGCGGAACTTGCGGACACTATCAGCTATGAGGTTCTCTGCGGTATTTCTGACAGAATACCCAGAATCTACAAAGACTAAAGGAGAAGTTCCTTCACAATGAACGGAATTCTGGCATTCATAGGCAGACCCTTTACAGTGATGAGCGTGGGCGCGGGCAGACTTTTTCTGCTTTTCTGGGAAACGCTGCGTGTAGCTTTTGTTCCGCCGTACAGGTTCAGGCTGTTCATCAAGCAGGTTGAGTTCATAGGCGTAAACTCGCTTTCCGTCATAATACTCACCGGAAGCTTCACCGGGATGGTCTTCGCCTTTCAGAGCTATATAGGTTTCAGCAAGTTCGGCGCGGAATATCTGGTGGGAACGGTTGTAACCCTCGGTATGGCGCGGGAACTGGGGCCTGTTCTCTCCGCAATAATGGTGGCCGCAAGGGCAGGCTCTGCCATCACAGCCGAAATAGGCACAATGAAAGTTACCGAGCAGATAGACGCACTCTCCTCACTGGCGGTTGATCCGGTGCAGTATCTCTTTGTGCCCCGCATCCTCGCGGGTGTTTTTGTGATGCCTCTGCTCAATGCAGTTGCCGTGTTCTGCGGTACAGTCGGGGGTATTTTTGTCGGGGTAACTATTCTGGGAATAAACAAAACTCTCTATATGGAGAATATGTACCGCTACATAGACCTTTCAGACTTCATAAACGGAATGGTAAAATCTGTTGTGTTCGGACTTCTGGTAACCCTTGTGGGCTGCTACAAAGGCTACTACACATCGGGCGGAGCGGAAGGCGTGGGCAAAGCCACCACAGAGTCCGTGGTTCTGGCATGCATTCTTATACTTGTTTTTGATTATATTCTTACGGCATTCATGTTTTAGGCGGTCTCATGGAATTTGCAATAGAACTGAAAGACGTACATAAAAGCTTCGGTGAATACAAAATCCATAAAGGGATTAATATTCAGGTTCATAAAAACGCCATAACTTACATTATAGGCCCCTCCGGAACAGGAAAAAGCGTCCTCCTCAAGCAGATGTGCGGCCTAATGCCCCCAACAAAAGGGGATGTGCTTGTGGACGGCAGAAGCATAGTGGGGCTTAAGGGAAAGGAACTGCTCGAACTGCGTAAGAAATTCGGCATCCTTTTTCAGAATGCCGCACTGTTTGACTCCATGACAGTTTTTGAGAACGTTGCCTTCCCCCTTTCGGAGCATACAAAGCTCAGTAAAAGACAGATCCACGAAATAGTTATAGAAAAACTACGTCTGGTAGGTCTGAGAAATATTGAAAACAAAATGCCTTCTGAGCTTTCAGGCGGTATGAAGAAAAGGGTCGGCCTGGCAAGAGCCATAGCGCTGGAGCCCGAAATTATACTTTACGATGAACCAACCACAGGCCTTGACCCTATCATGTGCGATGTGGTGGATAACCTGATAAACGATACACAGAAGGAGCTTAAGATAACCTCCGTAGTCATTTCGCACGATATAGACAGTGCCCTTAAAATTGCCGACTATATCGCAATGCTTTATGACGGAAAGGTTGTTCTCTTCGGCACTCCGGATGAGTTTAAATCCACGGATAATCCTTACGTGCGTCAGTTCCTTTCCGCTTCAATGGAAGGGCCCATAAAAGTAATATAAGCGAGGGGTAATAGATGAAAGCAGGACTGGAAGCCAAGGTTGGCGCCTTTGTAATCATATGCTTTGCATTGATAGGTTTTATGTCCCTTAAGGCCGGCTCATTTTCTGTGGGCAGTCACAAAGGCATGGAAATAAAAGCGGAGCTCCGCAACGCCGCAGGTCTCACGGCGGATTCCGCTGTTATGTTCAACGGTGTTGAGGTCGGCAAGGTCACGGAAGTGAAGCTTGTAAACGGAAAGCCCATTGTTACCATGGTGATAGACAAACAGTATGAAATCCCCTCGAACGTTATACTCGCTGTACGCTCAAGCGGCTTTCTCGGTGAAAAATACGCCGAACTCCAGATGAAAAGCGATGAGTTTATCGGAATGCTGCAAAAAGATGATGTGATAAGGGAATCTGCAAGCTCCACGGATTTTGACGAACTCGGAAACAAACTGGGTGATATAGCGGGGGATGTAAAGGAGATAACATCCGCGCTGAAAGAGGTTCTCGCCACGGCAGAAGCTAAGGATCACATGAAGATGACCCTTGAAAATGTCCGCTATACAACAGATATGCTCCGTGAAATCCTCGCTCAGAACGAGATGCGCGTAAACGCCATAATGCGCAATGTTGAATCACTCACAGGCTCGCTCAACAGCATTGCTGTGGGCAACCAGCAGAATATGAATGAAATAATAGCCAACATCCGCCTGATAACGGAAGATCTGCGGATGCAGACCCCGGTTATAGCAGAGAACCTCAAAAATGTCACAGGCGACATTGACGATATAGTCGGCGGCAACAAAAGCGACATAAATGATACGATAAAAAGCCTCCGTGTCGTCACAGCAAAGCTTGAAACCACTGTGGACAACATGAACGACATCACAGGACAGATAAAATCCGGCGAGGGCACTGTGGGCAAGCTTATTTATGATAATAAAACCATTGATAACATGAACGAAACACTCACAAGCCTTAAAAACACCATGGGCAAGCTTGACAAAATGAAAGTCTATCTCTCATTCGAAGGGCAGCATAACTTTGAGGAGAGCGAGAATAAAGGCGCATTCAGGCTCAGACTCGTCCCTAGTGATAAAAGATACTACCTCCTCGGACTTGAAACACATCCGAACGGCAGGGACAGCACTACAAAAGTGTCCCGCAAGTACACTCAGCCGGGCTACGGTGAGCATTCGCAGGATTATGCTTACACAGAAACAGTCAACAAGGACGAGCTTACATTCACAGCAATGTATGCCCATAGGTTCTTTGAGAATTTCTATTTCCGCATAGGGCTTATGGAGTCTGATTTCGGCGTGGGAGCGGATATTTACCCTATACCCAAAAACAAAAACTTCGAGATAAAGCTTGATGTTTACGATTTCCCCGACAAGGACGAAGACAGAAATGCCAACGTAAAAGCATACGCGAAGTATAAATTCTTAGAAAACTTCTTTGTGACTGGCGGCGTGGAAAACATAGCAAACAGTGACACGAGAACGCTTTTCCTCGGCGGCGGTGTTGAGTTCAATGATGATGACCTCAAATACCTGCTGGGAAGTATTCCGTCATTTTAAGGAACCTGAATGAACTTTAGCATCGGCATATCCACATGCCCTAATGATACTTTCATATTCGGAGCTCTCCTTGAGGGGCATATAAAAACCCCTCACAGCTTCTCTGTGTTTATGGATGATATAGAAGTGCTTAACAATAAAGCACTTAACCGTGAGCTCGATATAGTTAAGGTCTCATACGGAATGCTCCCGCTGGTGCTGGACGACTATTCAGTGCTTAAGGCTGGCGGTGCTTTGGGCTTCGGCTGCGGACCTTTGGTCGTGGCGGCAGCGGAGACTGACTTATCATCTGCCAAAGGCTCTGTAATAGCCATTCCCGGAAAACATACAAGCGCATTCAGGTTCTTCAGACACTTTTTCGGTGAGGATTATAATTTCATTGAAATGCGCTTTGATGAAATAATGCCCGCAGTAAAAGAGGGCAGGGTAACCGCCGGAGTGGTGATACATGAGGGTAGGTTTGTCTACAGACAGGAAGGGCTTGTGAAGCTCTGTGATCTGGGCGAACTCTGGGAGGAGAGGTACAAGGCGCCGATACCTCTGGGTGCGATACTCATCAGGAAAAAATATGCCTCATACGCTGATGAAATAAACGGACTTATCAGGGAATCCATAAACTTTGCAAAGACAAGATACCCGGAGATCGAGCAATACATCAAAAAACATGCGCAAGAGCTTGATAATACGGTGATAAAAAGCCATATCGATCTTTACGTCAACGATTATTCCAGTGATATGTCACAGGCGGTTCACGGGCTGTGCGGTTTTCTCGGCTGCAAGCCGGATGATTTTATTTGAAAACAGCTTTATCAAACCGGAATTTCTGCTTGCACATAACCCTTTGAGGCTCTAAAATCAATGGCTATGAGAAAAATTGAACTTCTGCTTGAAATCAGCAATATCATTCTTGATGCGGAAAGCATGGAAGATGTCCTTACCAGAACCGTAACTCATCTCCGGCGCGGTCTGGGCAGTGATGTATGCTCTGTTTACCTTTTAAGTAAGTTCAAGAAGGACACTCTGACTCTCATGGCGACAGACGGCCTCAGCCCCTCTGCAGTGGGCAATGTCACCATGAAAACCTCAGAAGGACTAACAGGTCTCAGTTTCACAAGCGGTGAGTACACATTCATCAGAAACGCCACCAAACACCCCGGATTCAACTACTTCCCCGGCATAAATGAAGAGCCTTTTCATACTTATATAGGTGTGCCGCTCAAAGGACGCTCCCACACCATAGGCGTTCTGGTTTTCCAGTTTCAGAAGGATAAAAAAAATACCGATGCGATGAAAGCGCTGATCAAAGCAGCCGCAGCACAGGTTTCCACCATAATGATGAAGCATTATCTCTATGAACCTCATAATGATGATGATATGTACGAAGGCGAAATCAGCATCCGCGGCATACCGCTCTCAGGCGGAATAGCCATAGGTTCTCCGGCGATGGTGCTTTCAAGGTTCGTGGAGAAAAACACAGGGGTTCTGGATGTTGTGCTGGAACTCAGCGAGCTTGAGAACGCCTTTCTCAAAACAAAGGCTGATCTAATTAAGCTTATTGATGATCTTGATAAAAACGGCGACAGTATAGATTCTGAAATATTCCAGACCCATCTGCTCATGCTGGAGGACAGCATGTTCAGGGAAGATATTAAAAGGCATGTGTCCGAGCACCGAAAAAGTGCTGCGTTCAGTGTGCGTCACGTGGCAGATAAGGTCATAAAGAGATTTATGTCCATCCCTGACAGATACTTAAGGGAGAGGGCAGGAGATATTGAAGACATCTCCAAGCGCCTTCTCAGCCATCTGGGGGTTATGAAAAGGGATGTGGAACTTGGAGAAAACAGCATCCTGATTGCAGACGCGCTCACCCCAGGAGAAACAGCGTCCCTTGATTTGGAAAAAGTTACAGGCTTCATCACCTCAAAGGACGGTGCAACAAGCCACACAGCAATACTGGCAAAAAGCAGACACATACCCGCGGTAAGCGGTGTAAAAAAGCTTTCCGAGTTTATGGAAGTGGCAGAAACCATCATCCTTGACGGCGACACCGGGGAGATTTTCATTAACCCCACTCCGGAGAGATTAAAAGAATATATAGAAAAAATAAATAATATCAAACAAAAGCCGGATCTCGGCGAAGCTGACCCGAATATCGTACTCCCTGACGGGGAAAGAGTATACTTTTATGCCAATGTCTCCAGCCTTCTGGACGCTGAAAGGGCGCGCAGCCTCAAAGCTGACGGAATAGGGCTTGTGCGCACTGAGATTTTTTACCTCCAGAATCCTTCGGGTTTCGGTTTCGAGGAACAGGTGAAAACCTATGAAGAAATCCTCTCAATGTTTCCCGGAGATGTGGTTTTCAGACTGTTTGACATAGGCGCGGATAAGAAAAGCAATCTGGAAATTCCCGAAGACAACCCTGCACTGGGCAACAGAGGGATAAGGCTTCTTCTGGACAGCAAAAGGATGCTTGAGGAGCAGCTCAGGGCGCTTATTGAGGTATATTCGTCATACCCGTCCCTTAAGATAATGGTTCCGTTCGTCTCCACTCCGGAGGAACTGCGGGATGTGGTGCTCCTCGGCAGACAGATAGCCGAGGAAAGGGGCGTTAAGGCTCCCTCCTTCGGAACCATGATAGAGATCCCCTCCGCGGTGTTTTATATCGAAGAACTGGCTGAATACTGCGACTTTTTCAGTATAGGCTCTAATGATCTGTTCCAGTATTTTTTTGCTGTGGACAGAACCAACCCGGCGGTTAGCTCATTATATCCCACTAATAATAAAGCATTTCTGGCTCTTCTTGAGCATATATACCAGAGAGTGGCAAAGACAGGGCGAAAGCTTGAAATCTGCGGAGAAATAGCAGCGGACGAACGCATACTCAGCCACCTGATAAAAACCGGATACAGGATTTTCAGCCTGAACCCTTATGTTATTAATGATTTAAGACACTTCGTCAAAAATACACTGACCTGATGAAAAAAAAGCGGGCTGACGCGCCCGCTTCGCTGTTTCTTTAAACCTTTATATCCACATCCAGACCGATGCAGTCCTTATATTTATCCAGCACAGGCTGAACCTCGCCTTCTATGAAGTCCACAACCTGCTCAGGGGCTCTGCCTACGAACTTGGACGGCTCCAGAAGCCTGTCTATCTCCTCGCGGGTGAGCGGCACTCCTGTGTGGTTTGCCAGCCTGTCCAGAAGGTCATTGTCCAGCCCTTCGGACTTAACCCGTTTTCCGGCCTCCATGGAAGCCTCGCGGATGACTTCGTGCAGTTCCTGCCTGTCGCCGCCGCGCTTTACAGATTCCATTATTATGTTTTCAGTCGCCATGAAGGGCAGTTCGTCCATTACACGCCTGTGGATCATTCTTTCGTAAACCACGAGACCGTCGGTTATATTGTAAAGCAGTTCCAGAACCGCATCCATGGTGAGGAATGCCTCTGAGTTGCTGATTCTTCTGTTGGCGGAGTCGTCCAGAGTACGCTCAAACCACTGTGTGGCGTGAGTCATGTAAGGGTTCACGCTGAGCGCTATCACATGCCTTGAGAGTGAGCAGACACGCTCGCTGCGCATGGGGTTGCGTTTGTAGGCCATTGCGCTGGAACCTATCTGATTTTTTTCAAATGGTTCCTCAACCTCTTTGAGATTAGCAAGGAGCCTGATGTCTGTGGCCATCTTGTGTGCGGATTCCGCAAGGGAGGCGAGGGCGGCGAGAACTCTAGAATCTTGCTTTCTGGTATATGTCTGCCCGGTGATGGTGAGAACCTTATCAAAGTCCATCTTAGCGGAAACTGTTTTGTCCAGCCTGCGCACCTTGTCATGGTCGCCTTCAAAGAGGTGAAGGAAAGATGCCTGAGTGCCTGTGGTTCCTTTCACACCGCGGAAGCGGAGGTTTGCAATGGCGAACTCCAGAGCTTCGAAATCCAGCATAAAATCCTGAAGCCAGAGGCAGGCGCGCTTGCCCACAGTGGTAAGCTGAGCGGGCTGAAAGTGGGTGAAACCGAGTGCGGGCATGTCTTTATACTTCATTGCGAATCTGGCTATGTTATTCATAACGCTGACAAGCTTCCTGCGCATCAGAACCATTGCCTCTTTCATCACGATAAGGTCAGTATTGTCGCCCACATATGCGCTGGTTGCGCCGAGGTGGATTATAGGCATTGCCTTGGGGCATACTTTGCCGAAGGTGTGGACATGCGCCATGACATCATGGCGGAATTTCCTTTCCATTTCAGCAGCATAGGCAAAATCTATATTATCAACATTCGCCTTCATCTCGGCTATCTGCTCATCAGTGATATTAAGCCCCAGTTCCTTCTCTGACTCTGCCAGAGCAATCCAAAGCTTTCTCCATGTGGAGAATTTTTTGTGAGGGGAGAAGAGATAAAGCATCTCTTTGCTTGCGTACCTCTCGTTAAGAGGGTTTGAGTAGGTGTTAATGTCCATTTTATGTCCTTTTATTTTATTTTTCAGTCAGTGATTAGCCTTTGATCTTGGCCGCCCATGAACGGGCTTTTTCTTTTATCTCGTTCTCATCGATAACGGTGATAACCCCGTTTTCCATCAGGCATTTGCCGTTTACATACACATCAGTTACATCCCGCTGGCTTGCGGAATACACAAGATGGGAAACCGGATTATACACTGGTGTGACATTGACCGCATCAAAAGACAGAACAAAGAAATCCGCCTTGTAACCGGCCTTGAGCTCTCCGCATTTTTCAAGCCCCAGAGCCTTTGCGGCATTTTTCGTAGCCATATCCAGAACAGTTTTGGCATCCAGAACAGTGGCATCCATATTAAAAGCCTTATGGAACTTAGCAACGGTGCTCATTTCCCCAATCATATCAATGTCATTATTGCTCGCCTGACCGTCAGTGCCGATGGTGACGTTCATTCCGGCATCCAGCATCTTTTTCACAGGGGAAAACCCGCTGGCAAGCTTCATGTTGCTTTCCAGACAGTGAGCGGTGCACACGCCTTTGCTGCCCATGAGCCCTATCTCCTCATCGGTGGGATGAATGGTGTGAGCGAAGATTGATTTAATGTCAAAAGCGCCCACCTCATTCATAAGCTCAATAGGGGATTTGCCGTATCTCTCTGTTATATCGGCTCTTTCTGTTGGTGCTTCCAGAAGGTGAGTATGCAGAAGTATGTCATGTTTGCCGCAGAACTCAACGCACTTGCGGAAGTTATCCGGATTAACTGTGTAGGGTGCGTGCGGACAGAGAGAAATATCTATTGTTTCGTGATCTTTATATTTCTGATAGAGGGCAGCACCTTTTGCTATGTAATCATCAGCGCCTTTGCCGGTTTTGGTGGGGAAGTCCAGCACCCCGACACCCACTACACCGCGGAGCCCGCATTTGATAAGGGCTGAGGCCACATGATCGGAGAAAAAATACATATCATTAGCGCACACAGTGCCGCAGCGGATCATCTCCACAGCGGAAAGCAGGGTGGCATCATGCACAAAAGCGTCAGAAAGCCATTTTGATTCCACTGGCCATATGTGGTTTTTCAGCCAGTCCATGAGGGCAAGGTCGTCCGCAAGCCCCCTGAACATAGACATGGGCAGATGGGCGTGGGTATTTATGAGACCCGGAAAAACAGCCGAATTTTCCCGGCGGATAATCTCGCATCCGTTTTCGGGAGTGAGTGAAAGACCTTCTATTATATTATCATTTATTATCAGGTATTTATTCTGCTCAATCTTTCCGTCATAGTAGATCCAGTCTGCGTAGATTGCCTTTTTTGTCATTTCAAACCTGCTATCTGAGGGATTTCCGAAGGTGAACCTATGAAAAAGTCCGCCTGAACAGACCTCAATTTACCATAGCCGTATTTACAAAAGCAAGTTTTTATGCCCGCTCCGGCGCCGCTTTCTATATCCGTGTAGTTGTCGCCGATCATAAGGGCATCATCAACAGAAAAACCCTTTTCCTTCAATATCTCACGGACGGGCAGGGGGGAGGGCTTTTTCTCATGGAAACAGTCAAATCCGTACCATCCGTCCAGATACCTGTCGAGCCCGAAATGACGCACTATGGAGTCAGTATATTCCGTTGCCTTGTTGGAAAGCACCACCTGACAGGCTCCGGCAGCCTTAAGACGTTCCATAACATCAGTAATTCCGTCATACGGCTTCGTGGTTTCAACCAGCCTTTTGTTATAAATTTCCCTGAAGTAATTCTCTATATTCTCGCTATATTTATCTGGTGATACTGCTCTTTCTATGAGCTTTCTAATCCCGTCGCCCACAAAGGTTCTGGTGGTATCAATCCCGAATTTCTCCAGACCGAACTTATCCAGAGTATCCATAAGCGAGGAGTGAATATCATCCAGAGTATTGAGAACCGTACCGTCGAGATCAAAAATTATCATTCTAAACATTGCATTATCCGTTAATTTTTTTATTTTAAATTCAAGTGTATAGGATATATATTATATGAGCGCACTGATTTTTTGGAAGTTCAAAATAGAAAAAACAAATAAAAATTATGGGGCATTGTAATGAGGATGTCGAAAAAAACCGAGTATGCGGTGCACAGCCTGGTGATTATAGCATGCGGCGGAGGAAACCACATTCAGCTTGAAGAGCTAGCAGAAAAACAAAACATATCAAAATCTTATCTTGCAAAAGTTATGCAGGAGCTCTCAAAAACAGGAATAATAAAGGCAAGTCCGGGGGTAAACGGCGGGTACTATATGGGAAAGGAGCCGTCATGCATCACCCTTGCGGATGTTTTCCGCATATTTGAAGACACACCCAAAAGCGTATGCTGTCAGTTCGCAAACAGAAACTGCGACGCGGAAGGAGTCTGTGAAATAACCCAGCGTGTTAGCAAAGCATTTGAAAAGCTATATGAAGAGCTTGAAAAAACTACCTTTGCGGATCTAGTGGCCAAAGCGGATGTTTCGAGGTTTGCACTGAACTGGCTTAAAGGATAGAATCTCATATTCGGTGCTGTACTCAAAATGCAGCGCCGTATTTTCCTCTCATACGCGAGAAAACTCAACGACCTTTGTCTTTGCCTGTTCATAATCTCCAAACACGGCTTACAGCCGGAAATATAAAGCATTCCTTCGCCATCGCCTAAAACTGAAAGCAGGGCAGCAGCAGAACCAGACAAGCTGCACCTCGATGATTCTTCTTTCTTTTGCTGTATATTTGTCATATAATTTAACATAATATATCTTATCAGACGTTTTTAAGATAGAAATACCGCTTCCCTGCCGGATGTGCAATAAGGAACTTTTAAAGGGGGAAAAACCGAGCCTCTAATTTCATTTCTGAGCAAATATAAAATAAAAAGGAAGGCAAAGACCTTCTAAACAGGTCTCCGCATTGGAGAAAGGATTTCTGCCCTTTATAAAGGAAAATCCCTGTCCGGCAAATTTCAGGGAGCCTTCCGGCTCAGTTTTTGTTATACTGACACGTTATTTATGAGGGAAAATGATATGAACGAAATTATTGAACGCTTTAAAGAACGATTTGAAACACTCAGCCCCTTTCAGCGCTTTCTGGGTATGAAGCTTGAGGTAACTGAGAGCTTCACCCCGATCATAACCTTTGAAATGAGAAACGAGCTGATAGGAAACTTTGACTACGGAATCCTCCACGGCGGAGTCATAGCCTCCGTCATGGACGTGACAGCGGGAATATCTGCCCTGCTCTGCCTTCCTGTGAAATATCCCAGTGAGACGGCGGATCAGATAATGAAACGTGTCAGCAAGGTGGGAACTATCGATCTGCGTGTGGACTACATTCAGCCCGGCCGGGGCAAGTCATTCACCGCCACAGGTGAAACCCTCCGTGCCGGCAACAAGATAGCTGTCTCTACTGCAAAGCTGCACAATAACGAAGGCCTGCTCATAGCCGCCGGAACAGGAACTTATTTGATAGGGTAAAAAAGCCATTCATATCAGTACATTACGCTTCACTGACTTAGAGCGGACAGCATGACTCCCTGCCTTTTTATGTTATTTTATTGTCATGAAAACATCAAATTTCATAATCCTATCAATCGTGTATAGCGTTTCAGAACAAAACTGCTCATTTCTGCATACTTAACATCTCCATTATATTTTTATGCACCGACTAATTATTGTAATGTATCAGTAACTAACCAATCACTCCTGCTTTATGCATATGCAGAACTGCACATGCTTATTTTTCAATATCCTTATTTATAAATAAATTAGCAATTGGCATATACCGTGCTTTTTAAAGCAGCGAAAGTTAACGGTTCAAATGAATGCCTGATGTGAAACATTTGACCGGAGTACACAGCAAATCACTTTCCAAAAGCTATCCGCTTCCACAGATAGCCTTTTTCCCCTGGGTTCGACAGACAGCTTCGGCTGTCTGTCGGATTGGGGAACAACACCTACAAGGGAACGGGATCAAAATTTTACAACTAAGGAGTCCATTTTTATGAGAAATCTGTTACTTTTAGCAATTTTGGTATGCTTTTCCGCAAACGCATACGCAGCACAGTTTGACACTCCGGCCGGGAAGCTGGAAGTTTACTCCAGCATAAGAGGCTACGCCGGTTTCTCCGAAGTCAGCGATGTTCCGGGAAAACGCGACGATTCACAGTTCAAAATTGCTCTCCAGAGCAACACGAGATTCGGAACCAAGTTCAGCACAAGCAAGCTCACAGGTCACGTTGAATTCGGCGGACTCGGAAGCGAAACCTCAGATAAAGCAGATCCTACTCTTCGTCTCGCTTACGGCGACTACAAGCTTGACAACGGCAACACATTCAGATTCGGCCAGTTCGCCACAGCATCTCAGGCTTCTTACAGCAGGGTCGGTGATGAGGACGGCGGGCTTGACGGCTTCGGTAACCTTAAACAGGTTCGCCGTACAGGTTTAGGATATTACGCAGGCAATCTTTCACTGCACCTCTACACTCTTTCACAGGATACATGGAAGCCCGTGTATACTGCTCCTGACAACACAAAACCCACAATCCGTTTCCAGGCGCTTCTTCCCAGATTTGAAGCAGCATACAAGCTGAAAGATGTTAAAGTTTACGGCTCTTTCGCTGTGTTCAACGCTGAAACTGAGAGTGAAAGTGTGGCTGAGAAAGAGTTTGATGCTACAGCATACCACTTCGGCGTAAACCTTACTCCCAAGTTCGGCAATGTTGGTCTTAATGTGAACGCTTTCTATGCAAGCAACGCCGCGCTTTACGGCATGGTTGTTGACGGTGCAGGAAAAAGTACAAACAAAGACAGGCTTAAACCCGTTCTTAAAGCAAACAGCGACGAAGTTGAAGATATAACAACTTTCGGCGGCGCTTTAGGTGTAAACTTCAAAATTGATGACAGCAAAGCTCTTGAAGTCGGTGTAGGCTATCAGGTATCTGACCAGGACGGCTGGGATGAAGATGCTGAAACTCTTGCAATATATGCTCAGCTCCCCATCACTGTTATGAAAGGATTCAAAATCACTCCCGAAATCGGATACTTTGACTACGGCAGCAGCGTAATGCATACCGGCGGTAAAAAAGTTGATGAGCCCAAAGTTATACAGGCTCTTGTTCAGTTCCGTTTTGACATCTAATAAAAACCATCCCCTTCCCTGAAAAGAAGGGGATCTGAATCACACTCACATCAGGCAGATTGCAGCATTGAGCGGCGTAAGGTTTTCCTTGCGCCGTTCTTTTTTTGGCAGGTTCAGATCCCGTATTTGCGGCGTTTTCTTGTGAGGGTTGAAAGGTCTATACAGAGTTTTCCGGCTGCATCCAAAAGAGTCCGGGACTTTTGCAGGGCGTCTTTTATCAGTTCTTTCTCGTATTGCTCAAGCCTGTATTTAAGAGAGTCCCTTATCTTTTCCCCTTTTAAAGCGGTTATTCCGCATTCCGAATAAATATAATCCGGCCTGATGCACGGCACAGGACTCAGCAGAACAAGCTTCTCCACCACATGCCGCAGTTCGCGGATGTTGCCGAACCACTCATAAGCCGTAAGCAGTTCTACGGATTCCCTGTCAAAGAAGACATTCTTCTCATATTTGTTATTATAGACTTTGCAGAAATAATTGATAAAATGAGGGATCTCCTCTTTTCTATCCTTCAGCGGGGGAAGCTCAATTTCAACGGTACTGAGTCTGTAGTACAGGTCTTCTCTGAAAAAGGCGTTTTCTATCTGAGTTTTGATTGCTTTATTTGTTGCCGCGATAATCCTCACATCAGCAGAAAGGGTCTTTTTCCCGCCTATTTTTACAAACTGCTTATGTTCAAGAAATGTAAGGAGCTTTGATTGAAGCTCAAGGGGCATATCCCCTATTTCATCCAGAAAAAGCGTTCCTCCGGCGGACTGTTCGATAAAACCTTCATACCCGCCCTTCAATGCACCTGTAAATGCGCCCTGTTCGTAGCCGAACATTTTGGACTCAAAAAGCTGTTCGGGGATAGCACTGCAGTTTATATGAATGAAGCTGCCGCTCATACGGCTTTCGTTATGGATAAAGTAAGCTAATTTATCCTTCCCGGTTCCGGATTCGCCGGTAATCAGGACAGATACATTGTAAGGAGCCACATGCGCGGCCTTGGAGTATATCTTCCGCATAATGCCGCATTCGACAACGAAACCATCGCCGAAGGAACAGGCGGCGTGCTTTGTCCTGAAACCGCTACCTGAAGCTGAAACAGACACAATAAGAACCCTGAAAGCTTGAAAACATACGAACCCCTTTTTACAGCACAGAAATTTTCACAACTGCCGTTATCCGTCCGGCTGCAAATACGATTTTATAAGGATTATTTTATTAGGCATCAAACAATATATCAATGCATAAAGCTTTGAAATAATTAAGATTTTTGACAGGAAAAAGTCAAATGGCAGCGGTTTCAGGCCTGTTTGTATAAGCAAAACACCCTCCTTTCACAAAGGAGGGTTGGGGAGGATTTATGCAAATACAGTTTTTTTTACTTTTAAAAGGACTTTATCAAGAAGGCGGACGGCTGCCTCATCTATTTACTCAAATCCACCTTTCCGGTGAGTTCCGATATGTTTGAGAGTCCCTGACTTTCGGCATATTTCTCAAGCCCGTCAACTATTTTCAGCGTGAGCTCCGGATCAACAAAATTTGCCGTACCCACCTGAACTGCTGATGCGCCCACAAGAAAGAATTCCGCTGCGTCCTCCCATCTGATTATGCCGCCCATGCCGATTATAGGGATCTTCACAACTTTTGATACCTCGTGCACCATGCGCACAGCGACAGGCTTTATGGCCGGGCCGCTGAGGCCGCCTGTAACGTTTGATATATAAGGCTTTCTGGTATGGATGTTCACCGCCATGCCAAGAAGGGTGTTTATGGCGCTGATTCCGTCCGCCCCGCTGTCCTCACAGGCTTTTGCGAAGGGCTTAATATCTGTGACATTCGGTGAAAGTTTCACCAGTAAAGGCTTGTTCCTGATGGCTTTTCTGCATTCGCTCACCACCTTTGCCGTCATGGAGGGATCAGAGCCGAAAGCTATTCCGCCCTCCTTCACATTGGGGCATGATATATTCATCTCAAGCATATCAACATCAGCGTTATCAAGAACTTCTGCCACCTGAACATATTCCTCTATGGTTTTCCCCCAGAAGTTTACGATCACTCTTGTGTCATACTTTCTTAAAAGCGGCAGTTTCTCCTTGAGAAACTTGTGAACACCGACATTCTGCAAACCGATTGCGTTCAGCATGCCGGAGGTGGTTTCCATGATTCGGGGCATGGGGTTGCCCTTAACTTCGTTGTATGAAATCCCCTTAACCGAGATTCCGCCGAGTTTTGATATATCTATGAAGCGCGCGTACTCCAGCCCGTAGCCGAAGGTTCCGCTTGCCGTGATAACGGGGTTTTTGAATTCCACCCCGCAGATGTTTACTTTCAGTACGGACATTTCAACCTACCTGCAAACCGATTCCCAAACGACCTTTGAGCCGTCAAACACGGGGCCTTCCACACAGCATCTTTTCTGCACTGTTTCCTCCCCTTCCCTCACATAGATGATACAGCCGAGACAGGCACCCATTCCGCACGCCATGCGTTCATCCAGAGAGACATCCACCGGAACGCCGCCTTTGACGCATATTCCGCTGACCGCCTCAAGCATACGTTTGGGGCCGCACGCATACACACGGTCGAACCCTTTTACATCCTGCCCGAAAGGCACAGTCACAAGGGCTTTCTCCCCCACACTGCCGTCATCGGTGGTGATAACGAGCTTGTCTATATGCGGATGGAACTCATCAGCCAGAATTATATCCTCCTGATTCCGTCCGCCGAAATACAGAGTAATGCTGCATCCGTCATCCTGCAGAAGCTTCGCTATCCAGAGCAGAGGGGCAATGCCCACTCCGCCCGCAACGAGAGCCACTTTTTGGTTTTTAACCGACTTAAAGCCGTTTCCGAGACTGGATGAAAACTCTATCACTGATCCGGCGGGGCTTTCCGTCATGAGGCGTGTTCCCTTCCCCACAAGCATGTAAAGCAGGCGGAAGGTGTTTCCGCGGACATCCACCAGGCCAAACGGCCGCCGGAGAAGCGGATCAGCCAGATAGTCCTGCAGCCCGGCTTTCACCATGACGAACTGACCGGGCTTGGCTGTCTGCACAAACTCAGGCGATTCGATCTCCATAAGGCGGTATTTATCATTAAGTCTTTCGTTTTTAAGGATAATTCCCTTCATATTATTTCCCGAAATATTGCTGAATCGGTTTAACTGTCATGCCCTTGTGGATTTTGGATTCAATGGCGGTAACAACAGCCTGAGCAGCTTCAAGGGTTGTGGCGTAAGGTACGCTGTAGCTGAGGATTGCCCTGCGGATAGATTCCGAGTCCAGTCTTGAGCGTCTGCCCGCGGGAATGTTCAGGCAGAAGCTGATTTCCCTGTTTTTCACCGCATCCACAATGTTCGGTCTGCCTTCGCTGACCTTTTTGATGCGCTCAACCTCTATGCCGTGACCGACGAGGAAGTCGTAAGTGCCCGCAGTGGAAACAACAGTGAAGCCCAGTTCCACAAATTTCTTGGCGACAGGGAGCACACCGTCCTTGCAGGCATCCTTAACACTGATGAATACCTTGCCTTTTTCAGGCAGCTTGTTGCCAGCCGCGAGCTGAGACTTGTAGAATGCCATGCCGAAGTCGGTATCTATGCCCATAACCTCGCCTGTGGACTTCATTTCGGGTCCGAGGACAAGGTCAGTTCCGGGGAACTTGACGAAGGGGAATACAGCTTCCTTAACCGTATAGTATTCGGGGTAAATCTCTTCTGTGAAGCCGAGTTCTTTCAGAGTTATGCCCACCATCACCTTGCTTGCGATTTTCGCAAGAGGGCGGCCGATGGTTTTGCTCACATAAGGCACGGTTCTGGATGCTCTGGGGTTAACCTCAAGGATGAAAAGCTCATCGCCCTTGATTGCCCACTGAACATTCATCAGACCTATTACATTAAGTTCTCTGGATAACTTCTTGGTTTCGCTGATTATTTTAGCCTGCATCTCTTTTGAGATAGTGCGCGCCGGAATGGAGCATGCGGAGTCGCCGGAGTGGATTCCCGCTTCTTCAATATGCTGCATTATTCCGCCGATAACAACCATATCGCCGTCACTCACGGAGTCCACATCCACCTCAATGGCGTTTTCAAGGAACTTGTCAATGAGCACAGGGTGGTCGTCACTGGCTTCTACGGCGTATTTCATATAGTTTACAAGGGCTTCGCGCTCATAAACTATCTCCATCGCCCGTCCGCCGAGTACATAAGAAGGACGCACAACCACCGGATAGCCTATTTTATCGGCTATTTCAAAGGCCTGCTGGTCATTCTTGGCTATGCCGTTGGGCGGCTGTTTGATATGCAGCCTTTCTATGAGGTCTTTAAACCTCTCTCTGTCTTCTGCTATATCAATGCTGTCAGGGGAAGTGCCGAGGATCGGTACACCTGCTTTTTCAAGGGGTACTGCAAGCTTGAGGGGTGTCTGCCCGCCGAACTGAACAATCACTCCGATCGGTTTTTCCTTCTCAACAATGTTGAGCACGTGCTCTTTCGTGAGCGGCTCAAAGTAGAGCCTGTCCGAGGTGTCATAGTCTGTACTGACCGTTTCCGGGTTGCAGTTAACCATGATTGTCTCGTACCCGGCCTCTTCCAGAGCGAATGAGGCGTGAACGCAGCAGTAGTCAAACTCTATACCCTGCCCTATCCTGTTGGGTCCTCCGCCGAGGATGATAACCTTCTTCCTGTCTGTGGGTTCCGCCTCACACTCATCCTCAAAGGTTGAGTAAAGATAAGGTGTGTTGGACTCGAACTCTGCGGCGCAGGTATCGACCCTTTTATAAACTGCCTTGCGGCGTGAGTTTCTTACTTCGTCTTCGTTTGTTTTAAGGAGTTTGGCAAGCCTTTTGTCAGAGAAGCCGAGCCTTTTCGCACTTTCCATCATATCAGCGTTTACAGCCTTGAGTGAGCCTTTTTCTTTAAGCTCCGTCTCGAACTCTATGATCTCCTTGATATTGTCAAGGAACCACGGGTCTATAGCGCTGATTTCATGTATCTCTTCCGTTGTGTAGCCCGCCCTGAAAGCATCACCGATATACCACATACGCTTGTCTGTGGGGCGGCGGAGATATTTCTCTATCTCCTCCCTGACGGATTCCCTGCCTAGTTCTTCCGCGGGGAAAACTTCGTCAAAGCCTGTTTTGCCTGTTTCAAGGGAGTTGATGGCCTTCTGGAGGGATTCCTTAAAGGTTCTGCCTATGGACATAACTTCGCCCACGGATTTCATCTGGGTTGTCAGCCTGTCATCCGCGCCGGGGAATTTCTCAAAGGTAAATCTGGGGAATTTTACCACACAGTAATCTATTGTGGGCTCGAATGATGCCGGGGTTTTTTTGGTGATGTCGTTGGGTATCTCATCCAGAGTGTAGCCGACTGCAAGCTTGGCCGCTATTTTCGCTATGGGGAAGCCTGTTGCCTTGGATGCCAGAGCGGAACTTCTGGAAACTCTGGGGTTCATCTCGATGATTATCTGGCGGCCGTTTGCAGGGTTTACCGCGAACTGAACGTTTGAGCCGCCCGTGTCCACGCCTATCTCACGCATAACCTTGATTGAGGCGTTGCGGAGTTCCTGATATTCCTTGTCTGTAAGTGTCTGTGCGGGTGCAACAGTGATGCTGTCCCCTGTGTGAACGCCCATGGGATCGAAGTTTTCTATAGAGCAGATGATAACCACGTTGTCGTTAAGGTCGCGCATTACTTCAAGCTCGTATTCCTTCCAGCCGAGTGCGGATTCCTCCACGAGGATTTCATGCACGGGCGAGGCCTCAAGCCCCCACTCAACATAGCTTTTGTATTCCTCTATGTTATAGGCAACGTTTCCGCCTGTTCCGCCCAAAGTGAAAGAAGGGCGTATGATGGCGGGAAAGCCTATGCTGTCTATACAGTCCATAGCCTGCTGATATGTGCGGACTATTTCGCTTTTCGGCATATCAAGGCCTATTTTCGCCATAGCCTCTTTGAAAAGCTCGCGGTCTTCCGCTTTTCTGATAGCCTGAACATTCGCGCCTATGAGCTCAACCTTGTGTTTTTCAAGCACACCTGCATCGTAGGCTGCCAAAGCAAGGTTGAGGGCTGTCTGCCCGCCGACGGTGGGAAGAATGGCATCGGGTTTTTCCACGTCCAGAATTTTGTCCAGAATCTCAACTGTGAGAGGCTCTATGTACGTGGCATCGGCTATTTCGGGATCTGTCATGATCGTGGCGGGGTTGGAGTTTATGAGTACAACTCTGTATCCTTCCTCCTTAAGGGCTTTTACAGCCTGTGTTCCCGAATAGTCAAACTCGCAGGCCTGGCCGATAACAATGGGGCCGGAACCTATAACCAGAATGGTTTTGATGTCGTTTCTTCTTGGCAACTCATCCTCCGAAATATATGGGCAAAATTGGAGTTTTATATCAGAATTATTTCCCTTTTACAACACTTGATGGCGAAAAAAATTATACAAAAAAAAGCCCCTGAAATACAGGGGCTTTTTAAGCTTAATCTCTATTTTTGGCTGCACAGCAGGTACAGGCACGCAATCTTTAAAGGATCGGTCAGCACATGGTTCTTGCCGTTCAGATCCTCTTTAACTATGGAGGAGAGCTGCTGGATTGAAACTCCCGCAAGTTCCGCCACCTGAGAGGAGCTAATATTTTTGCCGCGCACATCGTCAAGGAGAGACTTAAGCGTGGTTGTTTTGATGTAAAATTTAATATCGTCAAAAGTTGTTATGCTTTTTCTATCCAGTTTGCGGCTGCTGGCGAAAACCCACGGTGTGTAGATGTAAGTCAGGCCGAGGGCAGCGGCATGCTTGCAGAAAACCTCCTTGGAGTTGGAACATTCGCATGAAAACTTTATGGGGTCTGAATCGATTTGGAGAGTGGTTATGTAAGCACCGTGGTTACCCTTGATTGTTCCCTTCAGAAGAGAACCCTCAACAGAGCAGTCGATAAATTTACCGACATAGTTTTCCGCCCTCTGCAAATTCAGAGGAGTGGAAATGTTTCTAAGCTGTTCTTCACTAAGCTTTGGCATCTGCATCGGCGACCTCCTTAATTTATGATAAAAATTTTCCCGTCCATGGAAAATTTTTATACACGCTCGCGGTTTGCAAAGCAAACCTTCGCTGCGCACGGCGCATTTCCTTCCATGGAAATGCAGGGGTTAATCAATAAACTATCCCTCACGGGAAACTTCTGTACACGCTCGCGGTTTGCAAAGCAAACCTTCGCTGCGCACGGCGCATTTCCTTCCATGGAAATGCTAGGGGCTCCTGTCTGACCGTCTAACCGATATTAAGGAAGTCAATCCCTTCCTTCCATCTGGTTTTAAGGGCTTCCAGAACAGTTTTATTAACCGGTTTTGCCAGTTCGGGATCTTCTGCGAGAAGCTCTTCCGCTTCCGCTCTTGCCCTATGTAATATTTTGACATCTTTTACGATATTTGAAAACCTAAACTGCGGTAAACCTGATTGTCTTGTGCCGAAAAAATCTCCGGGGCCCCTCAGCTCCAGATCAATTTCGCTGAGCTTAAAGCCGTCAGCATGCTGTTCCATAGCTTTAATGCGGGCTTTGCCGTCCTCGCTTATCTGTTTGGAGTACACCAGAACACAGTATGACTGCTCCGCACCCCTGCCCACTCTTCCCCTTAGCTGATGAAGCTGCGAAAGTCCGAACCTTTCGGCGTTTTCTATTACCATGACCGTGGCATCCGGCACATCCACCCCGACCTCAATAACCGTTGTGGAAACAAGAACTTTCAGCCGTCCGTGCTTAAAGGCGCTCATCATTTCACGCTTCTCATCCGCCTTCATCCGTCCGTGAAGCAGCCCTGTCACATCCTCTCCGAAATAATGAGCAATCTCCTCATATCCTTCGGTTGCCGCTTTCAGGGCGAGTTTATCGCTGGTATCTATCATCGGGTATATAAAATAGGCCTTATGCCCCTTATCCAGTTCCTTCTTCACCGAATCAAATATCCTGTGACGGGAGCTTTCGGGAAATGCTTTGGTAATAATCGGTTTTCTGCCGGGCGGCATAGCGTCAATCACGCTTATGTCAAGATCGCCGTAAAATGTCAGTGATAATGTTCTGGGGATCGGCGTTGCCGTCATAAGAAGAATATCAGGTGTATACCCTTTTTCCACCAATGTTTTGCGCTGTAAAACGCCGAAGCGGTGCTGTTCGTCTATAACCACAAAGCCGAGAGTTGCAAACTCAGTGTCCTCCTGAATAAGGGCGTGTGTACCCACCACAAAATTGATATGCCCTTCCCTTATAAGCTCTTTGGACGATTTTTTATCCTTATCCGCCGTGGAGCCTGTGAGCAGAGCCGCCGTATATTTTGTTCCGTCCAGAAAATTCAGCAGACTGCGGAAGTGCTGCTCTGCAAGAACCTCCGTGGGTGCGATTATTGCCGCCTGACATCCGTTTTTCACAGCAACCATTGCAGCAGTGAAGCAAACAATGGTTTTTCCGCTTCCCACATCCCCCTGCACCAGCCTGTTCATCTGCTTCGGACGCTTCATATCATTGAAAATATCCGCCAGAACCCTCTTCTGGGCGGAGGTGAGCCTGAAGGGCATCATCCCTGCTATCTCTTCCAGAAACTCAGGCTTCACATCAAACGCAATGCCTGAAACCTCCTGATATGTCTTCTTTTTCATCAAAAGTCCAAGCTGGAGATAAAAAAGCTCCTCAAACACAAAACGCTCATATGCGGGATGGCTGCGGGTCTGGAGTTTTCCGAGCTGGCTTATATCGTCCGGATAATGAAGTGTCTTCACTGCGGAGCGTACGTCAGGGTATGAATATTTATCCGCCAGACGAAGCGGCAGAGTATCGGGCATATATTCCAGATAGTCATGCACAGCGCGGAATACGGCGGATGCGTAAGTCTTATGGTTCACTGCCGTTGGCAAGCTGTATACAGCCCGGATTTTACCTATGTCGGCTTCACTTATCATTTCAGGGTGAACTATAGAGTATGAGCCGTCCATCCTGCCGATATTTCCGTAAAGGTGGTATCTGGAGCCTATGGTGAGCCCCGATGCGGGGTATGACTTTGAGAAGTTGAACCACAGGGCGGAGAAAAACCCTGTATCAGAGCGGAAAACAGCTTTATATATCCGCTTTTTCCCTCTGGTGAATGTCGGGCCGTGTGTCTCCAATACTCCGGTGAGAACGCCCTTCTCCCCGCCTTCATAGCCTATGGCCTCGTAACGGAAAGGAAAATGAAGAAGAACATCCTCCATATTCACTATACCGGCTTTTTCCAGCGCTTCGGCGGTTTTGCCGCCTATTCCCTTAACCGTTGCCACTGATGTATGCAGAAGAGCAGCCGCCTTTGTGCTGCCCGAAGCGGATGCTATGAACATAGCCAGTTCATGAACAACAGCGTCAAGCTCCGTCAGGGACGGTTTCTCCTTCTCCGCTGTGCGTGCGGCCATGGCGGAGAGTGTGGGATTAAGCTTTGCTGTGTATTCAGATACGGATAAAAGATAAGAGGCCGGATTTTTGATGAAATCCGACCTGTTTTTTCCTATGGAATTAAGGAGTTTGCGAAGATTGCCAAGCTCCATGAGCCTTTGCTAGAAGTAGCTGAGCGCACTGGCTTCGTTGGGGTTGAATATCCTGTGAACATCAAGGATGATGATCATGCCGTGCTTGGTTCTGGCTACGCCGTCGATATAGCCGGAGTTTGTACCTGTGGAAGCGCCGGGAGCCTTGTCTATGACTTCGGGATCGAGCCTGAGCACTTCATCCACACAGTCCACGACAAAGCCTATCTTCTTCCCTTTTATATTAACATTGATGATTCTTGTCTGTCCGCTTTCTTCCGGAACGGCAATACCGAGCTTTTTACGAAGGTCAACAATAGGAATAACCTGACCGCGCAGATTTATTATCCCCTCCACAAATGCGGGAGCCTTGGGAACCTTGGTGATGTCCATCATACGGAGAATTTCTTCTATATCCATGATATTGATGCCGTATTTCTCACCGCTCAGCATCAGACTGACTATCTGTCTCATTTCAGCCATGTGTAAACCTCTAAGCCCATTTTATAAATAAATAATAACAGGATAAAGAGTTATTGGCAAGATCGAGGTTCGGTTATACCAGAACCCCGTCCTTTGATACGATTCTGTTGTGTTCATCAAGCTGGACAACAGTAGGCTTGAAGCCTTCAAGCTCTTTTTCTTCCATCATGGCAAATGTGGCGATTATTACCCTGTCCCCCACCTGAACAAGCCTTGCCGCGGCTCCGTTGAGGCAGATTTCGCCGCTGCCTCTGCGCCCTTCAAGGACATAGGTGGAAAAACGGGAACCGTTTGTTATGTTCCAGATGTCAACCTTTTCAAATTCAAGTATGCCGGATGCGTCAAGAAGGTCTTTGTCAATGGTGACGCTGCCTTCATAGTTGAGGTTGGCATCAGTTACCGTAGCTCTGTGGAGCTTTGCTTTAAACATATTTCTGAGCATTTACATCACCTTAAAGAGATTATTGTCTATCAGCCTCGCCTTGCCGACATACACAGCAAGAGCAAGCAGGAAATCCCCGCTGAGATCCTTAACGGGTTTCAGCGTTTCGGGGTCAACAAACTGTACGTAGTCTATTCTGGTGTGCGGGTGATCCTTGATGAAGCTTTCAACTATATGCTTCACTTCGGAAACCTCCGTCTCTCCGCCTTCAACTGCCTCATAAACCAGAGCAAATGACCTGCTGAGGCAAAGGGCGGCCTTGCGTTCCTCACTGTTGAGGTAAACATTGCGGGAGCTCATTGCCAGCCCGTCCGCCTCCCTCACAATGGGCATTCCTATGATTTTTGTATTCATATTGAGATCAGCCACAAGCCTTTTAATAACCTGAAGCTGCTGATAATCCTTCATTCCGAAATATGCCTTGTGGGGCATTATTATATTAAGAAGCTTGGTAACAACCAGAGCCACACCGTCAAAATGGCCGGGTCTGGAGCTTCCGCAGAGGCCGTCACTCACGCCGGAAACACTTATGGTTGTGCTTGAGCCCGCAGGGTAAATCTCCTCGACTGACGGGGTAAAAAGAAAATCCACTCCGGCTTCCAGAAGCATGGCCGCATCCTTTTTCATATCCTTCGGGTAGCGCTCAAAGTCTTCCCCCGCGCCGAACTGAGTGGGGTTAACAAAGATGCTCACCACCACTATGTCATTCTCCTCTCTGCATTTTTTAACAAGACTCAGGTGTCCATCATGCAGATACCCCATTGTGGGCACAAAGCCTATTCTCTTGCCCACGCATCTGAAAATATTAATCTCTTCTCTTGATTCTGAAATCTTGGTTATGATTTTCACTCAAACACCTCAGAAGCTGTGTCCGCCGTCAGGAAAGACACCGCTTTTAACCTCTTTAACATAGTTTTCCGCGGCTTTTACCGCAACCTCTTTGAGGTTAGCATATCTTTTAACAAATTTTGGCGTAAAGTCATCAAATAAGCCGAGAACATCATGATAAACCAACACCTGTCCGTCGCAGTGCACACCTGCACCTATGCCTATTGTGGGTATACCCACGGCGGCGGTTATCTTTTTCGCAGTTTCCGCCACAACCCCTTCCACAACAATGGAAAATGCACCGGCATTCTCAAGAGCTATGGCATCAGCAGCAAGCTTTTCGCTTCCGTCTTTGCCCTGAATCCTGTAGCCGCCCATCACATGGACAGATTGCGGCATGAGACCGATATGCCCCATAACGTTTATGCCTGATTTGACAAGCCTTTCCACAAGAGGAGCAATCTCAGCCCCGCCCTCAAGCTTCACAGCCTCTGCGCCTGTTTCCTTGATGACACGGACACAGTTTTCGATTGCCTTTTCATGGCTCACGTTATATGTGCCGAAGGGCATGTCTGTGACAAGAAATGCTCTCTGGAGCCCTCTTTTCACTGACTTGGTATGGTAAATCATCTCGTCCAGAGTGACAGGGATGGTATTTTCATAACCGTTCATCACCATTCCGAGGGAATCACCCACAAGAACTATGTCAATACCTGCCTGATCGAGAATTTTTGCGGATGTATAGTCATAGGCGGTGATGCAGGATATTTTTTCATTTTCTGATTTCATTCTGCGGATGTTGGAGACGGTGATCTTCTTGATTTCTGCGTGTTTGCTCACTAAGGCACGCTCCCATGATTTTTTGCGCAGATCCGCAAACGGGAGGCTTAACGGGAGATATTGAATTGTTAAGTCTCGGTCTTTTGAGGGATCCAAGCTGAGTTACATATAAGTAGTTATGAACTGTATGTCAAGGATAAATAAGGGCACGGAAAAGTAAGCCATGCCCCCCTGAGATTTATTTGAACTCCAGCCGGACTAAAGGCATTTCATGCCGTAACTCAAAAGTAACCATCTCAGAATCCCAGCATTTTACATTCTGCCAATCCTTAAGCTCCTCCGTGGTGAGACGGACTTTCCTTGTTTTATCAAAACATAAGCCGGAAACAGGCTCGCTGTTGTTATAAATTATTTCAAACGCCTGCTGACCGTTATTAAAATAACTTTTCACCACACCCTCGACCTTGCCTTTTATATAGAAAACATCATGACCTAAGGCGCCGTCAGGAAAATAGATTTTTCTTTTCCCATCCGCCAAGCCGTCCACAAACATAACCTCGCTCATGAAACTGCCGTCTCTGTAGTACTCCCGCCGCATTCCATTGACTATTCCGTCGTCAAAATTTAATTCATATTCAATATTTCCATTATCATAGTACTTTGTAGCTAAACCGATTTCCCTGTTATTTTTATACATTACCTCATACTCGGTTTTTCCATTCGGATAATAAGCTTTAGTGTAACCGTCAACTTTACCATGTGCATAATTTCCTTCAAGCTTAAGAGTTCCGTTGTTATAGAAGGAAGCAATTTTTCCATTGGGAGAATTATTTATAAACTGAGCCTCATAAAGTCTTGTTTTATCAGAATTATAAATTCGGAACCAGCCTTCAATCATGCCGTTTTGAAGCTCAAACTCTGTGTATTCTCCATTGCTTTTAGATGCTGTGCATTGCCCTGATGCAACCTCACCATTTTCATACATTATCAAACCGTTGCGCTTTATTACTGATTTTCCATCACACTTAACATCCGCGTAAGAAGATAATGCAATCAGGAAAAATGTAAAAAATACAGCTATGAGTCTCATAAATTCTCCTTAATTCTGCAAAACGAAAAAATGTTCAAGACACTGATTATTCAGGATTTACAGAGTATTTTGCGGGAACTTATTTGAAAAATAAGAACTTCTGAGGAGTTTCGATTCACCGATTAATTTTATGATAACAGACTTAACCTGATCTGCAAGAAAATTTGAAAGTGATAATCAGATTATGTAGTTTTTGAGATTCTTCACCGGAAGCATTTTTGTGTCACTGCGAGGAGCGGTAGCAACGCGGCAGTCTCTGAAATATACTGAGATATTGCTTCACTATTTCATGGTTCGCAATGACGCAAACGCTCCCAAGGATGGGAGCGCGCCGTGTGAAGTGAAGCCGCATTTAATGCGGCGCGAACGTGTATGTGAAACTGACAGCACTTTTCTAAGAGGCACAGGAAGTGCCGACGCCGTGCGCAGCGAAGGGCGGTTAAACCGCCCGCGAGCGTGTATCACAAATTCCCATGGATGGGGAATTTGTGATTGTCAGAACGAAGGCGGCGTATCCACCCAGAAGGCTTTTGCCGGTTTATCCGTTCTGTTGCGTATTCTATGAGGGAGATTAGAACTGAAATATATGGATTCGCCCTGTTTAATTTTATATTCTTCTGTTCCGATAACCACAACTATTTCACCCTCAAGGACAAAGCCAAACTCCTCGCCAACATGGTGATAGCTGTCTGTTCCGGTTTCTGAGTAGGGCTCAAGCTCAATTATTATCGGCTCAAGTTTTCTGTTAACAACCTTGGAGGCGGGAAAAGTCATTGTTATACTTTTGTTTTTAAGTACGTTGTAATCCTCGTTGGAAAAGGTGTTTACAATATTGCGCTCATCTTCGAAAAGCTCGCTGATGGTAGTGCCCAGTGCGTAACAGATTTTCTTAAGAGAAGCGATAGAGGGTGAGTTTTTCCCGTTTTCAATCTGGCTTATGAAACTTTTGGTAAACCCGGTCTTCTGTGAAATGTCCTCCAGCGTAAGCCCCAGTCGTTTTCTGATGTCTCTCAGCTTGGTTCCGTATCCCATTAATAACCCCTGAATCTGATTTAATAATTATCCCTATTTCTATTATATATTAAACAGAGAAGTTTATGTCAAGTTATTTGTTAACAGCGTTTCTATAGAATTATTCATTACAATAAGATATTTACGCTGTGAGCGTATTTAACTGATGCGCGCTTTTGTGCGCAGTGTTATATTAACTGAACAGGCGAAACAGCATATTCTCATAATAATTCAGGAGGTTACGCGGTGGACAAAATGATTGCCAGACTAAATAAAGGCACAACAAGGGGTAAAAAAGTTTTTATAGCAGAAAATGCAGTTGTTGTGGGCGATGTCACTCTGGGGGATGATTCCAGCATATGGTACAATGTGGTTCTGAGGGGGGACGTGGAAAGAATTGAAATAGGAAAATGCACCAACGTTCAGGACGGGAGCGTAATCCACGTAACAAAAGATAAATACCCTACAATCCTGAAAGATTATGTAACAATAGGTCACAGTGTCACACTCCACGGATGCACCATAGAGAACAACGTGCTGGTGGGAATAGGCTCCGTTATACTCGATAACTCAGTGATAGGCGAAAACAGCATAGTGGCTGCCGGAAGCCTTGTGCCTCCCAACAAAACATACGAACCCGGTTCACTCATAATGGGAAGCCCCGCTAAGGCGGTCAAAAAGCTTTCGGATGCGGAGATTCAAAGCATACGGGATTACGCCGACAGATATGTTATGTATAAGGATGTCTACCTTGAAAGAGAGATGTCTAAATAATGGCAACAAAAAAGCCGTACCCAAAGAGTACGGCTTTTTTTATTTTAAGGATTCAAAAAACTCTTATTTACCGTCGAAAAGTGACCAGGGTCCTCTGTTGCGAGAGAACTTTTCAGCCTTGGCTTTATCAGCGGCGGGAACGTCTTTCAGTATGTCAAATACCTGACCGGGGAAAATGAGGTCGGGGTCTTTGATAGCTGCTTCGTTAGCCCAGTAGATTATCGGCCACATAAAGGGGTTCATGTACTTGGCTTTTGAGATGTTCCAAAGGTTGTCGCCTCTTACAACTGTGTACTTTTCAGAAGCAACAGCAGTTGATTCGGTTTTCATTGCAGCCTGAGATGCAACCATTTCTGCTGCTTTTGCAGCGGCATATTCTTCCTCAACTTTTTTGAGGTCATCATTTGCCTGAGCTATAAGAGCGAGAGCTTCCTCGCCTTTGCATTTTTCTGCAAGTTCTTTGGCTTTCTTATACTTATCAACAGCGGCTTTGTATGACGGAAGGTCATATTTTTCACCGTTCTCTTTATATCTGTCGATATTAGCTTTGAGAGCGGTAAGTTCAGTCTGCACTTTAGCATCGGTAGCTTTGTAAGCATCTGCAGTTGCTTTAGCTTTTTCGAAATCAGCTATAGCTGCAAGAAGATCTGCTTTCGCAGATTCATAAAGCTCGCCTTTTTTGCCGCCTTTTTCAGCTTCGTCCATTTTTTTCTGAGCGGCTTCAAGCTTAGCTTTAGCTTCAAGATACTCGGGAAGCTGACACTTCTCGGCTCCGCTGTCCTTAGCTGCCTGCATGGCCATCTTGGCCTGATCAAGTTCCTGTACGGGGGGTTTGCTGCATCCGGCAAGAGCGAAAGCAGAAAGCACCACAACCAGGAGCAGAAGTTTGTAGGTCTTCATACGGAATCCTCCCTTTTTCTTAATTATTTATTAAGATAATACCTTTCAAGGCTAACACAAGCCCAAAGGTCTGTCAAACCAATGACAGTTAAAAGTTCTATTTGTTCTCAGCAACTTCAAATTTCATATAAAGTTCTTTAAGCTGTTTATCATCAATGAAACTCGGAGCATCGCTCATAAGGCATGTAGCTTTCTGCGTTTTGGGGAAAGCTATTACATCCCTGATGGATGTGGATTTAGTGAGGATAGTGGCTATCCTGTCCACACCGAAAGCGATACCGCCGTGGGGCGGAGTGCCGTATTTAAGCGCATCGATGAAAAAGCCGAACTTATATGCCCTTTCCTCTTCCGTAAGGCCGAGGGTCGCAAACATTTTATCCTGAATATCGCTTCTGTGAATCCTGATACTTCCGCCGCCGATCTCAGAACCGTTAAGAACAAGGTCATAGGCTTTGGCGCGCATCTGTCCCGGATCTGTATCAAACAGGGGTACATCAGCATCAAGAGGCGAAGTGAACGGGTGGTGCATTGCGCCCCAGCGTTTGTTCTCCGCATCCCACTCAAGCAGGGGGAAGTCAAGAACCCATACGAAAGAGTATTTATCTCTGTCGATGAGGCCGAGCATAGCGCCGACTTTAAGCCTGAGCTTGGAGAGGTAGAGGTTGACAGTGTATTTGTCGCCCGCGCCGAAGAAAATAATATCGCCGGGTTTACCGTTCATTTCCTTGACTATTGCGGCGGCTACATCGTCACCGAGGAATTTAACTATGGGGGACTGGAGTCCGTCCTCGTTAACTTTGATATATGCCAGACCGCCCGCGCCGAGGGAAACCACGAAGTCGGTGAGGTCGTCAATATCTTTTCTGGAGAAAGCCTTGCCCGCGCCCACAGCGTTAACCGCTTTTACGCAGCCGTTTTTCTCCATAGCTTCGTTAAACACCTTGAATCCGCAGCCTTTAACAAGGTCATTGATTGTTTTGAGGTGAAGATCGAAGCGTGTGTCGGGTGCATCGTGCCCGTATTTTTCCATAGCCTCATCGTAGCTCATGGTGGGGAAGCCTTTCTCAAGCTTAATGCCCATAACCTTGTCAAAAATGGTTATGAAAAGCTCCTCCATGATGTTCATGAGGTCGTTTGAGTCGATGAAAGACATTTCAATGTCAAGCTGAGTAAATTCCGGCTGCCTGTCCGCTCTGAGGTCTTCGTCACGGAAGCATCTTACAACCTGAAAATAACGCTCGAAGCCGGCGATCATCAGAAGCTGTTTAAACATCTGGGGAGACTGGGGCAGAGCGTAGCATTTACCGGGGTTCACCCTGCTGGGTACAAGGTAGTCTCTCGCGCCTTCGGGTGTGCTTTTGGTGAGGAAAGGCGTTTCAACATCTATGAATCCTTTGGAGTAAAGGAATTCTCTCATAGTTTTTGTCAGTTTATGTCTTGTGATAAGGTTGCTTTTCAGCTCAGGCCTTCTCAGGTCAAGATAACGGTATTTCAGCCTGATGTCCTCGCTGACATTGCTGTATTCATCAAGCATGAAGGGCGGAACTATGGATGTGTTGAGAATTTTAAGCTCCTCAACATTTATTTCCACTTCGCCTGTGGGGAGTTTTTCATTGAGAGAACCTTCAGGTCTTGCCGCAACTTCGCCTTTGATAGCCACAACAAATTCGCTTCTGAGGTTTTCCGCTTTCTCATGAACATCTTTGCTGAGTTCAGGGCTCATAACGATCTGGGTAATCCCTTCTCTGTCTCTGAGATCCACAAATATAACGCCGCCGTGGTCTCTTCTTCTCTGAACCCACCCCATGAGGGTAACCTTTTTCCCTATATCTGACGCTCTGAGAGCATTACAATCGTGCGTCCGTCTCCAGTCGCCAAGGTTTGAAACCAAGTGGTCCTCCTGCCTAAAGTTTATTTTGAATATAATCGACGACCGCATCAAGCTTAACAGAGGTCTGCTCGCCGGTTTCCATGTTTTTCACGGAAGCCTCGCCCCTGTTCATCTCTTCATCCCCCAGAATGAGGGTGAAGCGTGCGCCGGATGAATCAGCCGATTTAATCTGTTTTTTCATGGCGCGGAAAGCGTAATCAATCTCAGCTATAATCGACCTTTCCCTGAAATTCTTTACCAGTTCCGCACACTTAACGTCCGAAATATCTTTAAAGGCGATGATGAAAACATCCGCCCCTTTATCCTTTATATTATCCTTCTGCATGGCAAGCGCCACAAGCCTGTCTATACCGAGGGCAAAGCCTATTCCCGGAATTTCCGGCCCGCCGAGGAGCTTTATCAGGCCGTCGTACCTGCCGCCCGCACCCACTGCGTTCTGCGCACCCAGATGGTTTGTCACCATCTCAAAGGCTGTACGAACATAGTAATCAAGCCCGCGAACCATCATCTTATTTACATTATACTCCACGCCGAAGGCTGTGAGGTATTTTTTTACATCTGAGAAATGAATTTCACATTCCCCGCAGAGATAGTCCAGCATAACCGGGGCATCTTTAGTGATCGCCCTGCAGGATTCCACCTTACAGTCCAGAATACGCATGGGATTCTTGCCGAGTCTGCGTTTGCAGTCCTCGCAAAGACCGTCCTTATGCTGCTCAAAATAAGCCACAAGGGTTTCGTAATATGCGGGTCTGCACTCAGGGCAGCCAATGGAGTTGATCTCCATTGTCACCATGTCGCCTATTCCGGCCTTGTCCGCGAGGGTTCTGAGCAGGTAGATCACTTCCGCGTCTATAGCTGCTCCGTCCGCGCCGAAAACCTCGACGCCGGCCTGATAAAACTGGCGGAAACGGCCTTTCTGCGGGCGTTCTCTTCTGAACATGGGGCCTATATAATAATATTTTCTGACCGAAGGGGGGTTGTAAAGCTTGTTCTCCACATAAGCACGCACAAGGGAAGCTGTGCCTTCCGGACGGAGCGCCACCATTGTGTCGTCTCTGTCTTTGAAGGCGAACATTTCCTTCTCAACTATGTCCGTGGTATCGCCTATGCCGCGATGAAAAACATCCGCGCGCTCAAGTACAGGGAGAATGAATTCCCTGAAATTAAAGGTATGGAACGTTTCCTTGAAAATTCTCTCTATTCTTTCCCAGTACACGGCTTCTTCGCCGTATATGTCTCTGAATCCTTTGACCCTGCTGAACAAAACAACCTCCGCGTAAGAATAACAGATATATTCCAAATAACGCGGACAGTCAATGATTTTAAGCTTGACAGTAAAGGCTTTCCGGCCTTCTGCGGATGGTTTTAGAACAATAATCAGAACTTAAGAAAAGACCTTGCGCATGCAACGATCATGTCTGACATCTGTTCAGTTGAAAACCTGTTCAGGCTGAAAACTGCGTGGTAAATGGCAGGATCGTCAATATCCTTTCCGTAGTAATGCTTTATATAGCTTTTCTTACGTTTTTCTATAGCTTTTATCTTCTCTGTGGCTTTGGTTTCATCAAGCTTTTCATTGTCTCTGAGCCACTGAATCCTCTCCTCAAGCGGTGCGGTAAGCCTTATATGAAAGCAGTTTGGCTCGCTCTCAAGGATGCATTGACTGCCCCGCCCCATTATCACGCAGTTGGTATCTGTGGCGAGGTTTTTGATTATAAGCTCAACCATGGAGCTGAATTTCTTGCTGTCGAAAACAGGTTCCTGATCTGCGTAAGTGTCGAAAAAAGAAAGAGTTTCATCATTCTTCACCATATCCTGAACCTTATTTATCTTTTCATCTTTGAAAACGTTTGAAAAAAGATCCGCGTCAAAATAGTTAGACATAACAGAGCGGAAGCTTGAGTGTGATTCCTCATCGAACTTGCCGACTTTGGCTTCGTCAGTGTCCGTCAGAATCGCGATGTATTTGATAAGCTCCTTGTGAAAAAGCTTAAAACCAAGCTTCTCCGCCACCTGTTCCGCAACAAATTCACCGCCGCAACCGAACTGCCTTGAAATAGTTATTACCGCCATGTCAAATCTCCGGTTCTTCTAATATCCAGATCATCCTGCAAAGCTGCAATGAGTTCGTTAATCCCTCTTCCGCTCACAGGGTGCACATAGTTTTCATCAACATCCCGCAGAGGGTAAAGAACAAAGCTTCGGGCAGCCATTTCCCTGTGCGGAATAACAAGCCCTTCCGACTCATAAACCTCACCGGAATAATCGATTATATCGATGTCTATGAGCCTGCTCTGCCAGCGGGCGGTCTGCTGTCTGCCGAGTTGTTTTTCTGTTTCCTTGATAAATGCAAGAAGCTCCTCCGCGCTCAGAAAAGTTGATGCGGAGCAGCAGATATTACAGTAATCCGCCTGTTCGTCCCTGAGCAGGGATGCGGTGGAGTAAACAGCGGATACTTTATCTATTTCAAGCTGAGAGGATAAGGCGTTCAGGGCATCGGCAAAGTTCCGTTCCCTGTCGCCCATATTACTCCCCAGAGCCAGTATGATCCTTTTGACCGAGTTCATTCAGCATTACTCCGCGAACATGTTCCATAAGCTCCTTATCCTTCATGCTGCCGGAATCCATAGGCTTAAGAAACTTAATGTGAACAGTTTTAAAGGGAAAAACCCTGAAACCATGTTTCGGAACAGCATCTGAGGTTCCTTTTATAATAAAGGGAGCAATTTTATTTCCTGTCCTTCCCGCCAGTACAAATGCACCGCGCTTGAAGTCTCCGAGTCTGCCGTCGGAGGAGCGTGTTCCTTCGGGAAAAAGCAGAACGGAATACCCCTCACTTATCTTTTTCGCAGCGCTGAGAAGGCTTTTCAGCCCATCTTTATGGTCTCCTCTCTCAATAGGGATCATCCCGATTTTTTTGAGAGCAAACCCGAAGAAGGGAATCTTGAAAAGCTCCTTTTTGGCCATGAAGAGAAACAGCCTGTCTGAAAAAATATTGAGCAGAACAAATATATCCGCATAGCTCAGGTGGTTGCCCATGAAAACATAGTGAGTGTTTTTATCTAGGTTCTCCAGACCCTCCGTCTTAACCCTGATGCCAAGGTAAAGAAGGAGCATTTGAGCCCAGATGCGGCTCATGAGCTTGTAAGGCTGTTTTGCGAAAAATACCGAGGGGATGCCGAGAATAACAAGCACTGTGGTAAGCAGCGCAAGATATATCCAGAATATCAGACTGTAGAGAACGATCACTGCTTCACCTTGCTTGCGATGTCATTAAGCACTTCCGCATAGGTGGGGTGATTGAAAACATAGTCGGATATTTTGTCTATTGTAATCCCCGACTGGATAAGCAGCGAGAACATTGAGCATATCTGCCCTGCCCCGTCACCTATCACGTGGCAGCCGAGGATTTTTCTGGTTTCCTTGTCGTAAACCACTTTCATATAACCCTTCTGAGCACCGCTGATCAGGGTTTTTTCAAGATCTGATATATTGTATTTAATGCAGGCGTATTCACCGTCATAATCCTTAAGCTCATCTTCGGTAAAACCTACTTTTGCAAGCTCAGGATCAAGGTAGAGCACCTTCGGCATGGTTTCCCACGGCTTGGCGGTTTTATTGCCTATTATCGCATCCGCAGCTATCTCTGAGGTGGTGTAAGCCCAGCTTACCAGCATATTGCCGCCGGAGGCATCGCCTACTGCATAAACATTCTGATTCGTAGTGCGCATCTTCTTTGTAAGCTTAAGGTTGCCGCCGGATTCAAGCTTTATTCCGGCTTTTTCGAGTTCAAGCCCGCATATACTGGCCTTTCTGCCCACAGCAACGAAAACCTCTTCCGTTTCGAGCTTAACCCCGCTGGAAAGGAAAAGAATATATTTGTTTCCGACCTTCTCGGCTTTTTCAACCTTAGTGTTTTTAAGGACTTCGATTCCGTTTTTCTTAAATTTTTCTTCCAGCTTCTTAACAATCTGCTGATCCATGTCACGGAGAATTTCATCTTTTGCCTCAATGATTGTAACGACAGAGCCGAGCCTTCTGAAAATAGTGGCAAACTCGCAGCCCACAAAGCCGCCGCCGAGAATGGTTATCTTGGACGGAACCTTTTCAAGCTCACTTATGCTGGAAACCGTTAGAAGCTTGACAGATGAGCTGAGTCCGGGATTTATATCCGAGGAGCCGGTGGCGATTATGCAGTAATCAAATTTGATCTCCACATTACCGTCCACACTGGTTACGGAAACTGAGTTTTCCGATGCGAACTTACCGAAGCCGTAGACAAAGTTTATATTAAGATTCTCAATATCTTCCGTCAGAGCCTTGCGGATTCTTGTCATAGCCTGTTCGGTGAGTTTTCTTGATTTTTTGAAATCAAAACTGACAGACGAGCACTCATCCCCGCTGACGAGGGACTGGAGCTTCTCTGAGCAGTTTGCAAAAATTCTGCTCTGATACAGGAGCGAGTTTGAAATAACGCTGCCGGAGCGGCAGTAGTTTCCGCCTATCTCCTTATCCACTATGGTTATCTTAAAACCTTCCGTGGCAAGGAGTTTAGCGGCATTGAGTCCGGCAGGGCCTGCGCCCAGTATCAGAACATGCTTGGCTGTTTCCATATGTTCCTAATACCTGTAATGATCCGGCTTATAGGGGCCTTCCACTGGGACACCTATGTAGTCCGCCTGTTCTTTTGTGAGCTTGGTGAGCTTCACGCCGATCTTTTCAAGGTGCAGCCTCGCCACTTCCTCGTCAAGGACTTTCGGAAGCATGTAAACGCCCGGCTGATATTTTTCCCTGTTCTCCCAGAGATCAAGCTGGGCGAGGGTCTGGTTTGCAAAAGAGTTCGACATAACAAATGAGGGATGCCCCATGGCGCAGCCGAGGTTAACCAGCCTGCCTTCCGCAAGGAGGAATATCTCGTGTCCGTCAGGGAAGGTGTATTTATCTACCTGAGGTTTTATATTTAATCTTTTGATGCCGTTGTATTTTTCAAGCTTTTCAACCTGAATCTCGTTGTCAAAGTGACCGATATTGCAGATAATTGCCTGATCCTTCATTTTCTCCATGTGCTCAATGCGGATTATGTCCTTGTTTCCTGTTGTGGTGACATATATATCCGCCCTGCCGAGGGTGGCTTCAACAGTTGTAACCTCGTAGCCTTCCATAGCCGCCTGAAGCGCGCATATGGGGTCAATCTCGGTGATGATGACTCTGGCACCCTGCCCCCTGAGAGACTGTGCGGAACCCTTGCCCACATCGCCGTAGCCGCATACAACAGCCACTTTACCGGCTATCATGACATCAGTAGCGCGTTTGATTCCGTCAATGAGAGATTCGCGACAGCCGTAAAGGTTATCGAATTTGGATTTTGTAACAGAGTCATTAACATTGATCGCAGGAACGAGAAGTTCACCTTTTTCAAGCATCTGATAAAGTCTGTGAACCCCAGTGGTGGTTTCTTCGGAAACGCCTTTCCATTCGGCAACTGTTCTTGCCCAGCGGGTGCTGTCCTCTGTGTATATCTTCTTAAGAAGGCCGAAAAGCTGTTTTTCGTCCTCCGTATTTACCTGCTTATCAAACAGAGAAGGATCTTTTTCCCCTCTGTAACCGAGATGAATCATGAGAGTGGCATCGCCGCCGTCATCAACTATAAGTTCCGGCCCTTTTCCGCCGGGGAATTTCAGCGCCTGATCAGTGCACCACCAGTATTCCTCAAGGGTTTCCCCCTTCCATGCAAAAACAGGGATTCCTGCTGCTGCAATGGCCGCCGCCGCATGATCCTGAGTGGAGAAAATGTTGCAGCTGCACCAGCGAACGTCCGCGCCGAGAGCAGCAAGGGTTTCTATCAGAACAGCGGTCTGCACTGTCATATGCAGTGAACCCATAATCCTCACGCCCTTCAGGGGCTTGGATGATGCGTATTTTTCTCTCACAGCCATAAGGCCGGGCATTTCGTGTTCGGCGATCTGAATCTCTTTCCTTCCGAACTCGGCGAGGGAAATATCCCTTATTTTATAGTCGTTAAAACTCATTTTTACCTCTTAATCATACACGGCGGAGGTGCCGTAAAAGAAAAATCCGGACTCTCTACAAGGAAAGTCCGGAACCGCTGTGTCAGCCAATGATTTTTTTAAGCTCGTCAACTTTATTGGTTTTTTCCCATGAAAATTCGTTTCTGCCGAAGTGACCGTAAGCGGCAGTCTTTCTGAAAATAGGTTTTCTTAAATCAAGAGCTTCCATGATCCCTTTGGGGGTAAGGTCAAAGACCTCTTTCACTGCTCTTTCTATTTCTGATTCAGGTACTGATGAAGTGCCGAAAGTGTTTACATTCACGGAAACAGGCTCAGCAACACCGATTGCATATGCAAGCTGAATCTCGCATCTTTTGGCGAATCCGCCCGCAACTATGTTTTTGGCAACCCATCTGGCAGCATAAGCCGCGCTTCTGTCCACCTTGGACGGGTCTTTACCGCTGAACGCGCCGCCCCCGTGTCTTCCAGCACCGCCGTATGTATCAACAATGATTTTCCTTCCGGTAAGGCCGCAGTCGCCCATGGGACCACCTATAACGAACCTGCCGGTTGGGTTGATGTGATATTTTATGTGTTCCTCATCAAGAAGATCCGCAGGGATCACAGGCTTGATGACTTTTTCTATTATATCCTCTCTCAGATCTTTCAGCTTTACCTCGTTTGAGTGCTGAGAAGAAATGACAACAGTGTCAACCCTCACAGGCTTATAGCCGTCGTATTCTATTGTAACCTGAGATTTTCCGTCCGGTCTGAGGTAGGGGAGAACTTCGTTTTTGCGTACCTTCGAAAGCTGCATGGTAAGTTTGTGGGCAAGCATGATGGGCAGAGGCATGAGCTCCTCGGTTTCATCGCACGCGAAACCGAACATAAGCCCCTGATCTCCTGCGCCGCCTGTGTCAACGCCCATTGCAATATCGGGTGACTGTTTGTCTATGGTTGAGATAACTCCGCAGGTTTCATAGTCAAAGCCATATTTCGCTCTGGTATAGCCTATTTCTCTTATTGTTTCTCTCACCACGCCGGGTATGTCCACATAGGTTCTGGTGGTAACCTCTCCGGCAACTATAACAAGTCCTGTCGTCACCATAGTTTCGCAGGCGACCCTGCTCATGGGGTCGTCAGTGAGCATGGCATCAAGAATGGCATCGGAAATCTGGTCTGCAATCTTATCAGGGTGTCCTTCCGTAACTGATTCGGAAGTAAACACATATTTCTTTTGATCCATCATTACCCTCAATTTTTTAGTTTGAGGAGAAGCGCTTCTCATATTCAGTGGCGATTCTCTCCATTTTGTCCTTTCCGATAAGCTTCTGCTTTTTGATCTCTTTTATCTTAGCTTCCACTTCAGGCGGATAATATTTCAAACTGAGCAGAGCCTCAAGATCCTGCTCCAGTCTTATGTGCTCATTAAAAAGATCTCTGAACTCCGGGCTGTCGTTTTTAATGCTCTCAATAAGTTCAGTATTGCTTTTCAACATCTCTCACCTCGTCAATAATGCTGAGCTTCATAATGTACGCGTCACTGCCCTGACCGTAATAGTCCTTTATATAGCCGACTTTTTCAAAGCCGAAAGATTCATACAAACCTACGGCAGAAAAATTGTCCACCGCAACCTCAAGAAACATAACAGATGCTTTTTCCGCTGCTTTGATCGCCTCTGCGAGGAGCAGCCTTCCGCAGCCTTTGCCTCTGTGTTTCGGCGAAACGGCAATATTTGCCAGCTCTGATTCATCCAGAACCGTATAAACAACGAAATATCCGCAGATTTCCCCTTCATCCTCAAGGAGTTTGAAGATACTGCGATGTCTGTCTATTTCCGCTTCAAAGTCTTCCTTCGACCACGGTTTTTTAAATGATGCTCTTTCTATTTCTGTTACGGATTCAATATCATCCGCAAGCACGTCTCTGATCAAAGTTTATTTCCGCTTCGGATTTTCTGAAATACAGAGGCTCATAGCCGCATCCGAATTTTGCAAAATGGGTATTTCTGACTGCATGTGTCAGGTTAAAGCTGCTTTTCTGTTCACGGTTTACAATGTGGGCAAGGGAGCTTTCATCATCCAGCTTAACGGTCTCATAATCAGAAAATACCATATTTTTGAAGTCATAGCTCTTTCTGACAAAACTTTTTAATCTCAGCTTTGCCCAAACCTCAACCCGCTCCTCTCCGCAGACAAGAGCATAAGCATCAAGTGATGAAATTCCCTGTAGTTTTTTCCCCATTGAGGAAGCAAGCCCAAGCATAGTCGAAACGCCTATCCTGATGCCCGTGAAAGAACCGGGTCCCGTTATTGTGTAATAATTTTCAATTTCACTGAGAGAAGTTCCCGAAGATTCCAGAAGGAAGTCAACGGTTTTAAGAAGATTCTCGTTAATGTTTGATTTCATCTTAACTCCGGTCTCAGCCAAAACAGCCCCGCCGGAAGTACCTAGCGAGGCAAAAAGCATGTCACCGGAAGTGTCAACTATTAATGTGTTCATTATTAGAGCATACTATCATATTTAATACGGAAGTCAATAACCGCGGGGTGTCATATCTTTTTTAAAGCAAAGCGGTTATCCTCGCTCCGTTTCAACGTCTTTTCAGGTACGGATTGTTCTTTTTTTCCCAGCCGATTGTGCTGAACTCCTCGTGACCGGGGTGAACAGTCACACCGTCAGCCAGAGTGAGCAGTTTATCTGCTATCCCCTCAACAAGCTGATTGTGATCTCCGTAGGGGAAGTCAGTTCGCCCCACTCCTTCGCAGAAAAGAGTGTCTCCTGTGAGAACAGCGTTGATCGGCTCAATAAAGTAGCATACACCGCCCGGTGTGTGTCCGGGTGTATGCAGCACAGATATTTTGCCTCCGCCGAACTCTATGACATCGCCGTCCTTCACGTATCTGTCCGCTGAGGGAACAGGCGCAGGTTCAGCGCCGAATATAGCAGCATGGCTTTTTGACTGGCCGAGGAGAAATTCGTCATCCTTATGTATATAAAAAGGAATGTTGTATTTTTCCTTAAGCTCGCTCACTGCGCCTATATGGTCAAAGTGGCCGTGGGTGTTCATAATCATCACAGGAGTGAGGTTCTCGCTCTCAATTTTATCTATTATAAGATCCGCGTCTCCGCCTGGATCGAAAATAATCAGTCTGCCCTTATCATCTGAAAGGAAAAAGCAGTTTACAAAAAGAGGTCTCACCACAATATGATCAAGCTTCATTTATCACCTTCTTATATTCTCTTCTCTAAAATTATAGTCACAGGACCGTCATTTACAAGCCCCACTTCCATCTCGGCACGAAAAATACCTGTCCCGACATTATCTTTGCCGAGTTCATCACGGCAGAGATCGACAAATTTTTCATAATATTTCTCGGCGAGTTCAGGTTCCATGGCGTTTCCGAAATCAGGCCTCAGCCCCTTGCGGCAGTCTGCCGCCAGAGTAAACTGACTCACCACTATAACACTTCCGCCAATATCCTTAACAGAAAGGCTCATCTTCCCTTTCTCATCTTCAAATATCCGCAGTGCGCAGGCTTTTTTCGCCAGAAAGCTGATAAAATCATCCTGATCCCCCTTTTCTGCGCCGAAAAGAATCAGAAGCCCCTTCCCTATTTCCGCAGCCGTTTTGCCCTCCACACGGACAAAGGCGGAACTGACTCTCTGTATGCAGAGTTTCATCTGAGTACCTTTCTTATATTTACGCCTGTTATTTTCAGTGCAGTAAAATAAAGCAGCGCGGCAGCAGTGATATTAATCAGCAGATGTATACCCGCCGCTGATAAGCCCACAGCACACACACCCATGACAAAACATGCAAAAATAATTTTGCAGAGAAGAACCGCATTGCCTCTGAAATTGAATCTGTAATCTCTGAGTCTGGAGTACAGATAAAAGGAATTGGCCGCAGCGGAAACCCCTGATGCCAGAGCTATTCCGGCATGGCCGAAGGGTTTTATAAGCACCAAATTTGACACAGCATAAACACAAAGACCAAGAAAAGCACCCTTAACAGGTGTGCGCATGTCCTTCTCGGAGAAAAATACTTTTGCCAGAAGCCCGACATATGAGAAAAAGATCATCCCCACACTGAACATCACAAGCGCCTGAGCCGTATTGTACACATCCACTCCCGTGAACTGATTGCGGGCGTATATCAACGCTGTTATCTCATCCGCCAGAAGCACCAGCCCCAGAGTTGCGGGCATAATTATTACGAAAATAGCCACAAAGGCTTTGTCTATGAGCGTATTGCGGTAGGCGAAGTTGCCCGCCGTATTAGCCTTGCTTATTTCTGTGAGAGAAACCGCCCCCACAGCAATGGAAAAAACCCCAAGGGGTAGCTGAAAGATCCTGTCGGCATAGTAAAGATATGAAATGCTGCCTGCTGCCAGAAAAGAGGCAATAATTCTCCCCAGTGTAAAGTAAAGCTGGTTGATTCCAAGCCCGGCGAGGGAAGGGACAAGCAGACGGAAGGTTTTTTTCACATCCGGATGCATTCCGTCCCACCTGAAACGGAAGCCCTTCATCACCGCATATACAAATATATACAGAAGCTGCAAAGCACCGCCCAGAATAACGCCGTAACAGAGCCACATTATATTCCCGCCCAGCTTATACCCGGCGTAAGCTCCGCCTATCATCGCTATATTAAGAAGAGCTGTGGATGAATAAGGCACGTAATATGAATTATGAAGGTAAAGGTAACCGGTAAAGAGCCCGCAAAGAGTTATGAATACAAGATAAGGCATAACCAGACGCAGCATGTCACCCGCTGTGGCTATAATATCCGCAGAACCGTGATAACCCGGCATGAAAAGGAAAATTATCTGCTTGGGAAAAAGGGAAATGAGCACCACAATTGAAGTTACCAGTACGAAAAGAACAACCATCATACTGGTTACGTATGAAAATGCTTTTCTTTTATCAGCAGCTAAGTTGTCACTCAAAAAAGGGATAAACGCCGAGGTCAGCGCACCTTCTGCAAAAAAAGCCCTGAAAAGATTAGGAATGGCATACGCCACAAAGAAGGCATCAGTAACGGCATTTGCGCCGAAAAAAGCCGCCACGGCTATATCTCTGATAAGTCCGAAGATGCGGCTGGTAAATATCCCGAAGGATGACTTCATCACGCTTTTAAAGAAAACCGACACAAAATCCGCCTGTACAATACAGTTAATTGAAAAAATTGCATAAATATTTGCCCAATTAGACTTTACACTTTATAAGGCATTGGATATAATATTGTAAATTAAAAAATTCCATCAAGACACCCTAATAAGGGGAGGTTGCAAATGACAAAGTCTGAGCTTATCGAAATCATCTCTGCTGAGAACACTAACCTTACAAAAAAGCAGGTTGAATTTATCGTCAACGGCGTGTTTTCATCCATTAAAGATGCTCTGCGCAACGACGACAAGGTGGAAATAAGAGGCTTCGGAAGTTTCAAAATCAGAGAGAAAAATTCCAAAATGGGAAGAAACCCCAAAACCGGAGACAAAGTGGACGTGCCTTCCAAAAAGGTTCCCTACTTCAAACCCGGCAAGGAGATTAAAGAACTTCTCATTAAGATGAACTGAGAAAGCTCTCTTTAAACTCTTCTCAAGCTTTTTGTTCTGGAATAATCCCGCAGGCGGTGAAAACCGCCTGTGTTTTGGTTGTATTTGCTTTTTTTCTGCCATCAGGCAAAAAAATGTCTTAGGGGAGATTAGTTAATCAGCCTTTTCTGTCCATCCCTATACGCGTTATATTCTTGCTGTAATATTTTTGTTTTACACTCATGTTTGAATTAAGGTTTATTATTGCATCGCGAAGACCTGTTCTGTCCTTCTCAAATTTTCTTTCAAGCTCTCTGTGCTTTTCCTCAACCATGCCGATTACACTGTTTCCGGTTCTTTCATTTTCAGGCATAGCGCTGACAATCTGGATAAACTGGCTGAAATTGCTGTTATAGCGTTCTATAAGCTGCATATAATCTTCATTGACTTCCGAAGATATTATTCTGTCGGCAAGCTCTGTTATCTGGGAGCTTATAATTTCAAGACTGTTTTTCATATAAAATCACACTTTAAAACCGAGAAAATAATTGGTAGGTAAAACAATTTGCTCAGACGTGAAAACAGGACGCAGATAAAGGTCTGCAATATGAGTCGGAAAGGAGGATTTACTCAAAAGGATAAAAGCCCATAACAGTTTCGGCATTTGCCTTCCTGTGGGCATTGATCGATTCCTCACCTTCGGCTGTAAATTTGCTTTTAAGCATTGTCATTATGCTGCGAGCTTCTTCTTCGGTACGCACAGGTCCGACTGCGGCGAGCTTATTTTCGTTACGGATCTCAATTATATCCGCAATACTGCTCTGCTGCCCCTGCGAAGCTGAAACTGAGGAAACGGATGAGGACTTCCCGTCCTGTACAGACTGGGCTTTTCTCTTATCCGCTTCCAGAAGTCTTTCACGCAAGTTGACAATACTGTTATCTGCGTTGATCACACATCACCCTGCAAAATTTATTGACTTAGGAGCCGCCTCAACTACTGATGAGCCGCCTCTTTCTTCCTGCTCAACAACACCCTTCCATGCTTCCCTGAGCTCGGTCATGATGGATATAGCAGACTCCACCTTGTCCTTATCCTTGCTCTTATTGGCCTCGATAAGTGACCAGATCATGAAGTCATAAAGCCTGAGAAGGTTCTGGGAAATTTCTCCGGCATCCATATTGAGGGAAGACATGAGTTCATAAATGATGTTCTGGGCTTTCATAATATTGTTATGCGCTTCGGGAATTTTTCCCTCTTCTATCGCCAGAACAGCGATACGCATAAACTTTACTGCACCGTCATACAGCAAAAGCACCAGCTTTCCTTTAGTGGCTCCCTCAACTTCCTGTCTGATATAATTTTGATACGGTTTTGTCACCAGATCAACTCCTTTTTTAAGATATTTTATGATGAACTGCTTGTAAGCGAACTGAGCGAGTTTCCGAGAGCCTGTGCATCGGCAATTGCTTTTTCCATCGCCGTGAACTGTGCCCAGTATCTTTCAAGCTGTTGTTCCGCCCTTAGCTGGTATCTTTCTATCTGCTCAGCAATCTTTAACATTTCATTATCCAAAGTTCCCTGAGAGACAATTTTTTTCTGGATCATGCCGTCATAATTTGTATAACGGGTTATCAGTGAAGAATAAATCCTCGTCCAACCCTTTATGTCATTACTCTCGTTAATCGGATTGCCGCTGTCATCCTCTGTCTTAGTATCGTCATTTCCGATGATTTTATTAGCAGAAAAAAATTCATACACATCATCTGCGTTATCAGTAAGCACAGACTGGAGCTTTTCATTTGACTGCAAAGCCGCAAGAATCTCATCGTAGTCAGTGGAGTCGGTCACAAGAAGGCCTAGTTTTTCTATGGTGAGATCCCCGTCGCCTGCTATATCAATACCAAGCTGCAAAAGGTTTGATACTGAACCGCTAAGCCCCGGAATATCAGTGAAGAGAGTTGTTCGCAAACTCTGTCTGAGATTTCTGAGTTCAGAGCTTTTACGGATCATGCTGTATGTATTGTATTCTTCGTATTTTGCCTGATACTCTGCAATCTCATCATCAGACATGCTCGCCTTATCCTCATCAGTGAGGGCGGTAAGATATTTTTTCTGATCCTTATCCAACGTGGGAGCATTAAGCACTGTCATAAGTTCGTTATATGTTTTTATGAAACCTGCCAAAGCCTCGTTAGCCTTTGTGGTGTCGGATGTGATGCTTATCGTAACCGGAGTTTCACTTGCAGAGCGAAGGTCAAGGGTCACACCTGCGATAATATCGCTGACCTCATTGCCTTCACGAACGTAGGTAACACCGTTCACCTCAACGATAGAGTTTCTGCCCGCTGAACCGAGTGATTGGGCAGTAGTTGTGTCCCGGCTGAGATTCACTGCTGAAAGAAAGCTGCTGGTATCGTTTGGTGAACCGAAGGTTATCTGCTCTGTTCCGGTTCCGGTCACAGTGATTTTATCTCTCACACTGTCGTAAACCATAGTCACACCTGCGCCGGAAACATTAACCTTCTTGATCACATCATTCAGTGAATCTTTTGTGGCATCAACATAAATTGATACTCCGTTTATGGTGAAAGTGCCGCTTGTAGGAGTGGAAGAAAGTCCTGCTGAACTGAGGGCGCTTGTAGTGGATATGCTGCCGCTGCTTGAGCCGCTGGTTTTAACTGCCCCCTGATTCGCGGTAAGTTTAAGAACTGACAGCATATTGCTGGTGTCTGAGGTATCTCCCACAGTTATGGATGCGGACCCTGACGTATTGCTTGTAAGTACAATATTATTTGCTGCCTGGTCATATGAGGCGGTCACTCCGGCACCTGATGAATTTATTTTAGCCAGAAGGTCATTAACCGTGAGTTGTGAATAGTCGTCAACATATATTTTCGTATCGTTTATTGTAAAATAGCCATTTGCAGCAGTAGTCGCACCAACCGCAGAAAGGTTCTGAGTGAGAGCGGAAGACGGGGTTGAGTAAAACCCGGTTGCTCCTGTGACAGTGGAGTAAGATTCGGAAGCCACCAGAAGCGAGGCATCCTGAGTTATTTCAAAAGTACCCTCCGTAAGCCCTGTACCGGTGAGAGTTACACCGCCTATCAGACCGCTTGATGTGCTGTTAAGCTTCTGACCGAGGGTGGTTAGATCAGAGGCAATAAAGTATGAGGTTACTGTTGTTACCGATTCTGTGGAATCATAACCGTCAGCATCAAAACCCAATGTCGCACCCAAGCCGCTGTCTGTAGGGGTTACACTGACACCTGTAATAGTTGACGGAGTATAGATAGCCATGCGCCACTCATCTGCGTCCTTATCATAATCAGCCCTTACAGCCACATACTGAACACCCGCAGTTCCCTTTGCTGAATTTATATTATCATTAAGGGTGGTTTCAATATCTCTCGCAGCTTCATTGATATTATATCCGGCAGCTACATCAACATTAGCAGAAAGATTCTGTGTCCCCTCACTGTCTGTCATCTTAAAAGTCAGAGAACCGCTAAGCGCATTCTGTACTGTTCCGTCTGATGAAACAACTGCGGAGTCTATAGCCATTCCGCTTTGCTTCTTGAAACTTCCCCACTCATTAGGCTTAAAGCTGTTCACAGCCATGTAGTAAGAGCCTTCGTTAGTGACGGTTACCGTATGTTTGCCTTCGAGATAATCTGACGGCATACCTGTAGAGCCTGTAATCCCCGCACCTTTTGTGGTCAGCCTCTGTCTGGTATAGGAACTAACCCAAGATGAGTTTTTCGCAGTTTGTTTGACAATAACCGAATAAGAACCCTTTGCCGCCTCGGTTGTGGCTTTAGCAGCAAGAACTGCGGAATTGGAGCTTTCAGTGGTTTTGGTTTTGTATGTGGATTCAAGCCTTAACGTAAGAAGGTTGCTGTTCATAGTGCTAAGCCTGTCGCTTATATTCTGATAAACATCCTTCTCAAGCTGTTTGAGGTCGTATTTATTCTGGAGATTGGTAATCGGAATCTGACTCTGCGCGACAAGCTGTTCGACTATCGCATTGGTGTCCATACCTGAAATAACACCGCTCATCTTTATTGCGCCCATAACTGCAACTCCTCCGATGTGATCATATTATCGGCACTTTGCACCCTTTTCTTTAGAAGAACCGACTAAAGGCACAGCACACCATACATTGCATTAGCAAACACCAAGCCATATGAAACACCCTCAAAACGACACTAAATGAGCACTTTTTTCCTGCCTGCGGATGGTAATTTTTTCTTTAAGGAAAATCATGCACCTTGATATTCATGACGGAATATATTAACTTCCGGTTATGAAAAAAATTATTGTGTATGACTGTGACGGCGTTCTTTTTGACAGCTCAAGGGCTGTAAAAGCCTATTATGACTATGTATTCGAGAAGTTTGATCTCGGTATGCCCGACTGGGACGATCCGAAAACATTTGAACTGGCGATGATGAGCACAAACAGCGAGATAATCAGCCACTTCTGTAAGGATGAAAAGAAGTTTAACGAGATAATGGAGTTTGCCACCAAGCTCAATTTCCGCATGTTTCTGGATAAAATGATACCCGCTGCCGGAATTTTCGAAGCACTGGAAAAACTGAAATCAGACGGGCACAAAATGGCAGTCTGTACAAACAGAGGCGTTTCCATAGATCCACTTCTCAAGCACTTCAAAATGTATAACTACTTTGACAGACTGGTTTGCAGTTTTGATGTTGTGCGCCCAAAGCCGCATCCTGAAGGGCTGAACAAAATAGCAGAGCACTTTGCCTCGCCTAAGAGTAATATGCTTTTCCTTGGAGATTCCGAGGCCGATTACAAGGCAGCAAAAGGAGCTAATGTTCCTTTTATTTCATTCGGAAACAGTCTCTATGAAAGCACAAGGATAGACAACCACATGGAAGTTTTTGAACATCTTGCTTAACAATCCAAAACCCTTGCGTCCTGCCGGATTTTGATACACACTCGCGCCGCTTAAAAAGCGGCTTCGCTCCGCACGGCGCAACTCCATCCATGGAGTTGTCACTTATACTGTTCTGCTTTCTTTTTTAGGGCGTAGAGAACATTTTCGGGATTAGGCAGACGGCAGTTCCATTTGCCCAGCTTGACGTTTGTTTTGTTTTCGCCGTGGTAATCGCTTCCGGCGGAGACAGGCAGGCTGAGTTTTTTGGCTAAATCATTAAAGAATAAAGTATCTTCTTCCGAGTGGTATGAGCAGTAAGTTTCGACAGCATCAAGCCCCTTATCCATCATTCCTTTGATATAAGGCAGATAAGCATCCTTCTCCAGCCTCATGCTGAAAGGGTGAGCCAGAATAGTTATTCCGCCCGCTGAGTGTATCATCTCCGCGCTTTCCTCAAAGCTGAACCTTTTTCTTTCACGGTAAACAGGTTTGCCTTTGCCCAGATATTTGTCGAATGCCTCTTCCATATCCGCCACAATACCCTCTCTTATCAGAAATTTGGCAATGTGTGGCCTGCCGAGTTCGCCCAGGTTTGAAGTGCTCACCTCTTCCTCAGTAACCTCTCTGCCCACAAGTCTGCCCACCTCTTTGCGCATGCTGTCATTCCGCTCCTTTCTGGCAATGAGAAGCTCATTAAGTTTTGATGTGAGTCCGGGATTTTTGTAATCTATGAAAAGCCCTACCACATGCATAGTTCCGGGTGAGAACTCAATGCTGATCTCTGTTCCTGCTATCCTTTCGGCATTGCCTTTTGCAGCAAAAAAATCCGGCAGTCCGGCAACTGTGTCATGATCGGTAAGCGCCAGATGCCTTATCCGTTTTGAATCTGCCATGCGCACCAGCTCGGCGGGCATTTTGGTTCCGTCAGAAAAAACTGAATGGCAGTGGAGATCTATCATATATTTTCACCTTTATTCCTATAATAATTATCTTGTTTTGTTCCGGTTTAAGCAATATAGTTTTAGCATGAATATAAACAGTTTCATTATATACCGAATTTTTGCAAATCTGGTAGCTTTCTGGGTGGCTGGCAAAACAATTCCCGGATTCGAAACCGGAGATATGCTCAGCCTGATAAGCGCTTCCATTGTGCTTACATTTCTGCATATTTTCATACGCCCGCTCATGGTTATCCTCACCCTGCCCCTTCAGGTTTTCAGTCTGGGGCTGGCATATATTATTTTCAATGCCGTGTACGTCAAAATCACCTCAGTAATTGTTAAGGATATAGTGGCCGAAGGATTTTTGCCTGCTCTCGGTGCTGCGGTTATGATAAGCTTGGTTAATATGGTGCTGGACGGACTGGCACGCAGACAGAGGATAAGCAGGAATGGATCCGAAAACGGTCAGGGAAGATATTGAAAGACTTGAAAAGCTCATCACCAAAATGAAGTTTGAGTATGAGCAGTTTATACGGGGCACTATCAAGCTTCCGCCTGCCGCTGTGGAGCGGGAAATAAACAACATAGTCCAGAACTATAACCGTAAGCCAATTACCAATACAACTATGCGTTTCAGGTTTAACAATCTTACAGCCCGCTTCCTTTCGCTCCGTCAGAAAATTCAGCGGGATTTAGGCATAAGGGACGGTTTTATAAAAACTCCGGCCTTTCATGATGACGGGACGGAAGTAAAAAACTACAGCGAAAAGTTTATCAAAAAGCTTGAGGAACTGCCCGCAAACTATGATAAACACAAGGTTCTTTCCGCTCTGAATGCGAAAATAAATGAGTTGAAATCACAGGGATATGCTGATATTGATGTTTCTCTGGAAATTGAAAACGGAAAACCCCGCTTGAGGATAATAACCAAAGATGAAAAAAAAACTTTTCAGGATTGACTTCATAAACGCTGCCAAGGAAAACCTCACCATCCACGCATCAAAAGTGAACCCTTCCTCCTTTTTGGGGCTCATAGAGGTGACGGATATAGTCTTTATGGACTCCTCCGAAATTATTCTCAACCCGCAGGATGACAAAATAAAAAAAGAATTTAAGAATGTTGAGCGCACCTTTCTGCCCATTAACTCCATTATAAGGATAGACGAAGTGATTCTGGAAAAAGAGACACCAGTTATACGTCTGTACGAAAAGCAGGACTGAAAGCATATATGAACACTCTGCAAAGATACATAATCAGAGAAATAGTACCGCTTTTCATATTCGGTAATGCTCTCTTTGTTGTTTTTCTTTTGCTTGAAAAACTCATCAACCTTGCAGATCTGTTTTTTACCAAGAATGTACCCGGTCTGCTGATAACCCAGACTATCATATACTACCTCCCCTCATTTCTCATGATAACCATACCCACATCCGCACTCATGGCGAGCATGGTCGGGTTCGGCAGAATGTCCTCCGATTCGGAAATAACTGTAATGAAAGCCGCAGGAGCAGGCGGCAGATTCTTCCTGAAACCGGCTGTGGCTGTCGGAGTGGGAGCCTTTCTTTTTGCCCTTGTTATGAGCGTTTATCTTATGCCTTTGGGGAGCAGTCTTGCCATAAACAACCTTACTAAAATAGCAAAGAGCATATCCGTGAAGGATATGAAAGAAAACGAAATGTACGATGAAATACCCGGACTCCTGTTTTACGCCGATAAAAGACCGGATGACAACGAGTTCGGAAAAATAGTGGTGATAGATAAAAACACAGGTACAATCATAACCGCAGAGACAGGAGCCATTGTGCCGTCAGAGGAATCCGCCCTTGTTATGAACTTCTCAAACGGGCGCGTTGTGGCGGAAACCGCGGGTGAGGAAAGAACTGTGGTGCGTTTCGGAAGTATGGCCATGAACCTCCCTTTTGAGCTTAAGGATAAGTTCAGCAAAAGGGATGAATATTTCATGACCATGACAGAACTGGCGGAGAGCTTTAATGAGCACGTCAACTACAGGTTTGAGTTTTCAAAACGCCTTGCGCTCCCCGTTGCCGGGCTCCTTATGGGTATTCTCGGCATGTCTCTGGGTATATTCTTCCACCGTTCAGGCCGTTCCATAGGCATACCGCTTTCTCTGGGGCTTACTCTTTTTTACTATATGATATTCTTCACATCGCTGAACCTTGCCCGCGCAGGGGCAGTTGACGGCTTTTTTGCTCCGTGGATAGCTAATATATTCTTCACTTTCGTTACGATGTTTATGGCCTACAGGGTGCTGAAATGAAAAAATTCCATGTATATTTCATAAAACAGTTTCTGAAACTGGCATTTTTTATCCTGTTCTTTGTGGTGATCCTGAACATTGTGGCCAATACTTCCATGCATACAAAACTCATGGCCAAACATAATATATCGTTCATCTCGCTTCTTATTTTTGAATCAATAGAGCTTCCCAGCGCCATATACGAATCAATGCCTATGGCGCTTGCCATAACCACAATGGCCACGATAATCATGATGATACGCAGCAACGAACTTCTGGCCTATGTAAGCCTCGGCGGAAGACTGCGCGACCTGCTGTTCCCTATGCTGGGGATAGGTGTTGTTGTTTTCGGCATACTCATGTTCATGGCGGACAGGATTAACCCGTGGGTTGAAAACACCAGAAAGAAATACGAAACAGAGCAGTTTGACAGACAGCCATACGTAACCAAGGGCAAGCTCACGGATGTCTGGATGAAGGACGGTGAGGAAGGCTTCGTGCATATGGAGCTTGTTGATCCCATCAACCGTGAGTTTTTTGATGTTACATTCTACAGGATGGATGACTCCTTTGAGATAGACAGAGTGACAAGCATAAAGGATGCAAGGCCAAGGGGCGACAAATGGGAACTCACGGATATTAAAGTTTACGATATAAAACCGAGACCGGAGCTCATCCATGTTTTTGACAACAATACAGTCGAATCCCGCCTGTTCTCAGATCTTGCCGATCTCCCTGTTAACAAGCCTAAGTTTCTCTCTCTGGGAGAGCTTGCCAAAATCATAAAGGTGCTTAAAAAGCAGAAGCTTAATGCCGCTGCTTACGAACTTATGGTGTTCAAAAGCTACGGCCACGCGGTAAGCGCTGTGATCATCATGTTTCTCGTTTTTCCCGTCTGCGTGAATTTCAGCAGACACTCATCATACATCCTCAGCGCCGTAAATGCACTGGCTCTGGCTGTGGCATACTGGCTGTCGGTAAGCTCCTTCCAGTCACTGGGCAAAACAGGCGTTATGTCACCCCTGACAGTCAGCATAATCCCGAATGTCCTGTTTCTTGCTATTGCTATATTCCTTGTTTACCGAAGGGAAACTGCCTCTTAAGTTAAACCTCGCCAAAGTATATTTATTTTGACTTTACCTGACCAATCATGTATTTTGAACATTCAATAATCATTGAGGAGGAACAGGCATGCATAAAATTGCGGTATTGCCCGGCGACGGCATAGGGCCGGAGGTAATGAAACAGGCCATCAAAGTTCTCGGAAGAATTTCAGAAAAATATAATACAAAATTTGAGTTCAGCTTCGCCGATGTAGGCGGAATAGCCATAGATAACCACGGAACCCCCCTGCCCGAATCAACGCTGAAGCTATGCGAAGCATCAGAGGCTATCCTTTTCGGTTCAGTGGGCGGCCCTAAGTGGGAGAACCTTCCCCCTGCGCAGCAGCCTGAGAGAGGCGCTCTTCTCCCTCTGAGAAAGCATTTCGGTCTCTTTTCCAACCTTCGTCCGGTGAAAATTTTCAAAGCACTTATAGATTCAAGCTCACTTAAAAACTCACTCATCCCCGACGGTCTGGACATTGTTTTCTTCCGTGAGCTCACGGGCGGGATCTATTTCGGTCAGCCGAAGGAAATAAGCGAAGACAGACAAAGCGCCAGAGACACCATGCTTTATACAGTGCCTGAGGTAGAGCGCATAGCAAGACAGGCTTTTGAAGCCGCCAGAATGCGCGGGAAGAAGGTGACAAGTGTGGATAAGGCGAATGTTCTCATGACAAGCGTACTTTGGAGAGAAACAGTCACAAGGCTTCACAAAGAGGAGTATTCCGATGTGGAGCTTGCTCATATGTATGTGGACAATGCCGCAATGCAGCTCGTGCGCTACCCCTCACAGTTTGACGTTATCGTTACAGAAAATATGTTCGGCGACATTCTCAGCGATGAAGCGGCAATGCTCACCGGTTCTCTGGGTATGCTCCCTTCCGCCTCACTTAATGAGGACGGATTCGGACTGTATGAACCCATAGGCGGCACAGCCCCGGACATAGCCGGACAGAACATAGCAAACCCCATAGCACAGATTATGTCAGCGGCGCTGATGCTCCGCTACAGCTTCAAAATGGACGATGCTGCAAGCGACATAGAAAAAGCTATTGAAGCCCTCCTCTCAGAAGGCATAAGAACCCGCGACATCTACATCGACGGACAGAGACAAAAACTCGTCAACACCGATGAAATTGGTGACTTGATAGTAAGCAGGATATAACAGCGTAAACACTCCCACGGATGGGAGTGCGCCGTGCGGAGCAAAACCGCCGCTTTGATTTCGGCGGTTTCTGTACCAAGCTTGCTGGAAAGCCGCATTCATTGCGGCGCGAGCGGTTCAGCCGGACGACAGGATGTGCGTCCGGCGATATTAAGAATGACGATTACCGCTCCCTTACCGGACAAGCAGGGAGCGGCAGCCGGCACAGTTTTCGTAATTCTTCTTTTCGAAGCGTCATTATTGCAATAACCCCTCTGCGGGGCACTTCGTACCGAAGAAAACAGAAACTTTCCAAGCTATTACGGGCAAAGTCAATATACACTTCGAAACATATGACGCACAACTACCCGAACGGGTAGGACAGATTCATATTTTATTTAATAAAAGTATAATCTATTAACATCTTCTCAGGTCAGGCTCCACATTGCACCGTGAGCACCCACGGAAGGCTCCGTGTTATGCTGAAAAATCTTTCTCACTGCGTTTTTCACCACATTCACCTCCGGGTCGTCACTGCGCACTTTCAGCCAGCCGAGGCACAGTTTTACAGGGACTATGCCGTCCTTCCAGATAACAAGCCTGCCCTCTTTTTCAAGCTGTCTGGCTCTCTCCAGACGAAGCATCCCCAGTCCGTGACCGTCAAGCACAAGCTCTCTTATCACGTATTCATCCTCGCAGTTAATCGCCTGTTTGATTTTAAGCCCCAGAGCCTCAAATTTCGAGAGGACAGCTATATAAAACGGGCAGCCATAACCTGCCCAAACCCATGGTGTTCCGGCTATTTCCTGCCATGAACTCTTCCCTTCTAGAAAATCAGCCGTTCCGGCTATGCAGATTTCCGCATCCTCCAGAACCTCATATTCTATTTCGCTGCTTATGGGGTGATGATAGAAGAAGCTCGCATCAAGCATTCTGCGTTTCAGCATATCCTCCGTGTCTACACTCTGACAGGCCATTAGGATCACATTCAGTTCAGGATATTCCAGAGCGATAAGCCTTGAGATCTCACTCACCCGCAGGAAGGCTGGTTCAGTGTTTATGCCTACAGTAACATCGCCAATAACCGTATCGCCCAGCATGTTCGCTTTGCGCTTCATTTCATCAGCCGCTTTAAGAATTTCCTGAGCATGGGTGAGAATCACCCTCCCTTTATCGTTCAGTTCCATCCCTCTGGAGTTGCGCGTAAAGAGATCAAGTCCCAGCTCGTCCTCAAGACTTTTAATCTGAGTACTGAGCGCAGACTGGCTTATATTAAGGCTTCCGGCGGCTTTAGTAAGGTTTTTCATTTCCGCGATAATGGCAAAGGATTTCAGCTGGTAAAGCTCCATATCAGTCTCCGTTCTGTTTTTTCGAACGCTGTGATTGAAAAGCAATATTTGTTTTATCTGTTTTTCAGTGATATTTAAGCACATCAGAAGTTACCGGTCAATAAGTTTGGAAAATGTATATTCTGTTATAATGAACGCTTTAGGGAGTAGTGCGCCATGAAAGGAAAAAGCCTTAGAATGTCTTTGGGAAAGGACAAGCTTGTATCACTTAACGGCATTAAAAAGGCCAGCCTTTTCTGTGAGCAGGGAAAGCTGTGGATAACCGGAACCAGAGAAGGTGATATTGTTGTGAAAAGCGGCGAAAAAGTAAGCCTGCTCCCCCTGCACAGTCTGGTTATTCAGGGCGGCGCGGAATCTATGTTCTCTATGGAAATAAACTGACGGAACAGATTCAGACCTGTTCCTTAATTACGGCTCCTGTTTCAGGTTTACCCCTGAAATAACAATAGAAGCGGGGAGATGCTGAAGACTCCCCGCTTTTTTTATGCAGTAAACACGGCTTCGCTCCGCACGGCGCGATTCCACCATTAGAACCGTCTGCGTCATTGCGAACCCTTGTAAGGGTGAAGCAATCTCTGGTGTATTCAGAGACTGCTTCGTCGCTTTAACTCCTCGCAGTGACACAGTAATGCGTCATTCTGAGGCTTTAGCCGAAGAATCTCTCAATATTACTCCAAAGCACAATTCCACCATGGAATCGCAGGTCTATTTCTTTCCGAGTTCCTCCGAACGCTTAGTCGCTTCTTCCACTGCGTCAATGACAGCGGCGGAGAAGCCGCCCTTCTCAAGCATGTGGACGCCCACAATGGTTGTTCCGCCGGGGGATGTAACCATATCCTTAAGCGCCATGGGATGTTCCCCTGTTTCCAGTACAAGCTTAGCGGAACCGTAAACAGTCTGCGCAGCAAGCATACGGGAAGTTTCGCGGCTTAAGCCCAGCTTCACGCCCGCATCGGAAAGAGCCTCTATAAACTTAAAAACATAAGCAGGGCCGCTGCCGGAGAGACCCGTCACAGCGTCCATATATTTTTCCTCTATCACAGCCACCTTGCCCACAGAGCAGAAAAGCTTGTCCGCGATCTCAAGCTCCGGCTTTCCGGCATATTTCCCGGCGCAGATAGCAGAGGAACCTTCTCCCACAAGTGCGGGGGTATTGGACATAACCCTTATGACCCGAAGCCCGCTGAGGTAATGCTCGAAAAACTCGGTTTTCACACCGGCCGCAATGGAAATAAGCAGCTTTTCCTTGAGGAACTGGCTTATCTCATCCATAACGTACTTAGCCACCTGCGGTTTTACGCAGATCATTATAATATCGCTCTTTTTTGCGACCGCTATATTATCGGTGGTGATGGTGATATTCAGCGATTTGCTTAAGTCTTCAAATCTTGATGGTTCCGGGTCAGATGCCATAATGTTTTCAGGTGGTACAAGACCGGAGTTCACAAGCCCTTTCATCAATGCAAACGCCATGTTTCCTGCTCCGATAAACCCGATCTTTCTGTTACTTAATGACATCTATCCACTCCTTAATCTCAGCGAACATTACATCTCTGTGCGGATTTTTTTCACCGCACAGGGCATGGTAGCCGCTGTCATCATTCTCAAAATACACAGCCTTCTTATCCTGGCTGCCAATCCGCCCGAAAAATTCTTCCGATGCCTCGGCTCGGACTACCTTGTCGCCCAGATGCTGAAACATCAAAACAGGCACTTTTATTTTCTCTGCAAGGGGTGCGGTGTATTCGGTGAACATTATAAGCTGGTGCACCCCTTCCATAGGATATTTATTATAGAAGAATTTCTGCTCGTCCGCCTCAATATTCTTTTTATCGTACTTCTTAAAATATTTCACATAAGGCACAAAGACCGAAAGCGGATTCTTTATCTTTATACAGGGTGCAAGGAGCACAAGCCCGTCCGCCCCGTTGTTAACCACAGTGTTCACAGCAATGAGCCCACCCATGCTCTGACCTGCGACAATTACCTTATCACAGTTATTCTTAAGCAGAAAGTAGCCGTATTTAACGGATTCATACCAGTCCTCATAAGTGAGCTGATTGAGGTTGGCGGGGTCTGACCCATGCCCGGCTACCCTTGCAAGATAAACCGTGAAACCTTCCTTATGCAGGTATTCCGCCAGAGGCAGAAGCTCATAAGGCGCTCCGGTAAAGCCGTGTATAAGCAAAACACCAGTCCTGCCGCCTTTATACAGCTTAGGGTAGTTCTCATTTTCCTTCACTATTTCAGATTCGGCGCGTTTATAGTCCATCACCTCAAGCTCATAATCCTGAACCCCTTTGAGATTCACGAACGGTCTGAGGGTTGTAAGCTTTGACCTGCCCATGAAAAAAAGCCCGACAGCAGCAAGACAGACAGCGATAACAATGAGGAGTTTCATCTTGTTTCAACCTCCAGTATCTCTCCGTCAAAACCATCGTAAAGTCTTTTCAGGAAAGGACCTCTGTCTCTGTCATATCTGGGTGCGAAATGGAAAAAACGCACCTTTTCAGCGCCGGAACGGGAGTAAATGGTCTTTGCCAGATCCAGTGTCAGGTGCTGTTTGTCTATGGCGTGGAGGACATCTTCCTTCATAAAAACCCCTTCTATCAGAAGAGATTTTGTACCTTTTGCAAATTCAATGGCTTTCAGGTAGTTGGAGTAGCTGGGCGCAATATCCGTGATGAAGGTTATATCCTGCGGATAATGCTTCGTTATAAACCTCGCCTCAAGCTCTGCAAGGGAAAAAACCGCTGTTCCGTCCTGTGTCTGAACCTCAAGGGTTTCAGCGGGACTGCATCCGTCCTCAATCATTTTCTTAAGCTGGCCGACCCACTTTCCGGGGCGGAAGCCCGACTGCTCCATGAGTCCGCCGTCCGCCGAAATGAGCGGCTTCTCCTTTATACGGTAGCCCACAGAGGTCACCCTGTGCTTAAAGAAAGCAAAATCGAAGGTGAAGCCTTCGCCTAAGTCTATGTCATCATGAAGTATCTCGGAATAAATGCCCTCGAAGCCGTTTTCCGCCATAAACATAGCCCGCTTGTGGAGCCTTGTTTCACTGAGTTCTATAACCTCGAAGTTGATGGCGTAGCTCTTAATCAGGTTCCAGGTGTATGAATCCAGCTTGCCGCGCACATTTTTTATTATTCCCGGAGGGCCGAATATGCGGATTGTTTTCTCCGCCATGAGCGAGCCGCGGAGTATCCGGTCGAACCCGTAAAAATGGTCTATGTGCGTGTGGCTTATGAATATATCGTAAATACTGAGCACTTCCTGATTTGTCAGTGAGCCCAGCTTTCCGCAGTCCAGAAGAAACGCGTTCTTTTTATATATATTGCGGACAAAAAACGCCGTGTCTTCAAAAGGCGAATTAACCTGCACCACGGAAAAGTTATTTTTCATCAATCAGAAACTCCATAATACGTCTTGCGTTGTCCTCTACGCTTCCGGTTGTTTCAACAGAGAGATCCGCCCCTGCGTCAACAAATTTATCCTTGTGCTGAAAATATATTTCCTCTCTGCCGTCTGTCACGGCTGTTTTTTTGGCACGTTCTCTAAAACGCTCCAGAATAACGGAATCTTCCGCTGTGAAGCGGATTTTTTTATGGAATGGGGCTCCCTCTTCCGCGGCCTTAACAAAGGCGGGATCGGAAAAAGTCCCGTCCAGAACGGTCATGCGCCCTGTCTTCGCCTTTTCGGCGGCCTTTCTCCCTAAGTGGGCATAAACCTCTACTGATTTTTCATGGGAGTAAATACCTGTTCCCATGGCAACTTTCCGGCTTTCCGTAGGTTCAAGTCCGCTGAGAAGCTTGCGCTCCACATCCGTATTGAAGCTTGCGGCGGCAAATTTATCCGCAAACACCTTGGCGTTTTTCGATTTGCCGCAACCCATATATCCGTAAAACATCAGTGTCTTAGCCTTGTCCATGTTAAGTGCGTATGAGGCGGCGAGATCAATAAGCCTGTCCACGCTCTTTTTCACTCCGGCGAAGCCTTCCCACTCCTCACCTTTCTGAGCGAGAAGAAAGCAGGTTACCTTGGCACGGACGAACGCCCTGTAGCATTTATAAAAGTTAAACAGCTTCACGCTGTTTTCATCACTGTACTTTTCAAAGAAACCCTCTGCCAGAGCGTCAGAAAGATCGGTTCTGCCGAGTTCGTCCAGCTCCATACATATGAAAGCCGCCTCAGACACAGCGTCATTATAGCGGAAGCGTTTATTGAACTCTATGCAGTCAATGAGGCCAACCTTATCGCCGTCAAAGAATACATGCTCCGCGCGGAGATCCCCATGACCGTTCACCACAAAACCGTCCTTCACCCTTGAGACGAAGATTTCCTGACGGCTGTCAAGAAATGCAAGAGTTTTGTTTTTTATAAAATCGTAGAATACTTTATCAATGAATCTTCCTGCAAAGCCTTCAGTTTGGGAGAAGTTCTCCATGCAGTTAAAGCGCACAACGGATGCTCCGCCGTTCTCCTCTGCGGAAGCTTCGTCTGTTTTGATGGATGAGAAAAGCTCGGCAATGTGCCTGCCCGTTACGCGCATATCATCTTCTGTCATCAGCCCTTCCTTAACCCTGTGGGAAAGGAAGTTCTCCTCCGGTATGCGCTTCATTGTCACAACATACTCCAGAGTGCTCTGCGTGTTTTCATATGCTGTTATTTCAAATGATTTATCCTTGCGGGCAACCTTGAGCACATCACCATAAATCCCTTCGCAGAAGCGGCCGTTCAGCTCCTTTTCCAGAAGGCAGTACTGCTTGCGCAGCTTAAGCCTTGAGAAATCAAGAAACCCGAAATTTACATTCTTTTTGACCTTGTAAACCTTGTCACCGGTAAGAAAAACATAGGATATATGTGTCTCCACAACCTTTTCCGGCTTGAGGAGATCCTTCATTATCATGACTATAGGCGCTTCCATATTTTGCTGCTCCTTTATGTTCTGAATGACTTAAGCAGGCTGACCTCGCCCGCGTATGTGTCTGCTTCGCCGACAGGTGTTTCCAGAATGCCCAGTGCATCCCGGAACCTGCGGTCATTGACTGCCTTTCTGAAAAATTCTTCGCCTATTTCGCCCCTGCCTATCATCGCATGTCTGTCAACCCTGCTTCCCAGAGGCTTTTTGGCATCGTTGAGGTGGAATACTTTTATTTTATCGCCGAATTTTTCAAAAAGAGAGCCGAAAACCGAATCATAATCACCCGCTATATCATATCCTGCGCTGAACATATGGCATGAGTCAAGGCATAAACCTATTTTTTCACCGCAGGATGCAAGATTTATTATCCCCTCCATATGCTCAAAAGCACAGCCGATGGAAGAACCCTGTCCGGCTGTTGTTTCAAGGAGCGTCATCACGCTGAAACCGTGTTTTTCATAAATCATGTCTAAGGAAGCGGCTATGCGCTCTATCCCCTCCTCAAGGGTTGAGCCTGTGAAGGAGCCGGGGTGGATGACATAATAGGGAATACCGAGGGTTTCGCATCTGGACAGCTCGTCTGCAAAGGCTTTCAGAGATTTAAGGTAAACTTCCTCACCGGAGGCGGCGAGATTGATAAGGTATGAGGCGTGGGCGCAAATATTGGAAAAGCCGAAATCCTCCGCCTTTTCCCTGAATTTTTCTGCTTCATTTTCGCAGAGCGGTTTTGATTCCCACCTGCTGGCGTTTCTCACAAAAACCTGAAGAGCCTCGCATTCGTCATGCAAGGCTCTTTCAATGCTTTTATATATCCCGCCTGATATGGACTGGTGCGCGCCAACGCGCATTAAGCCTCACCTTTCATATATTTGCGGTAGAGCTCAACCTCATGTTTGGAACCGATGATGAGGGGGGTTCTCTGGTGGATTCCTTCGGGCTTGATGTCGAGAATGTCGTTTATTCCGTCAATAGCCGCTCCGCCCGCTTTCTCAACTATGTAGGCAAGGGGTGCTGCTTCGTAAAGCAGCCTGAGCTTGCCCTTGGGGTTGCTGGTATCGCCGGGGTAGGCAAAAACGCCGCCTTTCAGCAGGTTGCGGTGGAAATCAGCCACGAGTGAGCCTATGTAGCGTCCGGTGTATGTTCTGTCGCTTTTGGTGCGCAGATCTCTGACATATCTCTGAATTTCAGGTGTCCATTTCTCAAAGTTGGCTTCGTTGAAGCTGTATATCTTCCCCTTTTCGGGTATGCGGATGTTTTCATGGCTGAGCAGGAACTCGCCTACGCTGGGGTCAAGTGTGAAGCCGCTTACGCCGTTTCCTGCGGAATAAACAAGCATTGTGCTTGAACCGTAGATAACATAACCCGCGGCAACAAGGTTTCTTCCCGGCTGGAGAAAGTCCTCCACAGTGCCTTTGTTCCCTTCCGTAACTGCTCTGTAAACGCCGAAGATGGTTCCTATGCTTATATTTACATCAATATTGCTGGAACCGTCCAGCGGGTCGAAAACGACAACATACTTGCCTTTGGGGTATCTGTCAGGGATGGGGACTATGTCCTCGCATTCCTCCGAACCCATGGCGCAGAGCTTGCCTAAGTGTTCCATAGCGCTGATCATTTTCTCATTGGAATAAACATCAAGCTTCTGCTGGTCTTCACCGTGAACATTGACGGACTGGGCTTTTCCGAGGATGTTCACGATCCCTGCTTTATTTACTTCCCTTGAAATTATTTTGGAAGCAAAGGCAATCTGTTCTATGATAGTTGTAAAATCACCTGTGGCGTGAGGATATTTTCTCTGCTCCTCAAGCAGGTATCTGTTGAGATTGGTCAACCCCTTCTGCATGTTAACATCTCCTGACCTTAATTTACCGAAGTAATCCGCGTATATCAGTCCGACTCTGTCTAAGTCGTATAGCTTTTTGCGATAGTAAAAAATTCACAAAGATTTGTAAAGCCTTTAGGCAGCTTAAATAAGCATTTTCAAGGTTGCGATACTCTTAAGTTCTTTTCCGTAAAGAGATTTATAGAAATCAGCAAAAAATGAAATAATCTCAGTTTCATTTTCCCTGTTTACTATCAGGTTTTTCATCATTTCGCTGCTGAGAGCGCTCTTCATGAAAAGCATCACCGTTCCGCCCACTCTGACCCCTGCCCCACGGCAGTTTGAGCAGAAAAACTCACCGCCCGGAACAAAGCCGTCCGTACATTCCTCTGCCCCGCAGTTTGTGCATACACTGAAATCCGGCAGTACGCCGTTTTTCTCAAACATATGCCTCACGGTGAATGCGGTTGCCTTCCGGAAGTTAGTGTCATCAATTTTCATAATAAGGCGCATAAGGTATCCGTCCTTCTCCCGCTCCTCATAGAGAGCGTCCATCACCTCGAATATGAAGTGCAGGCGGATCATTATCTCGTGGCTGTTTATGAATCTGTGGAACTCAGGCTTCTGGGTGAATGCATAAAACCGGAAAAGATCGGAGCTTTCCTTCATCTGAAAGTCCAGCACACCGGGAAAGCAGGTGAGCAGCCCGCCTTTTTTGCTGAATGCCTTGGGAACAAACAGTTTGATTTTGCCGAAGTCCGCAGTGAAAGCCCGCGCAACGGCGGAGGAGTCAGAATATCTGTGAAGTTTATAAATTATGGCGTCTGTTAAATGCCTGCTCATCCGAAATAGTTAAGAAGAACCGCTGATACCGAAAAGTAAATTGAAAGCCCAAGTATGTCATTCAGCATGCTTATGAACGGGCTGGAGGCAACAGCGGGGTCAAAATTAAAGCGTATAAGCGTTGCCGGAACAAATGTGCCTGAAAAGGTTGCCAGTGTCATGGCAAAAAACATGGCTGTGCCCACCACAAGCCCAATGGCGGGAGAGCCCGACCATAAAGGAGCGATGAAGGCGAGAAGAATGCCGATTGTTATACCCATTATCATGCCCACGCGCATCTCTTTCAGCATTATAGGGATAATATCTGTAGTGGATATTTTGCCCAGAGCAACGCCGCGTATGAGGATTGTGGCTGACTGGCTGCCTGCATTGCCTGCCATGGCCATGATGATAGGTACAAACGGAACAAGCAGGGCAAAATCCTTTGCGTGCCCTTGAAAAAAGGTCAGGACAATACTGGCGACTATGGAACCCACAAAGGTTACGATAAGCCACGGCAGCCTGACCTTGGCGATTTTTACTGAGTTGTTGGCAAAAAGAAGCTCATCGTCAGATGAACCGACCATCATATAAAAGTCTTCCGTGGCTTCCTCACGGATGATGTCGATTACGTCGTCAACGGTGATGATACCCACAAGGACATTAAACTCATCCACAACAGGAACAGCGAGAAGGTCATATTTTTCAACAACTTTAGCCACATCCTCCTGATCCTCGTGCGTGGTTACGTGTATCACGTCTGTGGTCATTATCTCATACAGCTTTTTTTCCGGAGCATTCAGAATGAGCTGACGGAGGGAGATAACACCCACAAGCCTGTTTTCATCATCCGTAACATAGAGATAGAAAACCATATCCACATTTTTTGCCCCGTGAAGTGACTTGGTGGCCTCTTTGACCGTTGTCTCCTCGTTAAGGGAGAAGTAGCTGGTGTTCATGATTGAACCAGCCGTATATTCTTCGTAATTAAGGAGTTGTTCCACTTCGCTTATCTGATCGTTGTCACCAATGAGACTGAGAACCGAGTTTGAGATTTCATCAGGAAGAAGACGCACCACATCAGCCGCGTCATCACTTTCCATGTGTTCAACTATTCGGGCGATTTTTTCGGGTTTCTGATCGGAGATAACGGTTATGACATCGGCTTCGTTCATTTCAACGATGATTTCCGCCATGAGCTTCTCATCCTTAATGTGGCTGAGAAGCTTTTTACTGTCTATATCATTGAGGTTATTGTATATTACGGCAATATCCGCAGGGTGCAACTTGGAGAGCGTTTTCTCAAGTGCGACCCTTGCGTTTCTTCTGATAAGTTTTTTGACGCTTTCTAGTGAAACCTTTAATCTCGGAGTGAGCATCTACCGGAGTCCTTGTATTCTCAAAAATTCATTCTTGTCTGCCCAATCATTACGAATCTTAACCCATAATGCAAGATGAATTTTGACTCCGAAAAACTTCTCCAGATTTATTCTTGCTTTCGTTCCAATCTCTTTAAGGCGTGCGCCCTGCTTTCCGATCACCATCCCCTTGTGGCTTTCGCGGTCAACAATTATGGACGCGCTTATCTCCATGCGTCCGTCCTCCGTGTCCTCCACGGATTCTGTTTCCACCACTATGCGGTAGGGGAGCTCGTCCTGAAGCTGCTCGAACACCTGCTCCCTTACATACTCTGCAATAAGCATTTTTTCGGGAACAGTCGTTATCTCCTCACTGTCGAACATAGGCATGCCTTCCGGCAGATGCTTCACAGCAAGCTCAAGAAGCAGATCAACATTTTTGCCCGTCCTCGCGCTTATGGGCACAACCTCCGCAAAGTCAAGCAGGGGGAACAGTTTTTCTGCCAGCAGAAAGGCCTTTTCCTTTTTGAATATATCAAGCTTATTGATAACAAGAAACTTCTTCGCCTTTGAAGCCTCAAGGATCTTCACAAGGTTCTTAAACTCAGGCCCCATATGCTCATCCGCCTGAACCATGAGGAAGAGAATATCCGCCATATCAATGGAATCAGCCGCCTGCTGCACCATAAGTCTGTTAAGGGTGTCCTTCGCCTTGTGATAGCCTGGCGTGTCTATGAAAACTATCTGGTATTCGTCACCTGTTTTTATCCCCTGAATGTTTGTTCTGGTTGTCTGGGGTTTGTTTGAAACTATTGCTATCTTCTCGCCAATGAGGCTGTTAATCAGTGTGGATTTACCCACATTGGGTCTGCCCAGAATGGAAACAAACCCTGATTTATATGTTTCGGACATCAGACCTCCACGTCATCTGCCACAGGATTATCCTGTATCTTTTTCATTTCTATTTTGCATATTTTACGGTCTTCGATTTCAAGCACAGTGAGAGTCCGGTCGGCGAAGATGTATGAATCTCCCTGTTCAGGCACTTTGCCCGCAAGGTCGTACACAAGCCCGGCCAGAGTTTCGTATTTTTCCATCTCTTCCGTCTTTTCAATATCGAACTCTTCGCAGAAATCGTCAATATCCATCATCGCATCCAGAACGTAAGTATCCGTATCCGTCTGCTCAACTTCTATATCCGCCTGCTCGTCCTCATCATATTCATCGTATATATCGCCCACTATCTCCTCAAGCACGTTTTCAAGTGTGAGAAGCCCCGCCACGCCGCCGTACTCATCAAGCACTATTGCCATGTGGTTACGTGTTTTCTGGAACTCAGTGAGCATGGTATCTATCTTTTTCGTACCGGGGATAAAGTAAGGCGCACGGAGCATGCTGCGGAGGTCAAACTTGGATATGTCCTCTCTGGTGAACACAAGCAGATCCTTGGCGTTCAGTATGCCTATGATTTTATCTATGGTTTCCTCATAAACAGGAAGACGTGAAAATTCGTTTTCCACAACCTTATCCATTATACTGTCAAAGCCTTCATTAACATTCACTGCTATTATATCTCTTCTGGGAACCATAATCTCTTTAATGCTCATGTCACCCAGTTCGAATATGTTCTGGAGCATCTCCTTCTGTCCGTTCTCCAGCACCCCTTCCTTTTCTCCCACATTGATGATGAACTCAAGCTCTTCTTCCGTGATCTGCGGTTTTTTATCCAGCTTGCCGCCGGAAAGCTTAATCATCGCCACAACAAACTTGTTCATTACATATGTAGCAGGAAATAGAACTGTATAAAACAGTTTCAGAATATGCATAAGGGCAATAGCCATCGCTTCCGCATTGTGCTTGGCAAAGGTTTTGGGGGTAATTTCACCGAATATGAGAACCATCAGGGTCATAATTCCGGTTACTGCGGCAATCTGCGCATCACCGAATATCCGTCTGGCCATATCCGCCGCCAGAACAGAACCCAGAATGTTAACAACGTTATTGCCGATGAGGATGGTGTTGAGAACCTTGTTTGGGTGATAAAGCCAAAGTTCAAGGATTTTAGCTTTAGGATTTTCTTCTATCATGTGCCTGACCTTCATCTCGCTGAGCGAGGTCAGGGCAGTTTCGCTGCCTGAGAAAAAACCTGAAAACAAAAGACAAACGAATATTGAGACCGACTGAAACAGTATACTGTCAGTTTCCAAAACAATTCACCTCTGATGAGAATATGAGTAAATACGCCGCAGAAATGGGCGCAGTATGTCCGTAAAAGTAAGCAGAACTGGCGTTTCCCTTCAAGGAAGACGCTGAAATCGGGTAAGGTTCGGAAGGAGGTTTCTTTTTCATGAGCGGATATTAGCACAAAAAAAACTGCTCTTCCACACTAAAACGTGCGGAAACAGCGACTTTTCCATAATTTGACAGGTTTTAGGGAACAAGACCGTCCCCGATGAGCTTACGCAGAATTTCCTCTTGCATATCAAACATTTCCTTCTCATCTTCTTCGGTAGTTTCATGGTCAAACCCCAGAAGATGAAGAAGGCCGTGAATATACAGAAAAGCAAACTCCCTTGCAAGCTCTATTTCATTTTCCTGTGCCTGCCTCTTTGCGGTATCGATGGAGATGACAATATCCCCCAGCATCCCACCGTCATCCAGCGGATACTCAGCCATCGGGAAAGAAAGCACATCAGTGGCATAATCCTTCTGCCTGTAGGCGGCGTTCAGTGAGCGGATCTCCGCATCATCCGTAATGAGAACGGAAATTTCCGCATCCTCAAAAGCCGCCTCAGCGAAAGCAAATACCTCAAGGGAGATTTTTTTCAGAAACTCAACGTCAAAGCCGCTGTCTGTTTTATCAGTAAGAAGAACATCCACCATCACTTTATTTTTTCTCCTCAAACACTTCATAAGCCTGAATTATTTTCTGTACCAAGGAATGTCTAACCACATCCTTCTGGCTAAATTCCACAAAGCCTATATCATTTATCCCTTTCAGGATCTCCCGCACTAGGATAAGACCTGATTTCTTGGAGGAAGGCAGGTCAATCTGCGTTATATCCCCCGTGACCACTGCCTTTGAGCGGAACCCCAGACGGGTGAGAAACATCTTCATCTGCTCGCTGGTGGTGTTCTGCGCCTCATCCAGAATTATGAAGGAATCATTCAGCGTTCGCCCGCGCATGAAAGCCAGCGGTGCTACCTCTATGATATTCTTCTCCACCAGCGCCGCCACCTGCTCTATGTTCATCATACTGTAAAGCGCATCATACAGCGGACGGAGATAGGGATTGATTTTATCCGCTATATCACCGGGAAGAAAGCCGAGGTTCTCCCCCGCCTCAACCGCAGGACGGGTGAGAATTATGCGCGCAACCTTCTTTTTCAGAAACAGGTGTACGCCCATTGCCATGGCAAGATAAGTTTTTCCGGTTCCCGCGGGGCCTATGCCGAAAACGAGATCCTTGTCCTTTATCGCCTGCAGATATTCCTTCTGACGTGGGGATTTAGGCGAAACATTCCTTGTTCTGCCCGCAACCTTCACAGAATCAAGCAGTACACCGCTTACATCAATCTCCTGATCGTCATCCATCATCCGCAGGGCATCGCTGACCCCTGCTTCGGTCAGTTCCCCTTTCATGGCCATTTCACGCAGATGGTCTATCAGGCGCACAGCCTTTAAAACATCTGCCTTGTCCCCTTTGATGGTAAATTCGTCCCCCATCACCGCTATATTCACATTAAATGCGGACTTAAGCGCGCGGAGGTGCTGATCGCCGCTGCCCAGTATCACAGGGATCAGCGGATGGTGAATGCTTATTATTTCAGAATATTCTCTGCTCAAAATTTTATACCCCTTTCCCCGGCAATTCTTTTCGCAAGGGTAAGTTCTTCCTCTTTTGAGGATATTTCATGATCGAGCTTTGCCCGTTTTATCTCTTTCAGAATCTCTCCGTAAACTCCCGAAGGAGGTATGCCCATCGCCTTGAGATCGTTTCCGTCCACAGAGGGCGCAACAAACCTGTAAACGGTGAGATATTCCTTGAGCAGCCATTCATACTCCTGCCCCAGAACAGCCACGGCAGCCGTTACAGCCTCGGTTTTCATGCCGTCGAAAATATCTGTTATGGCTGATGCCTTCACGTCTTTCAGACGCTTCACCTGCCATACAGCATGCTTAAACTTATAGAAAGCTTCCGCAAGCTCATCATAAAGCCTGCCTGTAATCTCAAACCTTGAGGCAAGGCGTTTCATCTCAGGTCTGCTTAAGTCAGCAAACAGAATACAGAAGCGGCTTATCCAGAGTTCAAGCTTATCCTCAAACTGGAAACAGTACCATCCGTTAATTTTCTTCAGAACTGCGAATCTGTCCAGCTTGAAATCATCAATCGACATATTTTCATGAAAAAATTTCAGCATATCGTATTTTTTCATCATCAGCAGAGCTTCCACAAAGCTGTCTTCAGATAAAATGTATTTCAGTTCAAGGTACATCCTCTGCCCGACAACTCTTTCCAGCAGTTTGAGTGATACGGCGTGTTTGAGCAGTTTTTCGGTGTGCGGGCCTATGGCAAAGCCGTAGCGCACGGCAAAGCGCACCCCGCGCAGACATCTGGAAGGATCATCAACAAAGCTTAAACTGTGCAGAACCCTTATTTTTTTATCAACTATATCCTTCTGACCGCCGAAGAAATCCAGCAAAAGACCGAAATCGTCCCCCGTGAGCTTCATGGCCATGGCATTTATGCTGAAATCACGCCTGTAGAGGTCGTTTCGTATTGATGCGTTCTCAACCTCCGGAGCAGAGGCGGGATTTGTGTAGTATTCAGTTCTGGATGTGGCGAAATCAACACGGAAGCCGTCTTTGAATATCACCACCGCAGTCTTGAACTTAAAATGTTCCGATACCTTAGCCTTCTTCATGGCGGCAAAACGCTTGGCAAGAGCCGGAGCATCCCCCTCCACAACTATATCTATATCCATATTCGTGTTTTGCATGAGAATATCACGCACCACACCGCCCACAAGATAGGCGTTCAGCCCCATCTGCTCCGCCAGACGGCCTATGTCCGCCAGCATTCTGTTGACCCTGTCCGGCAGACAGTTTTTCACAAGAGAGCTTATATTTTTCAGCTTTTGCGGCTGCTTGGTCTGGTGGTGTCTGGGCAGTTTTGTTATCTCCTCATGCATAAGGCGCAGCAGATCCGTGCGGGTTATTACCCCCTCCAGTCTGCCGTCCCTCACAACGGGCAGCATCTTCTGGTTCATGGAGAGCATCATCTCCTCCGCCAGATAGTACGGCACATCAGGCTCAACAGACCGGAACTCAATCTGCATGAGCGAACGCACAGGCTCGCTCTTAAGCCCGTGCTTAATGCCCTGAAGAATGTCCCGTCTGGAAATAAGCCCCACGGGTATGCCGCTGTTGTCCACAACAGGCATCATATTCAGGTTGTATTTCATGAAAAGATCCATCGCCATCTCAAATGTCCCAGTTATGGGAACGGTTTTTACGGGATATGTCATAATATCCTTTGCCAGTCGGACAGGATGTATGTTTTCGCTTATAACTATTTTGAGCAAATCAACACATTCGGTGAGGGTCATTTTCTTCACTATTGCACTTGCCGCGCTGGGGTGTCCGCCGCCGCCGAAACGCTCCATCACCACCGAGCAGTCTATCTCGTCCGCCCTGCTCCGCCCAACAAGCACTATCCGCTCTCCCGCACGGACAGCAATGAACAGAGCGTCCATGCTCTCCATATCCATAATGCGGTGAGCAATCACAGCTATTTCCCCTATGTAGCGGTCGGTTGTTGCGTAGGAAAGCCCGACAGATGCGCCCTGAATATGAAAAACATTCATATTCACAAGCAGTTCGTTCATCACGAATATCTGCTCCTTGCTCATATCACGCTTCACGTACTCGCTCACCATCTCCAGTTCAGCACCGCAATCCAGAAGAAAAGCCGCCGCCGTCATATCCTCCTGTGTGGTGCTGGAGAATGAAAGAAGCCCCGTATCTTCGTACAGACCGAGGATCATGAGCGTTGCCAGTGTTTTATCCGGCCTGAACCCTGTCTGTTTCATTCTGCGGATGATTATGGTCACAGTTGAGCCTGTTTCGTCTATATGGGTCTCGCGGGCTTCTATATCCCGCCCGTGGGAAGGATGATGATCATAGAGGATTATATTATCCGCCCCGTCCAGCATCCACTGCAAAGGCGCAGTTCTTTCTTTAAGCTTGCAGTCGGTAATCACAAGGAGATCAAGGCGGCCGATCTCATCAAAATCCTTCTCTTTCAGACGTATGACAGGGAGCGTCACATCCTCTTCGTTGAAATAATCCTCAACATTCCCCTCAAAGGAGGTCACAGTGAAAACGGCATCACACCCGTGCAGAGCGCATGCGGCGCAGGCACTGGCCAGAGCGTCAAAATCAGGTGTTTTGTGGGTTATCACCGCTTTTTTTATATCTTTAAGGGATTTCATGCAGCAGCACCTGATCGATTTTGAGTTCCTTCCTTTATTATCCGAAATTTCCCATCCGTGGAAATTTCGGATACACGCTCGCGCCTTGCAAAGCAAGGCTTCGCTCCGCACGGCGCGCTCCCTTCCGTGGGTGCGTATGCAACAACAGACGGTGTCAATGTTTGCCTCTGTTTCGGGAAAATCTGGGGTGGCATTCATTCATGATATTCCTAGCC
>JAEWZN010000012.1 GCA_023395255.1 Deferribacteres bacterium
ATCCGGGAGAAACAATTAAAGAGTTATGTTTAGAACCGCTGGGGTTGTCCGTAACAAAAGCCGCAGAAGGGCTTGGAGTAACCAGAAAAGCTTTCTCTGAACTTATAAACGGGAAATCAGGGATTTCGCCGCTTATGGCGATAAGACTTTCCAGAGCATTCGGCGGAACTCCTGAAAGCTGGCTCAAACAGCAGATGATGTATGATCTCTGGAAGGCAGAAAAGGAAGCTGACAAACTTGATGTAAAAGATTTTAAAAACGCTATTTAAAGTTAAAAAAAATTGCGGGAGAGTGAGGCTATATCGATATATTAATCGACTTTTTTATTGCCTTTTTTATCGTTAAACTTATACTTCTATCATAAGGGTGCAATAATGAAGAAAGATAACGTTTCCGTAAAAGATATTATAAGCTCAATAGTACCTATCACACGCTTTAACCGTGGTGAAGCAGGCAAAATATTTGATGAGGTTAATGAGAGCGGGTTCAAGGTTGTTCTCAAAAATAATACTCCCGCTTGTGTTCTGGTTCAGCCTGAGCGCTATGAAGCAATGATGGAGGCTCTGGAGGACTACGCTTTATATTTTGAAGCTGAAAAAAGGATGAAAAATGCTTCTCAGAGCGGATTTATATCCTCTGGCGATGTTCTTGACAATCTGGGTATAAGTGAAGCTGACCTTGATGATACTGAGGTTGAGATTGACTGATGGCTTGGGTAGTTGAATACACCTCGGAAGCAGCACAGGATTTAAAAAATCTTGATAAAACTCAGCAGATACATGTTCTTAAAGCAGTGAAGAAGGTTTCGGCAAATCCTTTGCCCATTACCGAAGGCGGTTACGGTAAACCTTTGGGCAATAAGGTGTCTGGCAAGCTTGCGGGATATATGAAGATAAAGCTCTCAGCTCTGGGACTTAGAGTTGTTTACAGTATAGAAAGAAAAGAAGGTGTGATGAGGATTGTTATTATTTCTGTCAGGGATGATTCAGCCGTTTATAAAATGGCACAGAAAAGAATAAAAGGTAAATAGGTTATTTATAATAAAGATAAAAAGAAAGCGGGCGACGGGGCTCGAACCCGCCACCTACAGCTTGGGAAGCTGTCGCTCTACCTGATGAGCTACGCCCGCATGCGTTATTGATCTTTATACCTTATTTCAGAAAAAATCATCACAAAATTAAATAATTTTCAGAGAATATGAAATGATTTGCAAGCGCAACGCGGCAGTGATATAAGCGGATATGAAAACTTACAAAATCAGTCTCATTCTGCCTTCCGGCGAAATTTCCTTAAAAGTATGAAACAGGCATTCATAGCACTCCATCTTTCCATATTTATAGCGGGTTTCACGGGGCTTTTCGGCCGTCTCATCACTCTGGATGCGGGTGCGCTGGTGTGGTGGCGTGTGTTTGTTGCCGCCCTTTGCTTCTGGCTTATACTGAAATTCAGCGGGAAATTCCGCCTCTACAGCGCAGAGGAGATTATACAGGCAGCCGGCGTTGGCGCTGTGCTGTGTCTGCACTGGATTTTGTTTTACGGAAGCATAAAGGCATCAAACGTTAGTGTCGGTGTGGTCTGCTTTTCTCTGACAGGGTTCTTCACCGCCCTTCTGGAGCCGCTTATGCTCCGAATCCGTTTCAACTTCAAAGAGCTTTTCTACGGCTTCTTTTCCGTGGCGGGCATACTGCTTATATTCCATTTTGACAGCCGCTACAGGCTTGGCATAGGGCTCGGCATAGTCTCCTCCCTTGCTTGTGCGCTGGCGATTACTATGAACAAGCTTGTCATCCCCAAGTTTTCGTATATTCCGCTGCTCACTTTTTATGAGATAGCAGGAGGGCTTATTTTCCTTTCCGCCCTTGCCCCTGTGTATCTCTATTTCTTCGGCGCAGGAGCAGTGATTCCCGATGCGCGGAACCTGTTTTTTATTATCATCCTTGCGGTTTTCTGCACAATAGGGCTGCAGCTTCTGCAAATTTATGCCCTCAAGAGGATCTCGGCTTTCACCGTGAATCTGTCATATAACCTTGAGCCTATCTACACGATTATTCTGGCGGCAGTGATTTTCAGGGAGATGAGCGAAGTCAACGCATCATTCTTCGCTGGTCTGGGTATAATTATTCTCTCTGTTCTGCTCCAGATGCGGGATGTGGTGAGGAAGGGGAAGTAAACGGAGGCGGGTTTGTCTGCCGCCTTTACTTACCATTAATGTATAAAAGGAACGCTGAGCCTTGAAAGGGCGATGGTTTTCATTATTACATAAATCTCCATCCCTGCCCTTATGCCGAGTTCCGAAGCGGCAGAGCGTGTTATTGTGGCGTAGACCGGAAGGCCGACATCCACAGTGACGGCAACCGCACCATCATCACTCCTGTCCATGGCTGTTACAGTGCCTTTCATTATGTTTCTGGCGCTTAACCCTGTTGGCTTATTCAGTGCAAGGGTCACATCATCGGAATGCACAGCGACACGAAGCTCAGTTCCTGTTGCGTGTTTTGAAGTGGGGATGCCAAGCTTTCCGTTTTCGAATGTAATGATTGAGGGCTCGCTTTCCGAAACGGCATAAGCCCGCAGAACACTTACCCGTCCGCTGAGGCTGAGTATCTCCCTGTTTGCCGGACGTGACACAACATCCTCCACAGAGCCCGAATCAGTGCATTTTCCCTCATTCATCAGCACCACATTATCGCACAGGCTGAAAAGCTCATCTATAGAATGGGTTACATAAAGCACTGGAAGCTTGAAGGTCTGCACCATTTTGCCTATGAAGGGGATAAGCTCCTCCTTCCTGTTGGAATCAAGGGCGGAAAGCGGTTCATCCATAAGGAGAAAGTCGGGCGAGGAGAGCAGGGCGCGCCCGATAGCCACCCTTTGCTTTTCACCGCCGGAGAGCCTGTGCGGTCTGCGTTTCAGCAGTGCGCCTATCCCAAGAAGCTCCACAACATCATCAAACTTCGCCTTGTGTCCGTTCTCTGCGCTTCTCTTCATTCCGTAGCGGAGGTTGGCTTCCACTGTCATATGAGGAAAAAGTCTGCCGTCCTGAAAGATGTATCCTGAATTGCGCGCCGGAGCAGGGAGGTTGATTTTATTTTCGCTGTCATAAAGAACTTTTCCGCCGACGGATACATATCCTTCATCAGGCTTAACAAGCCCCGCAGCAATATTGATTATGCTGGTTTTGCCGGAGCCTGAGCGCCCGAAGAGCCCTGTCACCATTCCTTCTGTTGTTTTGAATGAAACATCCAGAGTGAAAGCCGGATAGTGTTTTAATGCCCTGAACTCAAGCATTGGCTGCTCCTCTGAGTTTAAGCGCGGCTCTTCTGGAAAGGTATTCGGACGCGGCTATGGCGGCTACGGAAAGCCCTATTGATATTATACAGAGCCGGAGCGCCGCAGCCTCAGTACCCGGAGTCTGGGTAAGGTTATACAGCGCCACGGGGAGGGTTCTTGTTTCGCCGGGGATATTGGAAACGAAGGTTATCGTGGCTCCGAACTCACCTAAGCTTCTGGCGAATGCGAGGACTGTTCCCGTTATAATACCCGGAACTGAAAGGGGAAGGGTGACTGTGAAGAATACCCGCCATCTTTTTGCGCCGAGTGTTTTTGCTGCCTCCTCAAGCCCTCTGTCTATGCCCTCTATGGAAAGCCGGACGCTGCGCACCAGAAGAGGCATGGACATCACAACAGAGGCAACGACCGCACCCCTCCATGAGAAGGCTATGCCCACACCGAAGATGCTGTTGAGCAGCTTGCCCATTGGGGCATTGTCATTAAAGGTTATGAGAAGCAGGTAGCCCGTAACAACTGGAGGGATAACGAGGGGCACATGGAGCAGCCCGTCCAGAAGCAGCTTGCCCGGAAAGTTTTTGCGTGCCAGAACATAAGCGGCGGCAATGCCGGGGATCAGCCCGGCAAGCACCGCCCAGAGAGAAATTTTCATACTGAGATAAATCGCCTCAATCTCTATCGGCGAGAGGTTAAACATGCTTACTTCACCACAATAAATCCGTATTTCAGAAAAACTCCAGAAGCATAGTCTGTTTTAAGGAAATTGTAAAATGCTTCCGTTTCGGGAGTGCGTTTTCCTTTTACTATACCCATGGGGTATATTATTTTCCCTGTGAGAGAATCATCCACAAGAGAAATAACCTTTACCTTGTCGCTGACTGCGGCATCAGAGAAGTAAACAAAGCCGTAGGGGACGGCGCGTTCGACCATGGCGAGAGTTGATCTTACGTCCTGCATTCTGACTGCCTGAGATTCAAGATCCTTCCAGATTCCCCAGCCTTCCATTGCCTTCTGAGTGTATTTCCCGGCGGGAACGTGCTCAGGGTCGCCCATAGCGAACTTGCCGCTGCCGATGAGTTTTTTCACTGCGGCTCCGTCAAGGCCTGATATTTTCTCTGTTTTGGAGGAGACAGGGGCGATAAAAGCGAGCTTGTTAGCGAGGTAGGGTACGTTTGTTCCTGCCTCAATTTTGTCCTTTTCAAGCAGATAATCCATCCAGCTCATGTTAGCCGATATGAAAATATCTGCGGGAGCGCCGTTTTCTATCTGTTTTGCAAGGGGGCCGGAGGATGCGTAGGAAGCTATGACATTAACGCCCTTTTCCTTTTTGTAAGCGGCGATAATTTCATCCATCGCGTTTGTTACGGAAGCCGCGCCGAAGACAGTGACATCTTTGGCGAAGGCTGAAACACTGATAAGCAGACATAATGCAATAAGGAATATTCTCATAAATTTTACCTCTTTGAAATCGTTATGTAGGAATGTATATAGCGAGCGAAGGGTTAAGTCAATGCTTTTGATGTGCCTGCCTTATAGTCTGTGTAAAAAAATGTAATAGGCATTGAAAATATGGAAACATATGTGCATAGTTATAAATTCGTATAGGTGATTGAATGAGAGTAATGATTGATATTAACAGACATAAAGGACTTTACATAATTTTTCTGGCGATGATAGGAGCCACTCCGCCCCTTGCCACTGATATGTATCTGGCGGCGATTCCCATTATAGCCAGAGAGTGGAACGTGGGGGAGCATCTGGTGAATCTTTCCCTTGTGCTGTGGTTTGCCAGTTTCAGCTCGTCGCTCCTTTTTTACGGCCCACTTTCGGATAAATTCGGCAGACGGCCTGTGCTTCTCGGCGGTTTGTTTATGTTTGTGCTCTCCTCCGTACTATGCACTTTAAGCGCAAATGTATGGCAGCTTATACTTTTCCGCATTTTACAGGGGGCAGGCGCAGCCGCTCCTTCTGCCATGGTTATGGCAATATGCAGGGATAAATACGAGGGGGAGGAGCGCCGGAAGGCGTTTGCATATCTCGGCACTGTTCTGGCTGTCGCACCTATGGTGGCGCCTATGATCGGGGCTTTTCTTCTCAGTCTGGGTTCGTGGAGATATATTTTTCTCACACAGGCCTCAATGGTGGCATGCACATTTGCTGTTTCATTCCTGTTTCAGGAAACTATTCAGGAGCGGTTCAGCGGAGAGTGGTACAGGGTGTTTTTCAGATACCGTAATGTTTTCTCCAACTGGAAGTTCATGCGTACCAACCTTACCTTAGGTATTTCGGCAGGGCCGCTTTATGCGTTCATTGCCTTTTCACCCATATACTACATAGGCATAAACGGCTTTTCAGAATCAAAGTTCAGCTTCCTCTTTGCGTTTAACGCATTCGGGGCTATGTTCGGCGCATTTGTGTGCTCAAGGATGCTGAAATACTTTAAGCCGAATACGCTCATTACTTTCTGCCTCGGCGGTGCTGTATTTGCCGCAGGCGGGCTGTGGCTGCTGGGCTTTTCCGCGTGGTACTTCTTCACCTGCTTCACATTCCTTACCACATTCTTCATCTGCATGAACAGACCCCTGAGCAACAATCTCATAGTCGAGCAGGTGAACACGGATATAGGTTCCGCCTCGTCATTCATGGTTTTCACACAGCTTATGTTCGGCGCATTGTGCATGTTCGTAGTTTCAGGCACACATGCTCACAGGCTTGCGGTGTTTAACCTGCTGTTTGCCTCTGTTGCGGTGTTTGTGATGATAAACTGGATTTTCTTAAGAAAACGTCTGTCCTGAAAGGTTTAATCAGCTTTCAAATTCGGCTGTTATTCTTTTTTCCTCCTCCGGAGTGAGGAGGATCGGCGGCATGAGCGAATCCGGCTTTATTTTTCTCGGATTTTTAATCCATTTAATCAGTATTTCCCTGTTCCATCTTCCGCCTTCCGCCTTTACGGTGTCCGCGGGGTAATATTCGCTGAACAGTCCGGAAAGGTTCGGTGCGGTGTTCCCATGCCCTGTTCCGCCTTTTTTGCGGGTAAGCAGTCTGTGGCATCCGCCGCATTTTTCATCAAAAGCGCTCTTTTTGCCCTGAGTTATGAAGACAACATAAGGGGCTGTTCCCGAAACCTTTTTTGCGCTTCCCCCCGCATTAAGGATATACCTGACGGAATCTTCGGCAGTTTTGTCATTCATACGGAAATCAGGCATGTAGTCAGTGGGTTTCATCAGCTTGTCTTTCAGTGTTTCTGCGGTTTTGCGTCTGCTTTCGGTATCAAGGTCAGGGGCTATGTCATTACCCTTGCCCCCAGTGACGTGACACCTTCTGCAATGGGCGTTTTCTATAGTTTTTCCGCCGCCGGAGACAGCCTGACGGTTTATGATGAAGTCAGCGTATTTCTTTGTTATCAGCCCGCTGTGGGCTATGTTTTTCCGGCTTGTTTCACTGTTTCCCCTGTGGCAGACAGTGCATGAGCCTGTTTTCTCGTAATGGGGCTTGTGGCACTTCACGCACATGGACGCAAAGGCGGGGAAAGCAGGAAGGCTGAGAAAAATCAGAAGTAAAAGGGCACGAGCGACCAATTCTCACCTCTGAAAAACATTGCAACTGCCGTGAGCACAAGAACAGCCGCGCACAGAAACAGCGTGGTCCCCCAGACGGGAGCATCTTTTTTCGCAAACCAGACGGCTGTTTCCGGCTGATATTTCCTGCGGAAATCAGGCAGAAAGAAATACAGGATAAACAGTACCGCAAAGGGATTGAACAGCCATGCCTTCCAGCTCACTATCTCCTGAATCCACAGCAGGAACCACGCGCTTTTTGCAGGGTTCGGAGGGAGCGCCGGCTCTGCCGGCTCCTCAAGGGGTGCGCCTGAGACAACTGCCAGCACAGCGGGGAGTGCCACTGCCGCAGCCGCAATAACCCATGTGAGGTTAAAGAGATAGGGCTCGCTCTTTGTTTTTGTTCTGTCATCCTTCGGGTGCAGGCCGCCGTCCCTGCGGACATTGTAAAGATGGGCGGATATGAGAAACACGCACAGAAGCGGGATGAGGGCTATGTGCATGGCGAAAAACCTTATAAGTGAGAGCCTGCCGCCTACATCGTCCGGCGTGAGCAGTCTGCGGATGAAATCGCCGAAGGGGAGGACGTTTACAAGCTCCATCCCCGTTTTGGTGGCCCAGTATGAAAGCTGATCCATTGGGAGAAGAACCCCTGTGTAGGCCTCAAACACCAGAAGACCGAAGAGGATATAGCCCAGCTTCCAGTTGGAAGGCCTGACAGCGTATGTTCCGGTGAATATGGTGCGCACCATGTGCAGGGCAAGGGCAATGAGCAGTATGTGTGAGCTCCACAGATGCATGGCGCGGATGAAGCGTCCGCCGAAAACCTTCTCCTCAAGGTGGATGATTGATAAATAAGCGGCTGTGCTTTCCGGTGAGTAATAGAAGAGAAGCAGAATCCCCGTTACGCACAGGCTGAGAAAGAGAGCGGTTATCAGCCCGCCCATAAAGAGAGTTCCGTTCACTGCCGCTTTGCTGAATGTTTTGGGATATAGATGAACAAGATAGCGCTTTATCACGCGTTCACCTGTCTGAATACGGTTATCATGCCGTCTGCGGTTTCTGTTCTGTATGTGTCAAGCCTGCGTTCAGCCGGGCCTTTTATCACTGTTCCGTCAAGGGCGAATATGCTTCCGTGGCATGGGCAGGCGAACCTGTCGCCGTCGAGGGCTATTGTGCAGCCCAGATGGGTGCATACCAGCGACATTGCGCTCACAGCGCCGTCCATCCGCATCACGGCTATATTTTTATCGGGAAAGATAACCGCTCCCCCTTCGGGTATGTCGGCTTCCTGAGCCTGAACCAGTATTTCGCCGCCTGAACTCGCAGGGGTGAGGAATCTGTAAATAAACCAGAGGGAAAAGGCGGAAGCGGCCAGTGCCGCAAGCCTGCCCAGAAATCCTCTTCTGGAGATGCTTTTTTGCTCTGTCATTCAAGTTATCCCGAATAAAACGATGCCGCAGGCGGGGGTTAACCGCCCGCGGCTTTTAAGGTTTCAGTAATGAATCATAATATAGTCGGTAAATTTCTGTGTGTAAACACCTGCGTGGAGTATGAGATGACGCAGAAAGTAACCGCCGGCGAGTACAAGCAGCTCGAAGAAAACAAGCTTGCCGCCGCTGATGTGGAGTTTGCCCGCCTCAACAAAGGCAAAGACAAACGCCGGAACCACAAGCCCAAGAAGCACAAGGAACACCCAGAACTCAACCGCGAACTCTCCGGTGAGGAGTGCAAGGGCGGAAAACCTCATTTCAGGCACACCCTGAAGAGCTATGAGCATCATGCCTATGAGCAGCAGGATTTCAAGCATTATCAGGTAGAAGTGAGTGGTTTCTATTTTCGCCAGATGAGCCTCCTCCTTGAAGAAGAGCTCCTTCACCACCATCGCGCCTGAAATTCCGGTGGATGAGGCGGATATGATGAAGAGTATGGGCAGGGCTGTCTGGTGCCAGAAGGGGATTGCCTTAAGCACACCGAGGAGAACCGCCGTGTAGCCCGCGGTGAGTATGCCTGTGATGATCAGCGCCCAGTTCATGAAGCCGCTTGCGGCGAGGGATCTGAATATTTTCAGGAATCCCGCTTTTTTGATGAACCAGTCGAGTATGCCGAGGTTATAAGCACCGTAGATCAGCGAAAGTATTGTGAAGATAGTAAGTATAAGCGTACCCCACATGATAGCCGAGGTGGGGTTTACAAACAGCAGCGCAAGGAGCCACGGCTTGTACATTCCCTGACCGAGGTCGATGTAAAGGAAGAATATACCTATGGAAACAAGGGGCATGCCTATCACGCTTGCCGCTTTTATGAATGATATATATTTCTGTCTGTCGTACATATCCGCGAGGGAGGCAACAACTATGGAGCCCGCACCCACACCCGCGAGGAACAGATAAACCGCTATGTACCAATGGAAGCCTGTCTGAAATTCCATTTTGTCCTCCTACTTCTGGATGTAATAAATGTTAGGCTCAGTGCCCAGATCCTTGCGGAGGGTCCAGACTCTGTACCTGTTGTCTGCGGCGTTTTTAAGCGCCTTTGAGATTTCGCTTTCGGGATCGTTCACATCGCCGAAAACCCTTGCCCTGCCGGGACATGTTGTTACGCATGCGGGCATGAGACCGTCGTATATTCTCGGCAGACAGAAGGTGCACTTGTCCGCAACGCCAAGTTCGTTATTGAAGAACCTTGCGTTGTAGGGGCAGGAGGGGATGCAGTAGCGGCAGCCGACGCACTTGCGGTTGTCAATATCCACAACTCCGTCCTCCCTTTTGTGGCTTGCCTTTGTGGGGCAGACCGTCACACAGGGGGCATGGTCGCAGTGGTTGCACTGATGGGGAAGAAAGTGCATGCTGAGCCTTTCTGTCGCTGCCGGGGCTATGCCTGTGTCTATATGCGTGCGGAAATCGTTTTCCGGAACCTGCCATTCCGCCTTGCATGCCACCATGCATGCTTTGCAGTCCACGCATCTGTCCACTATGTATGCCATTGCGAATTTTTTTGTTTTATCTGCTGTGCTCATCTCAGATTCCTCCCTAAGCGATCTCAATTTTCACGAAGCCGTTGTGAAAGCCTGCGGCGCCGCTTATGGGGTCTGTGAGGTCGGAGGTGAAGTCCGATGTTCTGGCTCCCTTGCCGACTATCCTTGTAAGCCCTTTTGATTCATGACCGAAGCCGTAGGGGAGGAATACCGCCTGAGGATGGATGTAGTCCACAACCCTCGCTGTACAGGGGTTGCTTTTGAATCCTTCCTTAACAAGGCGCACCTGCATTCCGTCTTTTATTCCCAGCGCCTTAGCCCTTTCGGTGTGAATCCACAGGGGCACTTCGGACTTATGCAGGGCAAGGAGCCATGCGTTGTTCTGCGTGCGCGCGTGGGTGTGGAAGCTTATTCTGCCGAAAAGCAGCCTGAACTCGCCTTCCGCCGGAACGGGGTTTTCCTCGTATGAGGGCATGGGAGGATATGAAAAGTGCTCGGCAAGGTTGCTGTAAAACTCGGCCTTGCCTGAGGGGGTTCTGAAAGAGGGTTCCTCTTCGTAATCCTCCACAGGGTAGGGGGAGCTTTCGTTGCCTATGAATACGCCGTTTTTCTTCATATATTCCTCGTCAACGCCGAGGGATTCGAATGCCAGCCTGTTGTACTCGCTTATGTCCATGAACCTGTTTTCATAGCCCATAGCCTCAAGGAGTCTGTTTACCATATCCCAGCTTCCGAGAGTTTCAAAAACGGGATCAACTGCCTTTTCCCTGTACTGCACAAAACCTGCTCTGCGCCCTGTGGTGATAACCGGCTCAGTGCGCTCAAGGTAGGTGGATTCGGGAAGAATAACGTCGGAGTACCATGCGGTGTCCGTCATGTAGATTTCGCATGTCACTATCAGTTCGGTGTTTTCTATAGCTTTTCTGACAGTGTCGGTATTCCCGTGGTGGTGCAGCGGGTTGCAGCCGTATATAAACATCCCTTTGAGCGGGGACGACTGTTCGGCTATAGCCTTGATTGTTCCGTTGGAAAAGCCGAGGTTTTTGGGCCCAAGGGGAAATTCCTCACTGCCTGCTCCGTCTGCCCTTTCCGCATGGGATTTGTCATACTCGATCATTGTCGGCGCATCGTACTTGAAGCCTATTGTACGGTACAGACCGCCTCTGACCTCCCAGTTGCCCAGAAGCATGTTAAGACATGCCACAATTCTGGTGAACTGAGTGTCGTTGCCGTATCTGGTGAGCCTTCTGCCCGGATGCACGTAACAGCGCGGAGCCGCCTTGCAGAGCTTTTCCGCAGCCTTTATGATCTCTTCCTGCGGGATTTCAGTTATCTGTGAAGCCCACTCAACAGTGTAGCCAGCCACGTGCTCTTTGAACTGGTCAAAGCCGTATGTGTAGTTTTCCACAAAGTCTTTGCTGTAGATCTCTTTTTCTATTATGTAGTTAATCATGCCGAGGAGCAGAGCGGAGTCTGTTCCGGGTTTTATCATCATGTACTGGTTGGCCTTTGCCGCTGTTTTTGTGAAGCGGGGGTCAACATAGATAACGTGTGCGCCCTTTGCTACACCTTCCACGAAGTCCTGCATTTCGCCCACGTGGAGAGCCTCGGCAATGTTCCTGCCCAGAAGCATTATGCATTTTGAGTTCTGGGAGTCCACAGGCTCCTTGCCGCCCACAGGCTTTCCGAAGGAGAGAGCCCAGCCGATGTCACGGCTTCCGGTACACTGTGAATATGAGGGTACGCATATGTTGGGTGAACCCATTATTTCCATCATCTGAATGAACGGATCCTGTCCTGAGCCGTGGCAGAAAAGGCTGAAAGTTTCGGGGCCGTATTTCTCCTTAAGCTCGTTGGTTTTCTGCGCAACATATGTGATTGCTTCTTCCCATGTCGCCTTTCTGAATTTGCCTGAGCCTCTTTCACCGTCTCTTATAAGAGGTGTTTTCAGCCTGTCGGGGTCATAAAGCTGGAACACGCCTGCGTTCCCTTTTGCACAAAGTTTGCCGAAGTTGCTGGGGCAGTCCGGCTGTCCTTCAAGTTTTCTCACTTTTCCGTTGACCACTTTTGCGGTGAGACCGCACTTCCAGAAGCACATTTCGCACCAGTTCTGGGCATATGTCACTCCCTGCTGGGGTTCTGCAACGGCGGATGAGCTGCCGGTAAGCAGACGGAAAGATGACATGGACGCCAATGCTGCGCCCACTGAGGCCGTTCCCTGAATAAAACGTCTCCGGGAGATTCTGCATTTTGTCATGGATTCCCTCGTTTTGAAGTTTATATGCGGATTAGCGCATATTTGAACTGTAAATAAACATTAAAGGTAGATTAGTTCCGTGAGTAAAAAGTGTCAATAAAAAGTGACAAATAAATCACTATTATCCCGTTTGATAAGTAAAATTGAATGTCTCAATCAGTTATTTCTATATTTCTATTTATAACAAAGTGATTGACTCTCTAATATATATAATATATAGAGATTACATGGCATTACGAGACCTTAACGAAAAAGAATTAGACGAAGTACTGGGGCTGTTCAAGGCGCTTGCAAACCCTGTGCGTCTGCGCATTGCAAAGATGGTCTGCGAAAGACCCCGCTACGGCTACGAGATCGAAGAAGCCTTCGACTGCGAAAGAACCAACATTACAAAGCACGTTAATCTGATGAAGGATGCCGGCTTGCTGAAAGCCTACAAGGAAGGAAGAAAAACACTTTTCGTTCTTCAGACCGGCTACATCAAAAGCAGTTTGCTTGGGTGCATCGAGCACGACAAGCTGATTGAAAACTCAAAGGCTTAGTGATTATTTAGGTATTTTGCTGTTTCAGGCATTTGTTTTTCTTATAGCGCAGCCGCTATTCATGTAGTGAAAGAATACCCGGAATCATTATCACCTCTGCTTATCAGCCTAATCCCGCTTCAATATGCGTTTCCCAATACAAATAATCAAAAAAACCTATCGGAATTTACTCTTTTGTTTTCGCTTTATTTTATCTGTTTTATCAGTTTAATGCGGAAATAGGTGATAAAAAAATCACACATCGTCTTGACGCTTTTCCGGTATGTTCGGTATACTGACGTATGTTTATTTGGAGGTGTATCATGAAAAAGGTTCTGATTATCGCAGGAGTCCTCACAGCAATGCTTCTGAGCTTCAGCGCGAATGCCGCTGCGCCGGAAAATCTTGCCAAAATCCGTGACGCGAAACTGGCGGAAGCCAGAAAAGCAATCAGGGAAGTTTCCCCTGCTGAGGTGGCTGAAATGGCCTCAAAAGAAGGGCGGTTCATTATGCTGGACATAAGGGAGGCCGATGAACAGGGGATGGTTATTGATGCCGGGACACTCAAAAAAATTCCCAGAGGGCTTCTTGAGTGGGTGGCTGCCGGTCAGCTTGATGCTGATGACAAAATTGTGGTCTACTGCAAAACAGGCGCAAGGGGCGCTTTTGCGACTCAGCTTCTGAATGAACTGGGCTACAAAAACGCGGTAAATATGAAAGGCGGGATAGTGGGCTGGCTTGAAGCCGGGTATGGCGTTCAGACATACATAGGTGAGATAAAGCCTTCCGGCTACAAGTTTTCTAACTGATATTCATGAGGCGGCCGGACTCCGGCTGCCTCTGTTTCATTAATATGCTTATATGTGATATTTTAATAACTTATTTCTCTGCTATGTTTTTATTACAGCTTTTTTCATTTTTTTGGCCGATTGTTCATTTGTCTATTGGTATTAATAATTAACTATTGAATAGCTATGAATTGCCCCTGAAATGCTGCGGATTGGAAAGGAGCATATTTCTTGAACCGGGTTTAATCTGAAATTAAATAAAACCTCTGTTCCGGGAAATGCCGGACTTTATTTTATTGCATCGGAACTTAATACCGTGATAATCATCATATATGATTACGGAGGCCGTGCAATGATCGAACTGCTGAGAAAAAGAAGAAGCGTAAGGAAATATACTGATAACCCAGTGGAAAACGAGAAGAGAGCAATACTTTCGGAAGCCCTTCTGCGCTCCCCCAGTTCGAGGGGAAAAAATCCGTGGGAATTTATTCTTGTTGATGACAGGGAGACGGTTGCGAAGCTTTCCGAAGCTAAAAAGCACGGCTCATCCTTCGCCAGGGGCGCTGCCATTGTTTATGTTATCATCGGCGACAGGGACGTGAGCGATATGTGTGTGGAGGATTGCTCCATAGCCGCAGCCACCCTGCACTACACTGCGGCCTCACTCGGTCTCGGAAGCTGCTGGATTCAGCTCAGGGAGAGGGAAAAGGACGACAGAACAAAGTCAGAGGACTATGTGCGCAGGCTGCTGGGTATTCCGGACAGCTACCTTGTACTTGCCATGGTGGCAATAGGTCATCCTGCGGAAGCACCTGAGCCTCACCCCGATAATTATCTCCAGAAAAACAAGATACGCCTGAACAGGTTTTAACGGAGCGAAGAATGTCGCTTTGCTCCTAACAGTGACTCTTATAGCGGTCATTGCGAACTTAAGTGAAGCAATCTCAGTTGCAAGTCAGTCTTGGGTACGGCGGGGCAGAGGATGCCCCGTCTCAGTGTGCTTACTGCTTTTTGCGCAGTTCCGTGACGGATTCCCCGCCCACTCCCCAGTTGTCTGTTTCAACCTCGTCTATGATAACGAAAGTTGTTTTAGGGTTTTTGCCCAGAACGTCCACAAGCAGATTCGTAACGCCTTTGATAAGTTTTTCCTTCTGTTCCTTGGTTGCGCCTTCTCTGGTTATTCTGATATTTACGAACGGCATTTGTTCCTCCTTATATATGCTGCTCCGGCGAGTGCGGTGAGCAGTGCCCCCGCCGCTACATTGGCTGATGAGAAAATCATGGGCGCAGCAAAGCTGCCGGATCTGTAAGCCATCAGGCCGCCTATCCACGGACTGATTATTTGCCCCACACCGTAAAAAACAGTGAGAAACGGCGCAGTATTTCCTTTAGGCAGCATGAGCCTGCCGCAGGCAAAGGCCAAAGCCACAGCACCGAGGAATGTTCCGCCGAAAATTACTGCGAACAGGTACGCCGCCCACACCGAACTGTTGAAAGCGGGCAGAAGCATTCCTGCCGACTGAAGGATAAAGAGGAGCATAAGCACTCTGAAAACGCCGAACCTGTGCCCCGCTTTAGACCAGAAGAGGTTTGAGAACACAGCGGCTACACCCGCAAGCGCCCACCCGGTGAACCCGGCAGAGGCTGAGCCGGATGATGATTTTATTATATCCACAAGGAATGTTCCCGCAATAATGTAACCAGCGCCTTCAAGAAGATACGCGCAGGAGAGCAGGAACATAGGCAGGCTCCATATGCCTGTATTGTCTATTTCGCTTACTTTCCGGGGTGCGGCGGATGTTCCGCCCGCCAGTCTGTATGAAAGAAATGCAGCGGCAACGCACACCGCGCCTATGAAATACCATGAAGCCTCCCAGCCGCCGAATGAGGCTGCAAAGGGGACAGACCATGATGAGAATGCAATCCCCGCTCCCACACCGGAGAACAGAAGACCGCCCAGATTTTGTTTATTGCTGCTGTACAGGGCAGTGTAAACCTTTTCCGTAGCGCAGATGAACACCGCCGCACTGTAAAATCCGGACAGCAGGCGGATTGCGCTCCACCAGATGAGGCCGCTGAACAGGGGCATGGCTGCGGTAGTGAGGACGCTGAGCACGAGAGATATTTCGAATGTATGTTTTTTCGGAGCGCGCAGAGTATAATACAATGCTCCGCCGAGATAGCCGGCAAAATTGGCAGAGGCTATGAACCCCGCCTGAGCGGTATTGAGAATGCCTGCATCCAGCATGAAAGTGATTGCAGGAGTGTATGCAAACCTGCCTATGCCCATTGCTGTGAACATAGCCGCCGCTCCTCCGAGAAGAACCGCCTGATAATGTTTCATCCTTCCTCCGTATTTCCCGATATTATCATATGTTTGCAGCAGCACAACCATTAAAGAGATCTTAACGGATATTTGATGTCCGCAAGCCCGGCTGCTATGCCTTCTCTTTACCTTCGGTCTGTAATAAAGGAGCAGGTTTCTTCCCGGATAAAAAAAATCGTATGTTTAATTTATTTTCAGGATAAAGGGGATATACTTAACTCATGGGTAATTTAGATTGCGCATGGATACCGCATCGGCTCTGTTAACTTTCATATTGTTTACCTCACGGCGTAATTAATTTAGCTGAACTGTTTTTAGCCTTTTCGGGCATTTGACATACCGCAGACAGCCTTCTCTTATATGTGAAAAATACCGCGCGGTTCATAAAAAAGTTCATTTTTAACGATATTATCATGGGTTTACATCAATACAAGTGATAACAAATATTACGCCATAGATATATCATATGTCACGAAATATGCTTATTTTATGGTGATGTATGGATTTAAACGAACTGAAAATCTTTCTGGAGGTTTACAGGACAGGTACAATTTCATCTGCCGCGGAAAAACTCAATACGGTACAGTCAAATGTTACCGCAAGGCTTAAGAAACTTGAGGATGAGTTAAATGTTAGTCTGTTTTACCGCAAAAGCAGAGGGGTGGAAATAACATCTGACGGTAAAAGGCTTTTGCCGTACGCCAAAAAAATAATGTCCGCTGCGGCGGAAATAAACGCCGAGTTTAAACTAAAGCCTGTGTGGAAAGGGGAGGTGCGCATAGGCCTGACAGACACGACATTTGCAGAGTGTCTCCCCACTGCAATGGCTGCCTACAAAAAAAAATATCCGCAGGTGGAACTGACTATCAAAACGGATGCCTCCTCCGCTCTGGTGGATGATATTATCGGTTACAGGCTGGACGGGGCTTTTACCGGGAGTGTGGGCGGAAACGAGAATATTGAATCAGTGCATATATGCAAGATTCCGGCGGTTCTCGGCGGAACAAAGAAGGAGATAGAATCCCCCTCTGCGATGATTGTGTTCAAAAAAGGATGCTCCTACAGGGATGTGGCGGAAAAATGGGCACTCTCCTCCGGCAAGCAGAATGTAAAAATAATAGAGCTCAGCACTCTGGACGGCATACTAGGCTGCGTAAACGCCGGGCTGGGTATAACCTGCCTGCCGGAGAAAATCATGCGCAGGTACAATGTGCCTTTCAGGGAAATGGAGGAGGACTTCAGCCTTGTTGAAACTAACTACATATACCGCAGAGACATAAAACCTTCTGCCGCTGCGGATGCTTTTGCGGCTTTGCTGAGGAAAAACTTTTTGACTGAAACAGGCTGAATGTTGTTAAATATATATCTGAAATAAAATCACGGTGATGGCATGGGATATAGAAATCTTTCTGAATGCGCGGCGGATCTTGAGAAAAAAGGGATGCTTGTAAGAGTGAATGCGGAGCTTGACCCTTATCTGGAAATAGGCTGTGTTCAGCGGCGGGTGTATGAGGCCGGCGGTCCTGCGCTTCTGTTTACAAATGCGAGAGGGAGCCGTTTTCCCATGCTCGGCAATCTCTTCGGCACAACAGAGAGAACAAGGTATATCTTCCGTGACAGCCTCAGAGTTATAGAGGCTATGGTCAGAATGAAAATCAGCCCCAAAGAGGCTGTTATGGATTTTTCTTCTCTTCTGAAAGCCTTTGCCGGAGCTTACAGGCTTCTTCCCGCAGGCAGGCGTTTTTCTCCTGTTCTTAAAAATAAATGCACTCTTAAAGATCTTCCTCAGCTTGTTTCATGGCCTATGGACGGCGGTGCTTTTGTTACTCTGCCGCTTGTGTATACGGAAAACCCCGCTGCAAGGGGGTTCCGGTCATCAAATTTGGGCATGTACAGGGTGCAGATTTCCGGCAACGAATATCAGGATAACGAGGCCGGGCTGCATTATCAGATCCACAGAGGAATAGGTGTGCATCACAGGGAAGCTCTGCGGAGGGGCGAGCCTCTCCCTGTGAATATTTTCATCGGCGGTGCTCCGGCTCTGAGCGTGGCTGCCGTAATGCCCCTGCCGGAGGGGATGCCGGAACTTGCTTTTGCGGGGGTTCTCGGCGGCAGGCGCATATCATACGGCAGAACTCCGAACGGCCTTCCCGTTCCGGCCGAGGCAGACTTCTGCATCTCCGGGCATATTTACGGAAACGAAACCAAGCCGGAGGGACCCTTCGGCGATCATATAGGTTATTACAGTCTGAAACACGATTTTCCGGTTATGAAGGTTGATGCGGTGTACCACCGGGATGGCGCAATATACCCCTTCACCACTGTCGGCAGACCCCCGCAGGAGGACACCAGCTTCGGTGAATTTATCCATGAACTCACGGGCGGGCTGATACCGGAGGTATTGCCCGGAATAAAGGCTGTCCATGCTGTTGATGCAGCGGGCGTGCATCCGCTGCTTTTTGCGATCGGGAGTGAGCGTTACGCGCCTTACGAAAACAACCCCCGCCCGAAGGAACTTCTCACACAGGCTAATGCGGTGCTGGGGCAGGGGCAGCTTTCACTGGCGAAATATCTGTTTATCGCCAATTACTTTGATAACGAGGGACTGGATATACATGATCCTGAGGCATTTATCAGGCATATGCTTGAAAGGGCTGACTGGCGGCGGGATCTCCATTTTCAGACATCGACCACTATTGACACCCTCGACTATTCCGGCAGCGGCCTCAATGAGGGCTCCAAGCTCATAATAGCCGCATGCGGCGGGAAGATAAGGGAACTGACAGCGGAGATAAAAGGCGGTCTCGGACTTCCTGACGGATTTTCCGAACCAAAGGCCGCTATGCCGGGCGTACTGGTTGTAAAGGGGAGAAAAGCCGATGCTCCGAGGGGAATGGAAGATCAGACGATGCATGCTTTTGTGCGCAGTTTCAGTGCAGATCACCCCATAAACAGGTTTCCGCTTATCATAGTGGCGGATGACAGTGAATTTACCGCACTGAATATGGCGAACCTGCTTTGGGTTACTTTTACAAGGTCAAACCCGGCGAGTGATGTTTACGGAATAGAGGCGGAAACAGTGAGCAAGCACTTCGGCTGCCGCGGCTCACTGGTGATTGATGCTAGAATCAAGCCCCACCACGCCCCGCCGCTTATTATGGATAAGGATGTTGAGAAAAGGGTGGACTCTCTCTTTGCAAAGGGCGGTGTTCTGGCCGGACTGGGGTAACAGCGGAACTGATGAAAAAATAGTGCTGCGTAGTAGATTGCTTCACCCTTTCAGGGTTCGCAATGACTGTTTCAGAAGCCGAACGCAATAAGTGTCACTGCGAACCCGCAGGGTGAAGCAGTCTCATTCACATATACTCTCGTACAAATCTTTCCAGTCAGGGTTTATGCTTTGAATTAGATCGATTTTCTTTTGCCTGCTTCCGGCTTTTATTTGTTTCTCTCTTGCGATGGCTGCTTCAATTGTCTCAATACATTCATAATAAACAAGTATACTGAGGTTATATCTTTTGCTGAATCCGTTTAGAAGTTTGTTTTTATGTTCATAAATTCTCTTAATAAGGTTGCTTGTGACTCCGGTATAGAGTGTTGTGCAGGTTTTATTTGTGACAATATATACATAACCTTTTTTACCATCAGAACTCATATACCCTAACCCGTATCAACCCATGTTGAACGCAATAAGTGTCACTGCGAACCCGCAGGGTGAAGCAGTCTCATTCACACATGCTTGTGATTGTTGTAAACCTCCACAACTCTGTCAATCCCTTCCAGAAAGGCATCAACAGCTTTGGGGTCGAAGTGTGCGCCTCTTTCGTTCATTATATATTCCACGGCCTGCTCAAAGAGCCATGCCTGCTTATACGGACGCTTCGATGTTAGGGCATCAAAAACATCAGCAAGGGCAACAACCCGCGCTTCGATGGGGATTTCCTCACCCGCAAGTCCGTCCGGGTAGCCTGAACCGTTATATTTTTCGTGGTGGTATCTGGCTATGACCGCACCGCCTCTTATATACGGAGAGTCGGCATTTTTCAGTATGTCGCACCCGAATATTGTATGTTTTTTCATGGTCTCAAACTCTTCGGGTGTAAGTTTCCCCTGCTTGTTCAGTATAGTGTCGCTCACGGCAATTTTGCCTATGTCATGGAGGGGTGCAATGTGCAGTATCTGTTCGCAGAATTCCGCTGGGCATCCCATCCCCTCTGCTATGATTCTTGCATAATGCCCCACGCGGAGTATGTGCTCCCCTGTTTCCTCATCCCTGTATTCCGCAACACGGCCGAGGAGTGAGAGAGCCTCGAACTCTCTGGCGCGGATGACTTCCGTTGCTTTTTCCACCTCAGACTGGAGATGAAGCGCACGTTCGCTGAGCATTTTTCTGTATTTTCTTATGGTGAGGATGTTGTTAAGGCGCGCTTTAAACTCTGTGGTGTCTATGGGCTTGGTGAGGAACTCCGTTGCGCCGGACTCGAAAGCGCCGATCTTCACTGTATTGTCGTCACTGACGGCTGTAATCATTATAATAGGCACATCAGGCTGTATTGTTTTTATCATTTTAGTCAGCTCTATACCGTTCATCTTCGGCATCATATAATCCACAAGCGCCACATCTATTTCATTTGTCTGAACATAAGCCAGCGCTTCTTCCGGGTTGGAAAAGCTTGTGACCCTGTGTCCGATGGCTCCCGCAAGGTGCTCAATGAGCATGAGGTTAATTTTGTTGTCATCTACTGCAATAATGTTAAAGAAAAAATCCATCCAAGATCCCTAGTATTAATGATTAATAGACATTATAATCTATATATTGTTGCATTTGAAGCAAGCTTTTACAATGTTTTTATGCTTGCGCCTGCGGCAAAAAGCCTGATTAAAGAGGGGATGGCGCATGAGGGTTTTTAATTTCAGTTGCAGCGATGCGGAAGAGCTTAAGAGAAAGCTTGCTGATATAAGTCTGCACGAGAACGGACGCAGACTGGTGCAGATTTTCGGCGGAAGCGGCAGCATGCGCCAGATAACAGCCATAGCGGCAGAGGCAGGAAAAATAAAAAATTCCTGTGTAATCGGCTGTACAAGCGCCGGAGAGGTGCTGGAAGGCGAAATACTGGAAGGCTCTGTCGTTGTTTCTGTGGCGGATTTCGAGTTCTCGGACGTTAAACCCTTCTTTTATGAAGGCAGTGACATGATCAAAGCTGCCGATGAGATAAAAGCGAATATAATAGACAGCAGCACAAAAGGGCTGATTATTTTCACCGACGGTCTGCACAGCGACGGTCAGGCACTGATAGCCCGTCTGGCTGAGACTGCTCCTCATGTTCTCATAGCAGGCGGAAAGGCCGCAGATGATTATTCATACACCGAAACCTTTGTTTTCACTGAACAGGAATTCGCCGCCAGAGGTGTGGTATGCGCCGCTCTCAGCGGAGAGGAGCTCATACTTCATACAGATTATCTCTTCGGGTGGGAGCCTGTGGGGGAGATGATGACAGTCACCTCCGCCAAAGGGGGCAGGGTTTACACCATAAACGACATCCCCGCTGTTGATATATACCGCCGCTATCTGGGGCATGAGGTAACGGACGGTCTGCCGGATGCCGGAATAGAGTTTCCGCTCATCACATTCCGCAGAGGGATAGAGGTGGCCAGAAGCCCGGTTGCGAAATATGATGACGGTTCAGTGCTTTTCGCCGGAAATATCGAGAAAGGCAGCCTTGTGCGCTTCGGTTTCGGCAATCTGGATTTCGCCGATACAGGAGCATATGCGAAGTTTGATGCCATGAGCGGTGTTCCGGTTGAAGGTGTGTTTGTCTACACATGCTCAGGGCGCAGGTTTTTCCTTAAATACGGAATGGAGATAGAGCTTCGTCTGCTGGCTTCCATGGGGAGCAGCGTGGGTTTTTTTACTTACGGAGAATATTTTCAGGCGAACCGCTGCAACGAACTGCTTAATGTTACCACCACGTTTATGACCCTCAGTGAATCCAAAGATGCTTTCCGGCGCAAGCAGATGGAGAAAAAGCGGATAGAAAACCGCTCCCTCAAGGCTATTACCACTCTGGTTCGCACTACCTCCGCGGAGCTTAATTTTGAGAAGGAACTGACATCGGTAATTCTGGACAATCAGGAGAGCATTGTAATTCTGCGCTCAGAAAATGAGGGGGCAGTGAAAATAAACCGCACCTTCTTTGATCTTTTCGGCTTTGATGATCTGAACAGCTTTAAAAAGCAGCACAGGTGTATCAGCGAGCTTTTCATCTCTCAGGAAGGCTATCTGGAACATGGCTGCTTTGATGGTGTGGATATTATAATAAACGAGAAATGCAAAATGCGCGATCCGAAGGGGATAGTGCGGGTTTACAAGGTGCGCGCCTCAAAGCTTAACTTCGGGGAGCCGCCGTACATGCTTGTCACTCTCAATGATGTAACGGATCTGGAAAACGCTGTTAACACGGCTGTTTTTGCGGAAAAAGCCAAGTCTGACTTCCTTGCGAACATAAGCCATGAGATAAAAACGCCTCTGGGCGGAATGCTTGGCTTTCTGGATATTCTGGGGCAGATGGAAACCGCACCGGAAAAGAAAGAGCTCATAGCAGTAATAAGAGAGAACGGCGCCGGGCTGCTTTCTGTGATAAACGATATTCTCGACTATTCGAAAATTGACAACGGCCGTATGGAGATACGTTATATGCCGTTTAAACTTGAATATGAGCTCAAGGCGGTGATCTCCACATTCAGGACAAAGGCGAGGGAGAAAAACATAGAGCTTACGCTGGTTAAGGACGATACCTTGCCTGTGTATATGGTCTCAGATCCGCTGAGGCTTAAGCAGATACTCTGCAATCTGATCAGCAACGCACTTAAATTTACCCCGGTGGGCGGAAGGGCTGAACTCAGGGCTGACTACAGAGAGGATGAGAAAAAGGTTTGCTTCACTGTGACGGATAACGGCATAGGCATCCCAAAGGAGAACCAGAAGAGGATTTTCCGCTTTTATGTTGACACCAGCAAGGATATATCAACAAAAACCCACGGAGGCACGGGGCTTGGGCTTGCCATAGCCTCCAGCCTTGTTGATATGATGGGTGGAAGGCTTGAGCTTGAGAGTGAGCAGGGGGCGGGCAGCCGCTTCTTCTTCTCGCTTGATATAAATGATTTCCTTCTGCCGGAAGGTTACGGGGGCAGAAGGCTCAGTTCAATGCAGCAAAGACCTGTGGGGGCTTTCAAGGGGAAAATCCTCATAGCTGATGATAACGAGACCACAGCCAAGCTGGTGGAGCTCATTCTGGGTTCATACGGTCTGGATTATGTTTGGGCGAAAAACGGCAAGGAGGCTGTGACGGCATTCACTGCGGACAAGTTTGACCTGATACTGATAGATGAAAACATGCCTGTGATGAGCGGGTGTGAAGCCGTTGCGGAGATACGCAAGCTTGAGGCCAGACAGAATATGGAGAGAACCCCCATTGCAGCTTTCACGGCGAATATAGGACTCTTTGTGGATGAGAACTTCCGTAAATACGGTATGGACGAGTTTCTTCCCAAACCGCTGGACTTTTCGGAGCTCCACGGGCTTCTTCATAAGTATCTTGATGAATCCTCAGACGGCCTTGAGTCAATGAGACAAAAACGCGCCTACCCCACTGCGGGCATGGGAGCAGGCTCTGAGCTTATTTCCGATGTAATAGATGGGTTAAGGCTTAAAAAAGAAGACGTTATTATACTTTTAGACAATTTTATCGAGCAGTTTAAAGAACAGTACGAAAATCTTGAGCATGCGCTTACTGAGCGGAATTACGCCAGAATTGGGGCAGTTGCCCACAGTGTATACGGAGCAGCCAGCAACCTGCGCCTGAAGCGGATTGCAGAGAAAGCGAGGGAGATTTCCGAATGCGCCAAAAACGGTCATGACTGCGAATACCCCTTCCTGTTTGAGTATCTCGCACTTCAGGTAAAGTATCTGGAAGCGGCGCTGGCTTCTATTAAACCTTAGGTCAACTTTGTTGTCGTTCCATTGATCGATGTCCTGAATGTAGCACATATCAGGAGTTTTGTGCTACATTCAGGGGCGGAAAATATGATTGAAATGGTAATTAGTTGACCTATTTTTTACCTTCCAATGTTTCATATTAAAGAAATCACGTTATAGGAAATGGTGCTGATAAATTTTATTTAAGAAATTTACATCGCTTTTCATGAAATAAAAAATGGTCAGATGACTTAGATATGTTGATAATTGCTATTATCATTTTTAGTTCAGTCAGTTCAAAATAACTCTCCGCTCCCCCTTGAGAAAAGGATTTTATACGATCATTCAGTTTATCATACCTTATATTTTTTGCTCATAATTAAAAATCTTATGCTCAAAATAACTCACAATGCCTTATGCCGCCCCGTGATTCCTGAAAAATTAAAACGCAATTTTGTTGCGCTATAGGATTAGTCTATGGCTTGCATCAAAAAAATTAGTATGCAAGTATAGCGCGTTTTAATTTCTTTATTGGGTATTTTGTTACGCACTAGTAATTTGTACAGTGCTAACTTTTTAGGTTAGGTTTAAAGAATAGAGGTGTAGTATGAGCAGAAACAGCCTTTTCGGGGCTAATGTCTCAAGACGTGACGTGCTGAAATTCAGCGTAGGTGTTACGGCTTTGATGGGACTTCCTTATTCAATGCATACGGCAATAGCAGATGCGGCAACGTCCGATAACCGTCCGCCCGTCATCTGGCTCCATTTTCAGGAGTGTACAGGTTGTTCAGAGTCTCTTTTAAGGTCTGACCACCCGACCCCTGCCGCGCTTATTCTCGACATGATTTCACTCGACTACCATGAAACCCTCATGGTGGGTTCAGGACATCAGGCTGAGAAATCGCTTCATGATTCAATGGAAGCGAACAAAGGTAAATACATTCTCATCGTAGAGGGCGCTGTACCCCTGGCTGAGAACGGAATTTACTGCAAAGTCGCCGGTAAAACAGCTAAGGATTCTCTCCTTGAGGCTGCTGCAGGCGCTGCTGCAATCATCAATATCGGAACCTGTTCATCCTTCGGCGGTGTTCAGGCTGCGGCTCCCAACCCCACACAGGCGGTTTCCGCAGACAGCCTTATCAAAGACAAACCGGTAATAAACGTTCCCGGATGTCCTCCCAGCCCCTACAACCTGCTTGCAACTGTTCTTTACATCCTTACACTGGGCAAGCTTCCTGAGCTTGACGATAAGAAGAGACCTGTTTTCGCCTACGGCAGAAAAATACATGAACACTGCGAAAGAAGACCTCATTTCGATGCAGGCAGATTTGCAGAAAACTTCGATGACGAAGGTCACAAACTCGGCTATTGCCTTTACAAACTCGGCTGCAAAGGTCCCGCTACTTTTGCTAACTGCTCCGTACAGAGGTTCAATGATGTCGGCGTATGGCCGGTTTCAGTCGGTCACCCCTGCATAGGCTGCACCGAGCCCGATGTTATGTTCCACCTTTCGATCTTCGACAAAGTTCAGGTACATAACCCTACTCCTCCCGATTTCTATCCCAATGCCAACCCTGAAAGCAGGGGCAAAGGCGCTGACCCGCTCACTACGGGTATAGTCGGTCTTGTAGGCGGCGCTGCGATAGGTGCCAGCGCAATGGTAGCTGTGAACCTTCCCAAGGAGGAGAATGATGAAGAAGACGAGGCGTGAGTTTATAAAACTCGCGGCTCTCAGCGGCGCGGGCATTGCTGCCGCTCCGCTGGCGGCGGAAGCTTCTGCTCCCATCACCGCAAATGAAGAAGCCGTGGGTATGCTTTACGATGCCACGCTCTGCGTCGGCTGTAAGGCATGCGTAGCGAGTTGTAAAAATGTCAACGATATGGACGCGGCTCCCGCACCCAATGACGCTGACAGACTTTGGGACGCTCCCGAAGACCTCGACTACAGGACAAGAAACATAATAAAACTGTATAAAGACGGTGAGGGCGACTTCTCTTATGTGAAGCACCAGTGCATGCACTGCATAAAGCCCTCATGTGTTTCCGCCTGCCCCGTTGCAGCAATGCAGCAGGAAAAGGACAGAGGAATCGTTTTCTACGACAAGGATATATGCATCGGCTGCCGCTACTGTCAGGTTGCCTGCCCGTTCAACATTCCTAAGTTTGAATGGCCCAAGGCTTTCCCGAAAATAGTGAAGTGCGATCTCTGCAAGTTCACCAACCTTAAGGATAAAGGCATTCCCGCATGCTGCGAGGTATGCCCCACAAAAGCGGTGATTTACGGCAAAAGAGATTTTCTTCTCGCGGAAGCTAAAAAGAGACTTGCTGAGAACCCCGGTAAATATCAGAAAGAGATTTACGGCGAGTTCGAAGTCGGCGGAACAAACGTTATCTACATCGCCGGCGAAAGCTTCAGCAACCTCGGTTTCAGAGAGCTTGAGTTCGATTCGAACGCGGCTTTCTCCGAGAACATTCAGCACACTATTTACAAAGGCTTCGTAGCGCCTGTGGCTCTTTACGGTTTCCTCGCTTTCGTAGCGCTTAAAAACCGCAAAAACCACCACGGTCACGGACACGGGCACGATGCCAAACACGAGGATAAACATGGTTCCGAAAAGTAATGAATATATGGCACTACACCGTGAGAAGATTCTCACCCCGTCTTTCTGGGTGCTTCTTACCTTCACGGTAATCGGCTTCTACTGCATCGGTCTCCGTTATGTAATGGGTATCGGCGCGGTGAGTAACCTTTCGGACGGTTTCCCCTGGGGTATCTGGATTGCATATGACGTTGCAACAGGTACGGCTCTTGCCTGCGGCGGTTATGCCCTTGCTATCGTGATTTATATCATGAACGGCTGGAAATACCACCCCCTTATCCGTTCCGCGATTGTTACATCACTCTTCGGTTATGCTCTTGCGGGCTTCTCCGTTATGGTGGACCTCGGAAGGTACTGGAATGCTTACAGCTTCTTCATGCCTTCACGCTGGCAGGTAAACTCGGTAATGTTTGAGGTTGCTGTCTGCGTTATGGCATACAACGTGGTTCTTGCCATTGAGCTTCTTCCTGCGATTCTGGAAAGGTTTGTGCACTCCACGAATCCCCGTTTCCCGAAACTCAAGGAATATGCCAGAAAAATTTACCCGAAACTTGATAAAGTGCTTATCTTCTTCATCGTTCTGGGTATCACGCTGCCTACAATGCACCAGTCCTCACTGGGCTCTATGATGATTATCGCCGGGTCAAAACTGAACCCCATATGGCAGACAGGTTTCCTTCCTGTTCTTTTCCTCATAAACGCCATGTACATAGGCTACTCAGTGATCATTTTCGAATCCACACTGTCTTCAGTGGCGTTCGGCAGACCATTTGAGAAGGAAGTAAGGATAATCGCGAAAGTTGTTCCCTACCTCACTGCTGCATGGCTGATAATCCGCTTTGCTGACCTTTACTACAGAGGACACCTTTCAACGGCTTTCTCAGGAGACTACTACTCCAAGATGTTTCTCGTTGAAACCCTGCTTATCGCGGGCGGTGCGTACATGCTCACATGGAAGCATTTCAGAATGTCGCCCAGATGGGTATTTGTTTCCGCTGTCATGCTCTGCGTCGGCGGTTCATGGTACAGGTTCAGTGTTTATATCATCGGCTTCAACCCCGATAAGGGATGGTCATACTTCCCCTCACTGCCGGAGTTTTTCATCACCCTCGGTCTCGTGGCTTTTGAAATTCTCGGCTACATGGTGCTTGTGAAGATGTTCCCCATCATGCCCAACCTTGAAGGGCACAAGAAGAGCGCATAAATTTTCAGGAGATTAAATAATGGGAAAAAGAATAACGATTGACCCTATTACCCGTATAGAAGGACACCTCAGAATAGACGTTGAGGTTGACGGCGGCCAGGTTACTAAGGCATGGTCCTCTGCACAGATGTGGAGAGGTATCGAAAAAATCCTTCTGGGGCGCGACCCCAGAGATGCGTGGGTTTTCACTCAGAGATTCTGCGGTGTCTGCACCACTGTACACGCCATAAGCTCAATCCGCTCACTTGAAGCGGCTATGAACGTTGACGTTCCCGTTAACGGCCAGCTTATCAGAAACATGATGATAGCTCAGCACTCCGTACAGGATCACATAGTGCATTTCTATCACCTTTCAGCCCTTGACTGGGTTGACATTGTTTCCGCACTTTCAGCAGACCCCAAGAAAACCGCTGCCATCGCTCAGAGCCTCTCTGACTGGCCCGGCAACAGCGTAACTGAATTTGCCGCTGTTAAAGAAAAACTCAAGAGCTTCGTAGCTACCGGAAAACTCGGTATCTTCGGTTCAGGCTACTGGGGACACCCCGCAATGAAACTCAGCCCCGAAGTAAACCTTCTGGCTGTTGCTCACTACCTTAAAGCCCTTGACTACCAGAGAAAAGCGGCTCAGGCTGTGGCTATCCTCGGCGGTAAAAACCCCCACATACAGAACCTCTGCCTCGGCGGTGTTGCAACTGCGGTTAACGTGGATAACATGGCAACACTCAACATGGAGAAATTCGCTCAGCTCCGCGCGCTCATGACAGAAACAAGAGACTTCGTGAAAAAAGTTCTCTTCCCTGATGTTGTGGCTATCGGTTCCATGTACAAAGACTGGTTCAAATACGGCAAAGGCGTTAACAACTACCTTGCTGTACCTGAATTCCCCGTGGATGAAAAAATGACTCAGTTCGACATGAACGGCGGTATAGTTTTCAACAGCGAATTTAACAAAATGAGAGTCCTTAAAGACCATAAAGACGCATACCTCATTGACAACGTAACAGAGTCAGTCGCTCACGCATGGTATCAGAACGGAACTCCCAAACACCCCTACGAGGGCGTTACCGAACCCATGTACACTGATTTTGATGAGAACGGCAAATACTCATGGTCAAAAGCGCCCAGACTTGTTGACAAACCCATTCAGGTTGGCCCCGTTGCGCAGATCCTCGCTTCCTACTACAACAAGGACAAAGAGGTTGTTGATCTTGTCAATTCAACAGTTAAAACTCTCGGCATAACAGTAGGCGACCTTGAGTCAACTATGGGAAGACACGTCACAAGAGCAATCCGTTCAGTTGTAATGGCTGACAAATCGCTCAAATACCTTGATATGCTCATAGACAACCTTGCAAAAGGCGAAACTGCATATGCTAACCATGTTGAAATGCCCATGGGCGAGTACAGAGGCGTGGGCTTCCACGAAGCACCCAGAGGAACACTTTCACACTGGATAGTCATTAAAGATAAGAAAATCGCCAACTATCAGGCGGTTGTTCCTTCTACATGGAACGCAGGCCCCAGAGATGAGAAAGGACAGGCAGGCCCCTATGAGGCGAGCCTTGTGGGCAACCCCGTTGCGGACGCTCACCAGCCCCTTGAGGTTATCAGAACAATACACTCCTTCGACCCCTGCATTGCGTGCGCTGTGCACTCAATCGACCCCGAAGGAAAAGAGCTTACAAGCGTAAAAGTAAGATAATACAAACAAAGCGGGGCAAGGTGCAGACCTGCCCCCTTTTTTTCTGTTGCGCTTCGCTGCGCAATGATTTATACGGAGCACATATGAACGTACTTGTATTCGGTGCAGGAAACATTTTGCTTGGCGACGAAGGCTTCGGAGTGCACATGATCCAGCACATGGAGAAAAATTTCGAGGCATCCGAAAACGTGGAACTCTATGATGGGGGAACCATGGGCATTTTCGCTACTCACAAGCTGGAAGAAGCCGAGCATATTATCATTATAGACACTCTCGATACAGACGGCGAACCGGGGGAGATACGTACCTACGGCCTTGATGACATCAGGCTGAACAGGATTCCCGCCAAGATGTCTCCTCACCAGATAGGTTTGCAGGAAGTTCTGCTTATCAGCGAAGTGCGCGGGAAAGTGCCCGAAAGCGTGAAGCTTCTGGGCATAATCCCCAAATCTCTGGAAGGCAACTTAGAGCTGAGCCCTGAACTTCAGGACAAGGTTGCTGTTGTTGAGAAGCTCCTTCTGGATGAATTAGGTTCTCATGGCATCACTCTGAAAAGGAAACAAAACGGCTAGTCCGGGAGCTTCCTTTGGGGAACATAATAGAATCATGAAACGGGCACTTCCTGTGAGGGAATTGCCCGTTTTTTTGTCTGAGCTACTGCTGGTTGATTATCTGGGTCATCAGGTCTTTCATCTTCACCATGGTAAGCCCTTTGGGAAGCTGAAATCTGTCGGCCGGAATGTTGCCCTTTGTTACTGCTGTGACTACAGTCACATCTTCCTTAGTGCCGCCGCTGAAATCGGGCAGGCGGGTTTTCTCATACAGGCTGAAACCCTTTGAGGCATAAGTGGTGATTTCACTTTCCACAACCTCTTCCGGGCTCATGTAGAATGGGGGTGTGTTATTGACAATGCTTAGAAAAGCGGCTATGTCAACCTCCATGGCAATCTCGTCAAGAAGCTGTTTTGAGTAGCATATCTCTGTGGAAATGTTCATGTTCGGCAGAGATAAAAGCACTCTCTCGCAGGGGTAGCCCGCGTAGGAGCCTTTGCCCTTAAGCTCGGTTTTAACCTTAAGCTTTTTGATTTCCTCATTCTGCTTTTTGTAATAGTCGTCCTTTGTAATATCCTGAATCTGTGCAGCGGCAAGCTTCTGCATTTCCCTCATGTCGTCAAAGGTTCCGAACATGAGCATTTCACTTTCATAATCTACCGTGTACACGGTTTTTTTCCTAATATCGATCAGCGTGTCCAGTTTCCCGTCAGAGAAGGATGCGATAAGCCCGTTCTGGAAATAGCTGACAGACTGGCCGTCTGTAAGTTTTTCCGACACGGTTATGCCGGCATGGATCTGAATGGCGGAAAAAAACAGGAAAACAAGGAGCAGCGTTTTTTTCATATGGTTCCTCCGCAAAAAAACAGCGCAATATTTCATCATATACTGCTCATTTTTGCTGTGCAAGAGGATTAATAATAATTTTTCCGGAAAAAGCGGAAAACAGAGGCAGTAAACTATGCTTTTTCAGTCCGCGGAGAAGAGAATTTTATCGAAAGTGATTTCCGAACCTGCCGCGCCGCCGAAGGTGAAGCCTATGTGAATGCTGTTCATTTTATCTTCCGATTTTAGGCAGTATTCCGCATCAGGGCTGCTCCCGGTGTAGTTGAAGGAGAGATCCGAGCAGGATGAGCAGCCAGTCCATGCCTTGGCAAGTATGTAGCCGCCGCCGGAGGATTTTTGCGAGCATGTGCCGTCGGAGTAGCCGGAGTGAAGTTCAAGGCGCATCGGGTGCTTTTTTTCATCCTCAAACCAGTTCGGGGATGAGGAAGCAGGTTCAGCGCAGCCGCCGGAGGGGCATGAGGGAAGGGCCGTGTGCAGGTGGGCGCCGAGGCAGACTTTTGAGCCTCCTGTGGGGTAAATACACGGCACAAAAGCGAGATGGTTAGGGGAAGGGTAAAGGTTGAAGTCAAAGTTTCTGTCAGGGTAAAGGTCTGTCTCCAGAATGAAGCCCGCACCTCCGAAGCTCAGACCTCCGTAACCTAGCCCGGTAGTGCCGGGCAAGCCGCATTTCATCTGTTTTGTCTCATACTCGGATGGGAAAACCGCAAGACCGTAACCGCCGAATGGTGAACCGAGGCTTTGTACATCACTGTCTTTATAGTGTGTTTCCGCTTCGTAATACATTCTGAAAGTAGTTTTATAATCGAATACCTTATTGATCCACAGGCACACAGAGCCGGATGAGGAGCCTCCTGTCAGGGCAAAGCCGTCTACGCCGCCCTTTTCATCTGTTATCAGCTCGATTGCGTCCGTCTCCGCACCAGCCTGATCTCTCCGGTATATATCATCCGAATCCAGCCTTATGCCGGGTTTTGTACCCCCTTCCGTATCATCCGGATAAAAAGGCACAGCATATGAGGCGGTTGATACTGTTCCGCCCCGTTCGGCATAAACTGTTATTCTGCGGATGGAAGAATCGGTGAATGAAGGGGTACTGGCTGAGATAAGCATGGATGTGCCGCTGATGAAGCTTGCATTATCTGAACACCCTGCTGAAATATTCAGGATTGCGGCTGTTTCACCGTCTGATTCCGCACACCACTTTTCCGCAGGAGGCACTGATTGTATTTCTGCTGTGTAAAGGCTACCTCCGTTCACAGGTGGGAGTGCGGGAGTGACAATTTTAAGTGAGCCATTTCCGCATCCGGCCTGTGCCATAGCCTCAGCGAAACCTGTCCAGAGGATTACATCATCATTCTGCACTGACCGGGGGTAGATTGTGACTGAACCGTTCTCCGTATTTGAGGTAAACCTGCCGTCCTCTCCGGCACTGGCAGCAAAAACCGCAGCCGTTCCGCCTGATTCTTTCTCGGAGCAGTCCGCATTGAGGCATATGGAAATATTTATTCCGCCGAAGCCTGAACAGAGATCAGCCTCGTCTGCCGCAGCGGTCAGAATGCTTCTGCCGTAGCCGTCCGTTAAGCCATTAAAGTAAGATGTCGGCGGGATTTTTCCTGATGATGCTATCACCTCTGACGCTTTCATCATGATCTCTCTGAGCGCCGCATCCGTAGTCCTTTCAGCAGAATAGTTTCTGGCATTTTTCATCATTCCGTAGCCGAATGAGGCGAGAAAACCGATTATGACAAGGACAAAAACCAGCTCAATCAACGAAAAGCCCTTTTCAGGGCAGAGAGGGGAACGCATAAAAGCCTCATACAGGATGACAGGAGATAAGAATTATTATAAAATTAAACAGTATCAGTCAATTAACGTTACGGGAGTCTAGTTGCCAATGCGTTCAGGAATGAAGGGGTTCACTCTTATTGAGCTTGCTATAGTATTGGTTATAATAGGCTTTGCCCTTGCATCGGGGAGCAGCCTCCTTGCCCTTGCCGTTAAGAAGAAAACTGCGGAGACCGATTCCGCCCGGCTTGTTTCGGCCAAAAACTCACTTTTTTCATACTCCGGGTTTAACGGAGTTCTTCCCACACAGGAGGGGTTTGCCCCTGCCGTTCCTTATTCATCGGATTTCGGCGGCAGATCTGTTGCTTATATATATGATGAAGCACTGACATCGGGTGATGCCGTATGCCGGAAGAAGACTGCCCGCCTTGAGATCCGGCAGTGCAGAAACTTCGGCTGCACGGAATACACTCAGGTAAAAAATATTGCCTTTGTCACGGTGAGCGGCGGAGCAAACGCCAACATACAAACCGGAGCGGATGAGGCGGGGATCATCCGCATATATGTTCAGGGTGATGCGGCGGACGACTGGGCTGCTGACGGAACACGGGCAGAAGGCTATGACGATATAAGTGAGTGGGTCACTCTCGGTGAGCTTCAGGCGCGCAGCGGATGCGGTGCTTCAAAGCTCAGGATACTGAATAACGAGCTTCCTCAGGCACGGACAGGGCGGAGCTACAGCGCGAAGTTTTTCGCGGACGGAGGAGTTCCGCTGGAGAGCGGCGGCAGATACAGGTGGTGTCTGGATGCTCTGGCACTTAAGGCCTCCGGTGCTCTTGAGTTTTCCGCTCTCGGCAGCAGTGTGAAAATGTCCTCGGACTGCTTTAACGAAAGTGAATCCTCATGGACAGCGGGGGATAATGTGAGCATAACTGGAACACCGCCCGCAGGCAGCAGCGGGTCATACTATATAAGCGTATGGGTTCGTGACGGCAATGACCCCGTCGGCAGTGATGACAGTCTGGCAAATAAAAGACTTGTGCTCACCATATCAGAATAAATCATAGCTTGATTCAACAGATTTCTGTTTATAAAATTCCCTGCACGTGCTAAAAATCAAACGATAATTTAAATAAATGCCGGAGGAGACTATCATGAAAGCCGTATTAATGAACGGATTCGGAGGAGTTGACGTTCTTAAAGTGGGAGAGGCGGAAAAGCCGTCACCGAAAGAGAACGAAGTATTGATAAAAGTTGCTGCCACTTCCATAAACAGACCTGACCTTGTGCAGAGAGAAGGCAAATACCCGCCCCCTCCCGGAGATTCTGAAATCCTCGGACTTGAGGTTGCAGGCGTAATCGAAGAACTCGGCGCAAAGGTTACAGGCTGGAAGAAGGGGGACAGGGTGATGACCCTTGTGGGCGGCGGCGGTTACGCTGAATATGCTGTGGCCTATGCAGAGCACCTTATGCCTGTTCCTGCGAACATGAGCTTTGAACAGGCCGCATGCGTGTGCGAGTCATATATTACCGCATTTCTGAATGTATTTATGATCGGCGGGTTTCAGGACGGGGAAACGGCGATCTTCCACGGCGGCGGCGGCGGTGTCAACACTGCGGCCATACAGCTTGCAAACGCACTCACTCCCAAATCAAAATATATAGTGACAGTCGCGCCTGATAAGGAAGCGAAAGTTAAGGAACTCGGCGCGGCAATGACAGTGAACTTCCGTGAAGTGTCAGACTTTTCCGAGATGGTGAAGGAATTTACCAACAAGAAGGGTGTTAACCTTATTCTTGACCACGTCGGCGCAAAATATCTTTCTCCCAACATGAACTCACTGGCTTACGCAGGCAGACTTGTGATAATCGGTGTCACAAGCGGAATCAAGGCTGAACTTAACCTTGCCCTGATGATGGTTAAGCGCCAGCAGATTATTGGCTCTGTCCTCCGTTCCAGACCAGTTTCCGAAAAAGGGGAGATAGTCAGGGAGTTTACAAGAAGAGCTCTGCCCAAATTCGCTGACGGAAGCATTGTGCCCATAATCTATAAGGTTTTCCCCATAGAAGAAGTCGCCGAAGCCCACAGAACTATGGAAGAGGACAAGCATTTCGGAAAAATTGTTCTCAAAATAGCGGATCTGTAATTTCCAATACCGTGATATTCAGGCACACGGATGTGCCCGCGGAGGGCGTACCGGAGCATATGCGAGGAACGCAAGCGAAGCCAGAGCAGCAAGAAGCTTTGCTTCGTAGGCTGCGAGTTCTTAAAAACTGCATGGACGCAGGTTTTTAGGAACTATAACAGGACAGACAAGCATTTCGGCAAGATAGTGTTAAAAATAGCGGATCTGTAATCTAGCAGGCAGCCCCATAATGTGGGGCTGTCCAGCTTGCTGATGAGGTCTTTTACTTTTATATGCAATGACTTCCCCCTTTGCAAAGGGGGACCGGAGGGGGATTTTATATATGAACAGAGCATGCTAATGTGTTTGTCATCAGCCTGCAGCCCAATCACGGAAGCGTTGTTGTTTACGGCTTCACTGCGAGGAGCGGGAGCGACGCGGCAGTCTCTGTTTAAACCCTTTGAATAAGCTCTGAAACCTTAAGAATAGGGCTGTTTTTACAATACTATGGTAAACTCCGCCCCTTCGAAGGTGTTTCTGGCAGTTATTGTCCCTTTTATATTCTTCTCTATAATTATCTTAGACATATACAGCCCTATACCCTGACCGTCCGGTCTGGTGGTGAAGTAGGGCTCAAATATCCGCCCCATTGCTGAGTGCTCTATGCCGCCGCCGTTGTCTGCCACACGGATCACAGTTTTCCCCCTTCCGGCTGTTATCCGTATTTCTATTTTGGGTTCAGGCGTTTTTCTGATGGATAAAATGTCCTTCGCGTTTTGGATTATGTTCAGAAGAACCTGACAGAATTCATTCCTGTGGGTTGTCAGAAAAATATTTTCCTGCGCTTTTATTATCACCCTTATGCCGTGGAACCTGAGATTAGGCTCAATTATGGACAGCACCTCATTGAGGGCGGCATTGATACAAAACTCCTCTACAGGTTTTGACGGGCTGAAAAAGTTTTTGAAATCATCAATCGTGTGCGACATGAACTTGAGGGTGGAAAAAGCTTCGCGGATAAGGTCTTCTGCCTCGTTTTTATCCAGATTGCCCTGTTTTATGCCCATTTCAAGGTTGGTGAGTATGCCTGTCATTTTGCTTAACGGCTGGCGCCACTGATGGGCTATATTTGAAATCATTTCCCCCATAGCTGCCAGCTTGGACTGATGAACAAGCATCTGTTCCTGTTCGCGCTGCTTTTTTTCTGTGGCAAGCCTTTGGGAAATATCCCTTGCCACATCAATGGAAAACTTCCTGGCGTCCTCCGTAATGACGGATGCTGTTATCTCAGTAGGGATTATTTCGCCGTGTTTATTGAGGAAGTCGAGCCTCACCGTTTCCTTGAGGCCGAACTCTTCCCGCTTGCGTATTATGTAGTTATGGACTTTTTCAAACTCATAGCGCGGGTGAACCTGTTCGGGGATGAGTGTGCGGAGCTCATCTAGGCTGTAGCCCGTCATGTTCCGTGCTGCGGCATTAGCATCCACAATCCGTTTGGTGCGCAGATCCACAATGAAGATAGCATCTGTTGCCGATTCAAAGAGGGTTTTATATCTGGTTTCTATCCCTCTCAAAAGCTTTTCCAGTCCTTCCTTATGGTCGGTGATGTCTCTGGCTATCCCTTCAACGCCTATGACTTCGCCCTTGCTGTTTTTGATAAAGTGTGCGGAAGTGGAGACCCACCAAACACTGCCGTCCTTCCTGAACAGAGGAGCGTCAAAAGCTGAGACTTTTCCGTTGATTCCTATCAGCTCTTTGAATGTTTCCCTCATTGCAGGGTTAACATACAGCTCGCTGCCGAGGTTTTTCCCTACGAGCTCCTCCGAGGTGAAGCCGGAATATATGAAAACAGAAGGGGAGATAGAGGTTATATTGCCGTAAATGTCTGCTGTGTAGTAAATGTCGAACATATTTTCAATGAAGCCGGCAAAACTGCTGAATGTTTTGCCGCTGTCAGAGGCAAGCGGGTTAAGGTTTGATATGCTGATTCCCGTTGTGCCATCGGGCAGGGGGGCAGGTTCGAACTCAATGAAATGCCACAGACTTCCTGCATCAAGGATAAAACAGAAGTCCTGTTCGCCATGCCCAATGGCGGAAGCTGTCCTTTCATGATAGTCCGGTTTTATGAGATCTATGAAAGCTTTTCCCCTGAGATCTGAAATGCCGTATCCGAGAAAAGATTCTGCTTTTCCGGATATATTCAGAATACGCAAATCCCCATTCAGAACAAAATCATACGCCGCCATAATTATACTGCCCCGCCCCTCTAAGATAAATGGTCATACCTGATTTTACAGCAAAAAAAGCAATAAGTCGCTGTTGTTCTATGATAATTGAAATAAAAATGCCGCCTTTTCGGAAGGCGGCACTGTTTTTACGGAATAAGTATCATGTCCGCTTCCGAACCTGCGGGGAGCGAATTTTTGTCTTCATCAATAAGCACAAGGGCGTTCACCGCCGCAAAGTTGATGAAGTGGGAGGTGAGCTGCGAACCGGGATCGGCGGCGCAGTAGCGTCCGTTCTCCACAGTTACGACAGCCCTGTCAACATCCATGCGCCCCTTTCTTGCCTTCATCTCGGTTTTCAGGATTGCCTTATGGATCTTGTTTTCAAAGTCAGTCACGCCGAGAGCCTTCCTGAAAAGAGGCACAGCGTAGAAAACAAAGTTTGTGAGAAACGCTGCCGGGTAGCCGGGCATGCCGAGGAAGAGCTTGTTATCTCTTTTGGCCACCATGAGCGGGCTGCCGGGTTTGATGCGCGTTCTCTCTATAAAAAGTTCGAAGTCATGCTCTTTGAACACTTTTTTCACGAAGTCATATTTCCCCATGGAAACGCCGCCGGAGGATATAATTATGTCGTGATCCCTGCACATTTCCTTGAAAGCGTTTGCCACTTCCGCTTCCGTGTCCCCGATGGGGCCAAAGAAGTCAGGGGTTATGCCCACGGAGTTCAGACAGCTTTCCAGAATGCGCCTGTTGGTGTCAAAAACCATTCCCTCGGTGAATTTTTCTTCCACTTCAAGGATTTCATCACCGGTGACAAATGCGGCCACACGGGGTTTTTTATAAACCTCAACCTCGGCCTTGCCCAGATAAAACAGGGCAGGGTACAGCCCCTTGTCAATGACTACGCCTTTTCTGATTACGGCTTCGCCTTTTCTGGCCTCTTCTCCGGCTAGGTTGACGGAATCTCCCGCGGGGATAGTTTCGGGGATGGTGATAATTCCGTCGTTATCTTCGCAGTCTTCAACACGGGCAACAGTGTCCGCACCGTGGGGGACAGTTCCTCCGGTCATTACAAATATGGTTTCATCAGCCTCTACGGACGGGCCGCTTTTTTCTCCGGCGGCTACTTCCCCCGTGAGCCTGTAGGTTTTTCGGCCATGTCTGAAGGCATAGCCGTCCACTGCGGATTTATTTACATCCGGGTAGTCTCTGGGCACTGTTATATCTTCCGCCAGAGTTCTGCCCCAGCTTTCCCTTACCGAAACTTTTTCTGTTCCGTAGGTTGTTACAAGGCTGTTAAGTATGGATTTTGCTTCCTGCCAGCTTATCATAAGCCGCCCCTCCCGAACGGACAGACGGGATAATGGCACTTCTCGCAGAAGTGGCACAGGCCGCCGTGACCGGAATTTGCTATGAACTCTTTAGTTATTTTTTCTTGTGCCAGTATTTTCGGCAGATATATGTCCAGCGCTGTTGCATGGAAAAACAGAGCCGCAGCAGGCACACAGACCACGGTTTTTTCTCCTATGTAGCCTATGGAGCAGTTGTTCCCCGGCTGTATGGGGTTGCCCTTGCAGATTATCTGCACTCCTGCGTCCTTTATGGCATCTGTGGTGACATCATCAGGGTCAACGCTGGTTCCGCCTGTGGTGAGTACAAGGTCGGTGAGCTCAAGCATTTTTTTAAGCTCACGGGTTATGTGCTCTCTGTCATCGGGGGCTACTGCGGTTGCTACAACTTCAACGCCCATTGCATTGAGCTTTGCGGAAAGCTTGGGTATGAAGCCTTCCTTGATGCGCCCTTCGTAAACCTCGTTCCCTGTTACCAGAATGCAGGCTGTTTTTATTTTGTATGGATTAACGCTTAATATAGGTTTGTCGAGGATGCTTTTGACAGAGTTCATCAGCTCCTCAGTGCAGACAAGGGGGATTATCCTGAAAGCTGCCACCTGAGCGCCTTTCTTCACTGGAAAACCGTCATGCAGGGTGGGCATGGAGGGGATCTCAAGGCTGTTTACCGCCAGCAGTTTTTCTCTGTCCACATGGAAAACGCCGTCAATTTCCGCATAGAATGAAACTTTTCCTTCGCTGGTCTCCTTGTCGTAGGTGACATTTTCACCTGCGGCGAGGGGTGCGGCCATTTTTGCTGCGTCATCCTCATGAACATCCGTGTCATTGCCGTCCATAACAAAAATGTTTCTGCGGCCGAGGTTTTTCATATACTCTATGTCATCCGCGCAGATTACATGTCCGCGCTTGAATGCTCTGTTCTTTATTTTCTTCTCCAGGCTAACTTCTGTGATGTCGTATGCGAGAACCTGACCTTCCGCATTGTCAATACTGATTTTTTTCATTGCGACTCCGCTGTGTGTTCAATAAAATGTAGATGTACGGAATGTTTTTGTCAAGCAGACCGATTGCGGTGGAACTTGATTCTGCATTCTGGTATATTTTCTTATAGTTTAAATGATAATTGCCAAAAGGTAAATCTGAGGTAAAGCCCCGGAATATGCTTTTTTGGAGGTACGGATTTGGACAGGGAAGAGCTCAGCAAGTTTGACGGTAAAGAAGGGCGCAGGGCGTATATAGGCTACAAAGGCCACGTTTATGATGTTACGGAGAGCAGACTGTGGAAAAACGGTCAGCACGTTAAGAGGCACTTTGCCGGACGGGATCTCACTGAGGATCTGGACAAAGCGCCGCACACTGATGAGGTTTTTTCCAGAATAAAACCTGTTGATGTGCTCACGGAATCAGTGGCAAAGATTCAGACATCCTCATCCGATGAGCTTAAGGCGATGCTGAGAGATGTTTACCGAAAGCTCCACCCGCACCCTATGTTCATTCATTTCCCCATGGGGCTTCTCAGCTTTGCGGTGTTTATGCAGCTTATGTTCCTGTTCACCGGAGAACCGAGCTTTGAGACCACAGCCTTTCACTGCATGGTGGCCGGCGGTGTTGCCCTCGTCCCCACAATAGCCTCCGGCTTTTTCAGCTGGTGGGTGAACTATCACTATGCAACCTCTAATGTCTTTGTTACGAAGATAGCCTTCTCAGCCCTGCTGTTTCTTATGTGCATGGCGGAAATGTGGCTGAGGTTCAGCGATCCGTCTATTTCGGCTGCCGGGACAGGAGTTTCCAACCTCTACAACGGTCTTCTGCTCCTTAATCTGCCTGTTATGGCGGTGATAGGCTTTAACGGCGGCAAGATTACCTGGGGGTGACGTATTCAGCGTCACTGCGAAGAACGAAGTGACGCGGCAGTCTCTAAATATACATAGAGATTACGAAGCATTGATTCAGGCACATGGATGTGCCCGTGGAGTGCGTACCGCAGCGAATGCGAGGAACGCAAGCGTAACCAGAGCAGCAAGCAGTTTTACTGCACAGGCTGCGAGTGAAGAAAAACTGCAAGGACGCAGGTTTTTCTGAGCAATGACAAAACAGAGATTGCTTCACCCTTTCAGGGTTCGCAATGACGTATACCGTACCAAGGATGGGACTGCGCCGTGCGAAGC